>DFOH01000056.1:0-189999 GCA_002376545.1 Firmicutes bacterium UBA3546 | reverse complement strand
TTAACGGATTTTTCTTCTACATGAATTGGGAGTTATAGCCATGTCCTGCAAATAATTCACTTAGCATTTTAAATTTCAATCTTGAACTTGTTTATCTATATCTGAATCATAAAATTGTACCGATAATATATTTAGATTTGAATTTGTTTGTCTATAATATACTTTTTATTGAATTGGGGTGTAGCTTTGACAAGTTTATTAATTAAATTGTTCATTAAAGATTACCAGAATACATCTAATTTTAGAGTACGAGAGCGCTTCGGCAAATTTGCCAGTATCATGGGCATTGTGTCAAATTTATTGCTCTTTATAATTAAGATAATTGCTGGAATGTTTTTTAACAGCATTTCCATTATTGCCGATGCCATAAACAATTTATCAGATTCAGGTTCTTCAATTATTACATTAGTTGGATTTAAAATATCTGGTAAGCCTGCGGATAAAAATCACCCTTATGGGCACAAGCGAATGGAATATGTATCAGGACTTATTGTATCCATAATTATTGTAATTTTAGGAATACAGCTTATTATTAGCTCAGTAGGCAAAATAATTAACCCTGAAGTAACTAGATTTAGTATGGTTTCTGTGGTTATACTAGTGATTTCAATTCTTATAAAGCTATGGCAAAGCTTATTTTACAGGAAAATAGGGAAAATGATAAACTCTACAACTCTTATGGCAACATCTATAGATAGCCGAAATGATATTCTTTCAACATCTGCTGTTTTAATTGCAGTTGTCATTACTCATTTGACTGGCTTTAACTTAGATGGTTACATTGGAACCTTGGTTGCCTTATTCATTTTAGTATCTGGAGTAGGTCTTATTAAAGAAACAATAAACCCGTTGCTTGGCACTGCTCCTTCAAAAGAGTTGGTTGATAGTATCTATGAGAAAATTCTCAGCTATGATGGTATAATTGGGCTTCATGATCTGACAGTACATAACTATGGTGAGGGACAATGTTTTGCATCTGTTCATTGTGAGATGTCAGCTGAAAATGATATTATGGTTAGTCATGATGTTATTGATAATATTGAGCGTGACTTTCTTAAAGAAGAAGGAATTAATTTAGTTATTCATCTTGACCCTGTTGTTATCAATGATACGAGGACTAATAAACTAAGAGCTGAGGTAGAATATATCCTTGAAAATCTGTCACCTAAAATAGGGATGCATGATTTTCGTGTCGTATGGGGGAGGAGTCATTCAAACCTGATTTTTGATGTAGTAGTTCCCTATGACTTTCAGTGGAGTGATGATGAGTTAGTTAAGCTTATTTCAGATAAAATCTATGAACTAAATTCAAATTACTATTCAGTTATTACTGTTGATCACGATTATGTACCAACTAACTAATAATATATAGCTATTAGAAATATTGATGATTATGGAAAAGTGTGGTATGCTTTTTTTAAGACAAGAGTTTTGAGTGCTTTAGATATAGAAAATGGGGGGATTATTGTGGATAAACTACATAAAATGGTTGAGAAGCTAGATGAAATGCAAACTAATCTAAGTAAATTGTCATGGGTTCAATACACAGTAGGGTATGACTTTGGAATAGAAAATGCCTATAAAGAGATTAATGAATTTTTGAAGGACAAAAATAATTATGAATTAGTATTAGAGTATTTAGAGAAGGATTTAGACCCAATAGATAAAAGAAGAGTAGAAATAATCTATAATTACATAAAATCTTATCATTTAAGTGATGAGCTAAATGAGCTAAATTTAGAAATACAGAAGAAAACAAATGAATTGTCAATGATTCTTAACACTTTTAGGTTCAAGTTAGATGGTAAAGAAGTATCAAGTGTTGAATTAACTCAAATATTATCAAATGAAGAAGACAGAGAACTAAGAAAGAAAGCTTATTTTGCTAGAAATCAAGTAAATAGACCTTTAATTGATGGTGGATTTATTGATTTAATTAATTTAAGAAAAAAATATGCTAAGGCATATGGTGATAATGACTTCATAGAGCATATGCTGAAACAAGATGAGCTTAGTCCAGCTATATTTCACAGTTGGAAGGATGAATTGAAGACAAATATAAATACTTTAAAAGCTAAAAGAAGTGAATACGCAAAGAAATTTTTAAATGATGAAAATATAATGCCATGGGATGAAGATTATATACTAGCTAAAATTGCACCAGCTCAAAATTCAACAATAGATATGTCTAATTATTATGAGATTTTAAGAAAGTTCTTTTTGAATTTTGGAATAGAATTAGATAAATTTAATATTACCTATGATATTTTTTCAAGAAAAAACAAGTCTGAATGGGGATATAATTTTCCAATAAAAAATGGTGTGGATTCAAGGATTTTAGCTAATGTAAAAAACAAATATCATGAATATGGAGTATTACTTCATGAAACTGGACATGGAGTACATTTTTATTTGCTTGACCCAAAGGATGTGCTATTAAACTATGGAGTGAGTGGAATAGTTACAGAGGGTATCGCAAATCTATTTGGCAGTTTCTTATATGATGAGATGTTTTATAAAAACTTTTTTGATGACTCAGTAGAAAAAGAATTTAAGGAAATTAGAGAATTTAAGAAAATGAACTATCTAAGATTTATAGGAAACATATTCTTTGATCATGAATTGTATAGAAATGATATTAAATCCTTAGATGATATATATAGTATATATTTTAATACCTATAAAGATTTATTTGGAGATAAGCCACTTGATGAGGAACCGCCTTTTGGATATAAAATCCACTATACTACTCATCCAATCTATATGCATAATTATTTTATGGGTGATGTTACCTGTGAAATGTTAAAGAAAGTATTTTGTAAAAAGCATGGAATTAAGTCTGTTTCGGAAAAACCAAAGGAATTTGGAGAGTTTATAATAAATGAGGTTATAAAACCTTCAGGATTATATAAATATGAGGAATTGTTTAAAAGAATAAGTGGAGAAGATTTCTCGCTTAAATGGTACTTAGATTAATTTCCTTTAAATAGATAGCTAAGAAAATCAGAACTATACAAGAGGGATAATAATAAACTCCTTTCTAAATAAGAACTTGAAATATCTTATTAGGAAGGAGTTTTAAGTTATCTGATATAGTTAGTTGAAATTCTATTTGTAGGAATATCTCTTTCCACAAGCTTTTCAGTTGGGTAGCCAAGTGTCATGGCAGAGACTGGATTAAAGTTCTCAGGTATTCCTAGCTCTTTCTTTAGACTATCATTTATGGCACCTGCTCGGATAAATCCTAGTAAATATACACTACCAAGTCCTATGTCAGTAGCCGCAAGGCTCATATTTTCTATAATACATCCTGCATTTGCATATGCACTACTTATTTTAGCAGGGTCAGTTACTCTGCATGAAACAATAATAACAGTTGGTGCTCCATAGAATGGGTTAGCATCTGGGTTATTAGAAACCTCTGCTGTAGATTTTACCATCTTATGTAACAGCTCCTCATTTTGTACAACCGTAAGATGGACATTTTCATATAGTCCATTTCCAACAGGAGCTGCATTAGCTGCAAATAGTACCTTGTCTAATTCTTCATTAGTAATTTGTTCAGATTTGTAGCTTCTTGTTGATATTCTTGTTTTTATTGTTTTTAAAATTTCCATTTCATAATCCCTCCCTAATATATTATACACCAAAGATTTAGAAATAAAAGTTTGAAATTTAAAATAAATATCATAAGGAAAAAACAGCTAGATAAGTTAAATATGGCATCATTTTGTTGGGTCAAGCAAGTATAGTTGTTTATGTTGCATTGTAAATATAAAATTGATAAACTTTTGTTAAGGATTTATGTAGGGAAAAGCACTGAAAGACAGGCTAGTAGTATTGTCCTGTGATATATAAGGGGGATGGGTATGGATGTTAACAAAATAATTAAAACCATGACACTTGAAGAAAAGGCTTCTCTATGTTCAGGAAAGGATTTTTGGCATCTAAGGGATATAGATAGATTCAATATACCTTCTATAATGGTAGCAGATGGGCCTCATGGACTAAGAAAACAATATGAAAGTGAGGACCATTTAGGATTAAACGAAAGTATTCCTGCTACATGCTTCCCAACTGCTGTGACTACAGCAAGCTCATGGGATAGGGAGCTTATGAAAGAAATTGGAGAAGCATTAGGGGAAGAGTGCTTGCAAGAAGGAGTATCTGTTATATTAGGTCCAGGGGCTAATATTAAACGTTCTCCGCTTTGTGGAAGAAATTTTGAATACATATCCGAGGACCCGTATTTAACAGGTGAGATGGCTACCGCTATGGTTAATGGAGTACAGTCAAAGGGCATAGGTACTTCTCTAAAGCATTATGCAGTAAATAATCAAGAAACACGCCGCATGAAAATAGATGCAGTTGTAGATGAGCGTACACTTAGGGAAATATACTTAGCTGGATTTGAAACTGCGGTTAAGAAATCTAAGCCTTGGACTGTAATGGGTGCATATAATAAGTTAAATGGAACATATTGCTGCGAAAACAGTAAATTATTAGATGATATACTGAGGAAAGAATGGGGATTTGAAGGACTTGTAGTAACAGATTGGGGAGCATGTAACGATATAGTTCAAGGCGTTAAAGCAGGAGCAGAACTAGAAATGCCATCATCAAAGGGCTATGGCAGTAAAAGAATAGTGGAGGCAGTAGCAAATGGTGAGCTAGATGAAGCTATTCTTGATAAAGCAGTTGAAAGAATTTTAAGATTAATATCCAAGTCGGAGGAAAGTAAAATATCTGATTTTCGTTATGATGCTGAGGCTCATCATAACTTAGCTAAAAAGGCTGCTACACAGTCTATGATTTTACTTAAGAGTGAGGACAATATTTTGCCACTAAGCAAAGATTCTAAAATAGTAGTTTTAGGAGAATTTGCTAAAAAACCAAGGTATCAAGGAGCTGGAAGCTCTCTCGTTGCACCCACAAGGCTTAATAATATTTGTGATGAGTTAATGAATTATGGAGTTGATTTTAAATATTATAAAGGCTATGATATTAACGATGATAAGCCGAATCAATTGTTAATAGATGAAGCCTGTAATGCTGCAAAGACAGCAGATGTAATTCTGATTTTTGGTGGACTTACCGAAAAATATGAGTCAGAAGGCTATGACAGACAGCATATGAGGGTGCCTGAATCACACAATCAATTAATAAAATGTGTTAGTGAAGAAAATAAGAATTTAGTTGTTGTATTATCTGGTGGCTCTCCTGTAGAGATGCCTTGGATAGATGAAGTAAAAGGCTTGCTAAACTCATATTTAGCAGGTCAAGCAGGTGCATCTGCAATAGTTGATATACTTTTCGGTGAAGCTAATCCCTCTGGTAAATTAGCTGAAACCTATCCTTTGAAATTGTCCGACACTCCTGTATACCAATACTTTGCAAAGGGGAAAGTAACAGAGGAATATCGTGAGAGTATATATGTGGGATATAGATATTATGATACTGCCAAAGCAGATGTACTCTTTCCATTTGGCCATGGATTAAGCTATACTAAATTTGAGTACTCCGATATCAAATTGTCAAAGGAAAGTATTAAAGACAGTGAAACCGTTACTGTATGTGTAAAGGTCAAAAATGTGGGGACAGTAGAAGGAGCAGAAATAGTACAATTATATGTAAGAGATTGTGAGTCGACAATTTTTAGACCTGATAGGGAGCTTAAGGGCTTTGATAAGCTACTCCTTAAGCCAGGGGAAGAAAAGAATGCAGTGTTTATTTTAGACAAGCGTTCCTTTGCTTATTACAATGTGAACATAAATGACTGGCATGTTGAGGAAGGAAAATTTGAAATTTTAATTGGAGCCTCTTCCAGAGACATAAGGTTGACGTCTAATATATATGTGAGCTCAACTAGGACAGATGTTAATGTACCAGACTATAGAGAAACTTCACCATCTTACTATAACCTAAATGACGAAGGCTTTGGAATTGATGAAAATGAATTTAGAGCAGTATATGGTAGAGATTTACCATCTTCAGAACGAGGGGAAGAAGAATTTACAATTAATTCTTCACTGGAAGAGATTAGCTCAACATTTATTGGGAAGATGCTATTTAAGTTCGCAAAAGCACATATTAGAAAAATGCTAGGTACTGAGGATGAAAATGACCCGATATATAGAATGACTTGGTGCACCATTATAGAATCACCTTTAAGAACAATGGTTCAAATGGGGGATGGTACAGTCTCAATGGAAACAATGAATGCAATCGTAAAGCTAGCTAACGGGAGATATATAACTGGAGTTGGAAAGCTATTGGCATCATTAATAAAGGGAGACAAGTATTAGTAATGCTACTGAAAAAGCGATATTTTGTTGCTTTAAGCGCTAATAAAGGATTTCATATTATCAAAAATAGGATATTCCCTCTGCCCATTATAGCAGAGGGAATATTTATTATCAGTCTAAGTTTAGCTTTTTCTCAAAAATATGATTAGTTATTATATAAAAGGCTACACAGGCTAATACAGTAACTATGATGCTAACTTGGAAGGCTATATTAGGAAGTACATTTGTAAAGTTTATACTTCCAGATACAATAATACTAAGAATAACTAAGGCTATGATCATAATCAGTTGTATAGCGTTATAAATAACAGCGTAAGACACAAATGAAGCAATAATCTTATGCTTACTAAATAGCTGACCTATTGCAATGGAAGCATAAACAATTAAAATGTTAGAAATAGCACTTACAATTATCATGATAATTAATTCAACAACCAATAGAGCAGTTTTACCACCAAAGACCATGCTAAACTCAGCAAATGCTCTTTGCACTTCTTGTATAATTATGCTCATATTGCCTGAACTAACAAAGGTTATATATAAGGATGACAATACAATTATAATACTAACAAATATCCAAAATAGAGTAACTATTAATTTAGATATAATTAATTGATGGGAATTGACTGGCAATGTAAACATCAAATATCCTTCATCACTCAAAAGGTTTTTATAAAATCTGATTATCATAAATAATGCTGTAGTAACTAAAATCGTAAAAATAAGTATAACCTGAGCAACTACTAGAAATCCAGTGAAAAATATAAAAATTCCTTCCCGAATATTTAATTGAAGTACAAAACGATTTATTAAAGAAATAAACAATAGAACTATATATAAAGGCACTAATAGTCTTGAGGTTGCATTTAACTCATGTTTCATCAATTTCCCTAGCATTTGAACACCTCCCTGAACAGTGAATCTATTGATTTGCTTTCCTTTACTCTAACATCGTCTACAGAAGAATGTAAGGTAACAGAGCCATCCTTAAGAAATATGACCTCATCTAATACTTTCTCAATATCTGCAATAAGATGTGTAGAGATTAATATAGTGGAGTTTTCTCTATAATTGCTAATAATAGTGTTTAAGATATAATCCCTTGATGCTGGGTCTACCCCTCCTATAGGCTCATCAAGGCAATATAGCTCTGCTTTGCGGCTCATTACTAATATCAATTGAACCTTTTCTTTTGTTCCCTTAGATAAAGTTTTGAGTTGGCTTTCTGGGTTGATTTTTAAATCTGCTAGCATGTCATAGGCTTTTTCTGAATTAAAGTTCTCATAAAAATCCTGAAAGAATTCAACTACTTGAGTAACTTTCATCCAATCAGCCAGATAAGTTTTTTCAGGTAGATATGAAACTGTTTTTTTAGTTTCTACTCCGGGTGTACTACCTGCAATTTGTATATTTCCACTGTCAGGTACCAAAAGTCCATTTATCAATTTAAGTAATGTAGTTTTTCCACTACCATTTGGACCTAGTAGTCCTATAATGCGACCTCTTTCTAATGTCAAATTCACATCAGAAAGTGCAGTAAATCCTGAATATCTTTTGGTTAATGATTTACACTCTAGGATAGGGTTCATTTTCTCATCTCCTCTAAAATTTTAATAACACATTCTAATATTTCCTTCTCCTCGTATCCAATCAGCTTCATTTTTTCAATAAAATCTATAATGATGTTCCTGGCAGACTGCTTCTTTAATTTTTTGATAATTTCTATATCAGAGGTTATATATCGACCACTGGTTCTGTTAGTGTAAACTAATCCGGTTTGCTCCAATTCAGCCAATGCTCTTTGCATTGTGTTGGGATTAACTCCAGCTTCAGCTGCTAATTCTCGGACTGAAGGCAGCTTGTCACCTGGATTAAAATTACCTGAAATAATACCTGCTTGTATCTGTTCAATTAACTGAATATAAACTGGTCGTTCAGAGTCAATATTCCATTGCATTACATCACTCCTTTTGCCTATGGTGTATTATTGCATTAATAACCTAATACAATAATACATGATAGTTTTTAAAAATGCAATAGGTAATTTGGAAAAATTATAGTATTTTCTAAATGCTTGACATGTTAAAGAACATAAAATAGGATAAAAATAAATGAAAGATGATTTAAAAAAGCAATTTTTTATAAAGATGAAATTATAGCAATAGACGATAATAAGCATATAGAGAAAATGGCTAATCAGTATATTGATAAGAAGAGGGCTAAAATTGAAGATTTTTTTAAAATTGAAAGAGAGCACGTACGGGGAAAATTTTATGTAGCTGGTTATGACCCAATGAACTGATAAAAGTAGACAATAAAATTCTTTGCAGTCATTTTATTGTGCTAAGAGAAGCTGAATCAAACAATCGGATGTTTTTACATGGACCTGTAGTTGTTGAAATAGAACCTGAGACAATGAACAGAGTCTTAGCTTACTTTAAATAAGCTCTAGCCTTGACCTTACATATAAGCATCAGGGATTACCAATCTCTGATGCTTATGAAAAGAATCTAAATCCTAAATCAATACTTTGTTCATTCAACTCTAAAATAATATAAGAAAACCATCTTTCACGACGCCTGCTCGTTAGAGAACCTGGATTTATGATTAATATGCCATTTTTAGTCTTTACTAGGGGCTGGTGGCTATGCCCAAAAACAATAATATCCACCTCATCTTCCTTAAATTTTTCATAGGCTCTATCTAAAGTAGAGCTACTAGTTCCATGCCCATGAAAAACCCCTATCCTATAGTCCTTTATAGAAATTATTTCTTTCTCATTGACTAAGCCTTTTACCTCAGACTCATCAACATTGCCCCAAACTCCTATAAAATTTGTATAATCTTTTAAAAGCTTTATTACATCAGCATTTATATAGTCCCCTGCATGAATAATGAGATCCACTTCTTTAAAACAAGTGTCCAGCAGATTTGCAAAGCTTTGAATATCCTTTTTTACATGAGTATCAGAAATAATACCTATTTTCATTTTATTTGCCTCTCATTCATCAATTATTTTCTATGTCACTTCAATTCTTATTATAAGTTATAATATCCAAAAGTGACTTTTCTAACAATACGGTCATAGACCGATAATATATTTAATTTGTCATAGAGCCCTGTAATAATTTAGTAGTCATATAAGAGGCATGGATACTCATAGATATTATACAGAGCTAAAAATTTTTAAAAACAGGGAGGATTAGAATGGGTTTAGTAATCAAGGAGGAAAAGAATTTTTACAGGATAATCAAACTAAAAGAGTTTCGTAAAACAACAGGAGTTACTTTTGACATTATGGTAAAACCAATGATTCCAAAAGTCGATGCAATAGATAGAGTATTGCATAAAGGTAATGCCAAATCCCCTGGTTCAGTAGGAGATATTGAACGTCCATGGTATATGCATCCGTATCAGGAGGACAATTTATTTGTGATGCATGGAACAAGATATGTTGAGTTGTATACACAGGAACACGGAAGAGTTGAAAATTTCGTAGTTACTCCTGAATATATTGAACATAATGGAGAAATCGTATGCGAAGGAGGAGCTATCTTAACTTGGCCAACATATGTATTCCATAGAATTATAAGTGGAGATGACGGCTCAGCATCTATTAATCTAGCAACTCATATTGAAGGCATAGACATGAAAACTAATTTTAATATATATGATTTAAATACAGAAACTGGAGAATACAGACTGCTAAGAGAGGGATATAAGGATCAAAAATAACAGGATAATCATATCCTGTTATTTTGTATTAATAAAGGGTAGATATATACAGACAGAATTAAGGTTGACTTTTACAATGAATAGGGGAATAATGTTAGTATAGACTTTAGCTCTGATATTTTTTTGTCAAACAAATATCTTACTAATACCCTATGATAAAAATCTCTAAATTAGAGGAATAAACTTTTTTTATGTAAGGAGAGATAGAATGGAAAAGAAATTGAAGAAATTATCAAGAAAAGGTATGGCTTCATTAGTGCTAGTATTAATAATGATGCTAACTATGATTGTACCAGTTTGGGCTGAGGAAATGCCGACTCCTGATATTAGCCAATGGGCTATAGGAGACTTAAATGAAGGAGAAAGATATGGTATTTATCCTATTGAATGGTATTATGACAGCTTTAGAAGCGAGATATCTCAAGAAAGACTAGTGGAGCTATTAGCAAACACTGCTAATAAAATCGAAGCATTAGAACTTAATAAGAAAGTTGAATATAAACCGATTTCTTTTGAGGCTAATGGAACTCGAGAAGATGTTATTACTAGACTGTATAATATTTTAGCTCAATACGAGTTATCTGTAGGTGGCTCACCAGTTGAATATATGCAAGAACGAGGCATACTTGCAGGGACTCCTAACGGATTAGACCTAAATAAGCCATGTACTACAGAACAGGCTGTAATATTTGCAACTAGATTAGTACATGATACATACGCTCAGCTGCAAGCAGGCTCAAAGGGATTAGCTTGGAAGGTAGGGCATAATGGAAATGTGATTTATTTCTTAGGGTCTATTCATGTAGGCAGCAGTGAGGTTTATCCTTTGAATCAAAAACTAAAGCAAGCATTCTATGAATCTGACGCATTGATTGTTGAGGCTAATTTGTTTGAACAGCAAGGCGGAATGGACTATTTTCTACAAAAAGCTACATACCAAGATGGTACAACACTTAAAGACAATATAAGTGAAGAAACCTATGAAAAGCTAATGGAGTTGTTTGGAAAATATGGGTTACCAGAAGATGTTTACAATCAATTTAAGCCTTGGAGTATAGCTAATGATTTAACTGTTCTTTCTATGACTAATTCTGAGAACATTCAACAGGGAAGCCAAGCAGCTAGTTTAGGAATAGATATGTATTTCCTTTCAAATGCATTATTAGCTCAAAAGCCAATTGTTGAATTAGAAGGAATAAGATATCAGGCTGATTTATTTGATGGACTATCAGCTGAAACCCAAGAAGGATATTTAGTTAGCATAATAGATAGTATATTAGCACCAAAAACTGATGAGACTGTTGATTCAGCTAAATTACTAGATGAATGGTTAACTCAATGGAAAAATGGAGATATTGAAGGATTTACTAATAGCTATGGTCATTCCACTGAGGGGGCTGAAGAAGACGAGTTCACTAAGATGTTATTTGGCCAAAGAGATAAGGATATGGCTGAGAAAATAATCACTATTTTAGAATCAGAGAGCAAAGGGACATATTTTGTTGTAGTTGGCGCAGGACATTTAGCAAAGGATGGCACAGTACTAGATCAACTAATTGAAAAGGGCTATAATGTTGAAGCATTACAATAGATAACGAAGAAGGGGCTGACAGGAAATAGCCCTGTAAAAAAGAGAAAAGATGGCTAATATTAGCCATCTTTTCTCCATCATAGGGTATATTATAACTGCAATGAACAATACATATAACGACGAATTTTTTAAAATAGTGCAACAGAAAATTAATTCTAATTTGTATCAAATATCCCTATTTACTTGGTTTGAGCTAGATTAAGGCGCTTATATAAGCCTTCCTGTTCCATTAATTCTTTGTGAGTACCTCTTTGAACAATTCTTCCCTCTTCTAAGACTAGTATCATATCTGCATTTTGAATGGTAGACAGCCTATGGGCAATAGCTACGATTGTTCTAGTTCCAGCTAAATCAGCAATAGCCTTCTGAATTTCCTTTTCTGTTTCCACATCAACTGATGCAGTAGCCTCGTCTAAAATAATTATAGGTGCCTTTCTCAGAATAGCTCTCGCGATTGCAATTCTTTGCTTTTGTCCACCAGAAAGACGCATTCCACGTTCCCCTACCTTAGTCTCATATTGGTGAGGCATTTCCATAATATTATCATGAATTCTAGCAGCTTTTGCAGCTTCAATGATTTCTTCCATACTTGCATTAGGATCAGCATATCCTATATTTTCTGCAATAGTACCATTGAATAGGAATGTATCTTGAAGCACTGGCGCAATATTAGCTCTAAGGCTTTCTAAGGTTACACTTTTAATATCTACTCCATCTATTAAAACCCTTCCATTAGTAGGATCGTAGAATCTTGATATTAATTGAGTTAAAGTGGTTTTACCTACACCTGTTGGTCCTACTAATGCAACCATTTGTCCAGGCTTACAGGAAAACTGAATATCCTTTAGGATTGGAACATCTTTTTCATACTGAAACCCTACAGAATCAAATGTAATGCTACCTTTCACACTTTCCAATTCTACTGCATCAGAAGAATTTTTAATCTCAGTAGGAGTATCTAGAATCATCATTACTCGCTCTGCTCCTGCATAAGCCTGCTGAACCTCTTCCAAAAGTCTAGCAAGTCCTGAGATTGGAGTGTAAAATAAGGAAAGATATAGTAAAAACGCCACAATATCAGATACAGACAATTCTCCACGAAAAGCCAAGAGTCCTCCTGCTCCTACAACAATTACGGTACCAATAGAGGAGAGAAATTCCACAGCTGGATGGAACACTGCACTTAAATTTAGCGCATGAAGCATAGCTTTTGTAAAAACACCAGCCTGTGATGAAACCTGTTCCTCTTCATAATCCTCTTGTCCAAATGCTTGAATTTCATGAATACCAGAAAAATTATCCTGAAGCTTAGCATTCAGCCCTGCCAAAGCTTTTTGAGATACCTTGAAATTCGGACGTACCTTTTTAGCAAAAATCCATCCAGAAAATAAAATTAATGGAATAGGAATACAGGTTAATAAGGCAAGCTTTACATTAATAGTAAGTAAAATAAGTAAAACACCTACTACTGTTACTACATTGGTAACCATTTCAGGAATAATATGAGCATATAAAAGCTCAAAGGTTGCAGTATCATTAATAACTCTACTCATTAAGTCTCCTGTTTGCTTATCACTGAAAAAACTCATTGAAAATCCTTGAATATGACTATATAGACCTACTCTTAAATCTTCTACTAAATTCCAGGCAGCCTTATGTGCAAGATAGTTACTTAAATAGCGAAATAAAATCTTGAGTAAATATAATGCAATTAAAGCCATAGTAAACATACTTATTTTCTTTAATCCATCTTCTGTTAATCCCTGTTCTACTAGGGCTGTCATAGAAGACAGGATTTTAGGAGCTGTCAAGTTGACAACTGTAAGTGCAAATGTAGAAAGTATGGCAATTATGTATAGTGTTTTATATTTAATTGCTTCTTTTCCAAGTCTCCATAAAAGCTTCATCAGTCAATTCCCCCTATGCAAGTTTTCTGCTACTATTTTATCACAATAATACTGTAGATAAAATAAATACATTAAACATTTATAATAACTAAGGCGCTTTTACATATAATAAATGAAATTAGATTAATAAATTTCTTATTGATACTAAATATTTTTTTGAATAACCAGTCACAGGGAGATGAGAATATGAAAAAACAAGAGAAAAAGAAGAAAAGACTTCAGTTTCCTACAGCCTTTACGGTACTATTCATCATACTAGTACTAGCTGCTATACTAACTTATATAGTGCCAGCAGGACTATACTCAAAATTATCCTATGATTCAGAGCAAAATATATTTATAATTGAGAATCATGAGGGAGAAATCAGTACTCTTCCAGCCACACAAGAAACACTCGAGAGCTTAAATATTAAAATGAGCATTAACAAATTCGTAGATGGCAGCATTAAAAAACCTATTGCAATTCCCGGTACATATGAAAGGATTGCTCAATCACCTCAAGGCTTACTATCAATCATCATGTCACCTATACAGGGAGTTATGGATACTGTGGATATTATGGTTTTTGTATTGATACTTGGGGGAATTATTGGACTAATCAACAAAACAGGGACTTTTGATGCAGGAATTGCAGCTCTATCTAAGAGAACCAAAGGAAAAGAATTTTTATTAGTGGTCATTGTTTCGCTATTGATAGCACTAGGTGGAACCACATTTGGATTAGCTGAAGAAACCATCGCATTATACCCTATTTTAATGCCAATATTTTTGGCAAGTGGATACGATGCAATTGTCTGTATTGCAGCAATATATATGGGCTCTTCTATTGGAAGCATGTTTTCAACTGTAAATCCTTTTTCAGTAGTTATTGCGTCCGATGCAGCTGGAATATCCTTTAGCGAGGGATTAGCATTTCGCGCAATAAGCCTAGTATTAGCTATGATTTTAACACTTATTTATATTTATCGCTATGCAAAAAGAGTACAAAAGGACCCAAAAAGTTCTTTGATTTACGAAGATAAAATAAGAATAGAGGAAAGGTTTTTAAAGCACTATGATTCTGAAAATGTAGTACCCTTTAATTGGAGAAGAATCCTAATGCTTGTTGTTTTCTTAGGTGCATTTCCAATATTAATTTGGGGAGTGTCTACAGGTATTTGGTGGTTCCCGGAAATGTCAGGCTTATTTTTATCAGTAGCCATTATAATCATATTCTTATCAGGGTTTTCTGAAAAAGAAGCTGTCAATACGTTTATAGAAGGTGCAGCAGATTTAATAGGAGTTGTGCTTATAATTGGTGTTGCAAGAGCAATCAATATAGTAATGGACAATGGAATGATTTCTGATACATTACTTTATCACACCTCATCCATTATTGGTAACATGAATAGAGGTATTTTTGCAGCAGTTCAAATGCTACTTTTTAGCTTTCTGGGTTTTTTTGTACCATCTTCATCTGGTCTTGCCACACTGTCTATGCCTATAATGGCACCTCTAGCAGATACAGTCAATATATCAAGAGCTGTTGTAGTTACTGCATATAACTGGGGTCAAGGCTGGATGGCTTTTATAACTCCAACAGGATTGATATTGGCGACTCTTGAAATGGTAGATGTAACATATAACAAATGGTTAAAGTTTATACTTCCATTAATGGGTATAATCGGAGTTTTCTCTATTATAATGCTTGTGCTGCAAACCCTGCTGTAGAAGAGGGACTACTGAAAAAAGAGTTCAAGAATTGTTAGCCATAGGGTATAATTGGTAGTAGCAACTAAAATCGAGAGGGGAGCGAACTATGAATAAGCTAGAAGGATTAGAGCCAAAAAGAGTTTTTTATTATTTTGAACAATTATCAAAAATTCCAAGATGTTCCTATAATGAACAGAATATTAGCGACTATATAAAAAGTGTAGGAGAAAAATTAGGGCTTGAGACAATTCAGGATGATGTGTTAAATGTTATCATCAGAAAACCTGCCACACCAAAGTATGAAGCTTCAGAGGGGGTTATTATACAAGGACATATGGACATGGTGTGTGAAAAGGAAGATGACAGTATTCATGACTTCAGCAAAGACCCTATTGACTTAATAGTAGATGATGACTATATTCATGCAGATAAAACTACATTAGGAGCAGATAATGGAATAGCTTTAGCCATGGGATTAGCCATACTTGAAGATAATACCTTAGAGCATCCTAGTATAGAGCTTCTTGTAACATCATCTGAGGAAACTGAAATGGATGGAGCCCTTGGTTTATCAGAGAATATTCTTAAGGGAACTAGACTGCTTAACATAGACTCAGAAGAAGAAGGAGTACTTATAGCTGGCTCTGCTGGAGGAGAGCTAATTGAAGCAAGAATCCCAGCAGAATACGAAGATGCTTCAGAATACATAGAAATAGATATAACGGTAAAGGGCTTAATGGGAGGACATTCAGGTGGTGAAATTCACAAGCCTAGAGGCAATTCTAACAAGATACTAAATAATATATTAAAGGAAATAGTAGAGATTTTAGATATAAGGCTAGTATCCATAACTGGCGGAACTAAGGACAATGCAATTCCGAGACAGACAGCTGCTAAGATTGCGGTGAAATCAGAGGACTTATCTAGATTCAATAGTAGATTTGAGGAAGTAAAAAATAAAGCTATAAATAAATATAAGACAGAAGAACCAGATATAGCTATAATTATCACAGAAGGCAGCATAGCAGCTAAGACCTTAAATAAAAAAGTCTTTGATTCTCTAATACTGCTTTTAGATAATATTCCAACTGGTGTATTTACATGGATGCCTCAAAACAAGGAAATAGTAGAAAGCTCAAGTAATTTAGCTATAATCAAAACTGAAAATGATAAAATAATTGTTCAGGTATCTACTAGAAGCTCATCTGAAGATATATTATTAGAGCTTCGTAAAAGGATAGTTGAAGAAATAAATGAGGCTGATGCAGAATACAGTATTACTGGTGGTTATCCAGAATGGGAATATAACCCTAAATCAGAATTAAGAGATACAGCATTAGCTCTATACAAGGATATGTATGGAAAGGAGATGAAGTCAACAGTTATTCACGCTGGGCTAGAATGTGGAGTGTTTGCAAAGAAATACCCTAAACTAGATATTATCTCATTTGGACCAAATATGTATGATGTCCATACTCCAAAGGAAAGATTAAGTATTTCTTCTACTAAAAGAGTTTATGAGTATTTAATTGAGCTGTTGAAAAGTCTAAAATAGCAACAAAAATTTTTAGATATTTACACAATGGAACTTTTTTCTATGAAGCAATGTCTATAGGATACGGGGGTGGTTTCATGAAGAAGTTTATTGCATTTATTTTATGTGTTACATGCATTTTCTCACTTTCTACTTTGGGCTTTGCTAACTCTGGACCTGTATTTTGGAAGGGATATCCGGCTTCAGAGATAATGTCAGTTGAAGAAAATTCTCCTATTATAGTAGAAGGTGAAAAGCTTGTTTTTGATTTTTCTGAAGAGATAGATTCTTCCCATACCATTGGTGGAAAAGTCACTGCTACTTATGAAATGTATAATCCAACAAATGAATCTCAGTCAGTGCAGATGGCATTTCCCTTTGTAGGAAGACTTGATAGTCTTTCTTCTGATAATATCATAATAACAGATGATAATGAAGTACTGCCTTATGATATATACGTAGGAGATGTGGTGGATAACCACGGAGACCCGAGGCAAGGGGAAAAAGAAGTGAGCTTTGACTTTAGCAGCATCGTAAATAACATAACAAATAAACCTTATACTGCAAAACATTTTGCGGAAAATGAAAAAGGCAAGCTATATATTATTGATGTTAAACCGACTACTGAGCAAAGAATTAACTTTTCGGTTGACTTTGATTATGATTATGAAAAAACTAAGATTCTTACAAATGGTTTTAATCGTTATGAATATAAAGATAAAGAAACGAGAATTGCATCTTGGTGCTATGGACCTAAGACCTTAGAGATTTTTGTTTTAGGGGATGACATCGACTTAAATATAAATGCCTTTACAGATGGAGAGCTTAAGGTAAAAACTGATTTATTAACTCATCAAATTTCTATTGAAGAGAAAGATGTCAGATCATATTTGATGGAGTATATAAAAAATAACACTAAGGTTGGAAATGAGGGTGTTATTTCAGACACCCAATTATATAATCTCTATGCAAAATCCCTTGATAAAGAATTTACAGAAAGAAGAGGATATAGCTCTGAAGATGATATAATAGCACGAGAGTACCTTGAGCGAATATTCACTATAGTTTATACTGTAGAGTTCCCTTCTAATATGGGCAAGGAAGTAAGTATATGCTACATTGCATCTGGAACTATGGATAGATCTAAAACAGCGAAACCCTTGTATACATTTGATTATATATTAAATCCAGCTAAAAATTGGAGTGATTTTAAGAACCTCAATATTGAAATTATCCCAGGTCAAGAAGCACCATATGTTGTAGAAAGCAATATTGAGCTAGTAAGGGGAGAAAAGGGAGTTTACACTGTAGCTTTGGCAAGTTTACCAGAAGGAGACCTATCATTTACCCTCTATGCCAATGAAGATATCACGCTATTGGATAGGATTGAAGGTGGAATGCAGAATACCTTTGGACCTTTTTCTCCCATCGTGATAGGGGTAGTGGTAATATTAGTTTTTGTGATGGCTTTGCAAAAAATAAGAAAATATAAACGCAAGAAGGTGGCAGATAATTAAAATAAATAACTTCTCTAATGATAATTATTTTGTAAAATAACTTCATATAAAATTTCCATATGCATACATAATAAGACCTTTATATACCATAAAAGCTGTTATATATTAGCTATGTATATTATACCGTGGGTTGAAAACTCTGGGAAATTAGAGAATTAGTTAAAAAGGCATCCTTATATACTGCTTAAGGGATGCCTTTTTTGTGCTTAGCATTTAGCATTACTAGCTAGCCATTTGCTCTCATGGCTTTTTCATATCATTATATGCTATTCCTATAGATTGACAATTCTAAATAGATAATATATCATATAATATATATTAAACATATTATTTATGAGTCATAACTAATTTGCATTATGGAGGGAAACATGAAAATTTGTGATTTTAGAAACTCTATACTATATTATTCTAGGAAGTTTACAGAAAGTATTAGCAATATATTTGATCCTATATGTGAGAGATATGGTCTGACAATGATGCAATTAAGAATTTTGATGGAGCTACACCAGTATGGCTCTCATACAGTTGGCAGTTTAGCAAGCAACTTGAAAGCTGCGGGGGCAAATGTATCTCCTATATGTAAAAAGCTTGAGAGCAAAAATCTTTTAGAACGTGTCAGAGACCAAAATGATGAAAGAGTAGTGAAGATAGTTCTTACAAAAACGGGAAAAGATATTGCAATAGAAATAGATAAGGTACTAAATGAAAGATTTTTGCAGCAAATAGATGATGAAGCTGAAGAAGCCTTTGATGATATTATTTTAGGATTAGAGAAGTTAAATACCCTGCTACAAAAAATCAACCAAGCTGAAAATAAGAAAAACTAATATATACGAAGGAGATTGTAAAATGAAGGAGCGCAAAAACCCTAAAAAGCCTATTATTTATTATTATATAATTGCAATTTGTATTGTAATGATTTTAAATGCTTTTGTATTTCCATCAGTACTGAAAAAACAAATTATACAAGTTGATTATGGTACATTTTTAACTCAAATCGATAATGGGAAAGTAAAAGCTGTTGAAGTGCAAGATAGACAAATTGCTTTTGTTGCTATTGACGAAAAAGGTAAAGAAAAAGTATATGTAACTGGTCGTATGGAAGATCCAGAGCTGGCTAATCGTCTTTATGATGCGAAGGTTAAGTTTTCTAAAGACATCCCAAAAGAAACATCACCGTTGATGAATTGGATTATATCAGCTGTTATTTTTATAGGAATTGGACAGATTTTCTCGTACTCAGCCAGAAAGAAAATGGGTGGAAATGCAATGACCTTTGGAAAAAGCAACGCCAAGGTCTACGTTGAGGCACAGACAGGTAAAACCTTTGCAGATGTGGCGGGACAGGATGAAGCGAAGGAAGCACTAAAAGAGATTGTGGATTTTCTTCATAATCCAGAAAAATATAAAGAGATAGGAGCCACCATGCCAAAAGGGGCATTACTTGTAGGACCTCCTGGGACTGGTAAAACACTTCTAGCAAAGGCTGTCGCAGGCGAAGCGAAGGTTCCCTTTTTCTCAATTTCAGGCTCAGAATTTGTTGAGATGTTTGTAGGCATGGGAGCAGCAAGAGTACGTGACCTTTTTAGCCAAGCTCAAAAGAAAGCTCCCTGTATCATATTTATTGATGAAATTGATACAATCGGTAAAAAACGTGATAACGGTAGCATAGGAGGCAATGATGAAAGAGAACAGACTCTAAACCAACTACTAACTGAGATGGATGGCTTTAGTGGAGAAATAGGTGTTGTAATTCTTGCAGCAACCAATCGACCTGAATCTCTTGATAAGGCATTACTTCGTCCAGGGAGATTTGATCGTCGTGTCCCTGTTGAATTGCCAGATTTAGCTGGACGTGAAGCAATACTAAAGGTTCATGCCAAGAATGTAAAATTAGACGAGAACATAGACCTAAATGCCATAGCAAGAGCAACTTCAGGAGCATCAGGTGCAGAGCTAGCTAATATTATAAATGAGGGAGCTTTAAGGGCAGTAAAATTTGGTCGAACACAAGTTATTCAAAGCGATTTAGAGGAAGCAGTAGAGGTTGTTATTGCTGGATATCAAAGAAAGGGTGCTGTCATTTCTCCAAAAGAAAAACAGATTATTGCATATCATGAAATAGGACATGCTATTGTTGCAGCGAAGCAGACTGAATCTGCCCCTGTTCATAAGATTACAATAATTCCAAGAACATCAGGTGCCCTTGGCTATACAATGCAAGTATCAGAGGGAGAGAGTGTACTAATGACTAAGGAGGAAGCCTTTAATAAAATCACTACCTTTACAGGCGGACGTGCAGCTGAGGAATTAATTTTTAACACTTATACCTCAGGAGCTTCTAATGATATAGAGCAAGCAACAAAACTGGCTCGTGCCATGGTAACCCGAATGGGAATGAGTAGAAACTTCGATATGATGGCTTTAGAGACAGTGTCAAATCAATATCTTGGAGGGGACCATTCATTATTATGCTCACCAGAAACCGCATCAAAAATAGATGAAGAGGTACTTGAAATAATTAAGAAGTCACATGAAAAAGCAATTAATATATTAAAAGATAATATGAATAAACTTCATGAGCTATCTCAATATCTTCTAGAAAAGGAGACTATAACAGGAGAGGAATTCATGAGAATATTATCAAAATAGCTTGATAAAAGTGCAACTCTTAGAGTTGCACTTTTTAAACATACGAGAAATTTTTATTATATTTCCATTGAATTAATATATTATAGCTGATAATATTTTATTGATAATTAAATTACCAAATCAAGAGAGTTTATAAAGAGGAGTGATGTATGTTGAATATACTTGTTACTCTAGATTCTAACTATATTAAGCCCTTAAAGGTGATGCTTAAATCACTTTTTTTAAACAATCAGGAAGAAAGATTCATAGTCTATCTAATGCACTCCAGCCTTAGCCACAAAGAACTAAATGGTTTAGATGATTATATTAAAGCTCATGGCAGTCAATTACAAATCGTTTATATTGATGACAGCTACTTTGTAAACGCGCCAACTTTACTTCACTATACTAAAGCCATGTACTATAGACTACTAGCATTTAAGTTTTTGCCTAAAGAGCTTGAACGTATTCTTTATTTGGACCCTGATATCCTAGTAATCAATCCAGTTAATGAACTATACAATGCTGAGATTGAGAATTATTTATATGCTGCTGCCTATCATGATTTAATTCCTATTAAAGAAGTTAATAGGTTAAGACTAAATCCATACAAGATTGATGCATACTATAATTCTGGAGTACTTTTAATGAATATAAAGCGCCAAAGACAGTTTATTGAAGAGCAGACTATTTTTGATTTTGTTGAAAAAAATCGTTCAAAACTAATTATGCCAGATCAGGATATATTAAATGCTCTATACTCAAATCAAATAAAAGCATTAGATGAAAAGCTATACAATTACGATGCAAGGTACTATCGTTATTATAAAATGAAGACTAATGGGATATGCGATATGGATTATGTCATAAAAAACACAGTAGTTCTTCATTTCTGTGGTAAAAGAAAACCGTGGAAAAAGGGCTACAGTGGCAAGTTTCATGCATTATATAAGCACTATGAAAAGCTGGCATTATATTAAATATGATATAAATATAATCTACGCAATAGGTTTACATAATACAAAAAGAAGGTCATTCTCCTAATGGGATGACCTTCTTCTGATTTTCTAACTATATTGTAGTCTAAAAATGGCAAACATGCAAGAATTATTTTGGAATAATAAGAATTATTGAGTTTCTGTGATATAATAATTTTCTTATATAACAGAATCTAAAATTTATTAAATATAGGGGCTTTATTTTTCATTATGTATTGTATAGAATTAGTATACTGTCATTTCACCGCATAAGAGCGATTTACTTAATTTTATTTATAACTTATTATGGGAGGTGTTTGTTTATGCAGGCTCATAAGCATCCAGCATTTAATGAAGAAAATAGATATTTAAAGAACATCTGTCAAAGCATGGATACAGAAATAAACTATTTAGAAAATGAAATAAAAAAAATGGATGACGAACTATTAAAGCTTAAAAAATCAGTAGGTGGCAGTTACAGTGATGATGTTATTGTCAAAACTACAATTCATGAAGCAAATAAAAGAAAACTTAGTCAACTTAAGAGAGCTGAGGGAAAACCCTACTTTGGAAGAATCGACTTCAAGGATATAGACAAGTCCGAGTATGAAACCTTCTATGTTGGTAAAACTAGCCTAACTAGAAGAGATGATGACAAGATGCTTGTACTTGACTGGAGAGCCCCTATGGCAAGCTTATACTATAGTGGTGAAATAGGTGAAGTAATGTATAAGGCCCCTAGCGGATTAATAATAGGTGATTTAGAGCTAAAGAGACAATATGAGATGGCCAATAAAGAATTAATTAATATTTTCGATAAGGGACTTACTCCTATGGACGAATACCTACAGTCTGCTTTATGGGAAAAGAAAGACAATAGACTAAGAGACATAGTAAATACTATACAAAGTGAGCAAAATGATATAATTAGAGCGGATAAAGGAAAGGTTCTCATAGTACAAGGAGTAGCAGGCAGTGGAAAAACTACAATTGTACTTCATAGAATAGCATATCTTATGTATACCTATCAAGATGTATTTGATGCTGAAAAGCTGCTTATCATAGTGCCTAATAATCTTTTCTTAAACTATATCTCTGATGTATTGCCAGATTTAGGAGTTGAGGAAATTAAACAATCTACATTTGAAGACCTTGCAATGTCATTATTAAGCAAGGAATATGAGCTAGTAGATGCTGAGAAGAAATTTTACCAGCTGTTGGACTATGAAAATTTATCAGAAGAATATAGAAGGCTGCTAAAATTATGTTCATTTATTAAGGGTTCAATGAAGCTAAAAAGTATAATAGATAAGTATGTTGACCAGTTATCCTCAAGATTTGTTCCTGAAATAGACTTAAAAATAAAGGATTATGTCATATACTCCTATGAAGAAGTGCTTAAAATGTATGAAGAAGATTATAGATACTTACCTATAGTGCCACGCTCAAAGAGAATAAAAAAATATATAGAATCAAATATACTAGATAGAGTTAAAAATATTCAATTAAAGATAGCAAAAGAATATGATAAGAAAGTAAAGCGCATAAAGGCATTTGCTGAAGATATAGAGTCTATCAGGAATGAACTTATACAGATATTTGATGAGAGAGACAGACTTATTGAAGAGATAGAAAATTCCATTCATAAATCAGTAAAGGAATATTTTAATAAATGGCAAAATATTGATATAGATAAGCTGTATAAAGGATTATTATCTGATTTTAATAACTTGAAGCAATATGTAAATGAAGAAATAGACGAGGGAGATATTAAATTTATCAGTGCTTATTCTAAGACAATATTTGACAAAGAAATGATAGAAAGAGAAGATTTAGCCGCACTATTATATCTTCATTTAAAGCTTGAAGGATTGTCTTTAAAGGGTAAATACAATCATATAGTAATAGACGAGGCTCAAGACTATAGTGAATTACAAATGTATATATTAAGACAGCTTAGCAGCAACGATTCCTTTACAATTGTAGGGGACATATCACAGGGGATACATTCGTATAAGGGCATAGGAAATTGGAAGGAGCTGATGGAGGATGTGTTCTCAGATTGTGACAGGGAGCTGTTGAACTTAAAAATATGCTATCGTTCTACAATGGAAATAATGAACTTTGCTAATGAAATTATAAAGAAATTGAGGAAGGATAACATCACACTTGCAGAGCCTGTTTTGAGATCAGGAGATAAGCCTTTTATAATAGAGAAAAATAATGAAAATGAGATTATTTCTGATATCTCTTTAAAAATAAAAGATCTTAAAGAAGAGGGACACAAGTCAATTGCTATAATATGCAAAACTACAGATGAGAGTCTATATGTATATGAAGCATTGAAGAGTATCTTAAAAGATGAAATAAACTTAATAACTGATAAGGATACTTCCTATACAGGTGGGATAGTAGTTCTGCCAGCATATCTATCCAAGGGATTGGAATTTGATGCAGTCATGGTATTTAACTGCTCCAATGAGAACTATATAGAGGATGAGCTTCATATAAAGCTGCTATATGTTTCTGTAACAAGACCTTTGCACAAACTTATAATATATTATAAGAATAAGCCATCTGAGCTATTAGATATCGATAGGGAATATTTTAATGTTACTTAAAAATATATAGAAAAAGGCACGAGAGTAGTTTTTCGTGTTTTTTTTATTTCTCTGGGTTATATCTTACAACAGTCATAACAAAATTACATCATGCAAATCTTTTTTATAAGATAAATTTATTATATATGAAAATACAATTAAATAAAATGCTCGTCAGCACATTTAAAGCAATGGCATAATATTAACGCAATATTAACATCAATAGAGAAAAATTAACACAAACTTTATAGCTATGTCATTAAACTATATTCAAAGGGAGATGATTTTTTGACTTTGATGTTGTTTTTTTTTATCATGCTTTTTCTGATATTTATTTATCGTATAATGGATAAACTTGATAAGTTTTTAGAAAATGAGCTTTCTCTGTCAAATGGTTTTCTCTCTGAAGAATATTCACATAATAATAGCCCTAGTCAGAAAGTGATATTAATTTTTGGAGATAATAAGTTAACTAGGCGAGTAAAAGCTTATTGTAATTCACAAGAATATATTTTTGAGGAAATTACTGAAATTAATCAAATAAATTCAGATTATAAATATGCCTGCCTGCTTGCATTATCCAATAATGATGTAGATAATTTAACTATAAGCTCTATTATACTTAAGGTGTATTGCATTTCATGCATTATTGCATTATGTAATAATCAAAGCAATCTAAAGATATATAATGAATTCAATTTTGAAAAGGTATTATTTAACGGAGAAATAGATGGACTTTATGATATTGCAAAGGAGTTTATTCAAAATGCGATTAAAAACAAAGTTTAATTTTACTTATGCGAAGTTAAGTGCTATCGGTTTTTTTGTAATTATAATAATTGGCGCGGTACTATTATCGCTTCCAATGTCGTCTAGAAAAGGAGAATTTACGCCGTTTATTGATGCATTATTTACATCTACTTCTGCAACATGTGTTACAGGTTTGGTTGTATATGATACATACAGTCATTTTTCTGTATTTGGTCAAAGTGTAATATTAGTACTCATTCAGGTTGGTGGTTTAGGTTTTATGATAATTGCAACTATGTTTTTGCTGGTATTACGAAAAAGGATTGGGATACGTGAAAGAGGTTTTTTGAAAGAATCTGTAAGTAGTAATCAAATGGGTGGGGTTGTACGCTTAACAAAGCATATATTGGCAGGTACATTTATTTTAGAGAGTATCGGAGCAGTGCTGCTATCTATTAAGTTTAGCTCTGAAATAGGGACATTACCAGCAATTTTTAATGGTGTTTTTCATTCAGTATCTTCATTTTGCAATGCAGGTTTTGATTTAATGGGTAGATATAGTGAGTATTCATCACTTACAAGATATAGTGGAGATATAGCTATTAATCTTATAGTAATGGGTTTGATTGTTATAGGGGGTATAGGATTTATAGTATGGGAAGATATTTACAAGAATAAAAATAATTTCAGAAAATATCAGCTGCATTCTAAGATTGTTTTATCTACAACATTTTTATTGATATTATGCTCTGCTATTATGTTTTATATTATGGAAAAGAACAACTTGTTAGCCAATGTAGATATTAAGGAGGCTATTTTATCATCACTATTTCAAGCTATTACACCTCGTACTGCTGGATTTAATATAGTTGATGTGGCTTCGTTATCAGAAGGTTCTAAGCTTCTTACAATGTTACTTATGGTAATTGGAGGCAGTCCAGGCTCAACAGCTGGAGGGATTAAAACAACAACCTTCGTAGTTGCTATTCTCACGGTTATATCTTCATCGAAACATTCTGATGAGTTAAATATTTTTGGACGAAGATTAGAGTTTACCGTGCTAAAGCGAGTTTGCAGTATTATTACAACTTATTTATTGGGTGCTATATCAGCTGTTTTTATAATTAGTTTAAATCAACCAAAGCTAGAGCTTAGTAATATTCTATTTGAGGTCTTATCAGCATTAGGAACAGTTGGAATGTCTATGGGTATAACTAGTCAATTAAATGTAATTTCTAAGCTAGTAGTTATTACTCTTATGTTTTGTGGAAGAATAGGAAGTCTAGCTGTGGTCATGGCAGTTGCAAGAAACAAAAAGAGTGCGTTGGTAAAAAATCCTGTGGAAAAAATCACAGTTGGCTAATTTTACTAGAAAGGAAAATATAATATGTGGTCAAAAAAGAAGTCTGTATTAATAATAGGAATAGGTAGGTTTGGAAGATATTTAGCGTGTAAATTTGCGGAACTAGGTAATGAGGTTATGATTGTAGATCAATCGGAAGAAAAAATAAGTGACTTACTTTCTATAGTAACAGGTGCTCAGATTGGTGATTGTACTAATGTAAAAGTGTTAAATTCCCTTGGTGTTTCAAATTTTGATATTTGTTTTGTTTGCATTGGCTCTAATTTTCAAGCTGCTATTGAGATAACCTCGCAATTAAAAGACTTAGGTGCACCTTTTGTAATTGCAAAAGCAGATAGAGAACTGCATAAAAAATTTTTACTGCGAAATGGGGCTGACGAAGTTGTTTATCCAGAAAAGGAGGTTGCAAATAAAACTGCGGTGAGATTAAGTGCTAATCATGTATTTGATTATATTGAATTGACTCCTGAATATTGTATTTTTGAAATTCCACCTTTAAAAGCATGGATTGGAAAAACTATTGATCAAGTAGCTGTTAGAAGTAATTATGAAGTTAATATACTTGCTACCAAAAATGATGATCAGGTTTTCCCACTTCCTAACGTAAGTTATGTTTTTAAAGAGGAGGAACATTTAATTGTTGCAGGAAACAGAATAGATTTAGTTGAGCTTTTGAAAAAGATATAGTATAAAGAGTGTGGTATAATGGATTTGTGGAGGTGGTATTATCAACAAAATTAAGACTATTAATATAGTTTATCTTGTAAAGGTAGTTGTAATTATAGCTATTTCCACTATTCTTTCCTTATTTTTAGGTACCTATGGTATTGGCAAAGAAAGTATAATTATGGTATTTTTAGTAGGGGTTTTGGTAGTAACTGTTTCTACAAAAGGTTATTTTTATGGAACATTTGCTTCTATTATCAGTGTTTTTATTTTTAATTACTGCTTTACCGTTCCGCTCCATACATTTATCACATATAATTCAAATGATGTTATTTTAATGGTAGCATTTTTGGGTGCTTCATTAATATCAGGTACTATGACTAAAATGTTTCAGAAGCAATTATTAATTGCTAAACGAAATGAACATACTGCTAGGCTACTATATAAAGTAGCTAAAAGTTTTTTAAATATAGCAGGTAAAAAGAATATTATCCTACAAGGAGTTAATTATATTTATCAGAATACTCATTATAATAGTAGAGTATTACTTTATGAAGCTGGTGAAGCTTTCACTGATGAGAGCAGGGAGTTTGCCATTGATGACATGGATGTTATGGAAATACCAATTCAAGGCTTAACAAAGCAACTTGGTATAATGCAGATTACTCATCCTAAGGAGGAATTCACATTAGAGCATGAGCTTCTTATAAAGACTGTTGCGACACAAATGGGATTGTCACTTGATAGAGAATTTATATATAATGAACGCGAAAATATTCGCATAGCCATGGAGAAAGAGGAGATACGTATTAATTTGCTTAGAGCAATATCTCATGACCTTAAGACTCCACTAACTGGTATTGTAGGTGCTAGTGGTGTTATACTTGAAAATATAGAACAATTAGATAAGTCAAATATAGCAAAGCTTGTTACTGATATCAATGAAGAGGCTATTTGGTTGAGCAATTTAGTAGAAAATATTTTAAATATGACGCGTATTGGTGAAGGCAAGCTTGTAATTGAAAAAAATTACGAGGTAATCGATGATGTTGTTTATGAAGCTATTAATCATGTTGCCAGCTCAAAGGCAATATCTGTTTCAATGCCTGATGATGTAGTGACGCTTTTAATTGATGGAAAGCTGATTGCCCAAGTTCTTATTAATTTATTAGATAATGCCATAAAACATACTCAAGATAATTGTAGCATATTCTTACGTGTTTATACTCTAGATGATATGGCAGTTTTTGAAGTGGCTGATAATGGAAATGGAATTGATAAGAATATTGAAGATTCACTGTTTGATAGCTTTGTAACCTCTTCTAATAAAATCATTGATAGCAAGAGAGGTATGGGATTAGGTTTGGCGATATGCAAAGCAATAGTAGAGGCACACGGAGGAACAATATCTGCTGGTAAAGCAGTCAAGGGTGGGGCATTGATTAAATTTACATTACCGTTTACGGAGGTTAAATAATGGAAGGTTGTTCAAAAATATTAATTATTGAGGATGACAAATATATTTTAAACTTCTTATCACTCTCTCTAAAGGCTAATGGTTATACATTTGAAACTGCAAATACTGGCATAGAAGGTATGTCGCTATTTTATAATAATAATCCTAATATAGTTTTGCTTGATTTAGGGTTGCCAGATATTGATGGCATTGATATCATTAAAACAATTCGCATGACTTCAGATGTACCAATATTGGTGGTATCTGCAAGAGGGCAGGAAAGCGAAAAGATTTCCGCATTAGATGAAGGGGCTGATGATTATATAACAAAGCCCTTTCATATGGGGGAATTAATGGCACGCATTCGAGTTGTTGAGAGAAAGTTAAAAAGGGCAATACAACCTGAAAATGCTGAGATATTTCAAATGGATTACTTAACGATTGATTATGAGAAGAGAATGGTACTAGTAGATAACAATGAGGTTCATTTGACACCTATTGAATATAAACTGTTACTGCTTCTTGTAGCAAACAAAGGAAAAGTTCTCACTCACAACTACATCTTAAAAAAGGTATGGGGATATGGTGAGACTGGTGATTCCAAGTCAATTCGTGTTTTTATGGCTAACCTCAGGCGAAAGATAGAAAAAAATAGAGTTTCACCACGCTTTATCTTGACGGAGGTTGGAATTGGCTATCGTTTTGTAGATGAGTAAAAGACAGATAGGGGGCTATATGAGACACATAGTAATTAAGCTTCAGCATAGATTAAATTTGAAGGCACATTAAATTTAAAAAAACATTGTATTTTTATAACAAAAATGATATTCTAATAATACTTAGATATTAAAAATATCCGCTTGTTAGAGGGGAGTAACTTCCTTAGGGCGATAAAGTCAACAACCGGTAGAAACTGAAATACTACCTGGCTTTATCCTTTGACGTGTCAAAGAAGTAAGACCTTTAGCAATATTTTATCCTTTCGGGATAAGATACTGCTAGAGGTTTTTTTGTTTAATATTTATTTTATCTAAATTAATTCTGAGGAGGTGGGTAAAATATAAAGTAGCTGTAGAGGCATAGTAAAATCTGTTATAACAATAACAGGTTTACTATTAAAAATTACGAAATAATTTTTTATTTAGATAAGGGAGCGTGATCAAACATGTGGTTTTCGAAATCACAGGAAGAAGTACTTAGAGAACTTAATGTAAACTCTAAAACGGGACTGTCTACAGAAGAAGCTAATTCTAGAATTCAGAAGTATGGAGAGAACAAATTAAAAGGAAAACCAAAGAAAAGCTTAATATCATTGTTTTTTGCACAGCTAAAGGATATGCTGATATATGTTCTTTTAGGTGCGACGGTTATAACTATTATAATTGGAGAATATGTAGATGCTATAATAATACTTGCAGTTATTATACTAAATGCAGTAATAGGAGTGGTACAGGAATTTAAAGCAGAAAAGGCAATTGAAGCATTGCAGCAAATGACTACTCCCAAAACCCTTGTAAGACGTGATGGAGAAGTAAAAGAAATAAATTCAGAGGAATTAGTACCAGGAGATATTATAATTATAGATGCTGGTAGGTATATACCTGCTGATATTAGATTAATAGAAAGTGTAAACCTTCAGATTGAAGAATCTGCATTAACTGGTGAATCTGTACCTACAGATAAAGATGCAACACATGTTCACGAGGACCCTAAGACTCCTATAGGAGATAAGTCAAATATGGCATTTATGTCTACACTTGCTACTTATGGTAGAGGTGAAGGGGTTGTCGTAGCAACAGCAATGGAAACAGAAATAGGTAAAATAGCTAAGATACTTGATGAAGATAATGAAGAAATGACTCCTCTTCAAAGAAGACTTGAAGAGCTTGGTAAGGTTCTTGGATTTTTAGCAATTGGAATCTGTGCGCTGATATTTGTAATTGCTTTATTTCAAAGAAGAGATTTATTTGATATGTTCTTAATTGCTATAAGCTTAGCAGTTGCAGCAATTCCAGAAGGCTTGGCTGCTATAGTTGCTATAGTGCTAGCTATTGGAGTTACCAGAATGTCTAAAATTAATGCTATAGTTAAAAAGCTTCCAGCAGTTGAAACATTAGGTTCAGTAAACATCATATGCTCAGATAAAACTGGTACTCTTACTCAAAATAAAATGACAGTAGTTAAACACTATACACTTAACAGCCTAAAGGATGTGCCTGCTACAGAAACTAACCTTGAGGCTGATAAAGATGAAGCAGAATTAATCAAAACATTTGTTTTATGTTCAGATGCCACTTATGAAAATGGAGAAAGCACTGGAGACCCTACAGAAGTAGCCCTAGTAGTATTGGGCAATAAATATAAGCTTACAAAAAAAGAGCTAAATGCAAAATATAATAGAGTTGGAGAAAAACCTTTTGATTCTGATAGAAAGCTAATGTCTACTTTAAATAAAGAAGGAAATGGATATAGAGTTCACACTAAGGGAGCAATTGATAATCTATTAAAAATTTCAACTCATGCTCTTGTAGACGGTAAAGCTGTACAGCTGACTGAAGAAATGAAGAAAAAGTACTTAAAGGTAGCAGAAGAAATGTCAGACGATGCACTTAGAGTGCTTGGCGCCGCTTTTAAGGACACAACCACTGTGATTGATTCTGACGAAATGGAAAAGGATTTAACTATTATAGGGCTAGTAGGTATGATAGACCCTCCAAGACTAGAGGTAAAGGATTCCATAAGAGAAGCAAAATTAGCTGGCATAACTCCTGTTATGATAACTGGAGATCATAGAAATACAGCTGTTGCAATTGCTAGAGAGCTTGGAATTGCAGAATCTATAGAACAGAGCTTAACAGGCGCAGACATAGATGAATTATCAGATGAAGAATTTTCAAGAAAAATTAACGATTATAGAGTATTTGCCAGAGTTTCACCTGAACACAAGGTTAAGATAGTTAGAGCCTATAAATCTCATGGAAATATAGTGTCAATGACAGGTGATGGTGTAAATGACGCACCTTCACTAAAATATGCGGATATTGGTGTGGCTATGGGTATAACTGGTACTGACGTTTCTAAAGGTGCTAGTGACATGATTCTTACAGATGATAACTTTACAACTATTGTTCACGCTATTGAAGAAGGCAGAAATATTTATAGCAATATAAAAAAGGCTGTAATATTCCTATTATCTTGTAATTTAGGAGAGGTTGTAACCATACTGGCTTCTATACTATTCGATTGGCCAGTACCCCTTTCAGCTACTCAAATACTTTGGATTAATCTTATGACAGATACTTTACCAGCTATTGCACTTGGAGTTGACCCTGGAGATAAGGATGTAATGAATAAGAAGCCTAGAGACCCTAAGGAAAGCTTTTTTGCTGAAGGAGCTGGAAGCAGGTCAGTTATTGGTGGTGTCTTAATAGGTATATTGACACTAGTAGCATTTTACTTTGGCTTAGTTGAACACGGATATAGTCCAGCTTCAAAGGATATACCTGAATATGTAATAACCTATGCTAGAACAATGTCGTTTGTTGTATTAGCTGCTTCACAGTTATTTTACTCACTAACAATGAGAAATTCGATTAAATCAATATTCCAAGTTGGGCTGTTTACTAACAAGTACCTAATTGGTGCAATAATTGTAGGGTTTGCATTACAGCTAGGAGTTATTTCAATACCATTCCTTGCAAATGCATTTGGTGTCCATAACCTAAGCCTAATGGACTGGGGAATAGTAATAATATTTGCTTTAATTCCTCTAATAGTAAATGAAGTAATAAAGGCTTTTATGAGAATAAAGAAGAAGTAGAATAGCTAATTTAGAACAAATAACACTAAAGAACCTAGAAATAGGTTCTTTTTCAATATAGAAATAGATATTTTGGATGGCGTAATATACCTAAATTGAATCAATATAGATGTTTCCACTTTTCAACTTTCTAAAGTAGACGGAGTAATTCTAATCAAATTACTCCGTCTACTTTAGAGGTATGATATCAAAATCCTAGATTTTATGTATTTAACTATTTACAAACATACTATAATCAAGTATAATTTTAGTATACCCCTATAGGGTATTGATTTATTTTATTCTATTTAATTCAATTATATTACTTATTGGGAGGTTAGCCTATGACAACTATTTTATATATTTTTGCTTTTTTAGCACTTTGTGCTTCAATTATTAAAAGCAAGGAGAAAACAATTTTAGCTCTAAAAAAGGCATTGAAGTCTTTTGAAAACATATTACCTCAGTTTCTTTCAATATTAATCATTATAGGAATTGCTCTTACAGTACTAACTCCTGAACAAATTTCGAGACTATTAGGAAACGAATCCGGTTGGATAGGAGTTATTATTGCCGCTGCAATAGGCTCGATAACATTAATACCTTCATTTGTGGCATTTCCTCTTGCTGCGGCTCTTTTAGAGAGTGGAGCTGGATATATGCAAATTGCTGCTTTTATATCTACACTAATGATGGTAGGAATAGTAACAGTACCTATAGAAATTAGTTTTTTTGGTAAGAGAGCGGCCATAACAAGAAATATTTCAGCTTTTATTTTCTCATTATTTGTGGCTTTGGCAATGGGGGTGTTTATGTAATGGATAAGTTAAAGTATATTTTGAAGCGCTATAAATTTTTTATTGCACTGGCAATAATCAATATAATTATGCTGTTGGTATATCCTGAATTAGGTAATAAATCATTAAAAATAACATGGAACAATATCACTGAAATGTTAGCTATTATTCCTCCCATTTTTATTTTACTTGGACTTCTAGATGTTTGGGTGAAACGAGAGACAATGGTTAAATATATGGGAGAGGGTTCTGGTATTATTGGTGCATTACTTGCATTTTTTTTAGGCTCTGCAGCTGCCGGACCTCTATATGCTGCATTTCCTGTTGCAGGTGTGCTCCTTAAGAAAGGAAGTAAGCTATCTAACGTTTTGATTATGATGGGAGCTTGGTCTACAACTAAAATCCCTCTATTGTTGTTTGAAGCTTCTGCTATGGGCATAAAATTTACTATTATAAGGTTAATTCTTAATTTATTTGGCATAGCAGCTATAGCTTATATAACAGAGAAATTATTATCTAAAGCCGAAAAAGATGAGATTTACAGTAAAGCATTGGCACGGGAATAGAGAAAATAAAAATCCTAGAAGTCCAGTAAATCATAAAAAAACGTCTGTAGTCATTTTATGCAGACGTTTTTTATGATTTAGCACAATTTCCTGAATGCTTTTAATAGAAAATTGATGATAGGTCAAACTGGCAAGCATCAATTTTCTTTACACAAAACAAGTGTTCGTCTATAATATAGATAGGATAAATCAATGTATTTATCTCTTCACTTGAGCCTAGAAGGTGATATAAAATGTATTCTAATCATAATACTGCTAAAATAGAAAAACTAAATATTATTCATGTGGACATGGATGCCTTTTATGCAGCTGTAGAGGAGCATGACAATCCAAAGCTGAAAGGGTTTCCTGTTATTGTTGGGGGAACCAGCAATCATGGTATTGTAACTACTGCTAATTACCATGCAAGAAAATATGGTATACATTCTGCTATGCCCATTTTTATGGCAAAACAAAAATGTCCGAGGGGATGTTTTTTGCCCGTAAGAATGGGAAGATACAAGGAGGTTTCTAATCAGGTTTTTGATATTTTATATGAGTTCACAAATTTAGTAGAGCCTTTATCTATTGATGAGGCTTACCTTGATGTATCACATATCAACACAAATCCTATAAAAATTGCTGAGGAAATAAAGCAAAAAGTAATGAAAGTTACAGGCTTAACCATATCAGTAGGGATTTCCTATAATAAATTCTTGGCTAAGCTTGCATCTGATTGGAACAAGCCTAATGGGTTGAAGATAATTACTGAAGACATGATACCAGACATTTTACTTCCTCTTCCTGTCAAATCCGTATATGGGATAGGAGCTAAGTCTGCTAAAAAGCTAAATAATATAGGTATATTTACAGTAGAAGATTTAATCAGATTATCAGAAGAATTTTTAGTAGAGTTTTTTGGAAAGGCTGGAAGTGAGATATATAATAGAGCTCGAGGCATAGATTCCAGAGAGCTCAACACAGCCCGTGAAAGAAAGTCAATAGGAACTGAAACAACCTTTTCTGATTACACAGATGATAAAGAGGTTTTGAAGAATTTTTTGCATGATTTTTCACTGGAATTGGAGTCGTCTTTAGAAAGTAGAAGCCTGCATGGAAAAACAATAACCTTAAAGATTAAAGATGTAAACTTTAGGACCAGAACTAAGAGCAAAACCTTAAATAATTATATCAATAGCTTTGAGAGTATATTTGAAGTGGCTGTTAGTCTTTTAGAGGAAATAGAAATAGACCATGATATTAGGCTAATAGGTCTTACTGTTTCAAACCTTGAAGACTTAAAGCTAGAACAGCTTTCTCTCTTTGATTACTAAAACCTGCATAAGCACTTTTTGACCTATGCAGGTTTTTCATTAGCGTGTAAAGCTATACATCATGGAGTACAGTTGCTTAAAATCAGGACGAGTTGCTGACTCCATAAGATATGCTGATCTTCTTGCTCCAATTTTTCTGTTTCGATTTAAGGTTCTGATTATTCTATCTGCTGTAGTGATTCCCATTCCATGGGCATAAAAGGTTCCATCACCTAAGTCAATGGCGTTTTCTCCTTGTAAATGTGGAGCTAATGGATTCACATCAGGGTTTTTGAAATACCTACAATCTCCGGGGAAATAATCAGTCTGATTCATATAATTGTTTATACCTAGATATCTACTAAGGTAATGCCAATTCATTAAATGTATACTTGAAAACATTGTGTTAAATAATTCTACAGGATATAAATCTAATACTGCCTTGTAATAAACTATCACCATTGCTGTAGCACATTCTGTACCATATTTCCGTCCATTTCTGAAAATATCTTCTATTGCCTCATTTGGTCTTACATTGTTTCTTAAAAGAAAACCGCCTTCATTTGTACGAGTCCAGAATTCTCTATTGCAAAAGGATTTAGTAAATACCTTAAATGCAAGACCACTACTATTAAGCTTTCGGGAAGCATTAATTATACTCATACGTAAATCTAGCTCGAATTTAAGCTGCTCTAATGATGAAAAGTCATATGCTTTACTACTAGTGGCCATTGTGTTGACTATATTTTTCTGAATACTATTCAGAGGATATTGGTTTACAATGCTTTCTGGTGTTACCATACGTCCTGAAATCCTAATCATTGTATCCCTCCTATCCAAGTACTTGCATACGTAATCTGATAGGGGATAGGATAGTTAAGCCACATATTCCACCAACTTCTATTCATATGATGTGCTTTATTCGAAAACCATGCAAGAATAGACTTGGTATTATAGTCAAGCTTGTTGAATTCACTCAATAACATATGTTCATTTGAGGTCAAGTTTTGAAGAATTTTTCCTGTTTCAACATCAACTGGCTTACATAGGTACTTTGCTTCCAGCACAACTTCATAGGGAATAGGGTTACTTTTTAGGCTATAGCTTTCACCTGTATAATGTAGATAGAGATTGTTCTCTTCAAACCAATCGTTAAAGTATGAATACAATTGTTGGTTATTTAAATTCTGGATGTCATTCATTCCAGGTACAAAGTTTAAAAGCTTACGTGCTAGCATTACATCCTTTGGCTCAGTAGATAATAGCTTATCTGCTATTAAATATAGGCTGTTAGTGTTTTTTGATTCAAAAAAAGCCCATATCAAGTCGTGATTATAGTAGCCCTTTTTATGTCTTTCAAATATCAGCTCAGAAACTATAGGTAAGCTTTCCTGATCTCTGTATACAACTGCTAGTAATGTTGCTGTTTTGTCTATTGCCTCATCAAGTTGAGTCTCAGGCATATCAAATGTACTTCTTGATTCTAATATCCATTTCAAAGCAGAGCAGGATAGCTGTATATTGTTCACTGATAGATTTTCCTCTGTAGACATCATACTATCTGTATCAGAAATAAATTCTTTTATGAAAGTCATAGCAGTCTTTTGTATTAAATTTGCATCATCCATATAAACCTCTCCTCGTTTTTGATAATAGGTACGTATTACATAATATGTTTATATGGAGAATGTGTCATAGCTAAGATTTGATAAAAGCAAAAAGGCTACCAGAATACAAGAATATCCTAGCAGCCTCTTTCTTTTCCTTAATAAATAACTTTATTATCTGCCAACTGCAGATGGCTTTTCAGCTCACTTTGAGAAAAAGCCTTTTTCGTCAGGTACTCAGAAGTTTACCTCACCAGTGTTACGATTGATAACGATATACTCTTGACCAGTAGAGAATGCCATAGTATCACCTCCTAGTATTAGTTTAGCCAAACGATAGATAAATATAATATTGAAATAAAAATCTATAGATAAAATCTATAGAAGATAATTGAATATAATGTATCTATTTTCTTTGATTCAAATCACATATTAATCTTTGATAATGGGACTATAATATATATAAGATAATCTGTGAGGAGGAAATAAGATGATAACAAGGAACTTTAGCAAGACTCAAAGACTTGGTGAAATAGTTGCAATGTTTCCTAAAGCAGCCGATGTATTCATGCAAAATCATATAGATTTTTGCTGTGGGGGAGATAGAACATTAGAGAAGGCTGTGAAGGAAAAGGGAATAGGAGATAAAGAAATTCTAGATAAATTAGAAGCCTTATATGAAGAATATAGGTCAAGAGTAAGTGAGGATACAGATTGGAGAACAGCTAAATACTCAGATATTATCGACTATATTGTAAACAATCATCATGCTTTTTTAAAAAAAGAGCTACCAGCTACAGAAAAGCTAGTATCAAAAATACTAAAGGTTCATTTCATTGATAATGGAGAGGTTCTTACAAAGGTGCATAAGTTATTTAACAAATTAAAAGCTGAACTGGAAATGCATCTTATAAAAGAAGAAGAGGTATTTTTCCCAATGATTAAAGAGTATGAGAAGAATCCTTCAGAAGAAATATTAGATAGAATAGCAGATGAAATTGTGGGAACTGAAGATGAACATGATGAAGCAGGAAATATACTAAAAGAGCTAAGAGAAGTTACCAATCAATACAAAGTGCCACCTACAGGCTGTGCAACCTTTGAGTTGACATATAAAAAGCTTGAGGAAATAGAAGCGGATACATTCCGTCATATACATTTAGAAAACAATATCATGCATGAAAGATTAAGAAGAGAAAAAGAAAATAGATAGAGGGGTTTCCTCTATCTATTTAATCAGCTTTAGCTCCAGAAGCTCCATTGCTTTTCATGATTTTCTCCATTCCTTCTGTAGCTTCTACAGTACCGTCCTTCATAACCCATATGGCTTCAACTCCTTCAAGACTATTGACTAGCTGTAGTCCCTTTTCATAGGGCATTAAAAATACTGTAGTAGATAGAAAATCTGCTAGGCCTGAATTCTCTGTCATTACTGTAACAGCACGAAAATACTCGCCTGGCATTAGAGTTTGAGAATCGATTAAATGATGAATGATTTTATCATCAACAACATAATATCTTTGATAGTCGCCACTAGTAACCACGGAAGCATTATTGATAAAAATAGTTTCTAGTAATTCAGAGTCCTCAGAAAATATAAATTTATTAGGATCCTGTATGCCAACGCCCCAAAGCTCACGTACACCATCTAGCGGTTTTTCTAAGACACGTACATTTCCTCCAGCAGCTATCATTCCTGATTTAAATCCTTCAGACATTATTTCCTGTGCAATAATTTCAGTGGCAAAACCTTTTGCAACGGCGCCCACATCAAGACTCATTCTTTTATCCTCTAAAAAAACTGTACTATTTTCACTATCCACTATTACTTTATCTATATCAGTATACTTATTAGCCTCTAAAAGCTCTTCCATAGGGGGGATTTCTGCATTTTGAGGGTCATATTCTGCTTCCTCTCGATAATGGCTCCATACACGGAGAACAGGTCCCATGGCAATATTTGTTTTGCCCTCTGCTCTTGCATACCAATCCTTAGCAAAAACAATAAGGTCTATTATTTCCTGAGCTACTTTAACAGGCTTGATTCCTGCATTGTCGTTTATAGTTTTAATATTGTTTATTCCTTCATAATCATTGTAGATGTCATAAAGCTGATGGAGTTCTTGAAACCTTTTATGAATTTTTTCCATATAAGAGTTAAATTCATCTTCACTTTTAGTATATCCTATAACTTTTATAGATGTATCAAAGGTATCAAAAAAACTATTACTATACTTTTGATAGGCTTGTTTTTCACTGCAGCCACTAATAAAAGAGGCAGTCAATACTAAAATCAGAAATCCTAAGACTATTCTTTTCATTTCATCACCCTTAATAATAATAGCAAAATAATATATAGATAACAAGGTAGCTATTAATCAAAACTCCTCCAAAATTCTGGAGGAGTTTTCAATAATCAAATATTTTTTTACTATTTATTTTGCATTTTCAGAAGCTTCAACAAGTCCTGCAATATAATCTTGAACTGATACAGTAACTGATGAAGTTAACTCTGCATCACTTGGAACACCATCTGTAGTTTTCATACCTTTGATTTCATCTACAGATTTTCCAGCCATCCAGTCAGCAAGAGCTTTAGCTTGTTCAAACCACTCTTTACCTATCTTAGAGTTTTTAACCATTCCATATTCTGCACCTAATTCAACTTTAGTTTTGAATTCGCCAGCTTTATCAGTTGTTACTTTACCATCTTTATCAAAGTTAACTTTTGTTTGTGCAGTATCAATTATTGCTTTAACAACTTTTCCGTCTGCATCAAATGCAGAAACAACCATAACTGTATCGACCTGTGCTGATGGTAGGGTTTCTTTTCCATCAACTGATGCATAGCCTTTTGATTTAGCTATACTGATTTCATGACCTAAACCTAGTTTTACTGCGCCAGCATTAACATCTACTGCATTTTTATATGCTTCTTCTACAGCAGCAATATAATCTTGAACTGATACAGTAACAGATGAAGTTAATTCTGCTTCACTTGGAACGCCGTCTGCAGTTTTCATACCTTTGATTTCATCTATGCTTTTGCCAATCATCCATTTTTCCAGCTCAGCTATTTGCTCAAACCATTCTTTACCTATCTTAGAGTTGCTAACCATTCCATATTCAGCACCTAATTCAACTTTTGTTTTGTATTCAGCATTCACATCTGAAGCAAGCTGAAGGTCTTTGTCAAAGTTAACTTTTGTTTGTGCAGTATCAATAGTTACCTTAACTACTTTACCGTCTTTATCAAATGCAACAGCAGCCATTACTGTATCAACTTGTGCAGCTGCGGGAGTGTCACCATTTTGATCCTTTGATTTAGCTATTGCTGTATTTTGTCCAAGTCCTATTTTAACAATGCCTGTTTCATTTGAAGTTCCTTCGTTTTGTGAAGTGTTATCTCCTGTTTTTGGAGTATTGTTTGTAGGTTGTTCCTTTGAGCAACCAATTAGCATAGTTGCCATAAGAATAAGTACTAGAAAAATTGATAATATTTTCTTCATGTTATTACCTCCACTTATTAATTAAAATTTTAACAACTTCATTATAGCATAATTGTTTATAGATAAACGATTTCCGCGAATTAAGGTCATAAGTGAAGTATTTTATTCATATTGTTCATAAATTAACAAAGTATTTCCTAAATCAAAATTAGCTAAATTACTAAGGAGCTTCTAAGGGCTTCATATAATATAAATACTATAAAATTAGAAGATTAGAATGCTTATAGAGAAAAATTTTTAAAAGATATTTGTATCCAGAATTTTTTATATAATAAATGATACTGGATTTCTCACTTAATATTTCCTGTAGTATTCATATAGAAGGAAGTATATTTTTGATATATAAACAACTATCAATAACAATAGTTAGCAATTATGGAAGAGGGGAGGAGGAGTTTCAGAAAAAATGTTTAATTTTAATTATGGAATTACTAGATTAGATTATTAACTTACAACAAATCAAATAAGGAGCGTGATATTATATGAAAATACTTGTTACTGCATTTGATCCTTTTGGAGGCGAAGCCATAAATCCTGCCTATGAGGCTGTGAAAATGCTGGAAGACAATATTGCAGGTGCTAGTATAGTAAAGCTAGAAATTCCTACTGTATTTCGTAAATCTGTACAAAAATTAGAGGAAGCATTAGAAAGAGAAAAGCCAGATGCAGTTATTTGTGTAGGACAGGCTGGGGGAAGGTCTGAAATTTCAGTAGAACGTATTGCAATCAATATTGATGATGCAAGAATCAAGGATAATGAAGGGAATATGCCAGAGGATGAAGTCATTTTTCAAGATGGACCTTCTGCTTATTTTTCAAATCTTCCAATAAAACAAATGGTTAATAGCATAAGAGAGCATGGGATACCAGCATCCGTATCAGATACAGCAGGAACCTTTGTATGTAATCATATTATGTACAGTCTTCTATATTTAAATGAAAGAAAGAATTTAGGCATAAAGGGAGGATTTATTCATGTTCCTTATATTCCAAAACAAACTGTAGATAAAAGAAATACTCCATCTATGAATTTAGAGGATATAATAAAGGGAATAGCATATGCAATTAGGACTGTAGTAGAGTATATAGAATAAACTGTTGTAATATTTCGCCTCCCGTAATATAATTTGATTTGGAGAGTGGTATAAAAAATTAAAGGGGGCTATATGTTGAGTAAAGAGCTGAAAGCAAGAAAAGACGTAGACCTATTGCTGACATGGGATTTATCTGCAATATTTAAAACTGAAGAAGAGTTTAATTCTGCTGTACAGGAAGCACAAAGACTTACAGAAGGGGTTGAAAAAGAGTATAAGGGTAGATTAAATACAGCTGCTATAATAAATGAATGCCTAGACAAAATGAAAAAACTAGTACAGATTATGAATCTAGCTGGTACATATGCATATCTTGCAGTAGCAGTTGATCAAACTAATAGTGAAAATCAAGCAAGACAGATGAAGCTTTCAAACATCCTATCTAACCTAAATAGCAGATTAAGCTTTGTAAAAAGTGAGATTATAAAAGCTAGTGAAGATGTTATAAATGAAGCTATTGAAGAATCTAAGGAAAACAGCGGATATTTAAAAGATATAATGGAAACTAAAAAGCATGCACTTCATCCTGAGGCCGAAAGAGTATTATCTGCTTTATCCGGAACACTAAATTCTCCATACAATATATATAATAGAGCAAAGCTTGCAGATATGGATTTTGGGACATTTACTGTAGATGGAAAAGAATATCCCTTAAGCTTTGTATTATTTGAAAATGAGTGGGAATATGAAAATAACCATGAAATAAGAAGAGAGGCTTTTAAAGCCTTTTCCGAAAAACTAAAGGAGTATCAACACACTATAGCGGCAGCATATCAAGTTCAAGTACAAAAAGAAAAGACAATGGCAAATCTTAGAGGTTTTGATTCAGTATTTGATAGTCTATTATTCAATCAGAAAGTAGATAGAGAATTATATAATAGACAAATAGATTTAATAATGGAGAATCTGGCTCCTCATATGAGAAAGTACGCAAAGCTTCTTCAAAAAGTAAACAATATTGATGAAATGACTTTTGCTGACCTAAAGCTAGTAGTAGATCCAGACTTTGAGCCTGAAATAACAGTTGAGGAATCTAAGAAATATGTAGAGGAAGCATTATCTGTACTTGGGCAAGACTATTTAGAAATGGTAAAGAGAGCTTATAGTGAAAGATGGATAGATTTTGTTCAAAACAAGGGTAAATCCACAGGTGCTTTTTGCTCTAGTCCTTATGGAAGTCATCCATTCATATTGATTTCATGGACCGAAAGAATGAGAGAGGTATTTGTACTAGCCCATGAGCTTGGTCATGCTGGACATTTTTATTTGGCTCAACAAAATCAAAATATATTTGATACAAGACCGTCTCAGTACTTTATAGAGTCACCATCTACTATGAATGAAATGCTTATGGCAAACTATTTAATGAAAAATAGTGACGATTTAAGATTTAAGAGATGGGTACTATCCTCTATGATCAGTCGTACCTACTATCATAATTTTGTAACCCATTTATTAGAAGCTGCTTACCAAAGAGAAGTATATAGAATAATTGATGAAGGTGGAAGCGTACAGGCTCCTAAGCTTAGTGCATTAAAAAAAGGTGTACTGGAAAAATTCTGGGGAGATACTGTAAAAATAATAGATGGAGCAGAGCTTACTTGGATGAGACAACCACATTACTATATGGGATTATATCCGTATACATATAGTGCAGGATTGACCATTGCCACAGAAGTAAGCAAGAGAATTCTTACTGAGGGTCAGCCAGCATTAGATGATTGGAAGGAAGTACTTAAGGCTGGTGGAACAAAGACACCAGTAGAACTTGCTAAAATGGCAGGAGTAGATATAACTACAGAAAAGCCATTGTTAAATACTATAGAGCATATAGGTAATATAATAGATGAAATTGTAAAACTAACAGAAGAGATAGATGGCATAAGTCTATAATTAAAGGCTCAGTTCTAGGGATATAATCCTTATGAACTGAGTTTTTTCTGTATATTTTTTTCTTTATTGTAAATTCTATATACAGGAGGTGTTTAAATTATGTCACATTTAACTCAAAAAGAAATATTTTTATTAGAGGACCAAAAAAGTCAGGAAGAACTATGTGTTAAGAAGTATAACAATTATGCAGAGCAAGCTCATTGTCAACAATTGAAGCAGCTATGCAAGCAGCTTGCCCAGCAAGAGCAGCAACATCTAAATACTATTAATCAAATACTTAATGGTCAAACTCCAAATATGAACCAGCAGCAAGGACAGCAGCAGGGTCAGCAGAGCCAGCAACAAGGACAGCAAAATACAAGCATGCAAAATATGACAACAGGACTGACAAACCAACAAGATGCAGATTTATGTACAGATCTTCTATCAACAGAAAAATATGTTTCTGGAGCATATGATACAGCAATATTTGAATTTATCGATCCAAACATCCGCCAAGTTTTAAATCATATTCAAAAAGAAGAGCAGCAGCATGGTGAACAAATATTCAATTATATGCATAGTAAAGGAATGTATAATCCTAAATAAGTGAAAATAAGAAAAATAACACCTAGTACATCAATAATTGATGTACTGGGTGTTATTTTTTAGCTCTTGTATAAGCGATTTATAATATTTGCTCGCTACCTTTCATAAAAGTTTTCGGCAATCTGATTAATTATAAAAGGAAATATCAGCATAATGTAGAATATAATATTATAATTTCTGCTACTGCTTGGGGGAGTAAAAATGAGAAGAAAACAATTCTTAGTTTATTTGTTTATAAGCTTGCTCGCAATAACTATTTTGATTCCTTGTTTTTCAAACATTGGAATAGCAACTCCAGATACAACTGATGAAGATAAATCCTTATCTGAAATCCAAGAAAGCCTAGCTGATGTTTCTGAGGAAGAAAAGGAAGTGCTTGAAAAGCTTTTTATTTTATCACAAGAGATTGAAGAAATGGAAAGACAAAAAGTGCAGAGCTCCAAAGAATTAGAAGGCTTAAATAAAGAAGTGACAAATATTGAAGAGCTAATAGCAGTTGAGACACTTACCTATGAGCAAAATCTAAGAATAATGGAGGATGTGCTTAAGGCATATCAAAAAAGCGGACCTGGTTCATTTGTTGAAATTATACTTAGCTCAGACAGCCTAAAGGTTTTATTACAAAGACTTAATGCTTTAGGAGATATAACAAAAAATACCAATGACCTTTTGGAATCTTTGCAGGAAAGCAAGACAAGATTAGCTGCTGAGAAAAATAGAATAACTGAAAAGCTGACTCTTGTTGAAGAACAGCAGAAAAAGCTAGATGAAACCCTTGAAAAAAATATTGCTTTAAAGGAAGAGCTTAAAGTATATTTGGAATCCTTAGAAGGAGAGAGAACTAAATATGAAGGATATCTATCTGAAATAGAGTTATACTGGTCACAGCTAAAGCCTTTATTTGCTGAAACCACTAGAGTTTTTTCTAAAATGCTTTATGACACTACTATTCCACCAGATGCCATAAAAGTCGAGTTTTCTCTTTTAAATGTTAAAGGTATAATTGAAGAGAAGACATTTAAGGAAATAATAGCAGGTCAGTCTTTCCCAATGGAACTGGAGATGGAATTCTCTAATGATAAATTAGAGGTTGTCATTCCAGATAAATATCTTTATCTAGCTGGGAACTTTGAAATCGTGGAGAGCAAAAAATTAGTTTTTATAGTAGAGGAAGGAAGCTTTTTTGGAATGCCTCTTGAGAAGGCTACTATAGAGGACTTGTTTAGTGAAGGCTATATGGAGCTTGATTTAGGTCATATTCTTGGTAAGAATAAGTTAAAATCTATAAAAATAAATGATGACAATATAGAACTGCAAATTACTCCTGTACTATTTTAATTGTTTCTAAGGGGGACAACTTTATGATTGATGCAAAGGATTTATGCTTGAGATATGCTGATGGTACATTGGCGTTAAAAGATATTAATATAAATATAAAATCTGGTGAAGTTGTGTTTATTACTGGACCTAGTGGCTCGGGCAAAACAAGCTTTCTAAAGCTTCTACTAGGTATGGAATACCCAACATCTGGATATTTAAGGGTTTTAGGACAACCTGTTATTAAAGGAGAAGATTCTAAAATTAGAAGAATGAGAATGGCCATGGGTCCCATATTTCAAGACTTTAGACTACTTCAGGGCAGAACGGTAATGGAGAACGTGCTTCTAGGTATGAGATTTTTAGATTTTAATAAATATCAAATGAAGGCAAATACCAAGGATGCAATTGAGAGAGTGGGATTATCACATAAAATAAGCTCATCAGTAGACAATCTTTCTTGGGGAGAGAGGCAAAGGGTTGCCATAGCTAGAGCTGTGGCTAGAAAGCCTAAATTGATTATAGCAGATGAGCCTACTGGAAATTTAGATAAGGACAATGCATTGAATATTTTGGAGCTCCTAACTTCTTTTAAGGACAATGACACTACTGTTATTATTACTACCCATGCTACTCACTTAATTGATAATATTGATGGAGATATATTATTGCAAATAGACAAAGGAAATATACAATGGGGAAGGTTGAGCCATGAAGAATATTATTAAAAACATAGGCTATTTTCTAAAAGAAACAGGAACTATTTTGAGATTAAGCTTACTTTCCAATATATTTTCTATCCTTAGTATGGGGGCTATATTTTTTTTGCTTTCAATGGTGATTTCTGGTGTACGGATTAGCAATCAAATGGTTGAATTAATTGGAGAAGAGGCAGAAATAAGTGTCTATTATAATGAGAGCTTTGGTGATGCCAAGGTGAATAGTATTTTAAGTGAAATCAAAGCTATAAATGGTGTCCGAGAAGCAATAATTATTGACAAAGAGAAGGCATATAACAGAATGGTTGAAATCATGGGTAAGGATGCAAGCATATTAAAATTTTTTGACCATAACCCCTTTAGCGCTTTTATAGAGGTTAAAATAGAACTAGAGGAAATAGATTTAATAGTTGAACGAATAGAAAAATTAAATGACATTGAGTATATTAAAGACAATCAAAGTGTCTTAAACAGACTCAGAAGTATTTCAAACATTATAAAAGTTTTAGGGGCTCTAATTGTTACTGCGGTAGGTATATCTACATTAGTTATAACCTCACATATTATTAGGCAAGGAATATATAGTAACAAGGAACATATTAATACACTAAAGCTTCTAGGTGCACCAGAGTCTTTCATAGTGTTGCCTTTCTTTCTAGAAGGTCTATTCCTAACATTGATAGCGGGAATATTTGCAACAGCCATGGGAACCCTTGCACTTAAGCTTATCTATATTCAAACGGCAGGACCATTGCCTTTCATTCCACTTCCGCCTTTGGAAATCTTAATTAATGGAAATACTATTATGACATTGTCTATAAGTATTATTTTAGGACTTGTAGGTAGTTTATTTGGTCTTGCATCGTCAAATAAAAATTGATAGAAGCCTTGCTCTAATTTTTTTAATATTTTTATAAATATTGCAAATACTACCTTTATAAAACAAATAGAGGAGAGATGGCTATGACAACAATAAATAAACTAGAGCAGGCCTTAGCAAGTGCAAAAGGATTGGCAGCAGATTTAAAGACTTTTTCTATGGATACAGATGATAAAAATGCAAAGCAAATGTTTAACATGCTATCAACAAATGCAGATAATATGGCACAAATGCTGCAAAGTAGAGTGAATTTTGTTAAGAGCGAGGAACCGCAATATAACCAACAGCAGTAGAGCTATATGATAAAATATAGTTTACATATTATCTAAGAAATATGACTTTAGGTTAATCTTAATATTCACCTGTAAACAAGAAACCAGCTAAGCAAAGGAAACTTTAATTAGCTGGTTTCTTACAGTTGTTTAGTTGACCTTTTCCACTTTTACAGCGGCTACCTTCAACTCTGGTATTTTAGCAAGAGGATCTACCTCTGGGTTGGTTAAATAGTTTACCTTTGCATCTGAATAATGGAATGGCATAAACAATATATCCTCATCAATTATGTCAGTTGCCTTTACTTTAGTAACAACATATCCTCGACGGGAAGAAACCTTAACCTCATCGCCGTCCTTAAGTCCCAATCTATCTACAGTTGCTGTATTCATTTCTATATATGATTCTGGAACCTTCTTGTTAAGCTCTTCAACTCTACCAGTCATAGTCATAGAGTGGTATTGGTATAAAACTCTACCCGTAGTCATTATGAAAGGATAATTTACATCTGCCAGCTCTGCACTAGATATATTATCTACAGTAACAAATTGAGCTTTTCCGCCTTCTCTTGCAAATGCTTCCTTGTGCAAGAATTTAGTCCCAGGATGTTCCTTATCTAGACATGGCCACTGTACTCCAACTTCTTCTAACTTGTCATATGTTATTCCAGCGTATTCAGGAGTTAAGCTAGCAATTTCCTCCATTATCTCCCATGTATCTTCATATTTTTTCTCCATTCCCAATAGATTCATTATTTCCATAAAAACAATCCAATCAGGTTTGGAATCTCCAATAGGCTCAATTGCCTTTCTTACTCTCTGAACTCTTCTTTCTGTATTGGTAAATGTCCCGTTCTTCTCTGCAAAGGATGCTGCAGGAAGCACTACATCTGCAACCTCTGCAGTTTCAGATAAGAAAATATCCTGTACCACTAAGAACTCTATACCCTTCAATGCCTTTTCTACATTTCTTAAATCCGGATCTGTGACCATAGGATTTTCGCCTACAATGTACAAGAACTTTATACTGCCATCTAGGCCTCCATGGATTATTTCTTGCAAGGTCAACCCTGATTTTTCAGGTAGCTTAACTCCCCAAGCCTTTTCAAACTTTTCCCTATTTTCTCTTTTATACACTTTTTGATAACCAGGAAAATCTCCTGGAAGACCTCCCATATCACAAGCACCTTGAACATTGTTTTGCCCACGTAAAGGATTAACTCCAGTAAATTCCTTTCCTATGTTTCCACAAAGCATAGCGAGATTAGATAAAGCCATTACAGAGTGACTGCCTGAAACGTGTTGAGTTATTCCCATAGCATAGTATATTGCTGCATGTTCTGCCTCTGCATACATTCTTGCAGCCTTCCGTATCTCTTCTGGGTCAATATCACATATCTCCGCCACTTTTTCTACAGTAAAGTCCTTTAGATGTTCAATTAGTTCATCAAAGTTCTCAGTTCTTTCTTCAATATACTTTTTGTCATGCAAATCGTTTTGAATTATTTCATTCATCATAGCATTTATTAATGCAATATTAGTACCAGGCTTAATTTGTAGATGCACATCTGCAACTTTAGTAAGTTCAATCTTTCTAGGATCTGCCACAATAAGCTTAGTTCCCTTTTTTATAGCCTGCCTCATTTGAGTTCCTATAACAGGATGGTTTTCGGTAGTATTTGAACCAATTACAAATATAAGGTCATTACCCTGTATTTCCTCTATGCTATTAGTCATAGCACCACTTCCTAATGTGGTTGCAAGTCCTACAACCGTTGAAGAGTGTCAGAGCCGTGCGCAATGATCCACATTATTGGTACCAAAAACTCCTCTTATAAGCTTTTGGAAAAGATAATTTGCTTCATTTGTACATCTTGCTGAGGTTAAACCTCCAAATACTTCTCCACCATATTTGTTTTTTAGTTCTTTAGCTTTTGAAACTATTAAATTATATGCCTCTTCCCATGTAGCCTCGACGAATTTGCCATCTTTTTTAATAAGGGGAGTTTTTAATCTGTCAGGATGATTGATAAATTTGTATCCAAATCTACCCTTAACGCAAAGCATACCTTTATTAGGCAGAATGTTAACAGGTTTGCAGTCCACAACGGTTTCATTTTTTACTACTAATTCTAATTGACAGCCTACTCCACAGTATGAGCAGGTTGTCCTTACATGTCTTGGCTCCTCTGAGTTTTCACTTTCTTTTTTTACATCTCCACCTGGAATGGCTATTTCAGCAAACTCTTCGTTAAAGACCTTTGGCATTAAGGCGCCAGTAGGACATACAGATATACAGCTACCACAATCTTCACAACCATTGCTTACAGTATATCTATTATCTGATATTGATTTTCTAGATATGTAGCCTTTATCATTATATTCTAGTACTCCTCTGCTTTGAAGCTCATCACATACCCTAATACATAGATTGCATTGAATACATTTATTTGGGTTAACATTATAAAATAAATTTTCATCGTCAACAGGAAGAATTTCTCTATTTATGGTACTGAGCTCGCTGGAAATTTCATACTCATTGCAGTAAACATGGAACTTAGACTGATCTGATTCTGGAGATTTGGTATAGTCACTAGGAAGCTTTGATAATAATGATTTAAGAACTTTTCTTCTAGCTTCTATAACCTTGTCACTATGAGTTTGTATTTTCATGCCTTCTCTGATTTTAATGGAGCAAGAGGTTTTAAGCTCTTCCTGACCTTCAACTTCAACGACACAAATATTACAAGAAGCTTCCGGCTCTAGTCTCTCATCGTAGCACAATGTTGGAATATTAATACCTACCTGTTTACAGGCTTCAAGTATTGTAGTATTTTCATCAACTTTATAATCTCTGTTGTTAATATTAATATTTATCACATATAATCTCTCCTTCATATTTTGCGTATACTCCAATTTTCTCCAATTATGTGGTGAATTATTAGTGTAAATAAAAAAGGACAGTAATGTCCTTTTTATAAGTATTATTAAGTGCCATAGCTACTCAAGCATTTCTTTAATTTTATTATACAATTCCTCTGGTGTTTCTGCGTCAACATATTCATCATTAACTAAAGCAAATGGTTGCATTGCACATTCTCCACAATACCCTAGACAAGAATCCACTTCGTATTCTATTTCGTCATTTTCTAGCATTTCAATAACTTCCTCTGCACCTTGATCGTAATTGTTCTCACAAAATTGTACTTTAGCCATTAAAACACACTCCTTAATTATTTTCTATTCCTGTATATTATTTCATAAATTTTATAAAGAATTCACAATACTATAATAAAAAATGAATTGTTGATAGTATTTTTGGTTTATCATAAAATAAAGTTAGGAATTTACTTAGATATAATTAAATATAGAATTGTAATTCAAATAAAGGGGTTGTTTATTTTGAAGACTAAAAGAAAATTTAGATGTGAATGGATTTTAATATTATTGCCTATTACCTTTATTTTAGTTTATATTTCACAAAGAAGTCCTGATTTAGTTGAAGGCTTTTACTCAAGTGGAATATATAAATACATAGGAGCTGCTATCAGTATAATAACTGGTGTTTTTCCATTTTCGATAGGAGAAATAACAGTCATACTTGGACTGCTATTCATAACTTTCGGAATTATATGGATAATTTATAAAGCTACAACTAGAAAAATGGGATATAGGAAGGTCTTCATGTATATTAGAAATGTACTTATTACTTTTAGTATTATATACTTTCTATTTAACATTTTATGGGGCCTAAACTATTATCGATTATCATTTTCTCAAATAGCGAATATTGACACAAGACCAGCCACTATACAGGAACTAGTAGATTTATGTGATGATTTGCTTCATAAAACTAATGAGCTTAGAAACAGAATACAATTAAGTGAGGACAGTGAATTTTATGAAGGTGACTATAAATACGTACTAAAAAATGCTTATAAGGGATACGATGCAGTAAAGGATACTTATCCAGAGCTATCAGGCAGGTATGGTAGACCTAAAGCTGTTATCTTTTCTAAGGCAATGTCATACATGGGCATAACTGGAATATATTTTCCTTTTACTGGAGAAGCAAATGTGAATATTGATACTCCTTTTATTTCACTTCCTGCTACAGCCGCTCATGAAATGGCACATCAGAGAGGCTTTGCCCGTGAGGATGAAGCAAACTATATAGCATATCTGACATGTAAGTTTCATCCAGATTTAAGCTTTCAATACTCTGGATATATGCTGGCTTTAACTCATTCAATGAACACTCTGTATGCTAATGATAGAGAAAAATTCATGGAACTGACCCAAAAATACAGTGAGGAAGTGAAAAAGGATTTAAACTCCATAAACAAGCACTGGGCAAAGTATGAAGGTCCTATAGAAAGAGCTTCTAATAAAATGAATAATGCCTATTTAAAATCCAACAATCAAAAAGATGGAGTAAAAAGCTATGGAAGAATGGTGGATTTGCTAATAGCAGAGTATAGAATGAATAAAAAATAAAAATTTATAAATAACCTAGGTATATAGCCTAGGTTATTTTTTTGATATATGCGAATAATATGAGTAAAATTGGCGTTTTTGATAATAATATGTATAAGCAATGAGAGAAGGTGGTTACATTGGTAGAAAATATGGCATTATCAAGGAAACTAGATGATAATATTGAATTATTTAAGAAAATATTTAAAAAACATGAGGATATTAATTATAGAGTTATTGAAAATATATACAACAAAAAAATAAGAATTTGTCTGATTTCTGTAGAAAGTATGCTAGATAAAGTGCTGATAAATGACAATATACTTAAACCAATTATATTTACAAAGCTTGAAGACTTAAATCTTTCTAGCAATAAACTAGATAAATTATTGGATTCTATTATCTCAACTAATGAAATAGAAAGAACTTCCGATATTGATAAGCTTGTAACTTCTCTGTTATATGGCGATGCTATCTTATTGTTTGATGGTTTGGATGAGGGCATATTAATAAGTTGTAAGCACTTTGAAATCAGAAGTATATCAGAACCCTCATCAGAGAGAACAATCAAGGGTCCAAAGGAAGGCTTTGTTGAATTGATATCGGTAAACATTTCATTAATCAGAAGAAGAATAAGTAGTCCTAATCTAATATTTAAGTTTAAAGAAATGGGTACTGAAACAAAAACTACTGTATCTTATTGTTATATGGAAGGTATAGTAAATGATAAAATAGTCAAGGAGCTTGAAAATAGATTAAGCAAGATAGAAGTAGATGCAATACTTACAGCACAACAGATAGTAGAGTTAATTTGTGATAGACCATATTCTCCATTTGATACAATTGGAAGTACTGAGAGACCGGATTCTGTAGCTGGCAAGCTTTTAGAAGGAAGAATAGCAATATTAGTAGATGGGTTTCCTGTTGCATTAACTATACCTTTTGTTTTTCAAGAATATTTTCAGGCTAGTGAAGACTATTATGTTAATTACTATTTTGCATCAGTTAACAGAGCAATTAGATATATTTGTTTTTTTCTAACTATAAGTACACCTGCATTGTATGTATCATTAGTTACATTTCATAGAGAAATGATACCTACTCCTTTACTGCTTAGCATAATATCTGCTAGGCAAGGAGTTCCTTTACCTGCAATTTTAGAAACCATATTATTATTGTTTGTATTTGAGATTTTAAGAGAGGCAGGAGTCCGATTTCCTGAGCAAATTGGCTCTGCAGTAAGTATTGTAGGTGCTTTGATAATAGGTGAGGCAGCAGTTACAGCTAAATTAGTCAGTGCTCCAATAGTTATAGTAATAGCACTAACAGGAATATCAGGCTTTTTAATTTTTTCCTTAAAAGGAGCAATAATTATTCTTAGGACCCTATTTATATTAATGTCAGGCTTTCTAGGCGTATATGGTTATATTTTTGGGATTATATTATTAGTATTGCATTTAATGTCACTTGAATCCTTTGGAGTGCCTTATATGTTAAATATGACTTCTATCAGAAAACAGGACTTAAAGGATACACTTATTAGAGCACCATGGTGGTATATGAAACTACGTCCTAATATTATTGGTAAAAAAAATCTAACTAGAAAGAAAAACGAAAAGTAGCCTCAATTTCTATATTATGTAGGAATTATCTAAGAACTAATGAGTAGTAGAGATAATTACAGGTATATACTTACTAAAATATTAAGAAGCTAATTTTAAAAGAAAGAGGGCTATGGGATATATGAAAAATGTGTTTAAGATACTACTCATCTTGTCTTCTGTAATTGTATTAACAGGCTGTTGGAATTATAGAGAAATAAATCAAGATTTTATTGCAACAGCTGCTGCTATAGATAAAGGTGAAGATGGTTATCTTGTGACAGTAGAAATTACCACGCCTAAAAAAGGCAGTGAGAAGGCTCTGGAAAACGACTATATTATTGAGCAAGGAAGAACTATATTTGAGGCAATAAGAAAAACTATTTTGCAATCAGGAAGAAAATTGTATTGGGGTCATGCCAAGGTAATTATCATAAGTAAAGAAGTTGCAGAAGAAGGGATATTGCCAATACTAGATTTTTTAGCTAGAGATACAGAGGTTAGAAATAAGGTTTGGCTAATGATATCTATGGAAGAAAATGCATCGGTACTTCTAAAGGGAAAAGATGAGGTACATGATGCAATAGGCTTCCATATCGATGAAGTCTTAAAAAATCAGAAAGATATAGGGATGTTTTATGCAGTTGACCTATTGGCCTTTTTAAGAGATTTAAGTACAGAAGGGATAGAACCAACAATAGCTACTTCAAAACTAATACCTAGCGGGGACGGTAGTGTTCCTAGAGTAGAAGGAATGGCTATATTTGAATGCGATAAGATGATTGGCTGGTTAGATGGCATAGATGTAAAAAGTTTCTTGGTTATTATTGATGAATTTCAAGGAGGCGAATTTGCCACATTAGAAATAGAAGGTCTTCGAGTAACCTTAGAAATCCAGAAAATCAAAACAAAGGTAAAGCCAATATTAGAAAATGAAAAAATAACCATGGATATTAGTATAACCATGGACGCTGGAATTGTAGAAATAAACGGAGAAGAAGACTATATGAGTGAAGATAAAGTAGAGCAGATGAGAAAGACAATGGAGGGAAATATTGAAAAGGACATAAAAAAATTGATAAAAAAGGTTCAAGAAGAGTATAAGGTTGATATATTTGGATTTGGCAATGCCATATATAGGTATGAGCCTAAAGTATGGAAGGAAATAAGAGATGAATGGCATGAAGAATTCCCTAAGGTTGAAGTTCAAATCAATGTAGACATTACAATAAAAGGAACTGGACTTTTACAAAAGCAGATAAGAGGTGCATATTAATATGAATATAGTCTTCGTTATAATAGGATATGCTATTATTGTGTTGTTTGACATGGTGCCTTTAATTAAAAATGGTAAAAAGAAAGTAAAGCTACTCTATACATCAATAATTATTTTATCATTTGTGCTTAGTGCTCTGCTTGCTTTTGATGTAAAGATACCAAGTCCCATTCCATATTATGAAAAAATACTTATGAATTTATATAAGGGGTTATAAAATGAACAAGGAATTTATAACGGAAAAAGAAGGCATTGCTTTAATAATACTATACTCCATAGGTACTTCTTCAGTAATAGTAACAGCAGTGGGAGCACAAAATGATTTATGGATATCTATTATATTAGCTACTTTAATTATGATACCTATAGGATTAGTATATTCCAAGCTAAATACTATGTTTCCTAATAAAGACCTATTTGACATCTTGAATTTAGCCTGGGGAAAATTTTGGGGGAAAATCATTTTGATTTTATATTTATGGTATTTAGTAAATATCTGCATATTTGTCCTAAAAGACCTCAGTGAGTTTTTTCGATTAACAGTAGGACCTGAAACGCCAATGACTATCCCAATGATGTCAGGTATGATAGTAGCTGCTATAGCTATAAAAAAAGGTATTGCAGTGCTAGGGAGAATGGCAAGCTTTTTACTGCTTCCAATATTAATTTTAATTGCTTTAGACAATATTTCTTTATTACCTAATGTTAATATTCATAATGTACAGCCTGTTTTATATAATGGATGGGGACCTGTACTTAAAGGAGTACTTAATACTATTTCTTTTCCCTTAGGAGAAATAATTGCATTTATTGTAATATTTCAAGGACTTAATAATGAAAAGAAGGCGGTACAGAAAACTTATATAAAGGGTATATTAGCTACTGGTATTGTTCTTTTAATATCATCTTCCATTACTATATTAGTAATTGGACCTTCTGTAGCAAATACCTACTATTTTCCAGCATATGTAGCTACGACTAGGATAAATGTTGGCAACTTTATGCAAAGTATAGAGATTATTTTAGCATTTATGTTTACTATAGGTGGATTTACTAATTTTACAGTATTATTACTGTGCTCAACTAAAGGGATAGGTAAGTTTTTTGGCATTGATGACTATAAGTCAATTGTAGTTCCTATAGGATTATTTGTGCTAAATCTATCTCTTTTTATGTCTAAGAGTACTCGTGAATTTTATAGATTTACTGCTGAAATATGGCCTTATTATGCATTTCCCTTTCAGATAGTATTTCCGATAATAACCTTAATTTTAGCTAAATTTAAGCTTAGGAAGAAACAAACGCAAAAAATCTTAGAATAATAAATGAAATCAAGTTACAAAAATAACTAATGATGCATAGAAATTCGTAACAAAACTATGAGAGGTAAGTACATTGTATAAATTATGTACTTATCTTTTAAATTCTGCAAGTATAAAAGTGAAAACTTTCATTAATCAAAATAAATCAAATAATCATTCAACTGTAAAAGCACTAGGAAAACCCTTGCATATCTAATATTGGCACAAATTAACAACGTAGAGTATTACTAAAATTCATCCCCCAACATGAAACAGGAAAACGGTAACATGCAAAATTCAGAAAATTCTTCATTGACAGTTAAATCTTCGCTATATATAATAGCTATTAAATAAAAAAATACTATAGAGTAAATTAAGAATAAACAAAGGAGGGTCTACATTAATATGAAAAGATCTAAGAAATTATTAACTATTTTATTAGCCTTAGTACTAATGTCAACTTTAGTTTTATCTGGATGTGGACAAGATACCACTTCATCTAGTGGTAAAAAATATCTAAGACTTGCAAAGGATGTTGAATTGGCATCCATGGACCAACACATTGCAACAGACGAATTATCCTTTGAAACAATAGCTGCAACAATTGAAGGGTTATATTCTCTTGATAAGGATGGGAATATTATTCCTGCGATTGCACTTTCAGATGAGGCAAGTGATGATGGATTAACTTATACTTTTAAGCTTAGAGAGGATGCAAAATGGTCAAACGGAGAACCTGTAACTGCTAATGATTTTGTATATAGCTGGAGAAGGCTAGTAGACCCTAATACTGCAAGTGAGTACAACTTTATAATGGATGTGGCTGGTGTTAGCAATGCATCTAAAATAGCTGCAGGAGAGCTTCCAAAGGAAGAGCTAGGAGTAGAAGCCATTGATGAACACACTTTAAAAGTTACATTAGAGAGACCAACGCCATACTTTAGAACTCTAACTACTTTTGCATCATTCTTCCCATTAAATGAGAAGTTTGTAACAGAAAAGGGTGATAAGTACGCTCTTGATTCTGATAGTCTATTATCTAATGGACCTTTCAAAATGGTTGAATGGAATAAGGGATATGGATATAAGCTTGATAAAAACCCTGATTATTATGATGCAAATAAAGTAAAAATAGACGGATTAGAGTTCCGTATTATAAAAGACAGCCAGACAGCTGCACTTAAATTTGAGTCCAATGAATTAGATGTAGTCAAGCTATCATCTGAGCTAGTTGATAAATACAAGTCACAATCAAGCTTTGCTCAAGTTAACTCAGGATTTTTATGGTATATGTCATTTAACCATGAAACAGAGATATTTGGCAGCTTAAATGCTCGTAAAGCATTTAGTCATGCTATAAATAAAGAGCACATTGCTAATAAAATTCTCAACGATGGTTCTGTAGCAGCTGACTTTATAGTTCCTAAAGAGCTAGCAACTGGACCTGACGGAAAGGATTTTAGAGAAACTGCAGAAACCTATGCTAAGTACGACAAAGAATTAGCACTTGAATATTGGAATAAAGCAAAATCAGAATTAGGAAAAGATAGTTTTGAGGTCGAAATATTATTTGATGATGCAGAAGCAGTTAAGAAAATGGCTGAGTTTATACAGGCAGAGCTTGAAACCAACTTGCCGGGCTTAACTGTTAAACTAAAAGCACAGCCAAAGAAAAACCGTCTGGAATTAATGAGAGAAGGAAGCTTTGAAGCAGGTATAACTCGTTGGGGGCCTGACTATGCAGATCCATTGACATACCTTGAATTATTCCTAAGTGATGGGAGCCAAAACACACCTAATTATGTGAGTGAAGAATATGATAAGCTTGTTTTTGACTCTAGTCGTGGAGAATTGGCAGGTGACCCAGAGGGAAGATGGGAAGCCATGAAACAGGCAGAAAGTGTGTTACTTGAAAAGGACGCGGCAGTATCTCCTCTATACCAAAGTGGATATGCTTTCCTAATAAACCCTAAAGTAAAAGGAATAGAAAGCCATACAGTAGGAACACCGTATATCTATAAAAATGTAGAAATAGGCGAATAAGGAATCAATATTAGACCTGCTGCTTAAGGGATGCCATCCTTTAAACAGCAGGTCATAATAAATAATCATAAATACAAAAGACAAAATCCAGAAAGGAGCTGATTCATATGCTTAAGTATATTCAGAAAAGGTTGATTATTTCGGCTATTACATTACTAGTAATATTAACTGTTCTTTTTCTATTGCTGGAAATGATGCCTGGCTCACCATTTAACGATGAAAAATTGAGTCCAGACCAACGTGTTCTTCTATATAAAAAATACAATTTAGACAAGCCATTGCATATTAGGTACATTGCCTACTTAAAAAATGTCATATTTAAAGGTGACTTCGGAAACTCCTATACCATACAAAAAGATGCTCCTGTTTCTGATTTGTTGAAAAGCAGATTATCTATATCTATAAGATTAGGAATACAGTCGCTTATATTAGGTTCGATTATTGGGCTATTATTTGGAATAGTGGCAGCAGTAAAGAGAAATTCAAAGTTGGATACTCTAACTACCATATTTGCTGTAATTGGTATATCGGTGCCATCCTATGTATTTGCGTTAGGGCTTAGCTATTTCCTAGGCTACAAGCTTAAGCTATTTCCTTTTACTTACGATATATATAAGTCGTTTGAATCAAGTATTCTTCCGACTATTGCATTATCAATGTTTGTTATTGCCACAGTAGCCAGATTTATGAGAACAGAGCTTGTAGAAGTTTTAGGAACAGAATACATTTTATTGGCAGAGGCAAAGGGATTAAAGGCCAAAAAGGTTATTACAAAGCACTCCATAAGAAATGCTCTTATTCCAGTGGTTACAGTTTTAGGTCCTATAACAGTAAGCTTAATGACTGGCTCTCTAGTTACTGAAAGGATTTTTGGTATACCAGGGATTGGAGATTTGCTAGTTACTGCAATTACTGTAAATGATTTTAATGTAGTCATATCAATAGCATTTTTCTATAGTGCATTTTATATTTTAATGATGCTGCTAATCGATGTATTATATGGGGTAATCGATCCTAGAATTCGTGTAGCAAAGGAGGCAAATTAATGGAGAATATAAGAACATACTTTAATAGCGGCTCCTTTGAGAGAGTATTCAAAGATGAAAGGGTTCAAACTGATGTGGTCTATGAGGGTGTAAGCTTTTGGAAGGATGTAGCTTTAAGGTTTAGCCAAAATAAGGGTGCTTTAATAGGACTTATATTAATATCAATAATAACTATAATGGCTTTCATAGGACCTCAAATAAATCCTCATACCTATAAAAGCATAAAAACAGAGCATATGAATCTCCCGCCTAGATTACCTGTAATAGAGAAATTAGGTGTATTTGATGGAGAAGTCAACGGAGTAAATGTCTATAAAGAAAATGGATTTGACGATGTGTATTATTGGTTTGGAACAGATAATCTAGGTAGAGATATCTGGACAAGGGTATGGGTGGGAACTCAAGTATCCTTGTATATTGCCTTCCTTGCGCTGATTATAGATATGGTTATGGGTATGAGCTATGGACTAGTATCAGGCTATATAGGCGGACGTGTAGATATAGTAATGCAAAGAGCTATTGAAATACTAAGCGGTATTCCAAATCTTGTTGTAGTTACACTGTTTGTTATGGTACTGAATCCTGGCATATTATCAATTTCTTTAGCATTAGTCATCACAGGCTGGATAGGAATGAGCAGGGTTGTACGTTCACAGGTGTTGAAGTTAAAAGAATTAGACTTTATATTAGCCTCAAGAACATTGGGCTCAAGTAGCATGGAAATTATCAGAAAGGACTTATTTCCAAATATTTTCGGACAAGTTATTGTAATGAGTATGTTTTCAATTCCTAGCTCAATTTTTTACGAATCATTTCTAGCTTTTATTGGACTGGGATTACAGCCACCAATGGCTTCATTGGGAGTATTAATCAGTGATGGGTATAAATCAATACTAGTATATCCTCATATCATAGTGGCACCAGTTATAGTTTTAGGAATACTTATGCTAAGCTTCAATCTATTAGCAGATGGTTTGAGAGATGCACTAGATCCAAAGATGAAGGCAAATTAGAAGAAAGAAGGTGGAACCATGAAAGAGAAAATTTTGGAAGTTAAGGACTTACATGTATCCTTTAAAACACATAGCGGTGACATTAAAGCTATTCGAGGAGTTAGCTTTGACTTATATAAAGGGGAGACCCTAGCAATTGTAGGCGAGAGTGGCTCTGGAAAATCAGTAACAACTAAGGTATTGATGGGTATTCTAGCTAAAAATGGAGTTATTGAGAGTGGAGAAATATTATATAAAGATAAGGATTTAGCAAAGCTGACTAAAAATGAGATGACATCTATTAGGGGAAAAGAAATTGCCATGATATTTCAGGACCCTATGACCTCGCTAAATCCAACAATGACAGTAGGGTATCAGATTGCTGAAAGTATAATCGAGCATCAGAAAGTAAGCAAGTCTGAAGCTAAGAGAAAGGCAATAGAGTTAATTGAGCTCGTTGGAATAACAGAGCCTGAAAAGAGATACAAGCAATATCCTCATCAATTAAGTGGAGGTATGAGACAAAGAATTGTTATAGCTATAGCTCTTGCCTGTAAACCAAAGATACTCATAGCAGATGAGCCAACTACAGCTCTGGATGTGACTATTCAAGCGCAGATATTAGATTTAATTAAGGAATTACAAAGTAAAATAGGCTTGTCTATAATATTTATTACCCATGATTTGGGAGTAGTTGCAAACATAGCTGACAGAGTAGCTATAATGTACGCTGGAAGGATTGTAGAGTATGGAACTTCGGAGGAAATATTTTTTGATCCACGTCATCCATATACATGGGGATTATTAGCATCTGTACCTGATATGCAAAACCAGCAAACTGAGCTGTATGCAATTCCAGGAGCACCGCCAAATATGCTTTATCCACCTAAGGGAGATGCCTTTGCACTTAGAAGTGATTTTGCACTTAAGATAGACTTTGAAAAAGAACCTCCTTTCTTTAAGGTGTCTGACACTCATTTTGCTGCCACATGGCTATTACATGAAAAGGCACCAAAAATTCAAATGCCTAGAATATTAAGAGAGAGGATTGAAAATATGAAAAAGGAGGCTGCCTTAAATGTCGTTTAATAAAGAAGCTATATTAGATGTTAAAAATTTAAAGCAACATTTTAGACTTGATAGAAAAAATGTTCTAAAGGCAGTTGATGACGTATCCTTCACTGTATATAAAGGAGAAACCTTTGGTCTAGTAGGGGAAAGCGGCTCAGGTAAATCTACAACTGGTAGAAGTATAATTAGGCTCTATGATCCAACTGCTGGTGAAGTGACTTTTTGCGGAGAGAAAATATCAGGCAATATAGGTAAATCTACAGAAAAAATGCTTAGGACAAAGATGCAAATGATATTCCAAGATCCTATGGCATCTCTTAATCCTAGAAAAACAGTATTAGATATTATTGCCCAAGGCTTAGATATTCATGATCTTTATAGAACAAAGGAAGAAAGAAGAGAAAAGGTATATGAAATTCTTGAAACAGTTGGTTTATCTAGAGAACATGCACATAGATATCCTCACGAATTTAGTGGTGGTCAAAGACAGAGAATAGGCATAGCTAGAGCTTTAGTTGTAAATCCAGACTTTGTTATAGCAGACGAGGCAATAAGTGCATTAGACGTATCTATTCAAGCTCAGGTTGTAAACCTACTAAAAAAATTACAAAAAGAAAGAAATCTAACATATATTTTTATAGCCCATGATCTTTCAATGGTAAAATATATTAGCGATAAAATTGGAGTTATGCATTTAGGCAAAATGGTTGAGTTAGGCACAGCGGAAGCTATTTACAACAATGCTGTACATCCATATACTAAATCACTGCTGTCTGCCATACCTCACCCAAATCCTATTCTGGAGAAAGCTAGAAAGAGAACTCACTATGATAAATCAAATATTGACTATAACAAAGGAGAACTTATTGAAATAGAAAAGGAGCATTTTGTTCTAGGAACTAGGGAAGAAATGAAACAATGGACAGCATAACGTGAAAAGCCATAGATTCTTTAATCGATACAATAGAATCTATGGCTTTTATTGAAAATGTTAAATCGGAGCTGTTCAATTCATTATAGAAATAGTGAACGGAAGGATAGAGGTTTTATTAAGGCTGATATATTTCAGTGACACCAGTTACGGAACTTTTTTCATCTATAGTAGCAGAAGATTTAACTTCTTCATTTGCGTAATATAGATTTCCTTCTATTTTTGTGTCAACTAAAGAAAAGCCTTTTGCATCAACAAAAACATCTCCTTTAAAAGTTCCGCTTTGGATTCTGGCATTTTCACTTCTTATTATTAAACTTGGAGCTGTTAATGTATATCGTGCAGTTATATTCCTATTTTCATCCTGAGAATATAGGGCAATCTTACGTTCTGGCGCATCATTATGAGTAAATTGTCCTTCTAATTCAATATCTTCATCAATTGTCATATCATTTAATAGTGCAATTATCCAAGTGCCTTTTGAGCTAACTGCATTGAGAAAGGCGTCTTTATCATTGACAATAGAAGCTGTTGTCATAACATCTGGTTGAGTATCATCTTGTCCCTGCTGATTATTTTCTTGCTGTTGGTTTTGAGGAGTGTTTGGTTGCTCGTTAGAAGTACAGCCTGATAAGATTAAAACTCCTAATAAAAATAATATAAAAATTGTTTTAAGCTTCATAAAAGTCCTCCTTATATTTTCATAAAAATTTACCCTGCTTTGACTTAGCGATTTCATCGAAATGAGCTACGAGTATATTTAAATGATGAGACGCTTCATCATAATGCTTATTGTTTACAAAACAAGAACTTTTATACAAAAATCCATGGAGTAATAGATGTGTTATTCCTTCAATTTTTTGTTTTAACTATTTCTAATATTTTAAAAATTTTGTATAATATATTTAGAGTCTCAAAATAATTATGGGGGTGTTTTTTTATGGAAAATTTAAGACTAGATGATTTTACTAGGTACAAGTTTTTATCTGGTATTAAGACTTCACCTAATGGACAGCTTATTGGATTTGTACTTCATCAGATGGATGTAGATGAGAATAAATATCTTTCAAATATCTATATTCATGATATTAAAGAAGGAAAGTCTTTCAAATTAACTTCTCTAGATGAAGAAAGGTCCTTTGTATGGAAGGACGATAATACCCTTATTTTCCCTGCAATGCGTAACAAAAAGGACAAAGATAGAAAAGAAAAAGGAGAGCAACTAACAACATATTATGAAATCAGCATAAAGGGTGGAGAAGCAAATAAAGCCTTTGAAATCCCGCTTAGCATTAATAGCTTAGAAATATTAGATGAAGAGCGCTTATTATTAACAGCTATGTATGATCATAATTATCCTAAGCTAGATGGTTTAACTAACGAAGAAAGAGAAAAAGCCCTAAAGCAAATAAAAGAAAACAAAGACTATGAAGTACTAGATGAAATTCCTTTCTGGCTGAATGGACAAGGCTTTACAAATAAAAAAAGAAATAGGCTATACATTTATAACCTAAAAGAAAACAAAGCAGTTGCCATAACTGATGAATACACTGATGTTAGCAGCTATAGGTTAAATAAAGAGAAAACCAAGGTTATTGTAATTGGAACTACATATGCTGACAAAATGGAACTAAAATCAGATTTTTATATTTATGATATAGCAAATGATAGCTTAAAAGATATTTCCATGGAAACAGCATTTAGATATTCGTCTGGAAACTTCTTAGGAGATAAAATCATATTTACAGGTCATGACAGTAAATTCTATGGTTCTAATGAAAATCCAAACTTTTATTCAATGAAACTTGATGGTTCAAATGTTGAAAGGATTTCTAAGGGCTTTGACTTTAGTATCTGGAATTCAGTAGGCTCAGATTGTAGATATGGCGGAAGTCAATCAATGAAGGTAGATGGTGAGTACCTATATTTTTCAACTACTGAATGGGATAGCACATTTATCAATAGGATAGATTTAAATGGAAACATTGAAAGAGTATCAGCGGGCAAGGGTTCAATTGACGGCTTTGACGTTTTAGATGGAAAAATTCATTTTATAGGATTAAGAGGGCTTAAATTACAAGAGCTGTACTCCTTAGATGGAGAGCAGGAAATACAGCTAACACATTTTAATGATTGGGTATTAGCAGATAAAAAGGTATCAACTCCAGAAAGATTGACATTCACAGTAGAAGATAATATAACTATTGAAGGATGGGTTTTAAGGCCTGTAGACTATGAGGAAGGTGAAAAATATCCTGCAATATTAGATATTCATGGCGGACCTAAAACTGTTTATGGTGAAGTTTTTTATCATGAAATGCAGTATTGGGCTAACGAGGGATATGTAGTATTTTTCTGTAATCCAAGAGGCAGTGACGGCAGAGGAAACGAGTTTGCAGACATACGTGGCAAGTATGGCACTATAGACTATGACGATATAATGAAATTTACTGATTTAGTATTAGAAAAATATCCATGCATAGATGAAACTAGAGTAGGGGTAACTGGTGGCTCCTATGGCGGATTTATGACGAACTGGATTATAGGTCATACAAACAGATTTAAGGCTGCAGCATCCCAAAGAAGTATATCTAACTGGATATCAAAATTTGCCACTACTGATATAGGCTATTATTTTGTAAATGACCAAAATGCAGCTACTCCTTGGTCTGACTATGAAAAGCTATGGTTCCATTCTCCAATGAAGTATGCAGACAAGGTTACTACACCAACATTGTTCATACATTCTGAGGAGGATTATCGCTGCTGGCTGCCAGAGGGTATTCAAATGTTTACTTCACTAAAATATCATGGCGTTGAATCTAGACTTTGCATGTTTAGAGGAGAAAATCACGAGCTAAGTAGATCAGGTAAGCCAAAGCATAGAATCAGGAGATTAGAGGAAATAACAAATTGGTTCAATAAATATTTGAAGCAGCTATAAAAAAATAGCTTTTTGTTGAAGAATAGTGAGGGAAACCTCACTTTTCTTTTTTGTTTTGTTAGGAAAGTTCTACTTTGATGTTCTTTATATAAAGGGACTTTCCGTTAATGAGTTTCAACAAAAGCTCAAACTTAAAGCTGCTTTTAATTATAATTAAAGCGAAAAAATGTTTAGCACTCAGAATATGGGTAAATATATATCATGATTTTGTTCACTGTGGGAATTGACCAATTAATCTAATTGTTTTAAACTGCTATTATATGTTTTATACATCTATTGATTTTGTAGCATAAATTATTCTATATATGTGGAGGTAATCGTATGAAAATTAGCGCTAAACTTAAAATGATAGTTATTATTTTATTGTTATTTTCCTTAACCAGTACTGTGTCAGTTTTTTATCAGCTTAATAAAATGAGCAGTGATAGTAGAGTTGTCAATTATGCTGGTATTGTAAGAGGTGCAACACAAAGACTTATTAAGCTTGAAATGGCAGGTAGTGAATCAGATGAGCTTATTTTGAGATTAGATAAAATTGTATATGGGTTATTGGAGGGAGACTCTGAGCTTGATTTACCTAAGGCTTCAGATGAAAGCTTTATTCTCGCAATGGAGGAAGTTCAAAAAAACTGGAAAGAATTAAGAGAGTTCATAAATCAAAGTAGAAAAAATGGCAATACTACAGTTTTGCTTACTGAAAGTGAAAAATTTTATGAAGTTTCTAATAATGCAGTTTCTGTTGCTGAAACCTTTTCAAAAGGAAAGGTAGTTTCTCTTAAGAGCTTTCAGGTTATTATTTTAATTTTGAATTTAATTATATTAGCCTTTGTTTGGATTATCAGTACTAATGGGATATCCAAACCACTTATGCAGTTGGTGAGTACAATTGAAAAGTTGGATGTTTCAGAAAATATTCCAGACAGCTTTATTGCTAAGAAGGACGAGATAGGCTTGCTATCTAAGGCATTTCAAAAAGTTATTGATAACTTAAGAGAGCTTATTAAACAAATATCTACACTATCTACTAATGTAGCAGGTTTTTCTCAAGAGCTTTCTCAAAATATAAACCAAACGGCTGCGGCAGCAGATGAAGTGGCTAGAGCAGTAGAAGAAATTGCTAAAGGAGCCAATGAACAAGCACAAGATACAGAACAGGGCGTAATAAGTGTAAATGGTTTAGGAGAGCTGATAGAGATGGAGCAGCAGCTTATACATAAATTAAATATATCTGCTAATGAAGTGAATATACTAAAGAATGAAGGATTAGAAATTATAAAAGAACTTGTTGAAAAAAATATAGTCAATAAAGAAGCTACAGAAGAAATAGGAGAAATAATTTCAAAGACTAATGAAAGTGCTAATAAAATAGAAAACGCTAGTTATATGATAAAAAATATAGCAGACCAGACAAATCTGTTAGCGTTAAATGCCGCTATAGAAGCAGCTAGAGCAGGAGATGCAGGAAGAGGCTTTGCCGTAGTAGCAGAAGAGATTAGGAAGCTTGCAGAGCAATCCAATGGCTTTACTGAAGAAATATCAAAAATTGTAGAAGAACTCATCAGTAAAACTGAATATGCAGTAGGTACCATGCAAAAATTAGGAGAGAACTCGGCTTCTCAAACGGAAAGTGTGGAGTTGACTAATAATAAATTTGAAAGAATTGCTGAGTCAATTGAGAATATTAAGGAATCAATATCAGTAATCAATAAATCTGGACAAGAAATGATATTGAAAAAAGATGAAATAGTGGGAGTTATGGAAAACCTGTCGGCGATATCAGAAGAAAATGCAGCAGGAACTCAGGAAGCATCAGCTTCAGTAGAGGAGCAGACAGCAACAATGACTGAAATTGCTAATGCTAGTGAGTCTCTATTTACTCTAGCAGCAAAAATGAGAGAGAGTATTTCCAAATTTACATCAACCAACTAATAAGCATATAAAACCAATAGCTGGCTCGATAATGGAAGACTATATTTTTTCTCCATAATGTGGTAGTATATTATCAATTACATAATTAGGAGGGGAATTGATGAATAAGTTTAAGGATTATGAATACATTAGACCAGATTTAGATAAGGTTTCAGAGCATTTTGAAGGTCTTTTGTCGAGGTTTAACAGTGCTGAAGCATTTGAAGAGCAAAATCAAATAATGGACGAAATAAACAAAATTCGTTCTAATGTAGATACTATGAGCAGTTTAGCTTACGTTAGACATTCCATTGATACTGAGGATGAGTTCTATACAAAGGAACAGGATTTTTTAGATGAGAACATGCCTAAGTATCAGAACATAGTGTCTAAGTTTTATAAGGCATTAGTTGAATCAAAGTTTAGAGCAGAATTAGAAAAAGCTTGGGGAAAACAAATATTTACACTGGCAGAATTGCAATTAAAAACCTTTTCAGAGGAAATCATTGAAGATTTGGTGAAGGAAAATAAATTGGTAACTGAATATGATAAGCTCATTGCCTCAGCTAAACTGGAGTTTGAGGGTGAAGAAAGAAATCTTAGCCAAATGGCTCCATTTATGCAGTCAAAAGATAGAGCTATGAGAAAAAGAGCATATGAAACCTATACTAATTTCTTCAGAGAAAATGAAGCAAAATTTGATGAAATTTATGATAATCTAGTTAAAGTAAGAACTACCATGGCTAAAAAGCTAGGCTATGAGAACTATGTAGCTATGGGCTATGCTCGTATGTCTAGATCGGATTATGATGCAGAAATGGTAGAAAACTATAGAAAACAGGTTTATGAAGACCTAGTACCGGTTGTAGCTGAATTAAAGGATAGACAGAGACAAAGGCTTGGACTTAATGAGCTTAAATACTATGATGAGCCATTGGAATATATTACTGGCAATGCTACACCTAAGGGTGAGCCTGAGTGGATTATTGAAAATGGAAGTAAAATGTACAAAGAATTGTCAAAGGAAACAGATGAATTCTTTACATTCATGGTAGAGAGAGAATTGCTAGACCTAGTAAGCAAAAAAGGAAAGATGAGTGGAGGATATTGTACATATTTTCCTGATTATAAATCTCCATTCATATTCTCTAATTTTAATGGAACTAGTGGAGATGTGGACGTACTAACTCATGAAGCAGGTCATGCTTTTCAAGCTTATTTAAGCAGAGACTTTGAAGTTCCAGAGTATGGTTTTCCAACATATGAGGCATGTGAGATTCATTCTATGAGTATGGAGTTCATTACATGGCCGTGGATGGAGCTATTCTTCAAGGATGAAGTAGATAAATATAAATTTAGTCATTTAAGCGGTGCAGTTAACTTTATACCTTATGGTGTCACTGTAGATGAATTTCAGCATTTTGTATACGAGAATCCAGAAGTAACGCCGACGGAAAGAAAGACTAAATGGAGGGAAATAGAAAGAAAATACCTACCATTCAGAGACTATGAGGATAATGATTTCTTTAATAAAGGGGGCTATTGGTTTAGACAAGGGCATATATTCGCATCACCATTCTATTATATTGATTATACACTAGCTCAAGTCTGTGCCTTCCAGTTCTGGATTAAAATTAACCAAGACAGAGACAAAGCATGGGAAGATTATATTAGACTATGTAAGGCAGGAGGAAGCAAGCCGTTCTTAGAACTAGTAGACCTAGCAAACTTAAAAAACCCATTTGTTGATGGCACAATAAAGAAGGTAGTTGGTCCTATAAAAGAATGGTTAGATAAAGTAGACGATAGAAACTTCTAATTATAGAGGACACGAGAGGGCAGATTGAGACCACTGAAAAACTACAGTTTTTCAGTGGTCTCTGACAGATAGAGGGGATTAAAAAACTTAAAATTTGGAAGATTTGTGGAGGAAGCTTATGTATACAGAAAATATTTTAAAACAAATGAAAGAGGTCTTTAAGGAAATTCCTTTTGGAATAGAACATACACTTAAGGTTCTCGAAAATGCTGAAGCTATAATGGATGGTGAAAATGTACGGGGCAACGAAAGGGAGTTAATATCAATAGTTGCTATATTACATGATATTGGTGCTGTAGAGGCACAACGTAAATATGGTTCAATAGAAGGTATTTATCAAGAAAAAGAAGGTCCTTTAGTAGCAAAAACTATATTAGAAGAGGAAGGCTTGAATCCTGAAGATATAGAAAGAATATGCTATATTATTGGAAATCACCATACGCCATCTAAAATTGATGGTTTGGACTTTCAAATACAATGGGAAGCAGATTTGCTTGAAAATATGACGGTTATGGACAAACAGAAAGAGCAGCAGAAAATAAAAAAGTGTATAGAAGATAATTTTAAAACCGCAACAGGAAAAAAGATTGCTTATGAACGTTTTGTTATGCAGTGACAAGGGGGCAAAAGGGGTCAGGCTTGANNATTATTCAAGCCTGACCCCTTTTAGATGCTTTTAGATGCGCTACAATATGTTTTTCAATAGTACAGTAACTGAGATTAAGGATAGTAAAGTAGTTATGGAAACAACAACAGCTGCATAATCCTTTTCTTTATCATAGCTCTCTGCTAGTATTGAAGTCATGGCTGAGGCTGGCATGGCAGTCATTATAATAACTGTATTTATAGCCTTAGACGCTTCTCCTAATAACAGCGAAATCAAGTAAATAACTATAGGTATAATTATTAATTTTGTAGCTATTCCATAATATAATGTCCAGTCTCTTACATATTTTTTTATTTTTACATCTGATAATATAGCCCCAATAATAAGCATTGATAGTGGACCTGTGATACTTCCAATGCTCCTTATGCTTGACAATACAGCCCCCGATATCTGAATGTCAAATATCATAATTATTATTCCTATACAAACCGCTATAATAGATGGATTTAGAAGTATCCTTCTTAACTCTTCTTTCAATTCTTTCTTTTCAAACTTGCCATTAAATAAGATGATTCCATATGTCCAAACAAATATTACAAAGAACATATTAAATATTGACCCGTATATAATACCCTCAGCGCCATATATAGAATTTAGTATAGGAAATCCAACATAGCCTGTATTAGTAAACACATTAGCAAAATGCAATATTGTTTTTTTATCATTTTTTATTGGCAGGAGAAGCAAGTGTGAAACCACTATCACTATCATATAAGCAGCAATGCTGTAATAAAATGTTTTCATAACATTAGATTTAATAGTGTCATCATAGGTAAAGATAAATGAAGAAAGAATCATAAAAGGCAATGTTATATGTATAAGAATATCTATTAACCCTTTATTTATTTGTGCAGTAATGACTTTTTTCATGCCACCATAAAATCCTACTAAAATTATAATAGATAATGAAATAACACTTTCAATAATAATTGATACTTCCATAAGAGCACCTCCTTATTAAAGTAATAACCATCTTATGCAAATTAGGTTTTTATTGTTACGCAGCATAAGGAGTCAGGCTTGAGTTATTTACTTATTAGGAGAAAATAAGTAAATTATTCAAGCCTGACCCCTTTTATGCAAGAAAAAAAGTGTTGACATTAACGCTACGTAATAGTTTATATTAATATTGTAAGGAGGTAACAGGCAATGGAATATACAGTTCAAAAGCTTGGAAATATAGCTGGAATTAGTGCAAGAACCCTTAGATATTATGATGAAATAGGAATTCTTAAGCCGGCAAGAATCAATTCATCTGGATATCGTATTTATGGTGAGGCTGAAGTTGATATATTACAGCAAATACTATTCTATAGAGAATTAGGAGTAAGCTTAGAAGAAATAAAGGATATATTAACTTCACCTTCTTTTGATAGGTCAGCTGCACTAGAGGAACACCGCCAGAAGCTCCTTGTAAAACGGAAACAACTAGATTTGTTAATAGCTAATGTAGATAAGACCATCGCAGTAGCAGAGGGGAGGATTAAAATGAGTAATAAAGAAAAATTTGAAGGCTTTAAGCAAAGATTAATTGATGAAAATGAAACGAAGTATGGCAAGGAAGCTAGGGAGAAATATGGAGATGAGCAGGTAGAAAAATCAAATAGGATGCTTAAGAATATGACTGAGGAACAATACTCTGAATTTGAAAGGCTTAGCGTTGAAGTGATAGATACACTAAAAGCTGCATATGAGAATGGCAATCCAGCAGGAGAGCTTGCTCAAAAGGCAGCAGATTTGCATAGACAATGGCTTAGCTTCACTTGGAGTGATTATTCTAAAGAAGCCCATGCAAACCTTGCACAAATGTATGTAGACGATGAAAGGTTTAAGGCATACTATGATAAGGAGCAGGATGGATTAGCAGAATTTTTAAGAGATGCAGTTTTCATTTATACAGGAATGGAAAAATAAAATACTATGGTATCATAAAAAACGGTTGATAATTCAACCGTTTTTTAGTGCTAAGAATTAGTTTGACGTGGTATAATTTAGATAGAGGTTTAGCACATAAAGAAAGGAAGATGTACAATGCTAAGAATAGAAAATATCTCAAAAACCTATAAGGGTGGTAAAAAAGCAGTAGACAGTCTTAGTTTGAGAATCCATAAAGGTGATATTTATGGATTTATAGGGCATAATGGTGCTGGTAAAACTACAACAATTAAGAGTATCACAGGAATACTAGATTTCGATGAGGGAGATATATTTATTGATGGAATGTCTATAAAGGACAAACCTATAGAATGCAAAAAAGTTATGGCCTATATACCAGACAATCCAGACCTATACGAAAATATGACTGGTATACAGTATCTAAACTTCATCGCAGATATATTTGGTATTTCTAAAGAGGCTAGAGAAAGAGATATTGAGAAGTATTCAAATGCCTTTGAGCTTACAAAAAACCTTGGGGATTTAATATCCTCCTATTCTCATGGAATGAAACAAAAGCTTGCAATAATCTCTGCTCTAATTCATGAGCCAAGACTTCTAATACTAGACGAGCCTTTTGTAGGACTAGATCCTAAGGCATCCCATACTTTAAAGGAGTATATGAAGGAAATGTGCCAAAGAGGCAGCGCAATATTCTTTTCTACTCACGTTTTAGAGGTTGCTGAAAAGCTTTGTAATAAAATAGCTATTATTAAAGCTGGAAAGCTAATCGCCAGCGGAGAGACACAAAAAGTTAAGGGCGATAGTTCTCTTGAGGAATTGTTCTTAGAGGTGACAGAAAATGAGTAATGTTAAACTACTTGTTAAAGCTAATATCACCAATTCCTTTGGTATAAATAAATTTTTGAAACAATCTTCAAAATCAGAAAAAATAAAAATTGTATTTTTAGGAGTAGCAATTTTGTGGGGTATTATAGCCGTATTTTCCTCAGTATTTGCTTACTTTTTTATGGTTTCAGATGCTTTGATGCAGCTTAATGCCTTATCTATGCTTTTAGTAATCTCATTTATTAATATAAGCCTAGTGTCCTTATTCATGAGCATTTACAAAGCATCAGGGTACTTATTTTCTTTCAAGGATTATGATATGCTGATGTCTTTACCTGTAAAAACATCAGAAGTACTTATAAGTAAATTGATACTTTTATACATTGCAAACTTTATAATAACTATTATTATGGGTTTGCCTTCATTAATAGTATATGGAATCAAATCCTCAAGCGGAGCTATTTATTATATATTTGCATTTTTAGCAATGTTCTTTATTTCACTTTTTCCTATGCTTATAGGGTCGGTATTTTCGTTTGTACTGGGGAAAATATCTACAAGGTTTAAATCAACAAATATTGCAATGATAATCGGTTCCATTATTTTAATGGTACTATTAATGGTAGTCCCTAATTTTATAGGGAATGTATCACCGGAATTCATTCAAGATATTACAGGGTTAATGGATGCTATATCAAATGCATATTTCCCTATTGCTCTTTATGTTAATGCATTAGTTGATTTAGATATTATCTCTTTAGTGGGATTTATTCTTGTTTCAATTGTACCATTTTTTATATTCGTCTATATATTCTCCAAAAGCTTTAAATCCATCAATGCAAAAATGAACGAGAGCTTTAAAGCATCTAGCTACAAGATGGAGTCACTTAAGGTATCATCAGCCTTAAAGGCATTATATAAAAAAGAGCTTAACTTTTATTTCTCATCATACATATATGTGTTAAACACTGCAATGGGTATGATAATGATGACCATTCTAACTGTAGGCATAGCTGTATTTGGTGGAGACAAGGTTGCTCAGTTTTTAGAGATGCCCTTGATGGGTGAATTTATGGCTCCTGTAATCATAGCAATTGCATCTGTATGTGTTTGCTTGAATTGTACAACTTCTTCCTCTATATCTCTTGAGGGCAAGAAATTTTGGATAGTAAAATCCTTGCCTATAAAGTCTACGGAAATAATAAAGAGCAAAATATTAGTTAATCTAACTATTATAATACCAGCTTTAATAATCAACACTATGATTTTAGCTGTAGCGTTAAAAATAAGCATGATACAATACATGATATTTTTAGGAATTACCACTTTATATGCTTTTTTAATTTCAATGACAGGCATAATAGTCAACTTATACTTGCCAAAGCTAGAATGGAAATCACATGTGGAGGTTGTCAAGCAAAGTGCTAGTGCTATGATTTCAATGCTAATTGGTGCTATTTCAGTAGCTGTCCCAGCATTATTATATATTGCTATTAAGCCAGCAAGCTTTAACACTTTTTCTGTAATCGTAGCCTTAGGATTGTTAACAGTAAATTTGCTTTTATGGGTAGTCATCAAAACAAAAGGAGTCAGAAGATTTAATATGCTTTAAGATTAATATGAAATAGAGCATAAGATAAGTATATTATATTAAGGCATTCAATTCTATGGGTTGGATGTCTTTTAATCAATACAAAAATTTATGTTTATACAGATTCATTTTAATTGCCATTACTTATAAAAGCTAATATAATAGGGTATTAGTAGCTATACAAAAGAGAAAGGGCGGATGTAATTGAGAAAAAATAACGAGACTTTTTTTACTAAGACTTATATGGTAATGATATTAGGACTATTTAGCTGTTTTTTGTGGGGCAGCGCCTTTCCATCTGTTAAAATAGGATATGAACTCTTTTCTGTTGATGCTTCTAATAGCTTTGAAAAAATTGTTTTTGCAGGATATAGGTTTTTTATATCTTCAATGATGATATTAATATTTTGCTTATTAACTAGGAGAACTGTGAAAATTAACAAAGAGGACATTCCCAAGGTTGGTTTTTTGGGACTTATCCAAACTACAGTCCAATATATATTTTTCTATATAGGACTTTCTAATACTAGTGGAACAAAGGGTTCAATACTTGCTGCCACAACTACATTTTTTAGCGTAGTGTTAGCTCACTTTTTTTACAAGGAAGATAAACTGAGCTTTAAAAGAGTCGGTGGAGTTATCTTAGGATTTTTAGGAGTAACAATTGTAAACTTAAATGGTAGTGGATTTCAAAGTGGTTTTACTTTTACAGGAGATGGCTTCATAATAATCTCTAGTTTAGTAGGGGCATTGTCAGGCATATATACTAAAAAAATTGCGAAGAACATATCACCCTTTGCAGTATCAGGATATCAATTATTTATTGGCTCTATATTTCTAATATTTGCAGGTGTACTTGGCGGTGGAGGGAATATAGATTTTACATTAAAGGGCATGATATTACTTCTATACCTTGGTTTTATATCGGCAGCTGCATTTACGTTATGGACCATTTTGCTGAAGTATAATAGTGTGGGAAGAGTTACGATTTATAAATTTTCTGTACCTTTATTCGGTGTACTACTGTCCTATATTTTCTTAGGAGAAAGGCTTTTGGGATTAAACGTAATACTAGGAATTATATTTGTTTCGGCAGGAATAATAATGATAAATAAAGGGGAATAAAAATAAGGAGTTACATGAGAAACAAAAATTTCTGTAACTCCATTTTGTTCTATTAAGGCTTGCTAACAAATTTATTATCCTTAATATAGAATCTCCAAGGAAAGTCCTTTGCTTCCTCAGCATAATCTATACCTACTCTTGTGGTTTCAACTATATGGAATTTCTCCTCTGTACCAGAGCATATGTATAGCTTGTCTTGAGTTAAATCTTCACCATTCATTTCTCTTGTTATTCCAAAAGCGTCGCAGAGCTTTCCAGGACCACTAGTAAGACCTATAATTTGTGATTTTTTCAATTGTTCAAAGGGTTTTTGAAATCTATTTAATGACATTGTCTCCAAGCCTTCTATAGGCTCTAATGCTCTTACAAGAACAGCTTGAGCTATATCCTTTTCAGCAGCTACTACATTAAAACAATTGTACATGCCGTATATCATATATACGTATGCGTGACCCTCTTCTCCATACATAACCTCTACTCTTGGAGTTCTTCTTCCGTTGTATGAATGGGCGGCTTTGTCACTAAAGCCCATGTAGGCTTCCGTCTCTACTATTTTTCCTACTAATTTTTCATTATTATTATGAAATACTATATACTTACCTAATAGCTCCTTTGCAAGAACTAGGGAAGTTTTTCTATAAAAGCCTCTCTCTAATTTTTTCATTTTCCTGTTCCTTTCCAGATAATTATAGTTAAATACCAGATAGTTTATATAGCTATTATGTGCTATGCTGCTTAAAGTATTAGTCAATATATTTATTTAATGATATAATTTAAGTCGAGACATGTCAGAAACTCTTAGGTTGACGAGCTTCGTGTAATATTATTATAATACATAAATAGATTAAATGGAGGTAATTTCTATGATAAAATTAGAGGGAATTGAAAAAATGAATGACAAACAAAGACTTAATTATTTACTATTGAGTCTTGAAGGACAGCTAAGCTCTGAAAATGACTCTTTAGCGAATATTTCTAATGCATCAGCATTAATTTATGCAATTATAGATAGACTTAATTGGGCAGGCTTTTACTTTATGCGAGGTGAAGAATTGGTTCTCGGACCTTTTCAGGGTCTACCAGCATGTAATAGAATAAAGCTTAATACAGGAGTATGTGGTGCTGCTGCAACTACTAGAAAAACTCAGCTAGTACCTAATGTACACGATTTCCCGGGACATATAGCATGTGATTCTGCATCAAATTCTGAGCTCGTAGTGCCAATTGTAAAAAATAATAAGGTATATGGTGTCCTTGATTTAGATAGTCCTGAGCTTGAAAGATTTACGGACCTTGAAGCAAATTATTTTGAAAAGCTTGTTGAAAAGCTAAATCAGTATATTGATTGGAACAAAATATAAGCTCCCATCTAACTGGCATCACACAGGTGGAACTGTCATACTTTGCTTCGCTCAGTATGACAGTTGTTATTTTGTGTAATGTAAATTCTATGGGGAATTTTGACCACTTATTTTCTATTTGCCTTTTCTATGGAAACCTTCTTACCCTTTATCCTAAATCCTTTTGATGACAACACCTCTTGAACATATTCCAAAGGAATATCTACAAAAGAAAATTTATCAAATATATCTATTGCACCAATTTTCTTCCCTGGAAGACTAGTTTTTGAGGCGATAGCTTCTACTATATGCTTAGGTTGTATTCTATCCTTATTTCCCATACTGATAAAGAGTCTTGCCATACCTTTTTCAGCGCCAGCTTCCTTATAATCCATCTCATCTGTATCAGAAAATTCAGCTTTGCCATTGTCAGTTATTATTGATTTTAGTAGTGCTGCGGCTACATCTATAGTAGTTACATAATTTTCTTGATCACCGATGTGTAATTCTTCAAGTATTTTTTCAACATAGCTAACATATTTTGCAAGGTTATTTTTTTCTAAGATAGATTTAATATCATCGATAACGTTATTTACTTTACTTTCTTCAATATCAGATAAAGATGGAGGACTCATTAGCGTAATTTTTGATTTTGTGTATCTTTGAATATCCTTCAGTCTATAAAATTCTCTACCGGACACAAATGTAAAAGCTCTACCAGCTCTACCAGCTCTACCAGTTCTGCCTATTCTATGAACATAGTATTCTTCATCATTTGGAATGTCATAGTTAAAAACTGCTTCAACATCATCTACGTCAATTCCACGCGCAGCCACATCAGTAGCTACTAATATCTCGATTGAACCACTTCTAAATCTAGACATTACCCTATCACGTTGAGATTGCTTCATGTCTCCATGTAATGCTTCTGCCATATACCCACTTGATTGAAGCCCAGAAGTTAATTCATCAACTCGCTTTTTAGTGTTACAGAAAACAAGTGCTAGTTTGATGCCTTCCTTGTCAATAATTCTAGAAAGAACATCTAGCTTTGCAGATTCTCTGACTTCTAAATAATATTGTTCAATTCTTGGGACAGTAAGCTCCTTATGTGTTGCCTTAACTAGAACAGCATCCTTCTGATACTTTGCCGTCAGACTCATAATTTCTTTTGACATAGTAGCAGAAAATAGAACTGTCTGTCTGTCGGTAGGTATTTTTTCAAGGATTTCATCAATATCTTCTCTAAAGCCCATATTTAGCATTTCATCTGCTTCATCTAACACTACTAGCTTTAGGTCAGATAACTTAATAGTTTTTCTTCTCATGTGGTCCATTAATCTTCCGGGTGTCCCTATGATTATTTGAGGACGCTTTTTAAGTGCAGCAATTTGACGTTCGATTGGCTGACCCCCATAAACAGGAAGAATTCTAATGCCTCTTTTATATTTGGACACATTTTTTAATTCTTCCGATATTTGTATAGCAAGCTCTCTTGTAGGAGACAAGATTAATGCCTGTATACTTTCATTTTTTGGATCTACCATCTCGATGGCTGGAATACCAAAAGCACATGTTTTTCCAGTACCAGTTTGTGCCTGACCGATTACATCCTTTCCATCCATTATGTAAGGTATGGATTGAGACTGTATTGGGGTAGCCTCTTCAAACCCCATTTCACCAACTGCTTTTTCTATCTCTGGAGATAGATTTAATTCTGTAAAAGTTAAATTTTTCATAATACCTTTTCCTTCTCTATATATTTTTTATAAATATTCGATTTGAATATCTATAGTATAAACAAAAATTAAGTATAAAATAAGCAAGTACTAATTATTTAATCAATTTCCTGTTTAAACCATTCTAATTATAAGTGATTTTATTTACAATAGCAACTAAAATTATTTTATTTATATTTTTACCCATAAACATTTCATATATGCAGAATATATGTGTGTTATAATATAGTTACTTGAAGCAAAAACATTTTATTTTTTGAATGATGGAAAGGTGGTTCAATGGAGATAAGTAAACAGAAGGTAGCAGTAGGCTTAAGTGGTGGAGTAGATAGTACAGTTGCAGCCTATTTGCTAAAAAAACAAGGATATGATGTTATTGGAACGACTATGCTTCTTTTTGATGAGTTTGATGAGGAAGGAAAAATTATAGAACCTAAATTTATAGAAGATGCTAGAGCTATAGCTAAGCTCTTAGATATTCCTCATTTTACAATTGATTTAAGACAAGAATTTGATACTATGGTAAAGAGAGAGTTTATTAGCCAATATCTTGTTGGAAAAACTCCTAATCCTTGTGTTACCTGCAACAAAGTCATAAAATATGGGAAATTAATTGAAGCTGCCAATGAATTAGGAGCTTATTATATAGCAACAGGTCATTATGCCAATACAGTTTATGATAGAGAATTAGAAAGATATCGTATATTTTCTGGTCAAGCTGGAAGTAAGGATCAAGCATATGTGCTTTATTCTCTTGCTCAGGAACAGCTAAAACACGTAATATTGCCTATTGGTGCATTTCGCTCAAAGGAAGAAGTAAGAAAGATGGCAGACACTATAGATGCAAGGATTGCCAAGAAATCAGATAGTATGGGAGTATGCTTTATACCAGATGAAGATTATGGAAGATATATTTCAAAGGAAAGACCAGAGTTAGTAAAGAAGGGATACTTTACAGATAAGCAAGGGAATATTATTGGCGAGCATAAGGGTATCGTAAACTATACAATAGGACAACGTAGAGGCTTAGGTGAATATTTTAATAAGCCTATGTTTGTAGTAGAGATAGATGTAGAAAAAAACATAGTTGTCCTTGGCAGTGACGAAGACACATATTCTAAAGGACTAATTGGCGGGGATGTAAACTTTACTATATTTGATGAATTAAAAGGAACCATTGAAGCTGAGGCAAAGGTCTGCCAATGGGGATGGCTCTTACCATGTACTATTACAGGCTTAGGAAATGGCAGGATAAGTGTAACCTTTTACAAGAAGGAAAGAGCAATTGCTCCAGGTCAATCTGTAGTCTTTTATAAAGGAAACGAAATTATTGGTGGAGCTAAGATAGAATCTGTAATAAGAGACTAATGATTTATTAGTTAGCCTGTTCAAATAAGGGTATAAAATGTGATATACTAAAAATATTGTATTTCCATATAGAAGGTAGAGGTGTTTAAGATGAAGTTATGTTCTATTTGCAAGAAAAATATTGCTGTTATGCTAACTACAAAAATAGAAAATGGGAAAACTGAAATTACAGGAGTGTGTATGGAATGTGCAAAAAAAATGGGCTTGCCTGTAATTGACCAGCTTATGCAGCAAATGAATATGAAGCCTGAAGACCTTGAAAATATCACCAATCAAATGAATAATGTTTTTCAGGATGAAGATATAGAAAAGTTAGATTCTGAGAATCCACTTATAAGTCTTTTTAGCGACATGGAATCAAATAAAGATGATAAACATGAGCCAAGGGCTAGAGATGTAGATTCAGAAACAAAAGAAAAGGGCTTTGATGTAAAGGATGAAAAAAAATCTCGTAGAAAGAAAAAGAAGTATTTGGATACCTATGGAACAAATCTAACTAATAAAGCAATGGACAAACAAGTAGATAGAATTATAGGACGAAATCGTGAGATCGATAGAGTAATTCAAATATTAAATAGAAGAACAAAAAACAACCCTGTACTTATTGGTGAACCAGGAGTTGGTAAGACTGCAATAGCTGAAGGATTAGCTGTTAGAATAGCTGAAAAGCAGGTTCCTGCAAAGCTATATGATGCAGAGGTGTATTTGCTAGACCTTACGGCAATTGTTGCAGGAACTCAGTTTAGGGGTCAATTTGAAGGACGTATGAAAGCTATTATAGATGAAGCAAAAGAATTAGGAAATATAATTTTAGTCATAGATGAGGTTCATAATATAATGGGTGCAGGAGAGGTTCATGGCGGAGTAATGAATGCCGCAAATATTCTAAAACCGTCCCTTGCTAAAGGGGAAATTCAGGTCATAGGTACTACGACATTAGAGGAATATAGAAAGCACATTGAAAAGGATTCTGCATTAGAGAGAAGATTCCAGCCTGTATTAGTTGAGGAGCCAACTGTTGAAGAAAGTATTGAGATTTTAAAAGGCATAAAGGGATATTATGAGGCCTACCATAAGGTTCAGATATCAGATGAAGTAATTGACACTGCAGTAAGGCTTTCTGAAAGATATATCTCCGATAGATTTTTGCCAGATAAGGCTATTGATGTAATTGATGAAGCAGGCTCAAGGGTAAATTTAAGGAATCAAGGCTTTGTTGAATTAGAAGCATTGAGAGAAGACCTAAAGAAAATACAGGAATTAAAAGAGGCTGCTGCATTCTCTGACAATTACGAAAAAGCAGCAGAATATAAAATGGAAGAATACCAAATTGAGGAGAAGATTAAAAAGCTAGAAAGAGAATGTTCTGAAATAGAGGTAACTATGGATGATGTTGCTTATGTCATAGAGTCGTGGACAAAGATTCCTGTTCAAAGAATCACTAAGGAAGAGGCTGCTAAGCTTCTAAATCTTGAAAACATTCTGCACAAAAGAGTAATCGGTCAGCACGAAGCAATAGTAAGTCTATCCAAAGCTATTAGGAGAAATCGTTCAGGCTTTAGAAGAAAGAAGAAGCCAACATCCTTTATATTTGTAGGACCTACTGGTGTTGGTAAGACTGAGCTGGCTAAGGCACTTGCCTCTGAGCTATTCGGCAGTGAAGATGCTATGATACGTGTAGATATGTCTGAGTTTATGGAAAAGCACACTGTTTCAAAGCTTATAGGCGCCCCTCCAGGATATGTAGGATATGATGAGGGAGGACAGCTGACAGAAAAGGTAAGAAGAAGACCATATTCAGTAATTTTACTTGATGAAATAGAAAAGGCTCACCCAGATGTATTTAATATGCTTCTTCAAATACTTGAAGACGGCAGACTTACTGATAATCAGGGAAGAACTGTTTTCTTTGAAAACACTGTTATTATAATGACTTCAAATGCTGGCACTAGCTTTAATACAAGCTCCTTTGGATTTGCTAGAGAGGGATATGTAGCTTTAGAAAGCAGGGCAAAGGATGCGTTAAAGCAGACATTTAGACCTGAATTCCTTAATAGAGTAGATGAAACTATAGTATTTACACATCTATCTACAGAAGAGCTAAGTCAGATTGTTGAACTAATGCTTAAGGAAGTCGTAGAAGATGTGAAGGCAAAGGATATGAATATTCATGTATCAGATAAAGCTAAGGCCTTTTTAGTTGAAAAGGGGTATGACCAGAAGTACGGAGCTAGACCTTTAAGAAGAGCTATTCAAAAATATATAGAAGATGAGATAGCAGAATTATATTTGAGAGATGAATTCACAAGTGGATATACTATTAATGTGGATGTAGAGGATGGAAAAATTATTATCAAATAAGCTGCTGAATTTTTCAGCAGCTTACTTTTGAAAAAATTATAATAGAAATAGTACAATAAATATTTCATAGCGGAATTTGATAAAATAAGATAAAACTCATATAAGGAGAAATGGATATCTATGAGGGAATATAGCGTATTTGATATATTGGGACCTATTATGGTTGGACCTTCTAGCTCGCATACAGCAGGAGCTGCTAGAATTGGCAAGGTTGCAAGATATATTGCAGGAAGCAGCTTCAATTCAGTTACATTTTATCTTCATGGCTCATTTGCTAAAACCTACAAGGGACACGGTACTGATAAAGCTTTAGTTGCAGGAATTCTTGGCATGGAGCCCTATGATGAAAACCTAAAGGACTCTTTAAAGATAGCTGAAAATAAAGGGATAAAAATCTCATTTTTGGAAGCTGATTTAGGCATACAGCACGAAAACACAGTAAAGGTTGTTTTTTTTAATAATGATGGAAGCAAGACTGAAGTGACTGGTTCGTCAATTGGTGGAGGTAATATATTAATTACAAATGTAGATGGATATAATGTTAAGATGACAGGAGATCACCCAACCTTAATCGTAGTACAGAACGATAAAAAGGGTATTATTAGCAGAGTTACTACAGTGCTTTCACAAAACGATATAAATATAGGAATTATGAAGGTGAGGAGAAAGAAAAAGGGTGTAGAAGCCTACATGATTATAGAGACAGATGATGAAATCACTGAAGATGTAGTTAATCAGCTAAAAAATACAGAAAATGTTCTAGAAGTAAAAGTAATTAATCCAGTAAAGACGAGGTGATAATTTGTTTAACCATGGATATGAATTATTAAAATTAACTCAAGAATATAATGCTAAAATATCTGAAATAGTAATAAAAAGAGAAAGCGAGCTTTTAGAATTATCAGAAGCAGAGTTAAGAGATAGAATGAAAAGCGTTTTAGATGTCATGAAAAATTCTGCACAGAAAAGCATTGATGAAGAAGTTAAATCAGTAGGCGGAATTATTGGCGGAGATGCTAAAAGAATTGAGAGCTATAGGACAAAAGGAAAAACAATTTGCGGGGACATTGTGAATAAGGCTATGGCTAGGGCATTTTCAACTTCTGAAGTAAATGCAGCAATGGGAAGAATATGTGCATCACCTACTGCTGGCTCTTCCGGAATCATTCCTGCTGCCATAATAACAGTTGCAGAGGAGCTTGGTTTGGGAGAAGACGAGACAATAGATGCAATGTTTACATCAGCAGGAGTAGGTACAATAATAGCTTCAAATGCTACTGTATCAGGAGCAGAAGGAGGCTGTCAGGCAGAGTGCGGTTCAGCTGCTGCTATGGCTGCGGCAGCTATAGTAGAGATGGCAGGAGGAACACCAGAAATGTCTCTTCATGCTGCTGCAACTGCATTAAAAAATGTATTAGGCTTAGTATGTGACCCAATAGCAGGACTTGTAGAGGCACCTTGTGCCAAAAGGAATGCTTCTGGTGTAGCAAATGCAATGATATCAGCTGACTTAGCTTTGGCTGGAGTTAAGAGTATAGTTCCGTTTGATGAGGTTGTAGATGCAATGTATAGAGTAGGCAAATCTTTACCTATGGAGCTTAGAGAGACAGCTTTAGGAGGATTAGCCACTACTGAAACAGGAAAAGTGATAAATAAAAGGATTTTTGGAGAGTAAAGAGGATACAATAGAAATATACGCTCACGGTTAGCAGTCGGGCAATACAAATTTATTTGTTTGCTTAGCTCAAACAGTGCAAGCCGCTTAACGGATTTTTCACTTTCATTTGCTAAGAATTATTGTATAAAATCTGAAGTCCGCTAAATATTTCTATTATATCTACAGTATAAACTAACGGTAAGGAATGATATAAATGACAAAGAACAACAAGGACATAAAAGTTGTAGTAGGTATGTCTGGAGGAGTGGATTCTTCTGTAACTGCTTATCTTTTAAAGGAACAAGGATATGATGTCATAGGCATATTCATGAAGAACTGGGATGAGAAGGATGAGGTGGGAGTATGTACTGCCGAAGAAGATTATGAGGATGTTAGAAGAGTATCTGCTCAATTAGGTATACCTTACTATACAGTTAACTTCACTAAAGAGTATTGGGATAGAGTTTTTTCATACTTTCTTGATGAGTATAAAAAAGGAAGAACTCCAAATCCTGACGTGATATGCAATAAAGAAATTAAATTTAAGGCTTTTTTAGATCATGCATTAAAGCTTGGAGCAGACTATATTGCCACAGGTCACTATGCTAGAGTTGATTATCTAGATGGAGAGTATAAGCTTTTGAGAGGTGTAGATAATAATAAGGATCAAACCTATTTTTTGTGTACCCTAGGTCAATACCAGCTTTCCAAGAGTATATTCCCTGTCGGGCACTTAAAAAAGTCTGAGGTTAGGGCTATAGCAGAAAAAGAGGGCTTTATTACAGCGGATAAAAAGGACAGTACAGGAATATGCTTTATAGGAGAAAGAGATTTTGATAAGTTCTTAGATAATTATCTTCCCGCCCAACAAGGCAATATCATGACTTTAGATGGTGAAGTTGTAGGCAAACACACTGGCCTGATGCATTATACACTAGGACAGAGGAAGGGATTAGGCATCGGAGGAATTGGTACAGGTGAACCTTGGTTTGTTGTAGATAAGGATTTAAAGAAGAATATTCTCTATGTAGTTCAAGGTGATAAACATCCTATGCTATATTCAAATGGACTTATGGCAAGTGATATTAGTTGGGTAAGCGATAGACCAAAAGAAAAGAGCTTTGATTGCACGGCAAAGTTCAGATACAGACAGCCTGATAATGAAGTAAGTGTCCATTTAACTGATGACAATAGATGCAAAGTAGTGTTCAAAAAACCCCAGAAAGCCGTTACTCCAGGTCAAGCAGTAGTATTCTACAATGGAGAAGAATGCTTAGGTGGAGGGATGATTGATAGCATAATGAGAAGTTAAAATTGAGAATTATAGCGATGGTTGGGTGATAGTTGAGCTATAATTTAATGATAGTTTAGCAATTATTTAACTATTGTTCAACTACCGCTTAACTATTGTTAATCAAATATATTATAGGGAGTGAATAAATTGAGCAGAATATTAGAAAATCTTGAACCAAAAGCAGTTTTTAGTTTTTTTGAAGACATGAGTCAAATTCCAAGGTGTTCAGGCAATGAAAAGGCTATAAGCGATTATCTGGTAGACTTTGCGAAAAAAAGAAATCTAGAAGTAATACAAGATAAGGCCCTAAATGTCATAATAAAGAAACCTGGAACCAAAGGATATGAAAATGCACCAACAGTTATTTTGCAAGGTCATATGGATATGGTATGTGAAAAAAATAAGGACACAAATCATGACTTCTCAACTGAACCATTAAAGCTAAGAGTAGAAGATGACATGCTTATGGCGACAGGAACTACATTAGGAGCAGACAATGGTATAGCTGTGGCATATGCATTAGCTATATTAGATTCAGATGAAATTGCACATCCTCCACTAGAAGTCCTTATAACTACTGAAGAAGAAACAGGAATGGGAGGGGCGAATAATTTAGACACAAACAATTTAAAGGGAAAAATGCTGATAAATATAGATTCTGAAGAAGAAGGTACATTATTAGTGAGCTGTGCAGGAGGTATTAGAAATACTCTTAGTATACTTATTGAATGGAGTAACCCACCAGATGACTATTTAGTATACGACTTAAGAGTCAGAGGATTAAAAGGTGGACACTCTGGAATGGAAATCAATAAAGAAAGAGGAAATTCTAATATTATTTTAGGCAGAATACTTAAAGGATTATCAGCTAATGCTGATATTTATCTGGCAGAAATAAGTGGCGGAGCAAAGATGAATGCCATTCCTAGAGAGAGTGATGCTGTATTATTGATAAGCAGTAAGGATAAGGCTAAGGTTGATGAAGAGATAAAGAATTGGAATAATGTCATAGGAAATGAACTGAAAACAGCAGATCCAGACGTAAGAATTGAGCTAGAACTATCAAATTCTACATATAAAAAAGTCTTTTCTAAAGAAACAACAAATAAAGTATTATCAGCATTGGTTTTGATTCCTAATGGAGTACAAAGCATGAGTGTAGAAATAGAGGGTCTAGTTCAAAGCTCAACAAATCTAGGAGTTTTGACTACTACTGAAAAGGAAGTATTGTTAGAGTGTGCTATAAGAAGCTCAGTCAGAACTTTAAAGCTGGATATTGTTAAGAAAATGGAGGCATTAGCAGAGTTAATTGGCGCTAGCTCAGCAAATGAGGGAGATTATCCTGCTTGGGAATATAGGAAAGACTCATATATAAGAGAAGTATTTGTCGATGCATATAAGAGAATGTATGGAAAAGAGCCAATTATAACAGCTATACATGCAGGGCTGGAATGTGGTCTGTTCGATGAAAAGCTTGACAATGTGGATATGATTTCTCTTGGACCAAATATGTATGATGTGCATACTCCAAATGAGCATGTAAGCATATCTTCTACAAAGAGAGTTTGGGAATACTTGTTAGAGGTTTTAAAATCTATCAAATAATGTATAGTTAAAAAATTTTATATTAAGACTATATACTAATTGCAGTAATTGATATATTATATAGGATATACATACTATTTATGACCTAACCTGATTTCTTGAATGCTCTTATGGGAAAATCGATGGCAGGTCAAACGCAACAAGAATCAAATTTGTACGACCGAATGGAAGTAAGCAAATTTGTGTTTCGAAACTGCGGTGAAAACGGTATGAAAAATAAATTATAAAGGAGAATGAAAATATGACAGATAATAAACATAAAGATGGATGCTGCTGTGGAAATGACCATGAGCACGAGCATGAGCATGAAGGCTGTGGCTGCGGTCATGATCATGAGGAAATGGAAATAATGACATTAACTTTAGATGATGGCACTGATATGGAGTGTCAAGTTCTAGGAGTATTTGGAGTAGAAGACAGTGAATACATAGCTTTACTTCCTTTAGATGAAGACAATGTTTTACTATATAAATATAGTGAAACTGAAGAAGGAGTAGAACTAGAGACTATTGAGAATGACAGTGAGTATGACCTTGTTGTAGAAGCCTTCTATGAATTATTCGGTGACGACGAAGACGATTACGATGATTTTGACGAAGAAGATGACGAAGAATAAATTAGGCTAAAGGATAAGTACTTCGGACTGTTGACCGAGGTACTTATTTTATTATCTAATGCCTTTATCAAAAAATTGATTGCAGGTTAAATAAGGAGGGGGAAGACTATGAATAAAGAATTAGATTTTGCACAAAAGCTTATTGATTTTATCTATGAAAGTCCGAGTAATTTTCATGTAGTTGAAAATGTGGAGAGTATGCTAGATGGAAAGGGCTTCAGGAAACTTGACATTAGAAAAAGATGGGATATTGAAAAAGGTGGCAAATACTATATCCAGAAGAATGGGACAGCATTGATAGGTTTTGTAGTTGGTAATGGTGAAATTGAAGAAGAAGGCTTTAGAATAATAGGTGCTCATACGGATGCTCCTACTTTTAGGATTAAGCCAAGTCCAGAAATGGTTGTGGAAAATAATTATCTAAAGCTCAATGTAGAAACCTATGGTGGGCCTATTTTATCAACTTGGATGGACAGACCACTTGGAATAGCTGGAAGAGTTAGCTTAAAATCTGAAAACCCATTATATCCAAATATAAAGCTGGTAAATATAAACAGACCTATTTTGATAATACCAAATCTAGCCATACATATGAATAGAAATGTAAATGAGGGAGTAGAGCTCAATAAACAAAAAGACATGCTGCCGTTACTTTCCCTAATTGATAAAGAATTTACAAAAGATAATTATTTGTTAAAGCTAGTAGCTGGAGAATTAGATGTAGAAGCTAGTGAGATAATAGACTTTGATTTATTCTTGTATGAATTTGAGAAGGGAAGCATTATAGGATTAAACAATGAGTTTATTTCATGCGGAAGACTAGATGATTTAGCTATGGTACATGCTGGAATAGAGGCACTAATTGAATCTGGTCAATCTAAAGCTACTAAAATAATGGTATGCTTTGACAATGAAGAAGTTGGAAGCAGTACTAAACAAGGTGCTGATTCTCCAATGCTTAAAACTGTGCTAGAAAGAATAGCATATAGTCTTGGAAAAGATAAAGAAGACTTTTTTAGAGCATTATACAGCTCATTCATTATTTCCTCAGACATGGCTCATGCTTTGCATCCAAACCATACAGATAAGCATGACCCTACAAACAGACCTGTAATAAACAAGGGACCTGTAATAAAGATAAATGCAAATCAATCATATACAACAGATAGTGACTCAAGTGGTGTATATGAAATGATATGCGAAAGGGCTGGAGTACCAGTCCAAAAGTTTGTAAACAGGTCTGATTTAAGAGGAGGCTCTACTATTGGCCCAATATCCTCTACACATCTCGATATTCGCTCAATAGATATTGGGAATCCGATGCTTTCAATGCATTCTATTAGAGAGCTAGGAGGAGTTTTAGATCATTATTATGTTAAAAGCTCCTTTGATGAATTTTATAAATTGTAGAGTTTGATAGAGCTTATTAGATCCTTCGCTACATTCATTATGACTTCTAATTTTGTCATATTGAGTGAAGGGAAGGGTCTATTATTATCATTCCTAATATATAGGAAGGGGACACAAATGAGTATAATTACAAAAATAGAGCAGCAAAAAAAGAATATCAATAGATATTCTATATTTATAAATGAGGAATATTCTTTTTCAGTTAGCGAAGATACATTTGTTAGGCTTATGCTAAGAAAAGGTATGAGCGTTGACAAGGAGCAATTGGATTATATACTAGAGCAAGAAGAGATTAACTCGTGTAAAGCCTATGGACTAAAGCTATTAAGCCATAAAGCAAGAAATGAATATGAAATCAAAGACAAGATGATTAAAAAGGGCTACGACGAAGAAACTATAGCAGAGGCGATTAAATATTTAAAGGAACAAAACTATATTAATGATGAAGAATATGCAGAGAGTTATATAAAGGATAAAATAAATATAAAAAAATTAGGATATGTTCGTATTAAAAATGAGCTTTTCCAGAAACGTATTGATGGTGAAATCATTGAAGACACATTGAGTAAATTTGTAGATATGGAAGATGAATACAAAAGAGCATTAGAATTGGCAGAGAAAAAGAAGAATACTACCTATAAGAATGATGATGCTCAAGCTGCATATAGAAAGCTAGGTGGATTTTTACAGAGAAAAGGATATTCCGTGGACACTACCATAAAAGTACTTAATAAAATCTTTAAGCAGTGATAGAATACAGAGCTAAGGGGTGCTGTTGTGAATTATAAACTTGTAGCTATTGATTTAGATGGAACTTTACTTACAGAAGAAAAAAGGATTCCTTCAAAAAATGCAGATGTATTAAGAGCATTATTAGATAGGGGAATTGAAATAATAATAGCAACTGGAAGAAGGTATTGGTCTGCTAGAAAGTTTATGAGAGAAATCAATATGAATCTAACAGTTGTTGCAAACAATGGAACTATCATAAGAAGCATGGATAATGATAAAGCCATATTAAACAAGTATTTAGACAGGGAAGATTTTTATGCATTAGTAAGAGAAGGAAGAGAAAAAGGTTTATATCCAATTATTCATGTAGACCATTTTGATGAAGGCTATGACATTTTGATTGAACTAGACAAGGAGCATGAAAAGTACTCATCATATTTATATGATATCCCTGATAGATATAAACAAATAGAAGATTTGCTTTTATATGAAAACCCGAGAGTATTATCAGTAGTATTTCCAGGAGATATTAATCTCCTTAAGGATTTTTATGGACTACTTAATGAGACCCATAAGGATAAATATTGCTCTCATATATTGACTAGTTTGAGTAAAGTAGGTCCTATATTAGAGATTATGGGTCCTTTAGGTTCAAAATGGAAAACATTATCTGATTATGCTAGACAAAAGGGCATAAATGAAGAAGAAATAGTAGCTATTGGCGATGATGATAATGATATAGAAATGATTCAAAATGCTGGTCTAGGAATAGGTATGAAAAATGCTTCCCCAGGAGTAAAAAAAGTTGCTGATATAATTACAGAAAAGACAAATGATGAATGTGGAGTAGCTCACGTTTTAACTAACATTTTTAAGCTATAAATAAAATAATATTTAAGAATATCTGAATAAATATGTGAATAAGCTAATATATTTTACTAAGGATAAAAACTGGGGGGAAGTGTTTATGAAGATTTTAACAGGAATTGCTTCTTTATTACTTGTTTTAGGCGCAATAAATTGGGGACTTGTGGGCTTATTCAACTTTGACTTAATAGAAGTATTGTTCGGTGGTCGGGAAAAAGCAGCATCAAGAATAGTATATTTACTCATAGGTTTATCGGGAGTATATACAATTTTATATTTACTTTTTTAACCCAAGCTAGGCTTGGGTTTTAACTTTGTATACTAAAATCCATGTTAAAGAACAAAATAGACATGAGCTCTTATTTCTGATAGTATTAGATTGTATGTAGATTGGTTATACTCATATTAAAATAAAGGAGAGTTTTTAGATGAAAGAAAATAAAGTACTAGCAACGGTTAATGGTAAAGAAATTACAGAAAATGATGTAGAAGTTTTCCTGCAAAGTCTTGCCCCACAGGTAGCAGCACAATTCGGTGATAAAGAGGGAAGAAAAAAGCTATTACAAGAGCTTGTAAATCAAGAATTATTTTACTTAGATGCTGTAGATAATAATTATGATAAAGAAGAAGCTTTTATAGATGAAGTTGAACGTGTAAAAGTTAATCTATTAAAGCAGTATTCAGTTGCCAAAGTTCTTAACAGCGTTACTGCAACTGAAGATGAAATAGTAGATTATTATGAAAAGTTCAGAAACACATTTAAGAAGCCTGAAAGCGTTAAAGCTAGCCATATATTAGTTGATGAAGAAGAGACAGCTTTAAATATTATTAAGGAAGTAAAGGATGGCCTATCATTTTCAGATGCTGCAAAAAAATACTCTAAATGTCCTTCAAATGAAAAGGGCGGAGATTTAGGATACTTTAATAGGGGACAAATGGTTCCTGAATTTGAGCAAGCAGCATTTGAATTAAATAAAGATGAAATTAGCAATCCAGTTAAATCTCAATTTGGATATCACATTATTCTAGTGACTGATAAAAAAGAGGCATCAGAAAGCACTATAGATGAAGTAAGAGATGAACTAGAAAGACAAATTGTCATAGTGAAGCAAAACTCTGCTTACAGCAATAAGGCTACAGAGCTATCAAATAAATACGAAGTAAAAATGCAATAGTAAATAATAAGGGGGGTAATCCTCCTTATTTTGTTACATATGCGAAAACAGGAAGGTGTTATTATGGAAGAAAGAAACTATTATAGAGTATATTCTGAGTATCTAAAAGATAAATATGGAACTAAAGTTTATAAATTACCTATCAATCTTCCTCTTACCTGCCCAAATAGAGATGGCTGTGTTGGATATGGAGGCTGTATCTTCTGTGGAGAGGAGGGAGCAGGCTATGAAAATCTTTCTAATACTATATCAGTTCGTGAACAGCTTTTAGAAAACAAAGAATATATTAGAAAAAAATATAAAGCTGAGAAGTTCATAGCCTATTTTCAGAATTTCTCAAATACATATATGGGCATTGAGGCTTTTAAGAAGTATGTTAAAGATGCAATTCAAGAAGATATAGTTGAGATAAGCATTTCAACTAGGCCAGATTGCATATCAGATTCATATTTAGAGTTTCTTTCTGCTATAAAGCAAGAGAATAATATTAATATTAGCTTTGAGCTTGGGCTACAGACTGTAAATTATCATACATTAAAGAAAATAAATAGAGGCCACTCTTTAGCTGAATTTATTGATAGTATAATAAGAATAAAACCTCATGGCTTTGACGTATGTGCTCATGTCATATTAGATTTACCATGGGATAATATCGAAGATGCCATTGAATGCTCTAAAATATTGTCTGCATTATCAGTAGAGCAGGTTAAGCTACATTCTTTATATATAGTCGAAAATACATTATTTGAAAAAATGTATAGAAATAATGAAATTACTATGCTATCAAAGGAAGAATATATAAATAGAGTAGTAGCATTTCTTGAGCACTTACGCCCTGATGTAGTGATTCAGAGAGTGATTGGAAGAGCACCAGAAGAAAATACTCTATTTGTTAATTGGAACACAAGCTGGTGGAAAATAAGAGATGAAATCCTTGAAAAGATGGAAGAAATGAAAACCTATCAGGGTAAAAAATGCGATTACCTTAATGGGAAGGCTATTAGAAAATTCATAAAATAAAAAAACATTAGAAAATAATCTTCAGCCTCATATCTTTCTTAGGCAAAGCTGAAAGTTGCTCGTTTCTGTCATTCTGAAACGAAGCTGAAGAATCTCATATTTAAGAAAAAAGCTATTTAAAAGCAATGGAGGAAAAAGTTGTATGAGAAGAAGAAAAAAACCAGGTGCCAAAGATGAACTGCTGAAATTTGATAGTATGGTAGTACTAAATCCAGAAGAAAATAAAGGAAATTGGAATCATATTTCTGATAACAAAAAAATTCATGTAGAGCTTGGTACTGGTAGAGGACAATTTATAAATACTCTTGCAGAAATGCACAGAGATATTTTTTTCATAGGAATAGAAATAAAGGAAGAAATTCTTTTAGATGCAGTTAAGAAATCAGTAGATAAGGGCTTAAACAATATAAGATATTTATGGCATGATATTAATGATATAGATTCTATTTTTCATGAAGATGAAGTAGAACGTCTTTACATTAACTTTTGTGACCCTTGGCCTAAGAAAAGACATAGTAGAAGAAGACTTACACATAGGGATTATCTATACAAGTATAGAAAGATATTGGCTAAAAATAGTGAAATACATTTTAAAACTGATGGAGAAGAGCTCTTTGAATTTTCGTTAAATGAAATGCTTGATACGGAATATATAGTGAGAGATGTGTCATTAAATCTTTATAGGGAAGAAAATGTTGATACAGTAAAGACTGAATATGAAGAGAAATTTATTACCTTAGAAAAAAACATATATAGATTAGTAGCAAAAAATAATAAATAGGCAGAATAATTCTGCCCATTTATACTACTATCTTAGTGCGGGAGTGAAAGTTGCACAATCTGTTTCATCAGTTGAGGCTGCATTTCTTGGCTGTATTTCTATACTTGCTGCAGTACAATAATCACCTTCTGCATGATAGTGGCAAGTATTAACTACACATTTAACTCCACTTAGATTTCTATCTGTTTTCTCAATGCGCATTAAGCATACCTCCTTTTATTAGTGTTACCTCAATTATTAGTGTGTGAAAAAATAAAAGAAATATTCATTTCATTAAATAATTTGAATAAATTAGTTGAAAAATAAACAAAAAGAATGTATCATATCTAATATGGGGAGTTAACTCAGCTGGTAGAGTATCACCTTGACATGGTGGAAGTCGTAGGTTCGAGTCCTATACTCCCCACCAATTTTTAAAAGACATAGCTTTTCGCTAAGGGAAGCTATGTCTTTTTTTACTTGGAAAACAGAATATTGCATATATTCGAAATAAAACATATAATAACCATATATTAGGCAAAGGAGGATACTTATTTTAAGAAAGGGAGTCTGATAATACAGACCCAGAAGCTCAAAGGGAGGAGGTGGAAGAAATAAAATTATTTAATATTTCAGAAAATGCAGGAATGGTATCAATAAATGATGAGATTTTTGTTAGTTCAGGGAGCTACTATCATGTTAATATGACATTAATAGTATCAGGTAATGAGGGAACTATAGTTGATGCTGGCAGTGATACTCCTGAGGGGGAACGAGTAAAAAGCTACATTGACCAGAATGGTATAGAGATTAAAAACATAATACTTACCCATAGACATAGCGATCACGTTAGAAATATACAGACCTTTGGGGAAGAAGGAGTAGTTGTTTACGAGTTCAACAATACTGAGGACGGACAGATTATTGAAATGGGGGATAAAAAATTTATTATAATGCATACTCCAGGACACTATGATGATATGCACTTAAGTGTGGTCGTAAATGACAATATTCTAATTGCAGGGGATATTTTAACCAGTAATCTAGATCCTTTATTAGTGGTTACCTATGGAGGGAATAAAGAAAGCTGGATAAATACCCTCCAAGGAATACTGGAAAAAGATTATAAGTTAGCTATACCAGGACATGGTCCCATTGTTGAGGGCTCCAAAGTCAATAAACTTATTGTTGAGCATATAGAACAATTAAACCAATAATCAACTAAATTAAAGATGAAGTAGCTACAAGATTAGGATAGATTAATCAGGTAGCTGCTTATTCTTTGGCAGATATAGCAAGGTTGGCGATATTAGAAGTTAGATGCTGTATTATAGGGAATTCGGCTATAACTCCGAGCAGGTCGCCCACAAGGTGTGGAGTGTTATGTTGCCATGGGTACACAATTGTAGCTAGTTTATTATAAAATGTAGACTACAATAAGGTTTTTTTATCTATATAAAGTTATAGATGTGAAGAAAAATATGTATTTTTGTGGTAATGGATTCCTTGATTATGTACTAGATAAATAATACCACTTAAACATATACTGCTATAAATTTAAACAAATGCAACTCATATATTTTTTGGCATTATTATTCCATAAATATGAAAAATAGTATAATATATTTAATATATTATATGTTTATATATAAGGAGTGAAATCATTTGGATAAAAAGAAGTATAAGGTGTTTTTAGTGATCATATTATTTTTATTACTATTTGTTGCAGGGTGCTTTGATGGGAAATTATCACAAAACGACGATAGATATATAGAGTTAAATAATAAAGGAATATTCATTAATGAAATAGATATTAGTAAGTTAAAAGATAAAGAATTAATGCAGCTAGCCAAAGATGAAACTTTGGAGAATGGAGTATATGGTTACTCTTACGCAGATAAAAATAGATTCTATATTTTTTTTAATGGTGTTGATAGTAGTTATAACAATATTTTGTTTAGTCTTGATAATAATGCACTCACCATTGTTTATGAAACTCAACATAATAAAGACTCAAGAAATATATCACTTTTTTTAATTGAGAAAAAGTCAGAAGACTCATTTGATACTATTGCCTTAATTAACAATAATAAAAATGATCATTTTGCTACTATCTATGTTCACTAATTAACGAACAATTCGATATAAAATAAAGGCGAAGTATCTTGCTGAGTTAAAAGGAAAGGGAATCATGAAGGAATTGTTAAAACATTATGCAGTTTATTAAGAAAGTGAAAAAGCATCTAATATATTAAAAGACAAACTAATACAAGATAAACAAGAGTTCAATAAGAAAAGTTAATGGAGCAAATAGTCTATAATAGATAAAACTAAAAAAATAAAGGCAGGTGAAAAACCTGATTTGTAGTTAAAAAGGAGAAAGCAAATACTTGGAATAGTAAGTTAGTTTTAATGAAATATATAGAATTTGCCAAAGAATACTAAATTAAAAAGCTTTAGTAAAAGGTTATTAGGAATGGCTAACACCTGTACTTAATAACTAAATATTATTAAGGTTTTGCAAAATTTTGAAACAGAAATGTTAATCCAAGTAGTTAAATCCTGTGATACTACCACTTTGTTAAATATTAAAGTGAAAAACCTAAACATACAATTGTCTAGGTTTTAGAAATCAGGGCATTATGAATTATCCAGTACATATTGTTGCTGTTGGTGGGCTAATAGAGAATGATGAAGGGAAAATACTTGCAATAAAAAGTCCAAATAGAGGATGGGAGATTCCAGGAGGGCAAATTGAAGCAGGTGAATCTATTACTGAAGGATTAAAAAGAGAGATAAAGGAAGAGACGGGTATAGATATAGAGATTGGTAATCTAGTAGCAGTTCATTCAAATATAGGCTACAGAGCCCAACCTCATGAAAATAATCGTATTGGTACAATTGTAAGCTTTGGATTTACTGGTAAAGCGATCTCAGGTGAATTGGCTACAAGCAGCGAAAGTCTTGAGGTAAAATGGTTTGACAGGAAGCAAATATTAAATGTAATTAATGAGGAGTTCACGAGAGACAAGGTTAGGTATATGCTAAATTATGATGGTAGAGTTGCATATCTTGTATTTTCACGCGCTCCTTATATTCTTCATAACGTGCAGTATCTTTAAAATTCATTAGTAATCTTCTAATTATGTGAAGGAGTTTTGAGAAAAAAGACTTTACCATATCTTATATAATGTATTTGCATAACGTATGTTATATTTTAAGGGTTATTTCTGAAGTAGTTATAAAAAACGCAAGATGGGATTAGTTAATATTTTATGTGAGGTGATACTTATGGGAAAGTATAATTGGATATTTATGGGGCTAATATTGACAGGAATATTTTTCATAATGGGACTTGTTTTTGCAATCATGAAGGAAAAAGCGTGTGTTTTAATTTCGGGGTATAACTTTAAATCTAGGGGAGAAAGAGAAAAGTATAATGAGAGGCGTATGAGTACTGATATGCGAAACTTCCTTTTTATATGTAGTGGAATCTTTTTAGCAGGAACTATAGCAACATTTATGTTGGGCCCAATATGCCTTGGTCTTTCCTTTGTAGTTTGGCTTATATATTTTTTGAGAGATGTCCATATCGATGATGAAAAGGCTTTTGGAAAGTACAGAAAATGATTATTATAGAAATAGTGCCAGACACTTGGGTTATTATATTACAGTATGCTTGAAAATAAACAGAGACTAATACTAGGGTCACGATAAAAGCATGAATAAAAGATATATTGTTTTATTTAAAAATGGGGATTATAATATACATACCCGCCAAAAAACGAAATAGATGAATATTGATGAATAAACTGAATAATCATATATTTTAAGTGTTGATAATTCTGGCATTTTAAGCTATTTCTAGCTGCAAAGTATCAGATAGTCGTGATTCGTACCAACAAGCTATAGACAGTCATACAGCATTCCATAGTGAGTGCTTTTGTTGTTGATAAATATAATGAGGTGAAAATAAAATGAAGCTACCTTTGGCTTTTACAGAGAAAATGGAGAAGCTTTTAGATGATGAATTTGACAAATTTGTCTCTTCCTATGATAATGAACATTATAAAGGTATTAGAATAAATACTCTGAAAATACCAGTAGAGGAATATTTAAAGATTACACCTTTTGACCTTAAACCAATACCGTGGGTAAAAGAAGGATTTTACTATATTGATGAAGATAAGCAGGATAGACCAGGAAAGCATCCTCATTATCATTGTGGTCTGTATTATATACAAGAGCCTAGTGCTATGATACCAGTAGAGGTGCTAGCCCCTGTGCCTGGTGACAAGGTACTAGACATTAGCGCAGCGCCAGGAGGTAAAGCCACTCAGATAGGAGCTAAGCTTCAAGGTGAAGGTATTGTAGTGGCAAATGACATCAGCCCTAAGCGTACAAAGGCATTAGTTAAAAATATAGAAATTTTCGGAATGAAGAATTCTATAGTAACCAATGAAGAGCCTAAGAAGCTAGCATTAAAGTTTATAGAGTATTTTGACAAGATATTAGTAGATGCACCTTGTTCAGGGGAAGGAATGTTTAGGAGGGACCCAAAGGCTACCAAAAGCTGGAGTGAGTTTTCAGTTGATGAATGCTGTAATATGCAAAAAGATATTTTACAATGGATACCCAAATTATTAAAACCAGGTGGAAGACTGGTATATTCCACATGTACATTTTCACCGGAAGAGAATGAGGGTACAATAGGTTGGTTTTTAAGGGAATTCCCTGAGTTTGAAATGGAGACCATTGAAGGCATAGAAGGATTAGATGAAGGAAGACCCGAATGGATAGGAGCTAATAGTCAATTAGCAAAGGCAGGAAGGGCTTGGCCACATAAAATCAATGGTGAAGGACATTTTGTTGCAAGGCTCAGAAAAAAAGAAAGTTCTGCAATAAGTGCTTATAAACCATTTATTCTAAACAATAATGAGCTAGATGAGTTTTTAAAATTCCAAGAAGAAAATTTGCAGATAGACTTTACAGATAGGCTACATAGAATAGGGAATAGACTGTACGCTATCCCACAGGGTATACCTGAGATTACAGGAATAAATACTGTGAATACTGGTCTATATATGGGAGAGTTCTTGAAGAATAGATTTGAACCTAGTCAAGCCCTTGCAATGGCATTAAAAAAGGAAGACGTAACTAATTATGTAGATATACAAAGTGAAAACATTGAAGCAATTAAATACTTAAAAGGAGAGACCCTTTTACTAGATGGGGAAAAGGGCTGGAAATTAGTATGTATAGATGGTTATTCAGTAGGCTGGGGCAAGCAAATACAAGGCAGTCTTAAAAACTATTATAGAAGTCAATGGAGAATGTTATAAAGACTTCACTTAAGGAGTGGTCCTATGCAACAAAAAGAAAGATTAGATAAGATTCTCTCAAATTTAGGATATGGAAGTCGAAAGGATGTAAAGGGACTAGTTAAGTCTGGGGTCATAGAAGTCAATGAAAAGATAGTTACAGATAGCTCTGTTAAAATTGATCCGTATAATTCAGTGCTAAAGATAGAAGGAGAAATTATAGAGTATAGGGAGTTTATTTACTTAATGATGAACAAACCCCAAGGAGTAATTTCTTCTACAGATGATTTCAGGGATAAGACAGTAATTGACCTGATTTCTGATGGATATAAAGTGTTTAATCCTTTTCCTGTTGGAAGACTAGATAAAGACACAGAGGGTCTTATGGTTCTCACCAATGATGGACAATTATCACATCGAGTTTTATCACCTAAGAAACATGTTGAAAAGCTATATTATGCAGAGGTAGAAGGGGAAGTAACCGAGGAAGATAAACGATTATTTAGTGAAGGTGTAACACTTGATGATGGGTATAAGACACTTCCTGCCAAACTAGAAATTTTAATTTCAGATCATATTTCCAAAATATATTTAACTATTAAAGAAGGAAAGTTTCATCAAGTAAAAAGAATGTTTTCAGCAGTTGATAAAAAAGTTATTTATTTAAAGAGAATGGCTATTGGTGGCTTAAGGGTTGATGAAAGCTTGGAGCTTGGCGAATATAGAGAACTGACTGGAGAAGAAATACTGCTTCTTGAAAGAAAAGGATTATCAGAGTAGTTTCTTTTTTCCATAGAAGATTTATAATTTTATGGTATAATATAATAAGCGAATACAAGATTAGATAGGGTGTTATTATTGAAACAGTTTAAAAGACAGAGTATTTTTGACAGATTTTTTGAGCATAGGGACTCTTTGATAATTCAATATAAAAATGGGGACATATCAAAAAGAGAATTTTTAGAGGGAAATTTCGAGTTTGTTCAGAGGATAAAACTTAAGCCCTTTTCAAAAGTAGATAGCTTTGAAAAGGGGATTTATAACTATCAATATAATAATGTACTTGCAAAATATTACAATATGCTGGCAGCTGATATCAAAGATGATATTAACTTTGCCAAGCAATATAAATCTTGTAGATATAAAGCAAATTATTATTATAATGAAAAGGATAAGGCTACACTACAATTACTGAGATTTTTAGAGTTTAAAAATGTTGAAGCCTATTTCATAAAAGTTGAATCTGTTTATCTAAAGGATAAACTCTATGAAATTGTACTTCTAGACTATGAGTTTGCAATATTTCACTCCAAAAGCAATTGGCTTTTAAATATTTTAAGAGAAGAAGGAGTATTTTTTGAGAAGAAAAAAACCTCTTTAATAGACGGGTATATCAACGAAAAGTATTAAAAACTAAGGAAGTTTTTTGAAACTTATTTACGGCTGGTTATAAAAATAGATAGATTTGAGCTTAGCTCAAATCTATCTATTTTTTTCGGTACAATATAATTATAACTCATAAGAAGAATTATTTTTTTGAAATTGGCAATAATCTTCTAAAAGGCAGGTGATAGGCTTGATTTCTAAAGATATACATGAAAATAAAGACAGAACTACTATGTTATTTAATAATTCAAGTGATTTAGTACTATTTGAATTTAAGACTTTATCAGATAGAAGAATATTAATTGGATACATCAATGGTCTTATAGATAAAAATAGCTTAAATGAATTTTTAATCAAACCTATAATTCAAAGTTCAACCTTTCCACAAGATATCAAAGAAACAGTTTTTATTTCAGAGGTTATGGAAGTAACTAGCATGCAGGAAATGATTAGACCAATGACAGATGGATATGTGGTGCTTTTCATTGAAGGTACTGAAGTCAGTTATTTATTCAATCTAAGTCATTGGGATAAAAGAGAAATAGAACAACCAGATTCAGAGCAGGCAATAAAAGGACCTAAAGAAGGCTTCATTGAAGATATAGGCGTAAATAAAGCTCTCATTAGGCGTAAAATTAAGAATAGAAATTTAATATTTGAAGATTATTTCCTAGGAGTGCAAACTAACACAAAAATTTCATTAGTCTACATAAATGGTATAGTTAAACAACCCATATTAGAAGAAGTAAGAAGAAGGATAAATAAGATAGAAATCGATGGAATAATTGATGTTCGGTACATAGAGGAATATATTGAAGATGCACCAAATTCCTTAATAAACACTATAGGTTATACTGAAAAGCCTGATGTATTAGCTGCCAAAATATTAGAAGGTAGAATTGGGATATTATGCGATGGAACACCAAGTATTTTGACCCTGCCAAATTTATTTATTGAAAATATACAGACGGCGGAGGATTATTATTTAAAACCTCAATACGCAACCTTTCTTAGGATTCTTAGAGTTATTTCAGTTTTCATATCAATATTTTTAGTAGGAATTTTTATAGCCTTAGAAACCTTTCATCAAGAAATGATACCTACAAAACTTTTAATATCTATGGCTAGTCAAAGAGAAGGAGTACCATTTGCATCTTTTTTAGAGGCCCTATTGATGATTATGTTTTTTGAATTGATTAAGGAATCAGGTCTGAGACTACCTAAAGATGTGGGTTCAGCAGTAAGTGTGGTAAGTGCTTTAATTTTGGGGCAAGCAGCTGTTGATGCTGGGCTTGTAAGTCCAATTATGATTATTGTAGTTGCTATTTCAGGTATATGCGAATTTGTAGTACCTACCTTAAGGGAGGTAATTATAATATACAGGCTAATATCCCTTTTGTTAGGAGGACTATTTGGATTGTATGGAATAGCATGTGGAATAAGTATACTTGTAGCCCATTTTGCTTCCTTAAGGTCCTTTGGAGTACCGTATCTTTACCCTATTGCTCCTTATGATAAAGAAGGAATTAAGGACTTTATTATTAGATTTCCAATAGAAAAACTTGACTTCAGACCGAGGAATATAGCAAATAGAAAAGCCAGAAAAAGGAATGAAAGACATGAATAAACTAAAAAAGAAGCTAGCTCTATTAATATGCTGGACAATAACCATGATAATCCTTACATCCTGCAAAGGGAGCCGTGAGTTAGATGAGATAGGTATTGTTGTATCTATGGGTATGGATATAGAAGATGAAAAAATAATAATGACAGTTGAGATTATTAATCCCACATCCACAAAAATGGCAGCAGGAGCGCCAGAGCAAAGAGGTACAGTTTTTATTCAAAGCATAGGTGATACTATATCTGATGCTGGAAGAAATACAACTTTGCAGTTCGATAGAAGAATGTATTTACCTCATAATAGCGTTGTTATTTTTGGCGAAGAATTTGCGAAACGTGGAATTGGTGATTTTATGGACTTTTTTAGTAGAGATAATGAAGAAAGAGAAACATCATATATGGTCGTAGCAAAAGGAGCTAAAGCCTATGAGGTTATGGGGATTAATGGAGGATTAAGCAATTCTGCAGGTGATTACTTGGTAAAATTAATAGAAAATTTTAAGAGAAATGCTAAAACTAGGAGTTTGCCTGTATTCGAATTTTTTAGATACTATTATGATACAAGTACTGGGCCTATCTTAGGAGTAGTAGAAAAGGTAGAGAAAAAAGAAATCAATAAAGAGACAAGCAAGCAAATTACCCAAGAAACAAAAGAAAAAGTCATCGAAAAATATGTTCTTGATGTGTCTGGTGGAGCAGCCTTCAAAGAAGACATCTTAATAGGATATTATTCAGGGGATGAGATGATAGGTTTTAATTTTATAGTGGATGAGCTTGAAGAAGGTCTAATGGTCTTTGAAACCCCAAAAGAACTAAGCGATAAAAGTTCTTATATTGGGAGAGAGGGTCGTCTGACTGTTATGGAAATTCTTAAAAGTAAAACCAAAAAAGATATAAAAATAATTGATGGCGAAATACAATTAGCTATAGATGTAAAGCTAAGAGGAGGCTTGAGAGAAGAAACTAGAGGAGTAGATTTAAGTAATAGTGAAATCATAGAAGCCCTTGAAAAAGCTTGTTCAGAAAAAGTAAAAGAGCATATAAAAATGACTATGGAGAAAGCTCAGAAAGAGTTTAAACATGACAATTTTAGTATCGGAGCATTAATTCATAGAAAGTACCCAGAGGAGTGGAGAAAAATATATAACGATTGGCAGAATATTTTCCCTAAAATTAGTTATACAGTTAATGTAGAGACAGAAATACAACGAACAGGATTAGTAAGCACACCTAGTAATATAAGAGAAAGGTAATAAAAGGTAATAATATGAGAATAGAAAAGATATCATCTAGACAAATAATTTTTCTGATTATAATAAGCAGAATAACTACTGCCATTTCTTTCATGCCTACTATTCATAAGCCTCCAGCTAATCAGGATATATGGCTTATGAACATAATTTCTATTTTTTATATTCTTATTGTGTTTTTTCCAGTGCTATTTTTAACTAAGAAATTCAGTGGACTTAGTATTATTGAATATATGGAAAAGATATTTGGGAAAGTTTTAGGAAAAATCATAGGTATATTTTATGGACTGTTCTTTGCTTTTGAAACAATTTTTATAATAAATATTCAAACTCTGGTAGTAGGCTCTACCCTTCTAACAGATGAATCTAATTTTGTAATTATATCCATAATTACAGTTGTATGCATATATATTGCTACCAGAGGATTAGAGGTTATTGGAAGAACTTCAGAGATTTTTGGCCCCATTATTGTGACTGTTATAACTGTCATGCTAATCACAGGATATAAGAACGTAGATTTTTCTCTACTTTTACCTATATATAAAGATTCTACATTTTTAGCTCTGAACCAGGGAGCTGTAGAAATGGCTTTTTTATTTAGTCCTATTGCTATACTAGCTATGATTGGACCAAATCTTGAAAACAAAAATGAGCTAAATTCAATTTTTTTGAAATCCATTATTGTTTCTGTACTATTGGTTATTATAACAGTAGTCTTTAGTCAAGGAACTTTAGGTATAGAACAAGCTAAACATGCTAATTTTCCTTTCTTAATTTATGCTAGATTAATATTCGCTTATGGAGTTGCTGAAAGAATAGAATCATTTTATGTTGCTACGTGGATATTTGCCAATATTGCAAGAGTCACTGGATTTTTATATATTTCAAGCAGAGCATTCAGGGAAGTACTTGGTAGAAAGGAAGAAAAGATATTTACAGCTGCTATTGGTATTATCATAGGAATAATATCCCTTTATACTAGTAGAAAAAAACTCCTATTAGGAGCAGGAAGCTCTATTGAAAGCTTATCAAATACACTATCTTTAGTATTTTTAATTCTAATACCTTTCATAGCAATGATAGTATATTTCTTTAGAAGAAAATCTCTAGAAAAGGAAGAAAAACTACAATCTTAGTAAAATATAAAACATATCAACTAAGATTATAGTTTTTTTATTATCAACTCAATTATTTATAACAAAAAAGAAAGTCCTATTTTAAAAATTTTATTCAAAGAATTTGACCTAAATAGCTTTAATAAAGCTTTTCTTATTTTGCCAGTATTTTTATTAGTTCCTCTAATCCAGTACCTTTTTTTATCTTAAATTCTCCAGATTTAAGTTTTGTATCTAGCTTAAGCTCCTGTGATTTTATTAAAAAATCCATTTTATTATCTATAAGTCCCTTCTCTAGCAATATATTTGCAATAGCTGGAGGGAATGAGCCACTAGGAATTTTAACGGTGACTATCTCATCTGTATTAGGCTTTGGCTCTGTGTTATTGTCATTATCACTATCACCAGATTCTGATGAATCATTATCATCTATATTTGGATCATCCTTGCTGCCAGTATTGTCCTTGTCAGCATCTTCATCAGTGTCATTGTCTTCCGCATTTTCATTGTCGTCTGTTTTTATAACACCTTTATCATCGTCTTTTTTATCCGAATCTACGCTAGTAATTGGAGGTTTATCATGATCTCCTTCAGACTTGTCTATATCTTTAGCAAATAATATATCAAGCCTCCATCCTATAACTGCTACAACGCCAACTACTATAACTAATATTAACACATAATCTGTAGCATCATATAAAAAGTCTTTTATCTTTTCTACGAAGTTTTTCATTATGTATACCTCCACTATTTAGTACTATTTAAATAATAACACACATAGTACATGATTTTCAACAATCTTAGATGCCAATATTTGAGAATGTAAGACAAAATATTAAACAGTTTTATTTTCATAAATAGTTGGATATAATGGAATTACCTTATAATGTTTCAAATAACAGCATCTATGAAAAAGGCTGAACAGAGGAGAGTTAAAAATGAAGGAAATACATGTAGATAAAAATGAGCATGATCAAAGATTAGATAGATTTTTAAAGAAATATTTGCCCAATGCATCTTTAGGCTTCATATATAAGATGTTAAGAAAAAGAAATATCAAACTCAATGGAAATAAGGCGCAGCCAGAGGATGTTATAAAAGAAGGAGACACAATACAGTTATACTTATCAGATGAAACTGTTGAAAAGTTTGTATCAAAACCAAAAGAAATTAATAAAGGAAAAGCATTGAATATTGTCTACGAGGATAACAATATTGTACTAATAAACAAACCAAAGGATATGCTATCCCACGGAACAGGAAAGAGCCATGAAAATAATGTTGTGGATAATTTGATTAGCTATCTTTATGAGAAGAAGGAATATGTGCCAAGGCTAGAAAAAACATTTACACCTTCAGTATGCAATAGACTTGACAGAAATACAAGCGGACTTATTATTGGGGCGAAGAACTTTACATCACTTAAATTAATAAATGAAGCCATTAGGGAAGGACATATAAAAAAATATTATAAAGCCTTAGTGAAAGGTAAAATTGATAAAGAAATGAAGCTTGAAGGTTTTCTTGTAAAAGATGAGGAAGAAAATAAGGTACGCATTACTACCAAAAACATAGAAGGCTCTAAGGACATAAATACAATAGTAAAACCAATGTGTACAAATGGAAAATACAGCCTTATTGAAATAGATTTAATTACTGGTAGAACTCACCAGATTAGAGCTCACTTGGCATCAATAGGCCATCCAGTAGTAGGTGATTTGAAATATGGGGATATTGAAGCAAACAAAAGATTTAAGAGTGAATTTAACTTAACAAACCAATACCTTCATGCATATAAGATTATATTTAATGGCCTCAAAGAAGAGCTATCTTATCTCAATAATAAGGAATTTACAGCAGAGCTAGATGCTCAGCTTTCAAATATCGAAGAGAAATTGTTTAAAAATCTTTAAGATTACATATCCTAAGCATGAGAATATTTAAGGAGGATGATAGTTTTGAAGATTAAAGAGATAATGACTAAAGATGTAAAAACAATAAGTGAAGACTGCACTATACAAGAGGCAGCTGAACATATGAAGAGCTTAGATGTAGGCTCGATTCCAGTATGTAATCAATCAAAAGAGCTTGTGGGCATGGTTACAGATAGAGATATGGTAATTCGAGGATTAACCTCTGGAGTGGATTCAAGTACTCCAATAAGCCAAGTGATGTCCACAAATCCAGTTTCAATAAATCCTGATACTGGAGTTCATGAAGCAGCTAGAGTTATGGCTAAGAATCAAATTAGAAGACTTCCTGTAGTTGAAAACAATGAAGTAATAGGTATAGTATCCATAGGTGACCTTGCAGTAAGAGATATTTATGTCAATGAAGCTGGAGATGCATTATCTAGTATTTCAGAACCTGGAAGTTCAATGATGTAATACGAGTTCCTGCTTAGCAGGAACTTATTTTTTTCTACAAACACTTGAAGATTATGGAATGGATGATATACAATAGGATTAACTGAAGAAATAAACTAATAGGGAGGGTCTTTTTTTGGGTGTAGAAAAGATTAAAGTAATGGTTGAAGGCTATGGCGGTATAGATATAGATAAGAACACACGGCTATTTGATTTAGCAAAGAAAATTTTTGATAATGATTACAGAAAATATCTAGGGGCAATTATTAACAATGAGGTTAAGCATTTGGAGTATAAAATTGAAGAAGGTTGTAGTATTAGGTTTATAGATATAAATGATAAGGATGGAAAAAGAATTTATGCACGAACGCTTTCCTTTATATATGTTAAAGCTTGTAAGGATATATTTGACCATTGTGAAGTAACTATTGAGCATTCTCTAAGCAAAGGTGTATATTCGGAAATACATAAGAAAGATATGCTTAACAAAGATGATACTTTAAAAATATTGAAAAGAATGCAGGAGATTATTGAGTCAGATTATAAAATAAGTAGGGAGGAAATAGATAAAGAGCATGCTAAGGAGCTATTTACAAAGCAAAATATGCAGGATAAAATCAGGCTATTAAACCATGTTACAAAAACAAAAATCCATATATATAGAATTGAAGACCTATATGATACATATTATGGATACTTAGCTCCATCTACTGGATATATTAACAAGTTCAATTTAATCTATTATAGTCCTGGAATAGTACTGCAATATCCTATTAAGGAAGCAGGATTTAAAATTCCAGAATTTGAAGAGCATCAGAAGCTATTTAAAATTTTTAGAGAATCAGAAAAGTGGGGAGATATACTAGATATAGGCTATGTAGGCGCACTGAATGATAAAATAAAGAATGGACAAATAAATGAGATTATTAGGATATCAGAAGCACTACATGAAAAAAAGATTGCAAATATTGCCGATAAGATATGTGAGAATGAGGATATTAAAATAATTCTTATAGCAGGTCCTTCATCTTCTGGTAAAACAACTTTCGCTGAAAGACTAGGTGTCCAGCTTAAAGTAAATGGTAAGAAGCCTATATCTATTTCTGTGGATGACTATTTTATAAATAGAGAAGACACTCCTCTTGATGAGCATGGAGAATATGATTTTGAAGCAATTGAAGCAGTTGATTTAGAGCTTTTCAATAGAGATTTATCAAAATTACTAGCTGGTGAAGAAATAGAAGTTCCCTCATTTAACTTTGTATTAGGTAAGAGAGAATATAATGGGAAAAGAATTAGGATAGATGAGGACCATCCAATTATTATTGAAGGGATACATTGTTTAAACAACAGACTTACTGAATCTATTCCTCGAAACAACAAGTACAAAATTTATATAAGTGCACTAACTCAGCTAAATCTTGACTCACATAATAGAATTCATACTACTGATACAAGGCTAATTAGAAGAATGGTCAGAGATCATAATTACAGAGGTTATAGTGCAGAAACAACCTTAGAACGTTGGGATTCTGTAAGAAGAGGAGAGGAAAAAAACATTTTTCCTTTTCAAGAAGAAGCAGATGTAATGTTTAATTCATCTCTAGTATATGATTTGTCTGTACTAAAAAAATATGCTGAGCCTCTCTTGCAGGAAATTGAAAAAAGTAGTTCGCACTACAAAGAAAGTAAAAGATTACTTAGATTTTTAAGCTATTTTATAGATATACATGATGAACAGGCAATTCCTTGTACTTCTATAATTAGGGAGTTTATAGGAGGAAGCTGTTTTTAAAGGGGGAAATGGCTTTGGAAAATTTATTAAATAAAATTATTGAAAAAAATAGACATCTAACAGGGAAAGGAAAAGTGGCTAGTTATATACCTGCATTAGAAAGAGCAAATCCTGACCATATTGGAGTTTGTATAGCAGATATACAGGGAAATATATTCATGGCTGGAGATTATAAGCAAAAGTTCACAATACAAAGTATATCAAAGACTATTTCTCTAATGCTGGCTATTATGGACAATGGAGCAGAGGAAGTCTTTGGTAAGGTGGGAATGGAACCAACAGGTGATGCTTTTAATTCAATTATTAGGCTAGAAACAATTTCTCCATCTAAACCATTAAATCCAATGATTAATGCTGGAGCCATTGCAGTAGCTTCATTAATAAAAGGAGACAGTTCTGAAGAAAAGTTCAACAGGCTATTGGCTCTTTTTAGAAGGATATGCAGAAACGAAAGTCTACACATTAATGAGGAGGTCTATCTGTCAGAAAAAGCAACTGGTAATAGAAATAGGGCACTAGCATATTTTATGAAGGATGTAGGAGTTATTCATGGGGATGTAGAAAGTATACTTGATATTTATTTTAAGCAATGCTCTATTGAAGTAGATTGTGTAGATATAGCTAAAATAGGATTATTTTTAGCCAATAACGGTGTAGTTCTCGAGACAGGAGAAAGAATAGCAGAGGAGAACATAGCCAAAACCATAAAAACTTTTATGGTAACCTGTGGAATGTACAATGCTTCTGGAGAATTTGCGATAAATGTGGGAGTACCTGCGAAAAGTGGAGTAGGCGGGGGAATAATGGCAGCAGTTCCACTCAGAATGGGTATAGGGGTTTTCAATCCTGCCCTAGATGAAAAGGGAAACTCTATAGCGGGTTATGGATTATTAAAGGACTTATCTAAGGAACTAAATTTGAGTTTCTTTTAGGCCAATGTACCATTAATCATAAATCACTCATAAGATATTATATAACAGTTTTTAGTAGGTGATGAGATGAGTGGAAACGTAATAGTTAGTGGTACTGATGAAGGTGCTTTAATTCATTTTGGAAATGAGAATATTTTAGAGCTTGAAGATTTAGAAGAAAGTGTTATTTTCATATTCTATAACAATAATTTAGTCATGATATTTGATTCTAAAAAGAAAACATGGAAAATTCCGTCAGGGAAAAAAGAAAAAGATGAAACTATGCTAGAGTGTATGCACAGAGAGGCTTTTGAAAAAACTGGTGCTATCTTAGAAGATACATCTTTAATAGGATACTACACTATCCTCAGAGATACTATTGCAGCTAATAAAGGTATTTACTTTGGAAAGGCTACTAGATTTGAAACAAGAACTGAATGGCGTGAGGCAGATTTAGTAAAATTATTTGATGAGCTTCCTCAGGATGTAGAAGATAAAAGGATATATAGTATGGTCTTAGAGCATATTAAATCAAAATATTACCTTTAATACCAAAGAAAACATAAAAAACAAACAATCTAAAATGCTAAATCCTGCACTGTAGAAAAAGCAAGCTTGCAGGCTTTAGCATTTATTTAATAGTGCCTGTATTTACTAAAATTCTCTGCTAATCCTTATATTAATATCTTTGTCATAAGTGGATAATCTTAACAAATAAAATATAGGACAAAATCTAGTTATACCTTCTGCTATTAGCTTAGAGCCTGCCAATATCATCAGATTTGATTTTTTTACAATTCCTGTGCCTAACAAAGTAAAGCCACAGCTTAATCTAAGGGTTGCATCAATATCTCCTATGTTTTTTGTATTTCTCAAAATTAACACCACCTCAGTTTATTATAAAAATAGTTTTCCATATAATAAGCAATATTATTTAAGCAAATTGACGAAACAAAAAAGAGATGCTTGCTCAAGCATCTCTTGAAAAACTTAGTCCTTCTCTTTTCATTCCTACACTTAATACAAGACCTATACAAATCATATTTGAAAGGAGGAATGTACCGCCATAGCTTATAAATGGCAATGGTATACCAGTAACAGGCATTAATCCCATAGTCATACCAACATTTTCAAGTATATGGAATATTAACATTGCTGCAATACCCACAACCATGACAGAGCCACATATGTCCTTTGAGTTTCTAGCAATTTTAATTAATCTAAATAGCAGTAGAAAATATAGAAGGATTAGCAATAGTCCTCCTATTAAGCCAAGCTCTTCTCCAATAACCGAAAATATGAAATCAGTGTGTTTTTCAGGCAAAAAACCAAATTGGGTTTGATTTCCATTATAGAGACCCATGCCAAAGACCTGCCCAGAGCCTATGGCTATTTTAGACTGGAGAACCTGATATCCTGAGCCCATAGCATCACGAGTTGGGTCGAGAAAGTCAAAGATTCTATTTTTCTGATAATCGTCTAAAGAGAACCACAAAATAGGGAGACTTATAATGCCTGCTATAGCTGCATACAATATATACTTCCAATCTAGACCAGCTACAAATAGCATAACAAAAATAAAGAAAACAAATACGATAGCTGTCCCAAAATCAGGCTGTAGCAAAATTAAACCTACTGGTATAAAAGCAAAACTAAGGATTTTTATAAGGGTAAAAAAATGATTAATTTTTTCATGATTTTTTTCAATAAATTTAGCAACAGATATGATTACCCCTATTTTTACAAATTCGGAAGGTTGAAAACGAACAGGACCCAATGAAATCCAGCTTTGTGCACCCTTTGTTTTATCTCCCATGACTAAAACTGCTATAAGCAATATATTACATACAATATATACAGGTATATAGAATTTTCCAAATGTGTCATAGCTTATTAAGACTATCATTAAAATTGAAACCAATCCTAGGATGAAAGCTACTCCTTGAGTCTTCAAATATCCCATACTGCCCTCTCCAGCAGTTGCACTGGAAAGTATAACTAGACCATATATACACAAGAGTATTACTGTGAATAGAAGCATGAAGTCAAATCTTTTCCATAAGCCTTTTCGTTTGTTTGACATGAATAAATAACCCTCTCTTTTAAGATACTAGACTACTAAGATTATATCATATCCACAATATAAATCACAATCTAAACTCAGAGTAAATGTTTTTAGGAAGATTTTTCGGCTCGTATTTTCCAGTAGAGCTAATATACATGTATTCATCACAAATACTTTTTTTATTGTCAATAATATAATTTAAAACATCCATAAATATATCAATTTCCTGAATCGTATTATACATACCAAAGCTTACCCTTACAAGTCCAGGCACATTTTTAAGTCTTCCAAACATCATATCCTGCTGGAGTTTTCTAATATCCGCAGGTGAGAGATTTAGTAGTCTATGGACATAAGGGTGAGCACAAAAACAGCCATTCCTAACTCCAATTCCACCTTCATAAGCAAGTAAACATGCCAAGAGTGAATGAGAAAATTCTGGGATATTAAAGGATATGACGCCTGCCGTATTTGGGATTAAAGCTTCTTTAGTGTTTGAATATATTTTAATTCTTGGTATTTTTGTTAATCTTTCCAGAAAATATTTTGTAAGCTCTATTTCATGCTTTTTGATTTCAGTCATGTCTATTTCATTTATAGCCTTTATAGCCTCAGCTAAAGCAACGGCACCAACTATGTTAGGGGAGCCAGCTTCTTCTCTCTCTGGAGGAGCAGCGTAGTAAATGTTGTTTTGTGAAACACTGATTATAGTACCTCCTCCTGTATACTCAGGCTCCCCACTTTGAAAGGTTGATTTTGGTCCCACAAGAACTCCTATACCAAATGGTGCATATAGCTTATGACCAGATAATACCACAAAATCTAAATAATCATCAGAGCCTTTTCCCTTCATATTTATACTGCGATGTGGCGCAAGCTGAGCAGCATCTATTAGTATTTTTGCTCCATATGTATGGCTTAATGATGCAATATAGTGTATATCATTTATATATCCGGTAACATTGGAGCATCCAGTTACAGCTACAAGCTTTACTTTTCCTTTATTAGAATTAAGCTTTTTTTCTAAATCATCTAAATCTAATCTTCCATCTTCAAGTACATTTATAAAGAGAGTTTTACATTTATTTCTCCAAGGCAAATCATTTGAATGATGCTCCATAAGAGAACTAATAACCACATCATTTCTATCTAGCTGCAATCTATAGGATAACTTATTTATAGCCTCAGTAGAGTTTTTAACATATATAACAGCATTTTTTTCAAAATCAGCATTTAAAAAATCGGCAACTATTTTTCTAGAGTCGTCGTATGTACGTGTTGATATCACTGATTTGTATCCTGTACCCCTATGAATGCTTGAGTACCATTCTAAGAACTCATTTATTTTCGTAAGTACAGGTACTAGAGTAGGTGTACTAGCGGCATTATCAAAGGAGATATAGTTTGTTTTTTTACCATTCCTGAGCATTATTTTTTTATTTATACCTACAATATTATTTCTAACATTATCTATAGAAAGTCTATTCTTGAATAGCATAGCTGGTCCTCCTAAATAATTAATAATGGGTTACATTATCAAAATATGTTATTTATTATACTAATGACACAACTAATATTGTGGTAGTGATTTTAATTGATTGATGGGGGTATAATATTTCTAAAAGTTCAAGAAACTTAAATAAAATACTAAGCGAACTTCAGATTTAATACTATAATTCTTAGTGAATGGAGATGAAAAATCCGTTAAGCAACTTGCATGTTTGAGCGGAGCGAGTTTGCAAATTGTAGGATTTTTTATCGGAATGAGCTATAGAATTATTCATGTCCGAAACCGTGAGTGTGTATTTTGTTTAAGTTTCGTGCGCCACATAAAGTTAAGGAGTGATTATATGTACATAGGATGTCATTTATCCATATCTCAAGGCTTCACAAAGGCTGGGGAAATAGCATTGAGTATAGGTGCTAACACATTTCAGTTTTTTACAAGAAATCCTAGAGGAGGAAATGCTAAAGCACTTGATATAAAAGATATAGAGGGGTTAAAGAGAATAATGGAAGACAACAGCTTCGGACCACTTTTAGCCCATGCGCCGTATACACTAAATATGGCGTCTTTTAAGGAAGATACATGGAATTTTGCAAAGATGGCATTTAAAGACGATTTGCAAAGACTTGAAACTATTCCATGTTCATTGTACAATTTCCATCCAGGAAGCCATACAGGAAAAGGAGTCGAATATGGCATAGAAAGAATAGCGGCTGTATTAAATGAAATAATTACTGGAGATGAAAGTACAACAATTTTATTAGAAGGAATGTCTGGAAAAGGAACCGAAATAGGAAGTACATTTGAAGAGCTGCGGGCAATTATTGATAAAGTAAAGTATTCAGAACTGATGGGCGTGTGCCTTGATACATGTCACTTGTATTCAGCCGGCTATGATATTGTAAATGACTTAGATGGTGTACTTGAAAGCTTTGATAAAATAGTGGGTATAGAAAGACTAAAGGCAGTACACTTAAATGACAGTATGACTGTATTTGGAAACAACAAAGACAGGCATGCAAGCATAGGTGAAGGTGAAATTGGACTAGAGGCTATAATTAACATTGTAAAGCATCCTCAGCTTAAAGAGCTGCCATTTTTCTTAGAAACTCCACATGAGCCAGAGGGGCACAAGAAGGAAATTGAAACCATAAAAAACATACTCAAAAATAGCTAAATTCATAGAAACACAAAAGAAGTACCAAGCGATTATTCATATCCAGAGATGAGAGCTTGTACTTCTTTTTTTGTGAGTACTTTAGTTTTTATGAATTATTTAACCTGTCTATGAATAATAATTTACAAAGATTTTTATATTAGCAGTAAAAAATGCTATAAAAAATAAAAATATAGCAATACTACTAAATATATAGTGTCTTAGAAATTATTAACATAGATGGGAAGTGTAAAAATGACTAGGGGCTTTTTTTATAATATAATTAGAGTAAGTAAAGTAGTTATATTATTATTTTCATTAGCTATATTTGTTGAAAGCTATATAATAGGACTTACAGTAGTAAGTGGTGAATCAATGATGAATACCATTGAGGATAATGATAGAATATTAGTAAATAAGATATCATATTTTTTTGAAAAACCATTAAGAGGAGATGTGGTTATTTTTAATCCTCCAATTGATGGAAGAGAAAATGAGCTTTTCATTAAGAGAGTTATTGCAGTAACTGGGGATTATTTTGAAATAAAGGATAACGTATTATATATAAATGGGACTGCTATTTTTGAAGACTATATTAATTGTAATAACCCAACTAATAAACAATTTAAGCTTCTGAAAGGAAGAGTACCAGAGGGTTATGTTTATGTACTTGGGGACAATAGAGATAATAGCAATGATAGCAGAGTATTTGGTTTTGTGCCAATTGAAAACATAAAAGGCAAGGCAATAACAAAACTATGGCCAATAGGCGGTATTAAAAGTCTAGCAGTACATTATGATGAGAATTTAAATAAGTGAGGAACAAATAATATGAATCTAAAGCAATATATTATTCATAAATCAAAGGAAATAGGTATTGACACAATAGGATTCACAAGAGCTGATAAGCTAGATCACATGATTGATTTCCTTAGTGAAAGAAAGAAAAAGGGCTATGACACAGAATTTGAAGAAAAGGATATTATTTCAAGAACAAATCCTACACTGTTGATGCCAGAATGTAGGACAATCATTGTCATAGGAATTTCTTATAATATTGAATATAAAAAGGCGCATTCCAAGGATATAAAATGGTTTGGTCTATTATCTAAATCCTCATGGGGTGAGGATTATCATAAAGTTTTAAAAAGCAAAATGGAAATGCTAGCTAATGAAGTTAGCAAGGTTACAGATTTTAAATATACTATATGCGTAGATACTTCACCATTAATAGACAGACAGATTGCAAAGAGGGCTGGGATTGGATGGTTTGGGAAAAGTTGCTCAATAATAAACGATGATTTTGGCTCATATATTTTTTTAGGATACTTACTGACAGATTTAGAATTAGAAGAGGATAATAAGTTAGAAGAAAAGTGTGGAGATTGTAGACTGTGTATAGATGCTTGTCCGGCAGGAGCCATACAAGAAGGCTACATTATTAATACTAAAAGGTGCATCTCATATTTAACTCAAACTAAGGATAGAATACCCTATGAGCTAAGAGAAAAGATGGGAAAAAAGATTTATGGCTGTGATACATGCCAGCAGGTTTGCCCCAAAAATAGAGAAATACAAAAAGGTAGTACTGAGGAATTTATCCCTAAGAGGACAAATGGAATAGTTGATATTGAGGAGATTCTGACTATCTCTAATAAGGAATTTAATAAGAAATATGGAACCATGTCAGGAGCTTGGAGGGGCAAGAATGTACTGAAAAGAAATGCCATTATAGCTTTAGCTAATATTGGAGATAGAGACTGTATAGGGCTATTAAAAGAAGCTTTAAATGATGAGAGTCCAATGATTAGAGAATATGCAGCCTGGGCACTTATTAAAATTGATAATGAAGAAGGGACCAAATTAGTACAGGAAAGACTTTTTAAAGAAAGGAACTTAGAGGTTTCTGAAGAAATGGAAGGGCTTATTGAATTATGGAGAAAATATTAATTTTAAAATACTTGTTAAAAAAATGACTTAAATAAAGGAAATTTGATTTTTATGTAGTAATTTTTATATAGAAATATTTATAAGAAGAACTAGATAGAAATACTAGGTAAACGCTTACAGAAAAATAGAGCGTGTATTTTAGTTGTATTTCAGTCTAATTATTTTTAAATCAAAATAACTTAGGAGGGTATAAGATGAGCAATATTCATGATTTAGTATTTTTAAAAGAGAAAATACAAGAGCTAAAGGATCAAGGAGTTTACAGAAAGCTACCTGTACTTGAAGGAGCAAACGAAGCAGAAGTCATACTAAACGGTAAGAAAGTAATTAACCTTTCATCAAATAACTACTTAGGATTTGCAAACCACCCTAGATTGAAAAAAGCATCAATTGAAGCTATAGAAAAGTTTGGTGCAGGAGCAGGAGCAGTTAGAACAATTATAGGTAACATGACTCTTCATGAACAGCTAGAAGAGCTATTAGCAAAATTCAAAAGAGAAGAAGCTGCAATGGTGTATCAATCAGGATTTAACTGCAATGCAGGAACTATACAAGCTGTTACAGAAAAAGGAGATATTATAATTTCAGACGAATTAAATCACGCTAGCATCATAGATGGTTCAAGATTAAGCAGAGCTGATAGAGCTATATATAAGCACTCAGATATGGACAGCTTAGAGCAAGTTTTAAAAGAAAGCAGAGATAAATACAGAAATATACTTATCATTACTGATGGTGTATTCAGTATGGATGGAGATATTGCGAAGCTTCCAGAAATAGTTGAGCTAGCTGAAAAATATGAAGCAATGACTTATGTTGATGATGCCCATGGTTCAGGTGTTCTTGGTGAAAGCGGAAGAGGAACAGTTGACCACTTTGGACTTCACGGAAGAGTAGATTTTACTATAGGAACACTTTCTAAAGCAATAGGAGTAGTAGGTGGATATGTAGCTGGTAGCAAGACTATGCAAGAATGGCTAAATCATAGAGGAAGACCAATATTATTCAGTACCTCATTAACACCAGCATCAGTAGGTGCAATTATTGAAGCTATTACTATGCTAATGGAGACAACGGAACACACTGATAGACTTTGGAAAAATGCAAGATACTTTAAGCAAAAGCTTGGTGCTTTAGGTTTTAATACTGGACACAGTGAGACTCCAATAACTCCAGTCATAATTGGAGATGAGGCAAAAACTATGGAATTCAGTAAAAAGCTTTTTGAGAATGGCGTATTTGTTTCTGGTATAGTATTCCCAACTGTGCCTAAAGGAACAGGAAGATTGAGATGTATGGTTACAGCAGGTCACACTGAAGAACAATTAGACAGAGCAGTAGCAGCCTTTGAAAAGGTTGGAAAAGAAATGAATTTAATCTAAAAGTATAGATGCAGGGCAGCCTGCATCTATATTAATGTTAAATTGTGATTTAAACCACAATAATTGGATATCTATAGACTATAGAGCTTTATTCATAGGGCCATTAGGGGGGAATATGCATGAGATACATAAAGGCTATTGAGGAAATTAGGACCATAAGAGATTATAAAAAAGAGGAAGTACCAGACCATATAATTGATGAAATAATCATAGATGCAAAAGAAGATATATTAATTGGCAGAAGAGATGATATAATGATTACATTTATAAAGGATGGACAAAAATTCTATAGCGATTTATCAGGGAAAACTGGATATTTTGGTAAGATGATAGAAGCACCTCACTATATACTCATATCATCAAAACAATTTTCAGGATATATAGAAAACAGCTCATATACAATGGAGAATATAAGATTAAGAGCATGGGATAAAGGACTTGGAACTTGCTGGTTAAGCATTGAAGATGAAGCAGAATTATCAAGAAATTTAAATATTAGTGAAGAGTTCATTCCTTTATCATTAATTGCTATTGGATACCAGTACAAGGGATTCTTCAAAACAGATACGTCTCCAAAAAGCAGCAGACTAGGAGTAGAAGAACTAATATTTGATGGTCAGTGGGAGAAGCTATGTACTACTAATATACTAGAAACAAGGGGTATAATAAATATTCTTTATTATACAAGGCTAGCTCCTTCTTGGGGAAATCTTCAACCTTGGAGATTCATACTAGATGATAATAAAATAGTCCTTACTATTGCAGACAAAGACTTTCTACAGCACCTTGATGCAGGTATTGTAATGCTGTATTTTCAAAAGTCAGCCCAGGAAGAGGGCATATTTGGGAAATGGAGATTTGATATTTCTCATACAGATAAATATAATATACCTGAAGGGTATAAGGCTGTAGCATATTTTGAAATATAAGTTGAATCATGGACAGTAAAAAGTACTAAACCCTATTAACTTGCAACTAAAGTTATAGGGTTTTTTGATTATTATAGTGATAAAATAGAATATGATGTATATTAATACTATATTCTATATAACCTATTTAGGATTAATAAATGCATAATGAGGTGAGGGCATAATGATAATTGGTGCATGTTCGGTTGAGCTTATGATATACGAATCAAATTCTTTAAAGGATAAAAGACAAGTGATTAAAAGTATAATTGGAAAGATACAATCTAGGTTTAATGTATCAATAGCCGAAGTTGACCTAAACGATACATGGAGAAGCTCCCAAATTGGATTCGCTTGCGTTACAAATGACTCTATGCACGCTAGCCAAGTAATATCAAATGTACTTAAATTTATTGAAGGTGATGGAAGAGTAGAAATAGTAGCCCGCCAAATAGAAATATTATAGAAAGAGGATGGATGATATTATTATGAAAAACATATTGGACAAGAAGAAAATACAAGAAATACTGGATATTCTTGATACTACTTATCCAGATGCGACTTGCGAGCTTAGACATACAAATCCCTTTGAGCTATTGATAGCAACTCTTTTATCTGCTCAGTCTACGGATAAAAGAGTGAATATAGTTACAGAGGAACTATTTAAAAAATATAAAACACCAGAGGATTTTCTAAGCTTAACCGAGGAACAGCTAGCTGAAAAAATAAGGAGTATAGGTTTTTATAGAACAAAAAGCAAGAATATTTTAAAGCTTAGTGAAATGCTTATTAATGATTATGGCTCTAAGGTTCCCTCTGATAGAGAAGAGCTTGTGAAGCTTCCTGGAGTAGGAAGAAAAACAGCAAATGTAGTAATTAGCAATGCATTCGGTCAAAATGCCATAGCTGTGGATACACATGTATTTAGGGTCTCAAATAGAATTGGTTTAGCTAATAGCGATAATGTACACGATACTGAAGAAGACCTAATGAATAATATTGAAGAGAGTCAATGGTCTAAGGCTCATCATCTCATAATATTTCACGGAAGGCGTATTTGCAAGGCGAGAAAACCTTTATGCCATGAATGTCCTATAACAGATTACTGTATGTACTATAAGGAAAATGTGGAAAAATAAACGAAATTTTGACAAAGTAAGAGGAAATAAGACATACATAGAGAATAGCATAATAGTATTTAAAATTATTTTAAAGGTGGAGTTTTGACCTATGGATACAATCAATATTAATGATATAGTATTTTCTTTAGATATTGGAACGAGGACAGTCATTGGTGTAGTAGGGGAGCTACATGATGATAATTTCAGAATTCTAGCAAGTGAAACAATAGAGCATGATAAAAGAAACATGTATGATGGACAAATTCATGATATCAATAGTGTTGTAGACATTGTAAAAAAGGTTAAGGAAAAGCTTGAGCAAAAGAGCAATATTAAATTAGATAAGGTAGCCATTGCTGCGGCAGGAAGGTCATTAAAAACCTACAGAGCAAGGCTAGAAAATAATATTGATTCAAGCATAGAAATAGATTCAAGATTAGTTGAAAGCTTAGAAATGGAAGCAATACAGCTAGCACAAAATTCCCTAGATGAAAATACTAAAGACGAGGAAACTAGATATTATTGTGTGGGCTATACTGTAGTGAATTATTATTTGGATGGCAACTTTATGGAAAACCTTGAAGGACATAGAGGCAACAAAATTGGAGTTGATGTGCTAGCTACTTTCTTACCATATACGGTAGTAGATAGTCTATATACGGTCATGGACAGAGTGGGTCTTGAGGTAGTAAACTTAACCTTAGAGCCTATAGCTGCCATGAATATTGCAGTAAAGAAAAGTCTCAGGCTTTTAAATATAGCATTAGTAGATATAGGGGCTGGGACTTCTGATATTGCAATATCTAGGGATGGAGCCATAGTAGCATATGCAATGGCTTCATTAGCTGGAGATGAAATAACGGAAAACATTGCTAAGGCATATCTTTTAGATTTTAATGCAGCAGAAAAATTGAAGGTCAACTTAGCTTCAAAGGAACTGCATAAATTTGTAGATATAGTTGGCATAGAGCACGAAGCACATACTGATGAGATTCTAAACAGTATAGATAATACTATTAATATAATTGCCAAGGAAATAGCAACTAAGATTTTAGAATTTAACGATAAAGCACCAAGTGCTATATTTTTAATTGGCGGGGGAAGCCAATTGCCAAGGCTTAATGAATATATAGCAGAAAATCTCGGACTTCCAAAAGAAAGGGTTGTTGTAAGAAACACTAGTATTATTGAAGGAGTTACTGATATTCCAGAGGAATTAAGGGGTCCTGATGCTATAACTCCAATTGGTATAGGCTACTATGCATTAAAAAATGCTTATAAAGATTTTGTAGAGGTTAGAGTTAATGAACAGAAAATAAAACTATTTAATGCTAAGACAATAAAGGTTTCTGACGCATTGGCATTTATTGGGTTTAATCCAAGAAAGCTAATACCCAAAAGAGGAAAGGATATAACTTATTATTTAAATGGTGAAGAGAAAAGAGTGCTTGGACAAGCTGGAGAGCCAGCACGTATTTATGTAAATGACCAACTAGTGAGCCTTGAGAAAAAGCTTAAAAGTGGAGACAATGTTAAAGTTATCGAAGCAACTGAAGGTATTACAGCTGAAGTCAATTTATCTGACTGTTTTGAGCTACATAAAAGAATACTTGTAAACAATAGTCGTATTAACCTGATTCTAGAGGTTAGAATAAATGATACTGCCGTATCCGATAGTGTTAGAATAAACGATGGAGATATAATAGAATTTAAAGAAATAAAGACCATTAGAGATGTTTTAGAGCATTTGAATCTAGACAAAAATGTTTATACTGCTTATAAAGCTGGTAAAATTCTTAAGGAGGATTATGAGTTAAAGAATGATGATATTATTGAAATAAAATCTCTAAAGGAATCAGTTAACACAAATTTAAAACCAAAGGGTAAGAATGTCTTGGAGCTAATCATTAACGGAGAAGAAAAAATAATACATCATAACAAGTCTAGCTTCGTATTTGTTGACATTTTCGACTATATAGACATAAATTTGACTAAACCTCAAGGAGAGCTTGTTTTAAATGTCAACGGAAGTAAGGCTGAATTCACTCAAGAATTAAGAGAAAATGACAAAATAGATGTGTATTGGAAAAAACAATTATAAACTGCAATAAATATAGCTGGAGGAGAACGACGATGACAGTAGATGTTTTGTACATAAAGAAGGTAAAATGTCCTATATGTAATAGTGAATTTTCCACAAGTAAAATGAGGACAACAAAGGTTAGAGTAGATAGAGTAGACGGAGATTTTATGAACCATTATAAAAGCGAAAATCCATTAAAGTATCAGGTTTTTGTATGTCCTAAATGTGGATATTCGGCATTAGAAAATAGATTTAATAATATAAGACCAGCTGAAAGAGAAATAATTAAGAAAGAAGTTTCATCAAAATGGAAAGAAAGAGAATATTCTGGACCTAGGACAGAAGATGATGCTATTCAGTGTTACATGCTGGCTTTTTATTGTGGACAGCTTATAGGATTAAAAAACTATGAACTAGGAAATATTGCATTAAAGATAGGTTGGTTTTTTAGGACAAAAGAAAGTGATGAGGAAATGAGATTCCTGCAAAATGCAGTAGAGCTATTTGAACAAGCCTTTTATAAAGAGGACCTATTATCATTATCTACAGATGAGATAACACTTGGGTATTTAATTGGTGAGCTTCATAGAAGATTGGGAAGAAAAAAAGAAGCAATATCATGGTTTGGCAAAACTGTATCAAATCCATTAGTAAAAACTAATCCTAGAATAGAAAATTTAGCTAGAGAGCAATGGCTTCTAGCAAAGGAGAATGAGAATGAAGAGTGATAGGAAAATTTACTATGAGAGCATGGAAACAGATATAGGTCTGTTGTGGATTGGATTTACGGATAGAGGATTAGCTAAATTAGAATTTTCAATAAGAAAGGACCAAATTGAGAAAGAGCTTAACAGGAATTACGATAGTATAGTTGAGTATAATGGAAAAGAATCTGACTATAAAAAGCAAATAAGCTTATACTTCGAAAAAAAGCTAAGGAACTTTGACATACCCCTAGATTTAATTGGTACACCCTTTCAGATATCAGTATGGCAGGAATTACTTAAAATTCCTTATGGAGAGGTACGATCCTATAAGGATATTGCAGTAGGAGTAGGAAGTGAAAAAGGCTTTAGAGCAGTTGGTATGGCTAACAACAGAAATCCAGTATCTATAGTAGTACCTTGTCATAGGGTAATTGGAAGCAGTGGAGAGCTAGTAGGCTATGGTGGAGGAATAGAGGCTAAAGTAAAGCTATTAAAGCTTGAAGGGTTAGATATAATTGAAAAGGAACGGAATGGGAACAAATTATACTTTGTTTCTTAAATTATACCTGGCATTATAAATGTCAGGTTTTTTTGTTACACTTAGGAATAAGTCCCACATAGTATATAATAAAATGTTTTAAAGGTGGGATACGGATGTATTACTATGCAGACAATAGAAGCTCAACAAAATTACCTATAGTACTTGTACCAGGTCTTTTTGGTTCCCTTGGTGATGACATATTGCCTGGAACTGGAGATTTTAGCTTTGGTATGGCTGAGCATATATATAGACCTATAATAAATAATCTGGAGGAACTAGGATATAAAGAAGGAAAAGATTTATTCATAGCTTTTTATGATTGGAGAAACGGATGTGAGTACAACACAGAGAAATATTTGATACCTAAAATAGAAGAAGCTAAAAGAATATCAATGAAAGCTAAAGTAGATATAATAGGTCATAGTCTTGGTGGATTAGTAGCTAGGACTTATGTTCAAGGTTCACTGTATAATAACGATGTGAGAAACCTTATAATGATGGGAACTCCAAATGCTGGTTCAGTAAATGCATATTATTTTTGGAGTGGTGGTCAAATGCCTTACAATAAATTAGAGAAGAACATTGTTTATCAGCTGCTAAAAATAGGATTTATCTGGATATATAGGTTTTTACATGGGCCAATAAGCGAAGTAAATATTTTGAGAAGATTATTTCCAGTCGCTGAGGAACTCCTCCCTAGCTACGAATATGGAAACTACTTATTTTATGATGACAACGGCAGGATAAAAAAACCTGTACTAATTACTCAGATGGAATCAGTAAACAGACATCTAAACCAAATAAACAAGACTAGTCACTTAATATTCAATAGAGGTGTAGTGCCATATCACATCATAGGTACTGGTCTGGAAACAACCGATATAATTTGTGTAAATAAAAATGAAAGAACATCTAGAAAATGGTTTGATGGAAAACCAATGTACTCTATTTCTATGCCATATGGAGATGGAACTATAACAATAGGCAGTGCAGAAGCAATATATAGTAAGAATTATTATTTGAACTCAAATCATGGAGATATTTTGAAAAAATCAAAAGATATTTTAGCCTCAATACTCATGCGTCCAGTTGTTCCTAAGACAGAGCGTAAGAGAGAAAAAAGCATGGAGTATGTATATAGTATCATACTGAGAAATGTATCTATGGGTGAGATTCAGTATGCTAACAAAGAAAAGGCTGTGAACATAACAGAAAACATAACTACAAGAGATTTTGTAACTAGAAAAATAGGAAATAACTTATATTGGATTATACTCAGCTCAAAGGAAAAGGAAAAAATTAAACTAAGGATAAATCCAAAGAAAGAGCAGGAGTGTGAAATGCTGGTATTCTTTGCAGAGAGAAGCGGGGAAATCGAAATGATAAGGAGAAGCTTTAATAACAATGATGCAACTATAAATATTTTTGGAGCAAAATGTTTATAAGTAGCCATAGTAACATATATTGTATTGAAATAATTATATTATTTAAGGAAATCAAAGATATATAGCCATTATATAAAACGTAGGAAAGGACAATTAGTTAAAGAAATGGTTTAGACATAATAAACAAGAATAAATATTGGCACAATACAGAATAATAGATTCTAAGGAATAATTCTTAGAATCTATTTTTATGATCTAACCTAATTTTTCGAGGGATTTTATTGAAAAATTGTTGGTAGGCAAAAATGCAACGAGCATCAAGTTTATGTGAACATCATCAAGCTAATAAGCTTGTGTTGCTAGACTGATTTATATAAGCTTTAATTGGAGGGATAAAAATTCTAAGTTTAAAAATAGATGAAATATTCAATAGAAATACAAAAGAGATTTTCAAACAATTTGTTCATATAGATTTAGACGAAAAAATCTATAATGAAACTGATATAAAGCTTTATGATGGGGTATCTGTAATTGTAAGCTTCTCAGGGACGATTTCAGGGCAAATTATAGTTAATATTTCAAATGAGCTGGCTAAAATTGTTTATCATAGATATAGCAAAGGTAGTATAGCTATAGAAATTGACAAAAATGTAAAAAAGACTATTTTTGAATTATCAAAGCTTATAATTGGAAACTCATGTGCAAGCTTCTATGGAAATGGGGTTAATATGGAATTAGCAAGCTATTGTATCATTGAAGGCAATGAGCTTAGCTATACATGTATTGATAAGAAAATAACAATGATTAATTATGAGACCTCATTAACTGAAACAAATATGATACTTATATTGGATATTGATGGAAAAATAGAATTCAATGATTTTAACAATTGACTTTATAAAAAAAGACTAGTAAAATCAATTAGGTTGGTATAAATGACATTTTATTTTAGATGTTAAAACGGGGAGGGAAATTATGCCGCTAAATATTGTTTTAGTTGAACCAGAAATCCCGCAAAATACAGGTAATATCGCTAGAACCTGTGCAGCTACGGGTTCTTCACTTCATCTTGTAAAACCCTTAGGATTTTCATTAGATGATAAGTATGTAAAACGAGCTGGTTTGGACTATTGGAGCTTGCTTGATTTACATGTATACGAGAACTTAGATGAATTTTTTCAAAAAAATGATACTAGTAAGTTTTATTTTGCTACGACTAAAGGGCATAAAAGCTATACGGATTTTAACTTTGAAGAAGGGGCATATTTATTATTTGGAAAGGAAACAGCAGGGCTACCAAAAGATATTCTGGCTAGGTATCCAGAAAGGACCATGAGAGTGCCTATGGTTGAGGATGAAAGAGCTAGATCTCTAAATCTTTCAAATTCTGTTGCCATAATAGTATATGAGGCTTTAAGACAGTTAAAGTTTCCAAAACTGATATAATATATTGATATTTGGCTATTATCAAACGAATATTAGAAAACAGGAGGTTTATTATGCAAATTGCTTTTGGTGTGTTAGGAGGATTAGGATTATTCTTATATGGAATGAATCTTATGGGGACAGGCCTTCAAAAAGCTGCAGGAGAGAAACTAAAGAAACTTATAGAAGTATTAACTAGTAATAGGTTAATGGGAGTAATTATAGGTACCATTGTAACTATGGTTATTCAAAGTAGTAGTGCCACAACTGTCATGGTTATAGGATTCGTAAATGCTGGTCTAATGACATTAAATCAGGCAATTGGAGTAATCATGGGAGCCAACATTGGAACCACAATGACAGCACAACTTATAGCCTTTAAGTTAAGTGATTATGCACCTGTTGTCGTGGCCATAGGTGTTGCAATCTGGTTATTTTCATCTAGGAAAAAAAACAAGGAGATTGCTGAGATACTCATTGGATTTGGTATTCTATTTATAGGAATGGATTTTATGTCCAGCCACCTAAAACCATTAGGAGAATATCAAGGTTTTAGGGACTTGATTATTAGTCTTGAAAATCCGGTTCTAGGTATACTAGTAGGATTTGGACTGACCACTTTACTACAAAGCAGTAGTGCTTCTATAGGATTATTGCTAGCACTGGCTAGTCAAGGGCTTATTACAACAGATTTAGCATTACCTATCTTATTTGGAGATAACATAGGGACTACAACAACTGCACTTATATCAAGTATTGGAGCTAATAAAACAGCTAAAAGAGCCGCACTTATGCATTTTCTATTTAATATTGTAGGAACTATTATCTTTATGGTTTTATTAAGAAAGCCTGTAGAAGCTTTAGTTATAAACTTTACACCAAACAATATTCAAAGACAGATAGCAAACTCTCATACTTTATTTAATTTAATTAACGTAGTAATTCAGTTTCCGTTTGCAGGCTTATTAGTTTTAGCTGCTAAAAAGCTTATTAGAGGCGAGGAACAAGAAGATGTTCAAGGCTTAAAATACCTAGACACAAGAATTATTGAGACACCTTCTATAGCTGTAGGTCAGGCAAGTAAAGAAGTATTAAGAATGGGGAAAATAGTTAGAGATAACCTCAGAACGGCAGTTGAAGCCTTTTATCAAAAAGATGAAAAATTAGTTCGAAAGGTTTTTGAGGAAGAAAAAAGGATAAACGAAATAGAAAGAGACATAACTAAATACCTAATTCAGCTTTCTAATGCACCTCTTACAGATTTACAGCATGCCACTGTAACTACACTATTCCATGCAATTAATGATATTGAGCGTGTAGGAGACCATGCAGATAATATAGCTGAATTATGCCAAGATAGAATAGATAATAAACTCTGGTTTACAGACACAGCACTTGATGAATTGCATATAATGTTTGATAAGGTAGAAGATGTATTTAGCAAATCACTATTAGCATTTAAAACTGCTGACCCTAAAATTGCAGAGGAAGTCATTACCTTAGAGGCAGAGATAGATATAATGGAAAAGCAATATAGGGATACACATATTGAAAGGCTAAATACTCAGTCATGCGAGCCAAGCTCAGGAATTATTTTTCTTGATTTAATTAGTAATCTTGAAAGGATATCAGACCATTCTTTGAATATAGCAATGTATATTTTAGATGCGCTTAAATAATATGTAATCTATATTTGTATGCTCTGTTTATTAATTAATAACAAATGTTAAAGTTATTTAAGAAATTTTATTATGAAATTTTGAAAAAAAGTGTTGTATACAAAATTTTTATGTATTATAATGTTCTTGAATACAGAGATTGATTTTTATTTAACAAATCTATAGTGAAGTTAGGCTGGATGAAAAATGCGGAAGAGACCAATGCTTATTGGCGCCGAAGGAGTAAGTCATAAGTTTGCCATTTATGACGAAGCTCTCAGGCAAAAGGACCGTATTTGGACAGTTCTCTGGAAAGCCTATGGCACCGAAGGAGCAATTCTTGAAAAAAGAAGAAACTCTCAGGTTTAGAACAGAGTAGAGGGGCACATATACTGTTACTTCTATTCTGTTTTTTTGTCTAAATTATTATAAGGGTTGTAGGGAGTGAGGATAATGAACAAAATAATAATTACAAATAATCCATTGATAAAAGAAAAATTTGAGTCTACATATGAAGTAGAGCTATGTCATGAGGATTATATCGGAGTTTTAGAAATAGTCAGAGACAAAATTCATTTAGGACATGAACTTTTATCTCACCCTTTAGCAGGTAGCATCAAGCCAAACGAAACTCCATACAGAACTATTTTGATTTCAAAAGAGAAAGAACAATTGGACATAAAATCCTTAACTCTTATAGAAAGCGCCATAGTAACCACCAGAAAATTTATTAATAATAGACCAACTCCAGATTGGAATAGTATTGCACTTTACGACTTTCAAACTGTAGACCTGTCTCTAATTGAAAATATGCTTAATAACTTGATTTAGTTTTGTATAAAACTTGACAAATTAGGGTAAATTTTAGTTGGTAATATGCATTTTTTATTTGTTGTTAATTCACATAATTACACCTTGTAAATGTTAACCATTAAACCTAATGGGTATAATTTATTACAAATAAAGGAGTGAAGCACATGACAAACAATTTATACGATACAATAATAATTGGCTCTGGTCCTGCAGGTTTAGCGGCAGGATTATATGCGGCAAGGGCAAAAATGAAAACACTAATATTAGAGAGAGAAAAAGCAGGTGGACAAATAGTTACTACTGAAGAAGTAGCTAACTACCCAGGCTCAGTTGAAAATGCTTCGGGACCTTCATTAATTGCAAGAATGGTAGAGCAAGCAGATGAATTTGGTGCAGAAAGAGTATTAGATGAAGTAAAAGAAGTGCAACTACAAGACAAGGTTAAGGTCATTAAAGGCGCTAAAGGTGAATACCACGCAAAATCAATTATAATTGCAACTGGTGCTAAGCCAAAACCAATGGGCTGCCCAGGAGAAAAAGAGCTTACAGGTAAAGGTGTTTCATACTGTGCAACTTGCGATGCTGACTTCTTTACTGACTTGGAAGTTTATGTAATTGGTGGTGGGGATTCAGCTGTTGAAGAAGCTATGTTCTTAACTAAATTTGCTAGAAAAGTTACTATAGTTCATAGAAGAGACGAGCTAAGAGCAGCTAAGTCTATTCAAGAGAAGGCATTTAAAAATGAAAAATTACATTTCATTTGGAATTCAGTTGTTAAAGAAGTAAAAGGCGAAGGTATATTAGAGTCAATGGTACTTGAAAATAGAGTAACTGGTGAAATTACAGAAATAGTTGCTGATGAAGATGATGGCACATTTGGAGTATTTGTATTCGTAGGATACGACCCAGTAACATCGTTATTTAATGGAATAGTAGATATGGAAAATGGTTATATAAGAACTGATGATGACATGAAAACTAATATTCCAGGTGTATTTGCAGCAGGTGACTGTAGAGTAAAATCTTTAAGACAAGTTGTGACTGCGACTGCAGATGGTGCAATTGCAGCTACTCAAGCTGAGAAATACATTGAAAACGCCTTTGAAGAATAATAAAAAAGAGCAATAAAAATTTTAAATAAAAACAAAAATTTTAGGAGGGATATCCATGTTAGCAGTTGATAAGGATACTTTTGAAGTAGAAGTACTTAAGGCAGAAGGACATGTATTGGTAGATTTCTGGAGTGAAGGTTGTGAACCATGTAAAGCATTAATGCCACATGTTCATGAGCTTGCAGAAAAATATGAAGGAAAAATGAAATTCACTAGTTTAGACACAGGTAAAGCTAGAAGACTTGCAATATCACAAAAAATATTAGGTTTACCAGTTATAGCAATTTACAAAGATGGTCAAAAAATAGATGAGCTAGTAAAAGATGATGCTACACCAGCAAATGTAGAGGCTATGATTCAAAAATACATTTAATTAATTATGTAGCAATACTTAGGTAACCAACCTATGGAATAGGTTATAAAACCTATTCCATAGGGTTACAATAAATAATGTCATAAGTGAAATATTAAGAGGAGGTGAACTCTATGCGCCTAGAAATAGGTAATATTATCATCAAAGATGTGCAATTTGGAGATAAGACAAAAGTAGACAATGGAATTCTATTTGTCAACAAGGAAGAGCTTATAGCAGCTATAAGCGATGACGAAAACATAAAAAGTGTAGAGGTAGAGTTGGCAAGACCAGGTGAAAGTGTTAGAATTACACCAGTTAAGGATGTAATAGAGCCAAGAGTTAAGGCTGAAGGTCCTGGTGGAATATTCCCTGGAGTATTATCAAAGGTTGATGAAGTTGGCTCAGGAAGAACTCATGTATTAAAGGGTGCAGCAGTCGTTACTACAGGTAAGGTTGTTGCGTTCCAAGAAGGTATCATAGACATGACTGGAGTAGGAGCAGACTATACACCATTTTCAAAGCTAAATAATGTTGTTTTAGTTATTCAGCCAAAAGATGGTTTAAAACAGCATGACCATGAAAGAACTGTTAGAATGGCAGGCTTAAAAGCAGCAGCATATCTTGGAGAAGCTGGCAAGGATGTAGAAGCAGATGAAGTGAAGGTTTATGAAACATTACCTTTACTACAAGGAATTCAAAAATATCCAGAGCTTCCAAAAGTAGCATATGTTCAAATGCTTCAGAGCCAAGGCTTAATGCATGACACTTATGTTTATGGCGTAGACGCTAAACAAACATTACCAACACTAATATACCCAACAGAATTGTTAGATGGTGCAATTATAAGTGGTAACTGTGTTTCTGCTTGTGATAAGAATACAACTTACCATCATCAAAACAATCCAGTAGTTCACGACTTATTTGAAAAACATGGAAAAGAGTTGAACTTTGTTGGAGTAATCATTACAAACGAGAATGTTTATCTAGCGGATAAAGAAAGATCATCAAATTGGGCTGCTAAATTATCAGAATACCTAGGAGTAGACGGTGTTGTTATATCACAAGAAGGCTTTGGTAACCCTGATACTGACCTAATAATGAACTGTAAGAAAATTGAAAGAAAAGGCGTTAAAACTGTAATCGTTACAGATGAATATGCAGGTAGAGATGGAGCATCACAATCATTAGCAGATGCTGACCCACTAGCAGATGCAGTTGTAACAGGTGGAAATGCCAATGAAGTAATCGAATTACCACCATTAAATAAAGTTATTGGATACCTTGATCCAGTAAATACAATAGCTGGTGGATTTGATGGAAGCTTACAAAAAGATGGTTCAATAGTAGTTGAGCTTCAAGCTATTACAGGAGCTACAAACGAGCTTGGATTTAATAAGCTGACAGCAAGAGGATTCTAGTGATTTAATAATATATAAAAATAAAATGGAAGGAAGTGTGATGATGGGACTATTAGATGGTAAAAAAGTAATCGTAATAGGCGATAGAGACGGTATACCAGCTCCAGCGGTAGAAGAATGTCTTAAAGGAACTGGCGCAGAAGTAGTTTTCGCATCTACAGAGTGTTTTGTCTGAACGGCTGCAGGCGCTATGGACCTAGAAAATCAACAAAGAGTTAAGGATTTAGCTGAAAAGCACGGAGCGGAGAACATTCTTGTTCTTTTAGGTGCTGCTGAAGGAGAAGCTGCAGGTTTAGCAGCTGAAACAGTTACAGCAGGAGATCCAACTTTTGCAGGTCCATTAGCAGGAGTCCAGTTAGGACTTAGAGTATATCACGTTGTAGAGCCAGAAATCAAAGACGAATTTGATGCAGATGTATATGATGAACAAATTGGTATGATGGAAATGGTTCTTGATGTTGACGATATAATCAATGAAGTAAGCTCAATAAGAAGCGAATATTGTAAATTTAATGATTAATTAATAACCCAAATAACCCAAAAATACGAGAGGGGGGAAACTAATGAGTAAAATTAAAGTTGTTCATTATATAAATCAATTCTTCGCAGGTATAGGTGGAGAAGAAAAAGCTGATCATAGACCAGAAGTAAGAGAAGAAGTGATAGGACCTGGATTAGCATTATCTGCAAGTCTTGGTGACGAAGCTGAAATAGTTGCTACAATTATCTGTGGTGACTCTTACTTTAATGAAAATTTAGAAGAAGCAAAAGCAGAAGTAATAGGCATGATTAAAAAATACAACCCAGATTTATTCATTGCTGGACCAGCATTTAATGCAGGTAGATATGGTGTTGCATGTGGCACTATTACTGATGCTGTTAAAGACGAACTAGGAATCCCTGTTTTAACTGGTATGTACATTGAAAACCCTGGAGCAGATATGTTCAAGAAAAAAGTATATATAGTTGAAACAAAGAACAATGCAGCAGGTATGAGACCAGCAGTTAAAACTATGGCAAGCTTAGCGCTTAAATTAGTTAAAGGCGAAGAAATAGGTTCACCAGCTGAAGAAGGATACATTTCTAGAGGAATTAGAAAGAATGTATTTGTAGACAAAAGAGGCTCTGAAAGAGCTGTTGAAATGCTCATTAAGAAACTTAAGGGAGAGGAATTTGTTACTGAATTCCCAATGCCTGATTTTGATAGAGTAGATCCTAACCCAGCAGTTAAGGATATTACAAAAGCTAGAATTGCATTAGTTACTTCTGGTGGTACTGTACCAAAAGGAAATCCTGATCACATTGAATCTTCAAGTGCTTCAAAATATGGTAAATATGATATTGATGGAGTAGAAGATTTGACAGAAGCAACTTATGAAACCGCACATGGTGGATATGATCCAACATATGCAAACTATGATTCAGACAGAGTTCTTCCTGTTGATGTTCTTAGAGACCTAGAAAAGGAAGGCAAAATTGGAGAGCTACACAGATACTTCTATACCACAGTTGGTAACGGTACAGCAGTTGCAAGCTCTAAAGCATTTGCAGCAGAATTTGCTAAAGAACTTAAAGCTGACGGCGTAGATGCAGTTATATTAACATCTACCTGAGGTACTTGTACACGTTGCGGTGCAACGATGGTTAAAGAAATTGAAAGAGCAGGTATTCCTGTTGTTCATATGTGTACAGTAGTACCTATTTCATTAACAGTAGGTGCAAACAGAATAGTTCCAACTATAGCTATTCCTCATCCACTTGGAAACCCAAGTCTTGATAAAGAGCAGGAAAAAGCATTAAGAAGAAAATTAGTTGAAAAAGCTTTAGTAGCTTTAACAACTGAGGTTGAAGGTCAAACAGTGTTTGATAAATAATATTGCTGGCTGCATTCGCAGCTAGCAGCTGCAATTATTATAAAAGGGTGATAGTACTTAATCACCCTTTTATAAAACTATTATGACCTAAGCTGATAGGACTAATTTTAGTCTGTAGCTTCCAGCTGCGAGTATAAAGAAATGTAATTTTTAATTATTTTGGAGGTGAAGTATATGTCATTCCCAGTATTAAAAGGTGCCGGATATATTTTAGTCCATACACCAGATATGATAATACACAATGGTACAACACAAACTTCAGAAAGAATTATTAACCCTAATTCTGATTATTTGAAAGAACTTCCAAAGCATTTACGTAGCTTTGAAGAGGTAGTTAGCTACCCACCAAATCAAACATATATAGGTTCAATGACACCACAGGAACTAGCAAAATATGAAATGCCATGGTATGACAAAAAAGTAGAAGGCGCTGATAGATTTGGTAAGTTAGGCGAAATCATGCCACAAGACGAATTTATAGGATTAATGCAAATATGTGATGCTTTTGACCTTGTGAAATTAGAAAAAAGCTTTGCAGCCGATGTAAAAGAAAAATTGGCTAAGCATCCTTTAATGAGAGAAGAGTTAGTTGCAAAGGTTAAAGAAGGCGATTCAATAGAAGATATTAAGAAATTAGTTAATGAGCACCATGCAGAAGCAATTTACAATAATAATGAATTAGTTGGATGTGTAAAGAGAGCTCATGAAATTGACATTAACTTAAATGCACATACAATATTTGAAAACCTAGTTGTTAAAGCTTCAGGTGTTCTTGCATTGATGAATCTTTTAAACAAAAACGGAATTGATCCAAATAGTATAGAATATGTAATTGAGTGTTCAGAAGAAGCATGTGGAGATATGAACCAAAGAGGTGGCGGAAACTTTGCAAAAGCTATAGCTGAAATGGTAGGCTGTAACAATGCTACTGGCTCAGATACAAGAGGCTTCTGTGCAGCACCTACTCATTCACTAATAGAAGCATCAGCTTTAGTACAAGCAGGAGTATATGATAATGTAGTATTAGTAGCTGGTGGAGCTTCAGCTAAACTAGGTATGAACGGTAAAGACCATGTTAAAAAAGGCTTACCTGTACTAGAAGATGCAGTTGCTGGTTTTGCTATCCTAGTTAGCAAAAATGATGGAGTGAACCCTATATTAAGAACTGACCTAGTTGGTCGTCACACAGTAGGAACTGGCTCATCACCACAAGCTGTTATAACATCACTTATTACTACACCACTTGACAAAGGAAACTTAAAGATTACTGATATAGATAAATATTCAGTAGAAATGCAAAACCCAGATATAACTAAACCAGCAGGAGCAGGAGATGTTCCAGCAGCAAACTATAAGATGATAGCAGCTCTAGGAGTTAAGAGAGGCGAGCTTGAAAGAGCTGACGTAGCAACTTTTGGAGATCAATATGGTTTACCAGGCTGGGCACCAACTCAAGGTCATATTCCTTCTGGAGTTCCTTATGCTGGATTTGCTAGAGAAGCTATGGTAAATGGTGAAATAAACAGAGCTATGATAGTAGGAAAAGGAAGCTTATTCCTAGGTCGTATGACAAACCTATTTGACGGCGTTTCTATAGTTGTTGAAAAGAACAGTGGAAAAGTTGACGAAGGTAAAGGCGTATCAGAAGAGGAAGTTAAGAAATTAGTAGCAGAGGCTATGAGAGAATTCGCGTCACATCTATTAGGAAATTAGAGGTGATATAAATGTCAGATAATATTAAAAATATAATAGGCAAAGTATTTAACGATATAGCAGATGCTATGGAAACGGGACAATTCGGTCAAAAAGTAAGAGTTGGTGTCACAGTGTTAGGCAGCGAGCATGGAGTTGAAAACATTGTAAAGGGTGCTGAATTAGCTCAAAAAAGAAACTCTTCTGTAGAAGTTGTCCTCATTGGACCAAAAGTGGATACTGAGCTTAGAATATATGAAGCTAATACAGAAGAAGAGCAACATAAAAGAATGGAAGAGCTTTTAGATAGTGGAGAAATAAATAGTGCTGTAACAATGCATTATACATTCCCATTGGGAGTATCAACTGTAGGTAGAGTAGTAACTCCTGGAAAAGGTAAAGAAATGTTTATAGCAACTACAACAGGAACATCATCTGCACATAGAGTTGAAGGTATGGTAAAAAATGCACTATACGGAATAATTACAGCTAAAGCAATGGGAATTAAAAGCCCAACAGTAGGACTTCTAAATGTAGATGGTGTAAGGCAAGTTGAAAGAGCATTAAATGAACTAAAATCTAATGGTTATGATTTTAATTTTGCTGAGTCTATGAGATCAGACGGTGGCTCTGTAATGAGAGGAAATGACCTATTAACTGGAACACCAGATGTAATGGTTACAGACTCGTTAACAGGAAATCTTCTTATGAAAATATTCTCATCATATACTACAGGTGGAGACTATGAGGCTATGGGCTTTGGATATGGTCCTGGAATAGGAGAAGACTATTCAAGAACTATCCTTATCTTATCAAGAGCGTCAGGAGTTCCTGTTGTAGCAAATGCAATCGAGTTTGGGGCAGGTCTTGCACAAGGCAATGTGATAAATGTTTCAAAAGATGAATTTGCTAAGGCTAAAAAAGCAAAATTTGACGATATACTAAAGGGTCTAAAGAAAGATACTAAGAAGGAAAGTATAGAAGATGCAGGAGAGGTAGTAGCACCTGCTAAGGAAGTAGTTACTGGTTCAATTTCTGGTGTAGATATTATGGAGCTAGAAGATGCAGTTGTTGCACTTTGGAAAAACGGTATTTATGCTGAAAGCGGAATGGGCTGTACAGGACCTATAGTAATGGTTAATGAAGCAAAAGTTAATCAAGCGGTAGAGGTACTAGCAAAAGCAGGATATATTGCTGGAGAGTCTACTCCTTGCTAAAAAATCCGGACTAATGTCCGGATTTTTTTATGATCTAAGCCAATTATTTCGGATACATTTCTGAAGCAATCGATGGTAGGTCAAACGCAACGAGAATCAAATTTATGTGAGAGACAGCAAACAAATAAATTTGTTTCGAGACTGCGATATTTAACATAAAATTTGCAGAAAAGCTAATCAATCTGTTATAATGATAATAGATTAATTAACTAATGAGAATTTATTAAAATACATTCCATTCATAGATAATTCTATGTAAAGGTTAGGGGTGAGCCATATGCGTCTAGGATTTGATTTAACATTGGAACAAACACAAAAATTAATAATGACACCAGAACTTAGGCAGGCTATACAAATGCTTCAATTCACAAGCCAAGAGCTATGGCAGTATGTAGAAAGCCAGATGGAAGCAAATCCATTTCTAGAGCTGGAAAACAAACGAGAAGCTGAAGAGCATATTGATGAATATCGTAGCAAACAGGAGGATATAGACTGGAAGGAATATTCAGAGCAATATGATGATATAAGCTACAAGAATGCTATCAATAGGGATGAAAAAGAGAATTTATTTGAAAACTATGTATCTGCAATGACTTCTTTAAAGGATCATTTGCTTTTTCAATTGAATTTATCTATGTTTGATGAAAAACAAAAAGAAATTGGTGAATTTGTTATAGAAAGCATAGATAGAAACGGATATTTAAGTAACTCTGTAACTGAGATATCAGAACAATTAGGGGTTAAGGACAAGCTTGTAGAAAACGTTATCAAGGTAATTCAGACATTCGACCCTGCAGGTGTATGTGCAAGGAATTTAAAAGAGTGTCTTTTAATACAGCTTGAAGCTAAAGGTATCAATAATCCTGATGTTCGTGATATAATAAACAACTATTTAGAGGATGTAGCTCAAAATAGATTGGCGAAGATATCTAAAGAATTAAATATTAGCTTGAAAAGTGTTCAATGGATATGCGATTTAATTAAGTCTTTAGAACCTAAGCCCGGAAGGGGATTTGCCCATAATGAAGATGACATTAAATATGTTGTACCTGATGTCTATTTATATTATATTGATGGTAAGTATGTCATAAGCGTAAATGATTCATCTAATCCAAGACTGATTATCAACAATTATTATAAGCGACTATTAAGCAAGTCAAACGATGATGCTGCTACAAGCTTTCTTACAGAGAGGCTAAATTCTGCTATGTGGTTAATTAAAAGTATAGAACAAAGACGTATGACTATTCATAAAGTAGTTGAGTCTATATTAAAGTATCAAATGGACTTTTTCGAAAAGGGACAAAAGGCGCTAAAGCCACTTACTCTTAAGGACATTGCAGAAGATATAGGAGTCCATGAATCAACTGTTAGTAGGGCAACTAATGGAAAATATATTCAAACTCCGAGAGGGCTATTTGAACTGAAATATTTTTTCTCTAGTGGAATAGCTAACAATGAAGGAGGAGTATCCTCTACAAGCATTAAATCAATAATTAAGGACATAATTGAAGAGGAAAACTCTAAAAAACCTTTTAGCGATCAACAAATAGTAAAAATTCTTAAAACGAAAAATATTGATATATCCAGAAGAACAGTTGCAAAATATCGAGAAGAGCTAGGTATCGCCTCATCAACAGGGAGGAGAAGATATTAAGAGCGGAGTATAGCTTTTGCTTGTGCCCCGTTCTCTTTTATTTTTTATTTAATAAATAAAAATTAAGGTATTGAAATTTGTAATTTATATAGTATAATAATAGTGAAGAGTTTTTTTATTAGAACTCTGGGACATTATCTACATACCTGGGACTATATAAGACCAGATGTTTTAAAAAGTAATAGGGAATGGCTAAAAGGCATAATGTTAAGAGATATATGAAATACTACATATTGTACTACATTTGCCATAAATAATTATTTTGCTGATGGGTCATTTTCCGGCATCTTGGACATATTATGTCCATAAGGAGTGAATTTTATGAAAGACCTGATTGAACTTCAGAAAAAAATTGCGCCTGAAATAATAGATATTTTGGATAAGAGATATTCAATTCTTAGAAATATCTACTACAATCAACCCATAGGAAGAAGAGCGTTAGCAAATAGCTTAGACCTTGGAGAAAGGGTTATAAGAACAGAAGTAGGTGTCTTAAAGGAACAAGGACTTTTAGATATTGAGACTAATGGAATGAATGTAACAGAAGAAGGAAAAACAGTAATTGAAGAATTAAAGGATTATATCCATGGATTAAAGGGTCTTAATAGTTTAGAGAAAAAAATTAAGGAAATGCTAAACATTGATAAGGTGTACATTGTGCCAGGTGATTTAGAAGAAGACATACTTACCTTCAGGGATATGGGAAAAACAGCCTCTAATCTTATAAAACAGGTTACTAAAGATGGTTATATCGTAGGTATTACAGGTGGTACAACTATGGCCCAAATGGCTGAAGAAATGACATTTGAAAAGACTAAGAAAGATATAACAGTAGTTCCTGCTAGAGGTGGTCTAGGAAAAGAGCTTGAGACACAATCAAATAATATTGCAGCAAAAATTGCAAAAAAGCTAGGAGGGAACTACAGACTCCTTCAGGTCCCAGATAATGTTGGAATAGAGGCTCTAAAAGCACTAATGACTGTCAATGAAGTAAAAGAGGTTCTAGAAATAATCCAAAATATGAACATACTAGTCTTTGGTATAGGAAGAGCAGATGTAATGGCTGAGAGACGTGAACTACAGCAGGACAAGATAAAGGAAATAAAGAGAAGTGGAGCTGTAGCAGAAGCCTTCGGTCATTACTTCAACACTAATGGTGATATTGTTTTAGAGACAAGTACAATTGGTTTATCTCTTGAAGACTTCAAGAAAATAGGCACAGTAATAGGAGTAGCAGGCGGAAAAGACAAGGCAGAAGCTATTATTGCTGTATGTAAGCTACATAAGAATTTGACTCTTGTAATTGATGAAGCTGCTGCTAGAAAAATATTAACATTGTATAAAAATGCTACAATATAGTAGCTAATAATATTAAAGGAGGAATTTTAATGTCAATTAAAGTTGCTATCAATGGATTTGGAAGAATAGGAAGAAATGTTATGAGGATTGCTTTTGAGGACAATGTAAAAGAGCTAGATGTAGTTGCTGTAAACAGCTCACAAAGTCCAGCAAGCCTAGCTCATCTATTTAAGTATGATACTTGCTTTGGCAAATTTGAAGGCGAAGTAGGCTCTACAGACGATGCAATAGTTGTAAATGGAAAAGAAATTAAGGTAGTAAATAGCAGAGATCCAGAGGGTCTTCCATGGGCAGAGCTAGGAGTTGATTTAGTAATCGAAGCTTCAGGTAAATTCAGAGACAAAGAAGGAAACATGAAGCATATAAAAGCAGGTGCAAAAAAGGTTATAATCACTGCACCCGGAAAGAATGAAGATGCAACTATAGTTATGGGAGTTAATGAAAAAGACTATGATCCCGCAAATCATGTAATCGTATCTAATGCATCATGTACAACAAACTGCTTAGCACCATTTGCAAAAGTAATAGTAGAGAAGTTTGGAGTTGTAAAAGGCTTAATGACAACAGTACACGCTTATACAAATGACCAAAGAATTCTTGATGGTTCTCATAAAGATTTAAGAAGAGCAAGAGCAGCAGCTGAGTCAATTATTCCAACAACTACAGGTGCGGCAAAAGCCGTAGCGCTAGTTATCCCTGAGCTTAAAGGGAAATTAAATGGTATGGCAATGAGAGTCCCTACTCCAACAGTCTCTGTAGTAGACGTTGTATTTGAAGTAGAGAGAGCTACAACAGCAGAAGAAGTAAATCAAGCACTTAAGGAAGCAGCTGAAGGCGAATTAAAAGGCATATTAGGCTTCTCAGATGAGCCATTAGTTTCTATAGACTACAGAAAAGACCCTCGTTCATCAATAATAGATGGATTATCAACAATGGTAATAGATAATATGGTTAAAATAGTATCATGGTATGATAATGAGTGGGGATATTCAGCAAGAGTCGTAGACTTAGCAGTATTAATGGCAAATAAGTGGCAGTAGATAAAAATTGGAACCGGTTTAATAGAGCTATAGGCTATTAAACCGGCTTTTGAACGCTATGCAATATGTTTTAAGCCATTAAGGAGGGATAATATTATGTTAAACAAAAAGAGTATTGAAGATTTCAATGTGTCAGGGAAAAGAGTATTAGTGAGATGTGATTTTAACGTTCCTATGAATGATAAAGGCGAAATAACAGACGATAGAAGAATAAGAAGTGCACTTCCAACTATACAATACATAATTAACAACGGTGGAAAAGCTATAGTAATGTCCCACTTTGGAAGACCAAAGGGAGAGCCTAATCCTAAATATACACTAGAGCCAATAGCTATAAGACTAGGAGAATTGTTAAATAAAAAAGTAATATTTGCTAAGGATGATATGGTAGCTGGTGAAATTGCAAAAGAAATAGTAAATAATATGAAGGATTCTGACGTTGTATTATTAGAAAATACAAGATTTAGAAAAGAGGAAGAAAAGAACGGGGAAGAATTTGCAAGGCAATTAGCATCATTAGGAGATATGTTTGTAAATGATGCATTTGGTACTGCTCATAGAGCCCATGCATCAAATGTTGGATTAAGCAGCCAATTGCCATCAGCATCAGGATACTTAGTGAAGAAGGAAATAGAGATAATGGGCAAAGCAATGTCCAGTCCAGAAAGACCTTTTGTTGCTATACTTGGCGGTGCAAAAGTATCGGATAAAATAAATGTAATAGAGAACTTCCTAGACAAGGTTGATAGTCTGCTTATAGGTGGGGGTATGGCATACACATTCTTAAAGGCACAGGGCTTAGAAATAGGCAGCTCATTAGTAGAAGAAGATAAGCTTGAACTAGCAAAGAGCTTATTAGAAAAAGCGAAGGACAAAAAAGTTAATTTAGTATTACCTCTAGATGTAGTAGCAGCTAAGGAATTCAAAAATGAAACAGAATTTAAAACTGTAGCTATCGATGAAATTCCAGAGGACATGATGGGATTAGATATTGGAGAAAAAACAATAGAAGCCTTTTCTGGTACTATTAAAAATGCTAAGACTATTTTATGGAATGGTCCTATGGGAGTATTTGAGATGTCAAACTTTGCAAAAGGAACTAATGAAATTGCAAAAGCAATGTCAGAATCAAATGGAATAACTATTGTAGGTGGAGGAGATAGTGCTGCCGCAGTAGAACAAGCTGGGTTAGATCATAAGATGACGCATGTTTCTACTGGAGGAGGGGCATCACTAGAATTCTTTGAGGGAAAGGTGCTTCCTGGCATTGCTGCAATAGAAGATAGATAAGGAGGTTGAGATGTGAGAACACCTATTATAGCTGGTAATTGGAAAATGAATAAAACCATAGAAGAAGCTATTCACATAGTAAACGAAATTAAGAACAGTCTAATAGAAGATGTAGAAACTGTAGTGTGTGTTCCATTTACATCATTAAAGGAAGTAAAAAAAGAATTAGCGGGAACAAAGCTTAAGCTAGGAGCACAAAACATGCACTGGGAAGAAAGTGGTGCCTTCACAGGTGAGATATCACCATTAATGCTTAAAGAAATAGGGGTAGATTATGTAATTATAGGTCACTCAGAGAGAAGACAGTATTTTAATGAGACAGATGAAACGGTTAACAAGAAGATAAAAGCTGCCTTAAAGCATAATATTATTCCAATAGTTTGTGTAGGCGAAACTCTAGAGCAGAGAGAAGCTAATATGGAAAATGAAATAGTAAAGGCTCAGATAGTAAAGGCTTTTGAAGATATAGAAGCAGAAGAAATGGCTAATATAGTAGTAGCTTACGAGCCTATATGGGCAATAGGCACTGGAAAAACAGCAACTAAAGAGGAAGCCAATGATATGATATCCTTTATAAGAAAAACAATAATGGATAAATATGATAAAGAGATATCAGATAAAATCAGGATACAATATGGAGGAAGTGTTAAACCAAGCAATATTTCTGAGATAATGGAGCAATCAGATATTGATGGTGCATTGGTGGGAGGAGCTAGCTTAAAGCCAGATGAGTTCATTAAGCTAATTAGTTTTTAAAGAGGTGCGAATATGAAGAAAAGCTTAGTAGCAATTATAATATTAGATGGTTGGGGATTAGGAAAGGAATACGAAGGAAATGCAATACTTAAGGCTAAAACTCCTAATTATAAGCTCTTGATAGAGAATTATCCGAGCACCACATTAGAGGCAAGTGGTCTATCTGTAGGGCTACCAGAAGGGCAGATGGGAAACTCGGAAGTAGGACACCTTAATATAGGGGCTGGAAGGATAACATACCAGGAATTAACAAGAATAACAAAATCTATTGAAAATAAGGAATTCTTTAATAAAAAGGAGCTTTTAGCTGCTATTGAAAATTGTAAAGAGAACAATTCTAAATTGCATTTGTTAGGTCTTCTATCAGACGGAGGAGTTCATAGTCACAACAGCCATCTATATGCACTTTTAGAACTTGCTAAGTCTCAAGGTCTAGAAGATGTATATGTCCATTGCTTTTTAGACGGTAGAGATGTGCCTCCTCAAAGTGGTAAAGGATACTTAGAAGAACTAGAAGCAAAGATATCAGAAATAGGAGTAGGTAAAATAGCTACAATTGCAGGCAGATATTATGCAATGGATAGGGATAAAAGATGGGACAGAGTAAAACTTGCATATGATGCATTAACTCTAGGTGTTGGAAATGATGCAGGGTCTGCTAAAGAGGCTATAAATAAATCTTATGCTGACAATATAACAGATGAGTTCGTAGTACCTTCTGTAATCGTACACAAAGAAAAACCTATAGCAACAGTTGACGATAAGGATTCTATAATATTTTTCAATTTTAGACCAGATAGAGCAAGAGAGCTGACAAGGGCTTTTGTAGATTCTAATTTCGAAGGTTTTGAACGACAAAAGAAAGTAGATACCCATTATGTATGTATGACTCAGTATGATAAAACCATAGAAAATGTAGAGATAGTATATAAACCTCAAACCTACACAAATACCATAGGTGAATATATAAGCTCCTTAGGCATGAAACAGCTAAGGATTGCAGAAACAGAAAAATATGCACACGTAACCTTCTTTTTCAATGGTGGCGTAGAGAAGCCAAATGACGGAGAAGATAGAGTATTGATACCATCTCCTAAGGTAGCAACTTATGATTTGAAGCCTGAGATGAGTGCCCTAGAGGTTAAGGATGAAGTAATAAATAGAATCAAAGGTGGAGCATATGATTTTATTGTGCTTAACTTTGCCAATACAGATATGGTAGGGCATACAGGAGATATTAATGCAGCTGTGAAGGCTATAGAAACTGTTGATGCTTGCCTTGGAGAAATAGTCCATGAAATTAATAAAACAGATGGAAAAGTACTTATTACAGCAGATCATGGAAATGCTGAAGAGATGATAGATAAAGAAACAGGAGGCAGGCTAACAGCCCACACTACAAATAGAGTTCCATGTATAATTGTGGGAGGGGGAAATGTTAAGCTAAGAGAAGGCATTCTGGCAGATGTAGCTCCTACACTATTAGATATGATGAAGGTTCCAATTCCCCGGGAAATGACCGGAACATCATTGATAGTCAAGTGATGCAATAGGGATGATTCTTTATGCATCATAACTATGGTTAATGATGGTGTAACAGCAGTTTAATTATAGTGTTTAACCAATGTTCAACTATCTTGGTTCGTAATTTTTAATTTTCAATTTTCAATTCTCAATTATAATATCAAGGAGGTAATACCATGACAATGATAACAGATATTTATGCAAGAGAAATACTTGACTCAAGAGGAAACCCAACTGTAGAGGTTGAGGTATGGACTGAAAGCGATGGATATGGAAGAGCAGCAGTACCTTCAGGTGCATCCACAGGAGCCTTTGAAGCGGTAGAATTAAGAGATAATAATAAAGATAGATATTTAGGCAAAGGCGTAACAAATGCTGTTAATAATGTTAATGAGATAATAGCTCCAGAAATAATTGGTATGGATGCATTAGACCAAGTTGCTATAGATATGAGACTTATGGAGCTTGACGGCACAGATAACAAAGGGAAGCTAGGAGCAAATGCAATTCTTGGAGTTTCTATGGCAGTTGCAAAAGCTGCAGCAGATGCATTAGGAGTATCTCTATATCAATATTTAGGTGGAGTAAATGCAAAAACTCTTCCAGTTCCGATGATGAACATATTAAACGGTGGAGAGCATGCTGATAATAACGTAGACATTCAAGAATTTATGGTAATGCCAGTTGGCGCTCTTAATTTTAGAGAAGCACTTAGAATGGGAACAGAAATATTCCATAATTTAAAGAAAGTTCTAAAGGATAAGGGATTAAATACTTCTGTAGGTGATGAAGGTGGATTTGCACCAAACCTAGGCTCTAACGAAGAGGCTTTAGCTACAATAGTAGAGGCTATTGAAAAAGCTGGTTATAAGCCAGGAGAAGATGTATTCTTAGCATTAGATGTGGCAGCTACAGAAATGTACAACAAAGAAACTAAAATTTATTCCTTAGCAGGCGAAGGTAAAGACCTTACTTCAGCTGAGATGATTGATTTCTATGAAGATTTAGTTGGAAAATACCCAATTATATCAATAGAAGATGGTTTAGATGAAGAGGATTGGGAAGGCTGGAAGGCTCTTACTGAAAGACTAGGTGCAAAGATTCAGCTAGTAGGGGATGATTTGTTCGTTACTAATACAGAAAGGCTAGAGAAAGGTATCCAAATAGGAGTAGCTAATTCAATTTTAATAAAGCTTAATCAAATAGGCACTATTACAGAAACATTAGATGCTATAGAAATGGCTAAAAAAGCTGGATACACAGCAGTTGTTTCACATAGGTCAGGTGAGACTGAAGACTCAACGATTGCTGATTTAGTAGTAGCTGTAAATGCTGGTCAAATAAAAACAGGTGCTCCTTCAAGAACAGATAGAGTTGCTAAATACAATCAATTGTTAAGAATTGAAGATATGCTAGGAGAAACTAGTAAGTATAAAGGAAAAGAAGTATTTTATAATATAAAAAGAAAATAAAGTAAGTAAAATTGTATGATTTGCCTAAAATTGCCGAATAATATTAATATATGATTATTGATATTATTCGGCAATTAGGTTTAAAAGCCTATCAAAAGGTAAATTCTTATTGATTTTATACTGCCACTGTGTTAAAATTATTGTGTTTATGAGACAGAACAGGAGGTGGAAAGATGCAAACAATCTTTTATATTTTAATTGTAATAGCAAGCCTAGTGCTTATTGCTAGTGTATTATTACAATCAGGAAAAAGTGCAGGACTATCTGGTAGCATAGGTGGAGGCGCGGAAAGTATTTGGGGTAAAAACAAAGGAAGAAGCTATGAAGGAATACTTAGTAAATTAACTACTGCTTCTGCAATAGTATTCGTTATTTCAGCATTAGTATTAACTGCATTGCAGTAAGGAACTATATAGTCAAGGAGGAAAGGATATATGGACATATTTTTAATCTCAGCACCTGTTGTTGGGATAATTGCTTTATTATTTGCTTTATATAAAGCATCAACAATCAACAAAGTATCTCCTGGTAACGATAGGATGAAAGAAATAGCATCTTACATTGAAGATGGTGCTATGGCTTTCCTTTCAAGAGAGTATAAAACATTAGCAATATTTATTGTTGTATTATTTGTTATTTTATTTTTTGCGATAAATCCATTAACAGCTGTGAGCTTTTTATTAGGGGGAGTTTTCTCTGCTTTAGCAGGATTTTTCGGAATGAAGGTAGCTACAAAAGCCAATGTTAGAACTGCCAGTGCTGCAAAAGACGGCGGTATGAATAAAGCTTTAAGCGTAGCATTTTCAGGTGGCGCAGTTATGGGAATGGCAGTTGTAGGATTAGGACTTTTAGGTATAGGTACTCTTTATATAATTATAGGTGATCCTGCAATCATTACTGGTTTTGGATTAGGTGCTTCATCGATAGCTCTTTTTGGACGTGTTGGCGGAGGTATATATACTAAAGCTGCTGACGTAGGAGCAGACCTTGTTGGAAAGGTAGAAGCAGGTATTCCAGAAGATGACCCAAGAAACCCTGCTGTTATAGCTGATAACGTAGGAGATAATGTTGGTGACGTTGCAGGTATGGGAGCAGACCTATTCGAATCTTATGTAGGCTCTATTATATCAGCAATTACATTAGGAGTAGTAGTATTTGATAAATACGGAGCGATATATCCATTAGTTTTATCAGCAGTTGGTGTGTTAGCTTCTATAGTAGGTACATTCTTCGTAAGAGCTAAAGAAGGTTCAGACCCTCAAAAATCTCTTAACACAGGTACACTTGTAAGTGCTATTTTAACAGTTATAGTTGCATTTTTCTTAAGTAAGTCTTTATTAGATTCATATCAACCATTCATTGCAATAGTAGCAGGATTAGCAGTAGGTTTAATAGTAGCTAGATTTACTGAATACTATACTTCAGGAGACTATAAACCTGTTCAAAGTATAGCAGATGAATCAGAAACAGGAAGCTCAACTAATATTATTGGTGGATTATCAGTAGGTATGATGTCTACTGCTTGGCCAATATTAGTTATTGCAGTAGGCATACTTGTAGCCTTCTATGCTACAGGTGGTTCGGCAGAGCCAGCTAGAGGCCTTTATGGTATAGCACTTGCTGCAGTGGGTATGCTATCTACAGCTGGTATGACTATAGCTGTTGATGCTTATGGACCAATAGCAGACAATGCTGGTGGTATTGCAGAAATGAGTGAATTGCCAAAAGAAGTACGTAAAATTACAGATAAGTTAGATGCAGTAGGAAATACAACGGCAGCAGTTGGAAAAGGATTTGCTATAGGTTCAGCTGCCCTTACAGCATTAGCATTATTTGCGTCATATACACAAGCAGTTAATCTTTCAAGCATAGATTTAACTCAGCCAACAGTAATTGCGGGATTATTAATTGGTGGTATGCTACCATTTCTATTCTCAGCTATTACAATGAAAGCTGTTGGTAAAGCAGCATTTAGTATGATTGAAGAAGTTAGAAGACAGTTTAGGGAAATACCTGGTTTGATGGAAGGCAAAGCAAAACCAGAATATAGAAAATGTGTTGATATCAGTACATCAGCTGCACTAAAAGAGATGATAGTGCCAGGTTTACTAGCAGTTATTGTTCCAGTAGCTCTAGGAATAGTATTAGGTACAGAAGCATTAGGAGGCTTACTAGCTGGAGCATTAGTTACAGGAGTTCTAATGGCAATATTTATGGCTAATGCAGGTGGAGCTTGGGATAACGCTAAGAAATATATTGAATCAGGAAACCACGGTGGTAAAGGTAGTGAGGCTCACAAGGCAGCAGTTGTTGGTGATACTGTTGGTGACCCATTCAAAGATACATCAGGACCTTCAATTAACATATTAATCAAGCTTATGACAATTGTTGCTTTAGTATTTGGACCTCTTTTCCTTCTATTTAATGAAGGAGCAGGTCTAATAAGTGCACTATTTTAATTAAATAATATAGAGCATGCAAGAAGGTAATTCTATGAATTGCCTTCTTTTTTGTGTCGATAGAATGAGGAAAAATAGACAACAAGTATCGAAATTTCTGTTAGTTTGGAAGTTTAAGAAGGAATAAGATGATTATGGTAAAAAAAGCTAAAACTCCATAGAATATAGACTATGGCATATTATCAGAAGTTCTGATATAATCATATAGTATTAAATAAAAATATAAAACAAATTGTAAAAACTAAATCATAAATAGCATTTAAAGTAAATTATAAAACTAATAATATTTAGTATGTAAATTAATATTATAGGAGTAAAAATGATATGAAGGTTAATATTGAAAACATGGATTTAAACTACATATGCGAAGGAGAAGGAAAGAATATATTAATTCTACATGGATGGGGAGCAAATATTGATACTATAATGCCCATATTTAACCACTTAAAGAATTATTTCAAGGTATATGCAATAGACTTTCCTGGTTGTGGAAAGAGTGATAAGCCAGATGAAGTATTAGGAGCTTATGATTATGCTAGAATTATTAAGAAATTTATTGATATTGTGAAAATGGATGAAGTCATATTAATAGGTCATTCACATGGAGGAAGAGTATCATTAATCCTGTCTAATAAGTACCCAGAACTAATAAAGAAAATGATATTAATAGACAGTGCAGGTCTTATCCCAAAAAGAAAGCTAAAATACTATGTTAAAGTATATACATTCAAAACGTTAAAAAAACTATATAGTATGGCTTTCTTCTGGATAAACAAAGATGAGAAGATGGAACGTTTTTATAAGAAGTTTGGCTCAGATGATTATAAGGATGCAGATGGAATCATGAGAAAAATATTAGTAAAATTAGTTAATGAGGATTTACGACCATTATTAAAAGATATAAAAGCGTCAACACTTCTGGTATGGGGTCGGGATGATGATGCCACTCCTGTTTATATGGGAGAAATAATGGAAAAGGAAATAAAGGATAGTGGTTTAGTAGTCCTTGAAAAAGCTGGACATTATTCATATCTTGATCAGTTTATTAGATTTAAAGCTATTATAGATAGTTTCTTAGAAAAAGACAAGACAAACTAAAATTTTTTTAGTTTAAAGTAAAATATAAAAGACTAGCAAGCAGTTTAAAGATAAAATTATAATCAAATCAATGATTTTATCAAATTGTAATTATTTTAGGGGAGTGAACTTGATGTTAGATAATAATAGCCTTATGATAATACTTGCAGTTATTAGTGTTGTCATTTGGAATGTATCTTTTTTTTATAGAAGTAGATATATGCTGCATATGATGCAGTTAGAAGGATATTCAAACGGGAATTTTTTTAGATGGATGAAAGAATTTCAGTACAAAGTTTTTTCCTCTAAGATTAATGTACCTGTTATAGCTTCTGTAATTTTAGCGCTAATTACTTTGATTACGGAAAGAAAATTATTGGTTCCTACCAACGTAATTATTTGGTCACTATTGACTATTCTTTCAACTAATTTTAAAAAAGAAAATGTAAAAAAGGATTTAGTATATACTAAAAGAGCTCAAAGACTTTTAGCTTCTGTGTATGTTGTGAATGTTTTTATTTTATTAGTTTTAGTAATAATATACAGTTCATTAACAACGAATTTTTTTGAAAACTACGCAATTTTACTTATAATAGGCACAGCATTATATTATTTTGTACCATATACTTTATGCTTAGCTAACATATTAGTAAAGCCTATAGAAAAAGCAATAAATATGCATTTTTATGATATGGCACGAAATAAAGTTAAAAGCTTTGAAAATCTAAAAATAGTTGGAATAACAGGTAGCTATGGAAAGACTAGTGCAAAATTTATTACCGCAAAAATATTAGAAGAGAAGTTTAATGTTTTAAAAACCCCAGAAAGCTACAATACTCCTATGGGAGTAAGTAAAGTAATCAATAACACATTAACTGATGAGTATAATGCTTTTGTAGTAGAGATGGGAGCTAGGAAAATAGGTGAAATTAGGGAAATGGCTGAATTGGCAGGACCTAAAGTTGGAGTTATTACCTCAATTGGACCTACCCATTTGGATACATTTATCAATATTGATAATATAATGAAAACCAAGTATGAATTAATTGAAGCTTTGCCACCAGATGGAGTTGCCATATTTAATTATGATAATCAGTATCTGAGGAAGCTAGCAGATAAGACATTTAAAGAAAAGATACTTTATGGAACTGAAAATGTTGAACTCTTAGATATATATGCAACAAATATAGAAGTATCAGAATTAGGCTCTACATTTATACTAAATGATAAAGAAGGAAACTCCATAAAGTGTGAAACAAAGCTACTGGGAGAGCATAATATAGGAAACCTATTAGCTGGTGCTTGTATAGGAGTGGCACTGGGACTAACATTTGAAGAAATTGCAAGAGGAATTAAGAAGGTAGAGCCAGTACCTCATAGATTGCAGCTCATAAATCCAGGTACAGGGGTAATAATAATTGATGATGCCTTTAACTCAAATCCAGTTAGTTCAAAAGCAGCTTTAGATGTTATAAGTCAATTTAAAGAAGGAAGAAAAATAATAATCACTCCAGGAATGGTAGAACTAGGACATGAAGAAGAAGATGCTAATAGGCAGTTTGGAAGATATATAGCTGATGCCTGTGATTATGTAATACTTGTAGGAAAAAATAGAACTAAGCCTATTTATGAGGGGATATTTGAAAAAGATTTTAACAAAGAAAATATCTTTGTTGTTAGCAGTCTGAATGAGGCTACAGCAGTGCTACAAAAAATTGTAAGACCTAAAGATGTAGTATTATTTGAAAATGACTTACCAGATACTTATAATGAGTAACATGAAATTAAATGTCATTCTGAATATCTATAGTATAGTCAGAGTGACATTCCTTTAGTTAGAAGCACAGATGGAATTTAGTTAATAAAAAGGAATGGGGGATTGTAATGAAAAAAAGAGTAGGTGTTATTTTTGGCGGAAGAAGCGTTGAACACGAGGTTTCTGTTATTACGGGCATGCAAGTTATAGAAAATATTGATAAAACAAAATATGATGTATTGCCTATATATATAAGTAAAGAAGGTAAATGGCTTATTGGAGAATCGTTAATGAATTTTAAAAATTTTAAGAATGATAGTTTAAAGAATTTGAAAGAAGTTATTATGACTCCAATATATAATGATAATAAACTCTACTCACATCCAGAAGGCATAGGCTTTTTGGGTAAAAAGCTTATAGAAAATGTTGACGTAATATTTACAGCACTTCATGGAACTAATGCTGAAGATGGAACTGTTCAGGGATTATTAGAGCTAATAGATATTCCATATACAGGAGCTGGAGTTATGGCATCTGCAGTCGGTATGGATAAGGTAGCCATGAAGGATGTGTTTAGAGCTCATGGATTACCTATAGTAGATTATATGTGGTTTTTTAGGAAAAAATGGACTACTGATAGAGAAGCTATAATAAATGATGTGGAAAAGAAGCTAGGATACCCTGTTTTCGTTAAGCCTGCAAATCTTGGTTCAAGTGTGGGTATTACTAAGGCTAAGGATAGGGAAAAGCTAATAGATGCAATTGAAATAGCTATAAGATATGACAGAAAGATAATAGTAGAGAAAAGCGTTGAAAACCCTAGAGAAATAAACTGTGCTGTTATGGGATTTGATGATGATGTAAAGGCATCATTATGTGAAGAGCCTATAGGCTGGAAAGAACTGCTTACCTATGAGGACAAATATATAAGCAGCAATAGTAAAGGTTCAAAGGGCGGCGGAAGAAACATACCTGCTGACCTTCCAGAAGAGACAACTAAGCTAGTACAAGAAACAGCAAAACAAGCTTTTATGTCCATAGATTGTAGAGGAAATGCAAGAATAGACTTTCTATTAGATGAAGACGGAAAGGTATTTGTAAATGAAATCAACACCCTCCCAGGCTCAATTGCATATTACTTATGGGAACCAATGGGAATTAATTTTAAAGACTTAATAAGTGAGCTTATTGACATTGCATTAGAGGCATATAAAGAAAAAAATGAGAATATGTATTCATATGATGTAGATTTATTTAAGAGAATAGAATTTGGAGGAAGTAAAGCGAAAAAAATATAGTTTTTCATAAGACATGGTTGATTATAATCATGTCTTTCATTTTTACTAAAATAACTTTCACTATAATTCACAATCTATGCTATAATATGGAATAAGAAATTATTAAATAAATTATATTACCTTTATATAAAGAAAATAATATACAAAGGAGAGAAATAAATGGATAGAGAAGACGCTTTAAAGCATGTAAAGGAAAACATAAAAAATAAAAACTTACTAAAACACATGTATGCAACAGAAGCTGTAATGAAAGGTCTTGCGGAGAAATTTGGTGAAGATAAAGAAAAATGGGGAATAGCTGGATTAGTCCATGATATAGATTATGATACAACAGCAGATGATCCAGAAAGACACAGCTTAGTTGGAGGAGAGATGCTAGAAGAATTAGGCTATGATAAAGATATTGTTTATGCAGTTAAGGCACATAATAAAGTACATGGGCTAGAGAGAAACTCATTAATAGATAAGGCATTATTTTGTACAGACCCATTAACTGGCTTAATTGTTGCCTCGGCGTTAATATCTCCAGCTAAAAAGCTTCATGCCATAGATACTCAATTTGTGATAAATAGGTTTTATGAAAAGACATTTGCCAAAGGTGCAAATAGAGAGCAAATAAGTGCATGTGATGATTTAGGTCTCACATTAGAAGAATTTATTAGTATAGGACTTGACTCAATGAGGCAAATTAATCATATATTGGGACTTTAATAAGATGGAGGAATTTTAATGAACACTAAAGAGAAGATAGTAGAGTTTATGGAAAAACAGGCTTATAAGCCTATGCTAAGAGAGGACCTTGCTGAAGCATTTGAAATTGAGACAATAGACCATAGAGATTTCTTTAAGCTATTGGACCAAATGGAAAAGGAAGGTCTTATAATAAAAACACATAAAGATAGATATGGCATACCTGAAAAGATGAATTTATCAGTAGGTAAGCTACAATGCCATCAGAGAGGGTTTGGCTTTTTAATACCAGAAAATAAAGAGCTTAAAGACGTATTTGTCTCAGCTCAGGATATGAATGGAGCATTACATGGAGATAAAGTAATAGTTAGGCTTATTACTAAAAGCAGCGAAGGAAGGAGACAGGAAGGAGAAGTAATTAGGATATTAGAAAGAGTAAATAAGACAATAGTTGGAGTATATGAAAATAGTAAAAATTTTGGATTTGTAGTTCCTAGTGATACAAGAATAAACATGGATATATTTATACCAAAATCTGAAATAAATGGTGCGAAGACTAATGAGTTAGTAATAGTAGAGATTACAAAATGGCCAGAAAAAAGGAGAAACCCAGAAGGCAAAGTAATTGAAATCCTAGGACATAAAAATGATACTGGAACAGATATTTTAGCTATAATTAAAAAGTATGAGTTACCAGAAGAATTTCCAGAAGAAGTTTATATGGAAGCCGAGAGAATACCAGAAGAAATACGTGAAGAGGAAATAAAAAGAAGATTAGATTTAAGAGGAAAAAATATATTCACTATAGATGGCGCAGATGCAAAGGATTTAGATGATGCTATTTCAATTGAGAAGCTTGAAAATGGCAATTATAAATTAGGAGTGCACATTGCTGACGTAACATATTATGTGAGAGAGAAATCTCCTTTAGATAAAGAAGCCCTAAAAAGAGGCACAAGCGTGTATCTAGTAGATAGAGTTATACCGATGCTGCCTAAAAAGCTTTCCAATGGTGTATGCAGTCTGCATCCAGGAGTTCCAAGGCTAACATTAAGCATTTTTATGGAAATAAATAGTAGTGGTAAAGTAGTTGATCATCAAATATTAGAGACTGTTATAGAAAGTAAGGAAAGACTTATTTATGACGATATATCTGATTTACTAGAAAATGATGATTCCGAACAAAAGGAAAGATATGCTCATATTTTAGAAGATTTGAAGCTAGCAGAGGAGCTTTGTAGAATATTGACTAGAATGAGAGAGGAAAGAGGAAGTATAGATTTTGACTTTCCAGAGTCCAAAATTATTCTAGACGAAAAAGGCAGACCAATTGATGTTAAGAAATATGACAGAAGAATAGCTAACAGAATTATTGAAGAATTTATGCTTATAAGCAACGAAACTGTGGCTGAATACATGTATTGGACAGATGTTCCATTCTTGTATAGAATACATGAGGAGCCAGACATAGAGAAGATAAATGAATTCAATAAGTTTATTCATAACTTTGGATACCATTTGAAAGGCTCACAGGAAATACATCCAAAAGAACTTCAGGAGCTTATTAAGAAAATTGAAAATACAAGAGAAGAGACTATTATAAATACTCTAATGCTTAGGTCCTTAAGAAAGGCTAAATATAGTGCAGAATCTGAAGGGCATTTTGGATTAGCTGCAAATTATTATACCCATTTTACATCACCAATTAGAAGATATCCTGACCTTCAAATTCACAGGATTATTAAAGAGTTTATCAACAATAAGATGAATGAGCAAAGAATAGATAAGCTAAGAGCTATTTTGCCTAGAGTAGCTGAGCATACATCAGAAACTGAAAGAACAGCAGATGAAGCATCTAGGGAAACTGATGATTTGAAGAAAGTAGAATACATGGCAAGTCGAGTAGGTCAGGAGTTTGATGGCATCATATCTGGAGTCATGCCTTTCGGAATGTTTGTAGAGTTAGGCAATACAATAGAGGGGTTAGTGCATATTAGCACACTTGTAGACGATTACTATGAGTATGACCAGCCAAATCATAGATTTATTGGTGAAAGGACGAAGAAGGTTTATAGAATAGGTGATGAAGTAAGAATTAGAGTTGTAGGAACGGATATAGCCAATAGGCAAATAGATTTTATTCTCATATAAAATGAAGTTGACATAATCATATATTTTTGTTATAATTAGATTTGCACTAAATTGGTTATGGTGGGGGTTCTATGAGTATAAATATGCAAACTAAGACACTAGCAACAAACAGAAAAGCTAGGCATGATTTTTTTATTGAGGAAACAATAGAGGTAGGGATTGCACTTACTGGTACTGAGGTTAAATCCTTTAGACAAGGTAAGGTTAATTTGAAGGAAAGCTATGCTATGGTTGAAAACAGTGAGGTCTTTATCCACGGCATGCATGTAAGCCCCTATGAACAAGGCAATATATACAACGTGGATCCTCTAAGAAAAAGAAAGCTATTGCTTCATAAAAGAGAAATAAGAAAGCTAGTAGGGTACATTACTCAAAGAGGATATTCTCTAGTGCCACTAAGTGCATACCTTAAAAATGGCAAAGTAAAGATAGAACTAGCCATTGCCAAGGGTAAAAAGCTATACGATAAAAGAGAAGATATAGCAAAGAAGGATGCAGAGAGAAGAATGCAGAGAGAAGAATGCAACAGCATCTAAGTGAGAAATATTAATTGTCATTCTGAACGTAGTGAAGAATCTCTTGATGCATTTACCTTCAATCCCTAAGTTTAGTTTGTAATTGAATTGCTTGTTGAGCATTTTAATTTTCAACTCTCAATTTTCAATTCTCAATTCTCAATTAATATATCTGGGGGCGAAAAGGTTTCGACGGGGGTGTGGAGTAAAGAGTAGCGAGTCGTTGGCGCCAAACAACGTTAAAAGTGGCAACTTAAATTAAACGCAAACGATAATTACGCATTAGCTGCCTAAGCGCGGCTCGTCTAATCTAACGGTCCTGCCCGTTAGAATCTAGGCGTCAAGTAAGCAGGGAACTACTCTAGGGGTGCTCTGACCTATAGTGGATAAATTGGAGATAGTGTAGTAGGAAGTCTGTTGTTAGACGTCCTATGAGGCGATAACTCAAATTAACAACTGCACTCGGAGAAGCTCTTTATAAAGTGCTTTCGGACGTGGGTTCGATTCATAAAAGGAGTCGCCCTATAGAGTGATCTATAGGTGAAAATCTGGCTTTATCGGTGAAGGCTAAGGCTGAAAGCTAAGCTAATACCGAGGGGTATGTGAAGAAATTCAACAGCCCTGTATCGACTTATAGGCTGCTAAGTCTTATGATATGCAGTACTAGGATGGAAGGTAAAACTATTCCAATGGGGACATTCCCGGGAAAGATAGACTGTCTTGCAGGGGTGTGTCCCTAACCATAAACTTCCATAACACGCCAGAGGAGTTAAGTACGCGTTGGCTTAACTTCAAGATATAGTCAGTGCAATAGGAAACTATTGAACAACATGTCCCACCGCCTCCACCAAAAATGATATAAAAGCCTTGATTAGATTTTTATCTAGTTAAGGCTTTTATAATATCATAAAATCCATATAAAATTGTTCTTTTAGTTTTCTTAATTCATCCGAATATCTACCATTTCGAGGAGTAATTTTTTTATAATAATTCAATATATGCTGGGCTCTTAACTTCTTTTGTTGAATTACCAAGTAGGGTTCGATTTCTCTAAGAAGAGAGATAGCATCATCATATATAACTCTATATGTGTAAGAGTTCTTATGCTTTTCTTCGTCATAATTCTTTTTGTTTATTATTTTTCCTATTCCAGTAGTTTTCTTTACCCATTCTAATAGTTCTATATCTGTTGAGGAAATAGATACACAGGGTGAGTGGTATTGATTTTTATGAAATCTTGTTAGCATAATACTTCCTTCACCATCAATAATTCCTGCAATATAAGCTTTTTCGGTTTCAAGCATATATTATGCCTCCTATAAGTGTAAAGTGGACATATTTTTCTCATTGCTATTATATACTAGATATATATATAGTACAAATATAATCTATATCTTACATATAATCTATATCTTACATATAATCTATATCTTACATATAATTAATATTTTAATTTTAGGTTTCACTAACCTGAAAGTTGAAATATTTAATTAAAAGAAGGAGTTTACTATAAGAAATAGAATTTAAAAGAAGGAGTATCTTCATATATTTCTATCACTTACCTTTAATGGTGTGAAGCCAAAGATGGTGTGGAGTCAAAGTACGAAATTTTTAAAAACTAAATTCTTGAATTTTGGAAAAAACTTTTTGTTGAAGGATTTTGGATTATTGTGTAGAATAATACTAGTATACCAACTAATACTAAAAATGACTTTTTGAAGTTAGTAGCTGTTTCATAGCAAATTATTTCATCCTTAAAAGCCAAATTAATTTAACCTATTAAACAATCCAGTTACAGAGTTTCAGCTAGAAAAGTCAAATTATCGTATCTTGAAAATTAAATAAGGAGACTTTGTCCTCTTTAATGGTGTGAAGCTAAATTACGAAATCTTTAAAAACCAAATTCTTGAATTTAGGGAAAAACTTTTTTTTGTGGAAGGAATTTAGGTTATTGCGTAGAATAATAAATAATACTAGTATACCAACTAAAACTAAAAATGATTTTTTTGAAGTTAGTAGCTGTTACATAGCAAATTATTTCATCCTTACAAAGTCAAATTAATTTAACCTATTAAACAATCCAGTTACAAGGCTTCAGATAGAAAAGTTAAATTATAGTACCTTGAAAATTAAGTAAGGAGACTTTGCCCCCTTAAATCACTAGGATTATGGGCTTTAAGGTAAACCCTTAATGTTAAAAGAAGGCACACATATTAGGGGTGTTTTCAAAAAGTCAAGTGTTTTTGAAAAACGCAATAATAATGCAGGATTATTTAAAAACCTGCATTTATTATAAAATCCTATTGAAAAATAGGAGAGATTTTAAAATTGGTGGTATGGTAAAGTGCCGTACTATCATCTCGGGTTATTCCGGGACTATTTTTAAAAAAAAAAGGAGGAAATAAAGGGATGAAAAGTAAATCATGTAAGATCTTATCACTACTATTGGTTTTAGTTATGTGCATTGGCTTATTTACAGCATGTAAACCTACTGAAACCAAAGAAACATTTAAGGAAGGAGCTTCAATTGTAGGTGCTGATAACATTATTATAGAAGAAGCATCAGAATTTGATCCTCTTCAAGGCGTATCAGCAAAGGACAAGGATGGCAAAGATATAACATCTGACATTGAGGTTAAAGGTGAAGTTAATACACTTGAGCCAGGTGATTATAGTTTAACTTACACTATAAAAGGTACTGATGTATCAGTTACCAGAGTTGTAACAGTTAAAGGTATTGAAGCTGCTTATGCAAATGGTACCTATAACTTTAAGTTTGCTTCAAGTGATACAAAACATACTTTCATGGCAGCTGCTGAAGACTATCTATTACATAACCAGTATGCTGGCGTTCCACTATTTGCAAATGCTAGTTTTGCTCTTTATTCTAGTAGAATGCAGCTTGCAAGCGACAAGTATGTACCAATTATGGAGTTTGGCCAAGGGATTTCAACTATGTCTGCTGATGATAGCAAGGTATTGATGGAAGATGGGAAAAATGGTAAAGCTGGCGAATACACGTATAGAACAGCTTTTGCAGATAACCCTACACAATGGAATCACTGGAAGTATGATGATAGTACAACATCCGATGCTATGATACTTTATCAAGATTCCTTGTATGCTTTTGATTTTAATGCCGATAAGACTGGATATGAGCTTAATCCATCTATGGCTGCTGATAATCCAACTCCTGTAGAGGGGCGTGAATTGCCAACTGGTAAAACAGTTTCGAAAAAATGGCAAATAAAAATTAGAGATGGTCTTCAGTGGCAGTTTAACCCAAAGACTGATACATCAATGATAACTAAGACAAAGATTGATGCTACTGATTTTTATGAGACTTATAAACTTGCTTTGACAGAAAAATGGTTTAGAGCTGTAAGTGGTGGTGGAGACTTCTGTACAAGTTCATCTAAAGTCATTAACGCTCAAGAGTTTGTAGACGGAACAAAAGAGTGGGATGATGTAGGTATTAAGTTAATCGATGACAGTACTATACAATTTGAGTTTGTTGACGAGCAATCAGAATGGAATGTTAAGTACTTCTTAAGTAGCTTTGTAACGACTCCAATTAACCTTGAATTATATGAAGCTTTAGGAACTAAATATGGTATTGATGAAAAAACAATAGCATATCATGGTCCTTTCTATGTTGAATATTATGAGAGTGATAAAATTATAAGATTGAAGAAAAATGAACTATTTCATGATGCTGATAAATATTTCTACACAGGAAGAGTTATAACTATCATAAAGGAAGCAGAGATGCGTTTCCAAGAATTCTTAGCTGGTAAACTTGATGCCGTTGCATTACCTGCAGCACATTATGAAGAATACAAAAATCATCCTGGACTAAAGCGTATTCCTGGTACTACAACTTTCAGGATGATGATTAATGGTTTAGGTACAAGAGAAGCACAGCTTGCTAAATTCCCAGATGGAGAATGGGTTCCAGAGCCAATTTTAGCAAACACAGATTTCAAGATGGGTATCTTCCATGCAATAGACAGAAAGAAACTTGCTGAAGAAGTTATGAAAACTTCCCAAACACAGATGTATCTATTTTCAGATGCTTATGTAGTAGATGCTGAGGAAGGTATACCTTATAGACACACTCCACAAGGTATGTCAGTAGGTACAGATCTTTCACCTTCAACTAATGGTTATAACCTAGATGCTGCGAAAGCTTATTTTGACAAAGCACTTGATACTTTAGTTGGTGAAGGTGTTTATAAGAGTGGTGATGAGATTAAATTTGATTTTAATTACTTTACTGGAAGTGAAGCTCAACAGATGATGGCTTCTTACATTAAAGATGCTATGGAAGCAGCCTTCAACAGTGAAAAGCATAATATCAAAGTTACTGTAGAAACTTCACCAAAAGATTTCCCAGGAATCTATTATGATTATATGATGATTGGTGAGTTTGATACTTCAGTAGGTGGAATCTCTGGTTCAACATTAGATGCAGCATCATTCCTTGATACCTTCTGTGAAGACAACAGAGGTGGATTTACACTAAACTGGGGTATTGATACTGCTGTACCAGAAATCACTGTTTTATATACTGATGATGATGGTAATCCAGTTAAAGAGATTTGGTCCTTTGATGCTATTGTTTCAGCATTAAATGGTGAAATAGAAGTTGTTGATGGTAAAGAGGCACCTAAAGAGGCACCTGCTAATTAGTAAGCAGAATAACAATATAATTTGATTTAATTTTTATGTAGAAAGGATAGAACAATTAATTGTTCTATTCTTTCTACTCAAGTTTCACTTAATTTTTATGTGCATATAAATAGAGATATATATAATATCAAAATTATGTGAATTTGGTTTTTTGCAGACAAATCAAAATATGAAATGAGGCAGGTAAATGTCTAGATATATATCAATAAGAATAATTTGGATTTTTATAATGCTGGTTATGATTTTAACAGTAAATTTTACCTTGTTAAAGATGGCACCTGCTTATCCACCTACTACTGAAAATGAGAGGAGTGTATACTTTAACAAGCAGGTTTCCGATGGATATATGGAATTTAGGTTAATTGATGACCCCGAAGAAATGGCAAAGATTAGACATGTAATTGCAACAGGCTCAAGAATCAGAAGTTCTTATTATGAAGATAAAGGAGAATTTATAAGAGCTTTTGAACCAGTTCCAATAGCTAGACAGTATATTTCATGGGTAAAAAATATTGTAACAAGGTGGGATTGGGGACTTTCTACAAGAGTAGAAGTAGGTAGACCAGTTTTTGATATAATAAAAGATCGTATACCTACAACTATGACTCTGAATCTTATAGCTTTATTTATATATATTCCTATAGGGATAACTTTAGGTATTGTTGCTGCATTAAGAAAAAACAAACCTGTTGATAATTTCATTTCCATCGCTGTAATGGTAATGAGATCTATACCTGGCTTTGTTATTATCATTATGCTTTTAATGATATTAGGATATAAATTAGGGTGGGTACCAACAATCTTTCCTTCAAGAGATGCTGATTTAGCATTAAGACTCCGAGGACTTGTCATACCGGTATTAGCCTTAATATTTGCTCCTGTTGCAGGATTAACGAGGCTGACTAGAGCTGAGCTTACTGAGGTGTTGACATCTGAATTTCTGTTACTAGCTAGAACTAAGGGGCTAACAAGAAAACAGGCTATAATAAAACATGGTCTAAGAAATTCAATGGTTCCACTAGTACCAAGTATAATATATTCCTTCGTTGATATACTATCAGGCTCAGTTATAATGGAGATAATTTATTCTATACCAGGTACTGGACAAGTATATATAAGAGCACTTACCCCAAATGCATTTGATTATAATCTTTTGTTGTGTTCAACGGCTTTTTATACTGCTATTACACTCTTTGCAATTTTATTAATTGATTTAACATATGGATTAATTGACCCAAGAATTCGAATGGGAGGTAGAAATTAATGTATAGCGAACAAGACATTATAAACAGAGATATCTCCGAGGAACAATTCGAGTTTGTTCAACAGGATGAAAAAATATACGACCAGATAATTCAAGGCAAGTCAATAGGCTACTTGCAAGACGTTTGGATGAGATTCAGAAAAAACAAAACAAACTTAATTGCATCAACAATATTATTAGCCTTAATTATATGTTCAATTATTATGCCTGGATTATCAGGCAAAGAGTATGTTAAGCTTAATGAAAAACTTTCTTTCTTACCTCCAAGGGTTCCAATATTAGAGAAATTTGGCATTGCAGACGGTACTGTGCCCATAAAGGATAAGCCTGTAGATTTATCAAAAATAGACGAAGAAACAGGATTGTATTTACCTTTAGGTTATAATGAAAAAGCCGTAGATATTAAAACTCTTACAAATACGCGTGTAGAAAGTATAGATAAATCGCCAAACGTAACAGGTGGTCAGTCAGCACTAAGATTAGATTATGACTCAACATCAGTTACTGTTGAATCCAATGATTTTTATAATTTATCTATAGCTAATAATGCTTATATTGAATTAGATGTGTTTGAGTTAGATAATAGTTCTAATGGGAAAATAGAGGTTCTTTTACAAACAGATTTTGGTGGCGATTATAAAGTCATTGATACTATAACTGAGGTCGGTAAGCACAAAGTTATGGTGTTTGATTTGTATGAAGACTTGACTATGGATGTTGTATCTAAACTACGTATACGTTATAGCTCAGATAATAAAGGGTCTTTCGCTTCTATTACTAGCATATCTTTATTTGATGATAGCAGCCAAGAACCTATTTCAGTAGATGAAGGATATAAACTATCTATCTATAAAATAGCTGATGGTAAAGGCGCATATTATAGGCAAAATGCTGAAATGATTATTGCATCCTTTAGATACAATAGGTACATAGCCGCATTTGATTTGACCCATGAACTAGCTTTTTCTTCAGTTGAATATGACAAATTGATAGAAGCGTGGGGAGACAAGGTAGAAAAGATTCCTAACCCTGACAATCCTGATGGATGGTTTTTTAGTGAGGGATTTCCAATTCGTGAAGTTGTAAGAAAAAATGATACTGTTGTAGTAAATGGAGAAAGCTACTCTTCATATGAGGTCTACCTTGATTATGCCGCATATTTAGGATATGATAAATTACCATACTTTTTATTTGGAACATCTCAAGCAGGCAGAGATTCATTTTCTTTAGTTTGGGTAGCACTTAGAACTTCATTGTATATAGGTCTGCTTGTAACATTAATAAATGTGAGTATTGGTATTGTATATGGTGCTATTTCTGGGTACTATGGCGGCAAAGTTGATATGATAATGCAGCGTTTTTCAGAGCTTATAGGTAATACGCCATGGTTAGTTGTTTTATCAATACTGGTTGCTTTATATAATCCAGGATTTAAAACTTTAGTACTAACACTGGTGATATCTGGTTGGATAGGGCCTTCTTCTACAACTAGAATGCAGTTTTATAGGTATAAAGGACAAGAATATGTTCTTGCATCTAGGACAATGGGTGCTAAAGATGCACGTTTGATATTTAGACACATTTTACCTAATGGTATTGGTACAATTATTACATCAAGCATACTTTCAATACCTGGAGTTATATTTACAGAGGCATCTTTATCATTCTTAGGATATGGTATTGGACATGGGCAGTCATTTAACATCTTTGGATTGTCTTTCTCTGGTGTATCAATAGGTGTATTGTTATCTGATGCAAGGAACTTTTTAGTTACTCAGCCATATTTGACTATATTCCCTGCTTTAATAGTTTCAATACTTATGATTACATTTAATTTATTTGGAAATGCATTAAGAGATGCATTTAACCCATCACTGAGAGGGGTTGAAGACTAATGAATAAAAAATTAATAGTGGAAGACTTATCTATTTCATTTAGAACAGTTACTGGAAATGTTAAAGCAGTAAGAGATATTAGTTTTGATTTATACGAAGGTGAAACATTAGCAATAGTTGGAGAATCTGGCTCAGGCAAGTCAGTTACTGCTAGAGCGATTATGGGAATACTAGCGGGAAATAGTATAATTGAAAATGGGAAAATCATCTATGAAGGCGAGGATCTTTTAAAGATAACAGAAGATCAGTACCATAAAATACGTGGTAGTAAAATAGGAATGATTTACCAGGATCCTATGTCCAGCTTGAACCCTATAATGAGAATTGGTAAACAAATTACTGAGGCTTTGCTACTAAATGGAAATCACCTTAAAAACAAAATAGAGAAGTTATACAACAAAGAAAGAATAGCTTATATGGTAATAAAGCGAGATATAAGGATTTTGAAAGAAAAGATTAGTCAGAACAAAAAGGATAAATTACCTTATAAGGATATGAAAGCACAGATTAGTGAGCTAAAAAAGCAGCTGCCAGCAGCTAAGAAAAATATGATTGAAGCTAAGAAAGAAGCCACTAAAGTAGTTATGAAAGAATACGAAGAGCAAAAAGCTAAATATTTAGAAGAAATAAAAAATATTCGCTTAAATAGTGAGAACCTAGATGAAAAGTCAGTTAAAGAAAAAATATCTAAGAAAAAGGAAGAGCTTAGACGTATTAAAAAAGTTACTAAACAAGAAGCTAAAGAAAAGGCAATACAAGTTATGCGAGAGGTTGGTATTCCAGAGCCTGAAAAAAGGTTTAAACAGTATCCATTCCAGTTTTCTGGAGGTATGCGCCAGCGTATAGTTATTGCCATAGTGTTAACGGCTAACCCGGATATACTGATATGCGATGAGCCAACAACAGCTTTAGATGTTACAATCCAATCACAGATATTAGAGCTTATTAAGAAGTTAAAAAGAGAACGTAGTTTGAGTGTTATGTTTATAACCCATGATTTAGGTGTTGTTGCTAATATTGCTGATAGAATAGCTGTTATGTATGCTGGTAAGATACAGGAGATTGGCACTGCTGAAGAGGTATTCTACGGTCCAAAACATCCATATACATGGGCACTACTTGGCTCAATGCCAGATTTAACTTCTAAGGACAAGCTATTGACTATACCTGGAACACCGCCAGATATGAGGTTCCCTCCTAAGGGGGATGCATTTGCTCTTAGAAGTAACTATGCCATGAAAATAGATTTTGAAGAGCAGCCACCTATGTTCAAAATATCGGATACGCACTATGCTGCTTCTTGGCTTTTGCATAAGAATGCCCCAACTGTTGAAATGCCAGCTATACTTCAGGAAAGAATAGATAGAATGAAGGAAATGACTGAAGAAATGAAAAAGGAGTTAGTTGAAGATGGAAAACAGCTTGTATAGTAATAATAACAATAAAATAAAAAACGATAAGTCTATACCTGTACTTAGCGTTAAGAATGTAAAAAAACACTTCAAATCTGGTTATGGCAAACAAAAGCTAGTAGTTAAGGCTGTTGACGGTGTAAGCTTCGATATTTATAAAGGTGAAGTTTTTGGTTTGGTTGGTGAATCTGGCTGTGGAAAGACAACTATGGGCAGAACTTTAATAAGGCTGAATGAGCCAACAGATGGAACAATTGAATTTATGGGTGCCACTATAGCGGAGGGTATTGATTCAAATATTGAAGCTATACGCAATGCAAAAAAAATCCTCAAAACTCAAAATGATACTGCAAAGAAGCTTGAAGCAAAACAAATTATTGACTTCAACAAAAAAGAGATAAAAAGAAAAAATCTTGGCAATCAAAAGCGCAATTATGAGTTGATGAAGAAGATGCAGATGATTTTCCAAGATCCTATTGCATCTCTTGATCCAAGGATGACTGTAAAGGAAATCATTGCTGAGGGCTTAAGAATTTCTGGTATAAAGAAAAATTCAGTAATCATTGAAAAAGTTAATGAGGTTTTAGAAATTGTTGGGTTGGTACCTGAACATGCAAATAGATATCCCCATGAATTCAGTGGCGGACAACGTCAAAGAATAGGTATTGCAAGAGCTTTAGTTATTAATCCTCATTTCTTGATAGCAGATGAACCAATAAGTGCCCTAGATGTGTCAATACAGGCTCAAATTATCAATCTTTTAAATGACCTGCGTAATAAACTAGGGATAACAGTACTGTTTATCGCCCATGATTTATCTGTAGTTAAGTATATTAGTGATAGAATTGGGGTTATGTATTACGGCAAAATGGTTGAGCTTGCATCATCTGATGAATTATTTAAAAACCCATTACACCCTTATACGAAATCGTTGCTTTCTGCGGTTCCATTACCTGATCCACATTATGAAAAATACAGAAGAAGAATAGTTTATGATGCAAAATCTGCTCATGATTATTCTAAAGAAGAACCAGTTTTGCAGGAGATAAAAAAGGGACATTTTGTTCTTGCTAATTCAGAAGAAATGGAAAAATACAGAGAAGAGTTAGAAGATTGATGGATGTAAAGGGGCTTTTATTCGCAATAGCTATATCTATTATTATAGTGGTACTATTAATGTATTTCATTTATGGTTTAGATATGAGATTGATGTATATATCTGATGTATTCTTCTTTGTGGGTATATTGTATTTTTTTCCTGGATTAATCGTTGTAACTGGTGCAACTGAGATACTTAGCAGCATTGGATATTTAACTAGAAGAATCTTTTCAAAAGATAAGGGTGATGGGAATTACTTCAAATCATTCAATGATTATAAGGAATATAAGAAAGATAAGAAACATAAGAATTCAAAATATAACACTAGATTTATAGGAATAAATATATTACTTGTCGGTGGAGTATATATTTTAGCATCCTTTGTTATAAGTTTTATTGTTTGATAGATATATAAGTTACAGTTTAAAATATACATTTATTCGAACAGTAATAAACAAATTACTTCCGCCATAATAGGCTGTTGCCCAATGAATTTTATTCATTCATTGGGTAACAGTCCTTTTTTGTATATTTTTTGACCGGATTTTTATGCTATAATAGTATGAACATTATCTAGTCTTTTAGGAGGATCAACGATGAACACTATTATAAGGGAATTTAATAAAAATGATATTGAACAAATGATTTGTATTTGGAACGATATTGTAGAAGAAGGCATAGCCTTTCCGCAAACGGAGATTCTTAATGTTAACAGCGCATTGGATTTTTTCTCATGTCAATCTTTTACAGGCGTTGCTGTGGATGTTGACAGCGATGAAATTCTTGGGCTGTACATTTTACATCCAAATAATATTGGCAGGTGTGGACATATATCAAATGCAAGTTATGCGGTTAAACAAAATCGGAGAGGTTTACATATCGGAGAGAAATTAGTGTCTCATTGTTTACAGAAAGCAAAGGAGCTTGGATTCAGAATACTACAGTTTAATGCTGTTGTAAGCACAAATTATGGAGCGCTTCGTCTTTATGAAAAGCTTGGTTTTGTTAAGCTTGGGATTATCCCAGAAGGTTTTTTATTGAAGGATGGAACGTATCAGGACATAATACCTCATTACTATTCACTATGAGCATAACTTTCCTTGTATCTATTATACTTGATATAAAAACAAAAGCCTTGATTAGGATAAAATCTAATCAAGGCTTCTATAATGCTAAGAAATCCTATACAGAACCTTAGCTTCTTCTCATTGGTCATTGTCCTTGAAAATAAAAAATAATGATGACTCATATTATTTAAGAAGCTTTTACAAATCGATTATTTGATTTCTTTTATATATTTCTATAATTTTAGAAGCAGAGCAATTTACTTTTTGTTTAAAATATGTTGTAGTTTTAAAGTCGTCTCCAAAGTGCATAGGAATAAAAAGCTTTGGCCTTAATTCCTGAATGAAATATTCGCCTCCAATGTAAAAGTTCTCTTTTAGACGAGAATCAACTGGGAAAAATGCTATATCAATATCATCACTTTTGATTTTACCAATTTCCTCTTTAAAAGCCTTCTCCATAAGCTGCTTTTCAGCTTCACTATCATCATCCCAATACCACCAGTTCAAATCACCTGCAAAGAAAATAGTCTTACCATCAACCTTTACTAAAAAAGATAGACCTAAATCCGTAGAACCAAAGGACTTAATAGTTATATCAAATAGATTTAGTAATTCATAGGGCTCCATCATATAAGTATTGATTGAAGGCTCTATTTTAATATCACTACTTAATACGTATGAGATATCTGGCTGTGTTTTAGACCATTGAAAAATAGCTGGATTGAAGTGGTCAGCATGTCCGTGGCTTGAGAAGGCAATGGTTTTTTTATTGCTTAAATTTATGTCACCTTTGTAGTAATCAAAAACTAGAAAATAATTATCAGTTTCAATACAAAAACCACTATGATAAATATATTCAATTTTCATTAAGTATCACTCCCAATTATTATTACATAGCTATGTTATTTTTGATATCTAAAATATCTATAATTATTGTACTATATGAAAAGCAACTGTGAAAGTATGATAATATTAAATATGGAATGCAGTTGATAGATGGAATGGGTTCGACTAGGTACACCATTCTTCTATAAAGTAGTTTACTATTTCACTGTTAAAGAACATATATTATAGAAAATACTACTAACCATTTTGACTCATAAAGCTACTCTTATTCTGCAAATATAAAATCAGTAGGTAAAAGGGGGGAATAATAATTGAATGATGTAATAATAATCGGAGCAGGTATCATAGGCACTAGTGTAGCACGAGAGCTATCAAAGTACAATACTAAGGTGTTAATATTGGAGAAAGGAATAGATGTATCAATGGGTGCTACCAAAGCAAATAGCGCCATTATTCATGGAGGATATGCAGAAAAAAATTCAACCTTGAAAGGGCAGCTATGTTATAGAGGAAGGATGCAATTCAGTAGATTAAATGAAGAGCTAAACTTTGGATTTAGAGAGACAGGGTCTCTAGTGATTACCACAGAGGATGATAAAGAGCCATTGGAAAAGCTTATGGAGAATGGAATCAAGAATGGTCTTACGGATTTAAGTATAATAGGAGCTGAAGAAATCAGAAGAATTGAACCCATATTATCCCATAATGTTAAATGGGCGCTATACTGTAAAGGAGCGGGTATTTGCTCTCCATACGAAATGGCCATAGCTATGGCTGAAAATGCGATAAAAAATGGTGTTATTCTAGAATTAGAAAATGAAGTTGTAGATATTGAACAAATAGAAAGCGGATTTAAGGTGAAAACAAATAAGGGGGAATACTATAGCAAATATATTATAAATGCTGCTGGAGTGTATTCTGATAATATCTCAAGAATGGTAGAAGTAGATAAATTTGAAATTTTCCCTAGAAGCGGGGAATACATTTTATTTACAAGGGGAACTGGTGAGCCCATTAATACTGTAATATTCCAATTACCGACTAAGCTTGGGAAGGGAATACTTCTTGCATCTACATATTATGGAAATCTTCTAATAGGACCAGATGCAAACGACGATACTGACAGAGAAGATACCTCGACTCATATCGATAGGATAGCTAACATTTATAAGCAGACTAAAGCATTGTATAGTAAAATAGATCCTAGGCAATTTATAAGGAGCTTTACTGGAATTAGAGCTAGGAGTTCAACTGACGACTTTATTATTGAAGAAACAAGAGTTAAGGGATTCATAAATGTTGCAGGTATACAATCTCCGGGGCTTACATCATCACCAGCTATTGCAGATATGGTTATTAAGATTCTAAAAAAATCAGGTTTAAAGCTAGAGAGGAATAATGAATTTGATCCATATAGAAAACCAATAATAACTAAAAAGTCTTTAAGACCATTAAAGGAAATTAAACCCTTAACAGAACTTCCATTAGGCTTTAGAGAAAGGATAGTATGTAGATGTGAACAAATATCAGAACAGGAAATAGTTGATGCTTTACATAGAGGAATAAGAGTTAAGACAGTTGATGGTGTAAAGAGGAGGACTAGAGCTACTATGGGATGGTGTCAAGGAGATTTTTGCAAATCACGAATTATTGAAATAATGGAGAGGGAATATGGTGAAAAAATAGATTCTTCCTTTGATATTGAACATAGCGGAGTAAATAGGGTTCAAAAATCAGATTTATTAGACTATTTAAAAAGCCTTGATTAGACATATGTCTAATCAAGGCTTTTTATGCATTAACTATCTGGGTATTAATCTTATTTCCATCCAGTCTAGTCCGATCCAGTCACTTTCACCTGTATTTGAAGTATTTACGATTTGAACAGTGTTGCTTCTTTGCAGCCTAGGAATATTAAAGGCTAATTCACTCCAGTTAGTGAACATCTGTCCTGCAGGACGTCCGTGCTCAAGAGGCACATGTCCCCTATGAACAGTAGAGCCATTTATTGATATAGTTGCAGAATATTGACGTACAGGTACAGCAGAATGATCATCTAATACAGCACGTATTACTAGTTGTGCTCTGAAATTTCCCATCACAAATATTTGAGGTGGTATTGTGAAAGTCCATCGACCTGTATTTCCAGTGTAAAGTATATCCGCATTACGACTTGGGTTACCATAGTTTGGATATCCGGTAAGCTCCTTAAATACTGCGATTCTGATTTCTTCAGGTCTATTGCTTAATATAGGCTGAAGAACGCTTATACTTGGAGGAGAAAATGGATATTGCATATATGGGAAGTACATATCAGTTTGCGTATAATCTGGAGTATAAGCTTCTTGATTATAGTTATCAGGATAATAAGGATAATTATAATAAGGATACATTATATATACTACCTCCTTTCTTATTCTCAATATATGATATGAAATTGTGAAGGACTGTGACACTTATAAGTTCGTGGGTTAAATTGTAAGCTGAGGAAGCAAGTAGAAAACATATAAAATAGTAGTTGTATTTTTGGACTAGAAAGGTTATAATTTAATCGAGGCACAAGTAAAATGAATTAAATAGGGGGTCATAAAATGAAAAAAATATTAACAATTTCTTTGGCGCTCATATTAGTTATTATGAGTTTAGCTGGATGTAGTCAGAACACAGGCTCTGAAATTGCTCTTATTACCGACAAAGGTAATATTGATGACAAATCATTTAACCAAGGAGCTTGGGAAGGTGTAGTTGCTTTTGCAAAAGCAAACAAAATTTCGCATCAATACATAAAACCAGAAGAGGCTTCTGATGCTGGTTATCTAGCAGCTATTGACCTTGCAGTGCAAGGTGGAGCAAAAGTAGTTGTAACACCTGGATTCTTATTTGAAGTCCCAATTTATGAGGCTCAAACAAAATATCCAGAGGTGAAATTCATACTACTTGACGGTTCACCTCATACAGCAGATTATTCAGACTTCACAACTAAGGAAAATGTTGCAAGTATCCTATATTCAGAGGAACAATCAGGCTACTTAGCAGGTTATGCTGCAGTTATGGATGGAATGACTAACCTTGGATTTATGGGTGGTATGGCTGTTCCAGCTGTACAGGCATTTGGTTATGGATATCTTCAGGGAGCTGAGGATGCTGCTAAAGAGCTAGGACTTGCTGACGGGGCTATAAAAGCAACATACCATTACACTGGTAACTTCGAGGAAAACGATACAAACAAAGCAACTGCAAAAACAATGTATCAAGAAGGTACAGAAGTAATATTCGCATGTGGTGGGGCTGTTGGTAAATCTGTTATGTCAGCAGCTAATGAAGATGGAGCAAAAGTTATAGGTGTTGACGTTGACCAAAGATATGATAGCGAAACAGTTATTACATCAGCAACAAAAGGTCTTGCAGCTTCAGTAATAAGCGTTCTAGAATCTATTTACAAAACTAATAGCTGGGATACATTTGCAGGCAAAACAACATACTTTAACGCTGCTAACGATGGTGTTGGTCTACCAACTGCTGTAATAGGCGATGATAAAGCTGATGCATTTGATAGATTTGAGTCTTTTAACAAAGAAGCATATGATGCTTTATTTGAAAAATTAGAAAACGGAAGTGTTACTCCTATCCGTGAAATCACAGTTGCAGATCCATCAGGAAATGCTACTGCACAAGAGCTTACTACACAACTTAATCTTGTAAAGGTTGTAGTTACAACTAGATAATAGAAACATAACAAATTTTACCTGCCATGTTAGGCTAGGCCGTATGCAAGTAAGATTCAATTAGTGGAGGAAGGCTTTAGTTTTCCTCCATTTTCTATATAAAATTGTTTTGAAATATGGTTATAAAATATGTTAATATAAAAGTAAAAAAATAATAGAAAAGAAGAGGTCGACGTGGAAAAGTATATTATTGAAATGCTTAATATTACAAAAAAATTCCCAGGTATTATTGCAAACGACAATATTACCTTAAAACTGAAAAAAGGAGAAATCCACGCTCTTTTAGGAGAAAACGGTGCAGGGAAATCCACACTTATGAGTGTACTTTTTGGGCTTTATCAACCAGAAGTTGGAGAGATAAGGAAAAACGGAGAAGCAGTTAAGATCAACAATCCTAACGATGCTAATGAATTAGGAATTGGAATGGTCCATCAGCACTTTAAGCTAGTAGAGATTTTTACTGTACTTGAGAACATCATCCTAGGTGTTGAGCCTAATAGAATGGGGTTTCTCGAAAAGAAGATAGCTAGAGAAAAGGTTATAGAGCTTAGTGAAAGATATGGATTAAAAGTAGATCCAGATGCACTAATCGAGGATATTACAGTAGGAATGCAGCAAAGAGTTGAAATTCTTAAAATGCTATACAAAGATAACGAGATTTTGATTTTTGATGAGCCTACAGCTGTTTTAACTCCGCAGGAGATAAAAGAGCTTCTACAGATTATGAAGGGATTTGCAAAAGAAGGAAAATCTATTCTCTTCATTACACATAAGCTTAATGAAATTATGGAGGTTGCAGACAGATGTACAGTTCTTAGAAAGGGTAAATATATTGGAACTGTTGATGTCAAGGATACTACCAAGGAAGAACTTTCTAGAATGATGGTTGGTCGAGACATAAACTTCAGTGTAGCTAAAAAAGAAACTAAAGTTGGAGATGTAGTTCTTTCTGTTAAGAACCTTACTGTAGCGTCTAAAATTCATAAAAATAGTAATGCAGTGAAAAATGTATCCTTTGACGTTAGAGCAGGAGAGATAGTATGCCTTGCAGGAATTGATGGAAATGGCCAGACTGAATTTGTAAATGCACTGACAGGACTAGATAGGCCTAGCTCAGGAAATATTACTCTGTGCGGCAAGGATATAACTAAAGAGTCTATTAGACAGCGTTCTATAGCTGGTATGAGTCATATTCCAGAGGATAGGCATAAGCATGGTCTTGTGCTGGACTACAAGCTTGAAGAGAACCTAGTACTTCAAAGATATTGGCAGCCTGAATTCCAAAAAGGTGGATTCATTAAATTTGATGCAGTTAGGAAATATTCTGAAAAGCTTATTGATAAGTTTGATATCAGAAGTGGTCAAGGACCAGTGACTAAAGCTAGAAGTATGTCTGGTGGTAATCAGCAGAAGGCTATTATAGCAAGGGAAATTGACAAAGAGCATGAGCTTCTGGTAGCAGTGCAGCCTACAAGAGGCCTGGATGTAGGAGCTATAGAGTATGTACACAAGCAGCTTGTAGCTAGACGTGATGCAGGTAAAGCAGTATTCCTTGTATCATTAGAGCTAGATGAAGTAATGGATGTAAGTGATCGTATTTTAGTTATATACGAAGGGGAAATTGTTGGAGAGCTTGATCCAAAGACAACAACTGTACAGGAGCTTGGACTTTACATGTCAGGAGCAAAACGTGATACCGTAAAGGAGATTAATGATGCAGGACAAAAATAGTGCAAATAAAAAAAATAAATATGATTTTAAGAGTATTAAAAATGTCATTGGATTTTCGTCGTTTTCAGCTGCCTTAATGGCTATTTTCCTTGGTCTTATTTTCGGTTTTCTAGTAATGCTTGTTGCAAAACCAGGGAATGCTTTAGCTGGATTTCAAAATGTAGTTTTTGGAGGCTTTAGACGAATAGGTGATGTATTCTATTTTGCAACACCAATACTTATGACAGGTCTAGCTGTCGGATTTGCATTTAAAATGGGACTATTTAATATAGGGGCATCAGGACAATATACAATGGGAATGTTTTTTGCCCTTTATGTAGGCTTTATGTGGGATTTGCCAAGCAATATACATTGGGCAGTTGCTGTTTTAGCTGGAATGGTTGGAGGCATGCTTTGGGGATTTATACCCGGAATTTTCAAAGCCCTTCTTAATGTAAATGAAGTAATCACATCAATAATGTTCAACTATATCGGCATGTATCTGGTGGATATGATAATCCAGGGAAGTTCTGTTATGTATGTATCTAACAAAACAAGAACTAATTACTTACCAGCTGATGTGCAGATTCCGTCTCTTGGGATTCCAGGCTCCAATGTGAATTTAGGAATCGTTTTAGCAATAATTATTGCAATCATTCTTTATATTGTGCTTCAGAAAACCACATTTGGTTATGAATTAAAGGCGACAGGCTTCAATAAACATGCTAGTGAATATGCAGGCATGAAAGGCAAGAGAAATATAATTATTACAATGGCAATTGCAGGAGGTCTTGCAGGACTTGGAGGAGCATTTGCAATACTTGCCCCATCTGCTATAGCAGGCAGCAGTATGACGTATGAGCCTATAAATATTATTGCTCCTAATGGCTTTAATGGTATAGCTGTTGCTCTTTTAGGAAATTCACATCCAATAGGTACGATTCTTTCAGCAGTGTTTATTTCTCATATACAGCGTGGAGGTACTCTAGCAAGTCTTGTAGGATATAAGCCTGAAATAATAGACGTTGTTGTAGCTATTATTATTTATTTCTCAGCCTTTGCAATGATAATGAATGTGGCAGTAGCTAACTTCTTTAAGAAACGTCTGAAAAAGAAAAATGATGACGATACAATTGTAGGGAGAGAACAAACACAATCTGATTTAAATCAAGCTTCTAATAATAATTCAAGGGAGGCAGAATAATGAATACAATATATTATTTAATTCAAAATATGCTTCCTGTAGCAATGCCATTACTTCTTGTAGCTTTGGGCGGTATGTTTAGTGAAATAGGTGGTGTAGTAAACATTGCACTTGAAGGGATAATGCTATTTGGAGCTTTCTTTGGAGCATTGTTTGTTTACTTTGTCCAAGGTCTAGGCATGGATCCTCAAACTGTTTTACTTTTGGGAATGCTAGTAGCTGCAGTTGCAGGTATAATATACTCATTGCTCTTGTCCTTTGCAGCAGTTACTATGAAAGCAGATCAGGTTATTACAGGAACTTCACTTAATATGCTTATACCAGCAGCAATATTACTTTTTTCAAAAATGTTCTTTATGAGTGATGGAATTACCACAAATATGAACTTTTATATTCGAGAAATACCTGTTTTAGGAAAGATTCCTATAATAGGGCAGATGTTTTTCCAGAGAACGTATTTGACGGTTTTGATTAGCATTGTATTTCTAATAATATCAGTAATTGTATTTTATAAAACTAGATTTGGTTTGCGGCTTAGAGCGTGCGGTGAGCACCCTCATGCTGCTGATTCTGTAGGTATAAATGTTCAAAAAATGAGATATGCAGGTACTTGCATATCAGGTGTTTTAGGTGGAATCGGTGGGTTTTTCTACTCAGTTGGAGTTATGGATGGCAATGTAAATGGTCATACAGGAGTTGCAGGATTTGGATTCCTAGCATTGGCTGTAATGATTTTTGGTCAATGGAAGCCTATGAAGATTCTTTTTGCTGCTTTGTTCTTTGCATTTCTTAGAACTCTAGCATATTCTGTAGCTCTGATACCATTTTTAAACAACCTAGGAATCAATCAGACATACTATAAGATGATGCCATATTTAGCTACTATGGTTGTACTTGCATTTACCTCAAAGAAATCAAGAGCACCAAAGGCAGAGGGTATTCCATACGATAAATCTCAGAGATAGTTGTACATGTAAATATTTAAAGTAAGACTTAAGCTTTTATAAAAACCTTGAATAGATTGAAATTCTATTCAAGGTTTTTTGTTGTACAGGGGGACATCTCAATATAATAGCTATAGACCTCTTCAAAAGTAAATCCTAAATTATCACCTAAGTTAATAAATTCTCCAAAAAGCTTAATATATCTTGACACTCCATCAATAAAGTTATTATGTTGTATATTGTACTTTAAGTGAGTAATATCATCAAAAATTTCTCCAAAAGCCTTTATTATACTTTCCTTTTTAGCTACAGAATTTATGCTATCAATACTAATAATGCTAAAGTTATTTTCATTTCCTATTGATAGCAGATATTTCATTGCATCAATATATCTTATCATTAGTTTATCCTTTGATATGTCTTCCTTTGTTTTAGAATACTTGTAGCACTTTGTAAGATTAGCTAACTCACCTACTTTTACCTGAAGGGCTAAAAATCTTAAATCAAATACATTATCCTTACCTAAGGCATCCTCGTCTATTTGTGAAAGCTTCTTTATATTATTCTCCATAATCTGTTGAACTTTAAAAAGCTGATCTAGATTCATACTAACACTCACTCCTTAATAATATAATAATAAACCTTATAACTACTAATTATTAGTATCAGGTACTAATACTAAGTATATATTATTTTGCTATAAAAGTAAATGCTTATTTTATAATGAATAGTAAAGTTTTACTTTAAGGATAATCAACATTAAAACAATGAAAACATATAATATTACAAACACTTCAGTACGAAGGGAGTATAGAACATGCAGATACATGTAGTACAAGCAGGACAAACAATATTTGGCATAGCACAAGCATATAGTACAACAGCACAAGAGATTATCATTTCTAATGAATTAAACAATCCCAATCAGCTAGTAGTAGGGCAGGCTTTAGTTATCCCTATTGTAGGGAGCTTTTACTGGGTTCAGCCTGGGGATAGTTTGTATAGCATAGCAAGGAGATATGGCATAACATATCAGACACTTGCAAGAGTAAATAATATTTCAGTAGCTCAACCTCTACCAGTTGGATTGAGGCTTTATATTCCACCACCAATAAGAAGAAGAGCAGAGGTAAATGCCTATGTAGAGCCAATTGGAGGAACAGTAAGTCCTGCATTAGAGCGTGCAGCTAGAGAAACAGCACCAAATCTAACTTATTTAGCACCTTTTAGCTACCAAATACAAAGAGATGGAAGCTTACAGGCTCCTCCACTAAATAATTTTCCTCAAATTGCACAGGAAAATGGTGTTGCTTTGATGATGGTAGTTACAAATCTAGAAGAAGGACGTTTTAGCGATGAATTAGGAAGGATAATATTAACTAATGAAGAAGTACAGAACAATTTATTAAATAATATTGTTAATACTGCAAACGAAGTAGGATTTAGGGATATTCATTTTGATATGGAATTTTTACCTCCTGAAAACCGAGAGGATTATAACAGATTTTTAAGAAAAGCAAAGGAAAGGCTTTCTAGGGAAGGTCTTTTAATATCAACAGCTTTAGCACCAAAAACTAGTGATCAACAGGTAGGTGCTTGGTATGAGGCACATGATTATAGAGCCCATGGAGAAATAGTAGATTTTGTAGTTCTAATGACTTATGAGTGGGGATACAGTGGAGGTCCTCCAATGGCGGTTTCACCTATTGGACCTGTCAGGAATGTAGTTGAATATGCTTTATCTGTGATGCCAGCAAATAAAATAATGCTAGGGCAAAATCTATATGGTTATGACTGGACACTGCCTTTTGTCCCCGGAGGGCAATATGCAAGAGCTGTAAGTCCTCAGCAAGCAATCGATATAGCACGAGTTAACAATGTACCTATTCAATATGATTATGTAGCTCAAGCACCTCATTTTAACTATACTGACGCTAATGGCAGACAGCATGAGGTATGGTTTGAAGATGCAAGGTCCATTCAAGCTAAATTTGATTTAATTACAGAGCTAGGACTTAGGGGAATCAGTTATTGGAAGCTAGGTCTTAGTTTTCCACAGAATTGGCTGCTGCTAAACAACAATTTTATTGTTGTGAAACGATAGAATGAAAATATACAGTCACATTATTTTAGTTGACTGTATATTTTTATTAGATGTTAAGCAAATTGAAGGTAATCAAAGTAATTCGAAAGAGACAAAGGAAGTTTGAAAGCAAGATAGGAAAAAAGAGTCTAAACTAGGGTTTAATGGTCATAAAAGGGAAATATAAAAATTTACATTTTTTTTGTAAGGAGTATAATTAGATAATTAGGGAGTGATAATCATGGAAGATGTCATTAACAAAATAATTAAAATGGACAAAGAGACATCACAGATAAAAAGAACTACAAATGAAATCATTAGCAGCAAAGAAAAAGAATTAAGAGAAACCTTACAAAACCTAGAAAATAAGTATTTAGAGGAAGGAAGAATAGAGGGGGAAAAAAAATATAAAGAAATTATTGAAGCAGGTAAAAGCGAAATAGAATTGCTTCAAAAAAAAGAAGACAAGGTTCTGAAAAGTATTGAAAACCTATATAAGGAGAAAAAAACTGCTTTAATAGATGAGTTATTCCACAGCTTATTAGGATAAAGAATAGAGGGATAGCATGGGAAGTAAAAGAAGGTTTGCTGCAATAAATACAAAAGTACGAGTACTAAAGTCAAGACTATTAACTAGAAAAGACTATATAAAGCTTATGGAAAAAGATAAGGTAAAGGACCAAGTCTCTTATCTATTGGAAAATACTTTATACAAAGAGGTTTTAGAAAATCTAATAGACATGGAAAATATTAAAGAGGTCGAAATTCGATTAAAGCAACATTTGATCAACCAATATAACAAATTCACCCCATATTTCACAGGTGAATATAGGAAGCTTTTTAGAACTATGCTTTTAAGATTTGAAATAGAAGATTTAAAGCTTTATCTAAGGGCGCTAGATAGAAAAGAAGATTTAAGCAAGATAAAAAAAGTTACTCTCTTAGATGAATTTTATTCTTATCTAAACTTTGATAAATTATCTAGGGCAAGAAATTTAGAAGAGTTTATTGAAGGTTTAAAGGAAACTATCTATTATGATGCTTTGAAGCCCTATGCCAAAGAGGAACATCGGAAAATCTTGTTTTACATGGAGATGAATTTAGACAGGCTTTATTTTAAGTCATTAAAAACCCAGAGTCAAAAGCTAGACAAGGAAGACAGCATATTATTTGGAGATACATTAGGTAAAAATGTAGATCTTTTAAATATTCAATGGATATATAGAGGAACTGAGTTCTATAATCTTTCACCAGAAGAACTCATAAACTATACGTTGCCTGATGGATATGAATTTAATTATGAAAAAGTCAAGGAATTATGCTATTCTTCAAAAAATAAGTTTAAGGAAATAGTAATAAAGTCTAGATATAGCTTTTTATTTGATACTGAAAAAGACGTGGATTTGTATATGGAAAGAAGGACAGAAAGATATCTTTATTATCAATTTTTAAATACTTTCAAAAAAGGAAAATTTAATATTACTTCGTCTATAGCATATATTCACCTTTTAGAATATGAAATAAGAGATATAATTTCCATATTAGAGGCTAAGAATTATGGCTTATCCTTAAATGAAATAAAAGAATATTTAGTAAGGAAAATCGAAGGAAGTGATGAATAGTGGCTGTTGAAAAGATGACTATAATGAATATTATAGGAAGGGTTATTGATGCAGATAATGCCATAAAGGATATAATTATTTCTGGAAAAATGGATTTAGTAAGTGCATTATCTCAAATTGAAGAAAATAGCTTTGTATTTAATGTGAAAGATGAGAACTTGGAAAAAGCCATTGACTTAAACTATATTAGCGCTTTTCATAAGGACAGAAGATATGAAGAGTTCATCAAAAAAGGAGAAGAATTAAAGGAAATGTTAGGGATTAAATCCCTTGAGAATAATCCAGAGCTGAAAGAAAACTTTAATTTCTCCAAGATTATTTCAGAGCTTAATAGTATATATGATGAAGTAAAAGAACCCTATGAAGAACTAAATTTGCTTAAAGAAGAATTAGCTAAGCATGATAATTTTCATAGTAATTTTTCGCTTTTAAAGGATGTCAAAATTCCCATAGAGGAATTAAGAAATCTTTCTTATTTTGAGTTTAAATTTGGGGTCTTATCTAAAGAAGACAGAATTAAGCTTAAAAGAAATTATGAAAACATATTAGCTGTCATGCTTCATAGTGGAACAAGTGATGAAGGGGAAGTCTATTTGGTAATGTACCCTTCCAGCGTAAGGGAAGAAATGTATAGGATTTTAAGATCTCTTAATTTTAAAGAGATTTTGCTTTCTGAAGAATATGTTGGTACGCCTATGGAGGTGGCTGAATATTTAGAGCATAAAAGAGCTGAATTACAACAAAAAAAGGTCATTGTAGAAGAAAGAATATCAAGCTTAAAAGCTAAATATGCTGGAATTGTTAGTGAATTAGTAAGCTCTGTATATCTTAAAGAAAAGATAGAAGAGTCTAAAGATTATATGGCTAAATCGGGAAAATTCTTTTATCTTTCAGGATGGGTATCTAAAAAAGATATAAAAAAAATGGAAGAGCTTTTTAGTAAATACGAGGACATTCTTATCATATATAAAGGAACCAATGAGGTTTCTGATTTAACGCCACCAACAAAGCTAAGAAACTTTAGGCTTTTTAAACCCTTTGAATCTTTAGTAAAGATGTATGGGATTCCATCTTATAACGAAATTGACCCTACCCCTTTTCTTAGTATTTCATATATGATTTTATTTGGAGCCATGTTTGGGGATTTAGGACAGGGTTTTGTACTATTGCTAGCTGGGCTGCTATTAAGTAAGCTAAAGGGGAATAAGACCTTTGGGGGTCTCATATCAAGGCTAGGAATAAGCTCAATGGTCTTTGGAACGCTATATGGTGCAGTATTTGGTTTTGAGGAGCTAATACCTGCTTTATTAATAAAACCCTTTGAAAATATAAATACAGTTCTAGCTGGAGCTGTAGTCGTTGGTATTTGTTTAATAATCATAAGCTATATTTATGGAATAATAAATTGCGCTAAAAGAAAAGACATAAAGGAAGGACTTTTTGGTAAAGACGGTCTAGTAGGATTATTATTTTATTTATGTCTGTTAATTCTTGTTGGAGGACAATTCTTAGGAAAAAGCATTATTCCTATGGAAGTAGGTTTAGTCATAGTACTATTATCAATAGCTTTAATGATATTCAAAGAGCCATTAACTAATTACATCCTTAAGAAAAAACCTTTACATGAAGAAGATGTATCTGGATATTATATTGAAAGTATATTTTCAATTATAGAAACTCTATTAAGTATGCTAAGTGGTACAGTGTCCTTTATTAGGGTGGGCGCCTTTGCATTAACTCACGTTGGGTTATTTATAGCCTTTGAAACTATAGGAAGGCTTATAGGGACTACAGCTGGGAATATAATAGTTCTAATAATAGGTAATATAGTAATCATAGGATTAGAAGGTTTGATTGTATTCATTCAAGGATTGAGACTTCAATACTATGAGTTATTTAGCAGATATTACAAAGGCGAAGGAAAAGAATTTAAGCCAGTAAAAATAAAATAATAGGGGGAACAAAATATGCAATTTATATTAATATCAACAACGATAATAGTTTTACTAACTATAGGAACTGGAATGTTCATGATGTATAAAGATATGGGTGGAAACAAAAAAAGATTAAAAAAAATATTAAAAGCTAATTTATTCATATTTTTACCATTACTAATTGGTGCAATTATAACATTAGTACCACAAGCCGTATCAGCTGAAACAGCTAGCTCTGCATCTCCTTCAGGTCTTGGCTTTATAGCAGCAGCACTATCGACAGGTCTTGCTACTATAGGTGCAGGATATGCAGTAGGAGTAGTAGGCTCCTCAGCTTTAGGTGCTGTGTCTGAGGATTCAAGCATATTAGGTAAAACTTTAATATTTGTAGGTTTGGCTGAAGGTATTGCCATATATGGACTTATAGTTTCAATTTTAATCTTAGGAAGGTTATAGAAATGAAATCTTATCTAATTAGTGATAATGAGGATACCTTAGTAGGTCTCAGATTATCAGGAATAGATGGTGTTCTAGTTAAATCTAAAATTGAAATAGAAGAAAAATTTAATGAAGCTGCAATAAATAAAGATATAGGAATCATCATCCTTACAGAAAGTGTATTTAGTAAGATTAAAGAGGAGGTACTGAAAGTAAAGACTGATGGAAAAACTCCGCTTGTTGTTACTATTCCAGATAGAACAGGTTTAAAGGATAAGAATTTTATAATGAGGCATGTAAAAGAATCTATAGGCATAAAAATTTAGGTGGTGAAACTATGATTACCCTTGAAGATAAATTAAGCTTTTTTCATAAGATAGTTTTTAAGGAAGAGGAAGAAAAGTGCAAGAAGTTATTACAAGATACGGAGGAAAGAAACAATAGTATTATTAAAGAAAAAAAGGATAGTTTAGAGAAAAAGAAAAGAGATATGCTTAATAGGAGACTGCAATTAGCTAAGATTCATAAAAATGAAATGGTTTCCAAGGCTATACAGGAAAGTAGAGATAGGGCTTTAACTAAAAGACAGGAGGCTCTTGAAGATTTAATATTTTCTTTAGAAGAGAGAGGAAGACAATTTACCTCTTCTAAGGACTATAAAGCCTATATATTAAGCAATATAGAAAAAACCCTCAATAAAATAAACGATAAAGAGGTCATAATATACGTAAGAGAAAACGATAAGTGTAATCTAGAAGAATCTATTATGTCTTTAAACGAAAAAAATGGAGTTAAGATTACGCTTAGAACTACTGAGAAAGATATAATAGGTGGATTTATTATATCTGATGAGAACGAAACCTATAATTTGGATAATAGCTTTAAAACTATAATAGAGGAAAATAAATATCTAATTGGTAAAACCCTTTATAAATCCTTAGAAGAAGCAGGTGATGCACTTGAATAAGCTAATAGGTAATATTACTATGATAAATGGCCCCGTTATTATTGGGGAAAACATGACTGGATTTAAAATGAGGGAAATGGTTTTAGTTGGAGACAAGAAGCTAATTGGAGAAATCATATCAATTGATGGAGACAGGGGTACTGTTCAAGTTTATGAGGAAACAGAGGGATTAAAAAGAGGAGAAGGAATATTTTCTACAGGAAAGCCTCTATCTTTAAAGCTAGGTCCGGGTATGCTTGGGAATATGTTCGATGGTATCCAAAGACCTCTAAAGAAAATTAGGAATGATTTTGGAAGCTTTATTCCAGAAGGAATTGGTCTTATATCTATTGATGAAGAGAAGATATGGGATGTTGATATTATAGTTAAAAGAGGAGACTATCTTAAGGAAGGGACAATATTTGGCATCGTTAAGGAAACTCTCCTTATAACTCACAAGCTTCTTGTTCCAGTAGGTACAGAGGGAAAGATAGTTGAGATAAAAGAAAGTGGGAGTTACAACATAGAAGAGGAGCTTATTGTAATAGAAGATAACCACGGATTGAGACACTCGTTAAAAATGTACCAAGAATGGCCTGTCAGAGTTCCAAGACCTGTTAAGGAAAGACTGCCAATAAATAAGCTGTTAGCGACAGGACAAAGAATCCTAGATATATTTTTTCCTATAGCTAAGGGTGGAACGGCAGCTATACCAGGTGGATTTGGTACTGGTAAAACTATGACTCAGCACCAATTGGCTAAGTGGTCAGATGCAGATATTATTATATACATTGGCTGTGGTGAAAGAGGAAATGAAATGACAGAAGTACTTGAGGATTTTCCTAAGCTGATAGACCCAAAAACCAATAGACCTATAATGGAAAGAACTGTTCTTATAGCTAATACTTCAAATATGCCTGTTGCAGCCAGAGAAGCCAGCATATATACAGGTATAACCATGGCTGAGTATTTTAGAGATATGGGATATCATGTGGCAATTATGGCAGACTCTACATCTCGGTGGGCAGAAGCACTACGTGAGATATCTGGAAGACTGGAGGAAATGCCTGCTGAAGAAGGCTTCCCTGCTTATTTGCCTTCAAGATTAGCTCAATTTTATGAAAGAGCTGGTTATGTACAAACCTATTCTGGTAATGAAGGCTCTATAACTGTAATTGGGGCTGTTTCTCCCGCAGGTGGAGATTTCTCAGAGCCAGTTACAGAGAATACTAAGAGATTTGTTAATGTTTTTTTAGCATTGGATAAGGAATTAGCTTATTCAAGACATTACCCAGCTATAAATTGGCTAAATAGTTATAGTGGGTATATGGAAATGCTTAAAAACTATTACGAGATGGAATTAGATGAAGAAGTAGATAGCCTTAGAGGCAAGATATTGAAGCTTCTATTTGAAGAAAATAAGCTGCAAGAAATAGTACTTCTTGTAGGGGAAGACGTATTGCCTGATGACCAAAGACTTATACTTGAAATAGCCAAGGTTATAAAGATTGGTTTTTTACAGCAGAATGCATTCCACAAGGAGGATACCTATGTACCTCTTAGAAAACAAATTGAAATGCTAAAAACAATAGATTTATTATATGAAAGAGGAATTAAAGCAGTAAAGAGGAATATACCAATTTCTATAGTTAGAGATAGTGAGCTTTATAACGATATTATAAAAATGAAATACACTGTTCCCAATGATAATTTAAGTAAGCTGGAAGAACTAAAAAATGAAATAAATAATTTTTACGATAAATTAGAATTTGACTATTCTAAATAGTGGGTGAGACTATGAAAAAAGAATATTTAGTACTGGATAAGGTAGAAGGAGCTCTAATAGAGCTATCAAAAACCCATGAAGTTGGATATGGAGAGATTGTTCAGGTAGAAAGCAAGGATGGAGATAAAAAGCTTGGAAGGGTTATAAAAATAGATGGAGATAAGGTAGTAGTTCAGGTTTTTGGTTCCACTTTGGGATTATCTGTAGAAAATACCAAGGTTAGCTTTGAAGGCAAGCCTTTTGAAATCCCTTTATCAAAAGATATTTTAGGGAGAACCTTTAATGGAATTGGAGTACCTATAGATAAGGGTGGAGATATTTACTCTGATAAATTCTATAATGTTAATGGAAGACCTATTAATCCAGTATCTAGAGAATATCCAAGAGATTATATCCAGACAGGAATATCTTCTATTGATGGACTTGTAACCCTTATTAGAGGACAAAAGCTTCCTATATTTTCAGGAAGTGGGCTGCCTCACAATGAACTGGCAGCTCAAATAGTAAGGCAAGCAAAGATTAAGGTGAATGGAAAAGAAGAAGATAACTTTTCAATTGTTTTTGCAGCAATAGGTGTAAAGCATGATGAGGCCTTTTTCTTTAATGAAGCATTTAAAAAAGCAGGGGTGAGTCATAAGGTTGTTATGTATATAAATTATGCTGACGACCCAATAATGGAGAGAATACTTGCGCCTAGATGTGCTCTTACAGCCGCAGAATATTTAGCCTTTGAAGAAGAACAGCATGTTCTTGTAATTATGACTGATATTACAAGCTATGGAGAAGCTTTGAGAGAAGTATCATCTTTAAGGGAAGAAGTTCCAAGCAGAAAAGGATACCCGGGGTATCTTTATTCGGATTTGGCAAGTCTTTATGAGAGAGCAGGTATGATAAAGGAGAAAAAAGGCTCTGTTACATTAATTCCTATTTTGACAATGCCTAATGAAGATATAACCCATCCAATTCCGGACTTAACTGGTTATATCACAGAAGGACAGATAGTATTATCTAGAGAGCTGTATCAAAAGAATATCTATCCGCCTATAAATGTATTACCTTCACTATCAAGGTTAATGAAGGATGGTATAGGTGAAGGCTATACTAGAGAGGATCACCCTGATGTTTCAAATCAGTTATTTTCTGCTTATTCTAAGGTTCAAGATATTAGAGCGTTGGCTCAAATAATTGGAGAAGATGATTTAGCTGAAAGAGATAAAAGATACATGAAGTTTGGAGAGGTCTTTGAAGAAAAATTCGTTACTCAAAGCTTCAATGAAAATAGAGATATGATAGATACCTTAAGTCTGTCTTGGGAGATACTATCTATATTACCTAAAGAAGAACTAGATAGATTAGACCCAGCTTTAATAGAAAAGTATATGAAATAGGGTGATGGTGTGGCAGTATATAAGATGACTCCTACAAAGGCCAATTTAATAAAGGCTAAAAGTCTCCTGGGGTTTTCAAAGAAGGGCTATGAATTATTAGACAGGAAGAGAATGGTTCTTATTAAAGAGATGATGTCTTTAATAGGAAAGGCCAATGAACTCCAAGAGAAAATCGATATAAAATTTCAGGAAGCCTATTTGAGATTGGGGCAGGCTAATATTACAATGGGTACTGAAACTGTGCAAAAAGCAGCTCTATCTATTGATAAGGAGAAAGACTTTAATATACAATTTAAATCAGTTATGGGCATAGAAACTCCTCATATTAAATATGAAGATACTAAAATCTTTGCAGAATACGGCTTTTTTAGAACTAACCCAGCTTTTGATAAAGCAGTTATAACCTTTAATGAAATTAGAAAGATAATATATGAGCTAGGAGAAGTAGAAAACTCTGTATATAAACTAGCCATGGAAATTAAAAAAACTCAAAAAAGAGCTAATGCACTAGATAAGATACAGATTCCAAGGTATACTAAAACCATTAAGTATATAGAAGAAGTACTTGAAGAAAAAGAAAGAGAAGATTTCTTTAGATTAAAAAAAGTAAAAGATAAGAAATAAGTCACAGTTTTTTGGAGACCACTGAAAAAGTTTAGTTTTTGCTTGTCATTCTGAAACGAAGTTGAAGAATCTCGTATTTTCAATACACCAGAGATCCTTCGCTAACGCTCAGGATGACAAAGAGGAGTTTTTCTGTGGTCTTCACTTTTTGTGGCTTTTTTTATCTTGATATTTTTAAAGTACAGATTAGAATGGGGGTGGCAGGCTAAGCAAAAACTTACTTTTTGTCATTCTGAACGCAGTGAAAAATCTGTACTTTGAGCCGTTTGAGACCCATTCGCTTCGCTCAGAGTGACAGTTTTTGAGCGACCTGACGGGTTTGAATATCTCTAATATTATTTCATAATTTTAACATAAGAGAAACAAGGATTGCCTCCTATGGGAAAATTTTGGTATAATGAATATATATAGTGATTTTTTATTTTAGAATAATCTCAATGTTACTAAAAAGGTTAAGAAATGGGTGTGAAATATATGTCCATAAGAATAGAAAAAGGAAAATTAGGACAATTATTAATATCCTTTGACTATAATGAAAAAATTGTAAAGAAAATTAAAACGATTAAAGGAAGGAAGTGGAATCCAGAAGAAAAGAAGTGAATTGTACCCGATAACGAGAGTACAATAAACAGGATTAACGAACTTTTCTCGAATACTGAAATTGTAGATTATAGACAAAACAACGATAATGATATTGAAAATGATTTCTTAATGGAATTGACTAGACATAATGATATAATGGACATGCTACTAGCTAAACTAAAAGGTGGTTCTTTGGGGTCTCTTATAAAAGCAAGATACTACATATTTGTAGATTTATGTTCAGCAAGAAATATCAACAGATAGTACTGGAGGTAGAAGTATGGGCAAATCAATTTTGGCATTTGTTGTAACAATGGTGGTAGGAATATGGTTCACATCAATAGGTGAAACTATGAACTGGCCAGAGTTTGGAAATCTTATAGCAGTTGCAGTTATGGGTGCATTTATCATCTATTTTAACAACAAAAAGGATAAGTCGTAAACATATTTTATTGGTACACATAATTTATTTAATGTTATTAGTATTTTTGTGTTTATTTCAACAAACTAATCCAAGCGACTTTGAGGAGAGAAGATTATGAAAGATATTAAATGGCGTGAAGTAACTTTTAATACTCTTATAATACTTGTATTATTATTACTTACATCAAATTCATTTTGTTATAATAAATCGAAGGAATTAGAGAAGAGTTGTAATTATATTTCTAGTATATCCAGTGCAATTGTGACTGCAGCACATGACAATGATATGGTATTCCTTACACCAAAGTTGCTACCAGAAGATCTAGATTATCTAATAGATATCTTTGAAACAATTAAACCAGTAATAGGAAGACAATATAACATGAAAAATTATATTGCTATAAAATATGAAAATGACAATACCCTAATGATAAAAGTTACTCGAAATTAAGAAGGTAAATTTTTAATACAAGACATGTTTTTATTAGACGAGAATATTTATGATAAGTTAAAATTTGACACAAATTATAGCTATCTTTTTCACCAATAATTGGGTGCATAAGATTATTAGAAAGAAGAGTCTGGACATCTTATAACAGGGTATTTGCGCAAGGGTGCACCCGGGTGCAATCTTAGGGCAATGTGCACCACATCCCTTCGCTGGGAGCAAAGCTCCACCAAGGGATCTATCTTTATGGTCCAGCTCAGGGACGTCGCAAATACTGGAACGTTATAGGAAATGATGATATCGGGATAGTTCTCTGAGGGTTTTATTTGAAAAACGTTGAAAAGAGAGGACATACTGAGGAACTGTTTTTGGTGTATTTGTAGAATATTGTTCACTGAGAAGCTTTTTATAAGGGGAAGATAACTTATGGTTCAAAGAATTAATGTACAAGTATTTGTTTTTTGTAAAAAGCCATCTTTTAAGGTGTTAATTTTAAAGCGAACACCTGAAAGAAGTGGTTATTGGCAACCAGTATGTGGCGGTGTTGAGAAAGGAGAAGAATTAATAGAAACTGCCTTACGAGAAATTACAGAGGAAACTGGAATAAAGCACATAAAGTCAATTTTAGATTTAGAATACACATTTACATATAAAGAAACAAAAAAAGGTGTGTTAATGGATATGCAAGATTTTTGTTTTGCTGCTGAAGTTGTAAAAATATCTGATGTAAAAATATCTGATGAACATGAAGAATACAAATGGTGTTCGTATATTGAGGCGAAAGAATATCTGAAATGGGAACATAACTTAAATGCATTAGAAAAATTAATGCAAAAGGTCTAAGTATTGCAGTTCTTTTATTATATATAATTGAAATTACTTATATTATGCAAATTATTAAAGGGATAAAATACATCACCACTTCCTATAACAGGGTATTTGCGCAAGGATGCACTCGGGCACAATCCTAGGGCGATGTGCACCACATCCCTTCACCGGAAGCGAAGCTCCACTAGGGAGTCTATCTTTTAGGTTTGGCTCAAGGGCGTCGCAAATACGGAACGTTATATGAAATAGTCCCTTCAGGGTCATTCCTTTCGAGTCGTTTAAATGCGGTATTTGAAATTACGTGTACATATATAGAAATTTTTTAGATCTAAAAGTTAAGAATATAGCAAAGGGGAAAGTTATTTGAAATCGATTAAGGCAGTATTTTTTGATTTTGACAACACAATAGTTGACTATATAAAATCTGATTTTATTGGATTAGAATCCATAGTAAAGCTACTACCAATCAATATTGATAATAATGAATTTATTGATGTTGCCATAGAGAAAATTTATGAATTTCATGACATGGTTAGTAAAGGAAAAATAAATCCTACTGAGATGCACAGATATCGTTTGCTTAATACTTTAAAATATTTTAATCTTGAGTGGCATGAACAATATTTAGACATATATCAAAAGAATTACATAAATTCAACATCCTGTTTTATTGGAATAGAAGAGGTATTAAAATACTTGAAAGATAAAGTTAAATTAGGTATTTTGACTAATGCATATGATTCTAAAGAACAAAGAGCAAGAATTGCTAAAGCAAACTTGTCAAAATATATTGATAATATTTTGGTATGCTGTGAGATAGGGAAATACAAGCCTTCAAAAGAAGCATTTTTATATTTAGTTGATAGGTATGGACTCGAAGCTTCTTCATGCATATACGTTGGCGATTCAGAAGAACATGACATCAAAGGAGCTAAAAATGCTGGACTGTATGCAATAAAAATATCACATAGTAAATTGGTAGGACCCAAGTCAGTTGCAGATTTTGAATGCACTAATTTTTTTGAGTTGTTAGATTTTTTAAAAAACGTAAAAAGAATATAGTTTTTTGATTGTATTATCATGGAAATAACAACGGTTAAGTAAAATGCTGAAAGTATGGGACTACTTCATATAACAAAATATTTGCGTAAAGGTGCACTAGAGTACAAGCTTAGGGTGTTGTGCACCACATCCCTTCACCGGGAGCGAAGCTCCGCCAAAGAGGTCTATCTCTCGGGTCCGGTTTAGGGACGTCGCAAATACGGAACGTTATAAGACATAGGTGAAATCCTCTTGGCATATAGAGTTAATATCTCATCTCATACCAAAGAGTAGATAGTATGAACATTAATACTTCCCAGTGCTGCTGCAACTGTCATTGCAGATGGTACTAAGCGGGATGAAGTCGTAGCCTGATGACCTAAACCATTAAGGCATGGTCTAATGGAGCGGATGTCCTAAGAGCATGGTGAACGAAAGTAAATCTGTGTACAAAGCCTCGTTACGTATTGCCAGCGAAAGCTGGATGATTGGATAACCGAATATGTTACTAACGTTTTAACATATTCCCTTATGAATGAAATATCATAAGAAGATATTCTAAAACTGCAACTCAAAGAATATCTATGTTTTCCCGGAGTATAGCAGACACTTTACATAAGGATAAGCAGAATGGAACGCGGGAGAGCCCATAGACGGAGTCTGACAGGATAATGAAATTTATGGGAGGTCAGAGGTATCATAGTAGTCTGAGCTTAGGAAAGCTAAGTACATGGCGAAGGGTACCAGACAGGTAAATATTGAATAAATCTTACGTTGAAGTTTAAATTCTCTGAAATATGAGTAGTGTACCATAGTATACAAGACTATTAATCTAAAACACAACTTCAAGAGCGAAGCAGAACTAAAAGATATACTTGATTTTATCTATATGGAGAGTTCTAAAGGCAAATCATTTCACGGAATAATAGAAGTTGCTTTCAATGAAATAGCCATCATCACAGCAATTCATAATATCAAATCCAATAAAGGTTCTAAAACAGCGGGTATAGACAAAATTAAAATGGATAAATACCTTCAGACGGATAAGGAAATGTTAATTGAACTAATAACAAAATCAGTGAAACCATATAAGGCAAAGCCAGCAAAAAGAAGATATATAGAAAAGCAAAACGGTAAAATGAGACCTCTTGGCATTCCCACAATACTAGACAGGATAATCCAAGAATGCTTGCGGATAGTATTAGAATCCATAGTAGAAGCAAAGTTCTATGCAAATAGCTATGGCTCTAGACCTTACAGAGCAGCTAAGCATGCAGTTATGGATATAAAACTACCTTAATAAGTGGTAGCAAGATAAATAAACCTATCTATGCCATAGAAGGAGACATAAAAGGATATTTCGATAACATAAATCATAGAATATTCATAAAAAAGCTATGGAAAATGGGAGTACGCGATAAAAGGATACTAGGAATCATAAAAGAAATGCTTAAAGCTGGATATATAGAAAGTGAATTATTCCACAACACGGATACAGGAACAGTACAAGGAGGAATCATCTCTCCATTACTAGCCAATGTGTACCTTACGTCTTTTGATTGGATGATAGGCAGAATGTATCTTTACCCGAAACAACGAAGATGTAAATACCTTGAATCTGATAGAAGAAGACTTAAGAAACAAGGAATAATACCAAAATACCTTATGCGTTACATTGATGATTGGATATTACTCACAACCCAAGAAAAAGAAGCCGAAAGGCTTGTAAAATATCTAAATAAGTACTTTAAACACAGACTAAAGCTAGAACTATCCGAAGAAAAGACAATAATAACAAATCTAACAGTAAAACCAGCAAAGTTTCTAGGATTTCTAATAAAAGCTGGACTACCAAGGAAAACACCACAAAATCCCACACCAAAGAATATTGTAGGCAAAGTCTATCCAGATATGAACAAAATTAAAACTGAAGTAAAGCTAATAAATAAAGAAATTAGAAAACTAAAACTAATGCAAACCACACAAGATGAAGCAGTACAAATAGAAATAGTGCCTTTAAATATTTTATCAAATAGGCCGCAAAGACACAATGGCTACATATCAAAAACTTATGCCATTAAACACGAAGGAATGTATATAGGAATAACAAAAGCATTCCTAACTCACAGTAAGTGGGAAAGATATTGTTTCAATCAGAGAATTACACCATATACAAAAGAGGGAAGGAAACTATATTTGCAGAAATATAACAATAAGAAAAAGCTTCCACTAGATAGACCACCACTATATGCGGTGAAAGTCGCACGTTCGGTTTGGAGGCGGGTTGCGCCTTGAAAGTTCA
>DFOH01000039.1 GCA_002376545.1 Firmicutes bacterium UBA3546 | reverse complement strand
CATAAATGCAACACTAGTACTCTAGAATACAGTTATAAAAGTTCATTAGAAGATACAGATGTTGAGGTTTCTATTTATGAAGTGAAAAATGGTCTTAACCGTAACTCCTTAAACTTTTATTTAAAAAAATCTTTCCCAGCATTCAAGACATCAGATACAATTTTAGTATCTTTAAGGGTTGTATTTATGTAAGCATTAAATTTGTCGTCCATAATGAAATTATTTTTATCACTCAAATAAACCTTAGCCTCATCTAATTCGGGATATTGATCTTTATTCAGCGCAGAAATAATAATTACATCATTATTTCCGTCATGATTAACATCGTTAAATGAAATAGCTCTAATACTGTAATATCCCAGATCACTACAGTTAAAATCAGGAAATGTATACTTTACATTGCCATTGTCATCCAATAAGTAAAATTTCAAAGACCTTAATATTCCATTTGATGATTCATCAAACCCAGATATAAACCATGTACTTCCAAATCCAGGTAAGGTAGTCTTAAAGCACTGGTCTCTTATTATTTGAAAATCTGTAATAGGAAAGTCAGATTTTATATCTTCCCATTGGCTTTTTGGTTTAATATATTTCGAGATATCGGAAAAACTTAAACTAAAAAGAGCATAGTCGCCAATTGCATGTTCGGTAGATACATAGAACACTAACCCTGTAGATGTAAAATAATAAGCTTCGTTATTCTCAAAATAAATTTTTAAATTATCTGCATTAAAATAGTCTTTTTTGATAGTTTCAAAATCTAAAGTAGCACCACTGTCAACGAATTCTGACTTATCAATAAATAGCTGTACAAAATCACTATTCATGTTGACGATATCATCTAGCTTTATTATATTACCACTTTTCATATCAATATTTACTGTATTGCAAACCCTGTTGGGATGAGGAGCTTGTTTTTCATCATAATAACCAGAAAACATTATACTTAACAAGTTATTACTAGACCACAGCATCGTATAATTCAAATCAAATGTTCTATACAAGTTTATATCATCCTTACCATCGACCAGAGCAGTATTTCGTATTAAATCATTTATCTTTTCCTGTTTCGTTTTATCAGAAAGCCCATTTATTTGAGGGAAGAAAATCTTAATATCATTTGAATTTTTATCAAAACTTGTTCTCACTACATCATAATCTGAAATAATGCCGTTTATAGAAGTTATTTCTTTATTACCTTTTTGGGAAACTTCAGCACTTTGATTTTCAGGTACACTGCTTGGACTGACTGTTTCAGATGAAGCAAATGGAATATCAGTTGCGGCTGTAGATGGATGATTAACACTATTATCGCTGCCTTTATTCGCAGATGTTGTGTTTGATTGGTTACTGCTGCATCCAGTTATAGCTAGCATGAGTATTGTACATAAGATAATAATTGCTTTTTTCATAAGCCACCTCGTTAATCAAGAGTATTGTAAATAGATATTTCCTAATCAATATGTTTTCGTAGGACAGCCATACCAAGGGTTTGTCCAGCCAGCCGCACCTTCGTGATAGTAAATAGTCGGGAGTAGTGGATGGAGCACATAATTTCCAGTTTGCGGTGCATCTCCTTCAAAGTAAATAGATTGCAAATTGGGGCAAGCATCAAATGCACAGTTCCGAAGAAGGGTTACACTGGCAGGAATCGTGACAGTTTTCAAGCTGGTACATCCCTGAAATGCATTGTCTTGAATTTCGGTTACACCGTCCGGAATGATAACCGAAGTTAATGTAGTGCAATCCTGAAAGGCTCCGATTTTCTTGAATGTATTTCCGATAGCGATTACTTTTTTTCCATCAACTTCCGTTGGTATTTTGACATCCCCGCCTTCGCCCGTGTATTTGGTGATGGTTACTGTATTATCGCTGTTAACCTCGAACTGATACTCGTTAGACGCGGTATCCATTGATTCATTGATATCTGTTGTGGCATTAGTTGTCGTTGTTGGAGCCGTTAGCGGGGCAGGAAGAGGCAAATTATCACTATTATCGCCTATATTTACTGACTGATTGCTGCTGCAAGCAGCAAGTGTCACACACAAAGCTACAGAAAAAATAAGCATTAGTATTTTTTTCATTTAGCAGATTCTCCTTTTCACCATATACTACAACTCCCTGTTTATCAGTATTCTATATTAGAATTTATTTTTTGTTACTTCCAATCTAATAACATCCAGCTACAAGCACTGCTGTTAAAATCTGATTAGATTTCACACTAGCATCATAGGCTGGCAATCCAATAATCATATCAGATGCAAAATAAATTATAATAAGTATTATTGCCGAAATAATCGCTCTTTTAATATCTGTACTCTTATTATACCCCTTTCCTAAATTCCTGTTTATTCTTCAGGTAGTATCTACCTAATCTTGTACTAATTATATCACTTTTTACATAAATAAAAACATATCTTCTTCTTACAAGTAAATTACAAAACCCCGTATCCGTTAAGAATACAGGGTTATCTATAGTGCATCTTCAGGGACTCGAACCCTGGGCCCACTGATTAAGAGTTGGTATTATTGCCTTTTGTGTGCTTTTGTGCATTGTGATATCGTTGAAAAATAGCCATTTGTATTTTTATGATTTGTGTATATTTTGATACAATTTGCTAAAATTGGCACGAATGGCACGCGAAGTGGCACGTATTTTTATTGAATTAGGGTGATAATTTTACCGCCCCTTTACAACATTAATTATTGTTTAGTCAAGCACTCCCACCAATCATCAGGAAAACCAATATGTTTTAAATCGATAAACTCTCCATACTCATCAATTATTGCTTTTAGATTTAATAAAAATGAATTTTTCCATTTCTCGTTGTAGGGATAGCAAAATTTTAACATGTAAATTAAATCAAATATCTTATTTGTCCTAACTATTGACTGCCCTTTAGACCATTTTGGATACTTACTAAAATTATAATAATATAACCTCATGTAATGTGCGCATCTATTTCTGAGTATAGACAAACATATAAGCCAACTCTCTAGTTGTTTGAAACCAGTCTTGAAAATTGTCTTTGCAATTGCTTCTTTATCTTCTATCGCTAGATTGGCATAAAACCTTGACAACATTCCAAAGGAAAATAACTCAACAGCAACCCATATTGGAAATTCACCTTTATATTTTTCTAGACGATGTTTTACAAAAAGATTGTCTTTATTTTTATTTACTAAAGTCTCAAATTCATTTTTAAATCTTTCAGGATTATGTCTTTTATTGTAATTATCAGGGATTAAATAGCCTAATGCATCATATTTATGTGAATGATAATAAGCTAATTTTGTACGCAGGTAAAGTTCTATTTCTTCAAGTACACCTAATAACAAGCTTCTTAACTTTCTGTCGCATTCATAAATAGCGTATATCTTTTCAAAGTCAACGGTTTCGTATTCATTTTCACCTATTTTAAAAGGTAACATATAAGCTGTAAGTCTATAGTAATTCAAGTTGCTTAAAACAAACAAGCAAAACTTCTCATCTTTTATAATAATATTACGTGATTTCAATATCTCCATTTGCTCTTTATATAACTTTGGCTTTTTAATCATCATTCAAACACGCTCACAAAAAATTGTCCCCCGCTGGTACGCATTATTAAGAGGCGTCGGGGGTCCTGTTGATATTATTATATGCACCAATAAAAATTAATGCAACTTCAAGATTTAATGAATTCCGTGAATATAGCTAATTAATAGGTTAATACTTTCTATACCTTCCTGTACCTTTCTATATCGTCTCATACTATTATTCTTCCCCATACAAAAAATAAAAAAGAGCTGTGGGTCACTCCCTATCTTCTCTCAATTTTCTCTGCAGCTCGTTATTAAAATTGGATTCTAAGTATTTATCTTCATAACAGCATAATAAAAATTATAATGCACAAATTATATCTATATATTTAAATAGAAAGGATAGTGCTCAATGGAAATAAGAAAAGATGTTATAGTACCCTTAGGTTATGGTAAGTATATTAGATCAGATAAAATCATTGCACTTGAACCTATCGAAAATGATCGTGGCCCAGGAAAAAGAACTTACGTTTATGTAGAGGAAATTAAAAATCCTTTAATTGCATCCCGTACAGAAACATCAATTTTAGCTAATATAATAGAAACTCCTAAAGAGATTATGGAAGCTATAGCCGCCTTAGAGCTTCTACAAGATATTCTAGATGATATTCAACAGATTGGACCAATGCTAAGAAAGAGTATAAAAAAAGAAGCTGGCCTTGATTTAGATAAGATTGCAATGAGAATTGAAGAAATCCTCAATCATGATATTGGAATTGACGAAAAACACTAATAAAAAAGAGCTGAGGGTCACTCCCCAGCTTTCATTCTATATAACATAGTCCAAACTTCCTCTCTTGTAACAGGATCCTTTGGTCTAGCCCCATCGCTTATATTATTTTTAATTACCCATTCATGAGCCTCTTTGGCCCAGCTAGGCACTTCATTATTGCTTTGCTTATTTAAAGGTATATAATCCAACCCTGCATATTCGCATACAGTTCTTATTACGACTTCAGCATATGTCTTCCAATTATCAGCTATTCTTTTAGTATCATCTGCATTGTCAGCAAAACCGTATTCAATTATTATTGTTTGCACCAAACCTGTAAGTCTATGCATGTAATAATAATCTTTTCCTTTTATTGTTTCATGCTCTTTACAAAACACCCTTCTTCTTTTAGCACCTACGTCTACTAGTTTATCTAGTATTAAATTAACTCGTTGTGCTATATAA
>DFOH01000061.1 GCA_002376545.1 Firmicutes bacterium UBA3546 | reverse complement strand
CAATTATTGATCGCTTACGATAGTCTAATGTTTAATGAATATATAAAAACTAGCAAAGGGACAGTAAAATTAGAAGAAGTTTTAGATAAACATTCAGAACTATTATATTTAACTAAAACTATAAAAGGAAAATACAGTAGGGATGATTATTATAAAGATAACAACTTTGAAAAAGTACTGATAGATGAAATAGAGAGGCAAAGAGCTATCTGGTATTATTATAAAATATCAGATAGGGCAGTATTAGAAGATGGAGGGAAGAGGGTAATTAAACCAAAAGTTCTCGATGGTTTTTATACTCTAAAGGAAAAAGCTGATTTTTTCTATGAAATAACAGAAGATCAAGAATTCAAGAAACAATATGATATGATTTTAGAAACAGATAAACTTGTCGAAGAGTATAAAACAGAGGTAGAACACAAAAAAATAAAAAAAGTGTTATAAATATAAAAAACTACAGTAAGATACCAATATAACATTTTCCCCCTTGCAGACCATTTTAAAAAGATCCTTGCCAATATGGCGAGGATTTTTTTATGTAAGACATTTGCTTATTATAAAATTCTTATTTCAACATTTGGATAACAGACTATAAAAGATGTCAAAATTAAAGCTCCTAATACTAGGAGCTTTAGTCTATCTAGGACCCATAAAACGATCACCATTAAAATGAATCATATGTTCTGGCATATCGGCAATCCATATTTCAGTTTCCCAAGCTATATCATCTGCATATTTTTTAAAAGTTTGTATATCTAAAAAGCAACTAACATATATTTTTCCACAACTACATTTATTAAGCATTTCTTCTAACTCAATAAATCTCTTTGGAGATACTGGACCGTGAGTAGTAACAGCTTCACACAAATAGAGCCAGCTTTTTTCTTGATCATAAAGCACTACATCAGGTAATTTATCATGCTGAGTCATTGGTATACCAAGAGTTTCTAATTCTTCATCTAATTTATGTAAATTTTTATTAGCTGTATCTCCTACATACAAAAGTTTAGAGCCTTTAGCAAACCTTGAGCCAAACTCTTCAATAATAAGCTTTTGAAGTAAATTATGCTCTCCCGACGAAAAAAGTATCTCCTCCCCATCAATTTGAACTGGAATCTGGTGAATGTTTCTTTTATTAGCATAAATTTCAGCTAAAGAGTCTTTTGAGGCTAAAAAATTCTCCAATCTGTTATTCCATTCACTTGTTCCAAAACTCTGTAGCAAATGTAATGCTTCAGGAGTAAGAGAATATACAGTTTTACCTGAATTAGTAGGCCTAGTTGGATCGTCAGCATTTCGTTCAATTAGTCCAGCCTGTTCAAACTGGTGTATAGTTTGCCTTCTAATGGATTCTCGACTATTTTCAGCATATTGAAATCCGTAATTATCAGCTATGAATACTATAATTCCGTGAATTCCAATTAGACTATTAGTAGCATCACTCCAGTTATCTTCCTTTTTTAAACCTGCTAAAGACAATAAGGTATAAGCACTTCTATCATTTTGTTGTCTTTTTGGTAATTGTAAATCCATTAATATTTCTAATGCTTCTTCTATTTTAATCATAAAAAGTTCCCCCTTATAACCTTTTATATAACCCTTTTTAAATACTCAGGATTACATATCTTAAGAATAATATTATCACATATTTCAACATTTAAAACTGGTTCTATAATTGCTAATTTGCCAATTTCAATTATTTGGTTCTTATTTGGCATTGGTAAAGAATTCATTTCAGTAGCATTAACTTGAGTAGAACCATTTAAAATTCTGTAATATCTATCAATGAAGCTAGTATTTAAAGTAGCAAATAATCCATATAATTCTTCATTTGTAAAGTCCCCATTTTCCTTAACAATATAGTTTAAATGATTTTCAATTCCTATTAAATCACAGTCAAAATCCTTAGAAAAATAAAGGATTGATTGAACTCTTCTCTTTTCTTCTTTTGATGTAAATCTTTTTAGTAATATATAATCTCTGTTTTCTACAAGTAATTTTTTAGATATATCGTTATTTAGAATGAATTGAGGTTTATCTTCCTTATGTATAGGATAAACAATCCTTTGACAGTTAAAATTATATGCCCAAAATAAAGGGACGGTGTTTCTATCTTCATTTTCTTTTAAGAATTCAGTAGATCTAAAATCAACTACAGGGCCAGTTTTTAGTCTATATCCTAAACTTATGAGGGTTTCATTCCAAGAATTCATTAGTTCCATAGTTCTTAAATCTTCATTGTTGGTTGGTATCATCATAAAATAGTTGTCATTACTACAATTAATAATTCCAGAGTAAGGAACCCTATGTTCATAGTAATTACTGATAGATAAATTTTCACTTTCTGTAATAGTGATAAAATCTTGTCTTTCCACAGTTTTTATTGCTTTTGTAATTATTGTCTCTTGTAATACTTTATCTGTATCAAACACATCTGTCCTAGAAATAAATAAATGTAGGTTAGTTAATCTTACATTATTAAAGAACCATTCCCTGAATTTTCTAAAATAAGCTCCAGAAGTAAAGCTTCTAGGAGTAATAAATATCATTTCTCCATTTTCTTTTAGTAATTTAGCGGACATAGCCATAAATAAAAAGTAGATGTTGGGTTGCCCATGTACAATAGATGACATTGAAATTGACTCAGGCTCTTGCTTTCTTAATTTCTTATAAGGAGGATTGGAAATAATGATATCGTACAAATTTTCTTCCTCAATACTTATTTCCCCATTCCAATAATCTGCATTTTTTAAAATATAATTATCTTCAATTATATTAAAGCAAAGTCTTTTATTTTTCTTATCAAATTCCTGACTAATTATATTCAGGTTTTCTTTCAATAGGGATATGATAGTAGGATCGTTTTCATACAAATCTATAATAACTTCTTGTATTTGACTATCGTTCAGAATAATTTCACATATTGATGCTGTTAATATTCCACTTCCAGCTCCAGCATCACAAATTTTTATCTTGTTTTTTGAAGTAGTCATTAAACTAGCCATATAACGAGCAACAGATATAGGGGTAAAGAATTGCCCTATTTTTTTTCTTGTCTTTTTATCAACTTTATTGACGAAATCAATAGTCCTATCATAAATATTAGATAAAATCATATAATCACCTCTCTATGTACGAGTATTTTATCATAAAAAAATACAAATCGAAACAAATTGAATACAAAAATAATAATTGTTGTTTTATAAAATAATCATTTATAGAAATATAACGTCAATTTAAGAACTTTATAATTTTAAATATCTCATAATTATTTGAAAAATGATGTCAAATTAAGGTATAATAATTATAGAATATTGGGAATTAAGGGAAAATTTATAAAGGGGGATAATTTAATGAAATTAAAGAGATTAATTTTAAAAAACTTCCGTGGGTATAAGAACTTAGAGCTTGAATTTGATGAAAATATTAATGTGATTATAGGAAAAAATGACATCGGTAAATCTACTATTATGGAAGCATTAGAGATTTTCTTTAACGGTGAAAGTAAAGATGCAATTATAAAAGCTGATATCCAAGATTGTAATATTTTCTGTAATGAAAAGGAAATGACAATCGGAGCTTGTTTTGAAGTTCGACAAGATGAAAAAATCATTATTGATTCAACAAATCCAATTGATATAGAAGAAGAATATCTATTAAATAAAGAAGGATACTTAGAGATACATAAAATTTGGAATTGTTCCAAGAGTAAATTAAGTGCAAGTGACTTAAAAATCTACATAGTAGCTAATTATCCTAATTGTTTTGATAAGCCATTAGCAACATTGAAAAATAAAGAACTTATCAAATTATGTGAAGAAATTAAGGATTTAGATAGTAGAGTTAACAAAACTATAAACGCTTCTTTAAGACAAGCCTTATATAAACATTATGTGAAAGATAATACTCAATTCAATGAAATATTAATAGAAATTAGAAATATTGAAGGAGATAAAAATATCTGGGATAGATTAAAATCATATTTCCCATTATATTTTTTATTTCAATCTGACAGATCAAATTCAGACTCAGATAGTGAAGTTCAAAATCCTTTAAAGATAGCTACTAAAAAAGCTTTAGAAGAATTAAAAGAAATGTTAGAAGCTATTGAAAAATATATTGATGAAACAGTTAGTAAAATAGGTGAAGAAACCATAGACAAATTAAAAGATTTTGATCCTGAAATTGCATGTACATTAAAAACCAACTTAAATTATAAATCTTCATGGGATAGTATTTTTAAATATGATTTAGAAAGTGATGATGGAATCCCATTAAATAAAAGGGGCAGTGGAGTTAAAAGACTAATTTTACTAAGTTATTTCAGAGCTGAAGCAGAAAGAATTTCAAAAGAAAATAATAATGTAGATATTATTTATGCTATAGAAGAACCTGAAACTTCACAGCATCCTAATTTTCAAAAAATGATTATGGATTCGCTTTTAGAAATAAGTGCTGATGAAAGACATCAAATTATAATTACTACTCATACTCCTGAAATAGCTAAAATGGTAAATAAAAAATCCCTGATTTTAATATCAAAAAATGAATTAAATGAACCTCTTTTAATTAAAGATGAAGAATTAAAGTTAAAAGAAATAGTTAGCACTTTGGGTGTTTTACCTACTATTGAGTCAAAACTTGTAATATGTGTAGAAGGAGATACAGATGCTAACTTCATACGAATACTAAATAAAAACATTGAGGAGTTTAAAAGTATAATAGATATAGAAAAAGAAGGAATTAGTTTTATTCCAATGATAGGTAGCAATTTAATGAATTGGGTTAATAGAAATTATTTGGACAAGTCCAATGTAGTTGAATTTCACTTATATGATGGTGATAAAGAAGAAAATAAAAGAATTATTGATAATATAAATAAAGATAATGATGGAAGACGATTTGGAACTTTATTAGGCAGACGAGAAATAGAGAATTATATTCCTATTAATTTAATAGAAGAAGAATTTAGTATTGACTTATCACCACATAAAGAAGAGTGGAATGATTTTGATGTATCTAAAAATATTCTAGGGAAATGTGGATTAAAAGAAATTGATATTAAAAGAATACTAACTGGAAAAGTAGCTGATAGAATTACAAAAGAAACCCTCATTGAGCATAAATGTTATGATGAAATTAAAAGTTGGTTTGAAGAAATAAGAAAAATATATGAAAAATAGAAAGTAGTCTAGTAAGTTATTAGAGTTAAAGATATTTAAGTAAATAATAACGAAAGGGTAAGAATACAATGAAAAAAAATAATGATTCAATGAGAAGGAATATTGAAGAAATTCCAAAAAATTTAATTTCACAGATTTTGCCCTGTTATAGTATAGAAGGAACAACTAATAATGAAATAAATTTTCATAATTGTACCAATATATCAAAATGTGAGTGGATACTTAATGTGAGCAACTTTATAGAGTATTTAAATCATAAAGAAAATAAAGAGTATAAATGGACTAGGTGTTTAGATCACGGTAGTAGCCCTAAAGGTAAAGAACCAGAGTGTGAGCTTATTAATAATTATGATAGTAATGATAAATTAGTTGTTGAAGTTAAGTCAATAGTTGAACTTACAGATAAAGAAAAACAAGAAAAGTTTTCTTTTATTAACTTTAATAAAATTATGGAATGTATGCTAAGTTTTGATAAGCATTTATTGCTCAAACTTAATATAAATCCATATTCACTAAGAATTTGTTCAGAGATAAAGTGGGGTAAAAATATCAAAAAAAGAAATATCGAGTTAGTGATTGAAAATCTTAAGAAGGCAATAGATAGTTCATTTTCTAATTCTTTAGACAATACTTTAAGCGAGGAGTTTGAAGTGGATGGAGTTAAATTTGTATTTGGTGTACTTAATGAAGAAAGAGCAAAAGAAAAAGGTGTTAAGACAGGATTAGCAATTTATGGACCATTAAGAAGGATGAATTTAAATGACTTTATACCTGAACCCAATAAATATAAGAAAAAAATAGATGAGTATATAAACAATACGGTGGAAAAATTTAAAGGCTATGATGAATGTAGAAAAATTCTTTTACTATTAAATAATAGTAAATATTTTGGTTATGAATTGAAAAAATACCTTTCTGAAATGAAGAAGCCAGATATAATAAATGAAATATGGTTTGGAGCAAATGATACAGAAATCATAGATGGATATATGAATGAGGAAGTAGTGGGGATAAAATATGAAATGATTTTAAAGTAAGATTAGATGTAAGGGGTGTATTAGTGGATTTAATGAATAGGATTATAAATTATTTTAAATCATTATTTAAAAGCAGAGAACAGAAAAAAGTAGAGCTAATTAATAGATATAGAGAGATATTCGATAATTGTAATTTAGCGAATGAGCATTTTTTCAACTTATTGGATGGTACTTGCTATGTTGATTATCAAATAAAGAATAGTTGGAAAGCTCAATACAATAAATTATTTATTGATACTGAACATAACAAGAATTACAAAAAAGCTAAACTACTAAATGAAGAAATAAATGTAATAATTGAATTTAGAAACAATTATTTGATGTTTTCCGAGAAATGTAATAGTTATAATTTAGATTTTGTTGAGAAAGAAAAAATTAACTATAAAGAGTTATTTGATAATGTCGAAAATAGGGCATTGGATGACCAACAGAGAGAGTGTATTTGTAAAGATGAAATAAATAATCTTGTGATTGCTGGTGCAGGAAGTGGTAAAACAACAACGATTGTAGGGAAAGTAAAATATTTAATAACTAGATATAAATATAAGCCTAGTGAATTACTTGTATTATCTTTTACTAATGCAAGTGCAAGCGAAATGAGGGAACGAATATTAAAAGAGACTGGTGAAGATATTGATGTTATGACTTTTCATAAGTTAGGGAATGAAATAATTGCAGATGTGGAAAATGAAAAAAAGAAAAAGACAGAAATTAAAATTGATGAATTTGTAAAGGAAGAATTCAATCATATAACGAAGAAAAACCCTCTTTATAATGATTTACTTAACAAATACTTCATAAGTTATATGAAGCCCTATAAGAATGAGTTTGATTTTAAATCTAAGGGAGAATATTTCAATTATTTAAGGGATCAAAATATTAGAACATTTAAGGGCGAGGCAGTTAAGAGTTATGAAGAAATGGAAATAGCTAATTTCTTATATATTAACAGAATAAACTACAATTATGAGAAAGATTATGAGTATAGAACAGCTAATAGAAAATATACACAATATCAACCTGACTTTTATTTAACCGATTATGGAATATATTTAGAACATTTCGGTATTGATAAAGATGGAAATGTTCCAGATTTTTTTGAGGGAAAAGATGGGAAGTCAGCAAAAGAGATATACAATGAAGGTATTAAGTGGAAGAGAGGATTACATAAAGAAAAAGATACGAAGCTAATTGAGACATATTCTTGGGAAAAAACAGAGGGTATTTTACTAGAAAATTTACAGATAAAGCTTGAAAAAGTGGGAGTAGAGTTTAATCCCATGACTAGAGATGAATTATGGAAATTAATAGAGAAAGATAAATCAGGGGAGATTACAAGTTTTATAAAACTAATATCTACATTTATAAATTTAGCTAGAACAAATAATTATGATTTGAAAGAGATAAGGGAAAAGAATAATACAATATTTAGAGGATTTGAAAATTTAAGAAATGAAGTTTTTATTAACCTTGTAGCTCCGATTTATAATGCTTATGAAAAAGAACTTAAAATGAGCAACGATATAGATTTTAGCGACATGATAAATAAAGCAACTGAATATGTAAAAGAGGGAAGGTTTAAGAAAGTATATAAATATATAATAGTAGATGAATATCAAGATATTTCATTACCAAGGTATAATCTAATTAAAGCAATCAAAGATCAAAATAATTCAAAGTTGTTTTGTGTTGGAGATGATTGGCAGTCAATTTATAGGTTTGCTGGTTCCAATATAAATTTATTTACAAGTTTTGAAAAGTACTTTGGTTTTACAGAGAAATCATACATTGAAACTACATATAGGTTCAATAAAAATCTTATAGATTTAAGTAGTAGATTTATCTTAAAGAATAATTCACAAGTAAGAAAATCACTTAAATCATTTAATAAAAATGATGAACAAGCATTTGAATTAATATATGGAGGAAATCATACTCAATTAACCGAGTTATTAAAGAAAAAACTTTCTATACTTCCTGAAAGTACTTCAGTTGTTTTATTAGGAAGATATAATTATAAAATTGATCTAAAGCCTTATTTAGATAAGGAACTAACATTTAACAATAAAAATGATGTTGTGAAATTAAAAGATAGAGAAGACTTAGATATAAAATTTTTAACAGTACATAAAAGTAAGGGCTTACAAGGAGATTATGTATTTATTCTTAATAATACTAACGATAAACTTGGGTTTCCAAGTCAAATTGAAGATGATCCTGTTTTAAAATTGATAATTGATAATAGTGATACATTTGAACATGCAGAGGAAAGAAGACTATTCTATGTAGCTTTAACAAGAGCTAAGAAATATGTTTATTTAATAGTTAATGAAAAACATAAGTCATCTTTTATAAGAGAAATAGAGAAAGATTATAAAATAGCTCAAAATAATGAAGATAATAAAGAAATCTGCCCTAAATGTAAAGATGGATTTCTTATATACAAGGAAGGTATCTTTCTTAATGGAAAGAAATTATCAGATTTCTGGACATGTACAAATTATCCATATTGTAAATACATATTACCTGTTAATAAAAATCAGAGTTTAAATAACTTTTAAGGGGGATGAGTTTATGAATATTGATGATATTTTAAATCCAGCTACAGCGATTGGGGCTATATTGGTTGCTGTAATTTCAGGACTGATATTGTATTTTATCACCAAAAATAGTGATGGAAAAAAGAAAAACATGATAAAAGTAAAAGAGAACAATGGTTTTATTTTTCAGGACTCAAAACTGGAAGGTGATATCAATGTCAAAGAACAAGATAAAAGCAAAAAATAACTATGCACCAATATTTCAAGATTCTAGCTTCGTCAATAATTATATTAATTATGATTTAATGATGAACATATCAAAGCTGTTAAAAGCTAATAAAGTTGATGAAGCAAATGAATTGTTGAGTAGTTTATCAAAATCGATAGCTGGTCACCATCCATTATATCCATATTTTTCAACAGGGATAGAAAACAGGAGTGGTAAATTGACTCTTGTAAGTAAACCTAATTCAGAGGAAGCTATAAAAATATATCCCCCTAGATATAAAGGAAAAATGACTTTACCAGAAAAATATAGAGGATTTACTTCAATAGATGAATTATTAGATTATTCTTATAGAAATCAAGAAGATATAGAAGTTAATGTACAAGAAATAAGGAAACTGCTAGGAGATTTTGATGATCCTTATCAAGATGAGCTATTTTCACCAGAGAACTTAAAGAAAATGAAATTTAAGATAAAACATAGAGAATTTCCTCAAGCAACTCCATTTAAAATTGTATTTGCTAATAATAATTTTTCATTAGATTATATTTTACTAAGTGGAGAGAAAATAACAGAGAATAATGAAATAATATTAAGTAATAAAGAACAAGATATTGGACTATGTATTACTCTATTTATAGATTTTACAAGTAAAAGATTAGATTTCAATATTAGAGTGAAAGAAGATTATATAAGAGATGTATCAACTTGTTTAGCTTTTACTAACTTTATGTTAAATGGTAAAAAAGATAATAAACTTGAAATTATTTCATTAGAAGAAAACAGGGTATTTATTAGTGGATATTTAAATGATGTCAATTATGAGTCACGATTTGGAGATGGGGAAAAAGAAAAGGAATTTTTAGAACATTTAAAAATAATTGAAGACTTTTATGACATTAAAATTAATCTAGCTGATGAAATAACTAAAGATGATGTTATAAATGCAGAGATACTAGCAAGAGCGATTACAGGAAAAGAGATAAAAGGCAATTACAATAGTCTAGACACAGAGATTAGACTAGTTGAAGAAACGAAAGACACAGTTAAAAATTTTTATAATGAGGGTTTTGCATTAACTTATGAGATGTATGATTACGAAATAAAAGTATTCGATAAATCTTTTAAAATACCAAAGATTATTAAAACAATGGGAACTGTAAAAATAGAGAATTTAGAAAAAGTAATAAAAAAAATAGATGTTTTGGAAACTGGGGACTTAATTAAAATCAAATTTATTCCTGTTGATAAAAAAACTATTGAATATACTGACGAGTTCTTCTTTGATGAAGAATAAAGTAAATACTTAAGGGACGAGACTATATTGTTATAAAATAAACGTTATAAAACAAACCTAATAATAGACTTTTATATAATACATACATAATAAACAAAATAAGACTAATACCAGTAGCATCTAAAGCTACTGGTATTATATTTACATACTTAAAGGAAATTTCTCGACTTCTTTTCTTAAATGATTAATACTTGTATGTGTGTATATCTTAGTAGAGTTTAAATCCTCATGTCCTAATAGTTCCTTAATTGAAATTATATCAACCCCATTCTGATGAAGCAAGGAAGCAAATGAATGTCGGCATTTATGAATAGTATAGCCCTTCTTACCTAAACCAGATTTATCTAAATATCTTCTAAAAAGGTTTTGAAAATTACTAACGCTCATTCGATTTCCTTTATCAGATACAAGAATGGCTCTATTAGTTAATGGAAGCCTAGCTTGGAGATAGTCCCATAAGTCGCTAGCTAGTGGCTCTAACAACGGAACAATCCTCTGTTTATTTCCTTTTCCTTTTAAAATAGTAATTGTTCTAGCTTTAAAATCAATATTATCAAAGTCTAGGCTTAATACTTCTGAACGTCTAGCACCAGTGAAAACTAATAGCTCAATCATTACCTTATCTCTTAGTCTATGTTCAGGAAAACGAGCATACTTTTCAGGGGCTTGTAGAAGCTTTCTTAATTCGTTTTCTTTTATATATATAGGAAGATTTTTTTCTTCTTGTGGAGCGTGAATAGGCAACATCGGATTTTTTTCGATATATTCTGTTTCTAATAGAAATTTAAAAAAAGATGATAGCGAATGTATTTTCCTTCTTACAGTGTTATTAGCATATCTCTTATGAAGTTTTAGATAAGAAACATATCTTCTTAGAACCTGTGTTGTCATAGCACAGAGCCTAGGTTCAACACATACTACAGCTAAAAAATCTACAAAAACCTTGAAATCTGTTGAATAACTTGCTAAAGTAGTAGTTGAAGCATTTTTTTCTGCTTCCATGTAGTTCAAAAATTCGCTAAAGCAATATTGTAAATTCATACAAAATCCCTCCTTGATTTTAAGAACCATTATAACCTTAATGTCTAAAATGTTATCATCTAAACATTATAGAATACTCTTTTAGACTGTTTTTTTAGGTTCTACTTAGGTTCTGGGTATAGTGGTTTTGGCTTATTGTCGGGTGTTAAAAAGTGAAAAAACCAGAACCTAGAAATAGCTAAAAATAAAGGTTTGTAAATGGCTGTTTTTCAAGGATTTCATCACAAGAAGGGATACAGAACCTCAATATCGACAGAACTCGGCTTATAGACTTACTTGACGCCAATCATGAAAACTCAATGCTTATAGGGCATTGAGTTTTCTTTTATGCATTTTAGCCAAAAAAATTCAAAGTATGTTGCTAATGTAATACTAATGTAATATAATATTAATAATTAAGCACTTGTATATGATTTTTTTATAACGAAAAAGAAAGTTCTATACAGAGGGGATGTGAAGCTGGTGAAAAGAGGGGTAGCAGCAATAACTGTAGCAGCTTTAATGTTTGTATCAAGCACAGCTTTTGGAGACACAGGAATATTTATAAAAAAAGCAACTCTATTAGATAAAGACGGTAAAAGTGTTATAAGTTTTTCACAGGGCGATAAAGTACATATTTCTGAAGAAAATGATGCCCAATATATGCTCGCTGATAATAATCATGTGTATTTTGTAGACAAGCAGGACTTACTCATAACAACGAAAAAAACTAAAATATTCAAAGTCAAAAGCGAAATGACAACTATGTATAGTGCGCCCAATATAAGCTCTGGCCCACTTAAAGAATTAGCAGTAGGTGAAGTTCTTTATTTACAGAGTTCAGATGAACAGTTTGGTTTATTTAGTACAGAAGCTCAAGAAACCGGATATGTGATTCTTTCGGCTACTGAGGAAGGCTTTATTGAAAAAGAAAACATATCCTATGGTACAGCAACAGCAACCATGACAATAAAGAATAGTGAAAACAAATATTTACATATTAGAAAGACCGATATATTATACATAAAAGATTTTAAAGAAAATCAATACGTAATATTAGATGAAGAGGGGAATGAGTTTTTAGTAAATCCACTTCTAGTATCTCTTAATAAAGAAAATATACAGGCTTCAAGATCTACCTTTAATAGAAGGAGTACTACCAACGTCAGTAAAGTAATAGAATATGCCTATAATAATATTGGGAAACCTTATGCCTATGGTGACACAGGTAAAAAAGGCTTTGATTGCTCAGGTCTAACCTATGCTGCTTTCTTACAGATAGGAATAACACTACCTCGCTCTTCTAGTCAACAAGCTAGTTCCGGTACGAAGGTTAATAAAGAGGATTTAATTGCTGGAGATTTAGTATTTTTCAATACCAGTGGCAAAGGAATATCCCATGTAGGCTTATATATAGGAGATGGTAAGATGATACATTCATCCACTGGCTCTAAGCAGGTTAGGATAGAGGAAATAAACTCTTCCTACTATGGAAAAAGGTATGTTACTGCAAGAAGAATAATCGAATACTAATTTGTTCAAGTTGATTTGAAAAGTTTTATTAGATTTTGATTTCTTTGAATCTGATAGAGCTTTTAATTTTAGGAAAGCTTCTTGAGTTGAATAAAAGTATATTAATGTGCTAAAATTATATAGAATAGCTTGTTCTAAAGAACTATATATTAGTATACTGTTTTTAAAACTAATAATTGAAAGGAAGGATTTACATATGGCTGAAATTTTAAAAGGAGCACCTGTTGCAAAATCAATAAAAGAAAGAATTAAAGCAGAGGCTGAGTCACTTAGACAACAAGGTATTATTCCTACTCTTGGAATTATAAGAATGGGAAATAGAGCAGATGATATTTCTTATGAAAAGGGTGTAATTAAAAATTGTGAGTCTGTTGGCATACAAGCTCGTGTATTTGAAGTATCAGCAGATACTCCAATGGATGAATTTGTTGAAATATTAAAGAATGTAAATGAAGATAATAACATCCATGGGATTTTAATGTTTAGGCCTTTACCAGCTCATATTGACTATGAGATTGTAAAAAATTTAATAGACCCAAGAAAAGATATTGATTGCATGAATCCTATAAATCTTGAAAAAGTTTTTGAAGGAGAGCTAGATGGATTTGTTCCATGTACTCCAAAGGCAGTAATAGAAGTTCTTAAACATTATAATATACCACTTGTAGGAGCAAATGTAGCAATTATAAATAGAAGCATGGTAGTTGGGAGACCATTAAGCATGATGTTCTTAGGAGAGAGTTCAACTGTTACAATATGTCACTCTAAAACTAAGGATTTACCTAAAGTAACTGCAAATGCAGATATAGTGGTAGGGGCTGTTGGTAAAGCTAAAATGCTAGGTATAGATTACTTTAGTGAAAATAGTATAGTTATAGATGTTGGAATTAATGATGCAGGTGAAGGAAAAATTTGCGGTGATGTAGATTATGACAATGTATTTGAAAATGTAAAAGCCATCACTCCTGTTCCAGGAGGAGTAGGTAGTGTAACATCAGCAATATTACTTAGCCATGTAATCATAGCATGTAAGAATATTGTAAAATAATAAAGTGCTCAATGAAAGAGTCGTAAGGCTCTTTTAGTTTTCTAGTTTTAAAAAATATAATGCGATTAACAAAATACTGATAAGGTAATTGAAAATTGAATAAATAATAAATATAATAAAAGCCACTATTAAGTGGTTTTTATTATTATAATCATATTTTGATTTGCTTTCTACAATAAGCTCCAATTTTTCGTATATAAAAACAAAACAAGACATTTTTCATTGAAGGAAAACCTGATTCATTTAGAGAATAACTCATATGATAATTGGCTGAATAGAGGAGGAGATTGTTTTGAGAATTTCGATTGATATTAGAGATAAAATACTTATTGTAAATTTCAATGGAGAGCTTGATCATCATTCTGCAGAGGAAATCAGAAAGGAGATAGATAGGGTATATTTTGAAAAGAGATTGGCTCACATTGTCTTAGACCTAAAAAAACTAAACTTCATGGACAGTTCAGGTATTGGCTTAATAATGGGTAGATACAAAAATGTATCTGATAATGGGGGTAAACTGGTTTTAGTAAATGTGTCTTCAAGGGTTGAAAAAATTCTAAAGATGTCAGGAATTCTAAAAATTGTGCAAATGTACAATAGTTTAGATGATATTCCTGTAAATCTTTAAAAGGAGTGGTATTATATGATACAAAATAGTATGAGATTAGAGTTTCCTAGTAAATCACAGAATGAATCATTTGCTAGAGTAGTGGTAGCTTCTTTTGCAGCTCAGTTGGATCCAACAATTGAGGAATTATCAGATGTTAAGACTGCAGTTTCTGAAGCTGTTACAAACGCCATAATTCATGGATATGAGGATAAAATAGGTACGGTAATTATTGAATGTAAAATAGAAGATAATAAAATTATAATTGTAGTTGAAGATAATGGAGTAGGAATAGAGGATATAGCAAAAGCTACAGAACCATTCTATACTTCTAAGCCAGAGCTTGAACGATCAGGAATGGGCTTTACAGTCATGGAGACATTTATGGATGAACTTGAGCTATATTCAGAGATAGGCAGGGGTACCAAGATTAGAATGGTGAAAGTATTTAGAAGTGTTAAAGTTGAGGAGTAGATAATATGGAAACAAGCTCTGTCAAAAAAAATAATTATGGCTTGTTAAGTCACTCTGAAACAATGGATTTGATAAAAAAAGCTCAGCAGGGTGACGAGAATGCACAAACTTTATTAGTAAACCATAATCTTGGTCTTGTAAAAAGCGTACTTAGGAGATTTTTAAATAGAGGGCATGAACCAGAAGATTTATATCAATTAGGATGTATTGGTTTGTTGAAGGCAATTCAAAAGTTCGATATAAACTATGAAGTAAAATTTTCAACATATGCTGTGCCAATGATTGTAGGAGAAATAAAGAGATTTCTAAGGGATGATGGAATAATAAAAGTTAGTAGGTCACTAAAGCAGACGGCTGTGAAAGCAAATATTGCAAAAGAGAAGCTATCAAAGGAATTAGGCAGAGAACCTAATATTCAGGAAATTGCTGATGAGATATGTGTAGATAAGGAGGAGGTTGTAATGGCATTAGATTCTAATGCCCAACCTGATTATCTATACGATGTGATTCACCAAAATGATGGTTCTCCTATACATTTAATAGATAGAGTTATGACAAATGAAGATGAAGATGTTGAGGTTTTGGATAAAATAACTTTAAAACAAATTTTAAGCCAGTTAAAGCCCAGAGACAGGCAGATTATAATAATGAGATACTTTAAAGATAAAACTCAAACTGAAATAGCAAATACACTAGGTATCTCGCAGGTTCAAGTATCAAGAATTGAAAAAAGAGTTCTTCATGACATGAAAGATATGTTAACCAAGGTATGATTAATCATACCTTTATTTTTTTGACCTGCCATCAATTTTTTTACGTTAGCAATTGAAAAATTGGGTTAGGTCATAAAAAAGAATTTAGCCATATATTTGCATTAAAAAATAGTATTAGTAAATAATAGAGTTATAAGCTAAGTGGAGTTGAACACGCATGAAGATTAAAATTGCAAAAATAATTGGATTTTGTTTTATAATATTGTCAATAATTATAGTGAGCTATTTTTGTTATCAAAACTATAATTCAGCAATTGAAGAACCCAAGAGAGCAACATTAGTAATTAATTTAAAGTAATGGGGGGATTGTTATAAATAATATAAAGGCTTTTATACAAATAGAACCTAAAATTACAGCTAAACCTGGTCAGGCAATTAAAATTAAGGATATTGCCTCATTATTCTGTACTGATAAAACAATGGAAGATTCATTATTAGAGCTTAAAGTCCATGATGTATCTGACAAAATTATAAATGACGTAATTCCAGCACTGAGAATTATAAATGTAATATATGAATTTGATAAAAACATTGATTTAACTGTAATGGGCGAGGCAGAAATACTAGTTGATGTTCAGGGAAATGCTAATGAAAATAAGATGTTTAGCATAATTAAAACAGCTTTAGTTTGCTTCATTCTCTTTCTTGGAGCAGGTCTAGCTATAGTAAACTTTCATGCAGATGTTAATATGGATCAATCTTTACAGATAATTTATCATATGGTAACAGGAGAAGAGAATCATAAACCTCTTATATTGTTAATACCATATTCAATAGGAATTGGTACAGGGATGACAGTATTCTTTAATCATATGCTTCAAAAGAAATGGAAAAAGGAGCCTAGCCCACTTCAAGTTGAGATGTTTATGTATCAAAAAAATATTGATGACTACATACTTGACAAAACAAAACATAATTAACCTAAGGTGGTGTTTTATTTATGATAAAGCAACTGTTCCTTTGCTTACTTGCTCTATCTGGGGGAGCTTTAGTTGGAACTGCAGCTTCAGCTTTTATAACTCTTCTTGATATTGTTCCAAGATTAGCACAGGTTACAGACACTTCAGACAAAATTGGAATATATGAAATCACTTTATCTTCTTCAGCAACTTGTTTTACGCTATTTACATTACTAGGATGGAGCATAGGTATTAAATCTAAGATATTTCTTATATTTATGGGATTTACATTTGGAGCCTTTATTGGATTATTGGCATCAGCCTTAGCTGAGGTACTTAATGTTATGCCTGTATTATTTAGAAGAGTTAAAATAGAAAAATATATGCTTGCAGTACTTATAGCAATTGCTTTAGGTAAAGTAGTAGGTTCTTTCTTTAGTTGGGGAATCATTGGAAGACATTAGATTAAGGAAGGTGTTAAATTATCATGGAAAATAGATATAAAAATATTAATATTATATCCTATGTTAGTGGGGAAATCGAAATTCAAAAAACAAGATATCAAGATAATTGTTATCATCCTTATGACTATATATATAAGACTAAATTGAAAGAAAAAACAAATAATATAAGGTGAAGGTAGGTGCATTAAATGGATAATATAAATAAAAAAGACTATTATGAATATGTAAAGAAAAAAATGCCTAAGCCTAATTATATTAAAAATTGCATATGGGCTTTTGTTGTTGGAGGATTGATTAGTGTTTTGGGTCAGTTCATAGGAGATTTTTTCAAGAATAATGGTTTAGATGAAAAAGCTGTAGCTTCTGCAACGGCAATAACTCTGGTGTTTCTAGGTGCGTTTTTGACTGGTCTAGGGGTGTATGATAGATTAGGAAAAAAAGCAGGTGGCGGTTCAATAGTTCCTATTACAGGATTTGCAAATGCCATAGTATCTCCAGCAATGGAATACAAAAGAGAAGGTTTTATTCTAGGAGTAGCCTCAAAAATGTTTGTTATAGCAGGACCAGTATTGGTATATGGGTATGGAAGCTCCATACTAGTTGGTATTTTATATTTACTATTAGCTAAATAGGGAGGTAATGATTTGGCACAAAAGAGATTAGGTAAGCAAACAGTAGCTTTAGAAAATCCACCGTCTATAATTGCTACTGCTACTATAGTAGGTCCAAAAGAAGGAGACGGTCCTTTAAAAGATTATTTTGACCTTGTACTAGATGACGATTTATGGGGAGAAGATAGTTGGGAAAAAGCAGAAGCTAAATTACAGCAGGAGGCAGTTAAATTAGCTCTAAATAATGCTAATATGGTGCCTTCTCAGGCAGAGTACTTATTTGCTGGAGACTTACTGAATCAAATAATTTCATCATCCTACGCAGCAAGGCAGCTAAAGATTCCTTTTTTCGGACTATATGGAGCCTGCTCTACAAAGACTGAATCCTTAAGTCTAGGTGCTATGTCCATAGATGGGGGGTTTGCAGATACGGTTGTATGTGTTACATCTAGCCATTTTAGCACTGCAGAAAGGCAATACAGATTTCCATTAGAACATGGCAATCAAAGACCGCCAACTGCTCAATGGACAGTTACAGGAGCAGGAGCATCTGTTTTATCCTCTAGTGGAAATGGTCCATATATAACTCACTTGACTACAGGAAAGATTATAGACCCAGGGATAGTAAATGCAAATAATATGGGACCAGCCATGGCTCCTGCAGCTGCTGATACTATAATCCAACACTTTAGAGATACGGGCTTTAAGCCAGAAAATTACGATATGATAATAACAGGTGATTTAGCTACTCTAGGTAAGGATATTGCAGAAGAGCTAGTAGCTAAGGAAGGCTATGATATATCAAAAATATTTATGGATTGTGGAATTGAGATATTTGATGGGGAAAGACAAGATACACATGCTGGAGGAAGCGGGTGCGGATGCTCGGCAGTAGTATTTGCAGGTTATCTATATAAAGCATTGAAAGCAGGAAAGCTAAAAAGAATTATGTTAATTTCTACTGGAGCACTTTTATCTCCAACTATAATTCAGCAAGGTGAGTCAATTCCAGGAATAGCTCATGCAGTGACTATTAGCAATGAGAAATAGGGAGGGGTTTTATGGATATCATTAGAGCATTTATAGTAGGGGGTATTATATGTGTAATAGGTCAAATAATTATGGACACTACCAAGCTTACTCCTGCTCATGTACTTGTTTTATTTGTGACATCTGGTGTTGTTCTTACAGCCATAGGGATATATGAGCCTATTGTTAAATTTGGGGGGGCAGGAGCTACAGTCCCATTACCGGGGTTTGGATATTCCTTAGCTAAGGGTGTAATAGAGGCAGTCAAAAAAGATGGAATAATAGGTGCATTTACAGGAGGGATCACTGCAACTGCTGGAGGTGTAGCCGCGGCAGTTTTCTTCGGTTATATAATGGCTGTTATTTTTACCCCTAAAACTAAGCAATAGTAAGGAGACAATATGAAAAGAAAAATTATATTGGTTACAGATGGTGATGAAATCGCAAAAAAAGCAGTAGAAAGAGCTACTATGAATATTGGAGGAAGGTGTATATCTAGATCCGCTGGTAACCCTACGCCAATAAGTGGTGAAGAAATAGCGCAATTAATTGAAAAAGCCCTGCATGATCCTGTTGTAGTTATGGTTGACGATATAGGTAATCCCAATTTAGGAAAGGGAGAACAGGCTCTGGCCTATTTACTCACAAACCCAAATATAGAGGTGCTTGGAGTTATAGCAGTAGCTTCTAATACCGAAGGTGTTAAAGGGATAGAGGTTGATTTTTCTATCGATCATACAGGAAAGATTGTAGAAAATGCGGTAGATAAAAATGGATTTGAAACAGATACTAAAATATTATATGGAGATACAGTAGATATTTTAAATAGCTTTTCAATTCCACTTATCATTGGAATAGGTGATATAGGAAAAATATTTGGTGTTGATAGATATACTAATGGAGCACCATTAATTACTAAAGCTTTAAAGGAAATAGCCAACAGAAGTAAAGTGAACTAACAAAGGTTTATACTAAAGCATTAATAAAATAGCTTTTGTTGAAACTTATTGAGGTTAAGTTCATTATAAGAAAGCTAAAATAGAACTTTTCCATCTTTATAAAAAATTAGAGACCATTTAGGTGGTCTCTAATTTTTTAATGTACATAATTAATCATTATCAGAATCTGAATCGTGCTCTAAATCAGAATCCGGATTAGTATCTTCATTTGAGTTATTTCCGTTGTTGTTTCCGTTATTAAACCAATAATCAAACCAATTAAACCAATCATCGTCATCTGCTGGACTTTCAGCATGAGTATCGCATTCTTCAGTAGGTACAGTATATTGGTAATCATTTGGTACTAATCCATTATGTTCTTCAGGATTGTAAGCTGGATCACGCTTAATAAATACTTTGTTCTCAATTAATTCTGGAGGACAATATTTAGAAGCAAGTTTTCCAGTACTAGTATCTATAGCAACTTCTACATGAACATCACATTCTTCTGTAGGCTCTGTGCCTTTCACAAATAATTCTGTCCTAACAGTACTTCCTCTAGGATCACGAGCACACAATTCAGTTGCTAGCTTACCAGAAATTTTACATATCTGTTTTGTAACAATATTTTCAGCCTTAGCAAAGCTTTTAGCCTCATATCCTTCGTGGATATCAGTCATAATGTAAGACCAGAAATCTGCAGCAATTGCACTGCCCTTTGACATCTTTATTTGAGGAGAGTCATTTCCTATCCATACTCCAGCTACATAATAAGGTGTATATCCTGCGAACCATACATCACCTTGATCCTGTGTAGTACCTGTCTTTCCTGCTACAGGTATCTGAATATTATTTCTTAGCCTTGCTTTTCCGGCAATACCATTTGATACAGTAGTCCTAAGAATATCAGACATAATATATGATGCTTCAGGAGATGCAACTTTAGTTTTTTGAGGCTTATTCTCCAATATTACATTATCATATCTATCAAGGACCTTAGTATATGCTATAGGCTCAATAGCTAAGCCACCATTAGCAATTGTACCATATGCAGATGTTACTTCCAGCGGAGTTAACCCCTTAGTCATACCACCTAATCCTAAAGCTGATAGATTTTCGTCATTGGTTGACTTATTATCTTGTCTAGTTACGAAACTGTCTTTTCCTTCTTCCTTAATTATGCCAAGTTTAGTCAGATACTCTTTTGATACATCAATACCGATGCTACTTAACATTTTGACAGAGTTTACGTTAACAGATTGTTCTACAGATTCTCTTAATGTCATCATCCCACGATAGCCTGTATACCAGTTTCTTGGCCATAGGTTTCCATTATGATCATAATGTGGGACATCATCAATAGAAGTCGCAGCAGTAAATCCATTATCTAGTGCCGGTAGATAAACTGCAATAGGCTTAATAACAGAGCCTGGTTGACGCTGTGAAAGTGCTCTATTAAACAGTCTGCTTCCTTCAACATCTCTTCCTCCAACTAATGCCTTTATTTCGCCTGTATTGTAATCCATAACAACAGTTGCTGATTGAGGTTGAACGACTCCGTTTTTATCATTGTTTTGAAAATACTTAGGATCAACTAAAAGCGTACCATTTTCGTTTACCTTATAGAAATCCTTATGATTGCTTAAATAAGAATTTTTAATGACAAGCTCCTTTTTATCGTTAACATCATAATCATCAACTGTGAGAGCTAAAGAACCTACAACATGCTTAACAAGATTCTTTTTCTCATCTATTGTGTAATAATCCTCAATATCAATTGTTTTTGGATAAATATTAAGTTTTTTGTTTTTAATAATTAGATTCCCATCATCAGTTATGTTGTAAGTTCCTGCATCTATGATTAAATTGCCATCTTCATCAATTAAATTTGACTCCCTGTAAAGAACTATTTTTTTATCTTCACCAATAATATTTTGATTTTTATCTACAGACCAGTCAACAAGAATAGGTCCTTTAATCTTGTCTAAGTTTCCACCAACCAAGATTTCTCCAAAGTTGTCATAAGCTTTTTCAACTTTTTGCTGCATTTCTAAATCCATAGTTGAATAGATTTTAAGACCGCCTTTATAGAGCTCATTTTCAGCTTCTTCTTTTGTGTATCCCGCCTTTACAATTAAGTCATTTAAAACTTGAGTTTTCACATAATCTGCAAAGTAAGAAGTAATCCCCATCAGCTCTCTCTTACCAGGCTTAATAGCACTTCTTATATCCTCATTCCGAGCCTCTTCATATTCTGATTGATTAATGTATCCTAGTTTTAGCATTTGACTTAGTATTGTTCTTTGTCTATTGATAGGCTCTGGATTAAATATTGCAGTATATCTGGTACCTAGAATATCTACTTGGCCTATTACATCGTCATCCCCATCTACATCATCTGGTAAATAGAGTTTGTAGGGAGGTAGATTATTAGGATCTTTAGTAAGTCCAGCTATTAAAGCACATTCTGCTAAAGTCAGTTCACCTACATCCTTAGAAAAATAAGTTTGCGCAGCTTCTTGAACTCCATATGCACCCTGTCCTAGGTAGCTTGTATTTAAATAAGCTTCTAGGATTTGGTCTTTTGTAAGCTGTTTTTCAATTTGAATTGCTAAATAAGCCTCTTTAATCTTACGCTCTAGCTTCTTTTCATTTGTTAAATAAAGGTTTCTAGCTAACTGTTGAGTTATAGTACTTGCCCCTCTAACTGTTCCACCTGCTTTAATGTTGTCTAATAAAGCACCCATTATACCTCTGATATCTACACCTATGTGATGCTCAAATCGCTCATCTTCTATTGCAATAAAAGCTTCTTGAAGATTCTTAGGTATTTTATCTAAGGTTACCGAAGTTCTATTTTGTACAGTAAGCAATTTTTCTATAACATTACCTTTTTCATCAAGAATATAGGAACTTTGGTGTAGATAATCATCAATGATTGTGGGATCAATTTTAGGAGCTGTTTTAATAACAGCAAGTACATAACCTCCAACTATTCCTGCTGTAATGAATCCAGCGACTAAAATAAATACTATAATAAGTCTAAAAACACTTAATTTTCTTTTTTTCTTATTATTTCTTTTCTTTCTATTATCCTTGCTTGAGTTTTCCTGTGTCATAACTAACCTCCTTAATATATAGGTGAAAGAAAATGCATAAGCCTATATCATAGAAATTATATCACAATACTAGTGATTTGTTAATAATATTAGTTAAAAAGAGAACGTAAGTTCTTATACTGCTACTATTTAGAACTAATTTTATATAGTTTTATATAGAAATATAATAATCAAGTTTTCTAATATATTAGGAGTATACCATTATATTAGGAGTATACCATAATTTGCTTCTTTCATTCATTAATAATTTGACTGTAATTAAAACAAAAAAGTTCTCTTTTTTAGGATAGTTTAAATAAATATTTATTTAAACATTTCATAATAATTACATATATTGTAGAAGGGGTGTTATTTTGAGAAGGAGAAATAAAAGGAACAAAATATTTATTATTGCTGTTGCTTTTTTTGTTCTATCAATATATGGATTCATATGGGTAGATAAAAATATTAAGCCTACTGTTCTTGCAATATCAGAGGTTCAAGCAAGGAAAATTGCTACGCAAGCAATAAATGAAGCAGTTAAGAATAAAATAAAGGATGACATAAAATATAAGGATCTTATATTTGTGAATTTTGACAAAGATGGTAAGGTCACAATGATGCAGGCTAATACCATTATGATGAATAGCATAGCCTCAGATGTAGCACTGGAAGTGCAAGAAAACATCAGAAATGTGGCATCTAAACCAGTTAAGATACCAATAGGTAATGCTCTCAATTCTCAGTTATTTAAAGGACCTAATATTAACATCACTATAGTTCCTCAAGGAACAGTATCTGTAGATTTTACTACTGAATTTGCTGAGTCTGGAATCAATCAAACTATACATAAAGTATATCTAGTTATAATTACAGAGATAAGAGTGATAGTCCCTCTAGCTTCTGATGTCATAAAAATAGTAACTAACATCCCAGTTGCAGAGACAATTATAGTTGGAGATGTGCCTGAAAGCTATGTCTTTATACCTGAAGATGAGGTACCTAATATTGTTGACTAAACTAGACAAAAAATAAAAACTTGAAATTAATTACTGTTAATATATAATTAAAATTACTAAATGAGTAAAGAATACTCTTAAGAGGTGAAATAATGTACGACATTAATAATACAGATAAACAAGAAAATGTTCTTATTGTTGGAGTGAATTTAGATAAAAAAAATGATATTGATATTGACAGCTCCATGAATGAGTTGAAGGAATTAGTTAATGCGGCAGGTGGAGTAGTAGTATGCGAAGTAATTCAAAATAAGGAAAGAGTGGATTCAGCATACTATATTGGAAAAGGCAAAGCTGAAGAAATAGCTTTAAGCTGTGAAGAATTAGATATTGATACTGTAGTATTTAACAATGAACTTACGGGAGCTCAGATTAGAAATCTAGAATCTATATTAAATAAAAAGATAATTGATAGAACTAACTTAATATTAGATATTTTTGCTAAAAGAGCCGTCAGTAGAGAAGGAAGGCTTCAGGTTGAGTTAGCTCAGCTAAAATATATGCTGCCTAGACTAATTGGGTTAGGAAATCAATTGTCTAGAACTGGTGGAGGCATAGGGACCAGAGGACCAGGAGAGCAAAAGCTTGAGACTGACAGAAGACATATTTCTCGTCGTATAACCGATATTGAAAAGGAATTGAAAGAACTAGAAGGTGTAAGAATGACTAAAAGAAAAAAAAGACAGGATTCTGAAATACCTATAGTTGCTTTAGTAGGTTATACCAATGCAGGGAAGTCTACACTGCTAAATAGTCTTATAAAGCTTGATGAAGAATATACTGAAGAAAAAGAAGTATATGTAAAAAATATGCTGTTTGCAACACTAGACACTACACTGAGGAAAAGCATGCTGCCAAATGGTCAGAGTTTTCTGGTAACCGATACTGTCGGATTTGTAAGTCAGCTCCCTACTAAGTTAATTGAGGCTTTTAAAGGGACATTAGAGGAAGTGAAATATGCTGATTTGCTTTTACATGTTGTAGATATGACGAACCAAGATATAAATATTCAGACACAGACGACTCTCAGCATATTAAAAGAGCTACAGGTACTAGATAAACCTATGATAACTGTTTTTAATAAGTCGGATATTCTGGAAAATGAGGTAATTTCTAATATTCAAGGACCAATTATAAGAATATCAGCTAAAACTGGATATAATATTGAGCTTTTAGTTCAGATGATACAAGATAACTTGCCTCAAAAGTTCTATAGAGTAAATTTAATGGTGCCATATTCTGAAGGAAATTTATCAAATTATTTATTCGATAAAACAAAGGTTGAAAAGTATGAGCACAAAGAAAATGGTACTTTAATCACCACAACAATAGATTCGATTGACTATGAAAAATATAAGAGCTTTATTGTTGATGTAGATTAGATTGATTAATAATCTTTTTAGTATTCTCTACTAATCTAAGAATTTTGTCACAGGATTTTAAAGTACCATAAGCAACTATTGGTCTTCCGAAGGCTACTAGATGTAGTCTTCTGGAAGAAAACCCGCCTAATTTCATTATCCAATTTACAGAACTCATAGTGCTTACAAGTAGTAAATTACTTAATTGTCCACCTCCCAATTGATAAGCATCTTCTATTGCAGGTAACACCAAATTAGGAGCAAATTGTCTGCTAAGAGTAAATACTCTATTTCCTTTTTCATCTAACCCTCTTAACAAGATTTTACCTTGCTCCTGCTTAGATAATGTATCAAAGAAAGGAAGGTTTAATATATCTTCTTTTTTAAGCTTTCTACCCTTTGGTAGCAAGCCTAAGTGTATGGAAGCAGCAAAGATTGAAGAGTGTGAGCCTCCTACACAATGATAAATTATATCCATAAAGTCACCTCAATTAAGTTATTAAAAATATTTTTCCCAAGACAGTGTTTATTATGAATATAACAAATAGCTTTTAGTTATATTAATATTGATGAAGTATTAATGAAATATGAAATTTTCTGAAAAGTATTGAAATTATTTAAAACTTAGTGTATTATTAATATAAAAGAAGAGGGAGGCGTTGGCCATGATTTTTAGAAGTTGCGCAGGCGGTGTGGTTTTCCATGATGATAAGGTTTTCATTATGCAAAATGATAAAAGTGAATGGGTTTTACCAAAAGGGAAAATTCGTGATGGTTTCTTAGCTTCTGAGACAGCATTAGAGCGTGTCAACGAGGAAGCAGGGCTTGATGTGGATATTATATCTACGGCAGGAGAAACTAGTTACGAATTTTTTTCTTTTTCTAGACAGCAACCAGTATGCAATGAAATAACATGGTTCATCATGGAAGCCAAAGACACTAATTATGTAGTGAATAAAGATTATGGGATAATTGATGCTGGTTTCTTTAGTATTGAAGAAGCTATAGATATGATAACATATAGTCAAGACAAATCTTTAGTAAGCCTTTCTTATAGAAAATTCTTAAAATTAAAGGAAAAGGAAGCCATTCTGGTATAAGGGTAGATTATCTACCCTTTATTTTTTTTGCCTAATAATGATATAATCTAACTATGAATTGGAGGAGATGTATGGAATGCTTACAAAATACAGAACAATACATAGTTTTGGAAATGATGAGATTATCATAAATAAATCAAAGTTTATTGGTTATGCAAAGCCTATTTCCAGCGAAGAAGAAGCAATAGCCTTTATTCAGGAAATTAAAACAAAGCATAAGGATGCTACTCACAATGTTTATGCCTATATTTATGGTGACAGCAATAATATTCAGAGATATAGTGATGATGGTGAACCTAGTGGAACAGCAGGTATTCCCGTTTTAGAAGTTATAAAAAAAGAGGATTTGAGAAATATAGCAGTTGTAGTCACTAGATATTTTGGAGGTATAAAACTTGGTACAGGAGGACTAGTAAGAGCATATACCAAAGGAGCCAAGATAGGACTCGAGGCAGGTCTCATAGTAGAAAAAGTATTATTTAAAAAAATTAAGTTTAGGATTGATTATACTCTCTATGGGAAAGTAGAAAATGAACTGCTAAGGCTTAAATACATAATTAATGATGTAATTTATGATGATGCAGTTAATTTAATAATCCTGTGTGAAGTCGATAATACTGACGCTTTAATTAACCTTATTACAGATTTAACTAGTTCTAGGATGACTTATGAAGAATTGGAGGAAGGATATTATTCGGTAAGAGACAATAGTATTGTAAAGTAAAAATTTCATTATAAAGATAAGCTTAATTTTTCTTGGGTATATATTATATAAGGAGGCGATTCTATGGAAAACCGTGAAATACTAAAGAGGACTATGCTTAATAAAAAAGTATGGGCAGTTGTTGGAGCCACTGTAAAAAAAGACAAATATGGATATAAGGTATGGAAAAAGCTAGAGGAAAATGGATATGAAGCCTATCCTATAAATCCAAACTATGAGGAGATAGATGGTAAGAAGTGTTACAGTTCATTAAAAGCTCTTCCTCAGAAACCAGATGTCGTTAACTTTATTATACCACCTGAGGCTATTTTGGATATACTTCCTACAGCTAAAGAAATAGGAGTAGAATATTTATGGTGTCAGCCAGGTGCAGCAAATCAAAAATTAGTATTAGAAGCTGAGCGTTTAGGTTTTAATATAGCCTATAATGTTTGTGTTTTGGTTGAACTAGGAGAATAATAGTCTTCATCTATTGGAGACTATTTTTTTTCTTTTCCAATGAGCTCATATATTCCCATGATAAATAAAAAAATTGCAAACATCTTTTGCAAGAAAGAAGGCGTCATTCTCATCGCAATTGATGAACCTACAAATGCGCCAAATAATCCTGTGAACAATATTGGAACTCCAGTTCTTAGGTCAATATTTTTTTCTTTAAAATGTGTAATCAGGGCAACTATTGCTATAGGTATAAAAACAATTAAATTAATCCCTTGAGCTTGATGCTGATTAAGGCTTGAAAATATTATTAGTCCTGGAATTAAAATTGTCCCTCCACCTATACCCATTCCGCTTACAACTCCAGATAATAAACCTATTAAAAATAACTTCATATCATTACCATCCTTATAGCAGCTATTATCATAAAAATACCAAATATTTTTCTAAGAATATTGCTAGGTACTTTTTTAAGATTCTTAGCTCCAATATAGCTACCTATGACCCCGCCTAAAGCCACTAGCCCAGCAATTTTTAAATTCAATATACCATGTCTGAAATATAAAAAAGAGCTAATAAGGGATAAAGGAAAGATTATGCTAATAGCAGTAGCATGGGCTTTATGTTGATTAAGGCCAAGAACAAAAACTAAGGCGGGAACAGCAATAGTTCCTCCACCAGAACCAAATAGCCCATTAACTAATCCTATTAAGATTCCAATTAGCAATAATTTAATTTTGCTTCTCTTATTATCCATACAATCACCTAGAATAAATTTCTATATTAAGCGTAATCTTATATATAGATATTACTTTTCCTAAAAAAGTGCGTACTTATTCACTTGACAAAAATATAATGAAAATATATGCTTAAAAGCATATAGGAATACTAGGAATTAAGGAGGCAAATATGAAAATAGTTAACAGTATAGTAGAATTAATTGGTGAGACTCCAATGGTTAAGCTTAATAGGGTTGTTGATGATAACATGGCTGAAGTATTTGTAAAGCTTGAATATTTTAATCCAGGCAGTAGTGTAAAGGATAGAATTGCATTAAATATGATAGAAAAAGCTGAAGCAGAAGGTAAATTGAGGGAAGACTCTGTTATCGTTGAACCTACAAGCGGGAATACAGGTATTGGATTAGCCATGGTTGGTGCTTCAAAAGGATATAGAGTTATATTAGTAATGCCTGATACTATGTCTATGGAAAGAAGAAGTTTACTAAAGGCATATGGAGCTGAGCTTATTTTAACTCCAGGAGAAAAAGGAATGAAAGGTGCAATAGAAAAGGCAAAGGAGTTAGTTGCAGAAAATGGAAATTATTTTATGCCCCAGCAATTTGAAAATCCACATAATCCCACAAAACACTATGAAACTACAGGAATAGAAGTTCTAAAGCAAACAGATGGAAATATAGACGCATTTGTAGCTGGTGTAGGTACTGGGGGAACAATAACAGGTGCTGGCAGAGTATTGAAAAATAGTAATGAAAATATGAAAATAATTGCAGTTGAACCTGATAAATCACCAGTTTTATCTGGTGGGAATCCAAATCCTCATAAAATTCAAGGTATAGGTGCTGGTTTTATACCCGATATTCTTGACTTAAAAATAATTGATGAGATAGAAAGAGTAAAAGACGAAGATGCAATAGCTATGACTAAAAGACTAGCAAGGGAGGAAGGCTTATTACTTGGAATATCCTCAGGTGCAGCTGTATTTGCAGCCTTAAAGAAGGCTAAAGAGTTGGGCGAGGGCAAAAGAGTAATAGTTATAGCACCGGATAATGGAGAAAGATATCTTAGTACAGGTATATTTGAATAATATTTGCTTAGATTTCTAAAATATGCTATATTGGTTTTAGAAATTATCTGGAGGTAAACTTATGAGCGATATAAAAAGTTTGTGTGAAGATATTGTTAAATGGATAAGGGATAGAGTAGAAGAGTCTGGATCAAAGGGTTTAGTTTTTGGTCTTAGTGGAGGTATAGACTCAGCAGTTGTAGCAGCTTTAGCTAAAAAAGCATTCCCTGATGAGGCACTGGGGATTATTATGCCCTGTCATAGCAGTCCTGAAGATGAAGAGCATGCAAGGCTAGTAGCCCATGCATTGAAACTCGAAACTAAAAAAGTGGATTTAAGTAACATGTATGATTCATATTTAGGTGAATTAGAAATAACAGACAATATATTGGCGTTATCCAATATCAAACCTAGACTGAGAATGACTACACTTTATTATTATGCACAAATCAGAAGATATTTAGTAGCTGGAACAAGTAATAGAAGTGAATTTACTGTTGGATATTTTACAAAGCATGGAGATAGTGGTGTGGACATATTACCTATAGTAGATTTATTGAAAGAAGAAGTGTTTGAATTAGCAAGGTATTTAAATATTCCTGATATTATTATTAATAAACCTCCAACTGCTGGCTTATGGAAAGATCAAACGGATGAAAAGGAAATGGGATTTACTTATGCAGAATTAGACAGTTATATAAAAACTAGAAAAGCCGAGGACAGTATAAAAGAAAGAATAGAGGCGATGTATAAAAGAAGTGAACATAAAAGAAGATTACCTCTTATGTATAGAAGGAAAGGGTAAAGATTGTCTTTACCTTATTTTTTTACCTCGTTTTTACATTCATCTTTTGTTTTATAAAACTATATGGTACAATAATAATGGATTTTATATAAATCAAATATTGATATTTAAGACAATACTTTCTAAACTACACATTGATGTAGCTATTAAAATGTGCTAAAATATTGTCAGAATTAATTAAGGGAGGATTAAAAATGTCAGGACATTCTAAATGGTCTACGATAAAACACAAAAAAGGAAAAGCTGATGCTCAGAGAGGGAAGATGTTTACAAAACTTGCAAGATACCTTACTGTAGCGGTTAGAGAAGGTGGACCTGACCCCGAATATAATACTACTTTAAAAAGTGCAATTGAAAAAGCCAAGGCAGAAAACATGCCTAATGATAATATCGAAAGAGCTATTAAAAAAGGCTCTGGAGATCTTGATGGAGCTAATTTCGAAGAAATTACTTATGAAGGATATGGTCCAGCGGGTGTTGCCGTATTTGTTGAATGCTTATCTGATAACAGAAACCGTACAGCTTCTGATGTAAGGCATGCATTTGATAAATTTGGTGGCAATTTAGGTTCTACAGGTTGTGTTTCTTGGATGTTTGATAGGAAAGGACTTTTAATTGTAGACAGGACTGAAGGCGTAGATGAAGAAGAATTGATGCTTCAGGCTATAGAAGCAGGGGCAGAGGACTTCAGCGCAGAAGAAGATTATTTTGAAATTATAACTGCACCAGAGGGCTATGACAAGGTAAAGGAAGCATTAATAGAGGCAGGATATGCTTTTTCAACTTCAGAGATAACCTTTATTCCACAAAATGAAACAAAACTGGAGGAAGAAAAAGATATTAAGAATATGATTAAATTAATAGATGCACTTGAAGACAGCGATGATGTTCAGCAAGTTTATCACAATTGGGAAATGCCAGAGGATTTAGAAATATAGGAAAAAAATCTTATTTAAAAACACTCTCCTAAGTCGATATAAAATAATGAGAGTGTTTTTTATCTATAAGTTAAAAATCTAATTTATAAATGTTATAACACTCATCTTTATGGCAATAATTGCTAGTGGGAGGGGATTGTCTTATGGAAACTTTTTCAGTTAAAACACGAGATATGTATAGAGGCTTGAGAGATAAGTTTCTATTTAGCAACGACATTAATTCAATCTATATCCTTCTAGCTTTATATGACTTAGAAGAAAACATATCAAGTATTTATCCAATATACATGAGTAAAAGTGATATAAAAAAGAAAATTAAATTTGTACTATCGAACAGAGATGATAGTGAAATTATTTCTAGTAACTTAAGCGATATTATACATGAGGATATTAATAGATTGGAGCTATGCTTTTATCTAGAAGGATATAAACATGGTTATGCTAATAAAAAGTGGGCTAATATTGTTGAGAAAAAGGCTTTAGATATTTACGGTTTAGAGGAAATATATAAAAAAAATCACCTTTTTCATTTTAATTCCTCAGACAAGTCAATAGATGATATGAAGAAAAGATGCAAAGGTGAAATTAATCATAGGGAAAGAAGAGACAGGTATATCGAATCTTTAGTCTATACATTTACAAATAAAATAATTAAGAGAAAAATTGTTGAACTAGACAAATATATTAACAAACAACTTAGAATGAATTTTGAATATAATGATATACATATAAGTGAGGAGAAGCATTATTTGCAGGAAGAAGAAATAGACAAGGTGTATATAACTATTGTAACTGCATTAATTAAGAAAATGAAAATTATTTATAAAGAAGCATTTTGGTATGCCGTAAATGACAAGGTTTTGGGAATGTATTATTAAGCAATAAAGAAAGAGTACTGTTAAAATTGATTATAGACTAACAAATGGGGTAATAAATATTAAGAAGTAAGAAGGATTTATCGGATTATTGTTGAATAACTATATTAAATTTTCTTAATACGTGTTAAATGAGGGGGAATATTCATGTACGTTAAGAATCATGTTCTATCTAAAGATAAGCTTATAGTGCTCCAAAAGGAAGAAAGTATAAGTGATGCCTTAGATAAAATCGTAAAAGGGGATTTTTTATCTCTACCAGTGCTAGATGGGGAAAACTTTGTAGGTATCTTAATGAAGGAAAATATTTTTAGACATTATTTTGAAGAAGGCTATACAGACAAGGAAAAATATTTAAAAGAGACAAAGGTTAAGGATTTATGTAAGACTGATGTAAGAACAATAAATGAAAATGTATTCATTGAAAATGCATCATATTTATTAAATGAATTTAGAACACCATTTCTTCCAGTATTAGATGATAAAGATAACTTTAAAGGAATATTAACTCATAGTTCAATATTCAATGCATTTTCTGAAATTTTTGGCCTCAATAAAGGTACTAGAATACTTATAAATGTATATGACATTCCAGGACAAATTGCAAAGCTTACAGAGACCATAAGAAAGGCTAACGTAAATATTGCAAATTTTGCAGTAATGGATGCAAAAGTAATGGATGTTTATAAAGTAGTAGTCAGAGTTGATGCAACTGAAGTGGATGAACTTATAGAAAAAATAGAAAAAGCTGGCTTCAAGGTATCAGAAGTAAACAACTAACCTGCATTTATGCAGGTTTTTTTATGACCTAACCCGATTTTCTGAATGCTTATTTTTTCTATACTATCTGTCCAATGTATATTTTTTTAGATATTGGGAAAAATATCTAATCAGATAGCGTAGGAGGGATAGGAATGAAAAAAAATTCATTATTTTCAATTATAGTGGTCTTATGTGGACTTACTGCAATTGGCATGCTTTCGGGATACTATATAGGCATAAAAAAAACAAATCAAAAACCCCAACCATCTATAGAGAATGTTGTGGATAAACATAATGCGCCGGATGATACAATAATAAATAATGCTGAGATAGATGAGGATGAAGACTATGAAGCTGGACTAATAGATGAAGAAAGAATAGGACCAAATACTATTCTAGAATATAAGACTCATTTTGAGGAATGTAATCATGAAACAGTAGAGACCAAAGCATTAGAGAAGCACATGATTAACATGACCAAAAATGCTTTTGAAGAGTATATAAAAGGAAGTCATCCAAAGTGGGAAGTGGAAAGCTTTTCTCATGAAAAGATAGTAGTTAAAATTCACAAAAATCATTTATGCCAAGCTCATTATATAATAGGAGAAAAAAATGGCAAAATAGCAGTTTTTAAAGTCGGAGAAAATGGAGAATGGTTAGTTGAAAAAATATATAATGATTCACCAATATCTTTGCTAAAGGAAGTTGATCAAGAAAAAATTGAAAAAGGCATAGTTGTAGATAGTGAAGAGGAATTAGACAACATTCTAGAAAACTATATAAGCTAATGAATGCAGTAAAAAATAAAATAAAGTTAGGATTTTAAGCTTTTATCCTGACTTTATTTTATTTTTAGTATATAGTAGAATATATGTTCTGTATTTTATTTTTTGGTTGAAGCTTTTTATAAAATTAGATATTATAAAAAAATAACTAAAGGATTTACAAGAATTATATCGAATTATGTTTGTATAATGAATGGAGCTGATTTTGTATGATAATATTTGGAATAGACCCAGGAATAGCCATAGTAGGATATGGAGTTTTAGAATATAAGGGCAATAAACTTAATGTCATCGATTATGGTGCAGTTCAAACTTCTAATGAGTGTTCTTTTCCTACAAGATTAAAAGCTGTATATGATGAAATTTCAGCCTTATTGGAAAAGCACAAGCCAGATGCATTAGCAATAGAGGAGCTTTTTTTCAATAAAAATGCTAAAACGGCAATAGCAATTGGACAAGCAAGAGGAGCGCAAATATTGGCAGCAGTAAATAAAGGTATAGAGGTTTATGAATACACTCCTCTTCAAGTAAAACAAGGGGTAGTAGGCTATGGCAGAGCCGATAAGAGACAGATTCAAGAAATGGTTAAAATACTTTTGAATCTAGATAAGATACCGAAACCAGACGATGTTGCAGATGCATTAGCCGTTGCTATTTGTCATGCTCATTCTGGCAATTTCAGGGATATGTTTAAAATGAAATAGGGGTGATTCTTTGTATCAATATATAATAGGAAATATTGCAGAGATAAGTGAGGATTATATAGTAGTAGAGAATAACGGCATTGGGTACCTTGTTTATACTTCCAAAAATTCCATATTGGATATAGGACAAAATACTACTAATAGAAAAATATTGACACATTTAATAGTAAGAGAAGATTTAATGAGTCTTTATGGGTTTACAACTAATGAGGAGCTTAAAATGTTTAAGTTACTAATAACTGTAACTAAAATCGGACCCAAGGCTGCAATTGGGCTATTATCAACACTTACTACATCAAATATTAAGGCTTCAATAATAAATAAGGACTCTAGTACACTTTCGAGAGCTCCTGGAATTGGGAAAAAAACCGCAGAAAGAATTATATTGGAATTAAAGGATAAAGTTGATGGACATATTACTTATGACGACGTAAATGATGATAATATTCCATTAGATGAAACAGAGGAAATTGTAGTAGCATTAATTTCCCTTGGCTATACTAGAAATGAAATATTTAAAGCGCTATCTTCAATAGATACTGAAGGTAAAAGGATGGAGGAAATTATAAAGCTTGCACTTAGAAAATTATCAAAATAAAGAGAGGATATTTGAAGCATGGATGAAATAAATGATAGAATTGTTACTAGGAATTTAATAGAAGAGGATACCGATGTTGAATTGTCTTTAAGACCAAAGACATTAAAGGAATATATTGGACAATATAAGGTAAAGGAAAAGCTAGATATATTTATTAAAGCTGCGAAGGGCAGAAATGAACCACTTGATCATGTATTGCTTTACGGTCCTCCTGGACTTGGGAAAACAACTCTTGCCAATATTATTTCCAATGAGATGGGGGTAAATATTAGAATTACATCAGGACCAGCTATAGAAAGAGCAGGAGACTTAGCAGCGATACTAACTAATTTGGCAGAGAATGATGTGTTATTTATAGATGAGATACATAGACTGAACCGAAGTGTGGAGGAAGTACTTTACCCAGCCATGGAGGATTATGCTCTTGATATTATAATTGGTAAGGGACCAAGTGCTAGGTCAATTAGGCTAGACATCTCTAAATTCACTCTTATAGGAGCTACTACAAGGGCTGGTTTATTAACGTCACCATTACGAGATAGGTTTGGCGTTATATGTAAGCTAGATTTATATGATATTGAAAGCTTAAAGGAAATAATTATTAGGTCTGCTAATATACTTGGAGTTAAAATTGAAAAGGATGGAGCTGAAGAGATAGCAAGAAGATCTAGAGGAACTCCAAGAATTGCAAATAGATTATTAAAAAGAGTGAGAGATTATGCGGAAGTAGTTGAAAATGGAGATATAACTAAGGATGTCGCAGATAAGGCTTTAAAACTTCTTGAGATAGACCCATTAGGACTAGATAATGTAGATAAAAAAATGATACATACTATAATAAATAATTTTGGCGGTGGACCTGTAGGATTAGACACACTAGCTGCCTCAACAGGCGAAGAGCGTACTACAATAGAGGATGTTTATGAGCCTTATCTTTTGCAATTAGGTTTTTTAAATAGGACACCAAGAGGCAGAGTCGCAACTAAAAAATGTTATGATTATTTTGGCATAGAGTATAAGGAAGACTAAAACTTACAAAAATGAGGGGGAGCGTTTTGAAAAAAAATATTTTGCCAATTATTTTAGCCTTACTTTTATCTTTTACTCTATCTGAACAGGTGTTTGCATACGGAAATTCATATGAGAACGAATATATAAAAATTGCTCTAAAATCTGTTTTGAAGTCTGAGCTTAATTATACAGCTAGCTTAAGCAGTGATGGATTTCAATTGGGAACTTGGGACAAAGTATTCAATTCTTTCTTTGATATAAATGATAAAAAGTTATTTGCAAGAGTTGATAGCTATTATGTAGATAATTATGGGAATTATTTAAAAACTAATGATACTTATAGGGCTACATATGGACCTTTTCACATAAAGACTAATAAAGAATTTTACTCGTATGAAGATGCATTATATGAGGTAGATTATTTAAGAAATTTAAATGTTGATGCATTTATTTATTATAGTCAGGGTATCTTTGAAATTTGGGTAGGACAATATTTAGATGAGTACACTGCTAATGAAAATGCAATGAGATATATTGCCTATTTCCAAAGTCAAACTGACATTGCTAGAGATGATAAAAGCAGAATTATGATAATGGATGAAAACAATGAAATAATACTGATGTTTGATAAAAACCAAAACATACATTTATCTTCTCTTAATAAAAGAAATGAAAGCATAATTAGTGTTGAGAATAATAGCTACAGAGAATATATAACCTTTTCTAGAGCAGGAGACGAATTAATAATAATAAATAATCTAAAATTACAAAATTATTTATATGGAGTCGTTCCCAAAGAAATGCCTTCAACATGGGCTCTAGAAGCTTTAAAAGCTCAGGCAATTGCTGCTAAAAATTATTCCTTAATTAATATGAACAAGCATATTAACGAAGGCTATAATTTATGTGATACTACCCATTGTCAAGTATACGGAGGATATAAATCGGAAACTATAATGACAAACAGAGCAGTAGACGAAATTACTGGAAGAATCTTAATGTATAATGATGAAATTGTAGATACCTATTATCATTCTTCAAGTGGAGGTTATACTGAAGACAGTGAAAATGTATGGGGCGGTAAAATTGCCTATCTTAGGGGAGTAGAAGATTCTTTCTCCCTAGGCTCTCCATATGACTCATGGCAATATGTAATTAGTGATGAGGAAATAAGAGCAAAACTAAGTGAAAATGGTCTTGATGTAGGGTACATAACAGATATTCAAGTTATTTCAAAATCTGAAAATGGAAGAGTAATGAAGCTGATGATTAAAGGAACAATGGGAACACAAGTGCTAGAGAAGGAAAAGGTTAGACAAGTGTTTGGAACCTCAAATATTAAGAGTACCTTATATGAAGTCTATTTTAATAATGGTAATGGTGGCAGTTCTATATCAGAGGAAATATATATTTACAATATGAATACTGGAGACGTGGAAAAGCAATTAATAAATAATGCAAATATCCTGTCTTCTGATGGATTGAGTACCTTAGATTCTACATCAAAAGGCGTTACTATAACTGATGGTGCAGCAGCCAGAGAATTAAAAGACAAAATAGAGCACAATGTATCAAACAGTGAAGGAAAGTTTGTGTTTAGCGGTAAAGGCTGGGGACATGGCGTTGGCATGAGTCAGTATGGAGCGAAAAAAATGGCTGAGCAAGGATATACCTATGAGGAAATTTTAGAATACTATTATACTGGGGCAAAAGTTAAGTAAAGGATGGTTACAGTGAAAAAAGAAGATTTTTATTTTGATTTACCGGAAGAGTTAATAGCACAGGTTCCAATAGAAAATAGAGAGAGCTCTAGGCTATTAGTTTTAGATAAAAACACTGGAGATATAGATCATGGTATTTTTTCAGATATAGTGCAATATTTGAATAAAGGTGATTGCTTAGTGCTAAATAATACTAGAGTAATTCCTGCTAGATTATATGGTCATAGGAAAGATACGGGAAGCAGTGTAGAGTTTTTATTATTAAAGAGAATAGATAAGAATAAGTGGGAAGCATTAGTAAAGCCGGGGAAAAAAGCTAAGCCAGGTGCCGTATTTGACTTTGGAGATGGATTAATGGAAGGAGAGATATTGGAGGTACAAGATGGAGGAACTAGAATTATAGAATTTAGGTATGATGGTGCTTTTGAAGAGCTTTTAGATAAATTAGGTGAAATGCCTTTACCGCCATATATAAAAGAAAAATTGGAGGATAAGGAAAGATATCAAACTGTATATTCTAAGAAGGAGGGTTCAGCTGCTGCGCCAACAGCAGGTCTTCATTTTACAGAATCTCTTCTACAGGAAATTGAAGAAAAGGGAGTAAACATTGTCTATATTACACTTCATGTTGGGCTAGGTACCTTCAGACCAGTAAAGGCTGAAGAGATTGAAGAGCATGACATGCATTATGAGTACTATGAGATTGACGAAAACTCTGCAAATATAATAAATAATACAAAAAATGCTGGAGGAAAGGTTGTTGCAGTTGGAACTACATCTGTAAGAACTATGGAATCTGCAAGTAATGAGCAAGGGCAGGTTCTATCTAAGAGCGGATGGACTAATATATTTATATATCCAGGATATAAGTTTAAGGTTGTAGATAGATTAATTACAAACTTTCACTTACCTGAATCAACTTTAATAATGCTTGTAAGTGCTTTAGCAGGCAGAGAGAACATTTTAAGTGCATACCAAGAGGCAATTGAAATGAAATATAGGTTTTTTAGCTTTGGAGATGCTATGCTTATTAAATAATAGTTTTTATTAAATTACACTAGAACATTTTAAAGTAAATAGGAGGCAGTAATGGTATTTAGATATGAGTTAATTAAAGAAGCAAAGGATTGTAAGGCAAGATTAGGCAAGATATATACACCTCATGGAGTCATTGAAACACCTATATTTATGCCAGTAGGGACTAGAGCTACAGTAAAAACAATGACGCCCGAGGAGCTTAAAGACTTAAGGGCACAGATTATATTAGGTAATACGTACCACTTATACTTAAAGCCTGGACATGAGCTAGTAGAGGAAGCAGGCGGACTACACAAGTTTATGAATTGGGATAAGCCTATATTAACAGACAGCGGAGGTTTTCAGGTTTTTAGTCTAGGAGACTTAAGAAAAATTACTGAGGAAGGTGTAGAATTTAGATCACATATTGATGGGTCTAAGCATTTCATCAGTCCTGAAAAATCTATTGAAATTCAGAACTCATTAGGTTCTGATATAATGATGGCTTTTGATGAATGTGCTCCTTATCCAAGCGATTGGGATTACGTGAAAAAATCATTGGAGAGAACTACAAGATGGGCAAAAAGATGTAAAGATGCTAATAAAAACCCAGATACCCAAGCATTATTTGGAATAGTTCAAGGTGGTATGTATAAGGATTTAAGAGAACAAAGTGCAAGAGAAATCATTGACTTGGACTTCCCTGGATATGCAGTAGGAGGCTTAAGTGTAGGGGAACCAGCTGAACTAATGTGTGAGATGCTGGATTATACTGTACCTTTATTGACTAGAGAAAAACCAAGATATCTAATGGGAGTAGGGAGTCCAGACTATTTATTTGAGGCAGTAATCAGAGGAATTGATATGGCGGATTGTGTATTACCTACTAGGATAGCAAGAAATGGGACTGCTTTAACGAGCCATGGAAAAGTTGTCATAAGAAATGCAAAATATTCAAGGGACTTTACAAGTCTAGATCCTGAGTGTGATTGCTATACCTGCAAGAACTATTCTAAGGCATATATAAGACATCTCTTTAATGTAGATGAAATATTAGGTGCTAGATTGGCAACCATACATAATCTTTATTTTCTAATAAAACTTATGGAAAACATAAGAGAAGCCATAAAGGAAGACAGACTTATGCAATATAAGGAAGAGTTTTATAATAAATATGGATACAAAAAATAAAAATAAAGGATTTACTTTAAAAATGTAGAATACTACAAAAGTAGAAAACTACATAAGAGAAAGGAGGGAACATCTTGAGAGAGATTATTTTATTAGCAAATGCAGGACAAAGCGCTTCACCAACTGGTAATTTATTGTCCACTTTGATGCTTCCAGTATTATTCTTAGCTATCTTTTATTTCTTTATTATAAGACCTCAGCAAAAAAAGGATAAAAAGATTAAAGAAATGAGAAGTAATACGAAAGTTGGTGACGAGATACTAACTATTGGAGGAATCTACGGCAAGATTGTCAAGATTAAGGATGATGTTATAACAATAGAAGTAGGAGCCGACAAGACAAGATTTGATATCACTAAATGGGCTATTGGTAGTATTCAATCACCACCAGAAGCATCAGAAAAATAGCATAGAATTTGGGTTTTAAATTGTGACATGAAAAGATTTTCTTAGTACAGTAAAAAACTAGGAAGATCTTTTTTGTTTTTTGTAATAAAGTGATGTCTCAAGCATAAATATTGATTAAGGACATGGGAGGTGGATTTATGAGTTATTTTAAAAATCAAAACAATTCAAGCTACTTATTAGATATTATTAGAGGTACATTTCTAGGACTGATACTTACTTTTATACTAATAATAATATTCACTATTATATTAACCTATACGAAGCTTTCAGAAGAGCTTATTCCATTAATCAATTCAATTATTATGATTTTAGGAATTACCTCAGGAGCTGTTTTAACTTCAAGGAAACTAGACAAAAAAGGATGGCTAACTGGAGGACTAATTGGAATTTTGTATTTTCTCATAATTTTTATCATTAGTAAAATTTTTATTAAGGACTTCACCATAGACAAGTACTTATTGATAAAGGGACTGATAGCTGTAGTAACTGGTTGCATAGGTGGTATGATAGGAATTAACATAAAATAAATCTTTAATTAGCAATGCAATTGTGTTATAATCAATGTGCTAGGTGTAAAATAATGATAGCATAGAAGTGATTTATAGGGTAGAGAAGATCATAAGGGTGAAAGTTGTTGTTACATAAAAGGTAGTGGGCAACCACTACTTTTATATTTTTATTAAAGCCTATGTGTTAAATGCCTTATAATAAATCTTATTTTAATTAAGTAATAGGAGGAGAGCATATGATAATTGAGTATGAAGGCATAAACCCAATTATACATGAAACTTGCTTTGTAGCCGATAGCGCGGAGATTATAGGAAAAGTTAGGGTTGGTAAATTCACCAGTATATGGTACAACTGTGTGTTAAGAGGAGATGAAAATACTATTACAATTGGGGCTCATACTAATATACAGGATGGTACGGTAATTCATATAAGTAAGGATTATAGTACTGAAATAGGTGATTATGTAACGGTCGGACATAAGGCAATAGTACATGCATGTAAAATAGGAAACAATGTACTTGTAGGAATGGGAGCAATTATACTAGATGGTGCTGAAATAGAGGACAATGTACTAATTGGAGCTGGTAGCATTGTGACAACAGGGAAAAAGATTCCTTCTGGTTCATTAGTTTTAGGGTCACCAGCTAAGGTTGTTAGAAGTTTAACTAATGATGAAATAGAACAATTGAAGCAATCTGCAATAGATTATGTCAAATATGCAGAAAAACACAAAAAATGATGATATTGTCTTTTCATTGACTAAAAACTAGAAAAGGTTGTATAATAAACTTTATAAATAGGAAAGGGGAATAATATAATGAACCTAAAGAATACAATAGTGTTTATTTTGATTATTGCACTTGTAGGAGCGGTGGCTTATGGTGCAATATATGGAGTTGATTTAGGGAAGATTAAGCTCCCTACAGCAAGAGAAAAAATTGGATTAGGACTTGACTTAGCGGGTGGAGTTTATGTACTTCTAGAGGCTCAAACAGATGAGACTGGACCAGACTTAGACAAAAAAATTGATCAAGCTATGGCTATTATAAGACAGAGGGTTGATGGATTAGGAGTATCTGAGCCCAATATTGTTAAAGAAGGAAATAAGAGAATTAGAATTGAGCTTGCAGGATTGAGCGACACACAGCAAGCTTTTGATATGATTGGTAAAACGGCTCAGCTACAATTTGTTGATCCAGAAGGAAATGTTGTTGTAACTGGAAAAAATGTAAAAAAATCTGAAGTTGCTTTTCAAAAAGGTAGTACAGGAGCAGAACAGCCAGTTGTGTCTTTAGATTTTGATAAAGAAGGGGCTAAAAGCTTCGCAGAGGCAACTGCTAGATTATCAGCTAAGACCGCTGATCAGGACAAAGTTATATTCATAGTTCTTGATGATAAGGTCATTTCAAGTCCTGTTGTTAGAACAACTATTAATGAGGGAAGAGCTTTTATAGAGGGAGGATTTGATGTTCAAAGTGCTAGTGAGCTTGCAACTTTAATTAGAGCAGGAGCCCTTCCAGTAGAGCTTAAAGAGGTTCAAACATCTGTTATTGGACCAACACTTGGACTTGAATCCTTAGATAGAAGTATTTATGCAGGTGCAATAGGATTGGCTCTTATATTTTTATTTATGTTAATAATGTATAGAATACCAGGCTTAATAGCAGATATTGCTTTAACAATTTATGTATTATTAGTATTTGGTATTATGATAACATTAGGAGTAAAGTTGACTTTACCAGGTATTGCAGGATTAATACTTTCAATAGGTATGGCCGTAGATGCTAATGTGATTATATATGAAAGAATAAAGGAAGAATTTAAATTAGGCAAGACCCTTAGAGCCGCCGTAGATAGTGGTTTTAAGAGAGCATTATCAAGTGTTTTAGACGCTAATGTTACTACTTTTATTGCAGGTTTAGTACTATATTATTTTGGAACTGGTCCGATAAAGGGCTTTGGGGTAACCTTGATTATAGGAATTGTTGCATCTATGATTACAGCAGTATTTATTACAAAATTCCTATTAAAGTTATTTATTAGAACAAATATAGTAAAGAATACAAAATTATATGGTGCCTAAGGAGGGGATATTGTGAACTTTATTCAAAAAAGAAATATATTTTTTATATTATCAGCTGCAATTATAGTATTTGGCATCGTATATGGACTTGCCACTGGATTAAACTTTGGATTAGATTTCACTGGTGGAACTATGCTGCAAATAGATCTTGGCAAAACAGTCCTCGTTGAAGATATAAGGAAAATTACTGATACATTTGATACAAAAGCTAGTATAATTCATGCTGGTACTAACAAAGAAGAAGTAATAATTAAATCTACTTTAGATTTAGATAATCAAGACAGAAACGAGGTTTTTGCAAAATTTAAAGAAGAATATGGGCTTGGAGACGAAGCACTTATCCAATCACAAAAATTTGGACCTGCTATTGGTAGCGAAATTCAAAAGAAAGCTTGGTTATCAGTAATATTAGCTACAGTAGGCATACTAGCCTATACTTCATTTAGATTTGAAGTTAAATTTGGTATAGCTGCTATAATTGCATTAGTTCATGATGCTCTAGTTGTTTTTGCAGTATATGCTGCATTTAATATACCTTTGGACAGTACCTTCGTGGCTGCCATACTAACAATAGTGGGTTACTCAATAAATGATACAATAGTAGTATTTGATAGGATACGTGAAAATCTAAAGCTTATGAAAAAAGAAAAGTACGAAGATATTGCCAATACCAGCATAAAGCAAACACTTTCTAGAACAATTAGCACTACTGTTACAACATTAATTGCAATAGTTACCTTATATATTCTAGGGGTTGATGCTATTAAAGACTTTTCATTTCCACTAATTGTAGGTATGATAGCAGGAACATATTCATCAATATTTATTGCTAGTCCAGTATGGTACCTTTTGAAAACAAAATTTAAAGGAAATGATGTAAATATAAATAGAGCATAATAAAAAACTGCCTTCTGGCAGTTTTTTATACTTCTATTAAAGAACTGTGTATGACCTAAACGAGTTTCAACAAAAGCTTCCTTGCTAATGCTTCCATAGAAGCTTTTTGCTAAGAGAAAATAAATGTAGTTGAACAGTATTTTAGGATAGGATATAATTATAATGTATTTCTTTTTAGTAGGTGAGCAAATGATAAAATTTAATAGCTTTGTTAAAGTAGCCGAAAATGATAATGTGATAATAGATAAAATAAGTAAGAACCTTGGCATTTCAAGACTTACCTCTAAGGTTATGGCTAATAGAGGCATATTTGATTTAAATAGAGCGAGAGATTTTTTAAATCCAGATATTAAGGACTTTTTTGACCCTTTTCTACTGAAGGATATGGATATAGCAGTAGATAGAATTATCCGTGCAATACATAAAAAAGAAAATATTTGGATATATGGGGATTATGATGTAGATGGAGTAACAAGTACATCTATACTCATTATTTTTCTTAGAACCCTGTATGAAAATATAGAGTTTTATATTCCTGATAGAATGTCTGAAGGATATGGACTTAATATTGAAGCTATGGATTATATTATACAAGAAGAGGGCCAGTTAGTAATCAGTGTTGACTGCGGGATTCAATCCTTTGAAGTAGCTGAATATTGTAGAGACAGAGGAATAGACTTAATTATAACTGATCATCATGCATGTGGCGAAATGCTGCCTGATGCTGTGGCAGTTATTAACCCTAATAGAGCTGATAATGAGTATCCATATACCAAGCTAGCAGGAGTAGGGGTTGCTCTAAAACTCATACAAGCCTTGGCATTAAGATTAAACATAGCTATAGACTATGAAAGCATACTGCCTATTGCGGCAATAGGTACCGTAGCAGATGTAGTTTCATTAACAGGAGAGAATAGGATTATAGTCAAAAATGGTCTTAATCTGATTAAAAGTAGTGAAAACCAGGGAATTAAGGCTTTACTTGAAGTTACTGGTCTTATTAACAAAGAGGTTACAAGCGGTCATGTTGGATTTGTAATAGGGCCAAGAATTAATGCTACAGGTAGAATTGGAATGGCTAAGTATGCTGTTCATCTCTTTGTTACTAAAGATTATGAGGAAGCCCAAAGATTAGCAAAAATGCTAGACGAAGAAAATGTTAAAAGACAGGGTATTGAAACTAAAATACTGATGGAAGCTGAAGAAATCATTAGAAAAGAAATTGATTTAGAAAAAGAAAAAGTTTTAGTAATAGCAGCTGAAAACTGGCATAATGGCGTTATAGGCATAGTTAGTTCTAGAATAACAGAAAAATACCACAGACCTAGTGTACTAATATCTATAGAGGGCAATGAGGGAAGAGGTTCAGCAAGGAGCATATCAACCTTTAATTTATACGAAAACCTAAGTAAGTGCAAAGAGCTATTCAAAAAATTCGGAGGTCATAGCCAAGCAGCTGGACTTACAATAGATAAAGCTAATATAAAAGAATTTAGAAAGAAAATAAACGAAATCGCAGATAAAATCCTAGACGATATAGACCTTATACCAGAGACTATTGTTGACGCAGAGATTGGTATTGAAGATATATTATTAGAATCAGCCTATGAACTAAAATCTCTTGAACCATTTGGTATAGATAATCCTAGCCCAAAATTTTTATTAAGAGGGACTTCAATAAAGGCAATTAAAACTGTAGGAAAAGAAGGCAAGCATTTGAAGCTAACAATGGATAAAAATAGTCAATGTGTGGACTGTATTGGCTTTAACTTTGGAGAGTATATAAATACTTTAGAGGTTGGTCAAGAAATTGATTTAGTTATATCGCTAGATATTAATGACTATTTAGGTCAGCAATGTGCTCAGCTATTAATAAAAAATATTATTATATCATATGAAAAATTGTTATCCGCATCTGAAGACTATATTAATTCACTTTTAATTAAGGTTAAAGAATTTGTCAATGTATCAGATGAAGTATTGAAGTCTGAGCTAGTAGATTTATCTGTACTTTATCTAAATGAAGATAAAAGACTAGATTATATAATAAATTGTATCAAGGAAGATAATAGAGTTTTGGTTATTATTAATAACATTTTTAATTTATCTGGGCTGCTTAATGCAATACAGTATGAAGGAAGAGATTTAATTAAAAAAGTTGGCATATGCTATAATACACCAATGGAGTCCAAGGCATGCGATATCTTAATTAGTCCCATCTTAGATTATGTTGATATAACTAAATATGAAAAAATTATTATGTATGACATGTGCCTTACTCAGAGCTATCTGGTTAATATTATCAATTCTTTTAAGCATAATAATTTACATATTTTATTAGTTGAAAATGATTTCATAACCAATAGATGTTTAATAGAGGGTATAATGCCAAAAACTGATGATATAAGATTAGTTTATAAAACTATGATATCAAGAAAAAAAGAATATCTTAAAATTGAAATAGACAGGTATTTAAAAGCTTTGCATGATAAAAATGGAATAAAAATAAGTAAATTTAAGCTGTTAACTATGCTGGATATACTTAAAAATGCAAATTTATTAGACTATACTATAAGAAGGGATTCTTTAATAGTAAAAATGCTTAAGAAACCTGACAAAAAAATAGATATTACCAGTGTTTCGACTTATTATAAGCTTTGTCAAATTCCTGATGAAATTAACAAATTAAAAAATAAAATTAAACTTTTATATTAGGGGAGGAAGCATAATGGACTTTAAGAGCAAAATTAGAAGTATTTTAGATTTTCCTAAGGAAGGAATCAATTTCAGAGACATAACAACTGTATTAAAGGATAAGGAAGCATTTAATGCATGTATTAAGGAAATGGCAGAACATCTCAGAGATAAGGATATTGACGTTATCGTAGGGCCAGAGGCTAGGGGATTTTTAATAGGAGCTCCTCTTGCATATGAGCTTGGAGTTGGCTTTGTTCCTGTAAGAAAGCCAGGAAAGCTTCCTTCAGATACTGTAAGCTTTGAATATGAGCTAGAATATGGCACAGACAAACTAGAAATGCATATGGACGCCATAGAAAAAGGACAAAAGGTAGCTGTAATTGATGACTTGCTTGCAACTGGAGGAACTGCAATTTCAACATGTAAGATGATTGAACAATTAGGAGGACAGATAGTTTCAGTAGGATTCTTTATTGAGTTAGAAGATATTAATGGTAGGAAGTCCCTTTCAGATTATGATGTATTTTCTTTAGTAAAGTTTCAATAAGAAAAATATACTTAACAAATGAAGGCAGCCCTAATTATGGGCTGTTTTTATAACAAATAAGAGGGTTTTGCTTTGAACAATAATTGATTTATAAAAAACATAAATTAGGTTAGGTTATAGTATAAAGCGTATTGGTTTCATAAAAACCAGATATTTTATTTTTAATTATTTCACTAAACAGTTCAATCTGTTATACTATATTTATATAATTTTATCTGAAATTAGACTTTAGTGAGAGGTTGAGAGAATTGTTAGAGAACTTAATTCAAAAAATTGAAGAATACAATCCTCATGGTGACTTAGATTTGATAATAAAGGCATATAATTTTGCAGAATCTGCTCATGCTGGACAATTAAGAAATTCAGGTGAAAGATTTTTTATTCATCCTTTTAATGTAGCCAAGATTCTGGCAGAATTAAATATGGATACCGCAACTATTGCTGCGGGGCTTTTGCATGATGTTCTTGAGGATACTGATGTAACTTATGAAACCTTAGCTAAAGAATTTGGTCAAGAGATAGCTACTCTAGTAGACGGAGTTACAAAATTAAAGAAACTGAAATATAGAACAAAACAAGAGACTCAAGCTGAAAACTTAAGAAAAATGGTAATAGCCATGTCAAAGGATATTAGAGTTATTATTATAAAGCTAGCTGACAGGCTGCATAATATTAGAACTCTTGAATATATGTCAGATGCTAAAAAGAAAGAAAAGGCTTTAGAAACTCTTGAGATATATGCTCCTATTGCTCATAGACTGGGGATTTCAACAATTAAGTGGGAATTAGAGGATCTTTCATTAAGATATATTGATTCAGAAGGATACTATGATTTAGTAGATAAGGTATCTAAAAAAAGAAAGGAAAGAGAAGCTTATATTTCACACGTAATAGAATTATTAAAAGAGAAGTTAGACGAAATGGAAATTGAGAATGATATAAGCGGAAGACCAAAGAATTTTTATAGTATATATAAAAAAATGGTTTATCAAAATAAAACCTTTGAGCAAATTTTTGATCTTACAGCCATAAGAGTTATAGTAGATTCAGTAAAAGATTGCTATGGAGTCCTTGGAATTGTTCATACATTATGGAAACCAATTCCCGGCAGATTCAAAGATTATATAGCTATGCCAAAGCCAAATATGTATCAATCATTGCATACCACAGTAATAGGACCACAGGGAGAACCCTTTGAGATACAGATTAGGTCTTGGGAAATGCACAGGACCGCAGAGTATGGTATTGCCGCCCATTGGAAATACAAAGAGGGAATAACTAAAACTGATGGATTTGAAAGCAAGCTAACGTGGCTAAGACAGCTTCTTGAGTGGCAAAAAGAGCTTAAAGATCCTAAGGAATTTATGGAATCTTTGAAAATTGATTTGTTTACAGATGAAGTTTTTGTATTCACTCCTAAAGGAGATGTTATTAATCTGCCAGCAGGCTCTACACCTTTGGATTTTGCATATAGGGTTCATACAGCAGTGGGAAATAATTGTGTTGGAGCAAAAGTAGATGGTAGAATTGTGCCTTTAGATTTTAAATTAAAAAATGGCAACATTATTGAGATATTGACTTCATCAAGTAGCAGTGGACCAAGTAGAGATTGGCTAAAAATAGTTATAAGTAGCCAAGCGAAAAGTAAGATAAAACAATGGTTTAAAAAAGAGGAAAGAGATTCAAATATAAATAAGGGTAAAGAGCAGCTGGAAAAAGAAGCGAAAAGGCAAGGATTTAAACTAACAGAATTGCTTAAAGAAGATTGGCTGAAATCAATAGCTAAAAAGGTTAGTTTAAATAATGTAGACGACTTATATGCAGCAATAGGATATGGGAGTATTACTTTGTCCCAAGTGCTTAATAAACTAAAGGAAAATTATAAGGAATATTACAATCAAAAAGTAGATGAAAAGGAATTAATCGATAAACAGATAACTCCTACAGCGAGCAAAAAGGAGTATAAGCCAACTCAAGGAATTTCAGTAAAAGGTGTAGATAATATTAAAGTTAGGTTTTCTAAATGCTGCAGCCCAGTTCCTGGAGACGAAATCGTTGGATATATTACTAGAGGTCGTGGGGTCTCTGTTCATAGAAGCGACTGCCCTAATGTTAAGAGTTTAGACATTCAGGAGCGTTTTATTGATGTGGAATGGGATACTGATAAGAAAACTTCTTATCAAGCTGAAATACAAATTAAGGCTACAGATAGATATGGTTTATTAACTGAAATTACTCAGCTATTAGCAGATATGAAACTTGCAGTAACATCCTTGAATGCAAGGACAAGTAAAGAAAAAACAGCTCTTATAAACATGACCTTAGAAATCAAAGATATTGAACAATTAAAAGAATTAATGAAAAAAATAAAAAAACTTGAAGGAATCATTGATGTATACCGAGTTATTACCTAGAAGGGAGATTTAAATGAGAGCAGTAATACAAAGGGTTTCAACGGCAAATGTTAGAGTAAATGACGAAATGGTCAGCCTAATTAACAAAGGATTATTGATATTATTAGGTGTTGGTCATGACGATACAGAAGAAGATATAAACTATTTGAGTGATAAAATAATAAATCTTAGAATTTTTGAAGACGAAAATGACAAAATGAATCTTTCGCTGTTAGATGTTAATGGTGAACTGCTTGTAGTATCACAATTCACCTTATTAGCAGATACTAGAAAAGGTAAGAGACCTAATTTTATGAATGCAGCATCTGCAAATATTGCTAATGAAATGTATATGAAATTTGTCGAAAAATGTAATACCTATGGTATAAATGTTAAGACTGGAGTTTTTGGTGAACATATGGATGTGTCACTAATAAATGATGGACCAGTTACCATAATAATAGATAGTAAGAAGGATTTTTAGGAGGATATTATGATTGTTGAAAGAGTGCCATTAGGAGTATATGCAGCAAATTGCTACATTGTAATGTGTGAGGATACAAAAGAAGCTATGATAGTAGACTTAGGCGGAGAGTCAGAGGAAATAATAAAAAAATCTAAGGAACTAGATTTTAAAATTAATTGTATAGTATTAACACATGGACATGGTGACCATATAGCAGGTATACCTGGTCTTTTAAGTGTAATTGACTGTCCAGTCTATATTCATGAAAAAGATGAAGAAATGCTTCTAAGTCCGAAACTTAATCTCACAGCTGTAATGTCTACTGATGAGATTAGCATAAAGCCAGATGGATTGCTTAAAGATGGAGACATTTTAAAAGTAGGCAATTTAGAGATTAAGGTTATCCATACACCTGGTCATACAATGGGAGGTATAAGCTTAAAAGTAGGTGATTATTTAATCACAGGAGATACATTATTTAAAGGTTCCATAGGAAGAACTGACCTTCATGGAGGCTCTTATGATACAATTATTGATTCAGTAAATAGCAAACTGCTAACTTATAGTGATGATACAATTATACTACCTGGACATGGACCAGCAACTAAAGTTGGAATAGAGAAAAAGACAAATCCTTTTGCAAGAAAGTAAAACTATAGAATACTCTCAAAGATAAGTGGAAGAATAATAACAAATAACTTTGGGAGGCTCTTACATGCGAAATTTCAACTTTAATTTTAATGATTGTGACTTTTTAAAAAATATAAATACAATGGATTTAATAAAACTAAAGGAAATGGGCTTGAGTGATTCAGAGCTAGCAAATGAACTAAAAATTTCAAAATCACATTTAGCCCAACTGTATAGTGAATATGATGTTGAATTACAAGGGGAATAATAATGATTTTTGTATATTTAAGAGGACATGATTTTAGATATGAAGTAAATGAGTTGATAAAAGTATTTTATTTTGATACAGCAATAGAGTTTATTGAAAATAAAGTCTTTCCAGATGAAAAAAGTCTTTTAATAGTAAGTGACATGGCTAGTACTACAAATGAGGTTTCTGTAATTACAGAAGTTTTCAGAGGGAAAAAGCTTATTTTCAGTGACACTATAGAGGATATTACCAAAATTGATGTAAAAGAAAATAATAAAAATAAAATAGCTAAGCTCGCAGTTAAACAGTCTATTTTTAATGCATTAGCTAAAATTAATCCAATTAAAGTTCCGTGGGGTGTTTTAACTGGTATAAGGCCTACAAAAATAGTTCATGATTTATTAGGAAAGGGCATTGAAGAAAAACAAGTAAATAATATATTAACAAAGGAATATAAACTGCATGAAAGCAAGGCTAATCTTACATTAGACATTGCATTAGCAGAAAAAGAAATTTTAGATAAGGTTGATTACAATAAGTTTAGTCTGTATGTAAATATACCATTTTGTCCTACAAGGTGTCTGTATTGTTCTTTTCTTTCAAATCCCATAGATAAATATGGAGATTTGGTAGATACTTATACAGATAAGCTTATTTATGAAATACATAAAATAAAAGTACTTTTAAAAGATAAGACAATTGATACGGTGTATATTGGTGGTGGAACTCCTACAGCTTTACCAGCAAAAAATCTTGACAAGATTATTAAAAATATTTATGAGGCTTTTGGTAAAGAACATATAAGAGAATTTACTGTGGAGGCTGGAAGACCTGACACTATAACTAAAGATATGCTTCTAATGCTTCATCAAAACGACATAAAACGAATTAGTATCAATCCTCAAACTATGTGTGAAAAGACATTATTTTTAATTGGAAGGAACCATACTCCGCAGGATATAATAGATGCTTTTCAATTGGCTAAGAATATAGGCTTTGAAATTATTAATATGGATATTATAGTTGGATTACCAGAAGAGGGTCCTGAAGAAGTAAAGGCTACTATGAATGAAATAATGAAGCTGAATCCAGAAAATCTGACAGTACATACAATGGCAATTAAGAGGGCTTCTAAGCTAAAGGAAAGCCTAGACGATTATTCCTTGACTACACAAAATACTATAGAGGAGATGCTGTCAATTACCAGAAGCTATGCAGAAAACATGAGTATGTATCCCTACTATATGTACAGGCAAAAACAAATTCTAGGAAATTTCGAAAATGTTGGATTCTCTAAGCAAGGAAAAGAATGTATTTATAATATTTTAATTATGGAAGAAAAGCAAACAATCATTGCAGCTGGTGCAGGAGGAATAACTAAAATCTATTATCCAAAAGAAAATAGGATAGAAAGAGTTCCAAATGTTAAGGATTTAAAGGAATACATAGATAGAGTTGAGGAAATGATACAGCGTAAAGAAAAATATATAAAAACATTGACATAAATATTTGCATAAACTATAATAATAAACAATACATAAATGCTATGAATGGAAAGAGTAGTTAAATCACTTAGTTAAAGAGAGTCGATGATGGTGGGAAATCGATACTAATATTTAGCGAAGACATCCTGGAGTAGATATGCTGAAAGTCAGTAGGCATATACGCTAGCCAGCGTTAATGGCTTTAAAGTGGGATATATTTTTATATATTCAACAAGGGTGGCACCACGGGAAATAACACCTCTCGTCCCTGTCAAATTATTTGGCAAGGATGGAGGTGTTTTTATTTTTAAAAATATTCTAGTAAGTAAGGAGGAAAGGGTATGTTGACAAAGGCACCCAAGGGCACCAAGGATGTGCTAGCAACAGAGGTATATAAATGGCAGTATTTAGAGAGAGTTTTTAGGAAAGTGTGTGAAAGCTTTGGTTACAAGGAAATAAGAACTCCAGTATTTGAGCATACAGAGCTTTTTGAAAGAGGAGTGGGAGAGACCACAGATGTTGTTCAAAAAGAGATGTATACATTTGAAGATAAGGCCGGTAGAAGCATTACTCTAAAACCAGAGGGAACAGCACCTGTAGTCAGAGCACTTATAGAACATAAGCTATATTCTGGAGCAATGCCATTAAAATTTTTTTATATCACTCCATGCTACCGCTATGAGAGGCCACAAGCAGGCAGGCTAAGAGAATTTCATCAGTTTGGAATAGAAGTATTTGGCAGTAGCCAGTCAGCAGTAGATGTTGAAGTAATGTCCCTTGTGAGTAATTTCTATAAAATACTAGGGGTAGAGGGTATAGGACTTAATATTAACAATATTGGCTGTCCAAAATGTAGAGCAGATTATAACTTGAAGCTAAGGGAGTATTTAAAAGATAAGCGAGATATTTTATGTGAAACATGTCAATCCAGATATGAAAAAAATCCTATGAGAATACTGGATTGTAAGAATGAAAAATGTCAAGCAGAGATAATGGATGCTCCACTTATGATTAATCATTTGTGTGATGAATGTGAGGAGCATTTTGAGAGTGTCAAGGAATATCTAGAGATAGCAGGTATTGAGTATAAAATAGACCCTAAAATAGTAAGAGGATTAGACTATTATACTAAAACTGCCTTTGAGTTTATCTCAAATGAAATAGGCTCTCAAAGCACCGTATGCGGCGGTGGAAGATATGATAGACTTGTTGAAGAGCTTGGAGGACCATCTACACCAGCTGTTGGGTTTGGAATGGGTATAGAGAGACTATTGCTTACACTAGAGAATAATGGAATAGAAATACCTAAAGAAAAAGGTTTAGATATATTTATAGTTACAATAGGAGAAAAGGCAGATAAAGAAGCATTCAGATTATTAACAAGCTTAAGAAAAAATAACATATCAGCTGATAAGGATTATTTAGGAAGGAGCATAAAGGCTCAATTTAAATATTCAGATAAGCTAGAGGCTGAATATACAATTGTAATAGGTGATGATGAAGTAGATAAAGGAGTAGTGGCGCTTAAGAATATGCATACAGGAGAACAGCAAGAGGTAAAGCTAAATAATTTAATAGATGAATTGAATTCAAGATTAGGGAGGTAAGTATTATGGGAGAATCAATGGGCAATTTAAGAAGAACACACATGTGTGGAAGCCTTAGAATTGAAAATGAAGGGCAAGAAGTAGTATTAATGGGATGGGTTCAAAAAAGAAGGAATCTTGGTTCGTTAATATTTGTGGATTTAAGGGATACTTCTGGTATAGCACAGGTAGTATTCGACAGCAATATTTCAGAGGAAACCTTTAATAAAGCTGAAACCATAAGAAGTGAGTTTGTGTTAGCAATTAGGGGCAAGGTATACAAAAGACAATCAATAAATAAAGAGCTGCCAACAGGTGACATAGAAGTATTTGTTGAAGAGCTAAAAATATTAGATGAAGCAGAGACACCACCTATATATATTAAGGATAATGACGATGTAGCAGAAGCTATGCGTTTAAAATATAGATATCTGGATTTGAGAAAGCCTTCAATGCAAAGTAATCTAAAGATGAGACACAAAGCTGCAAAGCTAGTAAGAGAATTTTTAGATGAAAACTACTTTGTAGAAGTTGAGACACCTATGCTGACAAAGCCCACTCCAGAAGGTGCAAGAGATTATGTAGTACCTAGCAGAGTTAACCCAGGAAAATTTTATGCATTGCCACAGTCTCCACAGCTATTTAAACAGCTTCTAATGGTATCAGGCATGGAAAGATATTATCAGATAGTAAAATGCTTTAGAGACGAAGATTTAAGGGCAAATAGGCAGCCCGAATTTACTCAAATAGATATTGAAATGTCTTTTGTAGACATAGAAGATGTTTTAGCTATAAATGAAAAGCTAATTTATAAGATATTTAAAGAATTAAAGGGCGTAGAAATATCTCTTCCAATAGATAGAATGACTTATGATGAAGCTATGAACAGATTTGGCTCTGACAAACCAGATTTAAGATTTGGATTTGAAATCAAATGTCTGTCTGAAATAGTTGAAGATAGTGAGTTTAAAGTATTTAGCGATGCAGTTAAAAATGGTGGAGATGTAAGAGCAATAAATGTTAATGGGTATGGAGATGAATTTACTAGAAAAAACATTTCCCAGCTGGAGGATTTTGTTAAGACATACGGAGCAAAAGGATTAGCGTGGATTAAAATAACTGATGAAGGTATAACTTCACCTATAGCTAAGTTTCTAAAAGAAGAAGAGTTAAATGGAATAATTGAAAAGATGGAAGCTCAAAAAGGCGACTTAATACTAATAGTTGCAGATAAAGCATCTGTAGTTTTTGCATCATTAGGAAGCCTAAGAGTAGAGGTTGCTAGAAGACTAAATTTAATCAACAATGATGAGTACAAATTAGTTTGGATAACTGAATTCCCACTATTTGAGTATGACGAAGAAGAAGATAGGTATGTAGCAAAACATCATCCATTTACTCATCCAATAGATGAAGACATTGAGCTTCTAGAAACAGCACCAGAAAAAGTAAGGGCAAAGGCCTATGATATAGTTATTAATGGAGACGAAATAGGTGGTGGAAGTATCAGAATAAATAATTCTCAGCTTCAGGAGAGAATGTTTAAAGCTTTAGGCTTTACAATGGATGAAGCATGGGATAAATTTGGATTCTTATTAGAAGCTTTTAAATACGGAGCACCACCACATGGTGGGATAGCTTATGGCTTTGATAGATTGATAATGCTTCTTACAGGCAGTGACAACATCAGAGATGTCGTAGCTTTCCCTAAAACACAAAGTGCAACCTGTCTGCTAACAAATGCACCTACTATTTTAACAGAAACTCAGCTTAAAGAGGTACATGTAAGTACTACTGTAAATGAATAGATAGATATAGAAAAAGCCTAAGGTTCTGAAAATCTTAGGCTTTTATATCTTAAGTAGCTATTATGTTGGATAGCACAGCATATAAATGTTTAGTTACTTCACCAATAACATTGAAGGACTTCATAAGAAAAAGTAGAATTAAAGTAAAGGGTATTGTAAGAGTTACTTCATTTTATATTGACAAATAATATATATGACCAGAACAATATAGATATGAATTTGTATTAGATATAGTATAAATATCGCATTATTGATGTATAACTAAAACTATGCTATTATTTATTTGGCTGTTAAATTGAAATAATATAATATTATATAAGGAGATGTAATATATGCTGCACTCTTTTTCGCGAACAGAGATGTTGATAGGGACAGAAGGATTACAAAAACTCAAGGAAAGTAAAATTGCCATATTTGGAATTGGAGGAGTTGGCAGCTTTACGGCAGAGGCACTTGCTAGAAGTGGAGTTGAATCATTTGCACTTGTTGACGATGATGATATTTGCCTTACTAACATAAATAGACAGATTCATGCCACTAGAAAAACAATAGGTAAACCTAAGGTAGATATTATGAAGGAGCGTATACTGGATATCAATCCAAAAGCTAATGTAATTGCTCATAAAGAACTATACAATAGTGATAGTGCTGAAAGACTTTTAGATGATGACTATACCTATGTAATAGATGCAATAGACATGGTTTCAGCAAAGCTGGACTTAATAGAAAGATGTAAAAGTAGAAATATCCCTATAATTAGTGCTATGGGGGCAGGAAATAAATTAAATCCAACTATGCTTGAGGTATCAGATATCTATAAGACCAGTGTTTGCCCCTTGGCAAAGGTAATGAGGAAAGAACTAAGAAATAGAAATATTAAAAGCTTAAAAGTTGTATATTCTAAGGAAATACCAATTACTCCTCAAAACATTGGAGGCAACTGCAAAACTGACTGCATTTGTCCAAATAAGGATAGAACATGTGCTGTAAGAAGACAAATTCCAGGAAGTGTCTCATTTGTTCCTTCAGTATCAGGATTAATTATCGCCTCTGAGGTTATTAAGGATATTTTGGGTATAAATTCTATATAATTTGTCATTGGAGGTGTAAATATGGAACAAGTTGGATTTGTTGTCACCACTAATAAAGATATAGCAAAAGTCGTAGTTGGAAGGGCATCAGCATGTGGAGAAAACTGTGCTTCATGTGGCTCAAGCTGTAATACTCCAGGCGTTTCATTGGAAATAAAAAATACTCTTGGTGCCAAGCCAGGGGACTATGTAGAGCTAAAGGCACAGACAAGCCAGATTCTAAAGTCTGCGGCTATTGTATATTTATTTCCATTGTTGGCTATGATAGTTGGAATAATAGGCGGTATAAATTTTTTTAAAGCCGCTGGCTATTTGAATTACGAAACATATGGATTTATTATAGGTTTAGTATTTTTAGGATTATCTTATATTGTATTGAGAATAGTTGATAGGAGAATCAAGAAAGGTGATAAGGTCATTATTGAGATGACTAGAATACTAAATGATTAGGCCTATTTTAAGTGTATATGCTTCAGGAGGTGAGTCTGATGGAAACTATTAATGAAAATGATAACGCTAATAATATTTATAAAAGGCTTAGAAGAATTGAGGGACAAATAAAAGGAATACAAAGAATGGTAAGTGAAGAAAAGTACTGCGGGGATATTTTGATACAGATAGCAGCTGCCAGAGCAGCTCTTAATAAGGTTGGCGGAATGATTTTAGAGAACCATATGAAGGATTGCTTAAAAAAACACCTTGAGAGCAAGGGAGAAGACGAGGTTTTAGATAATCTGATTGATACAATGATCAAGTATACTAAGTAGTTCAAACCTATTTTTCTATGAAGCAAATATGAAAAAATTAAAATCTCTGACATAGAACATAATTAAATAGTTAGTGTCAGAGATTTTTGTTTGTAAACTGTAAAGTTTTCCGCAATTTGCTTTTAAACCTTTCTGAATTTCTGTCTAGTTAAAGCCCTACTAAAGGAAGATGACACAATTATCCCTATTGCAATTGCCACAGCAATGAAGATAGCTTCCGTACCTAATTCAGCAGCACTGCCAAAGTCTTTATCTATTACAGCTAGCATAGTATAATACATTCCAGCTCCAGGTACTAATGGTATAATACCAGGTATTGTAAATATTGTAGCAGGCTTTTTATAGCGTTTAGCCAGAAATTCTCCTAACAAACCTACAGTTATGGCAGCTAGAAGCGTGCCTGTAATTGATGAAGAAAAAAAGTCAACTGAAAATACATATATTACCCAGCCTATGGCACCACAAAAGCTAGACTTAATGACTGAGTCTCTTGGGATTTTAAAAAACACAGAAAATCCAGCAGTAGACAGAAAAGCATATATAAATTGTTTTATAAAAAACATTATCACATTCCCCCATGAAAAATAATTAGCATAGCACCTACGCCAAAGGCAACAGACAGTGCAACTATTATTGCTTCAAGACCCCTTGACATACCTGCAAGAAAATCTCCAAGCATAGAATCCCTTGCAGCATTTGTAATTGCTACACCTGGTACTAAAGGCATTATTATGCCAATTATTATTTTATCCATATTAGCTCCAAATCCAAGCTTAACAGATATTATTGCAAAAAAAGTTCCTATGGCTACTGCAATAAAATTATTAATAAAGTAGATTATATTAATTTTACCAAGCTCACTGTTTATTTTTACTACTAACATACTTATTAGGAGTGCAGAAATAAAATCATAAAGTGTACCTCCAAAAAGTAGGGAGAAAAATCCTCCAGCAAATCCACCAAACAATACATTAGCATAGCTTGGATATGCTCTCAATCTATCTATCTCTTCAAGGTGCTTAAAACCTTCATCAATAGTCATTTCTGAGCTAACAAAATTTCTTGAAAATTCATTTACTAAAGCAATCTTGTTTAAATCAATAGTTTTGCTTTTAGTTCTCTGTATGTATGTTAATATATCATCACCAAAACCAATTGCCAAAAGTATGCCTGTAGGAATTACAAAAGGTTCTGAATATGTGATGAAGCTTCTTGAGTTACATAGTCTAGAAATCGTATCTTCAACACGATAGGTTTCAGCTCCATTTTCAAGCATTATTTTACCTGCCAAGATTGCCATACTTAACAATCTTTTAGCCTCTTTCTTTGTCTCCACCATAACACCACCTAAAATATTATATTTCTATTATATCAAAACAATATTATTTTAAATATCTAAATAATTCTTGTAATAATAGTGTATAATTAGTCTATTAGTATAAACTTTTTATTAAAAACAATTAATAACTATTTATTATATTTGACTAAAATGGTATATTATATATGGAAAAATAAATATTAAGTACATTTAATAAGAGTCTATCTAAGAAAGGAGACAAAAGAATATGGATTTTAGTAGCCTTAGAGAATTTGATCCTGAAATAATGAAAGTAATCGAACAGGAAACTGAAAGACAAAGAAGTAAAATTGAACTAATTGCATCAGAAAACTTTGTAAGTAAGCAAGTTATGGAGGCAATGGGAAGCCAATTAACAAACAAATATGCCGAGGGCTATCCAAGCAAGAGATACTATGGAGGCTGTGAATTTGTCGATGTAGCAGAAGATCTTGCCAGAGACAGATTAAAGAAGCTTTTTGGAGCAGATCATGCTAATGTCCAACCTCATTCTGGGGCAAATGCTAATCTAGGAGTATATTTTGCAGTATTAAAGCCTGGTGATAAGGTTCTAGGTATGAATCTTTCTCATGGCGGTCATTTGACTCATGGCAGTCCAGTAAATATTTCTGGTACATACTATGATTTTGTTGCCTACGGTGTTAATAAAGAAACTGAAACAATAGACTATGAAGAAGTAAGAGAAATTGCATTAAAGGAAAGACCGAAACTTATAGTTGCAGGAGCTAGTGCATATCCAAGAGTAATAGATTTTGCAAAATTCAGAGAAATAGCAGATGAACTAGGGGCATACTTAATGGTTGATATGGCACACATAGCAGGTCTTGTAGCTGCAGGTTTACATCCAAGCCCAGTTCCTTATGCTGATTTCGTTACAACTACAACACACAAGACTCTTAGAGGACCAAGAGGGGGAGCTATCCTTTGCAAAGAAGAATTTGCAAAGCAAATTGATAAATCTATATTCCCAGGAATTCAAGGCGGTCCATTGATGCATGTCATAGCTGCAAAGGCAGTTAGCTTTAAAGAGGCATTAGAGGATGATTTTAAAGAATATCAAAAACAAGTTTTGAAGAATGCCAAGGCTTTAGCTGATAGCCTCATAGAAAAAGGCTTCAGATTAGTTTCAGGTGGAACTGACAATCATTTAATGCTTGTAGATGTTAGAAACAAAGGGTTGACAGGTAAAAAAGCAGAAGCGTTGCTTGACCATATTGGTATAACTACAAACAAAAACACTATACCATTTGAAACAGAGAGTCCTTTTGTTACCAGCGGACTAAGAATTGGTACTCCTGCTGTTACTACAAGAGGTATGGTAGAAGAAGATATGAAAGAAATTGCAAACATCATTAGTTTAACACTTGATGAAAAAACTGATGAAGATACATTAAAGGGGTTAGTAAAATCACTTTGTGATAGATTTCCGCTTTATTAATTCAATTTAAAATAAATATATGTGAAAAGGTATTATTTGAGCTTTTAATCTTATAATACCTTTTCTTTTTGCTATTTAGAATAAGAGACTTATTTAAGGGAAAAATAGCATTATAAAAAGCTATGAAATAAAGTAGGTGACTAATTGTTTAAGTATGGATACATAATAGTACCAGCTATAATTATAGGATTCTTATCTAGATTATCTATGTTGAAAGTAGATTATAGACAGTATCCAAGCTATCCACAAGGAGTTTTTTCTCATTTAACCCTTGGAATAATAGCTTCAGCTCTAGGTTCAGTAGCAGTACCTGCAATTGTATCAAATGAATTTTCTGCATTTACCTTTTTAGCACTAGCAGCTCAACAGTTTAGAGACGTAAGAAGTATGGAAAGACAAAGTTTAGACAATATTGAGCCTACAGAGCTAGTCCAAAGAGGGACAGCATATATTGAAGACATTGCAAAAGCTTTTGAGGCAAGAAACTATGTTACAATGCTTGTATCATTAATTACAAGTATAACAATTTATCTAATATCAAAATTTAATGTGTCTATAGTATACTCAGTAGCTGGAGGTATTATTATAGGTGGGATTGCTTTCTTTTTGCTAAATAGGTCTATATCAAGGCAAAATATTGAAGAGATTGCAGATGTAAAGCCTGCGACCATATCATTTAATGGTGCAACTTTACGCATAAACGACATACCTATTATGAATGTTGGACTTGAAGCATCCAGAGAGATATATTTAAGAAATGGAATAGCCGTTGAAATAATTCCATATGATGAAAATGGAATAACTACACTTTCAAATATTGGGCAAAGACAGGCCATAGTTCATAACGCGGCTATACTTCTAGGATTAAGAAAAGATGTGGATGAACCAGATTTTGCTCCAATAGCTAGAAGAAATTCTCATACAGGAAGCGTTGTTATGGTAATAGTAGCACTTGAGCCCGATGTGGAATGTCTTGTAGAAGCAGTTAAAAAGACACTAGTTTTAGAAAGTGCAAAACGTAAGCCTTTACAAACCTATATTGGAAGAAAAGCAGCTGACTAAAGGAGTGGTAAGATGGATGTAGGAATTAAGGATAATATTTTAGCAATAATAACAATAAACGAAAAAGTGGTTTCTGGAGGCAGTGTCCCTACATTTTATGCTAAGGATGTTGAAGAACAAAAGAAAGTAGCTTTAACAATATCAAAGATTACAACTGGGATGGTTCATGATTTGGAAAATGGATGTTTAGTAGTGGTTAGGCATTAGAAATAAGGTATAGTGAATATTCATTATGCCTTTATTTATTTGTTTAATAATTATAAGCACAATTTATTGGATTATGCTATAATTATTGAAGAATAAGTAGAATATTAAATTGGTTATGATATAATATTAATACTAGGTACTAAAATTAGATAATGATACGACTTTACTATATCATTTAATTTAAATTTTTTTTAGAAGGAGACACTATGGAAGTAAATAATTATGAGGTTAATACCTATTATGATGGGAAAAATATTATTGATAATGTAGAAGAAAACAGTATAGCCGAAGAATTGGGAATTGAGACAGGAGACGTACTAATTTCAATAAATGACAATAAGGTTATTGATATAATTGATTATAAATATCTAATTACAGATGATTTTATAACTTTAACTATCCAAAAGAAAGACGGGGAGCTATGGGAGCTTGAGATTGAAAAAGATTATTATGAGGATTTAGGAATTACATTCACAAATCCACTTATTGACAAAGCTAAGAACTGTAGAAATAAATGTATCTTTTGCTTCATAGATCAGCTTCCCAAGGGTATGAGAAAGACTTTGTATTTTAAAGATGATGACTCAAGACTATCTTTTCTACAAGGAAATTTTATAACGCTTACAAATCTTAGTGATGATGAAATAGACAGAATAATTAGGTATAGATTAAGCCCTATTAATGTATCAGTACATACTACAGATCCACAGCTGAGGACAAAGATGCTGAATAATAAGAATGCAGGGAAGGTTTATGACATTTTGAAAAGATTTGGTGTTGCAGAGATAGAGATGAATTGTCAAATTGTACTTATACCTGGCATCAATGATGGTGACAGCCTTAATAGAACTCTAAAAGATTTATCTGAGCTTTATCCTAATATATCTAGTGTTGCAGTAGTGCCTGTAGGTCTTACAAAATATAGAGAAGGATTAAACCAGTTAAATACTTATGATTATGAAAGCGCTAATGAGCTTATAGAATTAATTCATAATTTACAAAGAGAATACTTAAATAATATTGATACTAGGTTTGTTTTTGCTTCGGATGAATTCTATATTTTGGCTAACAGAGCCATACCTAAATATGATGACTATGAAGGATTTCCTCAATATGAAAATGGAGTAGGGCTAATAAGGTCATTTTATCATGAGGTACAAGAAGCCCTTAGTAATTTGAAAAAGAATCCAGCCTTAAAAAAGAACTATACTATGGCAACAGGCACATTAGCTTATGATTTTATTAATGAGGTAGCTAATATGGTGACTGATAAAATTGAAGGACTTAGCTTAAAGGTGGTACCAATAATTAATGAATTTTTTGGAGAAAAAATTACAGTTTCAGGATTAATTACAGGCAATGATTTAATTAATCAACTGAGAGATTATGAAGTAGGAGATGGATTAATTATTCCTACATCTATGCTTAGAAGAGGCGAGGAAGTCTTTTTAGATGATGTTACAATAGCTGATATTGAGAGTAGTTTAAAAACTGAGGTAATTATTTCAGATGTTGACGGTGGAAAATTCGTTGATATTTTCAAAAATAAGATGAGGTGATAAAATGGCAAGACCGATAGTTGCAATAGTTGGAAGACCAAATGTAGGAAAATCTACTCTTTTCAATAAAATTGCTGGCAAAAGAATATCTATAGTTGAAGATTTGCCTGGAGTTACAAGAGATAGAATATATGCAGAGGGTGAGTGGCAAAACAAGTATTTTACAATGATAGATACAGGTGGAATTGAGCCAAAAAGTAATGATGTAATAATGTCTCAGATGAGAAGGCAAGCCGAAATGGCAATAGAGACTGGAGATGTTATTCTTTTTCTAGTAGACGGATTAGAAGGAATAACTACTACAGACAGAGAAGTAGCTGAAATGCTTAGAAAAACTAAAAAAGAAGTTGTTTTAGTAGTTAATAAAATTGATACTCCAAAAACTCCCGACACTGTTTATGAGTTCTATGAACTAGGATTAGGAACTCCAATCGTTATATCTGCAGGTCAGGCATTAGGGTTAGGTGATTTATTAGATGAAGTTGTAAAACATTTTCCAGAAGATAAAGATGTTGACTATAATGAAGATGTTATCAAGATTGCAGTAATAGGAAAACCAAATGTCGGTAAGTCATCTCTGATAAATAAGATATTAGGAGAAGAAAGAGTAATTGTCAGTGATATTGCAGGCACTACAAGAGATGCAATAGACACTTATTTTACTCACGGAGAAGATGAATATGTCTTAATAGATACTGCGGGAATGAGGAAAAGAAAGAGAATAAATGAAAATATAGAAAGATATAGTGTAGTTAGAACATTGACAGCAATAGAGAGAGCTGATGTTTGTGTAATAGTAATAGATGCGGTAGAGGGAATTACAGAACAAGACACAAAAATTGCTGGATATGCTCATGATAATGGCAAGGCCGCTATAATTGCTATAAATAAATGGGATTTAATTGAAAAAGAGACGAACACATATTTGAAATTTGAAGAAGATATAAAAAGAGTATTATCTTTTATGAATTATGCTCCTATTGTATTCATATCAGCTGAGACTGGAAAAAGAGTTGAGAAATTATTGGAGCTAGTAAAGGTAGTTTCCAATAATCATTCCATGAGAATATCAACAGGTACCTTAAATGATATTATAGGAGAAGCAGTATTAATGAATCAACCACCTTCAGATAAAGGCAGAAGACTAAGGTTATATTATAGTACACAAGTAGGTATTAAACCACCTAAGTTTGTCATATTTATTAATGACGAAGAACTTATGCATTTTTCATATGCAAGATATCTAGAAAATCAAATTAGGCAGTCCTTTGGATTTGAAGGAACACCTATTCAATTTGAGTTTAGAGAAAAGGGAGAGAAGGGGGATTAATATTGTCTGATATCATAGCTGTTATACTCATAGGATATGGGATTGGGAACTTTGCTACATCCTACATATTAGGAAAAGTTTTTAAAAAGGTTGATATTAGAAAGCATGGAAGTGGAAATGCAGGTGCTACTAATGCTTTACGTGTATTTGGAGTGAAACTAGCCGCTGCAACCTTTGTTATTGATGCGCTAAAAGGTGTATTGGCAGTAATAATTGGTAGTTCAATATTAGGGTCAGTAGGAGGCTTAATTGGAGGAATTTCTGCTGTAATAGGTCATAATTGGCCTGTTGTACTAAAATTTAAAGGTGGCAAAGGAATTGCCTCTACAATTGGCGTGGTCACCTCTATTAATTATCAGATAGCATTGATATGTATCGTAGTTGGACTGCTAATAGTTATCAAAACTAAGTATGTTTCATTAGGCTCTATTACAGCCATATCTTTATTGCCTATACTATCAGTTATTATGGTTAGACCCTTTGATTTGCATTTCCTTATTTTTTCATTAGTCTTAGCAGCAATGGCAATTTTCAGGCATAGGACTAATATAAAGAGGTTAATTGAAGGAAATGAATCAAAGCTAGGTCAAAAAGCACTTTAACAAGGGGTGAACTAAAGTTGAAAAATATTTGTATACTTGGAGGAGGCAGTTGGGGTACGGCATTGGCTGTTGTCCTTGCTAAGAAAGGCTACTCTATAGATTTATGGATAAGAGACAAAAAACAATGTGATGAAATAAATAATGCAAGAGAAAATCTAAAATATCTACAGGGAATTTTGTTGCCTAACAATATTAATGTAACAGATGATATAATCAATGCAGTTTCAAATAAGAAAATAATAGTTTCTGCGGTCCCCTCTCATGCCGTTAGGAAAACAATGAAAGCAATAAAAGAGCACCTATGTGAGGAACCTATTATAGTGAATGTTGCAAAGGGAATTGAAATTGATACATTGTTGAGAATTTCTGAAATTGTAGCGGAAGAAATTCCACATGCTGAATATGCAATTTTATCAGGACCATCTCATGCGGAGGAAGTTGCTAGAGATATACCCACTACAGTTGTAGCAGCAGCTACAAAAAAATCTGTTGCTGAGCTTATTCAGGATGTTTTTATGACTCCAAAGTTTAGAGTATATACTAACCCTGATGTAGTAGGTGTAGAGTTAGGTGGGGCATTAAAAAATGTAATAGCCTTAGGTGCTGGGATATCAGATGGATTAGGTTATGGAGATAATACAAAAGCCGCCTTAATGAATAGAGGGTTTGTTGAAATAGCCAGAATAGGTGAAGCTATGGGCGCTAACAAGATGACATTTGCGGGTTTATCAGGAATTGGCGATTTGATTGTTACCTGTACTAGCATGCACAGTAGAAACAGAAGAGCGGGAATACTAATAGGACAAGGCAATAGCCTACAGGAGGCTACTGAATCTATTGGGATGGTAGTAGAAGGCGTTAAAACCACAAAGGCAGCATATCAGCTTTCTAAAAAATATGGAGTGATTATGCCTATAACAGAGGAAATATATAAGGTTCTCTATGAAGGTGCAGATGTTAAAAATGCTGTAGTCAAGCTAATGCTTAGAGATAAAACCCATGAAATAGAAGATATAGTTAATGAGGATGAATTTCTTTGGTAAAGACATGTGAAAACACATGTCTTTTTTATTTGGCATGTCATAATGTTTGAGTATATAGTCATATATATTATTAAAAGGTTTTTGTCTTTGAGAAAACTATATTTTTCTTTGTAGCTAGCAAGGTGAAAACTATCTGCAAAGAGATAAATATATATTTTTATCATTTTATAAAGGAGGTTTGTTTAGTGGAAAAGTATGATATCTACAGAGATATTGCAGAAAGAACTGATGGTGACATCTATATTGGCGTAGTTGGTCCAGTTAGAACAGGAAAATCTACTTTTATAAAAAGATTTATGGAAAAACTAGTTGTACCCAATATAGACAATAAGTTTAAAAAAGAAAGAGCAAATGATGAACTGCCTATGAGCGGTTCAGGGAAAACTATAATGACAACAGAGCCTAAATTTGTACCTACTGATGCCGTTGAATTGACAGTAAAGGATAATGTAAAATTTAGGGTTAGAATGGTAGACTGTGTGGGCTATCTAGTTAAAGGAGCATTAGGTCATGAAGAAAACAACATACCTAGAATGGTAATAACTCCATGGTATGAAAAAGAAATACCATTTGAAGAAGCGGCTGAAATCGGTACTAGAAAAGTAATTACAGACCATTCAACAATAGGAATCGTAGTAACAACAGATGGCTCAATTACTGATATAGACAGATTAAATTATATTAAAGCAGAGGAAAGAGTTATCAGTGAACTGAAAGAGCTGGATAAACCTTTTGTAATACTTCTTAACTCAAAGCATCCAGAGTTAGATAGTACTATAGCTTTGAGAGAGAACTTAGAAGAGAAGTACAAAGTACCAGTTGTAGCAGTAGATTGTCTTAACATGGAAATGTCAGAGATAAATAAGATACTAGAAAAGGTATTATTAGAGTTCCCAATCAAAGAGATAAACATTAATCTACCACAATGGATTGAAGGTTTACCAAAAAATCATTGGGTAAAGAGTACTATTCTTAATTCCATTAAGGAGATTGTTCATAATCTTCAGAGATTAAGTGAGATAAATTATGCTGTAAATGAATTTGCAGAGCTAGACATAGTAAACGATGTTAAAATTAAAGGAATCGAACTTGGAGAAGGCGTAGCAAATATTGAAATGAATGTTGATGGTCAGTTATTCTACAGAATCTTGAATGAACTAACTGGATATAAAATTGAAGGTGAGCATCAACTATTAGGATTAGTAACTGGATTAGCTAAGGCTAAGAAAGAATTTGATAAAGTTGAAAGAGCTTTAAGTGATGCTAGGCTTACAGGATACGGATTAGTTTCTCCTAGTCTTGAAGAACTAGATTTAGCTGAACCAGAAATATTTAAGCAAGGGAATAGATTTGGAGTTAAATTAAAGGCCATGGCACCAAGTTTGCACTTTATCAGAGCAGATTTGACTACAGAGGTTTCCCCTATAATAGGAACTGAAAAGCAAAGTGAAGAATTAGTAAAATATTTATTAGATGAATTTGAAAGCGATCCATCAAAGATATGGGAATCAAATATGTTTGGGAAGTCTTTACATGACTTAGTAAAAGAGCAATTTGAAAGCAAACTTAATATGATGCCAGAAGACGCTAGAAGTAAAATGCAGAGGACTTTAGAGAGAATAGTAAATGAATCAAGTGGAGGGCTAATCTGTATCATAATATAAAATGGGAAGGGTAACCTTACTAGTGTTGCATTTAT
>DFOH01000063.1 GCA_002376545.1 Firmicutes bacterium UBA3546 | reverse complement strand
ACTATAGTTGGTTTATTCTAAATATAAACATAATATAACAAGCTTGGAGAGGTTACCTCTCCAGCTTGTTAAGCCACTGCATAAGCGGCTTGCACGAAATCAAGATTTCGGCAATCTGCTTGAAGGCAGGCGTGAAAACGCTAACACTTAATAATATATAAAAAAGGAGGAAGTAAAAATGTATGATTTAATTCTTAAAAATGCTAGAATACCCCAAGGAGATACAACAGCACTTACTAACATTCTAGTAAAAGATGAAAAAATAGTAGGCTTTACAGACTGTATTGATGGTATAGAAGCAAAAAATACAATAGATGCTCATGGACATCTGACTTTACCAGGATGTATTGATTCACATACTCACTTTATGTACCAAGGTTTCCCTCATAGAGAGAATTTCTTAACAGGTACTGCAGCAGCTGCAGCAGGTGGAGTAACAACTATTATAGATATGCCATGTTGTTCAGTTCCATCTGTAAGAAGTGTTGATCAATTAAATCTAAAGAAAGACTTATGCGGACCTCAAGCACTAGTTGATTATGCTTTATGGGGTGGTGTAACTGGAGAAGATGTAAGAGAAAATAGACTACACAATGTTCAAGAACAAGCTGATGAAGGTGTAGTAGCATTCAAAGTATATATGACTCCTTCAGTTCCAACTTATCCAAGAGTTACTGACCCAGAAATGTATGAATGCTTCAAGGCAGTTGCAAAAACTGGTCTTCCAATAGGAATTCATGCTGAAAACTTTGCTATGTGTGATTTCTATGTTAAGAAATTCAGAGAAGAAGGAAGAGTGGACGGACCAGCTTGGGCAGAAGCAAGAATGGAATTAGCTGAAAAGGTTGCTATAGAATTAGGTATTAGCTTTGCAGAAGCTTCAGGTGCAAGACTTCACATAGTTCACATGAGTACTGGAATTGGTGCGAAATTAGTTGGAGAAGCTAAGAAGAGAGGATTAAATGTAACTTCAGAATCTTGTCCACACTATCTAACATTAAATGCACAAGAATCTATGACTATTCATGGTGCTAATGCTAAGATTGCTCCACCTCTAAGAACTAAGAGAGATAATGAAGAGCAATGGGAAGGAATTAGGAATGGCAGCATAGACTTCATGGCTACAGACCATGCACCATACGAATTAGAAAGCGAGAAGATAAAAGAAGGAACAAATATCTGGACAGCATTCCCTGGAATTCCAGGTGTTGAAACAATGGTACCTGTTGTAGTAAGTGAAGGATACAATAAAGGAAGAATTTCATTAAGCAAATTAGTTGATATCCTATCTACTAATGCTGCTAAGCACTATGGAATATATCCTAAGAAGGGTGCATTACACATAGGCTCAGATGCTGACTTTACTATCATTGATCTTGACAAGAGATGGGTTATAGAGCCTAAAAAACAAGCTTCTATGTGTGGATATACTCCACTAGAAGGAATGGAGCTAAAAGGAAAAGTAGCTAAAACTATTGTTCGTGGTCATCTAGTATATGTAGACGAAGATGATAGTGTATTATCAGAAATGACAGATAAAGAACTTCAAGAACTAGTTCACGATTATCCAAAGGGAGTAGCAGAAAAATATAAAGAGCACTTTGACCTATATCCTCAATTATACAGTGCTGAGTATGAAAAGAGCTACAGAAAAGAGCATCCAGAAGTTATAGATAAGCACATTAGAGGAATCAGAGGAATCAAAGTACAACCTGGCTTTGGTAGATTCGTTAAGAGACAAAGCATACAAGTATTACCTAGAACAATAACATACTAATTATAATAGCTTTCAAGCAATTCTGGCCTATGCGTTAGACCATAGGCCAGAATTAATAAAATATGAAAAAATAAAATTCAATTTAGAGTAAAGGGAGAGAAATACAATGACAAGACAAGCAATAGTGGTTATAGATATGTTGAATGATTTTATAGGAGAAAAAGCTCCATTAAGATGCCCAGGTGGAGAGGAGATAATTCCAAATCTTCAAAAATTATTTAAATGGGTAAGAGAAAGAAATGCTCAAGGAAAAGACGATGTTCAATTGGTTCATATTCAAGAAGCTCATAGAGAAAAAGATGCAGACTTCAGAGTAAGACCAGTACATGCTGTTAAAGGAACTTGGGGCTCAGACTTTATTAAAGAGCTTTATCCAGAACAAGGTGAATATATAATCCCTAAGAGAAGACACAGTGCTTTCTGGCACACTGATCTAGATTTATATTTAAGAGAAGAAAACATAGATACTGTAGTAGTTACTGGTGTTTGGACTAACGTATGCGTTAGATCTACAGCTGCTGATGCTTTAGCAAATGCATATAAAGTAATCACTTTAAGCGACGGAGTTCACTCAAAAACTGAAGAGCAACATCAGCATGGATTAGTAGATCTTAGTATATTCACAAAGGTTATAACTATAGATGAATATATTGATGCATTTGAAAAAGGGCTAGATCCATGGGCAGGAGCAGGAGACCCAGAAAACAAAGTAAAATAGTTATAAAGTAAACAAATGTGACTGTCCTCTAAGGAGGGCAGTCGTAACAAATTAGATATAGAAAAGGATACTATTATTTACACAAAAAGTCGCCAGCTAAAATTATAGAGACGACTTTTTGTGCCTAAATAATAAAACTTCTATTTGAGGCACTGAAACATTAAGAGAAATAATAATTATTTTTTGACTTAAGTTTATCTGTCTAATAGCAGAAAGTGAGGAAATGTCATATGAGAGTAATCGTCGGAATATCTGGAGGAAGTGGCGGCATATATGGATTAGCCCTTCTAAAGGTACTTCAGGAGCTAAACATAGAAACCCATCTTGTAGTGACAACCATGGGTGAATATGTAGTTGAACATGAATGTGGTGTAACACTTGAAGAATTAAAGGGACTGGCAACTTATTATCATGACAATAAGAACTTTGCAGCACCTATAGCGAGCGGTTCTTTTAAAACAGATGCAATGGTTATTATTCCTTCCTCAATGAAAACCGTAGCATCAATTGCACATGGTATATCAGATAATTTGTTAACTAGAGCTGCAGATGTTATAATTAAGGAAAGAAGGAAGCTAGTTATAGTTCCTAGAGAAACCCCACTTAGTACTATACACTTAGAAAATATGCTGAAGCTATCACAGGCAGGAGTAACTATATTGCCTCCAACGCCTGGTTTTTATAATCATCCTGAGAGTATAGGAGATATTGTAGGTCAGGTAGTTGGTAGAGTGTTAGATCAGCTGGCTATCGAACATAATATATCAAAAAGATGGGGAGAATAAGTCTTGGAAGGAGGGAGAGTATGGAAAAACAAATGCTAAGGGCTACCCTAAAAAAACTAGAGCAGCTTGGCGAGCTAGAGTCATGTAATGTAGCCGTAGACCCTAAATTCGAACTAGGGGCAGTATTAAGATATTTTGAAAATGAAAAGCCTATATTGTTTAATAAGGTTAAAGGATATGATATGCCTGTAGTAGGAGGTCTTTATGGAAACAGAGAACTTTATTACATAATGACTAATACTACACCTGAGGAAAGAGTATTTAAATACATGAATGCAATAGCAAATCCTCAGCCAGCAAAGATATTAAATAATGGACCAATCAAAGAGAATATAATTACTAGAAATATTGATATACAAAGAATGCTGCCAGTACCTACTTCACATGAAAAGGATGCATCAAGCTTCATAACAGCAGGTATGTTTATAGTGAGAGACCCAGAAACGGGCTATACACACATGGCTGTTAGAAGATTTCAGGTTCACAAAGGAAATATTATTAATGCACTTATATCTGGACATTCACCAGCATTAAGAGAGCAATTTGCAGACTTTGAAAAAATGAATAAACCTTTAGAATGTGCAGTAGTACTAGGATATGATGCAACCTATCTACTTGCATCTCAGATAGGCTCTAGAAAGTATGGATTAGATAAACATGAAGTTGATAGTGCTTTAAGAGGAGAACCCCTTGAGCTAGTTAAATGTCACACAGTTGATTTAGAGGTTCCTGCATATGCAGAGATGGTTCTTGAGGGAGTGTTGGTTCCAAATAGACGAGAAGTGGAAGGACCATTTGGTGAGCTAATGAACTACTATGGAGATGTAGCTCCAAATCCAGTAATGGAAGTCAGAGCCATTATGCATAGAAATAATCCTATATATCAACATGCCTTCCCTTGCAGAGAAGAGCATCTTGCTAACGGTCTTGTTAGAGAGGCCGAGTTATATGCAGCTGTTAAAAACATGGTAGATGTTAAGGATGTAAATATAACAGTAGGTGGTGGATGTAGATTACACGCCATTATTTCAATAAACAAGAAAAAAGAAGGAGATGGAAAGGCTGCGATACTAGCCGCATTTGGCGCATTCTATGATATTAAGCATGTAGTCGTGGTAGACGATGATATTGATATATATAATGTAAAAAGTGTAGAGCTCGCACTATCTTCTAGAGTTCAGGCTTCCCAGGATGTAGTTATTGTGCCAGGAGCTTTAGGCTCAGGACTAGAAGCATCACATGTTGCTCGTGGAGTAACAGATAAAATGGGAATTGATGCTACAAAGCCTTTAGGTGAAAACGCTCATTTTTATGAGATGGCAGTGATTCCTGGATTTGAAGGAAAAATAGACATTCAGAAGTACTTCCCAGGAATGAAAAAATAATTAAAGGTGGTAATAAAGTATGAGACAGGCCATAGGTATGGTAGAAACCAGAAGTTTAGTAGCTGCTATACAGGCAGCTGATACTATGGTTAAGTCAGCTGATGTACACATAGTTGATGTGAACTTTGTCGGCTCTGGAGTCGTTGCTGTAATAGTATCAGGTGAAGTAGCCGCAGTAAAAGCAGCTGTTGATAATGCAGCAGAAGTTGTAAAGGGATTAGCAGAAATAATATCTACAAATGTCATAGCAAGACCACATGACGAAGTAGACAAAATGTTAGAATAGCTAAATGGTGGTGAATAAAATGGCTAACCCATTGGCAAGAGTAATTATGAACAATATTGCTCAAAACAGTAAGATGGTTGATACAAAAAGCAGCTCAGTAAAGAGTACTTATTCTATATCAGGATTAAGACAAAAAGATGAACAGCTACTGCTTAATGTTATTAATAAAAATTCAGGTAGAGCTACTGGAGCTCCTAAAACCTTAGATATTCTTAATTTATCATCTAAACCAGTATCTAAACCTATAGAGCATAATAGCAGAGCAAATACCTTTGAAAAGGTTAAGCTTGAGGATTTGGTTAAAGGTAGTGCAACACCCAAAAGTGGTAAGACTATTGATAACAAATCAAATACCATGATGACATTAAATGACCTAGCTACCAAGGTAAAAAAACCAAATGACAATCAAGTGAATAATGTAGCAAGTCCAGTGAAACAGGATAAGACTAAGGATGTATACGTAAAAACAGGAGTAATCAACAATTTAGAAGCTTATATTCCTAAGGTTTCTTTGAACTCAATAGGAAAAAAGGGCTCCTTACTATAGTGATAGGAAATAAGGAGGTGTAGTTGTGAAATCAGCTCTTGGTTTAATCGAAGTAGTTGGATTAACTGCAGCCATTACGGCATTAGATGCTGCAAGTAAGGCAGCAGATGTGAAGCTTGTAGGAGTTGAGAAGGTAATAGGTGTAGATAAGCTTGTAAGCGTAACTATTAACATTGCTGGTGAAGTAGCCGCAGTAAAAGCAGCTGTTGAAGCTGGAATATCTGCTGGCAACAGAGTTGGCAAGGTTGTATCAGGTCACGTAATACCTAGACCTCATGAAGAAGTTGATAAATTAATTAGTGAATTCGAAAAAAATTTAAATACGAAAAAAGAAAATAAAAAATCTGAAACAAAAAAAGAGGAAAATGAAGATAAAAAGGCTAATAGTGAAGAAAGTAAAAAGAAAACAAGTACGAAGTAACTAATAAGGAGGAATAATAATGAGTCAAGCGTTAGGTATGATAGAAACTAAAGGTTTAGTAGGTGCTGTTGAAGCTGCAGATGCTATGGTTAAGGCAGCAAATGTTACATTAGTGGGATATGATAAAATAGGCTTCGGTCTAGTAACTGTTATGGTAAGAGGAGATGTAGGTGCAGTTAAAGCTGCAACAGATGCTGGAGCAGAAGCTGCTAGAGGTGTAGGCGAACTACATTCAGTACATGTAATACCAAGACCACACTCAGAAGTTGAAAGAGTAATTCTTAAAAATTACGAATAAGATTTTCTATAAAAGCTACTATCAATATTTATAGTAGCCTAAACCATATGGGGTGTTAGAGTATGGATAAATATAATCAAGCAAGTGACATAATTAGTCAATTGGTACAAAAGATAAAGGTCGAATATAGTTCAGAGGATAGGGCTGTCTTAAGACACCAACAGCAGCCCTATGGAAATCAGCATATTTTAGCCGTATTTACAGGAACTAACTTTGGACTAAATGAATCACTTAAGGAACTTTCAAAAGCAAAGCGTTATGGTTTTACTTATGATATTGCCTTAACAGAAAATGGGGAAGAGATTATTGGCATGCAAGGAATATCTTCTATAAAATCTGCCCTACAGACTGATAGGGTTTATACTCAAAAGGATAAACTGATTTTTGGAGAGATATTAGAAAGCGTAGATGGCATAATAGTACCTATGTTAACCCAAGACACTGCTGCTAAGCTGACATTAGGAATACAGGATTGTTTTGTATCAACCCTATTATGGCAGGGACTATGGCATGGCAAGAAAATACTTATGGACTTTAGTAATGTACTTGAGTATAGGGGAAACAAGTCTAGAATACCAATGCTCGGGCAGATAATGAATGACTATGTAGACAAACTTCAGAAGATGGGAATAAAAAGTGTTAATAAAAAAGATTATCTCGTAGAGATGCTAAATGTCTTTAGAGAGAGCCCAATGCCTGAAAATACTATTATGCAAAACTCTCAAAATGCAGTTGCCAGCGAAAACCAAGGCGCTCATAAAGTAGTAACTGAAAAAGATCTAATTAACATGAGAGCCATTAACAACGAAGTGACTGTACCTATAGGAACAATTATAACTCCTCTAGCATATGACAGGGCGAAAGAATTAGGAATAAGAATAGTCAGAGGACATTAGAATAAAGGAGTGATAGCATGCAATTAGGTAGAGTTGTAGGTACGGTGGTTGCAACAAGAAAAAGTGAAAGCTTAGTAGGAAGTAAACTCTTAATAACACAGCCTATTGATATAGATTCTAAGCCTTCAGGAAAACCCTTAATAGCAGTAGATACAGTAGGCGCAGGTATAGGGGAAATAGTCCTATATGCAACTGGAACTGCATCAAGAAATGCCGCTGATAAGAAGCAGTCTGCAATTGATGCTGCTATTGTAGGCATAGTAGATAATATGGATGTATATAAGGAATTTATGAATGAGTAACAAAAGAAAGGAGGCAAAAGTTTGCTAAAGCCACAGGATGTAAAACAAGCAATAGAATATAGAGAGTTAATTGATGTACTTATGTCAGATAAGCATTTCGCTGATATAGTACTTCATAATGGAAATATAATAAATGTAATTACTAGAGAAGTTTATACAGCAGATATAGCTATAAAGGGAGATTATATACTACTTGTTGGTGATTGTAAATCATTAATAGGACCAGATACAAAGGTAGTAGATGTAACAGGATTATATTTATCACCTGGGTTTATGGATTCACATATGCACTTTGAAAGCAGTATGTTAACTATTACTGAGTTTTCAAGATTATCCATACCATCTGGAACAACTACCCTAATAGCTGACCCGCATGAAATAGGAAATGCTTTAGGACCAGTAGCTATGAAAGCCATGGCTGATGAGTGTAATGTAGTGCCAAATTTCGTTAGACTACAGGTTCCAGCCCTAGCTCCTGACGCACCTAGTCTTGAAACAGCGGGTGTTGATATAAGCTCTAAAGATATGGAGGAACTATTAAATTATCCTAACATATTTGGTATTGGAGAGCTGCAAGGCTTTTCTCTTACAAAGCATGTATATAAAAATACACCAGAAATAATAACAGATCTTTTAACATCAACTACTTATGCAAAGAGCTTAGGAAAACCAGTTGATGGTAACGCTCCAGAATTATTTGGCTCAGACCTAGCAGCTCACATAATCTGCTGTGGAGGAACATGCTCTTGCCACGAAACTACAACTAAGGAAGAGTGTGTTGAAAAGCTGAGACAAGGCGTATACGTATTTATGAGAGAAGGCTCTACTCAAAGAAATATGGCTGAGTGTATAAGAGCCGTAACTGAAGAAGGCTTGGATTCAAGAAGACTTATACTAGTTACGGATGATATGGTAGCTGAGGACTTAGAAAAATCAGGCCATATGAACGATGTTATTAGAAGAACCATAAGAGAAGGGGTAGATCCAATTGAAGCTATACAAATGGCGACAATTAACCCTGCAACCTATTGGGGCTTAAATGATAGAGGAGCTCTTTTACCAGGAAGAGTAGCTGATATAGCAGTTATAAGTGATATAAAGGAAATGACCGTTGAAGCCGTATTTATAAAAGGTGCATTAGTAGCTTCACAGGGTCAGTTACTAATAGATCTGCCAAAATACACTTATCCTGATGTAGTTAAAAACTCAGTGAAAAGAGCACCTATTAAAGAAGCAGATATAGAAATTAAGGCAGATGGAAATACTGCCACTGTTAGATATATTCAAGCTATACCTGATCAAAACCTAACAGGAACTGGCGAAGCTCAAGTTAGAGTAAATAGAGGTATAGTAGAAGCCGATGTTAATCAGGACGTAATATACTTATGTAATATAGAGAGATATGGACGTAATGGAAACATTGGTAAGACAATGGTTAAGGGAATCGGATTAAAGCAAGGTGCTTTCGCTCAATCAATTGCCCACGATACTCATAATATAACAGTTACAGGAACTAACCTAAGAGACATGGTTGTTGCAGTTAATAGAGTTATAGAAATGGGTGGAGGAGTTGCTGTAGCTAATAATGGCAGAGTGTTAGAAGAGCTGGCACTTCCAGTTGGAGGACTTATAACAGATGAATTAACAGGTCCAGAGGTAAGCGCTAAAATAGCGGCATTAGAAGCAACTGTAAGAGAACAATTAGGTGGAACACTGCATGCTCCATTTATGCACGTATCATTCCTAGCATTATCCACAAGCCCTAAGTGGAAAATAAGTGATAAAGGATTAGTTGACGTAGATAATTTTGAAATCCTTGATCCAATAGTTAAATAAAACTTTATGTCCCAAGTCTTTACATTGACGTGTAAGGACTTGGGGATAATAATAAAGGTAAAACGTTTTCATTGTTATGATTACTAAGTGCATAGATAAATTATGCATTTACTAGTCATAATACTGGTCATAATACTGTACATATCCTAATTACACTAATTAATGCAATATTAATTATGTACAAGCCATAATTAAGCAGTAATAAATAATATCTTAGCTGCTTAGTTATAATTCTTAAGATACTAATTATCTTAGGAAATGTAACATAAATTATAGAAAGGAGGGTAGTTTTTTAAGGAAAGCTTTTACAAGGGAATAAGTGTTCAAAGGGAAAAATAAAAAATTTAGGGGGTTTAATAATGAGTAATGTTAAAGCTCAAACAGGTTTTTTAGAAAAAACATTTAAGCTTAACGAGCACAAAACTACCGTTAAAACAGAAATTATCGCTGGTATTACTACATTCATGACAATGGGCTACATTTTAGCAGTAAATCCAGGAATTCTTTCAGCAGCAGGTATGGATGCTGGTGGAGTATTTACTGCAACTGCATTATCAGCAGTTATTGCTACTTTAATTATGGCTTTCTATGCTAATTATCCATTTGTATTAGCACCAGGAATGGGACTAAATGCATTCTTTGCTTTCTCTGTTGTATTAACAATGGGACATTCATGGGAGTTCGCTCTAACAGCAGTATTCCTAGAAGGTATTATTTTTATTCTTCTGTCCTTCGTTAATGCACGTGAAGCAATAGTAAACTCAATACCTATGAACTTAAAAAATGCAGTTTCAGTTGGTATTGGATTATTTATAGCATTTATCGGATTCCAAGGTGCAGGTATAATTGTAGGAGACGAAGCTACATTAGTTAAGCTTGGAAGTCTTACAAATCCAACAGCTATTGTTGCAATTCTAGGAATTATAATTACAGGGTTTCTTTTACACAAAAAGGTTAAAGGTGCTATTCTAATAGGTATACTAGTTTCTACAGTTATAGGTATACCTCTTGGAGTTACACCAATGCCAGAGAGATTTGTCTCAATGCCTCCATCACTATCACAAGTTGCATTCAAATTAGATTTTTCTAATATATTTAGTCTTGATATGCTAGTAGTATTATTTACTTTCTTATTCGTTGACGTATTTGATACTATTGGAACACTAATCGGAGTTGCTTCCAAGGCTGATATGCTTGATGAAAAAGGCACACTGCCAAGAGTTAAACCAGCATTATTTGCAGATGCTGTAGGTACAACTGTAGGAGCACTTTTAGGAACAAGTACAGTTACAACATATGTTGAAAGTGCTTCAGGAGTTGCTGAAGGTGGTAGAACAGGTCTTACTGCACTAACATCAGCTATATTATTTGCACTTGCATTATTCCTTGCACCTATATTTGGTATTATACCAGGAGCAGCTACTGCCCCAGCACTTATTATAGTTGGATTATTCATGATGTCACCTATCATGAAGATTAACCTAGATGACTTCACAGAAGCTATACCAGCTTTCTTAACAATTATCATGATGCCTATAGCATACAGTATTGCTGAAGGTATAGTATTTGGTATGGTATCATATGCAGTGTTAAAGCTTATAACTGGAAAAGGTAAAGAAGTATCACCTATAGTTTATGTCCTATCAATACTATTCATAGCAAAATATATTTTCCTATAAAAGTAAACTGTATAAACTTAAATTCCGCTCCCTTTTTAGGGAGCGGACCTTTAAAATCGGAATGATAGGTCCTCTTATTTATAAGATTTACATTTACTATAAAAATTGAATTCAGAATATGTACCTTTAACTCAGCTACTAGGTCTATATTATTAATTATTCTGGATTTGTTTTTTATTGTAAAATCAACACATTAAAAATCATTGAAGCATGATTTACAATAAAATTCATTATTATATAATTACGGAACGGATAAGTCCTTTTCCAAAACATAGCATTTGAATATTTTGGGTATATATTATATGAAAGGATATAATATTTTTACCGAGGAAATTAAGGAGGATAGATATGACTATAAAATATGCACATAAACCAAATACTGTTGAAGAGGCTATTGAACTTTTAAACCAGTATAAAGAAAAAGGCAAAATTATTGCTGGAGGTACAGATCTAGTCATAGAAATTAAAAATCACAAGGCAAATTTTGAAGCTCTAATAGATGTATCTAGTACAAAAGAAATGTCCTTTATTAAAGCAGAAGGAGATAAAATTGAAATTGGTGCAGCTACTACCTTTACAGAAATAGCAGAATCTAAATTACTTAGCAATAGACTAGCAGGATTAAAGGAGGCAGCACATTCTGTAGGTTCACCACAGATTAGAAACAAGGGAACTATTGGAGGAAATATCTGTAATGGCTCTCCTGCTGCTGATACAGTTCCGCCGCTTCTAGCATTAGATGCAATTGCAGTAATAAGGAGCAAGGATGGAGAAAGAGAAGTATTGGTAGAAGAATTATTTTTGGATAAAGGTAAGGTTGCCTTAAGAGATGATGAACTGCTTATATCTGTAAAGTTTGACAATCCAACTGAAAGTCAGGTATTGGCATTTAGCAAGCTTGGACTAAGAAAAGCTCTTGCTATTTCCAGAATATGTACTAGTGTATTGGTGGAGTTTGATATAGACAATTCTTGCAGAAAAATAAGAGTTGCTAACGGCTCCTTAGGTAGATTTGGTATGAGGGAAAGAGAAGTCGAAGAATTCTTTAAAGGCAAAAAATTAACTGAAGAAGTCATAGAAGAGGGAGTAAAGCTTATGCAGCAAAAAGTTGCAGAAAGATTAGCTGGAAGGTCTACAGTTGAATTCAAGAGCACTGCTATAAAAGGAGTATTAAGAAATGCTCTTAAAAATGCCATTAATCTAAATAATTAATTTATATATTCATTTCACCGAAGGAAGGAGAAAGTTATGAAAAAAATAGAGCTCAATGTAAATGGAAAAATTCATAATGTAGAAATTGAAGAAGATATGAGGCTCGTAGATGTTCTAAGAGATAAATTAGGTTTATTAGGAACCAAGGAAGGCTGTGGAGAAGGTGAGTGCGGAGCCTGTACGGTAATTATGGATGGTGAAACCGTAGCTTCATGTCTCGTCATGGCTTTTCAAGCGGAAGGAAAAGAAATATTGACTATAGAGGGGCTGGGAGATGAAGAAAATTTACATCCTATTCAGCAGGCTTTTTTAGATGAAGGTGCAGTTCAGTGCGGTTTCTGTATTCCAGGAATGGTATTATCAGCAAAAGCTTTATTAGATAAAAACAAATCACCAAATAGAAGCGAGATAAGGGAAGCAATATCAGGAAATCTTTGTCGTTGTACTGGTTACAATAAAATAGTTAATGCTGTAGAAAAGGCTGCAAATGATTTACAAGGAGGGGAGTAGAAGTGAAGCTAGATATAGTAGGAAAAAGTGTAATTAGAGTAGATGGACCTTCTAAGGTTACAGGAAAAGCAGTATACCCACAGGATATATATATGGAAAACATGCTATATGCTAGAACCCTAAGATCTACAAAACCTCATGCCTATTTTAAGCTAGATACTACTGAAGCTTTAAAAATAGAAGGTGTAGTAAGAATATTGACAGCCAAGGATGTGCCTGGGCATAATAGTCATGGAGTTTTATTTAAGGATCATGAGGTTTTTTGCAATAAAAAAGTAAGAAGAATAGGGGATCCAATAGCTTTAGTAGTTGCTGAATCTGAAAAAATAGCATATGAAGCACTTAAAGCAATTAAAGTTGAATATGAAGAGCTAGAAGCATTATTTGACCCTTCTGAAGCAATGAAGGATACTGCACCACAAATTCATGAGGGCAATAGCAATATAGTATATCACTATAAGATTAGAAAAGGAAATGTAGAAGAGGCTTTTAAGGAATGTGATGTAATAGTTGAGAATGAATACTATGTACCAATGATTGACCATGTGTTCCTACAGCCCGAAGCAGGTATTGCCTATATGGAGGAGGATGGGACCCTAGTTGTTGCAGCAGCTACACAATATCCTCACTTTGACCAAATAGAAGTGGCTGAAGCCATGGGTATGCCAACTGAAAAGATAAAAATTATCAACCCAGCTGTAGGTGGAGCCTTCGGAGGTAGGGAGGATATTACTGTACAGATTCACTTAGCAATAGCAACTAAGCTTATAGGTAGACCAATAAAAATAATTCTTTCTAGAGAAGAATCCTTTGAAGCACATTGTAAAAGGCACTCAGTTAAAATGAAATATAAGACAGGAGCTACAAAAGACGGCAAGCTGCTAGCTATGGAAGCTACATTAATAGGAGATACAGGAGCCTATGCTTCATGGGCTATAAACGTTATGAGAAAAGCAGGCGTTCATGCATCTGGTCCTTATGAAATACCAAATGTGAAAGTAGATAGCTATGCTGTATATACAAATAATCCTTTTGCAGGAGCCATGAGAGGCTTTGGAGCAACTCAGCCTCCAATTGCCTATGAGCAACAAATGGATATAATAGCAGAAAAGCTAGGATTGGACCCAATTACTTTCAGACTGAAAAATATTTTTAGAGTAGACTCTGAAACAGCTACTGGACAGATATTAAGTGAAAGTGTTCCTCTAGAGAGATGTATAGAAGAAGTAGAGAATAAGATGAACTTTATAGATAGATTTAAAGGTGGTGTAGCCCAATGAAAAGGAGAGGTATAGGATTTGCAACAATGTTCTACGGAACAGGATATGGTAACGGATTTCCAGATGTTTCTAATGCCATCGCTGAATTGAGAAAAGATGGTAAAGTAGCAATATATGTTGGAGCTACAGAGGTTGGTCAGGGAGCAAGGACAATAATGAGCCAGATACCTGCTGAGGTACTTGGATTACAGGTAGAAGACATTGTTTTCATAAATGAAGATACTAGTATCACTCCTGATGCTGGTACAGCAGCAGCAAGCAGACAAACATACAATACAGGCAATGCAATAAAAAGAGCTGCTGAAGCATTGAAGACTGAAATAACAAAAATTGCAGTAGAGATGCTTGGAGTAAATAGCGATACAGGTTTGGTTATTAAAGAAGGAAGTGTATATAATAAAACTTTTCCAAGCAACAAAGTATCCTTCAAAGAAATAGCTGAAAAAATAGGCGATGAACTGTTAAGAAAAGAAGCAAGCTTTATAGCACATTCAACTCAAATGGATGATGAAACAGGTCAGGGCTCACCATATTGGCCATATACCTTTGGGGCATGTGGAGTAGAGATCGAAGTAGACACAGAAACAGGATATGTTGAAATAATAAAGGCTACAGTAGCTCAAGACGTAGGTAAGGCTATAAATCCAGTATTAATAGAAGGTCAAATAGATGGCGGATTTGCAATGGGCTACGGATATGCCATATTAGAAAATCTAAACGTAGTCAAGGGTCAAATAAAAAATAATAGATTTACAAACTACCTAATACCAACTGCTATGGATATGCCAGAGGTAGATAAAATTATTGTTGAGGATCCAGAATCCACTGGTCCATTTGGAGCAAAGGGAATAGGAGAGCCTGTATTAGTTTACGTAGCACCAGCCATATTAAATGCAATTTATAATGCAGTAGGCGTTAGGATGACTGAAATCCCAGTTACGCCAGAGAAGCTTTTAAAGGCATTGAATGAACAAAATAAAGACAGATAAAACATATTTATTATAAGTCTTAATTATATAGGCTAGCATTCAGAAAAGATAGAGCACTTTTCTGAATGCGTTTTATTAAAGAGTATAGAACTTAATTGTAAAAGGGGGTTGGTTTTTTGAGATCTGAAATTAAGCAAAAAATAGATTTAGCATATGGTAGGATAAAACCTGAATTAGTTCTTAAAAATGCTAGAATAGTAAATGTATTTTCACATGAAATTGTAGAAGGAGATATAGCCATAGATCAGGGAAAAATAGTCGGTATTGGCAGCTATGTAGGTAAAAAAGAAGTTGACTTAGAAGGCAGGTTTGTAGCACCAGGACTTATAGATGGTCATGTTCATATAGAATCATCTATGGTATCCCCTACACAGTTTGCAAGAGCTGTAGTTCCAAGGGGAACTACAACAATTATTGCAGATCCACATGAAATAGCCAACATTAAAGGAATAGAAGGAATAAAATACATGCTGGACTCTAGTGAAGACTTGCCATTAAATGCATACTTTATGCTTCCTTCATGCGTACCAGCAACATACTTTGAGACGTCAGGAGCTAGGCTGTTAGCAGAAGACTTGGCTGAGCTTATTGAACATGAAAGAGTATTAGGGCTTGGCGAGCTTATGAGTTACCCATCGGTTATTAGTGGAGATGAGGAAATTGTTGACAAAATAAAGCTAGCTAGAGAGCATAACAAGCTTATTGACGGTCACGGTCCTGAAATAAAAGATAAGGAGCTAAATGCCTATGTAGCAGCAGGAGTACTGACAGAACATGAGTGTTCTACAGTTGAGGAAATGCTTAATAGACTTAGACTTGGAATGTATATCCTAATTAGGCAAGGCTCTGCAGCTAGAAACCTTAAAGAGCTAGTGAGGGGACTAAAAAGGGAGAATATGAGAAGATGCTTATTCTGTACAGATGATAAGCATCCAGAAGATATATTGCTAACAGGTCATATAGACAACAATGTAAGGCTTGCAATTAAAAATGGTATTGACCCAATCTCTGCAATTCAGATGGCTACCATAAATGCAGCTGAATGCTATAGACTAAGAAATATTGGCGCCATAGCTCCGGGGTATAGTGCAGATTTAATAGTAGTAGATGATTTAAAGGATTTTAACGTTCTTCAAGTATATAAAGATGGCATACTAGTGGGTCAAAACAAGGAGCCTTTATTTGAAGTAAATGATTTTGACAGCTCAAATGTTACAGATACCGTAAGAATTAAGAAAGTAAGCAAGAATGATTTAAGAGTAAAATTAGATAATGATATAGCAAATGTTATTAGACTACTTCCTCACAATTTGGTTACTCAGAAGGTAGCTAGAAAAGTAGAAGTAGAAAATGGAGAATTTAAGAATAACAACAAGCTGGACATTCTAAAATTAGCTGTAATTGAAAGACATAATGCTACAGGTAATGTTGGCTTAGGACTTGTTGAAGATTTCAGATTAAAGAATGGAGCCATTGCACTTACGATTGCTCATGACTCTCATAATCTAATTGCGATTGGGGACAATGACGATGATATGCTATTAGCAATAAATGAAGTTGCTAGAATTGGAGGAGGTATTGCTATAGCTTCTAAAGGAAGCATTTTAAAGGCTTTAAATCTCCCTATAGGCGGCATCATGTCCGATGAATCCATGGAAAAAGTAAATGAAAAGCTGGCAGATATGCTAAACGTAGCTTACGAAGAGCTTGGTGTAAATAAAGACATTGATCCATTTATGACATTATCATTCTTAGCTTTACCAGTCATTCCAGAGCTCAAGGTTACTGATAAGGGACTGTTTGATGTTTCCAAGTTTGATTTCATTGATTTATCAATAAAAAAGTAAGCAAAAAGTAGGGATGAGCATTTCATCCCTACTTCACAAATATTATAGATTTAGTACATAAAACTTAAGATTATCCTTATACAAGGGAGGGAACATTTTGGAGAAAAGAAATAATTTAGGCATTATAAGAACATTTATCATATCGTTTATATGTCTTAGTATAATAATATCCTTAGTCACTTTCTTTAATAATTGGATTTTAAGTATAATAATGATTATCTTCATCTCATTAATTACTACCTTAGCATTAAATAAAATTTATAATAAGGTTTTAGAGCAAATACTTTATTTTCTTCAAAGCATGAATAAAAATGATTTAATGATAAAGATTGATGAGAAAGTTAAAAACTCAAATAATGAGGCTATAAAAGAAATTAAAAAAATGTTTGAAGAGACCAAATCAAATTTTAAACGTCAAGTAGATATTGCTACTCAAATAGCTAACATGTCTGAGAAAATCAACGTCATCTCGTGTGAAACTCAGTCTGCTATGGAGGTAGTGGCAACCTCTGCAGAAGTAACAAGTCAAAGTAGTGAGCAGCAGCTTAATATGCTAAGCAGTGTATCTGATAAAACTCATGACATTGTAAATACCTTGGATAAAATAAACAAGGAAATGGAAGGTACTGTTGCATTTACTACAGAATCAATTAATAGAGTACAGTTAGGAATAAAAGATACAAACAAGGTTAAAGAAAAGATTGGAGTCACAAAAAAACTAATTAAAGATACTACAACAAATGTAGACAAGCTTATAGGGTATTCTGAAGATGTGGTCAGCATGATAGATTTAATCAACTCAATAGCTGGACAAACTAATATGCTGGCGTTAAATGCATCTATAGAGGCTGCAAGAGCCGGAGAGCATGGCAAAGGCTTTGCAGTAGTTGCCTCAGAGGTGAGCAAGCTATCAAATGAAACCAGCGAAGCAGCATCAAGAATTGAAACGGTTATATCTACATTGAAAGAAGAGATATTGAATATTTCTAAGGCTATGGAAAAGGAAACTGCTCATGTTGAAGAAGAATACCAATATATTGAAAAGACAGTAGATAGCTTTAACAAAGTACAAGAAGATCTCAAATCAAGTGTGAATAAATTAAATTTTATGAGCGATAGTATAAAGGAAATAAGTAATGAGAGTATCGAAATTCAAAAAAGCATAGATGAGGTTACAGATTTTTCGAGGGATATAACATCAGAGATGCAGGAAACATCAGCGCAAGTAGTACTACAGAATGAAAAGATGGCGTCTCTAAATAAAATAATTGAAGAGCTTAACAGCACCGCAGATGAAATGCAGCAATATGTAACTAGTAAAGTAATGGAAGGTAAGATGCTGAAGGACGTAAAGAGCATAATAGATAGAGTCAGAGGCAGGGTCGTTGATAATAGTTTATTAGATATATTACTGAAAGAAACTGAAGTAGATGTAATATATATCACAGATAATAATGGTGAAATAAAGTATTCTAATGAAAAAGAATCCATTGGCTTGAATCTATATAAGCTAGATTCATCTTATGAACAGCTTAGAGCAGGGCAAAAACCATATATTACAACTCCTATAAAAAGGAGAGTTGAAGATAATCAATTATTTAAATTCCTTGCCATGTTAGGTGAAAATGGTATAATATATCAAGTAGGTTTATCAATTAATTCTTTATTAAAGTTTTAAGAATGAGCACGTCTCATTATAATGAAGTTTAATAAAGGCAGAGTCAGTCCTCTGCCTATTTATTCATTAGCGTTATATATTAAAATATACATCGCTTATACTGCTTTGATATCAGTTATAAAAAATAGACTAATGATAGTCGAAAAAGCTTTTTATTAAAGGAGGAATTACAATGAAAAAGGTAAATGTAGAAGACGCTATCGGAATGGTGTTGGCACATGACCTTACTAAAATAGTGCCAGGACAATTTAAGGGTGCAGCATTTAAAAAAGGACATATAATAAAACCAGAAGATATTCATATGTTAAAGGATATGGGAAAAAATCATATAAATGTATTAGAGCTTGCGGAGAATGATATTCATGAGGATGATGCTGCTATAAGAATAGGGACGGCTATATCTGGTGAGGGCGTTTATACTACACAGCCTTCTGAAGGAAAAGTAACCTTAAAAGCAAAAGAGCGAGGATTATTAAAAATAAATCTAGAAGCTTTGGAAGCCGTTAATGATATAGAATTAATAATCATTGCAACACTTCATAATAACACTGTAGTGGAGAAAGACCAATCAGTTGCGGGGACAAGAATAATACCTCTTTCCATTGAAAAAGATAAGATAGAGGCAATCGAGAGGATTTGTAAAGATTTAGGTAATATCGTTAATGTAAAAGAATTAAAACCTCTAAAGGCAGGTATAGTAGTCACAGGCTCAGAGGTTTATCATGGAAGAATAACTGATAAATTTGGTCCAGTGTTAGAGGAAAAGGTAAGATTTTATGGCGGGACACTACTAGGAATTAAATACGCTTCAGATGATACAGATATGATCCAGGATTCCATAAATGAATTTATAGAACAAGGAGCTGATATAGTGCTTACATCAGGAGGCATGTCAGTTGATGCAGATGATGTGACCCCTAAAGCCATTAGAAATATATCTGATAGAGTAATCACATATGGTTCGCCAGTATTACCAGGTGCCATGTTTATGGCTGCATATAAAGGAAATATCCCTATACTTGGAGTACCGGCTTGTGGAATGTATCATAAAACAACAGTTTTAGATTTAGTCTTACCTAGGATAATAGCAGGAGAGGTTCTTTCAAGAAAAGACATAACAAGCTTGGGCCATGGGGGACTTTGCTTAAACTGTAAAGTATGCAGCTATCCAGTTTGTCCATTTGGAAAGTAGGTAGTTATGGGTATTATTAGTTATTTTGACATAAACATCAATTCAAGAGAAATGATATCTGTAGTAGGTGGCGGCGGCAAAACTACTACTATCTTTCAGTTGGCGTCTGAATTAAGACAATTAGATAGAAGGGTTCTTATTACTACTACAACTGCAATGTATAATCCTAATACAGATTTATATAATAGCCTAGTCATATTAGAGAATGGGGAAAGCATTGAGAACACTTGGGAAAAGGGCACTATTACTGTTTTGGGAAGAGCTATATCCTCTGAAAACAAGCTTTTGGGAGTAGATAATAGCTTTCTTGATACTATTTATAAGGAAGAAATTTTTGATTTCATACTAGTAGAGGCTGATGGCTCTAAGGAAAGACCTATAAAAGCACCTGCTTCCCATGAGCCTGTAATACCAAACTTAACATGCAGAACTATAGGCGTTATCGGAATAGATGCGTTGGGTAAATTAATCAATGAAGTGAATGTTCATAGACCGGAAATATTTTGCCAAGTAACCAATAGCAGCTTAGGAGATGTTATTACAGAAGAAACTATTATGCAACTAGTGGTATCAAAAGATGGTCTTTTTAAGGGAGTTCCTCTTACAAGCAAGAAGTATTTATTACTTAATAAAGCAGACAATGAAGTTCAAATACAAAAAGCCCAGCTATTAGGAAAAGTTATAGGCAGTAAGAATTTTTCAATAGATGGTTTGTTAGCAGGTAGTATGTCTAATAAAAGACTTAAGGCTATTTAAAGAAGGTGTTAAGATGATAACAGGCATAATAATGGCATCAGGATTTTCTAGAAGAATGAACAGAGATAAACTAACTCTAAGCCTTGGAGGAGAACTAGTAATAGAAAAGGTAATAAAAGTTGCCAAGGAGTCTAAGCTAGATGAGGTTATATTAGTCTATCAAAATGAGCTCATAGGAGATATAGGTCAAAAATATGGAATAAAGACAGTATTCAATTCATCTCCTGAAAAAGGACAAAGCGAGTCTATGAAGCTAGGTATTAAAGCAGCAAGCTTAAGCACTAAGGCTTTTATGTTTATTGTAGGAGATCAGCCCTTAATGGATTCAAAAACAATAAATGAGATTATAGAGATGTTCAAAAACAATGATAAAGAAATTATAGTACCTACCTACAATGGGAAAAAAGGAAGTCCTACAGTATTTTCTTCAAAATTAAAGAAGAAGCTCCTAGAAGTAGAAGGGGATAAAGGCGGAAGAAGAATAATCGCGGAGATGCCTCATGAAGTGGGCTATGTACCTATAGAGGATTATAAAGTAGGACTAGATATAGATACCTGGGAGGAATATCAACACTTAGTTGAAATGGAGAGGGAGAAATAATGGACGATATAGTTATAATAAGAGGTGGAGGAGACATTGCAACAGGAGTAGCACATAGACTTCACAGAAGTGGATTTAAGGTTTTAATTGTAGAAATAGAAAAACCTACAGTTATAAGGAGAACTGTTTCATTTGCACAAGCAGTTTTTGAGAATTCTACAGAAGTAGAAGGAGTAAGGGCTATTAAGGCAAGTAATATAGAAGATATATATAAGTGCTGGGAAGAAAGAAGCATTCCAATTATAATTGATGAGAAGCTAAATATTTTAAAGGAAATTAAAGCAGATATATTAGTAGATGGAATACTTGCTAAAGAAAACTTAGGAACTAGTAGGGACTTAGCTCCAATAACTATAGCACTAGGACCGGGCTTTGAAGCAGGAGTAGATGTGGATGTGGTTATTGAAACTAAAAGAGGACATTATTTAGGCTCTTTAATATTTGAAGGATTTGCAGAGCCTAATTCTGGCATACCAGGAATAATTAATGGATTTGGAAAGGAAAGGGTAATAAAATCGCCAGCTGATGGAGTTATCAGACATATTTGTAGAATAGGGGATTTAGTGAAAAAAGAGGAGATAATTGCTTACGTAAATGAAGTGCCTGTGAAAGCCACTATAGATGGCGTACTGAGGGGTTTAATAATGGAAGAACTTGAAGTATGGAAAGACCTTAAGATTGCTGATGTTGATCCTAGGGGGATTAAGGAATATTGTAATTCTATCTCTGAAAAAGCAAGGGCAGTAGGTGGAGGAGTGTTAGAAGCTATATTATATTTAAAATATTTTTCTCCTAAAATTCTCTTACCATAAGTATTGTAATAGTATAGACATATAATATACTATAGTTATGAATCTTTATTTTGGAGGTGTAGGATTTGATATATTTAGATAATGCAGCAACATCCTTTCCTAAACCAGATATTGTGTATAATGCAATGATGGAGGCCATGAGGGAATATGGAGCAAATCCTGGTAGATCAGGACATAAGCTGGCTCTTAAGGCAGGTAGGGCTATTTATGAAACTAGAGAGCTTTTAGCAAACTTTTTTAATATAGAAGACCCCATGAGAATTATTTTTACTTCTAATGCAACAGACGGATTAAATCTTGCAATCAAAGGATTGCTGAAACCCAATGATCACGTAATAACCACATCTATGGAGCATAACTCAGTATTGAGACCCTTAAAAGCATTAGAAAATAGTGGTGTGGAAACTACAATAATACAATGTGATGAAACTGGAAGTATGGATATTAAGGATATTGAAGTCAATATAAAAAACAATACAAAGCTTATTGTAACTACACATGCTTCTAATGTTACAGGAACTATATTTCCAATAAAAGAAATCGGAAATCTTGCTAAAAAGCACGGAATAATTTATATGGTAGATGTTGCTCAAACAGCTGGAGTGTATGATATAGATGTAATAGATATGAGTATTGATATATTGGCATTTCCGGGACACAAGAGCTTGTTAGGACCTCAGGGTACTGGAGGAGTTTATATAAGAGAAGGTCTAGAAATATCTCAAATGAAAGAGGGAGGAACGGGAAGCCGCTCTGACTCTTTAATCCAGCCCGATATTTATCCTGATAAGTTCGAAAGCGGTACTCCTAATATGCCTGGTATAGTAGGGCTAGGTGCCGGAATAAAATATATTCTTGAACAAGGCATAGATAACATTAGAGAGCATGAAAGAAAATTAACTAAAACATTTATAGATGAATTAAGAGAAATAGAGAGTGTCAAAATCTACGGTCCCTGTAACATTGAAAAGCAGGCGCCAGTAATATCAATTAATATAGGGGAAGAGGATTCTTCAGAAGTAAGCTTTATATTAGATGAGGTTTTTAATATTGCTGTAAGACCAGGATTACATTGTGCTCCACTAGCACATCAGACCATTAATTGTTATGAACAGGGTTGTATCAGATTCAGTGTTGGACCATTTAATACAATAAATGATATAGATGCTGCTGTTAATGCAATAAAAATCATATCAAAGGAAATATAAGAATTGAAAATTGAATACAATATGAAAAGTATTAATTTGTCATTCTGAGTGCTAACGAAGAATCTATGTTTAAGGCTATTTGAGACTTATTGCCAACTTCGATTTCTGCCTGTAGGGTAATAAATAGGAGTTCCTTTGGTCTGCGCTCAGAGTGACAATTTTCATACAGTTTGTTGGTACTCACCCAGTTTGATTTACCAACGATTTTTTTTGCAACTTTGTAATCAAAAATTAATTTCATGGCAGGAGTTTTCATATTATAATAGAATTAATGTAGAATACATAGACTGCATAATCAATGGAAAGGAGAAACTATGGAACTTATATTTAATATTTTTACAGATTATATCACAGAGATAGTTATAGCAATGTCTCTGCTTAATATTATATTGCTATTATTATATATTACAAGCAGAGTCAAGATTTCTAGTATTACAAGTAAATATGATCGCTTAGTGGAAGGTTCTACTGCCCATTCTTTAGAAGGTATGCTTTTTGAACATATTGATGATATAAGAGATACAAAAGGACAAATTTCAGAGATAAAAAAATACTGTGAGAATCTAGATGATAGGCTGCAATTTTGTTTACAGCGAATTGGGTTTATTAGATACAATGCTTTTAATGATATGGGGAGCGACTTGAGTTTCTCAGTTGCATTATTGGATGATAGGCTTAATGGTTTTGTAATAACTAGTATATATGGAAGAAATGAAAGTAAAACCTATGCAAAGCCAATTGTCAAAGGAGATTCTAATTATCCACTGTCAGTAGAGGAAATTCAAGCTTTAGATAGGGCAAAGAAACAGTCAGTGTCTTAATAAATATAAATAGGTCTGGTGATATTATTGAAGGTGTTATTTATAGTAAATCCAATAGCAGGTACAGATAAAGCTAAAAAACTGATACCACTTATTGAAGAAAAGATGGACAGGACTAATATAAAATATAGTATATCTATAACCAGCCAGCCTAAGGAGGCAACAAGCTTAACTACAAAAGGTCTAGAAGATGGATTTGATAGTATAGTTGCTGTAGGTGGAGATGGAACTATTAATGAAGTTGCCATGGGAATCATTCAGAAAGGATATGGGACATTAGGGATTATACCAGGCGGTACAGGAAATGATTTAGCTAGAAGTATGAATATTCCTTTGGATGCTGAAGAGGCCTTATACACCTTGTTAAGTGGTAAAAAAAAGCATATTGATTTTGGTAGAATAAATGGTAGGTTCTTTCTAAATGTTGCTAGTATGGGACTAGACGCAGATATAGTAAAAAGAACTGAAAATGTTAAGAAGGTCATAAAGGGAAGCGTTGCCTATACAATAAGTTTAATTATTACTTTGATTGTATATAAGCCTCAGAGACTCATAATAGAACTTGATGGAGAAACTATAGAGATGGATGCCATGCTAGCTGCTATAGCAAATGGAAAGTACTATGGTGGTGGAATGAAAATATGTCCAATGGCTTTATTAGACGATGGAAGCTTCCATGTAGTTATTGTAAAAAAGCTAAGCAAACTCAAGCTTCTTACCCTATTCCCTCAAGTTTTTAAGGGGACTCACGTAAATCTAACTGACATAGTTAAAGTCTATAGTTCTAAAAAGGTAAAGCTGAGGTTCGACAAAGAGCTGCTATTAAATATAGATGGTGATGTGGTTGTAGCAAAGGATGAAGTAAATTTTATAATAGACGAGAGAAAAATAGAACTATATACAAATAAATAGGAATAAAAAAATCTCTAATGATAAAAATATATGTATAGCTCATTGGAGGTTTTTTTATGGGAAAAAAGATTGTAGTACAGGAAGGACTGGATATTCTAAGAGACAGTTTAAATAATATTGGATATGAGGTAGTTGACATCAACAATAGCAATGATATCGACGCTATAGTTTACATGGCAGATGGATATGATATTGAGTACCATAACAATTTAGCCAATATGAATAGTGGGTTAGATATTACAGGTAATAAGGGAACTGTTTTGATTAATGCATCAGGAAAAACAATAGAAGAAATAGATGATATAATTAAAAAGAGAATATATAGTCCTTTGTTTGACTGACAACAATTTAAATTGTTGTCAGTCTTTCTTTTTGCTTGAAAAACTTCCAAAGGGAGGTAATAAATCCTGATGAAATTACATCAGCCATTTTCATAACAGTATCTAATCTAGTATTCTGCAAAATCATATATTCCATAAATCCTCCTATATTTACAACACCAGTTATATGTATGTCACCTATATGCGGTAAATCCTTGTTAACACCTGAGCCAGGTTTTAATGAGCCCTTAGCTACATTTATATAACCTACTCGCTCTAATTTACCTAGACATGCATCTATAGCTACAACAAAGGGATTATTATATGAAGAATATATACGCTCTATATTCTCTTCAAGATTTTTGGCGTGTACAGGAGCTTCTAATGTACCTAAAACATGAACATTAGAATATATTCTTGAAATATAAGAAAGCTTGTAACCTATTAAAGGACCTAAACAATCCCCTGTGGACCTATCAGTTCCAATACAAAGAATTATGATATCATCGTATGTGTCATCATAATACTTAGTTAAATGCTCATGAATGATATCACTGAGCATAGATTTTGCAAAAAGAGAGTTAGAATTCACCGACATTGCTTACCCCTCCATAACTAGTCATTATAATAAAAGCTTCTATGGTCATGAGAACAAAGTAGAACTTTCCTATTCGTTATAAATAAAGTCTTCCCAAACAAAGAGTATTGATACAATTAAACAAGAAAAATATTAGAAGATATACATATTAATATGTGTTAGATAATATATTTATGTGGGTAAAAGTACCATTGACTATTAGTATTCTAGTATGTTATATTATCTATCTGCCATTAATTTGAGAGAAGAATTGGTGCCTAAATAGAAGTTAACAGAGGTTTAACAGAGCAATAAAAAAATTAAAAAAACTGTTGACAACAATTAAATAATTTGTTATATTAATAAAGTCGTCACTAAACGACAAGAAAAAATGAAAATAAAAAAGTTAACAAAAACTGTTGACAAAGAAGTTAAGAAATGATAAACTAATAAAGTTGCTAATAAAACAGCAACAAACTAAAGAAAAAGAAATTCAAGAAAGTCAATAAAAAGTTGAAAAAAGTATTGACAGACGAGAATAAAAATGATAAACTATATAAGTTGCTTAAAAAATGTTTCTGCTGGACGTTCATAAAGAAGGTCCTAGGGGCAGAAAAAAT
>DFOH01000007.1:2505-145889 GCA_002376545.1 Firmicutes bacterium UBA3546 | reverse complement strand
TAGCACAACAGGTTAATTTATTAAGGATCTTTTGACATAGTTAGTATAAAAGCTGTTTCCAGGCTAGATTTAATCAGATGCAAAAATGCTGTTTAAACATTGATAAATACGCAAAATTTCAAAATAAAAAACTTGTACATGACATAAAATCATAGTATAATAAATCCATGGAAAATATTCGAGTTAATATGACTATAATTTCACAAAAAAAGTTGCAAAATAATACTTTTTGTAAAAAATTACTGCATTTTTATAAAATCTGTAGTTTTTTGTGAGAAGCTCTTGCTATAACTAATGAGATAACAATAAAGGAGTTTATTTTGAGCGAAAATGAAAACAAAATTTATTAATGCAATGATTCTTATTTTATACATTTAATGATTTATATAAAAAATCTTTATGAATAAATCCGAGGTGTTATTGTGGATAGTAATGAAATAAGCTTGCAGGATTTAATATATGTTGTCATTAAGGGCTGGAAAGTCATATTGATATCTACACTTTTTTTCATGTCGTTAGCCCTAGTATATGTTAAATTACCTATGTCTAGGGATAATATTTATGAAACCAATGCCAGTATGGTAATAAACTCAAAAACATATACCATAGTTAATAAGGAAATTGAAGTCAGTGGTGAAAACAATATATATTTGTCTCAGAAAATGGTTAATACATACAGAGTGATTCTTCTAAGTGATAATGTTTTGGAAAGGGTTAATAAGGATTTAGGCACAAATATTAGTACAAGTCTTATGAGAAGTCATCTCACAGTGTCATCACCAAAAGATACGGAAGTTATTATGGTTTCCGTTAAAGATGACGATCCTCAGTTAGCTGCAAATATTGCCAATTCTATAATGCGAGTTGCGCCTCAGGTTATAAGCCAAACGGTGGAGGTAGGAAGCATCAAAGTTTTAGATGAAGCAAAAGTACCTAATGCTCCGAAGCCTCAAAAGAAAAACAATACCTTCTATTTAGCAATCGGCTGTGTGATTGGCTTGATGGCTGGTGTATTTATTGTATTTCTTTTACACTTTTTGAGACCTCGTATCAAAAGTAAAAAAGAAATAGTAGAACTGGTTTCTATTAATTGTCTCGGAGAAATTCCCCATGTTAAGAATAAAATAAGATATAATAAAAATCCGCTTGTATTAAATAGGAATATTGACAACAGTTTTGTGGAAGAGTACAAAGTCTTGACTGAAACGGTCATGCACGTCTGTGACAAATCAGATGTTAAGACTATAGTTATAACAAGTGCAGTTCCGGAAGAAGGGAAAACAAATGTTTCTGTGAATTTAGCCTTGTCTATGGCATCAGCAGGCAAAAAAACATTACTTTTAGACCTCGATTGTTATAAAGATGGTGTTTTAGGATTGTTTAGAGGGCGTCCTGAAAAATATCTGCTAGATGTATTAAAAGAAGGCGAAAACTTCCAAGAAGCTCTTATAGAAGAACCTAAAACTGGGTTGCATATAATGTATTCAAAAAAAGGAAAAGTAGGAGATATAAGTTTTCTGAATTCCGAAATCATGAGAGAGTTTTTTAAAGATATCAAAACAAATTATGATTATATCATTATAGATACACCTCCTGTGCTTATTCAGAGCGAAGCTGTTTCTTTATCTAAATATACTGATGGCGTTATTATGGTAGTAAGGCAAGAAACGGCACCTATTATAGATATTATAGAAGCTAAAAACAAAATATTGAATGTTGGTGCTGAAATAATCGGTGGTGTTATAAATGACATAAGATATTTAATAGGGACCGAATACAGTCATAAGTATTATTATGCTCAAAATTATTATTATAGTTTCAATAAGGAAAAGAACAACAAGAAAATATTATGGAGAAAAACGGTATCCAGTATCTTATTTCTATTAATGATCGTTTGTATTGTCTATTTTGCGACTAGAACTGGTGAAGAAATAATAAAAATGAGCGATGATACCATGAATTTTATATTTAGTAAGATGGATCAATTAGGATTTATAGAAAATACAATACAATCATATGACGGTAAAACATCAGAAATTACTTCATATGGAGCAGAGATTGGTTATTGGGCAAAGGCTATGGAACATTGGATTCACAGCGTATTATTTTTTATACTGACAATTGTAACCATGAATCTACTTGGTACATATGGTGTAAAAACTATATATTCAGTGATTGTTACAATTGTTTTGTTCGTTATTTTTTCAGTTGGAAATGAGTACTATCAATCCTTGTTTATAGATGGTCGAGGCTATGAATTCAGAGATATGGTATTCTCAATGGTTGGGATGATAGTAGGATTTATTGTTTATTGGATATTTAAATTCTTAAATAGCAGCAGGCAATCAAAACCAAAAAATAAAAGAGTGAAAAATAAGAAGGTGAAAGCTGTAAATCACGCGTGAGTCGTGCCAGGCACTTGAATTATTGAGTTATTTATTTTAAATTCATTAGGATATAGGGATCTCTATTACATGGAAGGATATCATGGGATAGGGGTCTTTTGTTTTGCGTTGACTACTACTATAAAGCCAAATACGCATTTTGTTCAATTGCAATTGGAATAGCTTAGCGCTTATATATTTTTTGCCCATCATTTGTGCTGACAAATTTATGGCATTTTTCCACATCAAAAAATAAGAACCAAAACAGAGATTTTTATAAATTAGAAATGAAAACCTTATTAAAAGCTGATAGCTGTATATCTTAATTTGGAACAAATTAGCTATATGTGAAATATACTAATAGGGTAAATATATATTTGTAATCAACTTTTTGGGGTGATGTTTTGTCAATTTGTCAAAAAAATATCAAAATTTATAAGGGACAAATAGCGTATACTCCTACACCTGAAGGATTTATGACGGTTGAAGATGGCTTTATTGTAGTTGAAGCATCAAAGGTTAAAGATGTTTATTGTACTTTACCTAACAAATATAAAAACATTCATGTTGAGGACTATGGAAACAATCTAATTATTCCTGGATTTATTGATCTGCACTCTCATGCTTCCCAAGTTGCAAATAGAGGAATAGGGCTGGATAAAGAACTGTTAGATTGGCTTTTAGCACATACCTTTAAAGAAGAGACAAAATTTGAAGATATGAACTACGCAGAGGCTGCCTATAAGGAGCATATAAATCTTTTGATAAAGAACGGAACAACAAGAGCATCCCTACTTGGTACTATACACAGGGAATCTGCAGAACTGTTAATGGATATAGCAGCTAGGGCTGGTTTAGGAGGATTTGTTGGCAAGGTTAATATGGACAGAGAGTCTCCAGACTACTATATAGAAAATACATATCATTCTATAAGTGAGACTGAAAAATTTATAAGGAATACACTTGGAAAATACAAAATGATGGGGCCCATCATTACCCCGAGATTTGTCCCAGCAACTACTCCACAGCTTATGTGGGCTCTTAGAGAGATTGTTAGAAAATTTGACCTTCCAGTGCAATCACATTTATCAGAGGATATTAAAGAACTTGAATATGTAAAACGACTTCATCCTGAATTTATAGATTATGCAAGTATATATAACTATTTCGGTATGTTTGGTCAGCGACCGACAATTATGGCCCATTGTGTATATGTTTCTGATGAAGAAATAGCACTAATGGCGCGAAGTGGTGTTTATGTCGCACACTGTCCAGCTGCAAATTTTAATCTGTCTGGAAGTGTAGCACCTATTAGGAAATTCTTGTTGGCTGGAGTAAATGTGGGACTTGGAACAGACATAGGTGCTGGACATGTAATATCAATAAAGGATGTAATATGGCAGGCTATTCAAGCTTCAAGAGTATATGAGCTAAGAACGAATCATAAATATAAAGCGCTTACCACTGCTGAAGCATTTTATCTCGCTACAAAGGGTGGTGGGAGCTTCTTCGGAAAGGTTGGAAGCTTTGAACCAGGTTATGATTTTGATGCATTGGTTATAGACGATTCTAACATTTTCACCGTAAATCCGCGTAATATTTTAGAAAGACTTGAACGATTTATCTATATTGGAGATCATAGAAATATAGTTCAAAAATTTATTGCAGGAGAGCATGTGATTTGACACTAAACTATTACTAAAAGGATCTCTGTTACATGGATAGATTTCATGTAGCAGAGATCTTTTCAATAAACCTAATAAAGGTTTGGCAGTAATTTTTCATGAAGATGAAATCACAAAGGAAATTACAAATTATTGTAATAATAGTATTTAATATGATATAATACAAGCAAGGATACAATACTATAGTGGTAGAAGAAAAGGCTAAAATATGAGTATTATAAAAAAACCTCACGACAAATTTTTTAAGGAAACTTTAAGTGACATAGAAACTGCTAGAGATTTCATGATAAATTATTTACCAAAGGAGCGACGATATCATGACAATTGCAGAGCAGCTTATTAAAGAAGGCATGGAAAAGGGCATAGAGAAAGGTATAGAAAAAGGCATTTTAGAAGGAAAAAAGAAAACAGCTAAAAACATGTTAAGATTAGGATTAACAGTAGAACAAGTAGTAGATGCTGCCGAGCTATCTATTGAAGAAGTGGTGCAGCTAAAGAAAGAGTTAGAAAATTGAGTTTGTCAGCCGTAATATGGTCAGTTGTGTCACGCACTTAAACCCTTTAAGGAAATTTTCAAAAGAGCTGTTAGCCTATCAAAACCCTTAAAGGGCTTGGACTTTTTTGAAATAGATAATACCGGAGCTATATCTTCTTCTTATATTGAAGAAAAAAGTATTTGCGAAGTTTTTTATGATTGTTTTGAAAGCTTGCTGGAAAGTGACTTGGTTTATGGTAAGGAGGAGAGCATTGAAATTATCGATAGTTTCATCGAACAATTAAGTGGTTCCAGACAGTGCGCCAAGAAAACGGCATGTCATAAGGAGTCTTGGACATCATCGGGTAACTGCACACCTATGTAAGAAGTGCTTTTGATTTTGACCAGACTTTTAACATAGACACAATTGTACAATTGAAAGACTATACAAGTGGGAAGTCAATGAGGGAAGCTATCTTTGTCAACAGGTAAGTCTTAGGAATTGTGCAATACGAGTATCAAAGTAGAGAAAAAAGCAGTGAAAATCCACATGTCATAAGAATATAGCTTAGTGCAATGACAGTACTTTGAGCATGTATCTAAGTTTTATAAGAATAATAAGAGAATTTAAAACTAGTTTTAGATTAAAAGGGGTGCAAAGATAGTATTTTTAGAACAGTAAAATTCTGAAGGAGTGACAAACGATGTCTAAGGAATTTAAGTGTTTTGCGGTAAATGGGAAATTGTCAAAAAGAATGTTTACTGAAACAAGTATTGAACCAAGTTTTATTTATAAAAGTCAGTTTGAAAAGGATAGGGATAGGATTTTAAATTGCAAGGCATTTAGAAGATTAAGCGGAAAAACACAAGTTTTTACTGTAGGAAAAAATGATCATACTAGAACTCGACTAACTCACACTTTAGAAGTGGCCCATATAAGTACATTACTCACTCGATATTTTGGCTTTAATGATATTTTAGCCGAAGCTATAGCGCTAGGACATGATTTAGGCCATACACCATTTGGGCATGTTGGCGAAAGAACATTAAATTATATTATGAACGGTTGCTATTCGATAAAGGACTATAATTTATCTATGGACGAAAAACAAAAGGGGTTTAAACATAACTGGCAGAGCATAAGAAGAGTTATTGAACACGAACAAATTAATAAACATCATTATGGACTTAATTTAACGAATTTTACATTATGGGGAATACTAAATCACTCTAATCTTAAATACCGTAAGTGTAACCAGAATGAACCATGTAATTTATTTATAGCAGGGCCAGACAAATGCCACAATAATAAAGAATTTTCTTTAAGCTATTATGAAAAGTACTTTTCAAACGATGAGTTTGATTTTAGAAATGCATGGTCTTTTGAAGGGATAATAGTATCGGTAGCAGATGAGATTGCACAGCGGCACCACGATATCGAAGATGGAATTATAACACAACTTATTGAGAAAAAGCAATTAATTGAAAAGATAAAGGAAATCTTCTCCAAAGACTTAGGTAAGAAAGAAGAAGATATACTAGACATAATAGATAGTGAAAATGAAGACAGATTTTATATTCCTCAAATATCACGTTTTATTGTAGATTTTTTATTAAAAAAGTTAATTGAAGGAACTGAAACAGCCCTAAGAGAGTTAAAAAATGAATATAAAATTAAGGATAAACAATCCTTTGAGAGATGTAAAGAACGAATAATTGATGACAAAGGAGAAGAAAAAATAAAATTATTAATTAATTATGATAAAGAATTTATAAAAAAAGAAAAGGACTTTCAAGTTTTCTTAAAAAATAGGATATTGAATTCATATTTAGCACAAAGCATGGATGGACAAGCCAGTTTTGTTATAAGATCTTTATTTAAAGTTTATCTTACTAATCCTCAACAATTACCAGATGCTTCTATCATTAAATTATACAGAAGCTATATGGAATACTTAGGAAAAGATGAACGTATGAAAATTAGCAATATGCTTAATAGTACAGATAAAATAGGATTATTAAGAAATCGCCTTGAAAATGATCATGCTCAACGCTCTAATAATGATTATAAAAATGTGTTGCTAAGATGTATTTGTGATTTCATTTCAGGAATGACTGACCAATATGCTTTGGAACAATATAAGCTTTCCTATGCGAATCTTTAACAATAAATTTCTGATTAATTTTTAAGACGTTTTAATAATAGTCACAAAAAGAGAATGAAATCAAAGACATTTATTGAATGAATATACATTGCCTTTATCTAAGCTTTTAACCCTATTTTGATAACATCCAACCTTGTGGTATAATAATATCATGAGGTTTTTTATAACAAATGAGAAAACTCTACTTTTAGATTTTATTTAAAGAAATTTTCATTAATAAAGCTCAAAAAAGGCTACTTTATAATACTTCGAGAGAAGCCTTTTTTATATTGTTTTCTCAAGAGCCATATGGGTATAATAAACAGAGAGAATATACAAAGGCAGGGAAATTAAATGGACTATAATAGAAAAACACAAGAAATAGTTAAGTATTTCAAAAACAATGAAAAAAAAGAAGAGAACTTCAGTGTAGGTGTAGAATTTGAACACTTTATAGTTGATAAAAGAACACTTAAAACCGTCTCATATTATGGAATAGACGGAATAGAAGATACTTTAATAAAGCTTCTGACTCTGGGCTGGAAGGGCAAGTATGAAAAAGAACATATATTAGGCTTAAATAAAGAAGACATGACTATTACACTAGAGCCAGGAAGTCAAATAGAGCTTAGTATTGAACCATATAAAAATATTGAAGATATTAACAGAGCATATAAAAGCTTTCTAGATGAAATAGCACCTATACTAGATGCTAAAGGTCAGACGCTTATAGCAACAGGTTATCAGCCTGAAAGCAAAATTGCCGATATAAAAATGATACCAAAACAGAGATATGACTACATGTTTGAATACTTTAAATCAAAGGGCAAATATGCTCATAATATGATGAAGGGGACTGCTTCAGTTCAAGTATCTGTAGACTATAGTTCAGAGGAGGATTATATAAAGAAGTTTAAGATTGCCAATGCTCTTTCCCCAGTGATGTATGCAATGTTCGATAATTCACCTTTTTTTGAGGGAAGCATAAACCATAAGCCTTGTTTAAGGAAAAATATATGGGTAAACTGTGATAATGAAAGATGTGGAATTGTAACAGGCACCTTTGATGAATCATTTGGATATGAAAAGTACAGTGATTATATTTTGAATTCTCCACCAATATTTATAGATGACAGTAAAACTATTAGATTTACAGGCAGTAAGCTATATAAGGATATATTCAATCCTGAAGAATATTCGATTCAGGAGCTTGAGCATGTGATGACTATGGTTTTTCCAGATGTGAGAACAAAAAAATTCATGGAAATAAGAATAATGGATGCAGTTCCATATCCATTAAATTTTGCTGCAATTGCATTATGGAAGGGACTTTTATATGATGAGAGCAATTTAAATAAAGCTTATGATTATGTGAATACCTTGAGCATAGATGACATAAATAAAGCTAGTGCAGACATCCTAGATGAGGGACTAAATGCAAAGCTAAAGGACAGAGAAATTCATGAAGTAGGTAAATGGCTCATAAGTCTTGCAAAAGAAGGTCTTAATCAAAGTGAAAAAGAATATCTGATTCCATTAGAAATCTTGATAGATAATAAGCTCACGCCTTCCCAGATAACTAAAGAAAAGCTTTCATTAGGCAAAAAGGAAGCTCTTGAATGGTGCTTTGTGAATAATAAAATAAATAGAGGTGATGAAATTTGGATGCAAAGCAACTTACTAACCAATATATTGAAATAGTAAAAAGCGATGAAGATAGATTTTATCAGGATTATTTAAAAGCGGTCGAAGCAGTAGCCAATTCCAGCGCAATATATAAAGGAAAGCCAGTGCCATTTTTATATCAGCCAATGTTTTTTACAGCACAGGATATCGAAACATTTAAGTATATCGGTAAGACACTGATGTCTATAACAAACAAGGTAGTCAATAAATATAAGGAATCACCTAAGTTCAGAAAAAAATTTGGCTACTCAAAGCTATTAGAGGAACTTATACTAGTTGACCACGGATATGATATAAATGTCCCTATAGGTAGGTTTGATATATTTTATGGTGGGGGAGATAAGTTTAAATTTTGTGAGTTAAACACCGACGGCTCATCTGCCATGAATGAGGACAATACCATAGGTAGGATACTTTTAGAAACAGAGTCAATGAAAATAATGAAGGAGAAATATGAAATATCATATTTTGAGCTTATATATAAATGGGTAGATGAAAGCATCAATATATTTAAAAAATTCAATCCTGACATAGAAAAACCTAACGTAGCAATTGTGGACTTTGAAGAAAGCGGGACACCAACGGAATTTAAAGAATTTAAAAAAGCTTACATTGATAAGGGCTACAATGCAGTGATAGCTGATCCAAGAGAGCTGAAATATATTGATGGAAGCTTGTATTATAATGAAATGAAAGTAGATTTAATATATAGAAGAATAGTCACTAGAGAGTTAATTGACAGAAGTGAGGAAATCAAAGACCTTATAGATGCTTATAGAGATAAAGCTGTTTGTGTCATTGGACCTATTAAATCTCAAATAATGCACAATAAAATAATATTTAAGATACTGCATGATGAGGATGTACAAGAGATATTTACAGAGGAAGAGAGGGAATATATAAGAAAGCATATTCCATATACCAATGAGTTTAGTGGAAACAGAGAAGTCTATGATGAAGTATTAAATAACAAGGATAAATATATTATCAAGCCATTGGATTTATATGCTTCTAGGGGAGTATATGCAGGAAGGGACTTTACTTTGGAAGAGTGGAAGGGAAAGCTTGATGAATGCTGGGAAAATGATTATATATATCAAGAATTTTGTATTCCATTTACTAGAGATTTCATTGAATTTGTAGACGGAAAGGCAACAATTAGTAAGTTTGGACATATAGTTGGTATATTTATGTATAATGAAAACTTTGCAGGAATGTACACTAGAATAGGAAAGAATAGTATTATATCTGGAATAACTAACTACTACACTGCTCCTAATGTACTAGTAGAATAGTACCGTCTTTTCATAAGATAATCTATAGTTACTATTCACAGCCACACTGAAAAATAATAAAAATACTAAGCGAACATTTGCAGGGCACGATTTAATTCTTAGCGAATGTAGGATTTTTATTATTTTTCTTATCGACCATGAATAGTAACAATTTATAAAATCATAGTTAAGGACGTGGTTATTATTGATTGAAGTTATAAAGAGCCTATTAATTGACTACGGTGCAAATGAAAGCTTTTCCATGTATTTGTCATATGCAATAGCAGCAATAATCATTGTAATTACTAGCCTATTGGTAGATATAATTTCAAAGAGGGTTTTGCTAAAGCTTTTAAGGGTGTCCATTAGCAGAAGCAAGACGAAATGGGATGATGTTCTTCTAGAAAAAAAGGTATTTGAGAGAATTATTCATATACCATCAGTATTAGTTATTCATGTATTTGCACCAGTATTTCCTATTTACCAAAGCTGGATTCAGCGTCTTGCTTTTTCCTATATTATTTTAAATATTCTTATATCATTTAGCAGAGCACTAGATGCTGTGGATAAAATCTATAGAAGCTATGAGGTTTCTAAAGTAAGACCTATTAAAGGATATCTTCAGGTTATAAAAATATTTGTAAGTATTACAGCCACTATAATAATCATTAGTATTTTAATAGACCGTTCGCCATGGATTTTATTAAGTGGAATAGGCGCTGCCACTGCTGTACTCATACTTGTATTTCAGAATTCTCTCCTAGGACTTGTAGCTAGCATTCAACTTATTACAAATGATATGCTGCAAATAGGAGACTGGATTGAAATGCCTACACATGGAGCAGACGGAGACGTAATAGACATTTCTTTACATACTGTCAAGGTTCAAAACTGGGATAAGACTATAATTACTATTCCAACCCATGCATTAATATCCAATTCATTTAAAAATTGGAGAGGAATGACAGCATCAGGCGGAAGAAGAATAAAGAGAGCTATATATGTGGATATGACCAGTATAAAATTTTGCGATGAAGAAATGCTAGAAAGATTTAAGGAAATCCAATATATTAAAGAATACCTTAATAATAAGATAGAGGAAATAGATAGATACAATGAAGTTCATAGTGTGAATTTGTTAAATATTGTCAACGGCAGACATTTAACTAACATAGGTACTTTTAGGGTATATATAGAAAACTATATAAAAAATCACCCAATGATAAATAAGAATATGACTCAAATGGTTAGACAGCTTCAGCCTACTGAAAATGGATTACCTATAGAAATATACGCTTTTACAAATGGAACAGCATGGACAGACTACGAGGAAATACAATCGAATATTTTTGATCATATATTAGCTGTTATTCCTATGTTTGACCTCAGAATATATCAGGGGCCAACAGGATATGACTTGAGAAATGTGGTTAGAGACTTAACATAGGATGACAAAAAGAGCTTTTTCAGTGGACTCGTTTATTAGACGGGTCTTTTTTATTTGCACGTAATAAGTATTTTAGATAAGATGTTTTTCTTGCAATATAAATGTGATATGCTATTATAAAACGGAAAGGAGGAATGAATCTGTCTTTCATACCAGTACTAAACCAAACAATAATCTTATTTATTTTAATATTTATAGGCTTTATAATTAAAAAGAAAAGTATAATAACAAATCAGATGATAAAGGACTTATCAGGACTTATTTTAAATGTAACTCTCCCGCTTATGATGATAACAGCTATGAACTATAAATTTTCATTAGAAATGCTCAATAACTCTATGCTGACTCTCATATACGGAATAATCTCATATGCTATAGTCATAATAATAGCAATCATATTCAACAAACTACTTAAGCCTGATGAAGCTCAGAAGGGCGTGTATAGCTTTTTAATAGTGTTTCCAAACACAGGTTTTATGGGTTTCCCTATATTAAAAGCTATGTTTGGTGATATAGGAGTATTTTATGGAGCCATATATAATCTTCTGTTCAATTTTTTAACGTGGACTCTAGGAGTCAAATATATGACGTCCTATAATACAATTGAAAATAAAGAGAGCACTACACTGAAAAATTTCATAAATCCTGGTTTTATATCAGTATTTATAGGCTTACTAGTTTTTATATCTCCAGTAAAGCTGCCAAATATAATCTACAGTCCATTAAAGCTATTAGGAGATACAACTACACCCCTTGCAATGCTAGTAGCAGGAGCTATGCTAGCAGACATTAAAATCTCAGAGGTACTAGGCAATAAAAAACTATACATATTAGCAGTCATAAGGCTTCTAGTAGCGCCTATATCAATGATTCTGATATTTTCCATATTTAAGGTGCCAAGCATAGTCAAAGGAGTATTGGTAACACTAACTGGAATGCCAGCAGCAGTAAACACAGCCATATTTGCAACAAAATATAATTCTGACTCGAAGCTAGCATCCCAAGGAGTATTTATCACCACATTGCTAAACATACTAACAGCACCACTAATCATCTATTTGTTGATGTCATACTGAACTAAGTGAAGTATCTAGTTTTGCCATCCTGAGCATCAGCGAAGGGTCTCAATTTTCAATTTTTAATTGTTAATTCTTAATTATTTTTTAACGGGAGGTAAAAAACACAATGCTAGATAACGTACAAATTCAAAACATAATTCCACACAGATATCCTTTTCTCTTAGTAGACAAAATTATAGAGCTAGAAGAAGGAAAAAGAGCAGTGGGTATAAAAAACGTAACCATAAATGAGCCCTTTTTCCAAGGACATTTTCCAGACAATCCACTAATGCCCGGGGTACTGATAGTAGAAGCTATGGCGCAGGTAGGAGCAGTGGCAGTCATGACCCTAGAAGAAAACAAAGGAAAGCTGGCAGTGTTTGCAGGTATAGACAGTGTGAGATTTAAGAAACAAGTAAGACCAGGAGATACATTAAGGATGGAAGTAGAGTTAGTATCCATAAGAAGAGGAATAGGCAAAGGAGAAGCAGTAGCCTATGTAGATGGGGAAGTAGCTTGTAAAGGTACATTGATGTTTGGAATTATAGACAAATAGGCTTTAAGTTTAGAATAGCGTCTAAGACTACAGGATTTTTGGGATAAGCTTATTGAGAATTAAGACACCTTTTGGTAAAATGAAACCAATAGGTGTTTTTTGTGAAGATAACTAATGTTTATTTACAGTATAATACAAATTGAGGTGATAATAATGCAATCTGTAGCATTAACAAACTATAACAAATGGCTAATAGAGCCTTATTTTGATGAATATACAAAAAATGAATTATTAGCTTTAAGAGATAATGAAAAAGAAATAGAGGATAGATTTTATAAAGAGCTTGAATTTGGAACTGCAGGCATTAGAGGTATCATAGGTGCAGGTACTAACAGAATGAATAAATACACCATAAGAAAGGCAACACAAGGACTAGCCGATTACATAAAATCAAATAGTAAGGAAGCTAGGACTGTGGTTATTGCCTATGATTCTAGGAGAATGTCAAAAGACTTTGCCCATGAAACAGCTTTGGTTCTAGGAGCAAACGGAATAAAAGCATATATTTTCAAGGAGCTGAGAGCCACACCTGAATTATCCTTTGCCATTAGATACTTAAACTGTATTTCAGGTATAATGATTACTGCCAGCCATAATCCTAAGGAATACAATGGATATAAGGTATATTGGGAGGACGGTGCTCAAATAGCTACTGAAATAGCTGAAGGAATCACCAAAGCGATAGATAATGTAAAAGACTTAGGCAGCATAGAAGCTTTAGATGAAAGTACAGCCAAGGACAAGGGACTGCTGATATATTTAGATGAGAAGCTAGATGATGCATATATAGAAGAGGTAAAAAAACAGTCACTGAGAGCAGATATAGTAAAAGGAGTATCAGACAGCTTTAGAGTAGTATTTACTCCACTACACGGCACTGGAAATATACCTGTGAGAAGAGCATTAAAAGAAATTGGATTTAAAAATGTATTTGTTGTACCTGAACAGGAGCTGCCAGATACAGAATTTTCTACTGTGAAATATCCTAATCCAGAGGACAAAAATGCATTTAGTTTAGCCATTGAATTGGCAAAGGAAAGGAATGCTCATATAATTATAGGAACTGACCCTGATTGTGATAGAGTAGGTGCTGTTGTCAGAGATAGCAGTGGAGAATATATTGTTCTTACAGGAAATCAGACTGGCGCACTATTAGTCAATTATATTCTAGAAGGGCTCAAAGAGAAGAATAGACTTCCCCAAAATGGTGTAATTATAAAAACCATAGTAACATCTGAAATGGGAGCTAATATTGCTAGATACTATGGAATAGATACCTTGAATGTACTTACTGGATTTAAGTATATTGGGGAGAAGATTAAACAGTTTGAGGAAACTAAGGAAAAGACATTTTTATTTGGCTATGAAGAAAGCTACGGATATCTAGCTGGCACCTATGCAAGGGATAAGGATGCAGTAGTTGCTTCTATGCTAATATGCGAAATGGCAGCATATTATTACTCAAAGGGTCTGAGCTTATATGACGCTTTGATGGAATTATATAAAACCCATGGATATTTTCTTGAGGGATTAAGCTCTATTACATTAGCAGGTAAAGAAGGAATAGAAAAGATACAAAGTATTATGACATATTTTAGAAACAACATTTTAGACCCTATGGCTAATAAAAGAGTCTTATATGTGGAGGACTATAGCAGACAAAGAAGAACCCATATAAGTGCATTCAAAGGCATAGAAAAAATCAAACTGCCTAAATCAAATGTAATTAAATTCATATTAGATGACGGCACTTGGATATGCCTGAGGCCTTCCGGTACTGAGCCTAAGCTCAAGATATACTGCGGAGTTAAGGGGAATTCTATGGATAATAGTAAAGAAGAATTGGCAAAGGCTATTAATTGGATGGAAGATAAGCTCAAAGAAATATAAAAAGGGACAGTCAGCTGTCCCTTTAGCTTTACTAGACTTCTAAAACAAAATAAGTTATATCATCGTCATGCACATAATTTGGACCTGTATTTTTCCTGATTTCTGAGAGTATTCTTTCATTTAATACTTTTAAATCCTTATTTATACTTTCCCTCATTATATTGATGATGGTTTCCTTCTTAAGCAGCGTATTATCCTTAAAATGCTCCAATAGTCCATCTGTATAGAAGATGATTCTGTCACCATTATCTAATTGGACATATCCATTTTCATATTTAGGACTGTACAATTCTCCGAATTTACATATAGGGAATCCTGCACTTTTATCTAAAAACTCTGAATCTCCGTTTTTCTTCACTAGTATAGGAAGCACATTCATTCCACCAGAGCAATATGATAATGTTCTTGTCTTTATGTTATATACAGCTTCAAAAATTACTATATGCATTTCATCAGGAAAGTCAGATTTATTAAATTCCCTATAAAAATCCATTAGCTTTTGTGATGGAGATATAATATTTTCACTTAGGCTAAAGGAGTTTGCTGGCTTCATTATTCTGTCTGCAAACACAGTCATCACTGCAGCCGACACTCCATGACCTGAAACATCAGCAATATACATTGATAGGTTTTTATCATCTAAGGCATGAATATTATAGAAATCTCCACTTAGCTTTTCACAAGGAATATATTCTGAAATAAATTTTGTATCAAATATATTTAAAAATTTTGGAGGGAGTAATGACTGCTGTATTCTCTTGGCATATTCTAAATCCTCCATCATCTTTCTGTTAACAGATTGTATTTCTGAAGTTCTACGCTCAACTACTTCTTCTAGAGTATCTGCATATCTGCTGATTCTTTCCTTGGCTTTATCAAGCTCATTATATGGATGGTCCAGATTGAAAGAAAAGATAGCTCTAAAAATTAAGTAACCAGATACTATATTAAATATATGCCCTAAAAGATTATAGGTGTCATATACACTTTTATACAATGTAAATGAACCGTCGGTAAAAACTGCAAAGCATAGACCTAAATAATATGTTTTAATATTTTTGTCTCCTGTATTAATATAATCTCTAATATTTAAAATAATGGTGATACTTAGAATGACCATTATGAAGTACTCAGAAAATATTTTTAATTGAGTAAGTCCTTGTCCATCAACAAACATAGCAGGAATTAGCTCTGACCTAAAAGTACATATATAAAAAATTATTACTGTAATTAGAATACTTCCTATTTGAAAAAATTCTCTCCTTAAACGAGTCTTTTTATCTACTGGAATAGTGGCAGCAATAAAAAGCCCAATAGCTATTATCAATCTACTAATAACCCAAAAATTTGTTGCCTTTGGTGCAGAGCTTTCTGTAAAAAAGACAGGCATACCATCATAGCTCATAGTATGAAAGAAGCTTACAGCTCCGCTTATAAAAAATGTGCTGCTGTAAACCAGTAGCCTCAATCTCTTGTTTTTATTGTATGTATAATAGGTGATGATATAGGTCATGAAGGAAATCAATATTCCGAAAAACTCTAGGACTATATGATATGTCAGAAATTCTGGCATGTTTATTATTCTGTATATTTGCTCTTCAAAAAGACCTATTATTCTTAAAAATATTAAGTAGATCATAGAAAGTATTATGACTACTGTATATTCTTTGTGACTAGTGCTTAGCTTTCTCTTTTCTAATATCATAAAAGGATTCCCCTTATTTTACTATTATTTGTTTAAGTTATATTTCTACATGAATAGTCATTTTCCTCTAAAGTTATAGAATATTTTAGCAAATCATGTAGTATTAAATAAATGAAACCAAGTGTTCATCAAAACTCCCTTGAAAGACAGTACCCATTCATGTATAAATATGATAAAGTATTCTAATAATAATTAAATGTACATGACTTGAAAAGGGGTGTCTAGCTTGAACTTATTTAAGGAACACGTAAACCCATATCTAGGGAGACTATTAGAGAATTTAAAAATGGACAAGACATATATAAGGGGAGAAGGAAGCTTCTTGTATGATGATGAAGGCAATGAGTATCTTGACTTGATTGCAGCCTATGGAGCACTGCCCTTTGGATATAATCCTAAGGAAATTTGGGATGTGGTTTTTGAAGTACATAATAATAAAGAACCTAGTCTCATACAGCCTTCAAATCTAAATTTTGCAGGCTCTTTAGCAAAAAAGCTAATAGAGGTGACTCCAAAAGAGCTTAAATTTGTAACATTTACTAATAGCGGTGCTGAGACTGTAGAAGCAGCTATCAAGTTATGCCGTTCGGCTACTAATAGATTAGGGATACTATCCACTAGAAACAGCTTTCATGGGAAGACCCTAGGAGCCCTTTCTGCAACAGGAAATGGAAAATATCATAGCTCCTTTGGTGCACCAGCAGATGGATTTTATCATATTCCATATGGCAGTATAGAGGAATTAGCTAATGAGCTTCAGAATAAGCCTGACTATTATGCAGCCTTTATTGTTGAACCTATACAAGGAGAAGGGGGCATAATAGAACCAGAAAAGGGATATTTAAAATCGGCAAAAGCAATATGTGAGAAATATGGTGTCAAATTGATTGTTGACGAGATTCAAACAGGATTAGGACGTACAGGCAAACTATTTGCAATAGAGCATGAAGCAGTAGTGCCGGATGTACTGCTTTTATCAAAGGCATTAGGAGGAGGAATTTTCCCTATAGGTGCCTGCATATCAACTGAAGAAGTATATAATGAAGAATTTGCATTAAACCATTCGTCTACCTTTGCAAGCAATACACTAGGGTGTAGAGTAGGATTAAAAGCGTTGGAGCTATTAACTATGAGCGGCAATATTTTAAGCAATGTAAATGAAAAAGGTGCTCTTCTAAAAGCTGGACTTGTTCAATTAAAAGAAAAGTATCCAAATATAATTAAATCAATTAGAGGAAAAGGGCTAATGCTAGGAATAGAATTTGATATACAAAGGGAAGCATTTCCTAATAGCCTGCTAGGCATAATGGCTGAACAGGACTTGTTGACACCTGTTATATCCAGCTATTTATTAAATGTAGAAAAGATAAGAGTAGCCCCAACACTAAATGGCAACAAGGTTATACGAATAGAGCCAAGCTTAAATATCGGTGAAAAGGAAATAGAGAGAGCATTAGAAGCCATAGAAAATATGCTGATAGTTTTAAATAAAGGTAATACTGCTAAGTTTTTATCCTTTTTGATAGATAAGGCGCTTGATGAGGAATTTAATATTGAGAATGCAGGCTCATCTTCTAAAATAGATATTCCAAGCAATGATGAAGGCAGATTTGGTTTTTTGATTCATCCATTGGAATTAAAAAGCTATATTGATTTTGACAATTCACTTTCACAGTTAGAAGAAAATGAACTAAAAAAGCTTACTGAAATTTGGGGAAATATGATAGAGCCTTTTGTAGTCTCTGAAGTTAGAATTACATCAGAAAACGGAGGCCAGGCATACGGAGAGTTTATTGTTGTACCTAGAACAGCTGAGGAAATGTCTACTTTGCCAAAGGGAGAGGTAGTAGATGAAATAAAAAAAGCCGTTAGATTAGCTAAGAACAGAGGGGCAAAAATAGTAGGATTAGGTGCATATACCTCTGTAGTTTCAGGTGGAGGGCTATATGTGAAGGATGAAGGTGTTCCTATAACCACTGGAAACAGCTACACCATAGTTTCGGCTATTGATACAGTAATGCAAGCATTAGAAGGCTTAGACAAAAAAGCTGATAATTCAGTTGCTGCAATAGTAGGTGCTACAGGCTCTATTGGCTATGGAGCAGCCTTGCTTATGGCTGAAAAGGTATCTAAATTAATATTAATAGGCAATCCATCTAATGCAGGGTCTAGTACAAAAAGAATGTACAAAATAGCAGGAAAGATATATAAGCATTTGGCTACTTTAAAGCATTTACAAGGATTAGACAAACATAATACTCCAAGCTGGGATGAGCCAGTGGAAGCCTTTATAGAATTCGCAGAGAAGCTAGATAATTATGATGCGCCTATAATAGTGACAACAGATATAGCCAAGGATTTGTTAATGGCTGATATTGTCATAAGTGCTACAAGCTCAATAGCAAGGATAATTAGACCTGAGCATTTGAAACATGGCGCCATAGTTTGTGACATGTCTAGACCTAGAAATGTAAGTGAAGATGTGGAGCTTCTTAGACCTGATGTGTTAGTAATTGAAGGTGGAGTTATAGAAATACCGGGAAAACCTTCATTAGGTGTCAATGTTGGGCTAAAGGAAGGATATGGTTTTGCCTGCATGGCTGAGACCATGATACTGGCTCTGGAAAAGCATTATGAGCATACAAGCTTAGGGGCTTCTGGTATATCTATAGATAATATCCTTCTGACTAGAGAATTAGGAAGGAAGCATGGTTTTAAATCACAGATAAATAAATAAGCTCTTGATATTTAACATAGTTCCAAAGTATACCTATATGTTAAAATGGAATAAAGTTGTATAATGTGACTATAAAGGAGTGATAGTATGCGAATACTTCATACTGCTGATTGGCATATAGGTAAGCAGCTTAATAGTACAAGCCTAATAGAAGATCAAGAGTACATATTGAAAAGAATAATAGAGATAATAAAAGAAGAGAAGCCGAACGTATTAGTTGTAGCTGGAGATATTTATGATAGATCCATACCACCAGTAGAGGCCGTAGAATTGTTAGATAAGACCTTCAATAAAATTCTGCTGGAATTAAGTATTCCGATAATAGCCATAGCAGGAAACCATGACAATGGAGATAGAATAAGCTTTGCTAGTGGAATATTAAAAAATAACCGCCTATTTATAGAAGGAAGACTCAAGCCAGTAGTAGATAAAATAGTTTTAGAGGACGAGTACGGACCGGTTAATTTTTATGTAATACCCTATGCAGAGCCAGCTTATGTAAGAGAGCTATATGGAGATAAAGATATTAAAACCTATAACGATGCTATGAAATCAATAATTAAGGGAATTAATCAGGAGATGAACACAGACCAAAGGAATATAGCCATAAATCATGGATTTATTACAGGCATTGAAGAGCCTGAAACATGTGAATCCGAAAGAGTTCTATACGTAGGCGGTACAGATTATGTAAGCTATGAACACTTCAAGCAGTTTAATTATACTGCATTAGGTCATTTGCACGGACAGCAAAAGGCAGGAGATGAAAGAATAAGATACTCGGGCTCGCCTTTAAAATACTCATTTTCAGAGGAAAATCATAGAAAAGGTATAAAGCTAATCGATATAGATAGTGATGGAAATACGAGTGTTAGATTTAAGGAGCTTAAGCCCATGAGGGATTTAAGAGCTATAGAAGGAAGCCTAGAAGAGCTGCTGGCTCCAAGTACATATAGAGGAACTAACATTGACGATTATATCCATGTAAGGCTGTCTGATGAGGGTGAGCTCATAGATCCTATGGGTAAATTAAGAGCGGTCTATCCTAACATATTATCAATGGAAAGAGGAGTCCCTATTAATAGAAACAAAGACTCTAGAACCTCTGCTGGAGAAGGATTCAGGCAGAAAAGTAAGCTAGAATTGTTTAAATCCTTTTATGAAAGCATGACAGATAATGAATTTACTCCAGACAAAGCAAGAATTATGGAAAAGCTCATAAACGAAATGAATAAAGCACAAAGGAGTGAATAGAATGAGGCCTACTAAATTAACAATGTCTGCCTTTGGCTCCTATGCAAAAATTGAGACAATAGACTTCACTAAATTCTATGATAAAAATATATTCCTAATAACAGGACCTACAGGAGCAGGTAAAACTACCATATTTGATGGTATTTGCTACGCCCTGTATGGCTTTGTCAGCAGCTCAGACAAGGACCAAAGCTATATAAGAAACGATATTGCAGATGATGAGATATTAACCTATGTAGAGCTGGAATTTGAGCTAAAGGGTAAGAACTATTATATAAAAAGAAGTCCTGCCCAGCTTAGGAAAAAGGTTAGGGGAGATGGCTACACAGAACAGGCAGCAGCAGTTGAGCTAATGGTAATTGGTGATGATAAGGTACTTACCAGTGTTTCAGAGGTGAATAGAAGAATAGAAGAAATAGTTGGATTAGAGTACGACCAGTTTAAGCAAATAATTATGATACCTCAGGGAGAATTTAGACAGCTCATAACGGCTAAAAGCAAAGAAAGAGAAGAGATACTAAGAAGAATATTTGGTACAAACGAGTATAGAAAGCTTCAAGAGTCTCTGGAAAAAATGGCTAAGGGTCTACGTGAGGATATCCTAAAGCTTGGAGAAGGGCTAAAAGCAAATATAAAAAATATTAATGCTGAGGATAATGAAGGCTTAAAATATCTAGTAGATAAAGAGAACTCAAATACTGAGCAAATTAAAATGGAGTTAAATGCTCAAATCCAAACTGATAAAAGCCTGAATGAGGATTACGATAATATATTAAATAGGCTTGGAGAAGAAGCCAGAGAGCTTCAGAAGAAAATAACAGAAGGAAAGCACATAAATGAAAAGCTTCAGAAAAAAAGAGAAACAGAAGATGAAAAAGCTATATTAGAGAGCAAACATGAGGAAATGGAACAGCTAAATAAGATTTTAGAAAAAGGTCGCAAGGCTTTATCTATTGCAATGATAGAAGAAAACTATATTAAATCCATAGACAAGGTAAATGCAAAGGAAAAGGAATTAAATGATATAGATAAGGAGCTACATAGGGCAGAGAGGGATTTAAAGCTATCTCAGGATGAACTCACTAAGCAGTTAAAAAGAAATGAAAAAGGAGATAAGTTAAAAGGAGCTCTTGGGCTACATAATTCATACGTTGAAAAGGTTAAAAGCTATGAAATAAAGAAAAAAGAAAAAGAGGAATTGGCTAAATCACTTGAAAAGACAAAGAAAGACCTCGCAGTAAGTGAAGAAGCTCTAGAAAATATAAAGAAAACAATTAGTGAGCTTAAAGAAAAGAAAGAAAGCCTCAAGGACTGTGAAAAAGACTATAATAAGCAGGAATTAGAGCTTCAAAAAAGCGAAGCTATACATAAAAAGCTAGAAAGCATTATTCCCTTACTTAACGAGCTAGACAGTTTAAGAAAGAAATACTTAGAAGCGAAATCTAATTTTACTTCTTTAGATAGACAATACACTACTCTAAAGGAAGACGTAGAGAAAACTAGAAGAAAATTTATTGAAGGCTATGCAGGGAAACTGGCAAAGGAATTAGAAAATGAAAAGCCCTGTCCAGTTTGCGGCTCTGTTCATCATCCAAGTCCAGCAAGGTCCATAGAAGGTGTACCTAGTGAAGAAGAGCTAAAATCCTTAGAGCAAGATTTAAGTGAATTAGAAGAAAAATGCAAAGCTAGTAAGGATAGTCTAAATGAAATAGGAAATCTGGGCAGCATAAAAAAAGAACTCATAAAGGAAAGAAAAAAAGAAATTAGTCAAGAGCTAAATGAGGATATTGATTCATTAGAAGAAAAGGCTCTAGAGCAATTTGTCATAGAAAAAACACTAAAAATTCAACTGCTAATAAATGAAATAAAAGCTCAAATGACTAAGCTAAAGAAAGGAATAGATGAGGAGAAGAAGCTGGACTCTTATCTTAAGGAATTAGAGAATAAAAAAGAAGCCATAGAAAAAGAGAAGGAAGAATTAAACAAATTTCATACCAGTTTATTTGCAAAGGTTGAAAGCGTAAATAGTTCAGTTAGAGATTTGGAAAAGGAGCTTCCAGAGGAAATCAGGACAGAAAATGGACTAAATGTGAAAATAAAAGAGCTTGAAGGACAAATTGAAGCTTTAGAAGCAGCATTAAAAGAAGCTCAAGACAAACAGCAAAAATGCGCTAATGAACATACAGCATTAGTAAATACAAAGCATGAAAGAGAAAAAGCTTTATCAGAGCTCAAGAATGAACTAACAGAGCTAGAAGATAAATTTAAAGACCAAATATTTAAACAAGGCTTTACAGATGAAGAAGAATACAGGAATGCAAAGCTAATAGAAGAGGATATTATAAACATAGATAATCAAATAAAGACATATAATGAAGAATTAAAGTCAGTAAAGGACAGATATGCTCTAATACTAAAAGAAACAAAAGATATGATAGCTGTGGACATAGTAGAGCTTGAGAATAAAGCTGTTCTAAAAGAGCAAGAAAAGAAATCTGCAAATGACAGAAAGGCTTCAGTATTTTCACGACTAAAGCAGAATGAAGGTATAGTTAAAAATATAAATGAACTCAGTGAAAAAATCTCAGAAAAGGAAAAGGAATACTCACTTGTTGGAGAACTATCTAGTACAGCAAATGGTAGAAATGACTACAAGGTAACCTTTGAAACCTATGTGCTGGCAGCATATTTTGAAGATATAATAGACGCAGCCAACCTAAGATTTAGAAAAATGACTAAAAACAGATTTCAAATGGATAGGATTAAAGGAGAAGGCAGAGGCAATGCATTTAGAGGCTTAGATATAAATGTACTAGATGGCAACTCAGGGCAATTCAGACCTATAAAAAATATTTCAGGAGGGGAAAGCTTCAAGGCTTCACTATCCCTAGCCTTAGGTCTTGCAGATGTGGTTCAGTCCTATGCAGGAGGAATCAAGCTAGATACTATGTTCATTGACGAAGGCTTTGGCTCACTGGATTCCGTTTCATTAGATGACGCCATAAACTGCCTTCTAGAGCTGCAAAGCTCAGGACGACTTGTGGGAATAATATCTCACGTAAAAGAATTACAGGAAAGAATAACCTCAAGGATAGAGATAGAACCAAGTGTTGAGGGTAGTAGGGTTAGGTATGTTTATTAAAAATGAGTTATAATAATAGTAAAAGAGCAGCTATAGACTGCTCTTTGATTTTTTAGTAACATTTTGATTAAGTGCTAAATAAGTAGAGATTATAGCAGTTATAGGAACTGTGAGGATAATCCCTATACTTCCCGACACACTCTGAACTACCTCTGTAACTATTAAGTCTAGGTTCATTAACTGAGTATAAGGCATTTCGTAGGCCATTAAAAGTATAATTATGTTTAATGAACTCCCGATAAATGCAAGAATTAAAGTGTTAGACATGGTACCCATTATATCTTTTCCAATGTTTAGCCCAGATGTCAATAGATTTTTAAATGAAATTTTAGGATTGGTTTTGTATATCTCAAAAGTAGAGGAGGCTATTGACATGGCAACGTCCATTATGGCACCAAGGGCTGCTATTAGTATAGCAGAAAACATTAGACCTCTTACTTTTAAATCTTTAATACCAGCTATATATATAAGCTCTTCAGCTTCATTAGTTGTTAATCCTGATAAATGGGCTAGACTGCTGCTTAAATATGATATAACACCTGCGATGATGACTCCCAAGATAGTGCCAACTATCGCGGATATAGTTTTTTTATTTAAACCATCCACCATTATTATTGTCACTATTGTTGTTATTGCTACGGTTATTATAGTTAGCAATATTGGACTATAGCCTTCAAAAAAGAGAGGTATCATAAAAAATATTATTAGTACCCCGGTAAACACCAATGATACAAATGCTTTAAATCCCTTCATACCACCAAATATTAAAAGTACTACAAAGAAAAGAGCAACTAGAATATAAGAAACATGTTCTTTTTTATAATTAAATACCGAGATGCTTTTTATTTGTTCTCCGTCTTTTTCAATGCTTACTATTATTTTAATCCCTGGTTCAGTATGTACATTATAAATTCTACTCATTGGGTTCCTTATATTATATTCTTCCCCTGTATATTTTCCTGTCAATATTTTTATTTTTATCTGCTGATATCCAAGCATAAGGTCTGGGATTACTGTATCTTCCTCTAGTTTTTCTTCATTTACAGCTACCACCTCTGCTTGTTCAAAATCAAAATGATGCTTTTTTTTTGAATTTAAGGGTGAAGTAAATATCAAAATAATAGTTACACCTATTACTATAATTGGGAAGTATTTTAAAATCTTTGTTCTCATAGACCCTCCTAGAAAAGTATTTAATTAGATTATATTCCATAATGTAGGCAAAATCAATTTTAATAATGAATTTCATATCAATTTATTCCTGAAATGTTGACATATTAATGGGAGATTTGACAAAAGAAGGATTTTATAAATAAATATAGAACTATTAAAAGCTGGCTATAAAATATGTACGACCATATATTGTAATAAAATATTGCAAATTGAATAACACAGGGTATTGTAAAGCCAAAATTAAAGGAATCTTGAAAACAAATAAGAAAGGAGGGTAGGTGTTATTTTCCAACAACAAAGTAAACAATTACAAAAGGGGGAATGTAGTTTTGAATAAGAGAGTTTCAAAAAGCTTAAGTTTATTTTTCGTATTTGTTTTAACTTTTACGAGTGTGTTTAGTTTTGTGCCTAATACATTGGTAAAGGCAGAAGTAGTTTCGCAGACTTTTGTGGAGACATTTGACAACTTCCCAGAAACAAGCAATAGCTATAAGGATGGAAGCTTTATAGGACAAAATGAAATAACTTGGAATTACTCTGGAGCTAGGGGACTATTAGTAGAGGGTGGAGTAGATTATTCTATTGAAGGGAAAGGGTTGATGTTTAGAAAGCCAGCTGATAATCCGAGTATATCAGCAACTATAGATGGTGGAATAAGAGATTTCTCCATTGATACAAAAAAAGCTATGATAGGATCAGGAAAAAGGGAAATTGAATTATTAGTTAATGATGAATCAAAAGGAACATTCATATTAGATAATAATGATACAAATGTTCAGAAGTTTATAGTAAACAACTTATGTATTGAAGGAAGATTCAAGCTTGAAATTAAGTTTATAGGTGCTGCCAGTAGTGCGCAAACTGTCATCGACAATATAACCTGGACATCATATGACGATGGTGGGTCAGGTGGAGACCCTAAGAAAAAAGTAGCAAATGTGACTGCTACGCCAAGTCCAGGGGAGGTTAAAGAAGGAACAGAAATTTTTCTTTCAACAACAACGGAAGGTGCTACAGTATATTATGCAGTATATACAGATGGAGTTACAGATGTGGAATATGAAGAGTTTGACGAAACTAATCTGATAGTAGTGGACGAAGCTTTAACTATAAAGACATACGCGGCTAAAGAAGGCTTTAAGGATAGTGATATAGCAGAATTTACTTACACTATTAAGGCACCGGCTACAGTTATTACAATAGCAGAAGCTAGAGATTTGGGCTTAGGCAATGATGTAATCATACAAGGCATTGTTACAGGCATCATAGGAAACAATGCATTTATTCAAGACGATACAGCAGGAGTATATCTATATTCAGGTGGTACTCAGAGAGCTGAATTTGTAGTTGGAAATGAGATAAAGGTAGAAGGAAAAACAGCTGATTTTAATGGTTTATATCAGATCAGTCCTATTATTTCAGTAGAATCAATAACTGAAAATAATGAATTGCCTTTACCTATAGAAACAACCATAGGAGAACTAAATGAAGAGCTAGAAGGACAGGTAGTAAGAATACAAAATCTAACATTAACAGATGTACCAGCAAATAAGGATTCAAACTATATCTTAAAAGCTTCAGACGGAACTAACAGTATCGAATTAAGAATAGATACTTATATTGAACCTAAGATTCCAAGCTCAAACTTTGAGATTGGAGATGAAGTTATTGTTACAGCACCAGTAGGTCAATATAAGGAAAATTATCAACTAATGATTAGAACAATTGATGATATAACCGACAAACCAAACTATGCAACAGACTTATTTATATCAGAATATATAGAAGGAAGTAGTAACAATAAGGCTATAGAAATATACAATGGAACAGGTAGTGCAGTAGATCTATCAGGGTATAGAGTAGAGCTTTATTCAAATGGTAGTACAACAGCAGGTAATACTCTAGATCTTACAGGGACTTTAGCACATAATGAGGTGTACGTAATTGCCCATTCAAGTGCAGGGGCAGAAATAAAGGGTAAAGCTAATATTACAAGTGCAGTTACTAACTTTAATGGTGATGATGCACTAGTGCTTAAACGAAATGATGAAATAATAGATGTGTTTGGACAGGTAGGAGTTGATCCGGGCGATGCGTGGGGACCAAACAAAGATACTCTTGATCACACATTAGTTCGTAAGAGCAGTATAACAGCAGGAGACATCGACCCTAATGACGAGTTTGATCCTACAGTAGAATGGCATATATATCCTAAAGATACCTTTATATACCTAGGAAGCCACACTATGGGTAAGGGTCATGAAGAACTAGATACAACACCACCAACAATAACTCACACACCAGTTACTGAAGGAAACGTAAACGAAGATATTAAGATATCAGCTACAGTAACAGATGACAGGGGAGTTGAGTCAGTTAAGCTATATCATAGGGTAAAAGGTGAAGAGAATTATAAATTAGTTGACATGACTAAAAAAGAAAATGTATACAGCTATGCTATTTCAAAAACAGCTTTATCAGTAGATGGAATAGAATATTATATTGAAGCATCAGACGGTACAAATACAGCTACATCACCAGAGGATATAGATGAGCCATACGAAATCATTATAAGTGATGCCGATATATTGCCACCAGTTGTTAATAATCTAACCCCAGCAAGTGGAGCATCTACAGGTGAAGAACTAAGACCTGTTATAAGTGCAGAGTATAGCGATGCATCAGGAATAGATACAGAATCAATAAAGCTATATCTAGACAATACAGATATAACAGTAGATGCAAATATAACTGAGAGCAAAATAACTTATATACCTGATGATGATCTTTCAATAGGAAATCATAAAACAAGACTTGAGGTATCAGATAATGCACCAACACCACAAACAGCAATAGTGGAATGGAACTTTTATGTAGGAGAAAAAGAATATAGTTTTTATTTTGGACAGCTTCATAGTCATACAAATGTTTCTGATGGTCAAGGCTCACTAGAAGAAGCATATACATGGGCAAGAGATGAAGGGGAGGCAGATTTCTTTGCAGTAACAGACCACTCAAATTGGTTTGATAATGAAAAAGATACTTCAAATGAAAATATAACAGATGTAAGTCAATCCACAAGTAATAGCTGGAAGAGAATGAATGCAGTTGCTGACCAATTCAATAAAGATGGTGAATTTGTTGCCATAGCAGGTTTCGAAATGACTTGGAGCGGCAGTACTGGTGGATGGGGTCATATTAATACGTTTAATACTCCTTGGTTTGCTTCAAGAAGCAATTCAAAGATGAATTTACCTGCGTACTATGAACATGCTGCTAAAGATATTGATTCTATATCGCAGCTAAACCATCCAGGAAAGACCTTTGGCGATTTTGCTGATTTTGGATATTACTCAGAAGCTGCTGATAATGTTGTACATCTAATTGAAGTAGGAAATGGTGAAGGACCTATTAGAGGAAAAGGTTATTTCCCAAGCTATGAGTATTATACTAGAGCTCTTGATAAGGGATGGCATATCGCACCTTCTAATAACCAAGATAACCACAAAGGGAATTGGATTACATCAAATGATGCAAGAACTGTAGTGGTAGCATCTGAACTATCTAGAGATAGTATTTTTGACGCTATACGTAACCTAAATGTATATTCTACAGAAGATAAAAACTTAGAAATTATGTATACAGTAAATGGTAGTATTATGGGTTCTATGTTAGATGAGCCAGATTCTTTAAATATTACTATAGACATAAATGATCCAGACGAAAATGATTTTATTGGAAAAGTTTCCATAATATCAAATGGTGGAATTGTAGTAACTTCAAAGATATTCAATGATAATAAAGCCCTATGGGAGTTAGAGCTTGATCCTCAGTACAGCTACTATTATGTAAGAATTGACCAAGCTGATAAAGATATAGCAGTTACAGCGCCAGTTTGGACTAGTGACATAACACCAATAGGTATTTCGAAGGTAGAAGTATCACAAGATCCACAAATTATAGGTAAATCTATCGATATTAGTGCAACTGTTTATAACAATAGCTCTAATATTTTAAAAGATGTTAAGGTTGAATTTTATAAAGGCTCTTTAGATGGAGAAAAGATTGGAGAAGCTACTGCTGGTTCTATAGGAGCAGGCTCTATAGGTGTAGCGACAATCGAATGGAGTTCAGACAATGCGGGCAAATACAATATATATGCTAAGACTGTTATAGCAGCTGATGGTGTTGATAAGGTTTTCTCAGGCAGTACTTCAGTTGAATTTGCTAAATCTGAGGATGTTATAAAAGTTGTATTGGATATGGCCCATTATAACGCGTATATAAGTGGTAATTATGCAGGTAAAGATTTAACATTAAGAGAAATCTTCAGAGATAAAAAATATATGCTAGTTGAAAATCATGATGAACTAACGGCAGAGGACTTAGAAGGTGCTCAACTATTAATTATTACAGACCCACAAAGTACAGATGACTCCGAATATAATTTGAAAAAATCATTATTTACAGATGCAGAGGTGGCGGCTATAAAGAAGTATACTGATAATGGTGGTGCACTAATTATATCCTCAAAGGCTGACTATAAGGATGGAACTGGAGAATACAGCAACGGAGCTCAGCTTAACAAGATATTAGAAGCAGTTGGGACAAATCTGAGAGTTAACGATGACGAGGTAGTTGACTATACAAGCAATGGAGGGCAAGAGTATAGATTATACTTTGATAGATATGTTTCTACAAAATACAATCTTACTGACAATATTCCAGAAGGAACTACTTATAGCTTCTACAGTGGATGTTCAGTAATCATTAGAGATGGTGGAAGTGATGAAGTAGTAGATTGGCTTGTGAAAGGACACGAAACAACTGGAACAATTGATTCTGATAATCATGGAGACAATGTACCTGTTGAGCAAGGCAATGTATATGCAATAGGTGCTGAGCTACTTCCAACTGGTGCTAAGATAATAGTAGCAGGTACTGTTTTCTTCTCAGACTTCGAGACAGCATCAGGTGATAATATGTATTCAAATAGACAAATTACAGAAAATATTTTGGATTGGATGATTCAACCTGAAGAAATTGAATTAAAAACTATCGCAGAGGTAAGAGAAGATAAAGATAATGATGGTATCCCAGATAATATGGGACAAAGGTTTACTATAGAAGGAAGAGTAACTGCTCAGTCAGAGGCAGTGACTCCCAAGAATGCATTCTTTGAGGTAATTTATGTACAAGATGAAACAGGTGGTATTACAGTATTTGGAGTATCAGCTACATCATTGCCACTTGGAACAAAGGTTAGAGTAACAGGTATAGTGGACCAATATGATGGAGATACAGAGCTTTCAGTAGAAAATGAATTAAAAGATCTTGTAGTTTTAGATCATGAAGTCATATTAGTAGAGCCTAAGCTTATGAGTACTAGCGACAGTATGCTTGAAGAAAATGAAGGCTGGCTTGTAAAAATCCAAGGTACTGTGACGAGAATGACAGAAAACTCACTATATATAACTGATGGTACAGGAGAAGCAAGAGTTTATGTTAATGGATATATAGGTGATGGAACAGAAAATCAAGGTAATCTAGGCAAATGGGATCCATCAATAAAGGTTGGAGATACAGTAAGTGCCATAGGTTTAGCATCAGAAGACCCAGAAGGACATAGACTGAGAGTTAGAAATACATCTGAAATTGTAAAAATAGAAGAGATTGAATACCCAGTAATCATCAATATGGTTAAGACGTCAGATATTAACGGAAAATTAGGAACAGAGTTTGAATTAGACAATATGGTGTTAGTGAATGCAGTAATTACCAATAAAGCTAGCGAAGCCATAAATGGGACACTAATTATTAAGCTAGTTGATTCCGGCGATAGAACCTATGCTATTGGATTTATGAATAGTGTAGAGCTTAAGGTTGGAGATTTAAAGACTTTATCTATGGGGTTCAATGTAAATGGTGTAAGTAAAGGAAAACATACTGCTAAGGTATATGTATGGGATAGCTTTACTAACAAAGCTCCTCTATCAGAAGTAGGAACTGTTGAATTTACAGTTAAATAAAGTGAAAAGGGAGTTTCCCTTTTCACTGATAAAACTAAACTATTTAATGAGATAGGAGGAGGAAAAATTGTCAAAGAAGATATTAGTTTATTTATTAGTTATTGCTTTGATTACAGTAAGTGGATTACCAGCCTTTGGAGAAAGTATATATACTATGGACTTTAGTTTAAATAAGACTGACTATAGTATAGATGAATATGTTACAGGTACTGGCATTGTATATAATAGTGGGGTCCCAACTCCAAATGCTTTGGTAACCATGACAGTTGAAAATGAAGATGGCAAATCTCTATATGATGTTGAGCAATATACTACCAATAGCCAAGGCAAATTTAATGTTAGATTTAGGATGGTAAAATCTATTGAGAATGGAACCTACAACATTAAACTAAAAAGCAATGGTGTAGAAAAATCAGTTTCTTTTAAAATAACAAAAGAAATCCCTATAATTATTCTTGAAAGCATAGCTATAGTAGGAAGTAAAAATGAGATAAAAGTAAATGACAATTTACAGTTGAGCTTGAAGGGTAAAATGAGTGATGGCTCAGATGCTACTACAAAAGATTTAAAAGATGCCCAATGGTCAAGTTCAAACAACTCAATAGCAACAGTAGATAGTACTGGTCTTGTAACGGGAAAGGGAAAAGGAGAAGCAATAATTACTGTAAAAGTAGGAGAATTACAAGCTGCTTTTAAGGTTAGGGTAACGCAGGAATCAAGTCCTCCAGATAGTGGGGGAGATGACTCCACTCCATCAAAGCCTAAGCAACCAGCAGAAAAAGAGCAAAAGACTTCACAAGGGACAGCAATAATAAAAACAGACGATAAAGGCAATATTGTTACATTACTTAATGTAGATAAGGACAAGGTATCTGCCCAGATAAAAGACAATGTCGATGGAATAGTAACAATAAATGCTGCAGTTGATCCAAATGCAAGTCAGATATCAGTAAATATGAATGCAGAACTATTTAGTACAGCTAGTCAGAATAGTACTAGACTAGAAATCAATACAGGAAACGCTACTATATCAATAGAACCAGGTACATTATCAGTAGCTGATGGAGCAGAAGTTTCCCTCACAACAAAGGCATTAAATGAGGAAGAAGCAAAAGAAATATTAGCACGAGTGGGCTCAACTGAATTTAATACTGCAGCATTGGTGTTTGACTTTGACATAACATCATCAAAAGGAGCAGTAAGATTCAATAAGCCATTAACAATAACAATTAAATATGATACAAGTAAGGTAATAGAACCAGAAAAACTTGGCATTTACTATTTTAATAATAATACAAAAGAGTGGGAGTACATAGGAGGAAAGGTAACAAGGAATGGAACCATAGAGTTTAAGGTAGAACATTTTAGCAAATATACAGCAATGGAATATAGAAAGACTTTTAATGACATAAGTAACGTGGTCTGGGCACAAAAACAAATAGAAGTATTAGCAGCAAGGCACATAATAAAGGGTATAGACAGCAAAAACTTTGCACCAAATAATAATATAACGAGGGCAGAATTTGCAAAGCTTATAGTAGAAGGTCTCAGCTTAAAACATGGGGAGAAAATAGTGAGCTTTAGCGATGTGAAAGCAGGAGCTTGGTACAAAGAATTTGTAGAAATAGCAGCAAGCTTAGGGATAGTAACGGGCCATGATGGGAAATTTGATCCAAATGGGCAAATAACTAGAGAGCAGATGGCTACGATGATAGTGAGAGCGCTAAAATATATAGAACCAAATGGAAGCTATATAACTGGGATACTAAACTTTACAGATTATGAGAACATATCAGAATGGGCAAAGGAAGCAGTTGAAATATCAGTGAGCAAAGAACTAGTTAAAGGATTAGGCAATGGAGCATTTGGGCCACAAGAAAAAGCAACAAAAGCTCAAGCAGCAGTAATAATATACAGAATGTTAGATGTATTAGATAGATTATAATAACTACTAAGAATTTGAAGGGTTCAGCTATGAGACTTAGTCTTAAATAGCTGAGTCCCTTTTTCTTGTGAAATGAATAGAAGGGAAAAAATAGTTTTTGTTGAATTATAGGTTAGGTAAAGTTATTATTTATAATACTAATATTGATTATATAATAAGAAATGTAAATTAAAATAGAAAGGACAAGATAACGATATGAAAGTACGTAAAGCTATAATCCCAGCGGCAGGTCTGGGAACTAGATTTTTGCCTGCAACTAAAGCACAGCCAAAGGAGATGCTGCCAATAGTAGATAAGCCAACTCTTCAATATATTATTGAAGAGGCTGTAGAATCTGGCATAGAAGAAATATTGATAATAACAGGTAGAAACAAGAAGAGTATAGAGGACCATTTTGATAAATCAGTAGAGCTTGAACTAGAGCTAGAGAAAAAAGGTAAAGATGAATTATTGGAAGAGGTAAGAAAGATTTCTGATATGGTAAACATTCATTACATAAGACAAAAAGAACCAAAAGGATTGGGTCATGCCATACATTGTGCTAAGAGCTTTATAGGAAATGAACCCTTTGCTGTACTATTAGGTGATGATATTGTTTATTCAGATAAGCCTTGTCTAAAGCAAATGATAGAGGCTCATGATGAATACAAGACAACTATTCTTGGAGTACAGGAAGTAGCCAGAGAAGATGTAAATAAGTATGGCATTGTTGATGGTAAATTTATAGAGGATAGAGTATATAAGGTAAAAGGATTAGTAGAGAAGCCAGATATAGAGCATGCTCCTTCTAATGTAGCTATACTTGGCAGATATATCATTAATCCAGCTATTTTTGAAATACTAGAGCATACTAAACCAGGAAAGGGCGGAGAAATTCAGCTAACTGATGCATTAAAGGAGCTGGCAGGAAGGGAAGCTATGTATGCTTATAGCTTTGAGGGAAGAAGATATGATGTGGGAGATAAACAGGGTTTTCTACAGGCAACTGTTGAATTTGCCCTAAGGCGTGAAGATTTGAGAGAAGAGTTTCTTGATTATCTGATGAAAATAATTGAGAAGGAAAGAGATTAGTCCTATGGAAAACAGAAACGACAATACTAAAGTATAATGTAGCTTCAGATAGAGAGGTATAAATTGATTTAGGCTAAGTGACAGAGATATTTTCTGTCACTTTTTTTGTGCTAGACAAATTTTTCTTAACTCCCCTAAAATTGCTGTTTTTTTAAGAGTTTTTAAGATAAATTACAAGGTTTAAATTCTTTACATCAAGCATTGAAATTAGAAATGATTGGTAGTATAATAAAATTGTCCTACTATCCTAGTTCTTAAAGCCTAGTCGAAGAAACGAAAAAAATAGTCATTTTGAACTACATTTAACTATTTTTCCTACAAAATGTTCATGCTATTTTCAATTATCAATTGGAGATATAACAAATAAATAGATGCATGAAAATAAAAAAGTAAAGGTCAATATTATTTGCTTATTGACCATATAAAATTGAAGGAGGTATGATCGATGCACAAAGCAGGGAGAAAGAAGATAATTTCCTTAATTATTATTCTTTTAATGGTTTTGTCAACTAGTGCTTTATCTTTTGCCCAAGAATCTGATATTGCAAATCATTGGGCAAAGGGGGAATTAACCTATCTTAATTCAAAAGGGGTATTAGAAGGATATCCAGATGGCACATTTAAACCCAATAACAATGTTCTAAAGTCAGAGGTTTATGCAATCGTTAACAGAGTTATAGGGTACACAGAAACAGCTGAGATAGATTTCTCAGATTTAAAAGAAAGTGATTGGTACTATAATGAAGTAGCTAAGGGAGTTAGGGCAGGATATATCACAGAAAAACAAGGAAATAGTATTTCTGCAAATGTTCCTGCTACTCGTCAGGAGGTTGCGAAAATAATCGGTATTGCCTTTGGACTACCTGGAGACGTATCGAATTCAGCCAACTATTTCTTAGACGGATATGAAATAGACCCATTAGCTAAGGGATACATAAGCATATTAAAAGACAGGGGATACATATCAGGATTTCCAGATGGCACATTTGGACCCAACAAGCTAATAACTAGAGCAGAAATTGCAAAAATGATTAATAACATCTGTGGTGGAATAATTAATTCTGCTGGCACTATCTCTAAAGAGGTAGAAGGCAATCTATTAGTTAATACAGCAGATGTCATATTAAAAGACATGACAATAAAAGGAGATTTATATCTAACTGAAGGTATTGGTGAAGGAGACGTAACACTAGATAATGTAGTAGTAGAAGGCGAAGTCCATGTAAGAGGTGGCGGAGAAAACAGTATAAAAATAAAGGACTCAACGCTTGGCAAAATAACCGTAAGCAAGGTAGACGGGTCTATAAGAGTAGTTATAGAAGGAAACATAAACATACCTGAAATAGTATTGGACAATAATGTAACATTAATTGTTGGACAAGGTGCAACAGTTGGAACTGTACATGCTGTTGGTACAGCAAACATACAAATCCAAGAAGGCGCAAAGGTAGAAAATTTACAAGCCATTGGAAAAACAGACATACAAGTTGAAAAAGGCGCAACAGTAGGAGCAATAGAGGTTAAAGGAAAAGAAGTTGAAATAAAATCCGAAGGTAAAATAGAATCAGTAGTAGCAACAGAAAAGGTAAAAGTTAATGGACAAACAATCAAAGAAGGAACAGAAATAAAAGTAGATAATGGTAAAGTAGAAGAAGTCAAAGAAGAACCTAAGAAAGATTCAGGCTCATCAGGAGGTTCAGGTGGTGGCGGAGGAGGTTCAGATCCAGGACCAGATCCAGAACCAGTGCCTGTAAGTGGTATTAGTGTTAGTCCAACGACAATGAATCTTGAAGTAGGAGAAACTGGAAGTATTACAGCAACTGTTAGCCCTGCAAATGCAGCAAACAAGACTGTAACTTGGACAAGCAACGATACTAGTATAGCAACTGTATCAGGTGGTACTGTAACAGCGGTTGGAGCAGGAACAGCGACTATTACAGCAAAAGCTGGTGGGAAGACTGCAACATGTATTGTTACTGTAAATGAAAAAGTAGTTGAAGATGCAGATATTGTAAATGTGGAAGCTGAAAATGGTAAGGTAATAGTTACTTTAAGCGAATCAGCAAGCATAGCAAAAGAAAGATTTACTGTAACACAAACCGTATATAATAATGAACCTCAGAAAGTTAATATTCTAAGCTTAGGTGTCAAGAAAGATGTATATACAATAATAATACCAAAGCTTGGTGCAGATTATTTAGGTCAATCTATAATTATTACTGTTTCAATAGATGACAAAGAGCCAGTAGCAGCTGAGTCATTTATTGTAGAAGAAGATACTGGAGTGCCTGTAAGTGGTATTAGTATCAATGAAGTTGGCCAAGATTTGAAGGTAGGGGCAACACTTCAGTTAACAATAACGATTACACCAGAAGATGCAACAAATAAGGATGTTGTATGGTCAACGAGTGATAGTGCAATAGCAACAGTAAGTGGCAGTGGCTTGGTAACAGCAATGTCTAAAGGTGAAGCGACTATTACTGCAACTACAGTAGATGGTAATAAAACTGATGAAATTACTATTACTGTGGTTGAAGAAGTTGAAGAACCGTCAACTATTAGCTTTCTACCAAATTATAGTGCATCCTTAATAGCAAATCAAAATCAGCTGAATTTTACGGTTGAGGGCAGGTTAAATGGATCAATAGATACAACTAAATTAAAGTATATGACATCGGGGTCAGGAGAACATTACGTCTACTTATCTAGTGGTTATACATTGGTTAACTTTAAAACTCAACTAGCCGAAGGAGAATACTATTACTTGGACAGCGGTGATGATACAATAGTGTATATACACTTACTTGATGAAGATGCTAACAAAATTAAAAATTTAGCAGACTTTGGGAATGATTCGACTACTATAAATGAAAACCATGATAGATTAGTTGCAGAATATGGTTGGTATTTAAATGCGGGAATTGGTGCAAAGGCAGTTAACATAAATAATCAGATTGAAGTTACTAACAAGTCAGGTTATCAAATAGCAAGTAAACATAATTTTGATGCCAATGGAAAAGAAATTGGTTCAAGTAGCCTCGGGTTAAGTGACAAGAGTGTTGGTTATACTCTAGTGAATTCTCAAACAAAAAATATTGTGTTTTATGTAGGTAAATACGTACCTAACGTAACTCCAACTAGTGGAAAAATGAAAATCGTTGAAGTTACTCCAGAAGTTATACAAAAAGGGATAACTTTAAATGAAAAAAATTGGATAGATGTGAATGAGTCAAACTTTGGTCCATTAGAACCAGAGCCAGAAGCATTAACAGTAGAAATAGATAAAATTACTGGGGATGGTAACACCTTAAAAGGAACATTTAATAAGTCAGTGTTTATTGATGATACAGCATTAGGGAGTGTAAATGTAAGCACTGAAGAAGATAAACTAGATTTCTTAAACAAACTATTCAATGCACCAGCAGATTTAGCAACATATATGAATGCAGATGCAATAACAATTAACCTTACAGATACGAGTGTAGAAGTAATTGTAGGAGATAATGCAATTAGCAAAGACTTATTTGAAGCCCTTGACGCAGATGGAAATGGTGTATGGAGAATGGATGTAGAGCTTAACAAAGAAAACTTTAAAGATGCAGAAGGCAAAATAGTAACAGAAGATACGGAAGCTTTCAAGATTAAGTTTACTGTACCATTTGAGGACAACACAGCAGACTACACAGCTGATGTAAAAGCTGTATTCCAAACACAAGCCCAAAGAGATTTAGATGAAGACCCAGTGGTAGAAGAGGCTAAAGCATTAACAGTAACCATTGACGAAATTACTGGAAAAAGCAACACATTAAGCGGAACATTTAACAAAGAAGTATATCTATTAGATGGCAAAGATAAAATAGCATTAGGCTCGGTAGTTGTAACAGAAGATGCAGATAAACTAGCATTCCTAAACAAGCTATTTAATGCACCAGCTGATTTAAGCGAGTACATGGTAGCAGATAAGGTAGAAATAGCTTTAACCGATACTAGTGTAAGTGTAGCAATTAACAATGGTGCAATAAAAGAAGGTTTATTTAAGGATTTGGATCAAAATAGAGATGGTATTTGGAGAATGGATGTAGAGTTAAATAAAGCTAACTTTGTAGACGCTGATGAGCAGATAATAGAAGCAGAACTAGAGCCATTTAAGATTAAATTTAGTTCATATAATGATAAATACTCAATGGGAGACTTAATTGATTATTCTGTTGCTGCAAAAGCTATATTTCAGACCCAAGCTCAAAGGGATGAAGAACCTTATGAGAAAGAGGTAACTCTTTCAGTTAAATCTGGAGCTACAGTTAATAAGTCAGTAGTTACCATGACTACAAATACCCCTATAGGAACAAATCTTTATCCATGGTCAGATAATAGTATACTTAATGCTTTCACCAAAGATGGTGCATTCCTGTTAGTTAGATTGTTTAAGGTAGAGAACGAAAAAGAAACACCAGTATTCTTTAATACGGTATTTGATAGTGTTAAAATTGCACCAAATGGTTTTTCTGGGCTAACCTATTCAAGTGCAAGTGGCGCAGGAACTAGAGCTGGAGGAGATTTTAGTAACCTTGGCAATAACTCAACACAGTTATTTAGTGACAAAGGGATTAAAGATTCCAAGCTTGCAGGAGCATTAATTTATAATGTCAAAACAACAGATATTTACTCATTATGGCTTCCAGCGGGGGCGATCGATCTTACCTTAACTAATGTACTGAATGAAAATCCAACTTCTGGTAAGTATGTAATATATTTTGAAGCTTACGCTCCAGGTTATAAAGATGCAAGCACAAATACTAAATGGAGTAATAGCGATGAGTTACCGTTACTTAACAGTGTAAAAGTTGTAGAATTTACAATAGAATAATTTTTTATGCGCAACTAAGAAACCCTGTAAGAAAGCAAGCAATTAAGCTCTCTTACGGGGCTTTTCTTTACCTCAAGCAAACCTTTGGAGTAAATCAAACCTTAAGGGGCTGGGGGTCTTCTATTGTAGCATTACTTGTAATTTGCTTGAAAAAGCCCTGCTTAAAAATGCCTAACGCTATTGAAGCATTTTCTATTCAATACAAAATAGGGTATAATAAAGATAATAGAACAAATGGGGACATGATATAATGGGAAACAGTAAATTACTAAAACCATTAAATGACATAGTGTTCAAAGCCTTATTCGGAAAGGTACAGAAGAGCTAATAGAAAATTTGGCGAAAAGGAGTGAGGCGATAAAGATGGCAAAGGAGATGTTAGAAAGGGTTAGTGCGGATGAATTATTAAGACAAAAATACTATGCCAGAGAAAAAGCAATCCATGACGAAATGTCCAGAATAGGATATGCAGAAATGAAAGGAATGGAGAAAGGAATAGAAAAAACAGCAGAAGCAGCTTTTAGAAAAGGCGCGGACCTAGACTTCGTAGCAGAAATTACTGGATTGCCAATTAGTAGGTTAAAAGAAATAGAAGCAAAAATAAAAGAAGAGGAAAATTAAGAAATATGGAAGACATTAGTGCAAAGGGATAAAGAGACAGGTAAGAATAATAATAACATACTAGAAAAGCAGTGTACTCTCCTCTAATATGATAGATAGTATCCTGCTTTTCTAATTTAAAGAGATTGATAAATATAAAACTACCTATTTACCTCTGGATTATCAGTTCTACCCATGATATAATCAACTGATACTTCAAAAAAGTCTGCTAAGGCATCTAACTTTTCTAGAGTGATGGTCCTATAGCCTCTTTCAATGTCACTTATAGCATTATCAAATAGTCCAATAATTTTTCCTAATTCTGACTGCCTTACATTTTTTTCATACGTAATGTCTTAACACATTCAGCAAAAATTTCTTTAGAAAACATAAAAAACTTATTTTAAATTTTCATATTGATTAGCTTCGACTAAAGAATTATGATAATAGTGGGATAGTTAGAAACATATATTTTAGTGAAGGGAGTACAACCGTATGGAAAACAAAGGTGATAGTGCTAACAGTGGATTGATTAAGTCTGTGCAAAAAAGCTTGAAAATACTCAAATATATTATGGATTCAGATAGTGAAGTATCTCTTACAGATATGGAAAAGGATTTAGGTTATAATATCAGTACTACTCATCGCTTACTGAAAACCCTGATAGAAGAAAGATTTATAAGTCAAAACAAAATTACAAAGAAATATGATATAGGCCCTGAAATATTTTTTTCATGGCTCGGAGAAAGAAAACCAGAAAAATATTTCTATAGGGTTACACCAATATTAGAGGAATGTGCTAAAAGAACTGGAGAAACAACTAATCTATTTATTAGAGATGGTAACGAGGCTGTATGCATCACAGGATGTGAATCGCAGCATACCCTTAGAGCATTTCTTATGATAGGAAGAAGGGTTCCACTTACTTGTACGGCAGCAGGTAAAGCATTCTTAAGTCATATTAAAGAAGAGGAGCTAGCAAAACTCATAAGTAAAATAGAATTCAAACAGTATCTTCCCAATACATTGATGGATATAAATAGTCTTTTGAAAGATATAGATACATCTAGGCAAAGAGGCTACACCATAGAAAATAATGAATATGAACAAACGGTTACTGCAGTAGGGGTACCTGTTTTCGATCATAATGGAAGAGTTATATGCACTATATCTACTATTGCTCCTAGTACAAGATTAGATGAAGAAAAACTCAATTCTATATCTAGAGAACTAATGCTTGCTTCTAAAAAAATTACAGAGATAATGGGTGAAGTGTTTTACTAGAACATGAAAGCTTTATTGATTTTTCAATAGGGCTTTTTTTAGTTTTTAATGCTTCATAAAAAAATATTTAGTTATTGCAGGATTTTACAATTATTTATAGAATATATAATTTAAAATATCATAATACGGTATTTAAATTTCACAATGTGAAAAGAGGAGGAGTTATAATTGGATATTATAATTAGAAATGCAAAGCTTAGAAACAAAGAAGGTCTTTGGGATATAGGCATAGAAAAGGGGAAAATAAAAGCATTAGCTAATAGTTTACCTGAGAAAGCAGAGCAGGAAATAGATGCAAAGGGTAAGCTTACTGTACCTTCATTCATCGACCCACACATTCATTTGGACAAGGTTAATATAGTTGATGTAGTCAGACCAAACAAAACTGGTACATTAAAGGAAGCTATAGAAATTATTTGGGATAAAAAATCTAAATATACAATAGAAGATATAGTAGATAGAGCTGGAGATGTTATAAAAAGAGCTGCATTAAATGGCACTACACGCATGAGAACCCATGTGGATATAGATACTATTGGTGGATTAAAGCCACTAGAAGGTGTAATAGCTGCAAAAAATAGATACAAGGATATAATGGATATACAAACAGTAGCTTTTCCTCAAGAGGGTATAATAAAAGACCCTGGATGTGAAAAGCTTATGTGGGAAGCTATGGAAATGGGAGCAGATACCGTTGGAGGTATGCCTGCAAATGAGAATACACCTGAGGATAGCAGAAAACACATAGAGATATGCTTTGATATAGCAGAAAAATACAATGCGGATGTAGATATGCATGTGGACGAAACTGATGACCCATTTTATAGAACATTAGAAATGTTAGCTGATGAAACGATTAAAAGAGGCTGGCAAGGTAGAGTTACAGCAGGGCACACCTGTGCTCTTGCAGCTTATGATGACCATTATGCTAAATATGTTATTGAAAAAGTGAAAAAAGCAGGTATTCATATGATAACAAACCCAGTAACTAATCTTATGCTACAGGGAAGAAATGATAAACAGCCTATTAGACGTGGAATTACTAGAGTTAAGGAATTATTAGAAGCAGATGTAAATGTAAGCTTTGGTCAAGATTGTGTTAGAGATACTTTTTATCCATTTGGCAGTGCTGACATGCTTCAAGTTGCATTAGTTACTGCACATGCTGCTCAAATGAGCCTGCCTCATGAAATTGAGAAAATATTTGATATGATAACCTATGATGCTGCAAAGATTTTAAAACTTCAAAACTACGGCTTAGAGGAAGGCAAAGATGCAGACATAGTTATATTGGATGCCTTTACAATTAATGATGCTATTAGACTACAGCCTACTAGATTATATGTGATAAAGGGTGGAAGTATTATTGCAAGAAGTGAGAGCCAGAAAGAATTGTATTTTAAATAAAACTAGCTGTGCTATAGTGGCAGAAGGATTTTTTCTGTCACTTTTTATTTGCCTTTTTTCAAATAAATTAACAAAATTGTTGTTTAAATCGTTACATTTTACAAATATTTAATTTTATTATATAATATGAATATTAAAAATTTAGTAATATTTACTATTTTTTATTTTGGAATAAGGGGAGTTGTGAAGGATTATGTTTAAGAAGGTTTTAGCTTCTGTCCTGTGTATGGTAGTGCTGCTATTAGTTTCTTATAAAGGAGCAAATGCAAGTGCTTCATATAGCAATCCATCTAGGGCAGAACTGGAAAAGAAGATTGAAGAGGTAGCTAGAAAAAGAGGAATACCTTCAGTCATACTAAAAACCATAGCTAGAGTTGAAAGCGTATTCAAGCAATTCAATAATGATGGCTCAGCCTTTGTTAGTAGGGGTGGAAGCATAGGACTTATGCAGATACATAATAACTATGGCTGGTTTGACAATGAGAAATTAAAATATGATATTGACTACAATATTGAAGCAGGAGCAGACGTGCTTCTCAGCAAATGGAACACCGCAGTAGAGAAGCTTCCACAAATAGGAGACATGAATCCAAATGTATTAGAAAATTGGTATTTTGCCATATGGGCATATAATGGCTGGAGTAAATCCAATAATCCAAACACTGGACTTAAAAAACAGACGTATCAAGACTTAGTATATTCCATAGCACAAAAGGAGTATGGGCAGAAAATAACTCCAATAGACAAAAGCCTATTACCTAAACAGGGACTTCCAAGTAAAAGCTCTAAATTTGACACACCAAAGGAATTTCACTATGGAGACATACTATTCTATAGTGAGGGAGATGTAGTAAAGCTTGATGGAAGAAATTATTCAATTTTAAAGGATGCTCCTAATGGCTCAGATGTGGCAGAGATAACTAACCTAATGGAGCTGCAAGTATTAGAAGGACCAGTATTAAATGACGGATATTTCTGGTATAAGCTTAGAGCCAAGGATATAAACAAAGAAGGCTGGCTTGTTGGCAATTGGATATCCAAAACAGGAAGCATATATCCTTTTTCAGATATATCTCGTACCTGGTCAAAGGACTATGTTATGAAGCTTCATGAGATGAGTATAGTCAGTGGAGACGGGAAAAACTTTAACCCAAATGATCAAATAACCAGACAAGAAATGTGTGTAATGCTATCAAGGGCGCTAAAGCTTGAGCCTATGGATAATGATTTAGAATATGCAGATGCCAGTGAAATAGATGAATGGGCTACCCGTCATGTAATCGCAATAACTGAGGCAGATATAATGGTGGGACATGATGAAACAAATGAATTTAAGCCTAATGAACACATTACAAGAGAAGAGGCAGCAATTATCATTAGTCGAGCAATAGGATATGATGATAATTTAGATTTTCAAATAGAATACACTGATATTAGCCATATTTCTAATGAAGCACTGGCTGCCATAAAAAATGTTCAGGTCAAAGGAATAATGAATGGCTCCAACGGGCAATTCAGACCAAATGACTACCTAACTAGAGGCGAAGCCTGTAAGCTAATCTTTGATATGATAAATATGATGTAAAATAAGAGGACGGTTCTTGCGTGTCATAGTTTTAGCGACATGCAAGAACTGTCCTTTGTTTCCCCCATTCTCAATTTTCAATTTTCAACTATTAATTTTCGGCTATTAATTCCCATCATAATCCCTTCTGTAATTATTTCTCCTATTTCTAGAACAAATGAAAGCCTTATATTATGAAGAGAAGCACTGCTACTGCTATTTAACTTATCAACTATTCCTATTATTGATAAATCACCTACTGAGGGAAGGTTTTTACCTACACCTTTGCCTGGGTCTATAGGACCGCTCCTTATTTGTATGGTTCCAATATCATCATTCTCACCTAAGCACGCATCTATAGCAATTATAAAAGCATTAGGATGTCTTGATTTAATATAAGCTACTCTATCTTTTAAATTAAGTGCATGCAATGGTCTTCTTAGAGTGCCGTATACAGGGAAGCCGAAGTTTTTTCTTATTAGAATAGTCCCAACTAATGGGCCTAAGCAATCACCTATACATTTGTCAGTTCCAATACCTACTATTATTATATCATCATACCTTGGATAAGAATCAAAATATGTACTTAGATAATTTCCAATTGCTTTTACCGCTCCATACCTCTCATCGACATGGGTTGTAAATATTCCTAGATTTTTCATTAGCCCTCCTCCTTACGCTTCAGTAGATATTAATACTTATTTGGAAGAAGACTAAATTATTCTAAAAAGCTTGTATTATTTTTCATGAATAAACAGCACAAAAAGACAAATAATAACTGTTAAAAGGAGTGATGGATAATGAGGAATAAAAGGATGTTATACATAGGGTTAGTTATCATACTTACAATTTTAACTGTGGGAGCAATCGCTAGTATGAGGATAGATGATACCAACACAGAAATATATGACAAGCTAGATACAAACATAAGATACGGACAAAGTAAAATAAAAGTAGGGGAAATTCCCCTACTTTTTAAATACTGGCACAAAATCATATGTTAACTCGCCATTGTCATATGCAAATTCTAATAATCTTAAATTGAATGTAGTACTAGTGTTGTTTAAGTTTGGCTTTTCTAGCTGTATATATCTAATTCCATCTCTTAAATCAACTTCATTTTTAGTTCCACTAGATACTACCCATATATTCTTGCCTTTTTCTGCATATTGCACTAGTGTGTCATGAAGTAGACTTGCCTCAAGCTTATCTGTAAATCCATCACTGCCAAATATAGGCTTTGGCATAGTAACTATTATATTGTCTTGTGTAGCTTTAGACAAATCATCCTTTAACCATAGCCATTGCTCAGGATTTGAAGCTCTTAATCCATTTTTTGAGCTATCAGCTTTTATAAACAATACTTTATCATCTCTAGTAGGCTGATAACCTGCTATTATATCTACCTTAGTCGCATTAGTTCCTGCCTTTAGGCTATCATCAGTTTTGCCTATAAAGAACCCATATTTACTATTAGACAGATATCCATTAATCTGCTTTGCAATCTGCTGCTTATATAGATTATCTAATTTTTCTATTCCAAAGCTCATTATGAACTTAAATCCATTTTCAACTTTATCAACTGCTTTTTGCTTCTCATCTTTTACTGTTGTAGATGCAGGAAGATTTACTGTATTAAGGTCTTTAGGGTACATTGCCTTTAGACCATCAAATAGCAATTCACCTGAGTATTTACTCATAGGGTTTGTCTCTGTTACATAAATCCTTTCCAACGTTAGTGGATGTGTAGCCTCAACAGGAATATTAGCAGTAACGAATTTCCAACCCTTCCAATCCACATTAGCAGCAAAATCTAATTTGTATGACTTGCCATTGGAATCAGACATTTGTCCTCTTATCCAGCTATTATTTTCATTGCCATATACCCACATGCCTATTTTTTCAGGTTTTTTACCAAGCTGTATGCCCTTTTCACCTAAAGCTATATATGCAGCTCTAGTTTCCTCTGAGCCTGTAAAATTATATTTAAGTCTTACAGAGCCAAGTCCAACTTTACTGTCAGAGCTTCTTTCAATACTACCTGTAACTACGCTTGGGTAGGATAAGAAACTAATTCCTTCTAGACCTTCAAAATCATTTATCATGACTTCTTCGAATCCTACTGAAACTAATGTGCTTTCTACTGCGTTTCCTAATCTAGCTACTAAAGCACCAGCAGCTGATTTATCTGTACTATAGAATATACCATCCTGTACATAGCCAATATTGCCTATTGCTTCCCAAGTAATATCGCTTGGATTTATAGGGGCTATATGACCTTGATTATTCTTGCCATATATTGTACCAAGATTTCTTTGACTGGATATATCAATTCCAAACTTATCAGTCTCCAGCTGTAGCTCCTTCACATCACCTAATACCTTAATTTTTGTTTCTGCAATTGTATCATTATAGAATGCCTTTACTGTACCCTCACCTGCACTATTTGCAGTAAGGACATTGCCATTAAACTTGCCATTTATGCCATCTATAAAGAATTGTACCTGTTCATCATTGATGTCCACTGGATTATGGTACTCATCAAAGCCCTTTACATGAAACTGTCTAGTAGTATTAACAAACATTTTACTATGGTCCGCATAAACCTTGATATAGCTCAATTCACCTTGAGGAGCAGAGCTAGTTACACCAATTCCATTAGTTACCTTCCTTAGACCTCCATCAGAAGGACGGTTTATGACCGTTGGCTCATCAGTACCAGCAGGTCTGATTGCCATAGTGGTAGAGCCACCTCCATCAAAATTGATTGCATCATAGGCACCAAGAGATAGCATAATATCTGCCATTGTTTCCTGACTAACTCCTTTATAGGATGTATCTCTACCGTCAATAGTAACCATTATAAGCTGTCTTTTATCTTTTGTGATTCCTAGAGCAGTTCTAGGCTGATCACCTTGAATATTTATTTTAAATGGAGTTTTGATACCATCCTTTAATAATGGGCTTCCTCCACCTATTGCTGCGGTTATGTTTTTGAAATCAGGATTTGTTGTAATCTCAAGGTTAACTTTGTCTCCTACCTTAAAATTGTTTAGAAGTCGATCTCTAACACGACCTCTTCCTGTGATTATATAGCCATTTTCAGGAAATGGGATAGAGGGTTGTCCCACTCTAACTTCTGATACATAATCATCAATGACTACAATCTCTATAAGGTCATTAAACACCTTATTACCCAAAGATTGGCTATTCCAATTTTTATCATATGCTATGACTTCCTCATGAAGTTGACTTTCTTTATTTATAGCAGAGAAAATTATGGCTTCTCCACTTGGAGGAACTACTTTTACTTCCCAATCCCAAAAGGATATTGATGGATTTTTTGAACTATCTATTGCAAATACAGGAAGCTTGTTGTTAGGGTCTATTGGAGACGATAGCATTTTTCCATTATCTATGACTGTACCTAATGGAAATGAACTATATTGAGTAGTAAAAAAGTCTCCATTTATAGCTCCAACCACGTTAGTAGATTTCATCATATTTGGTATAGTATCTCTCTTAGAAATACCATCTTTACTAAACAGTGTCTTAATTTCTGTGTATTCATCATCAAGATTTATTCTAAGAACATTTATGTTCCACCAGCCTTTAGCATTGAATTGCCTAATTGTCTCGTGTATTACACCACTTGAGATATTTTCTGATATTCTTTCTTCATGTATTATAAAGGGACTATTTGCAAAACTTGGGGTAAAACTACAAAAAATCATGGCAGCTGAGGAAACCCCTATTACAAAATTCTTTATGTACTTGTTCATATTGTGCATACACCTCTCTTAAATTATTTTTGTATTATTTGTTGTGGGAAAAGTTAGTCTATTTCGCTTTAATCATCCTTTCAAGTAATTTTAGAGATAAACAAGAATGGAGCTGTTTATCTTATAATTTTAGTAATAAAGCAGTGATAGATTTGACAGAAACTATGACAAAAAAGTTCCGTAATTGCTATATTTCTTTCTCCATTATGTACAATTATATAGTATTGGGACTAAGATTAGATTATAATTTGATTACAATTGAATTACAATTATGTAATCTAGTAAAAAGTGGAAGAGTAAAATAAAAGCATCTAGAAAATTGGATTAGGTCATTTTACGCAGTCTCGCAACACAAATCTATTTGCTCGCTGTCGCTCACATAGATTTGGTGCTTGTTGCGCTTGACCTACCATCGATTTCCTGATAAAAGCATTCAGAAAATCGGGTTAGGTCATAAAAAAAACGAGATGATTTTGCTCATCTCGCTTAGAATATGGTCGGGGTGGAGGGACTCGAACCCCCGGCCCCATGGTCCCAAACCACGTGCGCTACCAAACTGCGCTACACCCCGTAAAATTGCTACCTTATTATTATAAGTCGTAGGATTAATAAAAGCAATTCTATTTTTTCACCTTTAAAGTTTGTTTTAAGCTGTTTTCGACAATAAGGTGACATAATCTCAGTATTTCAATACAAAGCTAATTGTTATTTGCTTATATCAGATAATTTATGAAAAAAGAGTTTATTTCTTTATTATTAAGGGTAAAACAATTATTGACATAGAAAAATACATATGATAATATTCTTCATGGAAACAATATAATATTGATTACCTTATAAAGAGTGACGGAGGGATAGGCCCGAGGAAGTCCAGCAACCAGTAATTTTTATTACAAGGTGCTAAATCCTACAGAATGCAAGTTCTGAAAGATGAGGTTTAGAAAACGATTCCTCTTCTTTTCCGAAGAGGTTTTTTTATTGTAGAAAAAGCAAATAATAAAAATATTAAAATACATGGAGGTTATATGATGAAAAAATGGTTCTTTACTTCAGAATCTGTTACAGAAGGACATCCAGATAAAATCTGTGACCAAATATCAGATTCTATATTAGACGCTATCCTTGAAAAAGATCCTATGGCAAGAGTTGCCTGTGAAACTTCAGTTACGACAGGTCTTGTGCTAGTAGCAGGAGAAATAACAACTGACTGCTATGTGGATATACCAAAAGTAGTTAGAAAAACTATTGAAGAAATAGGCTATACAAGAGCAAAATATGGATTTGATTGTGATACATGTGCAGTATTGACAGCTATAGATGAGCAATCACCAGATATAGCAATGGGAGTGAATGAAGCTTTAGAGCATAGAGCTCAGAAGACAGACGAGCTAGACGTAACAGGTGCAGGAGACCAAGGTATTATGTTTGGGTTTGCATGTAATGAAACTCCAGAATTGATGCCTCTTCCAATATCCTTAGCTCATAAGCTAGCAATAAGACTAGCAGAGGTTAGAAAAAATGGAACTCTTGATTATTTAAGACCAGATGGGAAAACTCAGGTTACAATAGAGTACCATGACAATAAACCAGCAAGAGTAGATGCCATAGTAGTATCTACACAGCATAGTGCAGAGGTTGAACTTAAGACTATTGAGAAGGATATTAGAGAGCATGTAATATCAAAAATAGTACCATCAAGTTTAATAGATAGTAACACTAAATACTATATAAACCCTACAGGCAGATTCGTCACAGGTGGACCTCAAGGAGATGCAGGGCTTACAGGTAGAAAAATAATAGTAGATACATACGGTGGATATGCAAGACATGGCGGTGGAGCATTTTCAGGAAAAGATCCAACTAAGGTTGACCGTTCTGCTGCTTATGCTGCTAGATACGTTGCTAAGAATGTAGTTGCAGCTGGACTTGCAGATAAATGTGAAGTACAGCTGGCATATGCCATAGGTGTAGCTAAGCCTATTTCCATATTAGTAGATACATTTGGAACAAATAAGATAGAAGAAAGCAAAATAGAAGAGCTTATCAGCAAGCATTTTGATTTAAGACCAGCAGCCATTATTAAAAACTTAGGTCTTAGAAGACCGTTATATAGACAAGTAGCAGCATATGGACACTTTGGAAGAAATGAGCTAGACCTTCCATGGGAAGAGACAGACAAGGCTCAAGCTCTTAAAAAAGAAGGCTTAGAAAAATAAAAAAATAAGTTGGGGACATCCCGATGCTTTTCGGTGTGTCCCCTGACCTTTTTTAAATGAAGGAGAAGTATAAAAGTCCCTGAATGACTTTTGTACTTCTCCTTGCCTTTTCTTCCAAAATCTCAGTTCTCCATTCTCAATTATATTTAGAAATCTGCAACTTTCAATCCTCAGCTTCCCGTTCTCAATTCTCCATTCTCAATTTCTCCCCATGACTTCACCCTTACTCCTGATTTAACCCTATTAACCTATTCAGTTATTATTAAATTACCGGTAGAACACAGAGAAGTACTTCTCAAAAAGTAGCTGGGGACATTCCCATGCTTCTGGGTGTGTCCCCTGACATTGGAATGTGTGCCCTAACATTAAATGAAGGGAGGTGAAATCATGGCAATTAACGCTATAGTTAAAGAAACAAAGCTAAAGCTTCAGCTTGACGGTGGTCTAAATGATAAAGGCAACCCAATAGTAAAGTCTAAGACCTTTTCTAAGGTAAAGACTGATGCAGCTAACGACAATCTATTTTCAGCAGCAGAATCACTAGCTGGTCTACAAGAAATGCCACTAATAGGCATTAAAAGAGTAGACGAAATCGAGCTTCAAGAAGAGTAAAAATGACAGTTTAATAGTCATTAATCTCTAGGGATTTGTAACATGGGACATTGCTAGTAGTATTAGCTTTCAATTTGAAAGTTTTAATTATTGACTGGCATGTTCCATGGTATTCAATACAGAAAGGAGGTGAAATTCATGGCTAAGAAAAGACTTGAAATGGTTTTCAAAAACCAGAAAGACAAAACAAGCAGATTATCTCTAGACAATCCAAGAGAAGACGTTACTGAATCAGATATTAGAGCTGCTATGGAAAATATTGTAGCAACAAATGTATTTGAAACAGCAGACGGAGATTTAGTTTCTGTAGTATTAGCAAGAATAGTAAGCACAGACGTAGAAGAGTTCACACTATAATCAGAAGCTAGAAAACAAAGTCGGGGGCAAAAAGGTCTTGTTCCCGACTTACTATTATCATGAAGCTTTACTGCTGTCATTAACGCAGTAAAGAATCTTAAACAGTAGTCGAACAGGAGTTAAATAATTGCTAAACTATAGTAAGATAATAGCTAAACTATAGTTCGTATAATCCCTAATTCTCAATTGTTTTCAATAATTTTCAATTATCAATTCTCAATTGTATTAAGGAAAGGAGGTGCTATCATGGAAGAGGTTTACTCTCAAATAGCTAATCTAGGCTTTCCTATAGCCGTGTCAGTATATTTGCTAGTACGGATAGAGGGAAAGCTAAATAAGCTAACAGAAAGTATAACGGAGCTTTCAAAGGCTATAGCCAGTATAAAGTAAGGACTATCATCAAATTATAGGGGCGGTAGACAGCGTAAAAGCTCACTTTTATGCTAGGGCGGTCATTGACCGCCCTAGCATAAAATTACCTTAAAACGGTAAAACTATCCCACACATTGACATAGAACACATGTTCGATTATAATTATATTTATAGCAGAGAGCGTATCATTACACCCACTAAATTGCAAATGTAGGGCTGGATTTCATACCAACCCTTAGAATGAGAAAGGAGTTGAATAAGATGAAATGTATTGAAGAGCTTGTATCAAAGGAAATCATAGCAATTATACCACTATATATAGACATAGAAGGTAATTCAACAAAGGTAATTACTAACAGGCAAGATGAAGAATACATATATAAAAGCATTAAAACATTTATAACATTACTAGCTAAATATTTTATGATTGATTTAAACTCATCTAGGCAATACTATGGGAGGATTATTGGTTCGACAAACATAGTCCCTTTGCCCTTTGACAAGGATAATATATTTGTACCATTTAAGGTTAGAAAGTCCATATCCAAAAATGACGGCTCATTTGGATATTTTAATATAGGCTTCATAAAAGATATCGTAGAGAAAAACAGCAAGGTATTTATCTCGCTAGAAAAGGGATATTGCATAGAAGTACTCCAAGGAGCGGAGACTGCAAGAAAAAACCTAAGAAATGCATACATTGTAAAACAAGCCTATTATAAGAGAAATGGAGTCACTATTATGGAGGAACAGGGAGTCTACGGTGAACTCAATAAGCCTGCGACAAAGGGAGATATTGCAGCACTTAGAAACGAGCTATTGGACATCAAGATTAACCTGTTGAAGTCTACTCATTCTAGTGTATAATGGTTGTAAGGACAAATAAAAAGTGGTATATAATTGTTAAACAATCATTTAGACATCGTTCAACTATTATCAAACAGGATTTGAAAATGGAAGATTTCTACAATTCTCAATTCTCCATTTTTAACTCTCAATTATTATTACTGGAGGTTAGTTATGGTAACTCTTCAAGGAACTATAGAAGAAATCATATTTCATAATGAATCTAATGGCTATACCATTGCAATCCTGGAAACTGATGATGATGTAGTCACTATTGTAGGATACATACCTATTATTAGCCTGGGAGAAACTCTAAGAGTACAGGGAGAATGGACCCACCATGCTAATTATGGTCAGCAGCTAAAGATAGATACCTATTCTACAGTAGTGCCTGCCACATTAAATGGTATAATAAAATATCTTTCTTCCGGTCTTATTCCAGGCATTGGACCTAAGACAGCAGAGAAAATAGTGGAGAAATTTGGCGTAGATTCTTTAGATATTTTACAATACAATCCTGACAAATTAAATGAAATCCCAGGCTTAGGAGAAAAAAAGATTGAAAAAGTTGCAGAAGCATTTATTGAGCAAAGAGAGCTGAGGGACATAATGATATTTCTTCAAAGCTACGGAATAGGACCTAATTACGGTATACGAATATTTAAAAAGTACGGAAATGAAGCTATTATTAAAATAAAGGAAAATCCATATAGACTGTCAGAGGACATAGCTGGTATCGGCTTTAAAATGGCAGATAAAATAGCTCAAAGCATGGGAGTAGACTTTAGATCACCCTATAGAATAAATGCAGGAATTAAATTTAAGTTAACTGAATTTTCGGCAGAGGGACACACATATGCACCGCAGGAGCTTTTAATAAGATTGACTTCAGAGCTGTTAAATGTAGAGCAGGAGCTAGTAGCAGACGGAATTAAGAGCCTAGCCATGAAACAGGAAATACAGCTAGAAAGGCTAGATGGTGATGAAATATGCGTATATTATATGCCTTTTTATTATGCTGAAACTAATGTCTGCAAAAAAATAATTGAACTATCTAGAGCTGAAGTAAAAAGCCTTGATGTAGATGTAGACAAAGCTATAGATAACATTGAGAAAGAGGATAATATTAAATTTGCAGAAGCTCAAAAGGAAGCCATAAGACAGGCCATAGAAAACGGATTGTTAGTAGTTACAGGAGGACCAGGTACTGGGAAGACTACTACTATAAATACTATTATTAAGCTTTTTGAAACAAAGGGCTTTAAGGTTATACTAGCAGCACCAACTGGAAGAGCAGCAAAGAGAATGAGTGAAGCCTCAGGAAAAGAGGCTAAGACCATTCATAGACTTTTAGAATACGGATTTGTAGATGACGAGCTGGGAATGGACTTTGCAAAGGACGAAGGTACTCCAATAGAAGCTGATGTTGTCATTATAGATGAAATGTCAATGGTAGACGTACTCCTAATGAATAATCTTACAAAGGCAATATTACCAGGTACTAGACTTATATTAGTAGGGGATACAGACCAACTGCCATCAGTAGGAGCAGGAAATGTTCTTAGAGATATTATAAATAGCAAAATAGTAAAGGTAGTAAAGCTAGATGAGATTTTTAGACAGGCAAGAGAAAGTATGATAGTAGTCAATGCTCATAGAATCAACAAAGGAGAAGCACCATATCTAAATGTGAAGGACAAGGACTTCTTCCTTATGACTAGACTAAGCTCTGAAAGCATAGTAGATACAATAATAGAACTAAGCAAAGAAAGACTGCCTAAATTCAATGGATATGACCCAGTTAGAGATATTCAGATACTTGCATCAATGAAAAAAGGAGATACAGGAGTAAACGCACTTAATGAAAAGCTGCAACAAGCATTAAATCCTAAGCATCACTTAAAAGCAGAAAAGAGATATGGAGACATGCTTTTTAGAGTAGGAGATAAGGTAATGCAGATAAAAAATAACTATAAGACAAAATGGACTCTTGAAGAAAAAGATGGAAGCCTTACTGAAGGAGAAGGAGTATTTAATGGAGATTTTGGATTCATAACGGATATAGATGAGGAAGAAAGTGAGCTTACAGTCTTATTTGATGACAATAAGGAAGTAATATATAGCTTCAATCAGCTTGACGAGCTAAGGCTTGCCTATGCAACAACCATTCACAAAAGTCAGGGAAGTGAATTCCCAGTAGTCATTATGCCAGTATGCTGGGGACCGCCTATGCTACTTACTAGAAATCTACTGTATACAGCTATTACAAGGGCAAAGGAGCTAGTTGTACTAGTAGGCATGGAAAAATACATGCATATGATGATTAACAATAACAGAATATTAAAAAGATATTCAGGACTTGATAAAAGACTTCTAAAAGTATTTGATATGATGATGAGAGGGTAAAACTGCTATTGGCGTTTTACAATTTATCATCTTTAGACGCTCAGGATAAGCCTTATTCACGAGGATTACTTTACGAATGATTTTGATTTCTGGAGGTTTCCATGTCTAACAAAGAAAGCCTACTAAAAAAACTATGCCGCTCCACCCTAGACCTTATATTTCCAGAAGAAGGAGTCTGCTTCTATTGTGACGAATATCATGAGGAAGTAAAAGAAGATCATGTATGTATTGAGTGCAGAGACAAGCTTTTATTCATTAATGAAAGCAAATGTCCAGTTTGTGGTAAGCCTATGTTCCAAGGCAATTCATCAAATAGGTGCAGCTACTGTATAAACAAGACATTTTATTTCAAAAAGGCTATTTCTCCTTTAGAGTTCATAGGTCCCTTAAGAAAAACTATTTATAGATACAAGTATGAATCCAAGCCATATCTATACAAATCCTTTGGGGAATTTATGCTACATGCTCTCGAAAAAGAAAGCATAGGAACTATAGACATCATTGTTCCAGTACCCCTTCACAGGGCAAGAAAAGCAGAAAGAGGCTATAATCAAGCTGAGCTTTTAGCCAAATATCTTTCAGAGAAGTTATGTATACCTTTAGACAATAAAAGCCTTATAAGAGTAAAAGCTACTAAAATACAGAACAAGCTAGCAAGACATGAAAGAGAACAAAATATAAAAGATGCTTTTAAAATTAAAGATAACTGGGTATTTAAAGAAAAAAGAGTTCTTTTAGTAGATGATATATTTACTACAGGCGCCACAGTAAATGAATGCTCAAGGATTATGGTGGAAGGTGGTGCTATAGAGGTATTTGTCATTACCATTGCTACAGGAAGAAATACATAGGACTTTATTATCATATTCAACAGAAAAGCAAAAAAAGAAGGATTTTATCATAAAATAGCGAAAATATTCTTGATATATGATATATAATCTTTTTTTATAACGCACAGGAAAGCTCTACTTATTTTCTGCTTCAGGGGGTGAAATTTAATGAAGATTAAGAACTGTAAAAAATGCAATAGAATTTTTGCAGATGATAATTTTGACTTGTGTCCAATATGCAGAGATGTAGACATGGAAGAGTTTAGAATAGTCAAAGATTTTCTATATGACCATCCAGGTGCTGACATTCAAACTGTATCACAGGAAACTGGTATAGATACGAAGAAGATTATTAGATTTTTAAGAGATGGGAAGTTAGAGATTAGAGATGATAGCCCTAATCTACTGCTAGATTGTGAAAGATGTGGAATGCCTATTAGTACAGGAAGATTTTGCAAGAAATGTGTTGCTGAAATGGAAAGAGAATTTAAAAGTGTATTACCTGCAAATAACCCTTCTTCTATAAAAGCTTCTACAAAAAGCTTAGGGAAGGATAGCGATAGAATGTATATTGCTGAAAGACGTAAGAAATAAAATTAAAGTTAAACCCTATTCTTACCGATAATAGATATATAGACGGAAAGGAATGGGGTGTTTTTGTATGAAAATCTTTAATTCTAGCAATATAGATAAGATTACTCAAGCTTATAGGAAGCAGGAAATTAATAAGGAAAATATAAGGTCGAGCAAAATCAATAAAAAAAACGATGAGCTCAGTTTATCAGATACAGCTAAGGACTATCAATTTGCAATGAATGCGATCAAAAATGTGCCAGATATAAGAAAAGAAAAAGTTGAGACCATAAAAGAGCAGATTAGAACGGGGACATATGTAGTAGATTCGGGGAAGATAGCTGAAAGTATTCTAGAGAATATTAATTTTGATAAAAAAGTTTAGACTAGGGGTGATATTATGAAAATTCTAGTAGAAGAATTAAGAGAAGTACTATCAGAAGAACTTAATATGTATGAAGAGATGCTTGAATTGACACTCAAAAAGACAGATATCATTACTAGTGGAAAAATTAATGATTTAGACAGTATTACCCATATGGAAAATAGCCTTATATTGAGGCTGGGAAAGCTCGAGGATAGAAGAGAGAAAATAGTAAATAGTATTCAAAAACAACTAGGTACTGAAGATGCTTCGACTATAACAGACTTATTAAACCAAATAGATGATACTAATGATACAAAACAAGAGATAAATGGTATAACGACAAAATTATCTAATGTACTCAATACATTAAAAGAAAAAAATGATCTAAATGGCTTACTTATTAAAGATACCCTAGAATATATTGAGTTAAATATCAACCTTTTTACTAATGCATCAGAACGGGGAATATATAATAACAAGGTACAAAAGGAAGATACTTCACAAAAATTTAGCTTGTTTGATACTAAAGCTTAGAAAGGCAGGAGAGCAAATGTCTTCTTTTAGAGGATTATCTATAGGAATATCAGGGCTTTATGCAAATAAAAGATCCCTAGATACAATTTCACACAATATATCCAATGCGGACAACCCTTTATACGTTAGACAGCAGGCTATTCATTCAGAATCAAGGTACTCTAGGATTAGTTTAACTTATTCTGTTGGGACAGGAGTAGATGTTCAGCAAATTAGACAGATAAGAGATGAGTTTCTAGATACAAAGATTAGAAAGGAAGCCTCGGAGTTTGGCTTTTGGCTATCAAGATCAAATGTATTTGGACAGGTAGAAGGCATAGTGAGAGAGCTTTCGGAGGATGCATTGCAGGGGGTTATGGATGAATTCTGGAACTCATGGGAAGAGGTGGCCAAAGACCCGAGTAGTTTAACAGCAAGAGGTCTTTTAAGAGAGAGAGCTATTGAATTTGTAGGCTCGGTTAATCATATGTACACCCAATTAGAAAGTCTGCAATTTAACCTAGATAAAAATATTCAAGATATGGTAGGAGAAGCCAATCAACTAGTTAAAGGAATAGCAGAGCTAAACACTAAAATAATGTCAGCAGAATCCATGGGCTCTACAGCAAATGACTATAGAGATACGAGAAATGGATACTTAGATAGGTTATCACAGATTATCAAGGTAGATTATTATACTAGCAACAATGGTGCTGTAAACGTGGTACTTGGTGGACAGCATATAATATCAGATGGAACCTATAGAGAGCTAGAAGCTAAAAATAATGGAAGTCCATTTGTAGATGTACACTGGGCTGATACTGGAGAAAGACTGTCAGAGGAAAGAGACATCAGAGGTGGAGAACTACTAGGACTAATATACGCTAGAGGTTACCATGACCAAGAAAAAGATATAACCGATGTAACAGAGTACAAGTACATCATACCCACTATAAAGAAACAGCTTGATGAGTATGTAAAAGGAATAGCAGAGGCTCTAAATACTTTGCATAATCAGGGATATACCCTTACTGGGAAAACCAATACTGATTTCTTTGTTAGACAGGATACAAGTAAATCCACATGGGCAGGGAATATTAAGATAAGTGATGCCATAGATTCTTTAAATGAAATAGCAGTTTCAGAAGGTGGAATTGCAAGTACTGAGCCTAGAGAAATTGGAGATGGGAAAATTGCGGAGGCCATAGGAAAGTTGAGATATACAGGGATTTTTAATGATGGAAAAACTACACCAGATAATTTCTACAGAGATATAATAACTGACTTTGGAATATCTGCTAATGAAGCTATAACAATGAAGGATGCACATGAAATGGTAATAAATCAGATAGATGATAGAAGAAGCTCACTATCAGGCGTTTCATTAGATGAAGAAATGACAGAAATGATTAAATTTCAACATGCATATAACGCTAACGCAAGGCTTATAAATGCCATAGATGAGATGATAGAACAAATGGTGAATAGAATGGGAATAGTAGGAAGGTAGCGAAATAATTAAAAATTAAGAATTGAGAATTAAATTGTCATCCTGAATGAAGTGAAGGATTTCAATTTTAGATTTTAAATTTTTACAAGCGGGAGTGAGTGAAATGTCCGGTTGGATAGGATTTAACACAGCAGTTTCAGGGCTATTAGCGAGTCAAAGAAAGCTATATGTCACAAATCATAACATAGCAAATGCAGATACAAAGGGTTATTCAAGACAGGTGGCTATACAAAATGCTACTTCTCCACATCGCTTACCAGGCATAGGGTTTGTAGGGACAGGCTCAAGTATTACTTCTATAGAGAGAGTAAGAGATTCATATCTCGACTATAAATATAGAACAGAAAATGCCCCCCTAGGCGAATGGGAGATAAAGCGAAATACTCTATTAGACATAGAACATATATTAAAAGAGACGGAAAATGAAGGGCTTAGTAAATATGTAGATGATTTTTTCAAATCTCTAGAAGATTTAAGTAAGAATCCAAGCGATGATTCTTATAGAGTTGCAGTAAGAGAAAAGGCTATAGCAATGACAAACCATTTAAATGAAACTGCAAGTAAGCTATATAATCTGGAAAAGGATATAAATTATCAGATAAATGCCCAGGTTAAAAAAGTCAACGATATAGGCTTTCAGATAAAGAACCTAAATGAACAGATTTTTAAGCTAGAGATAGACGGGAAAAAAGCCAATGATTTAAGAGATCAAAGGGATATGTTAGTAAGTGATTTATCAAAAATTGTAAATGTGCAAGTAAAAGAACAAGACGGAAAATACACAGTATCCATAGGAGGAGCTTCTTTAGTTGACCACTCAAATTTAAGCAAATTAAAGGATCCAGGAGTAACTGAAGTCAGCAAAATAAGTGGAGAAAATCTTGTACAGCTTCAATGGGAAAATGGCAATAAAGTGGCTTTGAAATCTGGAGAATTAAAAGGTTTACTAGATGCAAGAGATGGAACAGGAATAAACGGTGAATATAGTGGAATACCTTATTATGTAGAAAGGCTTAATGACTTTGCAAAGATATTTGCAGAAAAAATAAATGAGATACATAGAGAAGGTTATACTGCGGAAGATGTTCAAGGAGGAGATTTTTTTGAGGCATTAGGAGGAGGAGACATAAAAGCAGATAATATTTCTGTGTCTCAGAGCATAAAGGAAAGCTTGAATAATATAGCGGCTGGAAGAGATGACCCTCCAAACGGTGTAGAAAATAACAAAAATATTTTAAAGCTTTTAGGGCTCAGAGAGGATAAGAACTTCTTTAAGGATAGTGTACATGCCCAAGGAACACCAGAGGATTATTTAACATCAATAATATCTGCACTTGGAGTAGACAGCCAGTATGCTATAAGAATGCAAGATAATCAAAAGCTGATACTAAATAGCGTTGAAACTAGAATAGATTCAGTATCGTCAGTAGATCCTGACGAAGAGATGGCAGATATGGTAAGATTCATGAAAACATACACAGCATCAGCAAAGATGATAACTACATTTGATACAATATTTGATGTAACCATAAATCGTTTAGGTTTAGTAGGAAGGTAGGTGCGCAAATTGAGAATAACAAACAGCATGCTAGTCAGAAACATGATGACTAGTCTAAATAAAAATATGAAAAGAATGAGCAAGCTTCAAGAGCAATATCAATCAGGCAAGTTATTCCAGTTGCCTTCAGATAATCCAATAGGGGTATCGAAAAGCTTAAAGCTATACACGGATAAATCAAAGATAGAGCAATATAAAACTAATCTTAGAGATGCCATTGCTTGGATGCATACTACAGAGGATGCATTAGACCAAATTGGCGAGGTAATGAAAAGAACCAGTGAGCTAACAGTAAAGGCGGCAAATTCAACCTATGAAGACGATGATTTGCAGGCTATCAGAGCAGAGATGAAAGAACTAAGAAATCAAATAATTCAGGCGGCAAATACTACACATGCAGGAAGACATGTATTTACTGGATATAAAACTGATAAACCTCTACTAGATGAAAATGGAGAATACAATATTGATCTTTCAAACACTGAGATTTCAACATATAATGTTGGAGTTTCAGAGAACATAGAAGTAAACACAGTGGGAATAAAGGCTTTTGGTGTAGTCGGAGATAGTGATTCTGATGGAAATATTGAAGGATATAGCGAAGCTAGTGTTACTAAGGGTGATAAATCATCTATCATAGAATTATTTGATACAATAATTACGGCCTTAGATGCTGAACCACCAGACCAAGAGACACTAAGACAAAATATAGATGCGGTAGAGGACGTTTTGAAAAATACATTACAAGTAAGAGCAGAAATAGGAGCAAAGACGAATAGATTACAAATGACAGAAAAAAGACTAGATTCAGATGCTATAAACTTCACAAGACTACTATCAGAGAACGAAGATGCAGATATATCAGAAGTAATAATGAACTTTAAGATGGCAGAAAGTGTATATTTAGCGTCTATGTCAGCTGGTGCTAGAATAATACAGCCAAGCTTAATAGACTTCCTAAGATAATAGGTTATTGAGGTGATAAAATGCCTTTGTCAATAACAACTATAAAAGGGCAAATAGGCATCAAAACAACAAATGCATATCTAGACATAAAGCAGCCTAAGGGAGAGCAGTCAATAAGACAAATAAAACCTCAAATGGTAATAGATAGAGAATTACCTAAAATACTTATAGATCAATCTCAACCCTTTGCAGAAGCAGGAAGAAAGCCTTGGTCTCAGGTGGCTGCTGAGTACGCACAGCTAGGCAGACAACAGGCACTAGAAGGTATATCCAGAATAGTAGATGATGGAAATAGAATGGCTATGATACAAAGAAAAATGCCTGCTGCAATTCCGGAGATAGCTCTAAAAAACTCAACACCTAAACAGCATGAGTTTAACTTTGGTATGATACCAACCAGTAGACCAAAGATAGAGGTGACAGGTCATCTAAACGTTGACTGGCAGTTAGGAGGAGTAGAATACAGCTACACCCCTAGAAAACCTTCAGCGGACTATCACCCAGGTAAGGCAGAGATATATGTAAAACAATATCCACAAATTAACTTCAAATATATAGATAATAGAGTATAGGGAATGGCTATTAGCCATTCCCTAATTTTAAAATATCCCATAATTCTGAGCAACGGTGAAGAATCTCAATTTAAGGAGGAAAACCATGAAACTAATTGCAAAACACTTCGGAGAAATAGAAATAGACAGTAACAAAATCATTAATTTCATTGACGGCATACCAGGCTTTGATGACCAAAAGAGATTCATAATAATTGACAATCTAGATACAGAGGTACCCTTCAAATGGCTCCAATCAATAGATGAGCCTGAACTAGCTTTTGTTATAATAGATCCTTTTATTTTTAAAGATGATTATGAATTTGACCTACCAAAGCATATTACAGAAAAGCTTAAAATAAAAGAAGAAAAAGATGTATTAGTTTACTCAATAGTAGTTATTCCAGAAGATGTCACACAAATGACAGCTAATCTATTAGGACCTGTGATTATCAATACAAAAGAAATGCTGGGCAAACAAATAGTACTAGAAGATAATAGCTATACTACTAAGCATTATATCTTAAAAAATGCAAAAGCTAAAGGTAAGGAGGAATAGCATATGCTAATACTTACCAGAAAAGTAAATGAGAGTATCGTAATAAATGATAATATAGAAATAATTATTACAGGAATTGAGGATGGGAAGGTAAAATTGGGTATAAGAGCACCAAAGGATATAGAGATACATAGAAAAGAGATATATGAAAATATAATGGCAGAAAATAAAGATGCTGCTCAATCTAAAGCAATAGATTTTTCAGAACTAGGTGAACTATTAAAAAAGTCTAAGCTCTAGTAAAGTATACATACAAAATCTAAATCCTTTTGAAATAGAAAATAGGATAGAGGTGGAATAATGGATATTGATACCGAAGCTATGGTTTTTGCGAAAGAAAATGAAGGTCCCTATGACTATAAGGAACAAGAGACCTGGAAAATAATCATTGCTGATGATGAAGAGGATGTTCACCAGATAACAAAAATGGTTCTTAAGGACATTGAGCTATTCAATAGGAAAATAGAATTTATCAGCACATTTACAGGGGAAGAAACTAAAAGAGTCATAAGAGAAAACCCAGATACAGCCGTAATACTGCTTGATGTAGTCATGGAAACAGATGATTCAGGTCTCCAAGTAGTAAGATACATTAGAGAAGAGCTTAAGAATAACAAAGTAAGGATTGTACTTAGGACTGGCTATCCTGGACAAGCTCCTGAAAAACAAGTAGTAATAGATTATGATATAAATGATTATAAAGAAAAAACAGAGCTGACATCTCAAAAACTTCTGACTACAATAGTTTCAGCTCTAAGGGCATATAAGGATATTATTATAATAGAAGAAAACAGATTGGCACTTAAGAGGCTTATAGAAGCGTCGCCTAAAATATTCGAGCTTCAGTCCTTAGGTCGATTTGTATCTGCAGTATTGTCTCAAATGATATCTATAATGAATTTAAGCAAGAACACTGTATTCTACAGTACAGCTGGATTTGCAGCAACTAAAGATGTAAGTACGGGAGATTTTAAGATTTTAGCAGCTACTGGAGATTATGCAAATGAAGTTGAAAAATCCATCAAAGATGTATTGAATCCGAATATTCTTTCTTTTGTCAGCAAGGCTTTAGCAAGAAAAGAAAACATATACGAAAAAGGCAGATATATTGCATATTTTAAAAGCAAAAACGGTGCTGAAAATATTATATATACAGAAATAAATAAAGAGCTAAGACATTTGGACAAGAGCCTTATTGACATGTTCTGCAATAACGTATCCATAGCCTTTGAAAATCTTTATTTGAACAAAGAAATTGAAGAGACACAAAAAGAAATAATCTACATACTTGGAGAGGTAACTGAAGGCAGATCTTCTGAAATCGGAAACCATATTAAAAAGGTTTCAAAATACTGCGAGTTTATAGCCACCAAATATGGACTTCCAAAAGATGAAATTGAGATCATAAAAATGGCATCTCCAATTCATGATATTGGAAAAATAATAGTTTCAGATGCCATATTGAATAAGCCCGGAAGATTGACTGAGGAAGAATTTGGGGTTATTAAGAAACATTCTATGATAGGATACAATCTGTTAAAAAATACAAGCAGAAAAATACTAGATACTGCTGCCATCATTGCTAGGGATCATCATGAAAGATATGATGGCAAGGGCTATCCTCAGGGATTAAAGGGAGAAGAAATCCATCTATATGGAAGAATAGCCTGTGTAGCAGATGTATTTGACGCTCTTAGTTCAAAAAGAGTGTATAAGGAGCCTTGGAAAATCGAAGATATTATCAATTATTTCATACAAGAAAAGGGAGGACATTTTGATCCTAAAATAGCTGACATATTAATAGAAAATATGGATGAGATACTAAAGATTAAAGAAAAGGTTGACCAAGAATTAGGTGGTAAAATGTGAGCAGAAGAGCATGTTTTTTAAGCTTATGCCTGATTATTATTATATTGCTCCAGCCTTTTTATGCAATAGGACAAGATTATAGTAATTATAAGAAAAATGTTTTGGTTATCAATTCATACAATAAGGGATTAAAATGGACAGATGATATAGTTATAGGAATCGAATCTGTTTTACGTGACAAAGCTAATATTTACGCGGAGTATATGGATACAAAGAGAATTTATGATGAAGACTATTACTTAAAATTAAAGGATTTATTTGAATATAAGTTTGAGAATTACTCATTTGATGCTATTATAACATCAGATGTAAATGCATTAGATTTTATAAATAGATTTGGCACAGAAATATTTCAAGACACACCTATAGTTTTTTGCGGTGTAAATACAGCAGAGATTCCAGAAAATCTATCTAAAAATGCTACCGGTGTTATGGAAACCATAGATATTAAAGAGAATATAGAACTAGCTCTATCATTTCATAAAGAAGCTAAAAACATATTTGTAATCAGTGATAGTAACGAGACTGGAAAAAACAATAGAGCTGAAGCGGAAGCATTAAGCCACCAATATGATTATGTAAATTTTCAATATTCTACAGACCTTTCTATGAGTGAAATAATAGAAAAGGTTAGCAAAATGGGAGAAGAGACTATCATATTAGCTCTTTCCTACACAAAAGATAGTGAAGGTAATATCTTTAGCTTTCAAGATGTAGCAAAGATTATATCTGAAAATACTAAGGCTCCATTATATGGAACCTGGGATTTCTATATAGGAAGCGGTTCAGTAGGTGGATATGTTGCCAGTGGATTCTATCAGGGAGAAAAAGCAGCAGAATTAACTGATAAAATATTAGAAGGAGAAAATTCACAGGATATACCTATTATAGAAAAAAGCCCCAATAAATACATCTTTGATTTTGAGAAGCTAAAGGAATTTAATATTGCAGAACTCAGCCTACCTAAAGCTTCAATCATCCTAAATAAACCGCTCTCCTTTTATGAGGGAAATAAAGCTCTAGTAAATATAATAGTTAGCTTTCTAATTTTTTTAATAATTATAATAATAGCTTTATCGCATAATATATCGAGAAGAAAAATGATAGAGAAGGACCTGATAGTAAAAACAAATGAAATAAAGGATTTAAACACAAATCTTGAAACCAGGATAGAAGAAAGAACCTTAGAGCTCAAAAAATCTAATGACAAGCTAAAGAAAATACTAGTCCTACTAAGAAAAACTCAAAAGCATCTCATAGAAAGAGAAAAAATAAGTGCATTAGGAGATTTAGTTGGAGGAGTAGCTCATGAGATAAATACCCCTATTGGGATAACCTTAACAGGCGTCACATGTTTAGTTGAAAATACAACAGAAATTATAAAAAAGCTCAAAAATAATGAACTGAAAAAGACTGAGCTTGAAACATACCTATTAAATACTTCGGACATTAGCAGTATTATCCAATCTAATATTGAGCGTGCATCTAAGTTAATTAAAAGCTTTAAGCAAATAGCAGTTGATCAGTTTAGCGGAGATATACAGTTTATAAATTTAAGAAAGTATATTGAGGATCTTATTTTAAGTCTAAGACCAGAGCTTAAGAAAACTCAAATATCCATAGAATTATATGCACCAAATGATATAGAAGTTTTAACTTATCCAGGGGACATAGCACATATACTTACGAACTTCATAATGAACACTATTGCCTACGGCTATGATGAACATGAAAAGGGAAAGATAGATATATCTATAGATACAACTTCTACAGATGTTATTATCCGATACAAAGATTACGGTAAGGGCATAAGCAAGAAAAACCTAAAAAAAATCTTCGAACCCTTCTTCACCACAGCAAGAGGAAAAGGTGGAACTGGGCTAGGACTAAATATAGTATACAATTTAGTAACCCAAAGGCTGCAGGGAAGTATAATATGCGAAAGTGAAGAAGGTAAGTATACTGAATTTATATTAACTATCCCGCTAAAAATAAATAAAATTAAGCCAGAAAAAAATAATTAGTAAAATGCTAAAGTTTTTGAACTGTTTGTCCGATAAATAGATTGAAGACAAAATTAAAAGCTTATAACTCTGGCCAGAGTTAACACAATCTTGGCAAGGATGCCAAAGCAAAAACATAATTCAAGGAGGAATATTAAATGAGAATAGCTAATAACTTACAAGCTGTTAACACACACAGACAATTAGGTATCACTGGTGGATACCAAGCAAAATCAATGGAAAAATTATCGTCAGGATTAAAAATCAACAGAGCAGGAGATGACGCAGCTGGTCTATCAATCTCTGAAAAAATGAGAAACCAAATCAGAGGTCTTCAACAAGCATCAGCTAACTCACAAGATGCTATATCTTTGATTCAAACAGCTGAGGGCGCTCTAACTGAAACTCATAACATTCTTAAGAGAATGAGAGAGCTAGTAGTTAAGGCTGGTAATGCAGGAACATTAGAAGATGAGGATATTCAAGCAATCCAAGATGAAATAAAAGAATTGAATGCAGAATTAAGTGGTATAGCAGATCGTACTGAGTTTAATGGCAAAAAACTTCTTGATGGAAGCTTTGAAAGTGGAGTAGGAGTTTTCCAAATAGGTGCTAACAGTGGACAAACATTGAAGTTATCTATACAAACATCAGGGGGTAATGGCGTGTCAGCTACTGATTTAGGAGTGGCTGATCTAGATGTTACAGCGTTAACAGCTTCAGGTTCTATTGATGCTGAACTTAAAATGGTAGATGATGCTATAAGCCAAGTTTCTAGTTTACGTTCTAGATTAGGTGCTAATCAAAACAGACTTGAATATACAATCAAGAACTTAGATAACGCTGCAGAAAACCTACAATCAGCAGAATCAAGAATAAGAGATACAGATATGGCCAAAGAAATGGTAGAATTCACTAAGCAAAACATTCTACAACAAGCAGCTCAGGCCATGCTAGCGCAGGCAAACCAAGCTCCTCAGGGAGTACTTCAATTATTAAGATAGTTGAATAAAATTTTGCAACATTAGAGTTAGGGAAAAATTCCCTAGCTCTTTTTGTACTTATGGATTTAAGTTTCCTTGCTTTTTGTCGATAACATTTGAAGAAGATTGTCTAAAAGACAACAAAATTGGAGGTATAAGATGAAGATTTACATATTAGATAAGGTATTAGAATATGGCAACGATAAGAGCAATATAGACGGCTTATTTCAAGAAATAGATAGTATCTTAGAAAAGTCAGATTATTATTTTAGTCATTTAGTAATAGATGACTTAGAAATATACGAAGATTACAATGATTATTTTCTAGATAATATTAGAAATATAAGAGAAGTTAAGGTAGTATCCAGTACACTTAAGGAATTAGCAGAAAACATAATGGTTACAACTATAGATTATTTAAATAGAGCTATACCAGAGATAAATATACTTTCTAATGAGTTCTATAAAACTCCAACTAAGCAATCTTGGGATAAGTTTTCAGACCTTTTAGAAGGTATTGAGTGGATTATAGATTCATTTATTTCTATAGACATAAACGAAAGATTGAAAGATATAGTATCTAGCTATGAACAATGGAATAACTATGCTAAAGAAATATATTCATTACAAGAACAACTTGTAGAATTGGAAGAAATAATGGGAAATCAAGATACGGTTTCTATGGCAGATATTTTATCATATGAGATTAACCCTTTATTTGAAAATATGAGAGAAAAACTAGAAGGATTGGTCTCTAAGGGGGATAACTAGTATGCTATTAGTTGACAACATAGTAATATTGAAAGAGGTTTTTCCTACAACTCTGTCGAAATTAAAAGAAATAGAGGATAATATAGACGAAGAGTTTATTAAAATAGAAGATGCAAAAAGCGGACATAAAACCTTATTAATAAAAAAAGAAGATAAAAGCATATATTTACACAGTAAATATGACCCTATTAGAGAAGCAGAAGCGATTATAGAACAATATAAGGATATTAAGCCAAATAGTAGTGTAATATTTTATGGTACGGGATTAGGCTACCATATAGATGTGTTTTTAGAAAAGCATACAGATGTGAACTACTATATATATGAACCTATACCCGAAATATTATGTGCTTATTTATCTAATAAAGAGATAAAAAGTCTTCCATCAAAGAAACTAAAGGGGATGGCTACTGGAACAAATAAAGAATCCATATATAGTTTCCTAAATGAATACTTAAGTAAATCTACTGGGAAAGCTGTTATGATTGTATTTCCTCAGTATAAAAATTTATTTGAGAAAGACTATAAAAATTTTTTAGATATTTACAGAGAAGTAGCTAAAAACAAAAAAACTGGGACCTTAACAGAATATGCTTTTCAAAAACGCTGGATTCTAAATAGCATGAAAAATTTTAAAGAAGTTTTGTCTACACCTAATATATTTATAGAGAGAAAAGGACAGTTTATAGGGAAAACTGCTTTGCTAGTTGCAGCGGGACCTTCATTAAACGAAGAAATAGAAAATATACGATATATTAAAGAAAATAAATTAGCTTATGTATTTAGCGTAGGTTCGGCTATAAATACTTTAATTCATAACAGAATATATCCTGATGCGGCTTGTACATATGACCCTACAGAAAGAAATCAAATAGTATTTAAAAAGGTTAAGGAAATGGATATATCGGATATACCTATGATATTTGGTTCAAGTGTAGGATATGAGACATTAGAAAATTATAAAGGCGACAAATATCATATGTTAACCAGTCAGGATACTGTGGCAGCTTATTATTTAAAAGCTAAAGAAAATACGAGTATAGATTTTGTATCCGATGCTCCATCTATTGCTGTAATTACATTGCAGCTTTTATATAAATTAGGCTTTAGTACTATAATACTTGTAGGTCAAAACTTAGCTTACCGAGATAAAAAAAGACATTCTGAAGGGATTGATTATAGTACTGATGTAACTGAAGAAGAAATCAAAAAAGGTATCTGGATAAAAGATGTATATGGTAGTGAAGTACTGACAGATGAAGGCTTCAATAGAATGAGGCAGCAAATGGAACTATATATAGGAAGCTTTGAGAACACTAAGGTGATAAATACTACTAGAAATGGTGCATATATAGAAGGAACTATGTTTATAGAACTAGAAGAAGTAATAGAAAAATATCTTAATGAAAGTATAGTAGAGGATAAGTGGCCGGACTGCAAAAAAATAAGTTATGATAAAGAACATCTACTTTCTCAATCTAAAAAAATGGATAAGGAATATAAGGAAGCAAATAGGATAATAAAGGAATACTGTAAGATTTTAGATAGTATAGAAACATTTATTAAGGACAGAAATTATAACCAAGCTAAAAAAATGTATGTAAAACTAGATCTAGTTTTACGTAAGGTAGAGAAAAACAAGTTTTTTCAAACTTTTATTTTACCTATGAACAGAGTAAGCTATAAAGCTTTAGCAGATAGCATAGATAGCTTGAACGAAGAAAAAGATAAGGTTTTAAAAGGTGAACGAATTTCAAATAGCTTTAGACAGTTTATGGACAAGTGTAAAGAGGATATAGAAGCTATTTATGATGTATATACTGAGATGAAGAAAGCTGTAGATAGTTTTAAATCAGACAACTAGTTTTGAATATAATAAATAATTGTTTAAAATCAGGAGGTGTAGATATGGCTTCAGTTTTGGTAACAGGAGCAGATGGATTTATAGGCAGCCATTTAGTAGAAGCATTACTACTCGAAGGACACAAGGTTAAAGCGTTTGTATACTATAACTCATTTAACTCATGGGGTTGGCTAGATACACTTCCTAAAGAGATTTTAAAAGAAATAGAAGTGTTCACAGGTGATATAAGAGATCCAAATGGAGTTAAGGCGTCTATGAAAGGAATCGAAGAGGTTTATCATTTAGCAGCGCTTATAGCCATACCATTTAGCTACCATTCTCCAGATTCATATGTTGATACGAATATCAAAGGTACATTAAATGTTTTACAAGCTGCTAGAGACTTAAATACTAAGAGAGTACTTGTAACATCAACGTCAGAGGTATATGGTACAGCTCAATATGTCCCAATAGATGAAAGACATCCGTTTCAAGGACAGTCTCCATACTCCGCTACAAAGATTGGTGCAGACAGGATAGCAGAATCTTTCTATAGAAGCTTTGATATGCCTATTACTATAGTAAGACCTTTCAATACATATGGTCCTAGACAATCTGCTAGGGCAGTTATACCTACTATAATTACACAGCTGTTAGCAGGAAAAAAAGAAATAAAATTAGGCTCAATTACCCCTACGAGAGATTTCAACTATGTTAAAGACACCGTTCAAGGCTTTATAGAAATAGCTAAATCAAATAACACAATAGGAGAAGAAATAAATATAGCAACACAACGGGAAATATCCATTGGCGAATTAGCTCAGGAGCTAATTGATCAAATAAATCCTAATGCAAAGATAGTATGTGAAGAACAAAGACTAAGGCCAGAAAAAAGTGAAGTAAATAGATTATTGGGTTCAAATGAAAAGATAAAGCAATTGACAAATTGGGAACCTAAGTATACTTTACAAACAGGGCTAGCAGAAACAATTGAGTGGATAAGGAACAATTTAGATAAATATAAAATTGACATATACAATATATAGGAGATGCTAAAAATGAGCAAATTCATTCCATTATCTGTACCAAATTTTAAAGGTAGAGAATTAGAATATGTGACAAAAGCAGTAGAAGCCGAATGGATATCAACTGGTGGAAGCTATATAAATGATTTTGAGAAAAATATGGCTAAATATCTTGAAGTAGAAAAAGCCGTTGCATGTCAAAGTGGAACAGCAGGATTACATCTGGCTTTAAAGCTTTCTGGTGTAGATTATGATGATGAAGTAATAGTACCTACATTAACATTTATTGCGGCTGTTAACCCAGTCAGATATTTAGGAGCAGAACCTATATTTATGGATTGTGATGATACATTAAATATGGACTTGGATAAATTAGAAGAGTTTTGCGAAACAGAGTGTACTTTAACACAAAAAGGCTTGACTAATAATAAAACTAAAAAAATTATCAAGGCTGTAGTAATAGTTCATGTATTTGGCAATATGACCGATATGGAAAGACTCATGCTCATAGCTGAAAAATATAATCTAAAAGTAGTAGAAGATTCTACAGAAGCTTTAGGGACATACTATACTAAGGGAAGGTATAAAGGAAAATTTGCTGGAACTATAGGTGATTTCGGAGTATATTCATTTAATGGAAATAAAATAATCACTACTGGTGGTGGAGGTATGCTAGTAGCTAAAGATATCAAATTATCTGATAAGGCTAAATACCTATCCACTCAGGCAAAAGACGATGAATTATATTATATACATGATGAAATTGGATTTAACTATAGGATGACAAATTTACAAGCAGCTTTAGGTGTTGCTCAGCTAGAGCAATTAGAGAAATTTATTAAGATTAAAATAGATAATTACATTTTATATAATCAGGAGATTGATAAGATTGAAGGATTATCAATCTTAAATTTTAATAATTTTGCAAGAGCAAATCACTGGTTTTATTCATTAATAATTGATGGATATATATTTGGCACGGACAAGGACAATCTGTTAAAGAAACTAAAAGAAAATAATATTCAAACAAGGCCCATATGGGGATTGATTCATGAGCAAAAGCCTTATAAGAATAATGAAACATACAGGATTGAAAAAGCAAACTATTACATAGATAGAATATTGAATATTCCATGCAGTACAAACCTTAGCAAGGATGATGTTAAATATATCTGTGATATTTTAAAAGAATTGAAAAAGTAGGGGGTATCCCTTTGAACTTACAGGAATTGTTTATAAATAAAGAAATGCAAATTAAAGATGCAATTAAAAGGCTAGACGAAACAGCAAAAAAAATACTTTTAGTTATTGAAAACAATATATTAGTCGGAGTTATTACAGACGGAGATATTAGAAGATGGATACTTAAAAATGGCAATCTAAAGGAACAAGTTAATATAATAATGGCGAAAAATCCTAAGTTTATTTTTAAAGAAGATATAAAAAATGCTAAAAGGATTCTCAAGGAATATAGTATTGAGGCAATACCTGTTTTAAATGAGAAGAAGGAAGTTATTGATATTATTTTTTGGAATGATAATTTTAATAGAAGATTTAACTATACTAAGATGAATAATCCTGTGGTTATAATGGCTGGAGGAAAGGGTGCTAGGCTTGATCCATATACAAAAATACTTCCTAAACCACTCATACCTATAGGAGATACTCCAATAGTTGAGCGAATAATAAATAGATTTATTGATTACGGCTGTAAGGATTTTTATATGACCGTTAATTATAAAAAAAATATGATAAAGGCATATTTTAATGAATTCGAAAAAAAATATAATTTAAGCTATATAGATGAAGAAAAACCACTAGGTACAGCAGGAAGTTTATATTTATTAAAAGATAAAGTAAAAGATACATTTTTCCTTAGCAATTGTGACATTTTAATTGAAGGAAATTATTCAGACATGTTGAAGTATCATAAAGATATTGGAGCTAAAATTACTTTAGTCAGTTCACTTAAACACTATATAATTCCCTATGGAGTTATTCACATAAATGGAGATAGTAATGTTAAGAAGATGGAAGAAAAGCCTGAATATGATTTTTTAGTCAATACAGGAATGTATATTTTGGAATCGGAAGTTCTTAATGATATTCCAGAAGATAAGTTTTTTCATATAACTGAATTAATTAATAATTATATTAAAAAAGGTGAAAAAATAGGAGTATACCCTATTAGCGAAGGCTCTTGGCTTGATATGGGCCAATTTAAAGAGATGGAAATTATGTTAGAAAGGCTAGGAATAAAATAATGAAAGATATTCTTCTAATTGGTGGTGGAGGCCATTGTAAAAGTGTGATTGATTCCATAAACAAATCTGATGAACATAATATTATTGGTATATTAGATTTGCCGGATAAGGTAGGAACTGAAATACTTGGTGTAAAGGTAATTGGAACAGATGACCAATTAGAATATTATTATAAAAATGGAGTTAAGCATGTATTTTTAACTGTAGGTAGTATTGGCGACGTTGCTTTAAGAAGAAAGCTATATTCTATTGCCTTAGACATTGGATACATTTTTCCTAATATTATTGATAGTACAGCAATCATATCAGAAAAGATTCAAATAGGGCATGGAAATTTTATTGGCAAAGGTGCAATAATAAATTCTGAAGTTGTAATAGGCAATAATTGTGTAATTAATACAGGAGTTATAATAGAGCATGATTGTAGCATAGGGGATTTTTGTCATATAGCTCCAGGCGCTACTTTAAGTGGCAGTATAACTGTAGGTAGAAATTCTCATATAGGAGCAAATTCAACACTAATTCAAAATATTAATATTGGCGAAAATACAATAGTAGGTGCTGGTAGTGTTGTAGTAAAAAATATAGATAGCAATAGGAAAGCATATGGTAATCCCTGCAGGGAGGTGCAGTATGAATAAAGTTTTTATTATAGCAGAGGCAGGAGTAAATCATAATGGAAGTATAGAATTAGCTAAACAATTAATTGATAAAGCTAGTGCTGCAGGTGCTGATGCAGTAAAATTTCAAAGCTTTAAAGCAGAGAAACTTGTTACAAAAAATGCTAGAAAAGCTGAATATCAAGAAAAAGCTACAGGAAATGAAGAAAACCAGTTCCAAATGATAAAAAAATTAGAATTAGATTATGACAAGCATCTGGAATTAATGAATTATTGTAATACAAAAAACATTATGTTTTTATCGTCACCTTTTGATTTAGAGAGTATAGATTTATTAGATAATCTAAACCTTGAAATATTTAAGATACCTTCTGGTGAAATTACTAATTTGCCTTATTTACGAAAGATTGGTTTACTAAAGAAAAAGGTACTTCTTTCTACTGGAATGTCAACGCTTGGAGATATAGAAAACGCTTTGAAAGTACTTAGAAATAGTGGAACTACAGATATAACTGTGTTACATTGTAATACAGAGTATCCCACACCTATAGAAGACGTTAACTTGTTAGCTATGAATACAATAAAAGCTGCATTTAAGGTAAAAGTCGGTTATTCAGACCATACATTAGGAATAGAAGTACCAATAGCGGCTGTAGCATTAGGTGCTACAGTCATAGAAAAACATTTTACTCTTGATAAAGCTATGGAAGGGCCAGACCATAGAGCTAGTTTGGAGCCAGATGAACTTAAAGAGATGATTAGATACATCAGAAATATCGAACAAGCTCTAGGAGATGGGATTAAAAAACTTACTGAGTCTGAATCAAAAAATATAAACATAGCTAGAAAAAGTATAGTAGCAGGGAAGGATATTAAAAAAGGTGAAATATTTGTAGAAGATAATCTTGCTATTAAAAGACCAGGAAATGGAATATCTCCAATGAGATGGGATGAAATCATAGCGAAGACAGCAAAAAAAGATTTTAGTGAAGATGAGTTGATAGAAATATGAAAAAAATATGTGTTATCACAGGAACAAGAGCAGAATATGGGCTGTTAAAACCGCTAATTAAGAGAATCAATGAGGATGAAGAATTAGAGTTGCAATTAATAGCAACAGGTATGCATTTATCACCAGAATTTGGACTTACTTATAAAGAGATAGAATTAGATGGTTTTACAATAGATGAAAAAATAGAAATGTTGTTAAGTTCTGACACACCAATTGGGATATCTAAGTCAATGGGATTAGCTGTGATTGGATTTGCAGATGCATATGAGAGATTAAGTCCAGATATGATAGTTGTACTAGGAGACAGATATGAAATTTTTGCTGCTGCCAGTGCAGCAACTGTGGCAAGGATACCTATAGCGCATTTACATGGCGGAGAAACTACCGAAGGAGTATTGGACGAAGCTTTTAGACATTCCATAACTAAAATGAGTTATTTACATTTTGCCAGTACAGAAGAATATAGAAAAAGAATGATTCAACTTGGTGAAAGTCCAGATAGGGTATTTTGTGTTGGGGCCATTGGAATAGAGAATATAAAGCGATTAAAACTACTGGATAAAAACCAATTAGAAGAAGATTTGAAATTTGAATTTGGTGATAGGAATGCATTAGTTACATTTCACCCTGTGACCCTCGAAGAAAGCACATCCAAGGAACAGTTTCAAGAGTTGTTAAATGCATTAGATAGATTTATTGATCTGAAAATCATATTTACAAAGTCAAACTCTGATACAGACGGAAGAATCATAAACTCTATGATAGATAAGTATGTAGAGAAGAATAAGAATAGAGCAGTATCATTTACTTCAATGGGACAACTAAGATATCTATCAGCAATGAGGAATGTCGATTTGGTCATAGGGAACTCATCAAGTGGTATTATAGAAGCACCATCATTTAATATACCAACAATAAATATTGGCGACAGACAAAAAGGTAGGCTACAAGGAGAAACTGTAATAAACTGTAAACCATTAGGAATAGAAATATATGAAGCGATTGAATTAGGGCTATCAGATAGCTTTAAAGAAAATATTAAAAATAGTGAAAATCCTTATGGAAATGGAAGAGTTACAGAAAAAATATTATCTATATTAAAGGCTTTTCTAGATAGAGAAATTGAATTAAAGAAAATATTTTATGATTTATAAAAGGTGAAAAATATATGTATAACAATAAAAAATTTATAGCTATTATCCCAGCCAGAAGTGGCTCAAAAGGTTTAAAAGATAAAAATGTAAAAGAATTAAATGGTAAACCAATGATTGCATATACAATAGAAGCAGCAATCAAAAGTGATATATTTGATGATGTAGTAGTATCTACTGATTCACAAATCTACGCAGATGTCGCCAAAACATATGGTGCATCAGTTCCTTTTTTGAGACCAAATTATTTAGCTTCTGATGAAGTAACAACAAATGATGTAATTGTTTATACATTAAATAAATTAAAACAATCTGATTTTAATTATGATTATTTCATGATATTACAACCTACATCACCGTTAAGACAATCAGAAGATATAATAGAAGCAGTAAAATTATTATTTGAAAAAGATGCTACCTCAGTTATAAGTGTATGTGAGGCAGAACATTCACCATTATATATGAATACGTTAGATGAAACATTGTCCCTAAATGAATTTTTAGCTAAAGGTCTAAAGACAAGAAGACAAGAACTGCCTAAATATTATAGATTAAATGGAGCAATTTATCTTTGCGAGGTGGAATATTATCTAAGTGGTGGAGATTTGTATAATGAAAAGAGCTATGCCTATATAATGGACAAGAAAAAGTCAATTGATATTGATGATGAATTTGACTTTTTTATTGCAGATAATCTGATGAAAACATTAAAAAACAAATAGTATTGACTTATATGTCATAATAAGGAAAAATTATTTTTGTGAATTGATATAAAGTATCACAAATAATCAGCATTAGTTATTTAAGTGTAGTCATATATATTGTAAAGTTATTATTTCACGTTAGTATTTGGCTTTTTAGTATTAACAATGGAGGTTAATGTAGTGAATAATATTCTATTAGTTTTTCTAAACAATCTAAAAGATATAGAAGGTTTTAATAAAATTATCGATGAATTTGATAAAAGAGAGTATAAGATGTATCTTTACGATAACATAAGAGGTACGGATTTTGACTTTAGCCAACTACCAGATATTGTTGAGTATTATAAAAAACAACATAATAATGTTAATAAGATAGTGATTTTATCAAACCTGAGAGATTTAATATTTGCATGGTACAGATGCTACAATTCTATTGTTGATGATTTCATTTATTTTATTGATGAAGAAGAAAATAATTATTTTGATTTTGATGATAGACATTATGGGTTTTACTTTAACTTATTTGAATTTAATAATATTGAGTCAGAGTCAATAGAAGGCAAAATATATCTAACTCAAAAAAACAATACTGTTTTACCTATATATTTTGATCCGAAATATTTTCGACAGTTCATCTATTTTGATTTCAACAGAAGATCTGCAAAAAATATAGTTGTTAAGAGATATTACTATGACAGTTATGAATACAATTTTGTTTTTGCTGACAAAAAAAACATAGAAAGTATAAAGCTTAATAAATTTAACAAAAGAATAGTCTTCATAAAAGGACAATCACAATATGATGTTCTTAGAATCACAACGGATTACAGAACGGTTTTTTATAAAGAGCTTGGTTTTGAAGTAGATATTATTGATTTGTTGAAAGACAACTCATCAGTAATAGAAAACAAACTTGTTCAGCAAAAGCCCTATTTTATTTATTCAGCTAACTGTATTGGAGTAGAGCTCAAGTTGACAGATGGACGTAATTTTTATGATGCTTTAAATATTCCATTTTTAGGAGGACTTGGGGATCATCCTGTAAATCAGTTGAACAGAGTGATATCATCGCCAGTGAAAACATTATTTACATGTATAGATAAAGAAAATATTAAGTATTTTAAGAAACATTTCCCGGATAAAAATATTATGATGAAATATTCTGTAGGATATAAAAGTAAAAATTACAAGAATATAGCATTTAATCATAGAAAAATTGATATATTATTTGCTGGAACATTGATTGAACCAAGTAAAATTAGAAAGACATGGGGTTCTCTTGATGATATGAGCAAAAATCTTGTTGAGCAGTTAACAGAAATGGCGATAATCAGTGATGGATTAATTAATATTGATGATGAAATGACTAGATTAATGGTGAAATACGAGATAAACAATAGGGATATTAATTATCGAGCATATATTCATTCGATAGTTGAGAGGTATATCAGATATTACAAAAGATATGAAATTGTCAAAAAGTTAGGAGAATCTAACTTGGATGTAGTCTGTATTGGTAATGCTGATATTTATAATAAACTTAACAAGTCTAGGAAATTTATAGTAAAAGATAGAGTGTCTTATCAAGAACTATTAGATTTATTTAATGAAAGTAAAATTGTAGTAAATATGACAGGCCATATTAATAATGGAATTACAGAAAGAATAGCTTCAGCAATGATTAATGGAGCTGCTGCTGTTACAGAAAGGAATGAGTTTTCCAAATCTAACTTTGTTAATGGAACTCATCTCATTCTTTATGATTTCAACAACTTAGACGACATGATAAATAGTATAGAATTGCATTTAAGCAATTTAGATAGATTAGAGCAGATTGCATTAACTGGTCAAGAAATAGCTTCTGAGAAATTTGATTTTAGACATTTTATGCTTAGGTTGCCTAGATTATTAAGGAATCTTGATAAAGATTTTAATAAGGAAATCAAGGTTACTAAAACATATTTACCTGAGATAGATAAATATAAAAGATATATTAATAAAATATTTGACAATGGACAGCTTACAAATGATGGAGAAATGGTTCGAAAGTTAGAAAAAAAATTAGCGGAATATTTAGAGGTTAAGAATCTATTACTAGTATCTAACGGTACTTTAGCACTTCAAGTAGCTTATAAGCTACTTGAACTGAAAGGGGAGATAATTACTACTCCATTTAGCTTTGTGGCTACTACAAGTAGTTTAGTATGGGAAGGATTAAAACCGATATTTGCTGATATAAACAAGAAAACCTTAAATATAGATGTAGGAGAGATAGAAAAAAAGATAAATAATAAAACATCTGCTATTGTACCAGTACATGTTTTTGGTAATGGATGTGATGTAGAAGAAATATCTGAAATAGCACACAAGTATAATTTAAAAGTTATATATGATGCGGCCCATGCTTTTGGAATAAAATACAAAGGAAAAAACATCCTAAGTTATGGAGATATATCGATTTTAAGCTTTCATGCGACAAAAGTTTTTCATACAATTGAGGGTGGTGCTCTTATTATTAATGATGATGAATTATATAGAAAGGCAAAAAAAATGATTAATTTTGGGATTAATGAAAAAGGAGACGTTGATTGTCTAGGAATAAATGCAAAGATGAATGAATTTCAAGCTGCTATGGGATTGTGTGTTCTTGACGATGTAGGCAAAATTATTGAAAGTAGAGAGAAAGTTCATAATTTTTATATAAATAATGTACCAAAGGAATTACAGTTACAGATACACAATGAAAATTGTTCACGAAACTATGCTTATTTTCCTGTAATATTTGAATCTGAAGAAACTTTATTAAAAGTTAGAAATGAACTTGGTAAACATAATATCTATCCTAGAAGATATTTTTTTCCTTCATTAGATAACTTGAATTTTTTAGAAAGTGAGGACATTAGAAATTCTAATGATATCTCTAAAAGGATAATGTGTTTACCCATGAGCCATGATTTAAGCAAGGAGGATATTTTAAAGATTGTTTCTCTGTTAAATTAAATTGATTGCGAAAATGTATTTAGTAATAGAAAAACACTAGAAAAATTTTAGTTATGAAGGAAGGGAAAAATAATGTCTAAGAAAGCTATAGTCATTTTTTCAGGATATAATCAAAGGGCCATCATATCTTTTTGTAGAGTAGCACAAGAACATAGCATTCCAATAATTATTGTAGCAAAGTCTAAAAATGATAACATATTAAAAACTAATTATAAAAAGTATGTAAAGTATACTAGGGAGAACATTGAATTAGACTTTTTTTACATCAGGAATCTGTTATTAAAATTAAAAAATGAAGAAAATTTTGATGAATATATGATTCTTCCAAGTTCCGAGGCATTAAATAGGTTTTTATTAAATTACAGAAAGGAATTAGAAAAATTAAAATTCATTGTTCCTTTAATTGACCAAAGTATATATAATTTGGTTTCTGATAAATATAGTTTCACAAACTTATGCATAGACAATAGAATAAGGGTGCCTAAGGAATTTAGAGCTAATGAGAAATTTAAATTACCTATTGTTATAAAGTCTAAGAAGTATTTTACAAGTGATGATAGAATAATTTCTCCACAGATAATTAAAAGTGAAATAGAATTAAGCAAATTTATAGATAATAGTAATCTTGATGATTTTTATATTCAGGAATACATTCAAGGAGAGTCTTATTATTTATTGTACTACTTTTGTAAGGATGGAACTTATAGGTCTTTCTCACAAAAAAATTTATTGCAACAAGGCAATGGTAAATCAATTATTGCAGCTATACCATCTAACATTCATGAAAAAGAAATATCAAATAAGTATGTAGGTTTATTTAGAAATATTAATTTTATAGGCCTTGTAATGGTTGAAGTGAAATATTTCGATGGAGAATATTTTATGATTGAAGCTAATCCTAGATTGTGGGGACCTTCACAATTATTTGTAGATTGTGGCTGTGATTTTTTTGAGTTATTTGTTAAAGATTGGGGTTTTAATATTAGCATGGACAAGCACTTTATTTCTAAAACTAACAAAAGGTATTTCTGGTTTGGAGGTATATTAGAATCATTATGTGAATTTGGAGAGGTAGTATTTCATATTGAAGATATAGATTCATTTGGAAATGAGTTTTCAAAATTTTTATTAAATGATATATATTTAAGAGAAGATACTAAAGATATATTTTCACAAGAAGTATCAATTATTAAAGGAGATTCTCACTATGGAAGAAATTAGGGGTAGTATTCCACAAATCAGAGCAAAGAAATTAGCTGTTTCAGTTGGTGCTGGATATTCGCAATATCCTTTTATTTATGCTTTGAAAGAAAGAGGTTATAAAGTAGCTGCTTTTGGAAAAGGGAAAAATGATGATAGAGCTATAAAACTTTGTGATTATTTTGAAGAAATTGATACAAGTAATTACATAGCAGCTATTGATTGGTTAAGACGATTACCAGAAGAAGTATCTGCAGTAGGATCATTTGCTGGAGGGAAAGCTATCAATACGCTGCATGAAATCTCTCGCACTTTTAAATTGCCTACAAGTATTCCTAAGTCTTTGTCTGCGGGAATGGACAAATTTTTACAACAAAAAATTTATCAAAAATATAATTTGAATTCCATAAAAACTTTTAAAGTGTCACAACTTATAAAAACGACTTCATTAGCTGATGGAATCCATGATTTTATTGTGAAACCTTCAATAGGAAGAGGAAGTGCAGGAGTTTGCAAAGTTAATCTAAATGAATTAAGAAAATTGATTCATGAGAATGTTATATCAAATACTGACATTATTCAAGAATTCCGAAAAGGGGAAGAATATAGGATGCTCTTAATAGTACAAAACAATGAGCTCAAATTGCTTGCCCCTATAAGACGTCAATCTTTTCATGAATCTTTCTTACTGGGAAGATTGAGCTATGTTGAAGATCATATGATTCAAATTAAAGATTATGTAACAAATATGATTGCTAAACTTAAATTGAAAGATATTATTATCAAAGCAGATATTATTGTTGGAGAAGAAAATATCGATATGATAGAAATGGACTTAGGTGTTGGTGGAGGTATTTATTATAAAACTTTTATCCAGCATTTATTTAATTATAATATTACAAATGAATATATAAATTTGATTATTGGAAATAAAGTAGGTCAAGCTAAACTTCCAAACTCTAAATTTGTTATGGATTATGTCTATAATCTATCTGGACAACCGATAGATTATGAAAAGTCTAATTGTAAGCAGGTTTTAAATGATCTTTTAGGAGATAATGTCGTTATCTATAATTTGCTTTCTCCAGCGAAAACTGGGAGATTTAAAACAAATGCTGACTTTATTTTCTGTGTTATTCATCAGAATGATAAAATTAGCAACCTATATGTCAATAAATATTTAAATAAAAACTTATTCAAGAGGTGAGCCATGAAGGTTTCTAAAGTAAGAGAGGCAGAACAAAAATTTCTTATCCACTCAGTTAACAAAACTAGTTTATGGGAAAAAGAATTTATTATTTATCAGTGGTATGAAGATAACATTACTGGTGCCTATGAAAATAAATTGAAAATAATATTTGATATATTAAATTTGAAAACAAAGTTTGTTAGAGTTGAAAAACAAAGGAATGATTTGTATTCTTCGGAAAAGACAATTCATTATTTAGATATAAAAAACTTAGATATTTCAACTTTATATATGAAACCATTCATAGCAAAGAGAAGATCTATAAAAGAGAATTTTTATTTAGATTATTTTTTAAATTCAAATAATAAGTGTGAATATCTCTTAGAAATTGAAAATATGGACATGGGAGATATAGACTTGACAAATTTTTCTGAGTTTAAAATATTTAGAAATGTAACAATTGATGAATCGTATCATAATAGAAATATGGCTGTAAATTTTACAGAGAGCAACTTAAAGGAGTTTCAACTAATTTTAAAAACTTTTAAGTTGTAACTATGTAATAAATTGTTATATTAGATGAAGATGGACGGAAATATATAGAGAACTAATAAATATTTTATTAGAAAATGAATCTCAATAAAGTAAACTATAAAATCCTAATAAATAATTATGATAAATCTTTTATTGGAGACTAACAGGAGTGATATGACGAAGTTATTAATGACTGAAGAAAAATAAGATTTCATAGTTCAATGAATTAATGAAATATTAATTAAAGATAAATGGATTTTGTGTTTTACGACACTAGGAACAAGAATATGATAAATATTAATGGAGGGATTGATTAAAATTGAAGGGTATAATTCTGGCAGGCGGCTCAGGTTCAAGACTCTATCCAATAACAAAAGGTATAAGTAAACAGCTTTTACCTATATACGACAAACCAATGATATACTATCCATTGTCAGTATTAATGCTATCTAACATCAAAGAAGTCCTTATTATTTCAAATCCTGAATATATAGATTTTTATAAGGCTTTACTAGGAGATGGCTCTAGTTTAGGTATGAGATTTGAATACAAGATTCAAGAAAAACCTAGGGGACTGGCAGATGCATTTATAGTTGGAGAAGATTTTATAGGTGATGATAGTGTTTGTCTTATATTAGGAGATAATATTTTTTATGGACAAGGCTTTGTGCGTAAGTTACTTAACGCTTCTCAAATAAAAGAAGGTGCTGTTATTTTTGGATATTATGTACCCAATCCTACTGAGTTTGGTGTTGTTGAATTTGATAAAAATTATAATGTCTTGTCTATAGAAGAGAAACCAGATAAACCTAAATCTCGTTATGCCGTTCCTGGACTTTATTATTATGATAATAGTGTAATAGAATTGGCTAAAAACCTAAAATTTTCTACACGTGGAGAGCTTGAAATTACAGACCTAAATAGAGAATATCTAAATGAAGGAAAACTTAAGGTTGAATTATTGGGTAGAGGATTTGCATGGCTTGACACAGGTACATATGAAGGTCTTGCAAATGCATCTAACTTTGTAAGGACAATGCAAGAGAGGACAGGCCTTTATATTAGCTGTTTAGAAGAAATAGCATATAGAAACAAGTGGATAACTAAAAAAGAGATGATATCTCTAGGAAGAGAATACGAGAAAACTGAGTATGGTAAGTATTTGTTGAGTATTGCAGGGGAGATTTAGTTTCTGAGCATTTTGGAGGATTATAATATGAATATTTTAGTAACAGGTGGAGCAGGGTTTATTGGATCAAATTTTATTAGGTATATGTTTGAAAATTATAATTATAAAATAGTTAATTTAGATTTATTGACCTATGCAGGAAATCTAAAAAATCTAGACGATATTTCAGATGATAGTAGATATCACTTTATAAAAGGTGATATCTGCGATAGAAGCTTACTTGATAAAATATTTAGGGAATTTGATATCAATGTAGTAATCAATTTTGCAGCAGAATCACATGTGGATAGAAGTATAGAAGAACCTGAGATTTTTTTAGAGACCAATGTTTTAGGGACTCAAGCATTGTTAGATACAGCTAAGAATTATTGGAAGCTATATCCTAACGATAAATACAGCAGACAGTTTAAGGAAGGAGTTAAATACATACAGGTTTCTACTGACGAAGTATACGGAACACTGGGAACAGAGGGTTATTTTACTGAGAAAACAAATATATCACCTAATAGTCCATATTCAGCTTCAAAAGCTTCGGCAGATATGTTGGCAAGAGCTTACTGTGAAACTTATGGACTTCCTGTAAATATCACTCGTTGTTCTAATAACTATGGACCATATCAATTTCCAGAAAAGTTAATTCCGCTTATGATAAATAATGCATTGCAAGATAAACGCCTTCCCATATATGGAGATGGTAAGCAAATAAGGGATTGGCTATATGTTAAAGACCATTGTTCAGCCATAGATATAGTACTACATAAGGGTGAAATTGGAGAAGTTTATAATATAGGTGGGAACAATGAAAAAACTAACATTGAAATAGTTAAATTTATTATAAAAACCTTAGGAAAATCAGAAGATTTAATTGAATACGTAAAAGATAGACCTGGGCATGATAGAAGGTATGCTATAGATAACTCGAAAATAACTAAGGAATTAGGATGGAGTCCATCCTATGCTTTTAAAGAAGGTATGGACAAGACTATTAAATGGTACTTAGATAATAGAGAATGGTTAAAAGAAATTATATCAGGTGAATATCTTAAGTATTATGAAGGAATGTATTCAAATAGGGGGTTAAATATGGAAAGAACCTTAGTCGATACATCATATGGTGAAGTTGCAGTAACTAAAGAAGAGCAGTAATAAAATAGTTTTATTTAAAATCTTACATAAATCAATCAAAGGAGCTGATAACATGGACATAGCAGCAATGTCAACAATGATTAGCCAATCCAGTATACAACAACAGGCTAGCTTGGCAGTTTTAAAGCTGTCAATGAATTCTGCACAGGTACAATCTGCTAACCTGGCAGAGATGCTTCAGCAATCAACTAAAGCAATGGAGATGTCAGTAAATCCAAAATTAGGTGGAAATATGGATATCAGATTGTAGGAAACAACTTTAGGAACTTACCCAAATAAGGAGTAGAAATAGCATTAGTAGCAAAAGCAACAGATTTTTTAAGGGCAGAAGCAGAAAAGCTAAAAGAAGAACTTGAAGATTAGATATGAGAATCCTTTAGAACCTTGCAAGTTCTAAAGGATTCTGTATTTTGTTGAATACTATAGCAACAATTCACTAGTCTAAGGAGCAAAAGTTTGTTATTATAAGCCTAACAACAGAGTGATATAAGTGGAAATGATATTATTTTATATCGGTTAACATTCTCAACCTGTGCTCCACTTTGTAAAGACTCTTTATTAGGGTCTTTTTTCTATATAAAAATCATCCTAAATAGTTTCAATTATCTAAAATTATGGTAATATAATAGTATAGAGGTGAGAAGACATTGAGAAAAGATATAAGAATTAGGCAAGTAAAGACAAAAGACGGCAGATTTATCATGTCTCCAAAGAATGATTTTGTTTTTAAGAGTATCTTTGGGGATGAAAAAAATAAAGACCTACTAATTTCATTCTTAAGTGCAATAATGCGAATAAAGCCTGAGAAATTCGAGGAGTTAGAACTAATAAATACAGAATTACCTAGGGAGTTCTCAGAAGATAGAATGGGCATACTAGACGTTAGAGTAAGATTAAAAGATAAAACAGAAATAGATATAGAAATACAATTAAGCTATACCAAATATATGGGAGAAAGAACCCTATATTATTGGAGTAAAATGTATACAGGAAGCATAAAAGAAGGAGATAGCTTTTCTAAATTAAAGAAAGTTGTAACAATAAATATACTAGATTTTATAATACTACCCTTAGAGCAAATATATTCAAAGTTCCACATAACAGAGGATAAAACAGGTTATAAATTAACAGATGTACTAGAAATCTACTATTTAGAACTACCAAAATTGAAAAAAGAAAAACTTATACAATATATAGATGAAAAGGATCCAATAATACAGTGGATGATGTTTTTAAATGCAGAAAACAAGGAGGTGTTAGATATGCTATCTAAGAATACCCCAGAAATAGAAAGAGCCACATCAATACTAGAGGTAATGAGCCAAAGTGAAGAACAAAGGATGATTTATGAAGCAAGAGAAGCCTATTTACATGATATGGCAACTTATCTTGAAGAGGCAGAGGAAAGAGGAATAGAAAAAGGAATAGAGAAAGGAATAGAGAAAGGAATAGAGAAAGGAATAGAGAAAGGAAGATTAGAAGAAAAGAAAAATGTAGCTAGAAAGTTATTATTTGCAGGCTTAGCAATAGAACAAATAGCAGACGCTACAGATTTAGCTATAGAAGAAATTATAGAATTAAAAAAAGAAACTGATAACTAAATAAACGGGGAGATATAGAGATAGGAACCTTGTCCCATTTCAAAGCATTTTGACCTTTTGCAAGGCAGTGATGAGGTTGGAGGCGCTGATATATCCCTGACAATAGAAATAACGAAAGGATTTGATATTATGGACATAGCAGCAATGTCAGTCATGCTAAATCAAGCAAAAGTAGTACAACAAGCTAGCATATCTGTCCTAAAAATGGCAATAGATACTGGAAAAACTCAAATGAATGATATTGTACAAATAGTACAGGAAAATACCAAAATGATGGAGCAATCTATTAACCCTCATTTAGGGAAGAACATAGATGTTAATCTATAAGGATACTAATAAGGCTCTTTTTCTTTTAGAAATTTTTATCCATTCTAATAAGTATATTATAAAAGGTGGCAGGGGATGAAGGTATTGACAATATAACAATAACTTCGTCCTTTTTTTGCTAAAAATAATGTTAATGGGGGTTTTGCCATGGACGAAAAACTAGATTCATTGCTTGAAGAAATAGTAAAAGTTAAGGCTCAAATTGACAACGTGGATAACAGACTTAAGAAGGTAGAAAATGATAAAGAGCGAGAGATTCAGGAGCTGTGCTCTAGGCTTTCTATTATTCAAAAGAAAACGTCCCATAGAATTTTAAATGATAGTGATATATTTAAGAGAAAAAATAATGCTAGTAATACAGACTTAGATTTAGGGTTTATTTGGAATGAAGTCTTAAAGGCTATACAGAAAGAACTTACAGAAGTTAGCTTTAATACATGGATGAAAGTAATTAAACCATTGAGTGTTGATAATGAGATAATATATCTTTTAGTTCCTAATGAATTCACAAAGGGAATAATAGAGGCTAGATATTCTGAATTAATTATGACTGCAATAAAATATGTAACTGATAAAAAATACGATATAATTATCACTTGCACTACTGAAAAAGAAAATGAACTGATTCATGAACTAAACAATCCAGTTTTAGAAATTAGACCACAAGCTAAATCAAAATATAACTTTGATAATCTAGTAATTGGTGATTATAATAGATTTGCTTATAAATCCCTGTCACAAATTATACAAAACCCAAAGGAAAGACCTAGTCTAACTTACATATTTGGTGAAGTAGGATTAGGTAAGACTCACATGCTTAAGGCATTAGAAAATAGTGTACTCCTAAATCATCCATCTATTAAGGTAAAGTACATGCATATAGACGATTTCATACAGGAATTGATAAAAAGCATATCAAAAGACAACAATGATTTGTTTAGGGAAAACATTATAGATAATGACATATTAATTTTAGATGATTTACACCATATTATAGGAAAAGAAAGATGCCAAGAAGAGCTAATAAAAATATTAAACACTATGATTGAAAAAGGTAGGCTTGTGATTATAGGGTGTACTAAATCTCCACAAGAGGTTTTTATATATGATGAGAAGTTTACATCTTTATTTGAAATAGAAAATGTCATTGAAATCGCTGAGCCAGATATAAATACTAGAACTGAAATACTAATAAAGCAGGCAGAAAACCTAGAAGTTCAGATAGATAAAGAGGTAATTACTCTTGTAGCTGGGATATTTACAAAAAACATAAGAGAATTAATTAACGGATTTAATAGAGTCATTTTTTATAGCAACTTGACAGGGGAAGAGATTAACACAAAGTTAGCTATAACTGCGCTTACAGGATTTAGTGCGGTAAACATGAAGAAAATATCAGAAAATTATATTGTAACCCATGATTATATAAAGATTGGTAAAAAGTATAGACATTTCAAAGGCAAAGAATATTTAGTGCTAAGCTTGGCTAAGCATTCTGAAACATTAGAGGAACTAGTAGTTTACCAGGCTCTCTATGGTGACTATGGTATCTGGGTCAGACCTTTATCTATGTTTGTTGAACAGGTTGAAGTTGATGGGAAAATCGTTAATAGATTTGGTGAAATTGAATAGTGGGTAGTAGAGACAGAAAAGAAACTCTTTTCTCATATAGCTAAAAACTGAAGTTATGTTTAATTATACATATTTGGTAATATAATTAAAGCGAAATAAATTATTATAAAGAAAGATTATTAAATAACGATATTACTATGAAAGGTTGGAATTAGATTGAATTCAATTTTCACAACAAAAAATATTAAGAATCTAAAGATAAAAAATAGAATAGTAGTGCCACCTATGGTTTGTTTTAGCTTTGGTGGACAAGATGGTTTTGTGACAGAAGAAAATATTCACCATTATGAAGGAATGGCAAGGGGTGGAAGTGGTCTAATCATTGTAGAAGCGACGGCGGTTAATAAGAAAGGTAGGTTATCAAAGGACCAATTGGGCATTTGGGATGATAAATATATAGATGGACTAAGTAAAATAGTAGAGGTTTGTCATAAAAATGATTCCAAGGTTTTCATCCAACTTCATCATGCAGGCCTTAGAACATCCAAATCTATTAATGAAGATACCATAACATCTTCAGACTATGACAATGGAAAAGTAAGGGCTAGGACTATGACTAAGGATGAGATTCATTCTATACAACAGGACTTTCTAGATGGTGCAATCAGGGCTGAGAAAGCTGGCTTTGATGGGATTGAAATACACGGAGCCCATTCATATTTGCTGACCCAGTTCTTTTCTTCCAAGGTAAACAAAAGGACAGATGAATATGGAGGAAGTCTTGAAAATAGAACGAGAATTGCTAGTGAAATCATTGAAAATATAGAAGGAAAAGTTAATCCTAATTTCATAGTAGGTATTCGAATGGGATGTAATGAAAATGATTTGGAGACAAGTATTGCTATGGCTAAGGTGTTTGAAGATGTAGGGGTAGACTATCTTCATGTATCCACAGGATTTGATAATACTCCTATTAATATAGAATTACCTAAAGATTTTCCTTGTAATTGGATTGTATATGGTGGAACTAAAGTAAAAGAGAATGTCACTATTCCTGTAATTACTGTAAACTCTATAAAGATTAAAGAGCAAATAAAATATTTATTAGACAATGATTTGGTAGATTTTGTTGCAGTTGGAAGGGGCCAATTAGCAGACCACGATTTTGTAAATCATATAAGAGATGAAAATTATATAGATGAATGTCTAAGTTGTAGTCCGTGTAAATGGTTTAGTGACGGCAGAAATTGCCCTAGATATGAGTAGCAAGCTAAAAATTTGTCGCCAAGATATATATACCTATGCGATAGAAGATACCAATGTTCTAGTTATAGAAGTTTATCCAAGTCAAATTAAGCCATATTTTATAAAAAGCATGGGAAAAATTAATGGTACATATATTAGAGTAGGAGCAACAAATAAAAAAGCAGATATTGAATATATTCAAGAGCTAGAACGTCAGAGGTTAAATTTATCTTTTGATGAGGATTATTGGGCTAACCAAAGTTTAGATGTTGATACCCATCAGCTGCTAAGTATTCTTAAACAGTATTTAGGTAAGGAAATAATGCAAAAAGATTTAGAGAATTTGAAGCTTATTAAGAAGCAAGATAAGATTATACATTTCATTAATGCGGTACCTATATTATTAGGTTTTTTTGAACATGTACAAATTAAATGTGCTCGATTCAAAGGTGATGATATGGATATATTTATAGACAGAAAAGAGTTTAAAGGTAACTTATTTGAACAACTAGAAAATACTATGAACTTTTTACTATCACATATTAATCTATATGGAAAAGTTGGGCATGACTTTATTACACGTGTTGATGAGTATGAAATACCACCTGAAGCACTTAGAGAAGCTGTAGTAAATGCAATAATCCATATAGACTATTCAATGACAGGACGAAGCAGAGCTACAAGATATGAAATTAAAAACTATTAGAAGCTTATGTGAAATCAAGCATACAATAAATCTATAAAAGCTAGACAAGCCTATCCATGAAAGTAATCTGGATAGGCCTTCTATTATTCTTCAAACTTAAAGCTTATATCAACATACCTGGATAAAAGGTCAATTGATGCTTCAATATCATTCATGTTAGCTATTGCATTAGGACTATGAGGATATCTTAAAACAGTCGATACTCCTGCAGTTTTTACTCCATAATAGGCTCTGTTTATGCTGCTTGCATCAGTACCGCCTTTATCTATGACATCTAGCTGGTATTTTATATTATGTTCTTCACAACATTTAATCATTTCACTTATCAAATATTCATCACAAATTACGGATGGATCTGATATTTTTATTGCAGTACCTGCACCTACAGTATTGCTACCTTCTAGATCACATGGATAATCATGAGCGGGAGTAATATCAACAGCTATTCCGATATCTGGTTTAATCCTTTCCGCGGATACTATAGAGCCTCTACATCCTACTTCTTCTTGTACAGTAAATACAAAATAGCAATCATTATAAGGCTTCTCTGTTTTTTTCAATGCTTCAATAAGTACATAACATCCTATTCTATCATCTAGTGCTTTTGCTGTGATATTATGATTTTTTAGCTCTACAAATTCTCCTATATAACTGGCGATATCACCTATTTTTATATATTTTAAAGCTTCTTCCTTAGATTTAGCACCTATGTCAACATAAAGTTTAGTAAAATCATTTTTTACATTTTCAAACATTACAGTACTTGAAACGATACCTATAGTTCCGTTTCTAAATTTAACTCTATTCATATAGGTAATAGGAGTCCATAAAAAGCCCAAAGATTTTACCTTTATCATACCGTTATCTTCAATCTTAGTTACTTGCATACCAATTTCGTCCATATGTGCTGCAAGCATTATTTTCTTTTTATTACTTCCAGTTCCTTTTTTATATACGATTAGATTTCCCATAGCATCTACAAATATGTCATCTGCATAGTCTTTAATATAATTCTTAATTAAGTCTCTTACTTCTTTTTCATAACCGCTTACGCCAAAGGCTTGAGTTAATTCCTTTAATACCATAACTTTTCCCCCTTGTCATATCCTTGCCATATTAAAATGCCCAATTTCCATTTTCAAAGATTTGTACTTCTTCCCCGTCTTGGGTTTTCCCGACGATTGACAAATCTGATGAGCCCACCATAAAATCTACATGGGTTAGAGAATTGTTTACTCCGTGAGATTTAAGCTCCTCATCGGTCATATTTTCTCCACCCTTTATATTGGTTGGATAGGCCTTTCCAAAAGCAAAGTGGCAGGATGCATTTTCATCAAAAAGTGTATTTAAAAATACTGTATCAGACTTGGATATAGGCGAATCAAATGGGACTAGGGCCACCTCACCAAGATATTTTGCTCCTTCGTCCATGTCCAGTAAATCCGATAAGACTTCCTGACCAATCTTAGCTTCATAATCTACAACTTTTCCTTCTTTAAATGTGACTTTAAAATCCTTTATTAATTTTCCTCCATAGTTCAAAGGTTTTGTGCTATAGACAATGCCATCCACTCCAGTTCTTAGAGGCATAGTGAATACTTCCTCAGTAGGCATGTTGGCAACAAAATATGTACCCTTTGAATTTTCACTGCCTCCGGCAACCCATATATGCCCTTCAGGTAATTTTACAGTTAGGTCGGTTCCGTTAGATGAAGTATAGTGTAGCTCCTTGAAGTTCTTTTCATTTAAAAACTCCATTTTTTGTTTTAAGGTATCTAAGTGTTCCTTCCACGCTGTAACTGGATCTTCTAGGTTCATTCGGGTTGCAGTGAATATTTTATCCCATAGAAGCCTAATAGCTTCATCTTCTGAAAAATTTGGGAAGACCCTCTTTGCCCAGCCCTTTGTCGGAATAGATACTACACACCATGAGTTAATATCATTCATTGTATACTTTCTCCATTCCTTTAAAGAAAGTGCGGCTGATTTGTTATTGGCAGCAATTTTCTTGGGGTCTATCTCCTTTAAGAGTTCAGGGTCCTGAGAAGCTATGGAAAGAAAACCAGCACCTTTTTTAGCATAATCTTCAAGACCATCTGCATACCATTTTGGGAAATTTTCAAAAACCTCCATTGGAGCATTCTCGTACTTTAGTTTAGTTAGTACTTCGTCATTCCAGTTTACATGTACCTCGCTAGCACCAGCTTCATAGGCATGCTTGGCTACAAGCCTCACAAATTCAGCTCCTTCAATTGGGGCATTGATGACAAGAGGTTCTCCAGGCTGGGTATTGATGCCCACCCTAACACAAAGCTTTGCATAATCATTTAATTTTTCATAAAATTTATCCATATTTCACCTCTAATCTAATTGATAATTATAGTTTATCCTAATAGGTGTATATGTCAACCAAAAAGTTTGAAGGTGATCTAACCAAGGATAAAATTACACCTCTTTATCATTATTCGTTTGACTCTCCCCACTTATCCAGCTTTTCCATTATTAAGTCATAAGTTTGACTGCAAATGTCAGGTAAATCTCCTAGCACTTTTTTTGCTTGACTGAAGCCTTCATCAATTGCAGCTTTTAAACTGTCAAGCTTGGAGCTATCTCCCCCTGAGATGGCTATTGCAAAGTCAACAATTCTTTGACTTACAGCCTCAGCACCTAAAGGTCCATCTGTAGCTATCATATTTTGGGCTTCTAATCTTGCTTGTTCGTCAATGTCAATTACTTCAAAGGGATCGATTAGCTTTATAGATTTACCCTGTCTTCTAAGTAAATCTTCTACAAGCCTTCTTAAATTTCCATGAGCCCTTTCACTTTCTGCCTTCAATTTTTGAATAGTAGCTTTATCATATATGTGGGTTGATTTTTCATAGGTAGCTTTGTTAGAGTCATTACTTCTCTCAAAAACAGCAGCAGGCTCTTCTTTTGTGTTTTGACTTTTCTTAATAGGTAAGCTTTCTTGCTTATCTGGAACACTATATACAGAGTTTATATTACTTACTCTCAAAACTCTCACCTCCTACAATATCTATCGGCAATTATCGGAAGATTTTGAAATAATGCAAGAATTTTAAATTTACTAAATTTACTTTTGGTACGTTTCTGCTACACCCTAGTCCGCAACCCTTTTAACAAACCTAACCGTCTTTTCCAATATATTGATTGTGGCTATATCCTTAAGTTTTGTGTCAAAGGAATGTCCACCTTTTCTGTGAACTAAAAAGCTATGCTTAATATTAAGCTGCTTTAACCTTGAAACAAATTTTATAGATGACTTAAAGGGTACAACAGTATCCAGTTTTCCATGAACTATTAAGCATGGAATCATATCTTCACTAACCCATTTAATAGGAGAATAAAAGTTATATATTTCTTCTTTTGGTGCTTCGATACCCTTTAAAGTTTGAGCAGTTGCAAATCTGGCGAACATAGACTTGCTTTCTGATACAAAAATATCATTCAAATCAGTAGGTGAATAATAAGCTATTACTCCCTTAATTCCGGACATTTCCTTTTCGTTTTTATTAAAAGCATGATAAGTAGAATACAATAAAGACATATGCCCCCCAGCAGATAGCCCCATTAACACAATATTATCTTTATTTATAGATAATTTTTTGCTATTATCTCTTATATAGTTTAAAGCATCTGAATAATCTAGAAGTATGTCATTCATAGTATTTTTATAGCCATATCTATAGTCAATGCTAACCACAGCGAAGCCCTTAGAGGCTAAATATTGACACCAGGAAACATTATTAGGCTGGTTTCTGAATCCAGATATCCATCCACCACCATGGCAAAAAAATACTAAGGGTGTGGAAGCCTTGTTTCTTGATGGTAGCCAAATATCTAATTTTAGCTCCTTATTTTTAGTTTTTTTATAGATATAGGTTTTCGGTTCAAATTTCTTACTCACATTTATAGGCACTCTTGAAGTAAAAGTTTTCCAAGCATATATAAAAATAGATATGAGAAAATAATAGAATCCTAGGGTCAGGTCTTCTATGGCAAGAACAAGAAATATCAATAATAAATACAGCTTATTTACAATAAAAAAAGAGTTTCTGAGCTTTTCAACTAGTCTGTTCATATTTAACCTGCCTAATTTATTTTTCCAATGGATTCTTTATTATTTCTTTAGTCAATAAAGCTTTTTTTGCTTCCTTAGAATTGAAATTAAGCTTATGAAGCATGTATTTAGCTAAAAAATATCCAAAAGGCAGCCAATTTACATGGCTTATTGGTAGTATCTTAGTATTGGCATTAGACATTTCATCATAGAGCACCTTTCGTGATAGCACAGGCAGAGTATGATCAAAATATGCATCAATAAATGTTACTTTTTTCATGTCTAATAAATGTGCATATGATATAGGGTCTACTTTAAATAAAGGATGAATATCCTCACTGGCTAATATAGTATTCAAGGACATTCTCTTTACTTCAGGAAATTGCTCATCATAAATATTATAGAGAAGCTTTTTATCGTTTAAGCTATATTCCGTATTATAGCCCTTTTCAAACATTTTTCTAGCAAATACAGTAGCAGGAGATTGATGCAGGATACGAGGCATGTGTCCTCCTGTAGTCATAAATAATAAATGATTTATTCTTTTATCTATAGAGCCAACTATAGTAGATATCATACCACCTAAGCAATATCCAGCAACTATATTATTTTCCTTCCATGTTCCTGATTGCTCTAGCATATCAATAGTGCTTAAAGTGTCTATGACACCATGCTCCCAAAATTGGTACATTATATTCATATCTGGATACAGAAAGCTACGACCACTGACAGAGTTATTATCCACCCTTGTGTAGTTGCCAGGCAGTATTAGTACACCTGTGCTTACACCAGCACTGGCTAAGTGGGGACCAAGCCATAAAAGGTATTTAATATTCTTGCTGCCTAATCCATGAAGAATTAGGGCAGAAGCACGGACTTCTTTTTTTGGCTCAAACAAGTATAATTCAACATTTTCAGTTCCAGGTGCACAATTTCTATACAAAGATTCATACCTAACATAATTGCATCTATAATTTCGTCCCTTAAATATATGTCCAGAAACAGTATTAATTTTTCTTTTAGTATATGAATAATCAATAATCATTTAAAACCATCCCTCTTCCATACCCATTGATCTATACTACTTTCTTGCAACCAATACAGTAGCAAAAGAATTCTTAGAATACTCTTCTTCACCAAAACTGCCATAAACTTCAATATTGTTGAATCCAGCATTTTTCACTATATTAACTAGTACATCCTTTTTTAGTGGAAATAAAGCTACAGAATTCTCATATTTATGTGTTTCATTTTCATTAGATATATGTATTTCAGTATTAAACAATATTTTTCCTGAGTCTTGCTCATGAACGTAATTTCTAACGAAATCAACTCCTGCTTCTTCTCTACTTATTGTAGGCAAATGGTCGATATTAAAGTCAAGAATTCTGTCATAATTGACTATCTGAATAAGCAGGCTTCCATTATCACTTGTGATGTCTGCTGCATCATTAATCATCTGTTGAATCTCGGACTCATTGTCTAAATGAACAAGTGAGTTTCCAATACAATATACTAAATCATATTTTTTGTCAGAGAATAAAGTTTTAATATCCTTCATATTTCCTTGTATAAAATTAATGTCTATATTCTCCGCCTTTGCTTTCTCTTTTCCAGCTTCAATCATAGTAGCATCAAGATCTACTCCATCTATTTTATATCCTTTTTTAGCCATTGAAATTGCATAATTGCCTGTTCCACAAGCGACATCAAGAACATATTTTCCACCATTAGCTGCCTTTTCTATGAATTTAACCGTATTTGGTGCAGCTGGAAATATAATATCATAATATCTGCTAAGCTCTTCATAAAAGCCCATTAAAATCACTCCTTAAATGTTCTACCATAATAGTATTATACCCATAACAGGTCCGTCAAATTATTTTAACAAATATGGGTAAGATTTAAAAAATTGCTTTTCTATCTATAACCTGTCTATTCTATTTAGTTATATATGATTTAATTCGACATAATAGGGATAATAATAATATAATAAATAAGAGGAAAATAAATAATATAATAAATAAGAGGAAAATAAATAATAGCTTTATAGCTTCTATTTAACACGGAACAATCAATTCAGAGAATGGAACCTTATTATAGTCTGAATCATATATGATATATACCACAGGAGCATATAGTGAAGATGCACATTTGGGAAGCTTCTACTTTCTGTAAATGAGTTTCAACAAAAGTTTCCTTGTGAATGTTTCCATAGAAGCTTTTGTTATAAAAAAATTGAGAATTATGTAAGAACAATGAAGGTTTAACAATAGTTTATAAAGGGTGATTTTATGGGTAAAATATCTGCATTTTACACTTTGCCTCATCCACCTATTGCAGTTCCAGAGATAGGTAAAGGCGAAGATGAGAAAATAAAAGGCACAATTGATGCATTTAATAAAGTTGCAGAGGAAATTGCATTAAAAGCACCAGATACTATTATAATAGTCACACCACATGGTCTACTATTTAACGATGCTATTGCAATGTCATATGAGAAAAAAATTAAAGGAGATTTAGGAGAATTTTCTGCTCCTCAAGTTAGCTTCAATTCAAAATTAGATCTGGATTTGACTAAAAAAATAGCTCAATATGCAGGGAAAGAGGATATTATAACGGTACTCATGACAAAAAATACTGCAAAGACCTATGATATGGAGCTAGAGCTAGATCATGGGACTATGGTGCCATTATATTTCATAAATGAAAAATATACAGACTATAAATTAGTTCACATCACTTATGGTTTGTTGCCTAAAATGCAGCTATATAAGTTTGGGATGTGTATAAAAAAGGCAGCAGAAGATAGCGATGTAAATGCAGTATTTATTGCTAGTGGAGACTTATCTCATATGCTAACTGATGATGGTCCTTATGGATATAGCCCTTTTGGTGCAAAGTTTGATGATGAGATTATATCACTTCTGAAGACTGGAGATGTTTCAGGAATATTCAGCATGGATAAAACTGCTATTGAAAAAGCTGGTGAGTGCGGACTTCGCTCATATTATGTCATGCTAGGAGCTATGAATGGATATAAGTTTAAGGGAAATCTACTATCCTATGAAGGTATTTTTGGAGTAGGATACTCTATTATGAGTTTTTTTACTAAGGAGACTAATATAAACACCTATGAAATTTTAATTGACCAAAACAAAAAAAGATTTAGGCGAAAAATAGATTTAGCTAATCCTTATTTGAGGCTTGCTCGTGAATCCCTCACATACTTTCTAGCTACTGGAAAGTATATGGACACTCCCTCTTATGTAACAGAAGATATGCTAACGGAAAAGAGAGGAGTTTTTGTCTCATTGAAAATGGAAGATCAATTGAGAGGATGTATAGGCACTGTTTTTCCAACCACTAAAAATGTAGCTGAGGAAATTATCAGAAATGCTGTGGAAGCTGGTCGTGATCCCAGGTTTATACCTGTAACGCAGGATGAGCTAGAGGAGCTAGATTTTTCTGTAGACATCCTTACAGAGCCTGAAGAGACCACAAGAGAAGACTTAGAGCCTGAGAAATTTGGAGTAATAGTGAGAAGTGAAGACAAATCAGGATTATTGCTTCCTAATCTAGAGGGAGTGGATACAGTAGAAGAGCAGCTAAGTATAGCTCTACAAAAAGGTGAAATCCACGGGGATGAAGAATATATTATTGAAAGGTTTGAAGTTATTAGACACAAAGAAGTATAGATGATGCTTTTGAGTCCTTTAGAATTTAGTAAATTCTAAGGGACTTTACATTTTATAAGCTTCCTCATCCATTGTCTAATTATAGAACTCATAGAAGCTTTTTCAATTGCTTTTCACTGGAATCATAATATGATAAAATAAATATATTATATATCATAGACTATAGTAGGAGTGTTTCATGTGAAGAGTTCCAAATCAAAGAACAAAAAAAGAACAATTTTTATACTTTTAACTAATACGGGCTCTGTTCCCACAAAAATCATACAGGTATACACTAAAGCTCCATATAATCATGTTTCTATTTCATTTACCAAGGATTTAAGGAGGTTCTATAGCTTCGGCAGAAAAAAATATTATAATCCTTTATTTGGAGGCTTTGTCGTTGAAAGCATAGATAGCAAAATATACGAGTACTTTAGTGAAACTACTTGTTCAATTTTTTCACTTGAAGTAGACTTGCATGTTTATTATCGTATGAGAAAAGTAATCAAGGAATTCGAAAAAGAAAAGGATAAATACGTATATAGCTTTATTGGATTATTAGGTGTAATTGCAAAGGTTCCCATTGAAAGAGAATATGGCTATTTTTGCTCTCAATTTGTGGCCACGGTGCTTGAAAAAAGCGGGCTGAATCTATTTAACAAGTCGCCTGGACTAGTAACCCCAAATGATTTTATGAAAGTAAAGGAGCTTAATCATATTTATTCAGGCAAGCTTTCAGACTACTCAAAGGAAGCTAGTCTAAGCAATAATAATAATTTTATTCCTTATGCAAGCAATGTTGTAGAAACCCATTAGATAGAAAAAACCTATCTAATGGGTTTGCTAATTTGTGAAATCGTTATTCCGTAAGAAAAATTTAAGAATTAAAACGTCCTATTTTTAAAGATTTTATTATAAAATTAAATAAATAGGGATAATAATTAGAAAAATGATATAATGTATTTGATTTACAAAAGAAGTGAGGGGATAAATATGGCTGGGTATAATGTACTTGTAGTAGATGATGAAGATGAAATAAGGGATGCCATAGAAATATATCTTAAAAATGAAGGAATAAAGGTTTTTAAGGCAAAGGATGGACTAGATGGACTTATGGTATTAGAAGAGGAAGACATTCACCTTATACTAATGGATATTATGATGCCTAGAATGGACGGAATAAAGGCTACATTTAAGATAAGAGAAAGCAAAAACATACCAATAATCATGCTTTCAGCTAAATCTGAGGATACTGATAAAATACTGGGATTAAATGTAGGGGCAGATGACTATATTACTAAACCCTTTAATCCAATGGAGCTAGTAGCCAGGGTAAAATCACAGCTTAGAAGATATATTAATCTAGGAAACTACAAGCAAAGTGAAGACGAGATAGATGTAAATGGGCTTATATTAAATAAAAACACAAAATTAGTAACCGTAGATGGAGAGGAAATCAGACTTACTCCAATAGAGTACAAAATACTCGAGCTTCTCATGGAAAATAGGGGACGTGTATTTTCTATTGAAGAAATATACGAGCGAGTCTGGAAGGAGCCATATTTTAATTCTGACAACACAGTGGCTGTACATATAAGAAGAATAAGAGAAAAGATTGAAATAAATCCAAAAGAACCTAAATACTTAAAGGTGGTGTGGGGAATTGGATACAAAATTGAAAAATAGGAATTTAAGTATCCTTATAATTCTCACAATCATGTATATGCTTTCAATTTCTGCCCTAGCAGCAATTGATATTAGGGATCATAGAGACTTTCTTACCTTAGACCCCTTGGAGGCACCATCCATAATGGGATTAGAGGAACAGTACTATAATTCCATAAGGGAAAGAATCCTTAAGGAAATAGTGCTGCTCATAGCTACCTTGGGAATAGGCGCTGGACTTGTTATTATAGGAATTAAACGATATAAAATACATGAGTTTCTAGAAAAGCCTCTGAATATATATTTAAAGATACCAATAGATATTAGAGCATTAGGTTTTTTAATATATTTAGCTTTTATGCTTAATCTAAGGAGACGTCTAAATATCTTTTATCTGCCTATAAGAACCGACCATATTTTTAAACTAACCTTTGTAAGTATATATCTATTTTACTTAGCTCTTAATCTATGTGAAGGATATAAATTCCTTACTATCAGCGACTATTTAATACAGCAGCTTAAGAAGAGCTTCTTATATACTACAGCAATTATGCTAAGAGATAGCTTTGCGGTAAAATCAGTTGGAATTAAAGTATTAATCATAGTTATAGCAACTGCTTTTACAGGGTTCTTTTTTGTGTTGTTCTTTTTTGCATGGAACTTGATATCTGTATTCTATTTGATTCTGTATCTAATATTTGTCCCACGTTATGTAATTAAGCATGTTAGCCATCTAAATGGAATAATTATTGGAGCAGAAGAAATCGCATCAGGAAACCTCAATCACACAATATATGAGAATGGTAAAGGTGGTTTATCAAGACTAGCCAATAGTATAAACAATATGAGTTCTGGCTACAGAAAATCTGTAGAAGAACAGGTAAAAAGCGAAAGGCTGAAGACAGAGCTAATAACAAATGTGTCCCATGATTTAAAAACACCATTGACCTCAATAATAAACTATATTGAATTATTAAAGAAGGAAGATATTCCAGATGAGGCAAAGGATTATGTAGGAATTCTGGATAGAAAGGCACAGAGACTAAAGGCACTGATTGATGATTTATTTGAAGCATCTAAGATGACTAGTGGCGCAATTGAACTTGATATAGAAAAGCTGGATGTTGTATCACTTCTAAAACAATCATTAGGTGAGTATGATGAGAAAATAAAAAGCTCTACACTTGACTTCAAAATAAACACTCCAGAAAAGCCAATATATGCAGAGCTTGATGGCAAAAAGACCTGGAGAGTATTCGAAAATCTCATTAGCAACATACTCAAATACTCAATGCCTAGCACAAGAGTATATATAGACATATCAGAGACTGACAATAATGTAATAATCACTATGAAAAATATATCGAATCACGAACTGGATTTTGATTCACAGGAATTATTTGAAAGATTTATTCGTGGTGATAAGTCTAGAAATACAGAAGGCTCTGGGCTGGGTCTTGCCATAGCAAGGAGTATAACAGAACTCCAAGGGGGAAGACTAGATATAGAAATTGATGGAGACTTGTTTAAATCAATAGTATACTTTAGAAAGATGAGCTAGGGCTAAGAAATTTAATTGTTTCTTAGCCTTACTAAAGTTTTTTCCCCAATTGCCGATATAAAATATAGATAATCTTTGTTATGGAGGGGAATAACATGAGGGTAGAAAGCATAAAAACAACCGAAATGCAATATAACTCGCAGCGCCTAAGTACAGGGGATAACCTACAGAAAGAACTGTCAAAGAATAAAGAATTAGAAAATGTTGAAGCAGTTTCACAAAAAAAATATACAGAAGAAGAGATAAAAACAGCAATAGGAAATGTAAATAAAACATTGAATCCTTATGACAGAAAACTAGAATTTTCAATACATGAGGCTACCAAGCTAATAGCCGTTAAGGTAATAGATACGAATACTGATGAGGTAATTAGAGAAATACCTCCTGAGAAAATACTTGATATGGTAGCTAAGCTATGGGAGTTAGCAGGAATAATCATAGACAAGAAAATTTAAAACGAGGTGAGATTATGAGTAGTATAAGAATAACTGGACTGGCAACTGGAATAGATACAGACAAAATGATAAAAGAGCTAATGCAGGCAGAAAGAACAAGAGTAGATAAAGTACAGCAGGATAGGCAAATATTACAGTGGAGACAGGAGCTTTATAATTCCATAAACAAAGATTTTGCTAACTTTATATTAAATACTAAGAAAGAATTTGGGTTAAATGTGACTTCATCTACCGGAAGCATAGATAGCAGAAGCTTAAGTAGCCTAAGCTGGGTTAAGAGAGCAGTATCATCTAATGAAGCTGCTATTAAAGCAACTACTACATCTAAGGCTGCAGATGGGAGATATGATATAACTGTACATAGATTAGCTGATGGGGTTAAGGGTGCTAGTAGCGAGGATGTTGGACAGGCTTTAAAAAACATATTGTCTGATTTAGAGGAAGCTGAAACATTTGACTTTAAAATTAATGATAAAACCATTACTGTAAAACAAAGTGACACCATGAGTTCAATAGTAAAGAAAATAAATGAATCAGATGCAGGAGTACAGGCATCCTATGATGCTAGTATAGGTAGGTTTTTTATACAGACTAAGAATACTGGCGAAGGTGCAAAGCTTTCATTTGCGGGGACAGAGGGATTAGGTAAAAGCTTCATAGATGCTTTGAAACTAAATGTTACAGCAGGAAATAAATCATATACTTATGACACTGATAAGTCCATAGTTGACGAGGAAGAAGCTTTTATTGGTACAAATGCTTTAATAGATTTTAATGGTGCTACAGGTATAGAACAATCCTCCAACCAATTTACCATAAATGGAATAAGTCTTGACATCAGGCAGGCTGATCCTAATAGTAAGATAACTATACAAGTAGATACGGACACAGATGCAGTATACGATAAGATTAAGGGTTTTGTTGATCAATACAATGGGCTTATAGATAAAATGGGCAAGCTCTTAGGAGAAAAACAATACAGAGACTACAGACCTCTAACAGCCGAACAAAAAGAATCTATGAAGGATAAAGAAATTGATCTGTGGGAAGAAAAGGCTAAGAGTGGACTATTAAGAAATGACTCTATTATATCAAGTACTCTACAAAAGCTAAGAAGCTCTTTATACAATGAAGTTGAGAGTGCAGACGGCGCATTTAGTGCGCTTTATGAGTTGGGTATCACTACAGAAAGATGGGTAGCGGGTGCTGTAGGAGGAAAGCTAGAGATAGACGAGGAGAAGCTTAAAAAAGCTATATCAAGTGATGTCAACGGTGTGCTACAGGTATTATTTAAGGAAGCAGGTCCATTACAGGATCTAGATGCACAAGGCAATCCTGTACAGGGAAAAGGTGGAGTCATTACTAGAATGTATGACATAATGATAGACGGCATGAAAGAAGTAATATATAAAGCGGGACCAGGAGAAGAGTCTAGTTTATTTAGAAATATCCGCTCAAATATGCTTATTGACTTTGTTACAAAGCATGGGAGCATTAGCCTGCTGGACAAGGATATTAAAGATATAGATAGCAGAATTAGTGACCTAAATGCAATGCTGTTAAATAAAGAAGATCAGTATTATAGAAAGTTCTCTGTTATGGAACAATTCGTGCAGCAAATGAATAATCAAGGTTCATGGATGCTACAGCAGCTTGGAATGTAAGATATAGAAAGGGTGGAGATAAGGCGATGACTTATAGCAATATGTATCAACGATATCAGCAGAATTCAATAACCACTGCATCTCCTGAAGAGTTAACCTTAATGCTCTATAGTGGAGCTATTAAATTTATGAACATAGGAAAGTTTCATATAGATAAAAAGGAGATAGAGAAGGCTAACAATGCTATTAAAAGGGCACAGGATATTATTCATCAACTGAACAATACTCTAGATATGAGTTATGAAATATCTAATAATCTTAGAGCTATTTATACCTTTGTATTAGAAAAATTAATTGATGCTAATATCAAAAAAGATACAAAAATTTTAGATGAAGCTTTACCTCTGTTAGAGGAGATTAGAGACACTTGGAAGGAAGCCATGAGAGAAGCAAGAAAAATAAAATATGGTGCCCTTTAGGTGGAAGATAATATGGTAGAGAATATTATAAATCAAATGGTAAAATTGACAGAGCAAAAGCTAGACAGCCTAAGTAAAATTTTAGACCTAAAATCGAAGCAGAAAGAAGCAATTAACGAGGACGATATGGGGAGCTTAGGGTCAGTTATTGATTTGATACAAGAGCAAATTAATATAATTGACAAAATAGATTCTCTTTACATACTAAAACTAAGTGAGCTTAAATCCAATACAGGAATAGATAATATTGCTCAGCTAGACAGTGAGATATATTCTAATATCAAGGTTTTAAATATTAAATTGAGTGAAATAAAATCCAAGCTACGGTTAATTAAAGTTCTTGACGATGAAAATAACCATTTAATCAATGAAAAGTTTCATGAAACAAAAGAAATGTTGAAGAATCTAAGACAAGGTCAAAAAATGGCGAAGGGTTACTTTACAGAATATAGTGGAACAATGTTTATTGATGAAAGAAATTAAATAAAAAGAGATTGTGCCTTTACCCAGCACAATCTCTTTTTTGTAACAAGGACCCCATAGAGAATTCTAACTTACTCTAGGATGATAATTTAAACATGCTTCTAAGCTCTCGAAGTAGGTCAAAAGAGGTTTTTAAATGATAATTATATACAATGTCCAGAGCATTTAGTTCGTCAGCTCCGTCTATATTTATATTGTATTTTTCCTTTATAATATTAGAGTTTTCAATATCTATTTTAAAGCCAGAGCCCATTTCATCCAATACATTTAGGTTATTATACAGTTTCTTTAGTAAAGCTCTAGAATGATCTAGATTTACATCACCTACATTTTTTTTATAAAGCTTAATATTTATTTCCTTCATCAATATGGGGTATTCTTTATCTATGATTTCAAGCCTATTTTCAATATTAGTCAAGTGCTCCTTATCCTCTCTTTTCATAATGATTGCCTTTAAGGCTTGAGAAAAATCATTGATTAAATTTAAAGATGCGTCATATATCTTATTTTTAGTAAGAGGCGGAGAAATAACAAAGTTAACTATAACAGCTACAATAATTCCAACCATAGTATCAAGAATACGGTTTAAGCTATAATATAATTCCTGACCCTTTTCTACACTCATAATAATTGAAATAAATACTATGGTAGCTATTGATATGGATTTACTCCATCCTAGCTTGTTGCACAGATATATAACTATTATTATACCAATTCCAATAATTATGGGATCTCCTATTGATATAAAGGAGCCTAGAAGTCCTACTGCTGCACCTAGTATTGTTCCTAGAACCCTATCTCTTCCCATTCTATATGAGTCTACTAGGTTATCCTGCATAGCTATAATAGCTGCAACTCCTGCAAAAAACGGAGAGTTAAGCTTAAGAGCATAGCCTAAACTTATACTTATTGTTACAGCAATTGATGTTTTAACTATTCTCATTCCTCTTTTCAAAGTAATCATCCTTATCAAAATAATATTTTCTTAAGTTACTATCAATTCTCATATAATTTACTTATGCATTGGTCCAAGAAAATCTTCCTTGATTTTATTGTTTCTTTAGGTGTTTTTAATATATACATATATATTATTATTTTAAACACTAAATGTCTATATCTTATATGCAGCTTTAGGCAACATTAGCAAACACAAATCTGCAAAAAAGTACAAGCATAATTTTGTGCTGATTTGGCAAAATAACTTATATGCAGTAGTATATTGTAAAAAAATAAGTTTTCCACTTAATATTCACAAGTTATCCACAACAACATTTGTACAAACATACGGTTTTCCACAGACATATGCACATTATCCACAAATAAGCATGATGCTTATCCACATTTAAATAACAGAACTGTTGTGGATAATGCTTAGAATAATTACTCTAAAAGACGAATTTTCAAATAAAGTGTTAAAAAAAAGGACAATAGCTCATATTACATTAACTTTTTCCGTATGTTAATGTTATTTCCTACTATGCAAGTTTAGACAGATGCTTTCTTAGACTAGCCAGTCAATAATTCTACATTAAGTCGAAAAACTTTAATCTTACGTTAAATAAAAATGTTATTTAATTTGGACAATGGGTATCATATAAATATATTAAAACTACATAATATTTTTAAAATTTAGAAAAGTTAAAAGGATAAATAAATTTTATGTAGAATTTTATATTTAACAACTGAATATAGTTTTTATAATTAAACATTTAACTGAGAGGAGTTGAAGTATATGAAAATTACTATCAGCGGCAAAAATATGGCAGTAACAGATGCGTTAAGAGATGTAACAGAAAGAAAGATGAGCAAGCTAGACAAATACTTCTTCGAAGATGTACCAGTTGACGTTACATTAAGTGTCGAGAAGAATAGACAGATTATTGAGGTCACAATTCCTTTTTCAGGTGCTATAATTAGAGCAGAAGAATCTACAGATGATATGTACCAATCAATTGACAAAGTTATCGATGTTCTAGAAAGACAAATAAGAAAGCATAAAACAAAGCTTCAAAAGAAAAGCAAGGGATTTGAGACTATTAGATTCGAAAACATTCAATCACTTCCAGTTGGTGAAAATGGAAAAGAAGCTAGTATTGTAAGAACAAAGAGATTTGCTATGAAACCTATGGATGCTGAGGAAGCAGTGCTACAGATGGAATTACTTAGACATGCTTTCTATGTATTTAGAAATGCTGAATCAGATGAAGTAAATATTGTGTATAAAAGAAAAGATGGAAACTATGGTCTGATTGAACCAGAGTTTTAATACATATTTTATAAAAGTGGCAGAGATTCTCTGTCACTTTTTGTGTTTTTTTTTCATTTATATAAAGGTATTAGTCTAAATATATAGAATATTTACATTATATGAGTCATATGATAAAGGGGGAATTATGTTGCTAATAGAAAGCATGATTTTAGCTATTTTCTTTGGCAAAATAAGAGGAGGTAAGATTCACAGACTGTCCAATTTAGAATTTAAAAGAATTTGGGTATTTATGCTGGCTTTGATTATTCAAGCTGGGATAGTGCTATTTGGAGTTAATGGAAATGAGTTTGTACTTAAGCATATAAGGGAAATTAATGCAATTTCTTATGTACTCTTGTTTATAGGCATCATAATTAATGTAAAGCAAAGAACTTTGATTATAATATTACTAGGCATGCTAATGAATGTTTTTGTAATGTTTTCTAATGGATGGCAAACACCTATTTCTATTGACGGATTGACTATGGCTGGATATACAGAATTAGCAGAGCTTACTTTATCGGGGAAACTGGCTTTTTATGCACCACTAGGGGAAGCTACAAAATATGGCTTTTTGAGCAAGATAATTACTGTTCCACCACCATATTTTTTCCCGCAGGTACTTAGTATGGGAGATGTGTTTATATCATTAGGATTGTTTTTATTTGTACAAAGCATCATGACTAATGAGGGCTTTGACAAGACTGGTGTAGTTAGATTCAACTACAGGAGCAGGATATAGAATGTAACGATGGTTTAATGATGGATTAACAATAGTTTAACGATGGTGTGACGATAGTTTAACTACTGTTCCACTACTGTTTAACTATTGTTTTTTGCTGTCTTGTAATTATTTGTCACTAATGATACAATGAATTGATAAGGCAAAAAAAATTGAGAGGTGAGATTTTATGAAGAGATTTTTTGAAAAATTCTTTGGTACTCACAGTGATAGAGAGATAAAAAGAATAGAGCCTATAATAGAGGAAATTGAAGCATTAGATGAAAAGATGCAAAAGCTTACTGATGATGAATTGAAGGCAAAAACACAGGAATTTAAAAATAGACTTAATAATGGAGAAACATTAGATGATATATTACCAGAAGCCTTTGCTACAGTGAGAGAGGCAGCACATAGGGTTTTGGGCACCAAGCACTACAGGGTGCAGTTAATAGGAGGAATTGTTCTTCATCAAGGGAGAATAGCTGAGATGAAGACAGGAGAAGGTAAAACACAAACAGCTATATTAGCCGTATATCTAAATGCGCTTACTGGAAAGGGAGTTCATGTCGTTACAGTAAATGATTATCTTGCTCAAAGAGATAGACACTGGATGGGTAAGGTATATGAATTTTTAGGCTTATCAGTTGGATGTATATTACATGATATGGATAATAGCGCAAGAAGAGCTGCATATAATTGCGACATTACTTATGGAACTAACAATGAATACGGATTTGACTACCTAAGAGATAATATGGTCATCTACAAGCATGAAATGGTTCAAAGAGAATTAAATTATGCAATAGTCGATGAGGTGGATAGTATATTAATTGACGAGGCTAGAACACCCCTTATTATTTCAGGAGAGGGAGACAAGTCTACTAAGCTTTACTATGCAGCCAATCAATTTGTACAGACACTAAAAGGTAGAACAATAGATCCTAATGAAGAAAAGGTAAGCAAGCTAGATAGAGAATACAAAGAAGAAACAGTAGATTATGTTGTTGATGAAAAGTCTAGAAATGTAACTATTACTGAGAGGGGAGTAGAAAAGGCAGAAAGAGCCTTTGGCGTAGAAAACCTAGCGGACCCTTCTAATATGGAAATATCTCACCATATTAATCAAGCCCTAAAAGCTAATAATTTAATGAAAAGGGATATAGACTATGTGGTTAAAGATGGAGAAGTCATCATAGTAGATGAATTTACTGGAAGACTTATGTTTGGGAGAAGATATAGCGAAGGGCTTCACCAAGCTATAGAAGCCAAAGAGAATCTTGACGTAAGGAGAGAATCTAAAACTCTAGCAACTATTACATTCCAAAATTATTTTAGAATGTACAAAAAGCTTTCAGGTATGACAGGTACTGCAAAAACTGAAGAAGATGAATTTAGAGAAATATATAATGTGGATGTTATAGAGATTCCAACTAATAGGCCAGTTATTAGAAACGATTATCCCGATGCAGTATATAAAAATGAAGAATTTAAATTTAGAGCAGTAGTAAATGAAATAAAAGAGAAAAATAGCAAGGGTCAGCCTGTTCTTGTAGGTACTATTTCTATTGAAAGATCTGAGCTGCTAAGTAAAATGCTTAAAAAAGAAGGCATAAAGCATGAGGTATTAAATGCTAAGCATCATGAAAGGGAAGCAGAAATAGTAGCACAAGCAGGTAGATTTAGCATTGTGACCATAGCTACTAATATGGCTGGTCGTGGTACGGATATAGTTTTAGGAGGCAATCCTGAATTTATAGCAAAAAATGAAATGAAGAAAAAAGGCTATACTGATGAGATGATATCCGTTGTAGATAGCTTTGCAGACACAAAAGATGAAGAGATACTTGCTGCAAGAAAAGTCTACAGAGAATTATTAAATGACGCTAAAAAAAGCACAGCAGAGGAAGGAAAGAAGGTAATACAGGCAGGAGGACTCCACATAATAGGTACAGAAAGACACGAATCCAGACGTATAGATAATCAGCTTAGAGGTCGTGCAGGACGTCAAGGAGATCCAGGTTCATCAAGATTTTATGTATCATTAGAAGATGATTTAATGAGACTATTTGGCAGTGAAAAGATTAAAGGCATGATAGAGACTCTTGGAATGCCAGAGGATGAGCCATTAGAGCATGCTCTTCTTTCAAAGTCTATTGAAGGTGCTCAAAGAAGGATTGAAGGTCGTAACTTTGGAATTAGAAAGCATGTTCTTCAATATGATGATGTTATGAACAAGCAAAGAGAAGTAATCTATGCTGAGAGAAGAAAGGTTCTTGAAGGAGAAGATCTTAGAGGACATGTTCTTTCTATGGCTGAAAATATAATTGAAGCTGCAATTGGAATCTTTACAGAAGGTTTGAAATATCCAGAAGAATGGGATTTAAATGGACTTGTAGACAATATTTCAGGATTTATGCCTATCAAGTCTATGGTGAGCTTTGGAAATATAGAAGAGCTTACTAAAGAAAGTCTAAAGGAGCTATTATTAGATGCTGCTGCTAGATTTTATGAAAATAAAGAAAAGGAAATTGGAATAGAAATAATTAGAGATCTTGAAAGAGTAATATTACTTCGAATGGTTGATACAAAATGGATGGATCATATCGATGCTATGGATCAGCTAAAACAAGGTATAGGCTTAAGGGCAATGGGTAATGAAAACCCTGTAATAGCTTATCAGGTAGAAGGCTTTGATATGTTTGAAGAAATGACTAAGAGTATTCAAGAGGATACTGTAAGAGCATTGTTCCATCTTGAAAGACCAGAAAAGGTTGAAAGAGAAAGAGTAGCTAAAGTAACAGGAACAAGCCACGGAGAACCAGAGAAAAAATCTAAGCCTGTAGTAAAAGGTGAAAAAGTAGGCAGAAACGATCCATGTCCATGTGGAAGCGGTAAGAAATATAAGAAGTGTTGTGGACAAAACGAATAGAATCGAATTTTTGAGAATACACGTTCACGGTTTCGGACATGAATAATTCTATAGCTCATTCCGTCACAAAATCCTACAGCTTGCAAACTCGCTTCGCTCAAACAGTGCAAGCTGCTTAACGGATTTTGTGTCTACATTCGCTAAGAATTATAGTCATGTCCTGCAAATGTTCACTTAGTATTCTCAAAAATTCTTGGTGTGGTGGTTGAATATAGGAAGGAGCTGATTATTTGATAGAATTTGAAATATACAAAGAACGATTATCTAAACTAAGAGAGGAATTAACAGAGGTTGGTGTTTCTCTTTGACTTAGATAGTCTTAGGGAAAAAGTTAATAAACTAGAAGAAAAGACTTACGAGTCGGATTTCTGGGGAGATGTGCAGCAGGCTCAGAAAATCATGCAGGAAATAACCTTTATAAAAGATAAAATATTAGAATATGAAGAAATATCAGCAGAATTAGAAGATATAGAAGTACTCCTCCAGCTTTTAGAGGAAGAGGAGGACCCTTCAACAGAGAAGGAATTAAAAGAAGGAACAGAAGCTATCTGTGAAAAGATAGAAAACCTGAGAATAAAGACACTTCTCAGTGGCGAATATGATAAAAATGGAGCAATAATATCTATTCATGCTGGAGTAGGTGGTCTAGAAGCTCAGGATTGGGCTGAAATGCTTTTAAGGATGTATAAAAGATGGGCAGAAAGAAAAGGATACAATACAGAAATTCTTGATTTACTTTCCGACACTGAGGGAGGAATAAAAAGCGTGACCCTTTCAATAAGAGGGATAAATGCCTATGGATATCTTAAATCAGAAAAAGGTGTTCATAGACTAGTTAGGATTTCACCCTTTGACTCCTCGGGCAGAAGACATACATCCTTTGCATCAGTAGATGTATTTCCAGAACTAGATGAAAATATAGAAATAGACATAAATCCTAATGACTTAAAAATAGACACATATAGATCTGGAGGCGCCGGAGGTCAGCACGTAAATACTACAGATTCAGCCATAAGGATAACTCATATTCCTACAGGCATAGTAGTTCAATGCCAAAATGAAAGGTCCCAGCATAGCAACAAAGCTACGGCCATGAGAATGCTTATGGCAAAGCTCATAGAAATTAAAGAGCTTGAGCAAAAAGAGAAAATAGAAGATATTCAAGGTCAATACAACCAAATAGGCTGGGGCTCTCAAATAAGATCATATGTATTTCATCCATATAGCTTAGTAAAGGACCATAGAACAAATGCAGAAACAGGCAATACATCAAGTGTAATGGACGGAAGTTTAGATATGTTTATGAACGAATATTTAAAATCTAAAGCAAAATAGAAACATAAGGAACACAAGGGGATGGTTCTTCCTTGTCAACAATTGTTGATACGGAAGCCGTCCCCTTGTGAAATTTATGACATAACTTGATTTCTTGATTGTTTTTTAATAAAAAAGAGCATAAGTTTGTTAATTAAGTGCTTTTTTGATTGAAATAGAGGAAATTACAAATAAATGTAGAATTATGTATATATTAAATTTATACTATTATGGTTGTAGGTTGGTATTTGTCAAAGGAGTGGGTGAAGATGAGAGTGGGGAAAAGAAGTATTTTTTCCAAGAAAAAGTTATTTAAAAAGAGTAAAAGTGAAATACTAGAAAAACCAAAAAAGAAGAGCTTGTCAATAAATGAAATAAAGCCTATCAAAAAAAGGGGAGCTAAAATAGATAACCTTAAGACCAAAAGAAAGATAGCAAATCAAATTACCATGATAGTAATAATACTAGCAATTCTACCCTTGCTGTTTGTGGGAGTAACAAATTACTTTACAGAAACTGAGAAAGACACTAGAAGTATTGAGCAATCAAATCTAAACATAGCCAAATCAATTTCCAATCAAGTAGAAGCACAGATAAATGGTTTATTTGATGTGCTAAATTCCTTACACCTAACTAATGACTTTTTCTATATAGATGCAAATAAATCAAGAGGAATCCTTACTAAGATTACCTATGAATACGATAGCATAAACTCTATTCAAATTTATGACCTAGAGGGAAACCAGATTTTATCGAGCAAAAATATGAAAACTGATATAAATGTTTCAAATGAGATATGGTTTAAAAAGACCATAGAAGAAGAGAAGTATGTATCTGATTCACATATAGAAGATAAAATACCAGAAATAATAATTTCTTTACCAATAAAAAATGTAGTAAATGAAGTAAAAGGGGTTATAGCTGCTAATATTAGCCTAAGGGACTTAACACCTATAGCAGAAGAATTTAAAATGGGTGAAACAGGTAATACTTACATAGTAGATAGAGATGGAGTAATGATTGTACATATTGACTATAGAAACAAGGTAGTTATACCGTTTAATGCTAGAGAAGCAGGTATAGAAGGCGTAGTCAGGGTATTGGAAGGGAATTCAGAGGTAAGCACATATAACAATGAAAACAATGAAACTGTAATAGGAGCATATAGTTATATGCCTTCCACAGGCTTTGGAGTAATTGTAGAACAAAATAAGGATGAAATAACTAAATCAGCAGCAATCAATTTTACAAGAACCTTATGGGTGATGCTAGTAGCAGTATTTGCTATTGTACTTCTGACTTCAATTGTTGCAAGAAGGTTTTCCGCTCCTATAGTTAGTCTTGCTCAAATAATAGACGAAATAGGGAATGGGGATTTAACAAAGAGAGTAAATGTAAATTCCAATAATGAGATAGGCAAGCTTCAACAAGAGTTTAATAAGATGGTAGATTCTCTATATAATATTATATCTAATGTAAACCAAGCAATAGCTAATTTTAAGGCAAACGTAGACCAATTAAATCAAAGTACCCAACTAACCGTAGGAGCCTCCGAAGAAATAACTAGAATAGTAGATCAAGTTGCATCTGGAGCAGAGGACCAACTTAAAAATGTTGAGATGACCATAGGATTAGTTCAAGGAATAGCAAAAAATGTAAAAAACGTAGATGATAATGCCAATAGTATTTTATTAGCAACCAGTGAAGCTTCACATACTGCAAAAGAGGGTTCAAAGGACGTGGAAAATACAAAAACCTCCATGTATTCAATAGCATCAAAGGTAAAGGAATCAGCAAATCAAATTCATGCTCTAAATGAGCGAACTAAAGAAATAGGAAAAATAGTAACATTTATAGATGACATTTCAAAGCAGACTAATCTTCTTGCTCTAAATGCAGCTATTGAAGCTGCGAGAGCAGGTGAATATGGCAGAGGTTTCACAGTCGTTGCAGAAGAAGTAAGAAAATTAGCAGAACAGACTAGTGATGCTTCAAATAACATAGTAAAGCTTATTAATCAAATACAATTTGAAATGGATAGAGTATCAGAATCTATGGAGGAAGGAATTGTGGAGGTTGATAAAGGCAGCCAAGCAATTGAGAAGACAATATCATCATTCGGAAGGATAGCTGGCGAAACTGATAAAGTATTTAAGGGAGTAGAGGATTTTTCAGTAGTAGTTGAAGAGTTATCAGACAATATGAATAAAATAGAAGGTTCTATAGCCCTAGTAAGCGCGGTATCACAGCAAACTGCAGCAGGGACACAGGCTATAATGGCAAGTACTGAAGAACAGCAGTCAGCTATTCATCAAGTTAATCAAGCCATAGAAGAGCTTAATAAAATGACAGATACCCTAAATGAAATGATAAAAGGCTTTAAGATAGGCTAAAATATTAAGGATTCAGGTGTACTGAATCCTTGCTTTATAACTCATAGAAAGTTCTATTATATTTGGCCAAAAGCTTTTTTAACATTTTAGGTAAACTGTTTTAATATATGCCTCAGCTATTAAGATATTCTAAAAAAGGAGAGAAAAATATTGGATTTAATTACAAGATTAATTGGAGAATTTAAATTAAAAAAATTTCAGGTGGAAAACACAGTAAAGCTCATAGATGAGGGAAATACAATACCCTTTATTGCAAGATACAGAAAAGAGCAAACAGGGGAATTAAGCGATGTTGTATTAAGAGAGCTGTATGAAAGACTTATATACTTAAGAAATCTGGAAAGTAGGCAAAATGAAGTAATTAGATTGATTGAAGAGCAAGGAAAGCTAACAGAGGAACTAAAGCAGGAAATATTATTGGCTGAAACTCTTCAAAGAATAGATGACCTATATAGACCATATAGACCAAAGAGAAGAACAAGAGCTACAATTGCTAAAGAAAAGGGCTTAGAGCCATTAGCTAATATTATATTGTCTCAAAGCATTAACCAAGGAAGCTTAGATGAAATAGCAGCCCCATTCATAGATGCAGAAAAAGAAGTCAATACCATAGAAGAAGCCTACCAAGGAGCAATGGATATAATAGCAGAAATAATATCTGATAATGCTGAGTTTAGAGAAATAATTAGAAAAATAGTATTTGACAAGGGAATAGCTGTTGTATCTGCATCGGATGATAAGGCGGATTCTGTGTATGAAATGTATTATGACTATAAGGAACCCGTTAAAGTAATTGCAAATCATAGGATATTAGCAATAAATAGAGGAGAGAAAGAAAAATTTCTAAAGGTTAAGATAGAAAGTCCAGACGATGGGATAATAGATATTTTGAAATCAAAGGTAGTGACTAATGAGAAAGCAATAACCACCAATTATTTGATTTCAGGTATTGATGATGGATATAAAAGGCTTATTTCTCCTTCTATTGAAAGAGAAATAAGAAATACACTTACAGAAAAAGCGGAGGAGCAGGCTATTAAAGTTTTTGGAATTAATCTAAAGCCCTTACTAATGCAAGCGCCAGTAAAGGGTAAGGTAGTTATGGGTTTTGACCCAGCATTTAGAACTGGCTGCAAAATTGCAGTAGTAGATGAAACAGGAAAGCTTTTAGATTATACTACTGTTTATCCTACAGAGCCTCAGAATAAAGTGGAAGAAGCAAAAAAAGAATTAGTAGCCTTAATCAATAAACATAATGTAGATATTATAGCTATTGGGAATGGTACAGCTTCTAGAGAATCAGAGATGATAGTTGCAGATATGCTGAGGGACCTTGATAGAAAGGTATATTATACTATAGTCAGTGAGGCAGGGGCTTCTGTGTACTCCGCTTCTAAAGTGGCAAATGAAGAATATCCTGATATAAATGTGTCCATAAGAGGTGCTATTTCCATAGGGAAAAGACTTCAGGACCCTCTTGCAGAGCTAGTAAAAATAGACCCTAAGAGTGTTGGAGTAGGACAATACCAGCATGACCTAAATCAAGGAAGATTAGATGAAACACTTAAGGGTGTCGTAGAAGACTGTGTAAACAGTGTAGGAGTTGATTTAAACACTGCTTCTGTTTCACTACTTAGCTATGTTTCAGGAATTTCCTCAAGTGTTGCGAAGAACATAGTTAGCTTTAGAGAAGAAAAAGGTAAATTCAATAACAGAAAAGAGCTTCTCAAGGTAAAAAGACTAGGCGAAGCAACCTTTGTCCAGTGTGCGGGCTTTTTAAGAATATCTGATGGAGACAATCCATTTGATAACACATCTGTTCACCCAGAGTCCTATGATGTAGCATTAAAGCTTATTAAAGAGCTGGGCTTCTCTACAGATGAGATTAAAGCTGGAAGACTTAAGGAAATAGACTCAATGATAATTGAAAAAAATATTATACAATTAGCCGAAGAGCTTCAGATAGGAATTCCTACCCTAAGAGATATAATTAAAGAATTAAAAAAACCAGGAAGGGACCCTAGGGAAGAAATGCCTAAGCCAGTTTTTAGGACTGATGTACTAAAGCTGGAAGATTTGAAACCTGATATGATACTTACAGGAACAGTAAGAAATGTAGTAGATTTTGGTGCATTTGTTGATATTGGAGTTAAGCAAGATGGATTAGTACATATTTCTCATTTATCTAACAAGTTTGTGAAGAATCCAATGGAAGTGGTCTCAGTAGGAGACATTGTAAATGTGAAAATACTTGATGTAGATATAGAGAAAGGGAGGATATCACTCAGTATGAAGGAAGTTTAGACAAAAATACTGCTTAGAAGAAACCGTCATACTAAGCAAAGCAAATGTATCTGTTATAGGGGTATTCCGCTATGTTTGGGATGATTGCTATAAATTACTAGAGCTATATTTCTAGGGTAACATGGAGGAAGATGAAGTGGAGAGTATTCTTTTACGTGAGGAAAATAAGAGATTGGAATTTATAAATGATTTAATACTAGATGCAGCATATAAGCAGAGCAATGACGAATTATTAGATACATCATTAAAGAAAATTTCAAAGATATTAGATATAGATTTTGGATACATAGCTAGCTATACTGAAAATGAAACAATAGTAAGAAATGTTGAAGTACGATATAATTTGCCAGATGGGTTTTTAGAAGAGGTAGAAAATAATAGACTTAAAAGCAGCTTGGTAAAAAACTCTATAAGAAATAGAGTTTTCATGGTAACTGAAGAGAATCTTGAGACCTTGCAGCAAAAGTACATAAGTACAAAATATAATTTTAAAACTATGATAACAGTGCCTATAGGCTCTAATAATATTTCTGCTACAGCATTGATGCTCCTGTTTTCACGCAAAGAAAAAGAAGAGTTATTAGAGTATGTACCACTATTAGAGACTATAGGTAATACTCTTTGGATGCTATTGCAAAAACAAAAACTATATGGGGAATATCAGAGCAATATTGTTAGAACAGAAAAGCTAAAGGTTTTAGGAGAATTGGCAGGAGGAATAGCTCACGATTTTAATAATTTACTTACTACAATACTAGGATTTTCTCAAATTGCGTTGACCCTAGAATTAGATGAGGATATAAGGAATTACATTGATATCATCCACAAGTCAGCTATTGATGGTAAAAGAATAGTAGAAAGAATACAAAGCTTTAATCGCAAGCAGTTAGGTGGAAAGAAAGACATTCACCTAATAAATCCAATAGTTGAAAGCGGAATAGAGATGGCTAAACCAAGATGGAAGAACTTCTATGAATCCTATGGCAACAATCTTACCATAATCAGAGAGCTTAATTCCAGCAGCAAGGTTTGCTGTGTAGAACATGAAATAAGAGAAGTAATCATAAATCTACTATCAAATGCTATGGATGCAATGGAAAATGGGGGTACACTTACAATCAGAACCTATGATGAAGAAGATAATGTAGTCGTTGAAGTGAGTGATACGGGCTCAGGAATTCCCGATGGAGTTAAAGAACAAATTTTTGAGCCCTTCTATAGCTCAAAGGGAGCAAAGGGAACAGGGTTAGGGCTTAGCATTGCAAAAGATATCATAAATGATCATAAGGGGAGCATTAAGCTGGAAAGTAGGGTAGGTGAAGGTTCAACCTTTAAACTATATTTTGATAGATATGCTGAAGAAGAAAATATTCTTAAAACAGAAGATTGCGATATAGAGTTCAAGCTAGACATAGACAAAGAACTAAATATTCTTGTAGTCGATGATGTACCGCAGGTTGGTAAAACAGTAGTGCAGATGCTTAAAACAATTGGATTACATGCCGAGGTAGAAACCGAAAGCAGAAAAGCAATTCATAGGCTATCACAAAAAAAGTATGATATAATTATATGTGATTTAGCTATGCCAGAGCTTAATGGCATCGATTTAAGCGTACTGGTGAAACAAAAGTATCCTAATACTAAGTTTATTATCTTAACTGGTTGGCCTGGAAAATTCAAAAAGGAAGGCTATAATAATGTAGATCAGATATTGAGAAAGCCTATCACAATTGAAGAATTGGCCCAAGCCATTAAAAATATATTGTTATGTAAATAGCTATTAAATTTTAACAAGGGGGAGTTTTAATGCTTTTAATTAAGAATGCAAAAATCTACACAATGACTGAAAATGGAATAATAGAAAAGGGAAGTATTTTAATTGAAGACGGAAAGATAAAAGAAGTAGGCAAGGATTTAGTTGCTCCGCTTGATGCAGAAATTATAGACGCAGAGGGAAGATTAGTTACACCTGGTTTTATTGATTCGCACTGCCATCTAGGAATGTGGGAAGATGGGATAGGCTTTGAGGGCAGTGATGGCAATGAGCTTGTTGACCCTGTGACACCTCATCTAAGAGCCATAGATGGAATAAACCCAATGGATGTTACATTTAAAGAAGCTAGAGAAGGTGGAATTACTTGTGTAGCTACAGGACCAGGAAGTGCCAATGTTGTAGGTGGACAATTTGTTGCTATAAAAACTTATGGTGATAGAATAGATGATATGATAGTAAAAGAGCCTTTAGCTATGAAAATAGCGTTTGGAGAGAATCCTAAAAGAGTATATGATAGCCAAAAGAAATCACCAGTTACTAGAATGGCTACTGCGGCCATACTTAGAGACACACTGATGAAAGCTAAAAGATATGTAGAAAAGCTTGACAAATCAAAGGATGATCCATCTAAAGCTCCTGAATATGACATGAAAATGGAAGCCATGGCAAAGGTCATCAGAAAAGAACTTCCTTTAAAGGCTCATGCACACAGAGCAGATGACATATTTACAGCTATTAGAATAGCAAAGGAATTTGATGTAGATATTACTCTTGAACATTGTACAGAAGGGCATTTGATAGCAGACCATCTTGCGCAGGAAGGAAAACCAGCTATAGTAGGTCCTACTCTTTCTGATAGATCTAAATTTGAGCTTAGAAATCTTACATTCGATACTCCTAAAGTGTTACATAATGCAGGTGTTAAAATAGCTATAATGACTGATTCTCCTGTTATACCACTACAATACCTTCCAATATGTGCAGGCTTAGCAGTCAGAGCAGGCTTAGACGAAATGGAAGCATTCAAGGCTATTACAATTAACCCAGCTGAGATACTAGGCATTGAAGATAGAGTCGGAAGCATCGAAGCAGGTAAGGATGCAGATATAATTATATTTGACGGTAACCCATTAACAGATTTAGGATGCAAGACCTATGCTGTTATTATTGATGGAAATAGGCTTAAGTAAAGCAATTTAAAATTTAAATTTGAAATGCAATTAAGAATGAAGAACTTTGAAAGACAATTGAAAATTGAGAATTTTTAAAACAGTTAAGAATTGTTATTCTGAGCGATAGCGAAGGACCTAGAATGAATTAACTATAGTTTAACTACGGTTTAACTACAGCTCAAAAGATAATTGACAAAGCATTATCATTATGAGATAATAAATTTGTAAAAAACAAAATATTAAGATCTTCAGGGCAGGGTGTAATTCCCGACCGGCGGTATAGTCCGCGAGCTGCTAATGCAGTTGACTTGGTGCGATTCCAAGACCGACAGTAAAGTCTGGATGAGAGAAGGTTTTGCTAATATCCATGTACTTAATGTGAATTCGAGTTCATTCGAAGGAGACAATAATAAATCGGATATAAATTAGCTATTCAGCCCTGATGTTATTCTTCAGGGCTTTTTTATGACTGTGAAAAATACCAATGCTCTGAAGAGAGATTATAATTTGGAGGGATGGTAAATGTTGATATCAAGAGAAAAAATGAGCACTAGAACGATGGTAAAAACAGCAGTATTATCAGTGTTGGCATTTTTGATAATGTATTTAGAAATGCCACTATGGTTCACACCACCTTTTTTGAAGGTTGATCTAAGTGACATTCCAGCACTAATAGGAGCATTTTCACTAGGTCCTGTAGCTGGCGTAATAATTGAACTACTTAAGAACATATTAAACCTAGCTATTGAAGGAACTACTACAGGAGCAGTAGGAGAGCTTGCAAACTTCTTTGTAGGAAGCATATTCGTTTTTACAGCAGGAATCATATATCAAAAACACAAATCCTTTAAGAGCGCTATACTAGGCATGATAGCTGGAACAGTAGCTATGACTCTTGCAGCTTCAGTGTTAAACTATTACTTTCTCATACCTTTTTATGCAAAGCTATTTGGTGTATCAGTAGATCAATATGTAGAGCTGGGAGCACAGGTAAATAGATTTGTCACAGACTACAAAAGCTTTATACTATATGGAATAGTGCCATTTAACTTCTTAAAAGGAGTCATGGTATCATTTATCACAATACCTTTATATAAGAGAGTATCACCTATATTACACAGATAATAAGAGCTTTTAAAAGCTTAAAAAGTAAAAAAGCTTAAAAAGGATTTACTTTCAAAAAAATAATGTAAATATAAACAAAGGTAATTGGCCTAGCAAAGGCGCGATTGCCGTTACAAGTTTATACTAATAACTTTAATCACTCTGCGATAGGGTGATTATTTTTTCTTAGATGGATACTACAAGCATTCCAAACGAAATCATTAACGACAGCTCTTTATATGTTGTCATAGCAACCACCTCCTTTGTAAAAGAGATGCAAATGCACCCTGCTATTCCAATTACCTTTCAATGCTTATATCATAAAGTTATAATTCATCGAATATCATTATGGAGCTACCTTGTCTGCAAATACTTGTATATCTCTCCCAAAGTGGATATAATATTTCTGTAACCCATAGGAGAGTTTAACTTTCCTAAAATTATTAATGCTTCGATAGAAGTCCTTATTAGGCTAAAGAGGAAGGATGAATTCATTGCTTAAAATAAATGTAGATAACATAAAGGAAACAGAAAACCTTGGCTACAAGCTAGGAAAGCTTTTAGCTGGCGGTGAGATAATATGCATGACGGGGGATTTAGGTGCAGGAAAGACTACTATGACTCAATCAATAGCAAAAGGTCTTGAGGTGGAAGACTATGTAACTAGCCCTACCTTCACCATAATAAATGAATATGAAGGCAGATGTCCTTTATATCATTTTGACGTCTACAGGATAAATGATGTAGATGAAATGTATGATTTAGGCTATGAGGAATACTTCTATTCAGATGGAGTATCCATTATAGAATGGGCAGACATAATTAAAGAAATATTGCCAGGGGAAAGATTGAATATAGAGATAAACAAAAAAGATAATATAGAAAATAGAGAGATAATTATAAATGGAAATGGGAAAAAATATATAAATATTATAAATTTACTTTCAGAAGAAATATAATATTTTATTGATATAAAAGGAGCTGGAAAAAATGAAGGTTTTAGCCATAGACACCTCTAGCATGTCTGCAACATGTGCAATAATAGATGATGATAGGCTATTAGTAGAATATATCCTTAATCATAAGTTAACCCACTCACAAAAAATAATGCCAATAATAAAAGAAGCATTAGATAGCTGTAGCTTAAAGCCAGAAGATATAGACGTATTTGCAGTAGCTAAGGGACCAGGCTCATTTACTGGACTAAGGATAGGAGTAGCCACTGTAAATGGACTAGCTCAAGCTACAAATAAAAAAGTAGTAGGAGTATCTACTCTCGATGCACTTGCATTTAATTTGCCATACTGTGAAGGAATAATAGTACCTATAATGGATGCTAGGAGAGAAAGAGTATTTACAGGAATATATAAGTGGACAAATGGTAATCTACATATAATAAAGGAGCAAACGGCCTTAGAAGTGAAGGAGCTTATAGAAATATTAAGGGAAAGACCTGAAAAAATAATTCTTGTAGGAGATGGAACTCTCGTATATAAAGAAGTTCTTTCAGAAGCTTTAGGAGAAAAAGTTATATTTGCTCCAAGAAGTGCTAATATGGCAAGAGCTTCTTCTGTGGCTGAGCTTGCAATGTCTAAAGCTGTAGAAGGGAAGACGGAAAGCTATTTTGAGCTAATTCCTGATTATTTAAGAGAATCTCAAGCTCAAAGAGAATACAATGAAAAACACAACATAAAAGGTGACAATAATGAGTAATGTTATAATTAGAGGTATGACGGAAAAAGATATAGACGAAGTATTAGAAATTGAAAAGGAAGCCTTTGAAACCCCTTGGTCTAGAGACGCCTTTGTATTAGAATTAATAAAAAACCAATTAGCTAAATATATTGTAGCGGATAAAGATAACAAAATTGTTGGCTACGGTGGATTATGGCTTATACTTGACGAAGGACATATAACTAATATAGCTGTTAGAGCTTCATTTAGAGGACAAGGTATAGGCAATTTACTCCTTGAAAAGCTAATAGACATATGTGAGGAAAGAGAAATAAATAATATGACTCTAGAAGTGAGAAAGTCAAACCTTGTAGCCCAAGCACTATACAAAAAGTATGGATTTCTGGACTGTGGAATTAGAAAAGGCTATTATACAGATATAAAAGAAGATGCAGTTATTATGTGGAGGGTAAAATAACTCAATTTTGCAAATACTATGTAGGGGACACAAAACCTAAAGGAGATGATCCTACTAATGTCTAAAAGAAGACTAGTTGTTCCTGAAGCTAGAAATGCTTTCGAGCAGTTCAAGACAGAGATTGCAAATGAATACGGAGTAGATGACCCTAAAAACTTAGCTGCAAAGCATACTGGAGTAATAGTAAGAGAGCTGATAGCAAAGGCAGAAAAGCAGTTAATAGACAAAGAATAGGCATAAGGAATCAGAGGGAATTTTAATTTCCTCTGATTTTTTATGACCTAACCCAATTTTCCGAGTGCTTTTATCGGAAATAAAGGAAGCTCAGAAAACAAGTATCTGAGTACTAAAATTACACCAAATCATAGATTTGGGTAATTGCAGCATAGGTCAAACGCAACGAGCACCAACACTGTTGTAGGTTTATGATAGGAGTGTCCGTTAGGACCAAATTTATGCGAGCGATAGCGAGCAAATAAATTTGAGTTGCGAGACTGTTTATTTTGTTATTGCTTTTTATTAAATAATGATGTAGAATAATATAAAGACAATATAAAGACATGTCTCAATATTTCTTACAGAGGTGATAGTTTTGGACATAAATGAAAAATTTAAAATCGATGGTGCGAGAATAGTTGAGGTTGACATACCTTATGCTATTCCATTTCAAATAAGTGGTGGAGTAAGCTATAGTCGTAAATCTTTAATAATAGAATTATTGTCAGATGGAATAGTTGGATATGGAGAATCAGCACCCTTTGAAGCGCCTTTTTATTCGTCGGAGACAATTTCTTCTGCAAAGGCTATGCTAGAGGAATGGATACTCCCAAGAATTATTGGCAAAGAAATTCAATCTATTGAAGATATAAATCGTATAATTAACGATAGCATAAGAGGCAATAATTTTGCTAAAGCAGGAGTAGAGACTGCTTATTGGGATTTAGTTGCAAGAAAAAACAATATTTCCTTAAAAGCTCTTATATACAATAAACTAAAGGAATTAGGCACTACAGAAGAATATCTAAGGAATGAATCCTATATTTATTCTGGTGCTTCAGTAGGAATACCCGAAGACAATAGCTATGAAACATTAGCCAAATGGATTAAAGAATACATAGAAGAAGGGTATAAAAGAATTAAAGTTAAAGTAAAACCAGGCTGGGACTTAAAGGCTTTGGAAACTGCAAGAGCTGTCGTGGGAAATGATTTTATATTATGGCCTGATGCCAATGCTTCATTTAATTTAAAGGAGCATGAAAATATTCTTAAAGAAATGGACAGGTATAATTGTACCTTTATCGAACAGCCTCTTCATCATGATGATATTTTTGACCACTGTAAGCTAAGTAAAATGATTAAGACTCCAATTTGCTTAGATGAGTCATTAAAATCAGAAAGGATTGCGGAGCAAACAATAGAGATAAAGGGTTCTAGAATTTGGAATATTAAAGTACAGAGAGTAGGTGGGCTCTACGAAGCCCTAAAGATATATTGTTTAGCTTCTAAACACAATATTGAGGTATGGGGAGGCACGATGCCTGAAAGTGGAGTTGGTGGAGCCAGTATATTAGCTTTATCTACATTTGCTGGATTCAAATATCCTGCATGTATAGAGCCTAGCAGCAGATGGTATGGCAAGGGAAAAGATATTAAGGAAATGGTTATGGACAAAGACGGAAAAATACATTTAACAGAAGAGATAGGCATAGGGGAAATAAATAAAGACAATTATGAGAAATATGGTAAAATAGTTTATGAGAACATACTTTAAGGAAGTATTAAATTTTAGATAGATATATATACTATAAATGTTCTCATAATGCATGGAAAGGTATGGATTTCCTTTCTGATCGGAGGGTTATATGTGAGAGTAGGGATTGTAGGACCAGAGGATTTGGTCAATGAGAGCATTGACATAGGTAAAAGATATAAATCCATTCAGACCATCGGTATTCCTTATGAAGATGAAAGCGATACCTTAAGCAATGTAAAGGCATGGGAAAATAAAGTAGATGCATTTTTGTTTACAGGATTTTTACCATATTATCATGTGAGACAAACTCAATTAACAGACAAGCAGCTATTTTACTATCCTATACTTGGTTCATCCTTGTATAAGGTATTATTTAAAATGAAATTTCACAACAATATTAACATTAGTAAAATCAGCATAGATACTTTAAGTGAGTCAGAAATAGGAGAGGTATACAAGGAATTAGAGATGTTTTATGATTCCTTATATGTAAATGATATGCATTTGTCTAATTATTCTAGAGAGCAATATATAGAATTTCATCGCTGCCTTTATGAAGAAGGAAAGACAGAGGCAGCCATAACCTCTATTAACTCTGTATATAAAAAACTTAAGGAGTATAAGGTGCCTGTTTTTAAAGTTACTCCTACAAGGTTTACAATGAAGGAAACCTTCAAGCTAATAGCATCAGCTAGTGAAACTAGAATTGCTAAAAGCAACCAAATACTAATTATAATAGTGGATATAAAAGAGTATAGCTTAAATGGAAGCAGAATATCTGCCCTAGAGATGAAGGAGAAAAGGCTGTCCCTATATCAAGAGCTACTAAATTATAGCAGACTTTATCAAGCATCTGTTTTTTCTTCAACAGATGGAGATGAATTTATAGTTCTTATTACTAAGGGTATATTTCAAGAATACACTAACTCATATGAGAGTATTCCCATAGTTAATGAAATCAAGGATAAGTTTTCTATGTCTATAAACATGGGAATTGGAATGGGAACTAATGCCTTAGAGGCAGAGGAAAATGCGAGAAAAGCATTAGCATTGTCTAAAGAAAAAAAGGATTCATTAGCTTATATGATAAATCAAGATAAGGTTGTAATTGGGCCAATAGGTTCATCCAATAGCCTAGAGTATAAATTAAAGAGCCAGGATAAAGCTCTATTAAAGTGGACAGAAAGAACCGATATTAGCATTTCTAATCTGACTATGATTAAAAGCTTATTATCAAAGCTACAGACAGATAGCATTACGGCTTCAGATATACAGAAAGGGTTAGATATAACTTTGAGATCAGCAAATAGGATAATGAATAAGCTGGTGGATGGAGGAGCGGCAGTAGAGGTTGGAGTTGAACAGCCTGGAAGAAGAGGACGCCCAAGCAGGGTATATAAAATTGATTTTAGTGATGATAAGGTAAAATAGTATTGTAAAAGCTTCTTTAGTCATTAAACCTAAAAATTCTAACTTTTTAAATATAGAAGAAGGAATTTTTAGATTTATGTTCAATATATAAATATAAGCAATTAGAGACATATTAAAGAAACGTCTTTAAAAAGGAGGATAAAAAATGAGATTTAAAGAGATTCAAGGCAATATTAAAAATTCAATAATTCCTGCAGTACCTGTACCATTTAACACAGATGGCTCTATAAATTACGAATCCCATCAATCCTATGTAAAATGGATGAATCAGCAGCCAATAAAATGTGTTGCATTGTGGGCACATACAGGAAGAGGACTTTATCTTTCAGAGGAGCAAAGAGAAGAGGTTTTCAATGCTTGGAAAAATGGTCTTAGTGATGAAAAATTGATTTTATGTGGTGTTGGTGCTAAAAATGATGGTCAGATAGATGATGAAGGCTATATTGAAAAAGCAGTAGAAATGGCTGTACATGCAAGAAAATTAGGTGCAGATATAATACTTCCTTATGCGCCGACTCTATTTAGAGGCAGAACAGATCAGGATGAGATGATAATCAAGTATCATAAGAAGATAGCTGAGGTTGGACTTCCTATGGTTCTATTCTTCTTATATGAAGCCGCTGGAGGAATTACTTATTCTAAAGAGGTACTAAGGGAGCTATTTAAGATAGAAAATGTTGTTGGAATCAAGATGGCGACCTTAGACTCTGTAATGACTTATCAAGACGTTAGCAATTTAATAATGGAAGAAGCTCCTCATGTATCCTTGATTACAGGGGAGGATAGAATGTTTGGATATACCATTACAAGAGGGGCAGTAGGAGCATTAGTAGGTCTAGGTAGCATTTACACTAAGCTGCAAAATGAAATGATGAACGCTTATTACAATGGAAATCACAAGAATTTCTTAGAAAAGTCCATTATTGTAGACAACTTAGCAGAGCATACATTCTACTATCCTATGGAGGGCTATATACAGAGAGTTCTTTATATATTAGCTAAAAAAGGAATAATACAAATGGAGGCTGCTAATGATCCATATGGTCCTTTAGTAACGGAAGAAGAAAAGAGAAGGATTGACAGATTTATTGAAAAGCTAGGTGACATGTAATTTCTAATGAAAGGAGAGATTCTATGGATAATGTATATTTACTAAATCATGAGCCTAATATAAATCCAAGTCTAAAAGAGCAGATAAGCTCAGATTATGAACAGATTAAATATGAAAACCTAGGATTAGAGAAATATATCCTAGAAAAATACAATCTAGATGTATCTGGTAAGTATGGAAGTCTAGTTATCAAGAATCCTTTCGGAAAGGCTTCAGGTCAGCTTTCATCTAATATATCCCAAATAAAGACAGATGCTGTTGATGGCTTAGGCTTTGCAGTCATAAAGACTGTTATCTCACAGGATGAAAATTCAGAATCCTCTATGGAGGACTGGAAGGTAAAGGCTCCTAAAATGATTGTAGAAGAAATAGTGAGCGAAAGGGGGGAAAAAGGATATACGGTTACTTGGAAGGGAAGAGGATGGGATAAAAGCTTTGAAGACTATTTAGAGCTAGTAACTAAATCCTTCGACATATACAAGGAAACTCAAATGCCTATTATCCCTTCAGTTCAATACCATCTTCCAAATAGTGAAGAGGATTTCAGAGAATCTGAGTACCGGTTTACTACAAAATCTCTAGAAAGGGTTTGGAGAGAATCCTCTGTAGATTTACCATTTATAGTTGAGCAGGATTTCAGTGCAACTCTATCAGGATTGAAAAACACTAAAGAAGAAATCCTGAGATGGTCAAGAGAGGTTCCAAGGTTAATAGACAAGCATATAGCTACAGATAATAAAATAATTGGAGTCAAATTATTCAATCCATTATTTGATGATGATTTTCAAGTGGATATGGTAAGAGCCTTAAATGACAATGCCTCTGATACAGTAGGCACTATTACTTGCTTCAACAGGCTATTTGATTTCAATAAGGAATTCGAAGGCAAGAAGGGAATTGCCTATGGAGGATATGATTTAAGTGACAGAAATTTACGAGTCCTCACTAAATTCATTGATGAATATAAAGAGAAAACGTTTATTCCTATTAGTGCAACAGGAAACATCAATTCAGGTAGGATGATGGTGGAGTATGCTCTGAGAGGTGCTACCTCTGGACAAATTCATACATTTTTTCAAATACCAAGTGAAAACTTTAGGTTAAAGGAAGGCAGCAGGACAAAGAAAGCATTACATGAGCTGATGTTTAATCCGATTAACGGGTTAGTTGCTACTATGGTTTCACTAAGAAATATACTTGGAATAAAAGAAGATAATGTATTTAGATTTTTAGACATACCAGAACTTCATAAAAAAATTCAGCTAGACAAGCTAAAGTAGGTGATATTTTGGATAGCTTTAACCAATTGTGGCTTAAAATAAAAGATAAAGTAATAGACTTAAGACGAAATATTCACAAGTGGCCTGAGTTAGCATTTGAAGAGTACAAAACCCAAGAAAAAATAATTGAAGTGCTAAAGAACAATAATATAGACTACGAAATCGTCGCTAAAACTGGAGTATTGGCAACGATACATGGGAAGCATCCTGGCAGTACTATTGCAATAAGGGCAGATATAGATGCACTTTCAGTGAAGGAAGAAACAGGATTACATTTCCAGTCTGAAAGAGATGGATACATGCATGCCTGTGGACATGATGGACATATAGCCATTGCAATGGGAACTCTGTTAGCCCTATTAGAAAATAGAGAATTTAATGGAAAGGTTAAATTCATATTCCAGCCAGCAGAAGAAAAAATAGGTGGAGCTAGGCATTTTGTAGAAGGTGGACATTTAGATGATGTGTCATGTATCATGGCATTGCATCTATGGCCTGGACTTAGGGAGGGAACCATTGGGATTAAGGATGGAGCATTTATGGCTTCTAATGATTATTTTGAAATAGGAATAAAGGGAAAATCAACTCATGGTGCCAGACCAAATGAAGGTATAGACTCCATATATATAGGAGCTAAAATAGTTGATGAATTGAAAACATTGATTTCAAGAGAGGTAGATCCTGTAAAAGGTGCAGTAATAAGCATAGGAAGCTTTAATGGAGGAAATAGCTACAATATAATACCTGAGACAGTTCACATACAAGGAACTACCCGTTGTCTTGACAAAAACCTGAGAGAGTATTTAGGAAGAAGAGTACAAGAAATCTGTAAAGGAATAGGGAGACTATATGGGGCAAATGTAGATGTCAATTACGTATATCAGTATCCTGTCACCTATAACCATGAAAAAGTCAATTATGTAATAGCTAAAGCAGGAGAAAAGGTGTTAGGTAAGGACAATGTAATAGAGTTTGCAGAACCCCTTATGATATCTGAAGACTTTTCATTTTTTACAGAAAAAGTCCAAGGAGCAATGTTTTTGCTAGGCATTCGCAATGAAGAAAAGGATTGTATTTATCCTCTTCACCATAGTGAATTTAAGTTTGAGGAAGAGATAACCTTGAAAAATGGAATCAATATTATGTATAACTCTATAATCAATTTTTATAATTAGTAGATTGATTACCTAAATAAAATAGGGAGGTATTATGGATGAAAAATGAGATGGTTGAAAAAACAACGAAGAAAGAAGCTAATGCTTTTAAGAAGATAATTTCATTAATTGGACCTGGTCTAATAACAGCAGCAGTTGTAATGGGACCTGGCAGCATTACTGTTAGCAGTAAAGCAGGAGCAACAATGGGCTATTCAATATTATGGACAGTTGCTGTAGCTGCAATTATGATGGGTATGTTTTCAAAGATGGGCTCTACTATTGGAATTATGTCAAAGCAATCTTTTTTGCAGACTGTAACTAGTAAATATGGACGTATAGTCGCATTTATTATAGGATTAGGCGGATTTTTTATAATAGCTGGATTTCAAACAGGAAACAATATTGGAGTAGGCCTTGCCTTTAGTACCATGTTTGGTGGGTCCATTGGATTATGGGCTGCTATATTTACTATAATAGCTTTAATATTCCTGTGGGGATTTTCAAATATATATGGTATATTAGAGAAAGTAATGACATTTTTAGTATTTATAATGATTATAACATTTTTCGGAAACTTATTTGCTATAAAACCAGATTTCGGACAATTGGTAAAAGGATTTATACCTAGCAAGCCTCAAATATTCGGATTAGTTGTTTCTATATCTGCTACAACATTTAGCGTAGCTGCTGCAGCTTTCCAAGCTTATTCTGTTCGTTCAAAGGGATGGACAAAGGATGATTTAAAAGAAGGAACTAAAAGCTCCAATATTGGAATTACAATATTAGCTCTTATTAGTATGGTTATTATGATAACAGCTGCAACTGTGTTAAAACCAGCTGGTGTCGAAATAAATAGTGCTATAGATATGGCAATGCAGCTAGAGCCTTTACTTGGACCTGCGGCTAAATGGTTGTTCTTATTTGGATTCTGGTCAGCAGCATTCTCATCTTTTATAGTAAATGCTATGATTGGAGGAACTTTACTTGCTGATGGTTTAGGCTTAGGAGATTCCATGGACAGTAAATGGTCTAAAATATTTGCCTCATTTGTAATGGTATTAGGTACAGTTGCTGCTATAGCATTTGGACAAAATCCACTTCAATTATTAGTATTAGCACAAGGAACTACTATATTTGCTGTTCCAATGATAGCTATAGTAATGCTTCTATTATCAAATGACAAAGAACTAATGCAGGAATACAAGAACAAGACATTGACTAATATCATTTCTGTACTTGCAATAATTTGGTTAATTTACTTATCATATAATCAGCTTACAGCATTTATTAAATAAAATTATACTTAACTAAGCATTAAAGAGCTAATCTAGATTAAAATAGGTTAGCTCTACTTTATTTTTAAATTCAATTTATTTTGCCATATAAATTAAATTATAATATAGTATACTTATATTGAAGTATTTTTCACAAGAATTCAGTCTAATATTATTATGTAATATCTTACGTAGGAGGGAATGTCATGAAGAAAAAAGCTATATTTATAGTCATAGCAGTTATACTAGGAGCAGGAGTAATAGCTGCTGGAGTTTTAAAAGCAATGAATACAGAAAAAGGTGCCAGTACATATGTAACAGTAGTAGAAGTAGAAGTAGAAAATGATTTTGATTCAACCCTGATTACTGAGGGAACTTTGAAATCCAAGGAACAGAGAAATGTGGTTTCAAATCTTCCTTATATGATACAAGAAGTCCTATTTAAAGAAGGAGACAAGGTATCAGAAGGAGACGTATTATTAAAGCTTGACGTAAAGGATTTGGAATACAAGATAGAAACCGCCGAGTTAAGTCTTGAAATGGAAAGACAAAGGTTAAAAAACCTAGAAAAACAGCTTAATGAATCAGGCAGTACACTAGAGCTTGAGAAAAATCTTGATAATGCCAAGTTAACCTATGAAAACGCTCAAGCTAAGTACGAGAGCTCAAAAACCTTATATGATGCAGGAGCCATAAGTAAGACAGTATTAGATGCTGATGAAGCTAATATGATAACTGCAAAAAATAACTTAGAGCTAGCAGAAAAGCGAATAGAAGACTCAAATAATAAAGATGACCTAGAATCTAATATAGATATACAAAGAAAAAATGTAGAGATTCAGGAAATATCTTTAAAATCCCAAAAGGAATCATTAGAGCAGTCAGTTATAAAAAGTCCTATAGCAGGAACTATAGTTCAGGTGAACGCTCGCGCTGGTATACCTGCTACAGCTGCAGCGCCTCTGTTTATTATAGAGGATACAGATAGCCTTGAAATAGAAGTTGGCATAGGAGAATATGATATAAGCGAAATACAGCTAGGACAAAAGGTAAAGGTTACAGGTGAAGCTTTTAAGGGTAAAGAAATTGATGGAACAGTATCCTTTATAGCACCATCTGCTACTATTGTACCTACTGGAACAGGAAAGGAAACACAGGTTACAGTTAAAATAGACATACCAAATGCTGATAATTACTTAAAACCAGGCTTTACAGCCAATGTAGCCATCAATACTGCACATAAAAAGGAAGCATTGGTACTTCCTTATGAAACAGTATATGAGAAGAAGGATGGAACAAAAGTAGTATTTAAAGTAGAAGATAATAAGCTGAAGGAAGTTCCTATCAGTATAGGCATACAAGGAGACCTAAAGCAGGAGGTTATTTCATCAGACATTAAGCTGGGAGATAAGATAGTTACAAATCCTACTGAGAAGCTCCATGATGGCTTAGAGGTTTCAATTTCAAATAGTACAGGTGAGCAGAAATGATAAACATAGAAAACTTAGGTAAGATATATGATACTGGGAAAATATCTGTAGAGGCTCTTAAGGATGTAAATCTTGAAATAAAAGAGAAGGAGTTTATTTCTATAATGGGCTCCTCAGGGTCAGGGAAATCCACCCTAATGAATATATTAGGCTGTCTAGATAGACCCACATCAGGCAGTTATTCACTAGATGGAGTAGTAGTAGAAAAGTTAAATGAAGTGGAGCTAGCAGCAGTTAGAAATAAAAAAATAGGATTTGTATTTCAATCCTTTAACCTACTGTCTCGTACTTCTGCATTAAAAAACGTTGAGTTACCAATGACCTATGCTGGTGTATCAAAAAAGGAAAGAAGAGCTAAAGCTCTTGAAGTATTAGAAAAGGTAGGATTAGGGGATAGAGTGGACCATTTACCAAATGAACTCTCTGGTGGTCAAAAGCAAAGAGTGGCCATAGCAAGAGCTCTAGTGAATAATCCGTCAATATTACTTGCTGATGAACCTACTGGAAACCTTGACACCAAGTCTGGTGAGGAGATTATGGCAATATTCCAGCAGCTCAATAGAGAAGGAGTTACCATAATATTAGTAACCCATGAGCCTGAAATTGCTCAGCATACCAAAAGGATTGTATTATTTAGAGACGGATGTCTTATAGATGACAGAGAAGTGGAAAATCAAATTATAATAAAGCCACAGACAGCAAGTGAGTAATATTTAGAGGTGATAGGATGAACTTTTTAGAGAGTTTAGGCTCTGCATTATCAAGCCTTTGGGCGAATAAAATGCGTACATTCCTAACTATGCTTGGTATAATTATAGGGATAGCTTCTGTTATAACAATAGTATCCTTAGGCCAAGGAAGTCAGGCTCAGATAGGAAATGAATTTGAAAAAATAGGTGCAAATTTAGTAGCTATTTATACCAATTGGGAAAAAGATTTAAATAGAAATGATTACTTCAATGATGATGATTTAAAGACAGTTAAGAGAGTATTTGGCGATAGAATAACTGGAGTGTCTGTAATTCTTGGTGCTAATGGTACAGCCTCCAAGGGTAGAAATAATGGTTCCGTAAGCATATACGGTGTAAGTGAAGACTATAATAAAATGACGCCTGTAGATATAATTAATGGAAGATTTTTATTAGAATCAGACATAAAGGCTGGAAGAAAGGTTGCTATAATAGATGAGAGGCTGGCAGACAAAATATTCAAGAGAAAAGATGTTTTAGGAGAGAATCTAATAGTGGATACTGGTGGCTCTAAGCTTTCATTAACCATTATAGGTATTTACAAAACTCCAGGTGGTACACTTGAAAACCTTGCACAGCAGTTTGGGGGAGATACCACTACTATTTATTCTCCATATTCTATGATGAAGAGCTTAGGATATAGCGATAGATATAGCCAATTTCAATTAAATGTGGCAGATAATAAAGAAATAGATGAAATCAGCAAAGAGATAATCAATGTACTAGAAAGAAAGCATAGAAATGTTGGTGAAAACTACTACCTATATCAGAGTGCACAGCAGCAGATGGATATGATGAATAGCGTGTTAGGCATGCTAGCTAGTGTAGTTGGAGCCATAGCTGCTATATCCCTTTTAGTAGGTGGAATAGGAGTTATGAATATAATGCTTGTATCAGTAACAGAAAGGACTAGAGAGATAGGCATAAGAAAGGCTATTGGAGCTACAAGGAAGGACATATTAGTTCAATTCCTAGTAGAGGCCATGATTGTATCAGGAACCGGAGGATTAATAGGAACAATCTTAGGACTTACAATACAGAGTATAATTTCTATGTCAATAGGAATACCACCATCTGCCTCTCTAGGTACTATTTTAATAGCTGTACTATTTTCAGCAACAGTAGGTATATTCTTTGGTATGTATCCTGCAAATAAAGCAGCAAAGCTTGATCCAATAGAAGCTTTGAGATATGAGTAGTTAAAATTGAGAGGAGTGTTAAAATGGCTGAAAACATTAACCAAAATCAAAGCGAAGTAAAGCCCTTTAGCTGGTGGAAAAGATTAAAATATGTTTTCATTAGTCCAAGCAAGGTTTTTGAAAACATAAAGGAACATCCAAGAGTATTGTTTCCAATGCTTGTAATATTAATTGGTATGTTAGTCATAACTTTATCGAAGCTTAATGTGATGAAGGAGTTTATGAGAGATACCTATATTCAGCAATATGCACAGACTGGAATGGAAGTTTCAGAAGGGTTTATTGACAGCATGATAACTGGAGGCATTATTGGCGTTATTGTAGGCTCTATTGTTGGTGCACTAGCTATTTGGCTAGTTAAAAGCACACTAATAAATGCATTTTCTGGTTTCGTTAATGGTACAGGAACATTTAAGCAAGCACTATCAGTAATCACATATTCATATTTTCCAGTTTTCCTAGGTGGTATTATGGTTACTATAATATCTCTGATAACAAAGGAATACAACATCATTACATCCTTAGCGGTATTTCTTCCTGATTCTCAGATAGGTACATTCTTACATACCTTATTAGGAAACCTAGATATATTTGTAATATGGTATCAAATTTTAGCAATTATAGGAATATCAAAGGTATATTCTATTAGCAAGAAAAGCTCTTCTATACTAGTTTTAGGAACTTGGGTTGCATATATATTAATTACCTTTGGCTTAGGTGCATTAAGTACAAAACTGATGGGATTAGCTTAAATTACTTGAAAAAAATACACTGAATTAAGATTTTGAACAAAATATTCACGCATTATTTTTAGCACAGTTCTTTTGAGCTGTGTTTTTTCTTTTTTATGATCTAACCCAATTTTCTTAATGCTTTTTAAAGAAATCGTAGGTAGGCCAAACTAAGTAAGCACCAAATTTGTGAAGGGTAGCGAACAAATAAATTTGTGTCGCGAGACTGCGAAGAAGATTTGATAAAAAATCTAAAAAAAACAGATACTAAGGTTAACCGATCGTTCACATAAGCAGGGAAATAAAATCATGCTTTTAATTTTGTGTTCATCGCTTAGTTTCTTTACCTAATTACAAAAAGCGAATTTTCATACAATCTAAGGAGTATATATTACAATTTTGACTTGTTTTGATACTATAATTTATAGGAGGTTTTAGTATGGCAAGTAAAGAACAGCTAAGAAGAGTTGCAGAAAAATGCAGTGAGCATAGATACACACCAGATGATGATAGATTAATGGCATCAGTAAATCCATCAGGTTATGTGGTGAAAAGCTGTGAGAACTGTACCCATTTTACAAGCTCTCATAAATGTGACTTAGATTTAACGGATGAGATTCTTGTAAATATGGCTATGGAAATGGATTATGACGAGTGGAAATAGAAGCTGGGCAATTTGCCCAGCTTAATCTAGTTTAGTATTCATTTTCATCCTTCTCATTTATGTTCTGTTCGATTACATTACCATTAACTAATGGACTATCCTGTACAGCCATCATAAGAGCATAGTCTCCATAGCTTATGTTTTTTAGCATGCCATCAGACATTACATTAGCAGAAGAAAACTTCCAATAAAAAGGTCTTCTATTATTAGCCATGATATCACTCCTAAGGATATATTTTTACCCTTGTGAAAATAAGACTATAGATAAACCTTTTAAAGACTGTAGTTTAGTCTATATCTATATTTTCTGTTAATCGTGAGGATAATATTAATACAATATTTAGAATGAAAACTACTATTAGCCTGATTATCGTGCTAACAAAGAGCAAAGCATCTTAATTTCTATCATGTTGAAAAAGAGTGAGGCATCTTATTTTTGTCATGCTGAGCGCAAGCTAAGTGTTCCTCCTTTAGAATTTTCAAATATCATTTAGAAAATGTATGTATGGTAATATGCTTTTTATGAGGATATAATATATGATATACTAACAAAATGTTCTACTTTCTGTCATCCTGTTATTCACATAAATTCAGAATGACAAATGTATGGTTTGGAGGAATTAAAATGAAGCATGAAACAAAAAAAGACATAATCACACTTGCAATTGAAACCTCATGTGATGAAACGGCTGCAGCGGTTTTGAAAAATGGCAGACATGTACTATCAAATATTATATCTTCACAAATAGAAATACATAAAAAATTTGGAGGAGTAGTGCCAGAGGTAGCTTCTAGAAAGCATATAGAGAACATAAATGTAATTATAAAAAACGCATTAGATGAGGCAAAAATAACACTTGATGATGTAGATAACATTGGAGTAACCTATGGACCAGGTCTTGTAGGCGCACTTCTAGTAGGCATATCTACTGCGAAAGCCATAGCATTTGGGAAAGACATACCTTTAGTGCCAGTAAATCATATAGAAGGGCATATTTATGCTAATTTCATAGAATATCCTGAATTAGAGCCTCCTTTTGTATGTCTTATAGTATCTGGTGGACACACTCACTTAGTACATATGAAGGATTATGGTGAATATGAGCTTCTTGGAAGAACTAGAGATGATGCGGCAGGGGAAGCATTTGATAAAATCGCTAGAGCATTAGGGCTAGGATATCCAGGAGGACCGCTTATAGATAAGCTTGCCACCATAGGCAATAAGAGCGCAATAGATTTTCCAAGAGCATATCTCGAAGAGGGAAGCTATGATTTTAGCTTCAGCGGTCTTAAATCAGCTGTACTTAACTACTTAAACAGTGCAAAGCAAAAAGGGGAGGATATGTCTGTAGAAGATGTGGCAGCCAGTTTTCAGCAATCAGTAATAGAAGTCTTAACCGAAAAAGCAATAAGAGCTGCCAAACAAATGAATTCCAGCAAAATAGTAGTAGCAGGCGGAGTAGCTGCAAATCAAGGATTGCGAGATATGCTAATTGAAAGAGGAGGAAAGGAAGGATTAGATATTAGATTCCCTTCCAGAATTTTATGTACAGATAATGCAGCTATGATAGGCTGTTCAGCTTATTATAATTATATAAAAGGCAATATAGCAGAACTGGATTTAAACGCAGAGCCTAATTTAAGGTTAAGGACAAAACAGGGTCTATAAAACTATATTGCCACTATTCACAGCTAAAAAATAAAGCACCAGACTCCTCGCTATGCTCGAAATGACGGCTTTTGTGTCATCCTGAGCGTCAGGGAAGGCTCTCTTTTTTAACTATGAATTGTGAACCATGAAATGTAACACCATTTTAGCAAGCTCATTAAAAGCTTTTTACTTTATAATGTTTAAAATGTTAGAACTAATGGAGATTAAATCTATATATGCATCTGTAGTACAAATTAAAGGGGGTTGATTCTATGCAGACTATCGAAATATGTGGAGACAGTAACTACCCGCCATTTGAGTTCTTAGACAGTAATGGCGAATGCAGCGGATTCAATATAGATATTACCAGATGCATTGCGGAAGAAATGGGATTCAATATTTCTTTTAATCTCATGGAGTGGACTAAAGCAATAGAGTATGCAAAAAAAGGGAAATGCCAAGCAATACAGGGAATGTCAATATCAAGCCGTAGAAAAAAAGAATTTAGCTTTTCAAAGGAATATATAACTGTTTTTCACTCTATTTTTTCATTAAAAGAAAGAGAAGATATAAATTCTTTAAGAGATTTACTTAGTTTAAAGATAGCAGTTCAGGAAAATGATATTAGTTTTGATATAATCACAAAAATGGCTAATAAAAGCAAACCAATTCATATTATTGTAGTCCCAAGCCAAGAAGCTGCACTGGAGAAACTATTTCTTAAAGAAGTTGATGCAGTAGCTGGTAATAGGCTTACGATTATGTACTATGCAAAAAAACAGCATAAACACAATTTATTGAAATCACTTGGAGAGCCCATTAATATAACTAAATTCGGTGTAGGGTTTATTAAAAATAGAAGAGACCTTTTAAGCTTATTTGATCAGGGAGTCCAAAGGATAAAGGAAAAGGGAACCTATAAAAAAATTTACGATAAATGGTTCGGACAGCAAATCGATTATATTGATAAGCAGATAATTGAAAATGTTGGTACTGGAGTTATATGTATTAATAGTCTTGGAAATATCACAGCAATAAATAACTCGGCAAGCATAATTCTAAATATTGAAAAGGATGATAATGTTTTTAAGTCCTTTTATGAATCGGAGCTTACTAAGTTTATAGACAGCTATTTAATTCAGGAAATTCTAGATGATGGTGGGAATGCTTTTTTCAAAGAGCTAATACTTAATACTAACGGAAATGAAAAAGTTCTCAAAACTAATATGAGTCCTTTACTAGATTATGATAATAATGTTATGGGTGTTATAATTAACTTTAGAGATATAACTAAAGAAAAAAAAGCAGATGAAGCTCTAAGAACCCAAGATAAGATGCAATCCTTAGGTAGATTAATATCTAATGTAGCTCATGAAATAAGGAACCCATTTACAAGTATTAAAAATTTTATTAATCTAATTCCTGAAAATATTGACGATGAAGAATTTAGAGAATCTTTACTTACCCATGTTCCAAGACAAATTGATGCAATTGATAGTATATTAAAGGAGCTTCTTGAATATTCGTCACCTAAATCTCCGGTTATTTCTTCGATAAAATTGAGACCGTTTATTGATTCAATTCTTAAGATAACAAAAACTAATAAAAAAGTAAATCTTACTTCAGAAATTCCAGAAGATATAGAGGTAAAGGTTGATGAAAAGCATCTAAGGCAGGTGCTTATAAATATTATATTGAATTCAATAGACTCAATAGATGAAAATGGAAGTGTAATCATCACAGCAAATAAAACAGATAGCTTGAGTAAAATAGTTATTTCTGACAATGGAACAGGTATCTCTAAAGAGAACTTAAATAGAATATTTGACCCATTTTTTACTACTAAGGATACAGGAACGGGATTAGGATTATATATTACATATCAATTAATAAAAGAAAACAATGGAGAAATTGAAATTGAAAGTAATGGTAAAGGTACTAAGGTAACCATTACTTTCCATTAATAACAAAGGGGATGTTCAAATGGACAAGCTATTAATAGTAGATGACGATATAGCAATATGTGAGTCTCTAAAGTACGCCTTCAAAAAGAAATATGAATTATTCTTTGCCCATGAACCAGCAAAGGCGATGGAGCACTTCAATCATAATGAAATAGATGTGGTCTTATTAGATTTAAAGCTTGGAAAGTGGGATGGAATGGATCTTTACTATAGCCTTAGGGAACGAAATCCAAACGCAGTAGTTATTATTATGACAGCCTTTGGAACCATAAAGTCATCTATTGAAGCAATAAAAAAAGGAGTATTTAATTATATTACTAAACCTATAGATTTATCTGAACTAGAATTTATTGTTGAAAAGGGTGTAGAATTAAATAACCTTTATAAGCAAGTCAGCTATTTAGGAGAGGAATTAAGAAAGAAGCATGAGCAGGATGGAATAGTGGCTAGGTCAGACAAAATGAAAAATGTTTTAAGTACTGTTAACAAAGTAAAGGACATAGAATCAAATGTGCTTATAACAGGAGAAAGCGGAACTGGGAAGGAAGTTGTTGCCAAAGCAATTCATTATCAGGGAAAAAGAAAAAATAATGCCTTTCATGCTATTAATTGCTCGGCTATTCCTAGTAATCTTCTTGAAAGTGAGCTTTTTGGATATGAGGCAGGAGCTTTTACCGGTGCAGTAAAAGCGAAAAAGGGTTATTTTGAAACATCCCATAAAGGCACATTGTTTTTAGATGAAATAGGCGATATGGATCCGCTTCTTCAAAGCAAGCTTCTAAGGGTTATACAAGAAAAAGAAGTTACACCTCTAGGCTCCAGTGAAACTAGAAAAATAGACGTAAGAATATTAGCTGCAACTAATAGAGATTTAAAGAGAGCAGTAAATGAAGGGACATTTAGAGAAGATTTATATTATAGATTAAATGTAATAAACATTCATTTGCCTCCGTTGAGGGAAAGAAAAGATGACATACCACATCTAATAGAGTATTTTATCAGAAAATATAATAGAATTTTAAACACCAATATAAAAGATGTGTCTACTGATTTTATCAATGCATTATATAAATACGAATTTAATGGAAATATTAGAGAGCTAGAAAATATTATCGAAAGGGCCATGGCTTTAAGTGAAGAAGAACAGCTTACAGTAAAAGATTTGCCACAATATATTTTAACTAATAAAACTCCTATTGGTAATACTGAAAAGCTTATACCTGTTTTTATTGGAGAAAGCCTAAGTGAGATAGAAAAAAGAGTTATTAAAACGACTTACGAGGCTTTAGGGTATAATCAAAAAGAAACTGCTGAAGTTTTAGGAATAACAGCAAGGACTATTAGAAATAAATTAAAGGACATGGAGAATAAGGAGTAAATAAAAAACTATATTCATGTGTTTAAAAAGGGAAAAAAGTTCTTAAGGGGAATTTTTTTCCCCTTTTCGTTTTTGTATGACAAATATTGCATTTTACCTATTTATTTTATAAGTGGGGGAAAACGATTCTTCAGAATGTTAACTAGCAGACATAATTAGAGCTATATTTTTTCAGTCTATGAAAAAAATTATAGATTTTAAAAATGCTATAGAGTAGTAAAAACAAGGTAAATAAGGAAACCTCACTGGATTATTTAAAGTTTTTTTAGTTTTTCAAATGTTGGCATCTCAATTGCAATAGTTAGTGATGTATCAACTGAAAATCAAGTGATTATTAGAGGGGGAAAAAAAATGTATACAAAAGCAAATCAAGGAGGACTTTATGCTTTACTTGACAGAAGATTTAAGCTTACAGAACATAATACGAATGTAAAGACAGAAATAATTGCTGGAACAGCAACATTTCTAGCAGTGGCAGCTATGCCAGCAGTAATTCCATCAATATTATCAGAAGCTGGTATGGACCCTATTGCAGTATTCTGGGCAACAACTTTATCCATTATATTTATGGCGTTAATGTATGCGCTTTGGGTGAACTTTCCTTTTGTTGGAGGACCATCAGTTGGCGTAGCACCATGGGTAGCTTATTATCTATGTAAACAAGTAGGGGTTCCCTGGGAAATGGCACTAATGTGTACGTTTATAAGTGGGATTTTATTCATTATTTTATCAGTAGTTGGCTTTAGAGAAAAGATATTAGGGGCTATTCCCATGGGCTTAAAAAATGCTTTTGGAGCAGGAATAGGAGCATTTATTTCTACAGTTGGTTTAATAAACACTGGAATAATTAAGGTCGATTCAAGTTCAGCATTTGGACTATCATTAGGTAATCTAACTAATATTACAACAGCTTTGGCTATTCTAACAATATTTATAATAGGGTTTTTCTTGGTTAGAGGAAAACAAGGTGGATTTTTAATCGGCATTGCTGCATTTACTATAATAGGATTATTTGTGGTTGACCCGTTGACAGGACATAAGATAACTCAATTTGCTGGTGGAAGTATAGTTTCTTTTACTAATCCTATCAAAGCACTATCACCAACACTATTTAAAATAAGCTTTGCTGGTGCCAGTGAAATATTTGCTAATCCTATAATGGGAGTCGGTATAATAATATTCACCACTTTCTTTATAGACGTATTCGATACAATAGGCACTGTAACTGGACTAGTTACTCTAGCAGGTTATATGGAGGAGGATGGTAACATACCTAGACTTAAACAAATATTTTTGACTGATGCTATGGGAACAGTGGTAGGTAGTCTACTAGGCACTACATTAGTAACAACTTACTGTGACAGTTCTGTAGGAGTAGCAGAAGGTGGAAAAACTGGACTTACATCACTATGGGCTGCAATATTGTTTGCATTAACCCTAATATTTGCTCCAATATTTACAATGATTCCTTCAGCAGCTTCAAGTGCTGCAATAACTATAATAGGAGCTTTAATGATTAAGTCAATTTTACAGGTAAACTTAGACGACTTCACAGAAGCTTTTCCAGCTTTCTTAACAATATTTATGATGCCTTATACAGGAAACATGGGTGTTGGAATACTTTGTGGAATATTTGCTTACACATTACTTAAGTTCTTCTCTAAAAAAGAGAAAGTTAATCCAGCGTTATGGGTTTTATCTGCTATATTCGTAGTGTACGTATTTACCCAAGGTATGATATAGATTTAGTAATTTTGTAGATTTGATGCTTGGATGGAACTGTGTTTTATCCAAGCGAAGCCCTAGTTTTTTAATGATTAAAGTCTTTTTGCAGATTAAGCATATTTAATAAGGGGAGGTAAGAGCAATATGTTTATTGGAAGTACACATGGTATTGGTGGAAAGATAACAACTGAGACGCTGAGCGTAGTTTGTGCTCAAATTCAGCCAATTAATGCAGAAAATATGGAGGAAGTAAATAAAAATATAGATCAACTACTTGATTATATGGATAAAGCAGCTTGTGGATTCCCAGGATTTGATTTATTTGTAAGTCCAGAATTTGGGGTTCAAGGAATTCATTTAACCAAATGGAGGGATGTAGCTCTTGAATTAGGTGGACCAGAAATCCAGAGGTTGAAAGACAAATGTAAGGAGCTTCAAGTATGGGGAATTTTCGGTCCTGTTATAAAAAGAGAGGATGGAGGAGCTCCAGAAAACACAGCAATAATGATTAATCATAAGGGTGAACTAATTCATAAATATGTAAAGATGAACCCTTGGCTTCCAAATGAGGAGACATATCCAGGCTCTGAATGTCCAGTAACTGAAGGACCAAAAGGCTCAAGAATAGCAACAATTATTTGTGCTGATGGAGATTATCCAGAAATATGGCGCGAGGCAGCATACAATGGTGCGAATGTAATAGTTAGAATTTCACACTATATGGCACCATGGGATAAAGCATGGGAAATCACTAATAAGGCTGGAGCATACTTCAATCAAAGTTATGTAGTTGCATGTAACTGTGTAGGTATTGATGAAGCATATTCTTACTTTGGTAGAAGTATGGTACTAACCCCAGATGGAACTATTGTTACAGAAGCGCCAATGGGCTTGCCTTGGCTAGTTAAAGCAGACCTATATCCACAACTAATAGACCAAATCAGAGAAAAAAATGCAACAAGCAATTTAATGTATTCATTTAAGCATCGTGGTGCTAGTTGTAAAGATTTTAATGGTGTTGGAGACACAGTATGCAGATATAATGCATACAAAGAGTGGAAATAAAATAATTAGTGTGAGGTGATTTTGGTGGCTAATGGATACTATTTATCAGGTGCACATTATATAGCTAAAGCCATTGCTGAGATTAAATATCCAGTAACTAAGCAGGAGCTAGTAGACCAAGTGGGATATAAAGAAATCAGAGTAGACTGGAATGAATATAAGCCTTTAAAAGAGCTTCTCGAATTAATTAAGCTCGATAATTTTGAAAATGCAGCATGCTTTTATAGCGCATTATATGCTACTCATGAATAAGGCAAAAGAATAGAATTTTGCTATTCATTTTGCTTTCAAATAAAAATAAATAAATATCATAGGGAGGATTTAAAAATGAATCAAGAGATGAGAGTAAGAAACATACCACAAAAGCAAGGAACAATAGTAGGGAAACCAGCATTAATAGTAATAGACTATCAAAATGACTTCGTAGACCCAGGCTCACCAATAGAATGTGTTGGAGCATTACAAGCTCTTAGAAACTCAATACCAGTAATAGAAAAAGCAAGAGAAGCAAAAATTCCTGTAATCTTTACACAAGAATATCATAGAAACCCAGAAAATTTTGGACTATATGACCTTGGAAGAGAGGCAGATGGAGAAGACCCACTACACACAGTATTAGGAACTAAAGGCTACGATATATTTGATGAACTGCTACCATTAGCACCAACTGACTATGTAATGCCAAAGCCGAGATATAGCTGTTTCATAGGAACAGATTTAGACTTGATATTGAGAAGCCATAAAATTGATACACTTATAATAACAGGAGTATGTACAAATATTTGCGTACANNTATACATTTATAGATGCTCATCAAAAAGACTATTGGGTAAGAATACCTGAAGACTGTGTTGCAGCTCCGAATCTTCAAGCACATGACGCAGCCATAATGCAAATGAAATATTTACAAGCTGAATCAATCCAAACTTCAGAAAGTATAATAAATGCTCTACAAGAATACATGGATAATAACAAATAAATAACGAAAAAAATATAACAGAGGTGTCTTTATGAACTTGACAGTGAATGACTTAAAACTTGTGACAGATAGAGTAGACATGGTTGATGCCCTGCTCGACGGTAAAAAATATGCAGATAAAGTGTTAAAGGATGCAAATGTAGTAAATGTAATAACTAGAGAAATATATAAAGCAGATATAGCTATAAAAGGCAAATACATTCTTATGGTAGGAGACTGTACAGAATTAATCGGAGAAAGCACAGAAGTATTTGACCTAAAAGGTAAATTTGTAACACCTGGCTTCATAGACTCACATATGCACTTTGAAAG
>DFOH01000007.1:0-2446 GCA_002376545.1 Firmicutes bacterium UBA3546 | reverse complement strand
ATTTCTGACCCACATGAAATAGGTAATGTTCTTGGACTTACTGGAATAAAGGCTATGGCTGAAGAAGCAAGCGTTATGCCAAACCACGTATATTGTAGGGTGCCGGCTCTTACCCCAGATTCACCCGGACTTGAAACTGCTGGTTACGATATTACATCAAGAGATATACCAGAGATGCTATCTTATCCAACTGTGAGTGGTATAGGAGAGACTCAAGGGGTTAGTGCTATTAAATTTGTCTATGAACATAACTATGACGTAATAAAGGACACAGTTGCATCAACAGTTTATGCAAGAGCAAATGGTTATGGCGTAGATGGAAATGCTCCGGAGCTATTTGGGAAATACCTTGCTGCACATATAATTGCAACAGGTACAGACATATCATGTCATGAGACTACTACTAAAGAAGAAGCTATGGAAAAGCTAAGAAACGGCGTATATATGCTAATGAGGGAAGGCTCAACACAAAGAAATATGCCAGAATGTATACGAGCAATTACAGAGGAAGGCTTCGATTCAAGAAGAGCTATACTAGCAACTGACGATATGCTTGCAGAAGATATAGCAACAAAAGGGCATATGAATGATATTATTAGAAGAACTATAAAAGAAGGTGTAGATCCAGTTGAAGCCATTCAAATGGCGACTATAAATGCTGCTACTTGGCTGGGCTTAAGTGAATTAGGTGTGATAGCACCTGGAAAGCTAGCTGATCTTGCTGTTATTGATGGTGAGCTTAAAGATATGAATGTAACAAAGGTATTCTTAAAAGGAGAGCTAGTTGCTAAGGATAATGAGCTTTTAATTAGTCTACCAGCTTATACTTACCCTGACACAGTTAAGCATTCTGTACTAAGAGATAAAATAACCGCTGAGGATTTAAAGGTTGCAGCAAAGGGTGAAGAAACCTCTGTCAGATGTGTAGGCTTAATATTAGATCAGAACCTAACTAATGCTGTAGAAGTAAAATTAAGTGTAGAAAATGGATATATAAAACCATGTGTTGAAAAAGATATTTTGCCTATAGCAGTAGTAGGCAGACATGGACAAAATTGTATTGGTAGAAGCTTTGTTAAAGGCTTTGATTTAAAACATGGTGCTATGGCAGAAAGTGTGTCACATGATACCCATAATATAATTGTCACAGGTACTAATTATGAAGATATGGCAGTTGCTGTTAACCATGTTATAGAAATGCAGGGTGGAGTAGCTGTAGTTAAAGAAGGGAAAGTTATAGGCGAGCTGCCACTAAGAATAGCTGGTCTGATGACAGATGAACTAAGTGCGAATGAACTAACAGAAAAAATGAAACATCTTCACGAGCTAGCTAAAACAGAATTAGAGTGTAAAGCACATGCTCCATTTATGCATTTAGCATTTTTGTCATTGACAACTTCGCCAAAGTGGAAAATAACCGATAAAGGATTAGTTGATGCAGAGAACTATTGTGTAATACCTACTGTTATTCAGTAAACTATAGATTAATAGGACATCATTAAGGGGAGGTTTCTCCCTTTTGATGTTCTCAATTGTATAAACATCTAGTACAAAATTAGAGATTAGAATATTAATTATTGAAGGAGGAAATAATGATGAACTTTAATAAGAGATGGAAGATAATAGATCTAAGTCAAGAAATTTATGAAGGAATGCCAGTATTTGGTATGCACCAAAAAACATTTTTCATGCTAAACCAAACTCATGAGAAGAACATGAAGGATACAGGCTCAACAACATTAGGATTTTCCGCAAGAAATATGCTAATGAGTGAGCATGGACCAACTCACTGTGACGCTATTTGGGAATTCAAGCCTGATGGACCTACAATAGACAATATGAACTTTGAATTATTCTATGGAGATGCAATATGTATTGATTTAAGACATATTAGATATCCTGATTATATTGAGATTAAAGATATTCAAAAAGCTCTGGACAAGCATGGACTAGAAATTAAAAAAGGTGATGTTTTCTTAATGTATACTGGACATTTTGAAAGAACTCATCCGACTCTGCATTCAGATGATGATAAAGTGGATGTATTAAATTACGGTGGATTAGGAAGCAAGCATACAGGAGTATCCTACGAATCAGCAAAATGGTTAGCTGAGCAGGGAGTAGTAAATATAGGAGTAGATTCTCCAGCCATAGACCAGACACCAGATGATTTAACATTTGCTGGACACTTAGTATGCGGAGAATATGGAATTACAAATACAGAAAATCTTTGTAACCTAGACAAAGTAGTTGGAAAAAGATTTGTATATATGGGACTTCCGCTGAGAATAAGAGACGGCAGCGGCTCCCCAATCAGAGCAGTTGCACTGATAGAAGAATAATATTAAATTATTAGAATTTGCTAATATTTCGCAAAAAAACTTGATACTATTTGGTTTCAGGTTTTTTGTGAGTTATACATATTAAAAGGAGGCTTACAAATGTC
>DFOH01000008.1 GCA_002376545.1 Firmicutes bacterium UBA3546 | reverse complement strand
TACTTCCTTATATGCTTCAAACTGCTCTTCTTCTGTTGGTAATCTGTCCCTATCCATATAGAGAAATTCTGTTCTATATAGTCCTACTCCTTCTCCGTCGTTTGAAAGTATTCCTTCTACATCTTTTGGAGTTCCGATATTTGCTGCTATCTCAGCCTTGAAGCCATCCTTGGTAATACTCTTTTGTCCTCTCATTTGCTCTAGTTTTTTCTTATATTCAATGTAGTACTGTTTTTTTCTTGTGTATTCTTCTATGACTTCTTTTTCAGGATTTATTATAACTTTTCCAGTATCTCCATCTAATATTACATAGTCTCCATTTGATATTAGTTCGGTTGCTTTTTCTATACCGACTACTGCTGGTATTTCTAAGGTTCTAGCCATGATTGCTGAGTGTGATGTCTTTCCTCCTATTTCTGTTATAAACCCAATGACTTTATTTCTATCCATTTGGGCTGTGTCTGATGGAGTTAAGTCTTCTGCAACTACTATTACTTCTTCTGTTAATTTGCTTAGGTCAGTTTCTTCTATTCCAAGTACTATTCTTATTAGTCTTCCTGTTACGTCTCTTATGTCTGCTGCTCTTTCTCTCATATATTCATCTTCCATTGCATTAAACATTTCAATAAAAAAGTTAGAAACTTCTGATATAGCCCATTCTGAATTTACTGCTTCTTCTTTTATTTTGCTTTCTATCTGTCCAATAAAATCAGGGTCATCAAGTATCATTTTATGTGCCCTAAATATATCAGCCTCTTTCTTTCCTATGGTATGAAGGGTATGCTGATACAAAGCTTCTATCTGTTCTTTTCCTTTTTCTATTGCACACTTAAACTTGGTAATTTCCTTTTCAGTATTATCTTTAAGGCTCTTCTTTAGTTTGAGCGTTGGTTCTTTCTTAATTATTACCTTACCCATTCCAATTCCAGATGATACACCTATACCAATCATAACAAAAGCCCCCTATTCTCCAAAGTTACTGTCTATCAGCGCTATTAGAGCTTCAACAGCTTCCTTTTCATCTTCTCCTTCAGCCTTAATTGTCAATTTAGTACCTTTACTTGCCCCCATACTAAGTACTCCCATTATACTTTTTGCATTGTATTCTTTACCGTCTTTAATAATAGTGATATTAGATTTAAATTTTGATGATGTAAAGACAAATTGGCTTGCTGGTCTTGCGTGAAGACCCGTTTCATTTTTTAATTCTATTTCTGCGCTAAACATTTTGGCTCCCCCTTTATTGTTTTATGTTCGAAAGCTTTAGGATGTAAAAATCAGCTGATAGCTTATGCTTATATTAATAATATAATACCATATTTGTATACATTTGTTGGTACTATTTTCTCAATTCAGCTAGGGCTTTTTAGTAAATTATCCTCTTTGGAACAAAATCAATATAATCACTCGATATACAGTGAAAATCAATTCCATCTATATTTCCCTCTACAGCAAATTTATGACCTTCACCATGAAGATGCCCATATACACATTTAATTACATTGTGCTTTTTCATAATATCCACAAATTCATTTGGTGACTTATTTTCCGTGTTAAATGGTGGGTAATGAATCATTACTACTTTCTCTAATTCATTATCCTTAATAGAGGAAAGGGATAAATCCAGCCTATTAATTTCTCGTGCGAATATTTTTTCATCATGTTCGTCGAATTCATCACTATCCTTCGAAGCCCATCCCCTAGCACCGCAGATTATGATAGAATTGTATAGAAAACTATCATTATGAAGAAAATGAATAGTTTTTAGCTCAAGTCCTTCTAGCTTTGATTTTGTAGACCACCAATAGTCATGATTGCCTCTGCTTATAATCTTGTGCCCTGGGAGTTCGTCTATTTTCTTTAAGTCATTATATGCTTCTGAGAGTCTTAATGCCCAAGAGGTATCCCCTGCAATTAGTACTATGTCATCACTCGAAATAATTTCCTTCCAATTGTTAAATATTTTTTCTTCATGCGCTATCCAGTTGTCGCCGAAAATATCCATAGGCTTATCCCCTGTCGAGTCTAAATGAAGATCTGCTATTCCGTATACAGCCATAATTTCACCCCCAATATTTAAGTTAAGGTTAATGTTTAACATTAACTCTTAAAGCTCTAGTTTTACAGATTTATTGTGGTTAATGCAGTACATTAACTAATATTATAGATTAACTAAATTAAAATTCAGCCCTTTGCTTTTAAGTATTTCTTTTTCCCTATTATGACATGTAAATAATATTATCTGTCTTCCTAGACTTTCGGCAGATAAAAATTCTAATATGTTTTCCAGCCTATCAATATCATACTGTACAAAGCAATCGTCTAATATAAGCGGAAGACTATTTTCTTCCTTTATAATGTCAATAATTCTAAACCTTAGTGCAAAATATAGCTGGTCTATGGTTCCTCCGCTTAATTTATCAACATCCACTATTTTGCTGGTGCTAGGGTCTACAATTTTTATGTCTAGATTTTCAGTTATCTTTATGTCAGTATACTTATCAGCTGTAACTTTTTTAATTATTTCCCCTACTCCACTATTGAGTCTAGGAGCAAAATCCCTTTGAATATTTCTTGATATTTTATCAATAGTATCTCTAGCTAGCTCTAGTGAAGATAGATTCCTTTCATATTCCTCTTTAATCCTATTCTTCCTTATTATTTCTTCTTCAATCTGCACAAGCTCAGCTGTAGTAGAGCTTAAAATTCTAATTTTTTCTTCAAATCTTGTAAGTTCATTTTTTGTTTCTAATATTGTATCGTTTATTACTTTTAATTCAGTCAATAGCTTTTCTTTATCAAGTCCATTTATATCCTGTTCTATTGTTTCAGTAAAATCTTCAGATTTTTTCTTTAAAAACTCTATGTTATTATCTCCAAGAATACTGCTAAGCAAGCTTTTCTGGCTTTCAAGGAGCTGAACAGACCTTTCATAGGCTTTCTTTTTCTCTAGTCCCTCTTTGAAGTTATCAATACTGTTTACTTTATTCTTTTTATATAGCATCAATAAGCTATTTCCTACATTTTTTTCCTTAGTATCTATATCTTTTATTGAGTTTAATAGGTCATTAATTTCATTTTGAGCTTCTGCTTCCAGTCTCTTATGGTCTAAATACTTGGAGTATTCGTTTTTCAGCCTTCTAATATTATCCATAGATACTACATCTTCTTTTATTAGATTGAGATATCTTTTTATATTATCCTCTAGCTGTTGTATCTCTTCAATTAGACTATTTTTCTTGCTCTTGAGTTCCATAATCTCATTTGCAGCATAGCTTTTCTGAGCTATATGATTTACCAGCTTTCTTAGTTCAGCCTTAGACTTGCAGTCACATGAAGTAAGTATTTCCTGCATCTCCTTTTCTAATTCTTCAATTCTGCTGGTTCTTTGTGCTTCTTTTTCTTCAGTATTTGCTATTTGCTCCTTTAATGAGTTGATATAGCCATTTAATTCTCTCGAAGAAAAAAAGGTATACAATAATAGGAGGACTGGTATAGCTGATATAAAATACATTGCTTGAGATATTAAAAAACCAAGAATTATGCTAATTATTGCCCCCAAAATAGAAAATGCTTTCACTAAATTTATTTTCTTGAGACTTTTTGATTTTTCATCTAATCTAGTATTTAAAAATATTATATTATTCTGCTCGTTGTTATATGACAAGCCATTTTTCTGCTCCTCTAGCTCTTCATACCTGTATAGCTTATCAGTTATATTATTCTGGTTATAATCTGTCTCTCCAGCTGATTTATTAGCTATTCTATCATATACTACCTCTAAATCCTGCTTCTTTTGCTCCATAATGTTATAGTAGGCTACTAATTGCTCTATCTCTTCGCCTTGAATACCTTCAAAGAAGCTTATCTGCTCTAATATGGCTTTTATCTTTTTTTGCCTAATCTGGGTCTTGTCTTGCTTTACCTTTAGCTCCTCTTTACTCTCATGTAATGCTTTGATTTCCTGTTGAAATTTAATTGTCTCAGCATAGTCATCATTACTTAGCTCCGCATATTCCTTAAGCTCTTCTATTTGTTTTTTTAGAGTATTAATCTCCTCTGAAAGCTTTATGCATTCATAATATTTCTCTCTTGCTTGGAATATATCAAATAGATTTATTTTTCCTTCAATCTCTGTCTTTTTTTCGTTTAATCCTCTTATTTCATCTGAAAGGATATTAGCTTTTTCCTGACATTCCTTTACTTCTATTGATATGGCCTGAGCTTTTTTCCTTTCATTTTGCAATTGTTCTATTTCTTCGACTACTTTTCCATAGGGAGATGTTTTAGTCCTTTTTTCAGTCCCTATATCATTTATCTTGTCATTAAATTTCTCTAGTACTTTTTTTATGGAAATATCCTCATCAAGACTTCCGCCTAAATTGATTAGACTATCCTTAACTTCCTTTGCCAGTGTATCATCAGCTTTACTTTTTAACTGACTGATTGATATTGTATTATTGTATACTATGCTGTTTAATCCCATATGAAATGACATTGGCTGATGGAGCCTAGTCACATTATCATATTCAAAAAGATGGCTTATATCTTCTCCAGTTTTATCATCTATTATTTTTACTTCATCATTTCCCTTTAAAAAGTTCCTTTCTATTCTGTATAAATCATTTCCTACTACATACTTAAATACTCCGCTATATTCAGAATAATCCCAAGGTAAAAACCTGTCATAGTCGTCTGAGTATATTTTTCTCTTTATATATGGTTTGAAAAATCCAAAAAGCATTCCTTCTATGAATTTATGTACGGTAGTTTTACCCGCTTCATTTTCTCCGTATATAATATTAAATCCATCTTCAAGAGTAATAGATTTGCCTTTGAATTTTCCAAAGGATGTAAGCAAAAGTTCTTTTATAATCATCTTTTCACCTTCTCGCTTAGTAATACTTCTAGTCCGTAGTATAGTGCATCTCGTACTATTTCATTGTCTAATCCCTGTTTTTCCATCTCCTTTATGAAAAGGCCTACAATATTATTTGAGTTTTCATTATATATCTTGTCCAAATCATAATCTGGAGTAGTACTATCAATTATATCTATATAATAAAACTCATTGTGTAAGTATTCTTTAATGTCCTTAATATTTAGATTAATTTGGCTATCTCTTGTACCTTTTATTATTCCTCTATACAGATTTATTGCTCTGTTTTCTTTATCATCTATGGATTTTATCCTATCTATTATTTCATTATAGCTCATATTCTCGTTTATAGGTATCTCCCTAATAATAAATTCTCTTTTAGCAAAAGGCACAAAAGACATTTTGGTATCTTCTAATGAAATAGTGCCTTCTATAATTCCATGGCTGCCTGTTTCTCCAAAATCAAGAGGCTCAGGACTGCCGCAATAGCAGATACTGCTGCTAATGAATTGTGGCTTGTGTATGTGTCCTAGTGCAACATAGTTAAAGCCACTGTTTATCAGAGCATTCTTGTTGATAGGAAGATACTCTGAATCCTTGCTTAAGGCATCTCCATGAGCAAGTAGAATGTTGAGCCTGCTAGTATCTTCTGTGCTTATATTGTCTAGCAGACTATCCCGTTCTAGCTTCTTGTCCCAGCTGAGACCCCATATTACTGTATTTATGTCGTTAAATTCAACCTTGGAGATATTATTTGGCTCGAATATATAAACATTGTCACTCCATTTAATCAGTCTATATAAAGATCTCCTTCCAAGAGTATCGTGATTTCCTGTTGATATGACTATTTTTGTATTGCTTATTTCTCTAAACTTAGAATCTATTCTCTTAACATCAGCAACTGAACAGTATTCGTCCTCAAATAAATCTCCTGCTATGAGTAAAATATGTGCTTTTATTTCTTTACATCTATCTATTATTCTATTAAAGGTTTCCCACAGCTCAAGTCTTCTAGTATTAGCTTGTTTTTTGTCAAAGCTTGCGCTTTTAAATTCCATTCCAAGATGAAGATCTCCTGTGTGAATACATCTTATTTCCATATTACTACACCTCCGCTTACTAGAACATATATTCGATAAGAGATACTAAAATTCCTTTATGTTTTTAAATAAATTGAATAGACTTGAAAAATTTGAGGTAATAAATAATTTACTTTCTTCGTAACTCAACAATATTCTATGACATAAGATAATAGTAAAATATTGAAAGGAGGGATAGTATGGTGCTAAAACCTTTTTTAGACCAACTTCCTATTCCTAAGGTAATAAGACCTAAAGAACGTAATAAAAATTATAACTATTATGAAATAAGGATGAAAGAATTTTTTCACCAATTTCACAGCAGACTTCCATCAACAAAAGTATGGGGATATGAAGAGCAGCTCCCAGGTCCTATTATAGAAGTTGAAGAAGGGGAATGTACTAATATACAATGGATTAATAATTTGCCTGATAAACATCTGCTGCCAATCGATCGAACCTTGCATAGTTGTGGAGAACACATGCCTGAAGTTCGTACTGTTGTGCATTTACATGGAGCAGAAGTAGAACCAGATAGTGATGGTTACCCAGATGCTTGGTTTACTGAGGACTTTAAAAAGGTTGGTCCTTGCTTTGCCCGTAAAGTCTATACGTACCCAAACAATCAGCGTCCTGCCACGCTTTGGTATCATGATCATGCAATTGGCATAACACGATTAAATGTATATGCAGGGTTAGCTGGAATGTACATTATTCGCAATGAGCAAGAGCGTGCATTAAATCTGCCTTCTGGCATATATGAAATACCTTTAATTATTCAGGATAAAACATTTAATAGTGATGGTTCACTCTTTTATCCTACTACAGTAAATGTGCCAAACCCACCGCCAGATTTCCCAGACGTTTCAATAACTCCTGGTTTTGCTGGTGATACTATTATAGTAAATGGAAAAGCATGGCCTTATTTAGATGTAGAGCAAAGAAAGTACCGTTTCCGTATTCTAAATGCCTCTAATGAAAGATTTTATCGAATGAAGCTAAGCTCTGGACAGCAATTTATTCAGATTGGCTCTGATGGCGGATTACTTCAAAAGCCTGTACATCTAGATGAAATAATCATTGCTCCTGCTGAGCGTGTAGATGTAGTTATAGATTTTACAAAACAACGAATCGGAGCAAATATTGTAATCACTAATACTGCTAAAACGCCATTTGATTTTGGAGCAGAGCCTGACCCTGCAACTACTGGACTAATCATGCAGTTTAGGGTTGTACCACGTACCAGCGAAGATACAAGCGTAGTACCTCAATTTTTAAGCACCATTAAGAGATTTAATGAGCATGATGCTAGTAAAACTAGAGATATTACTTTAGATGTAGCTCGCGATTCCTATAACCGCCTCCTATTTTTGCTGAACAACCATGAATTCATGGATGGAATAACAGAAAATCCTGTTGTTGATGATATAGAAATATGGAGAATAATAAATCAAGGTATTGCTTCTCATCCATTTCATATTCATCAAATTCAGTTTCAGATATTAGACCGAATACCATTTGACGTAGCAGCTTTCAATCTCACAGGACAATTGAGATTTATTGATGAACCTGAGCTTCCCCCTGCAAATGAAAGAGGATGGAAGGATACTGTTCAGGCAATACCTGGTTTTATAACTCGTGTAATCATGCGCTTTGGACCATTTACAGGAAGATACGTGTATCATTGCCACATACTAGAGCATGAAGACCATGATATGATGCGTCCTTTTGAAGTCATACCGCGTAAGTGCTCATGTCCTAACTATTGCAAATAATATCTAACAAATTATAAAAATAATAATCANNTGATTATTATTTTTATAATTTAAAAGTAGTGCAATTGAGCAAAGCAAGGGCTCCAAAATTGAAACCCTTAAAATCCTGCTGTTACTATAAATTCTTCTCCAGACCAATCATTTGTATAATCAATCTCAAGATAGGACACATCCTTTTCCGCTTCTTTATTAATTATGAACTGAAATCCTTCCATTTTGTAAACATTGTCGTTATCATTAGGTTCATCCTGAACCATCTCGTAAATAATTCCGGCTCATGTCCTTGTCTTAGGCTTAATTCTTAGAGTTTTTCCGTGAAAGCTTTTATCTAATTGTTCTTTTGCTGATTTACTTATTATAAATTCCATATATTTTCTTCATCCTCTCTCAGAAATAAAATTAGAATTTATATTAGTATAAGCCAAATTAGAAGTATTTTTTCATTATTATATTGTCCATTGATTATTTATGATACCTACCAGCTTCCAGCTGCCTTCATATTCTTCAAATACCAATCTCAGGCTTCTCCAGTCTATACCTGCATAATCTGGGTTAAATCCTGAGAAGTAATATTCTACTACAATAGGATTTTCATAAACCTCAAACTGATTCTCTAGCATATTGCCACTACTAAGCACTTCATTGTATCCAACCTTTTCAGCATTAACAAAGTCTTCTGAGTATATGAACTTTTCATAATACTCACTTGGTGTCAATTTTATTTCATTGCCTGAGCCGTCATAATGTCCCCATAGATGGATGGCTTGATCCTTAAAGAAGTTTTTAATCTCTTCTTTATTAAATACAACATCACTTTCTAATGAAACACAAGTGTAAGGAGTAAATCTTACACCTTTAACTGGATGACTAAATTCTGATATTGCTTCTGCATCCTTAGTGCTTAAGGCATTGATAATATCATTTGCTGCTTCTTTAATTAATTGCTTTGCGATTTCTGGCTTTATGATGCCTTCTTTATCCAGAGCTATTTCTTCATACTCTTTAATATTATTCTCTGTAAGCTTATCACTATTTTTAGGTAGCTCTGATGCCTGCTTCATTTCTTCCTTTGATAGTATGTCTAAATTGAAGCTTATTATCGTCGCTAGCTCACTTTCTTCTATTCTTTCGTCCTTTTTTTCTGTTCCAGCTAAAATACTAATTTCAGCCTTATATTTTCCTGATGTTAGCTTTTCTCCTTCTTTATTAGTCATATCCCATTCATTTTGCCATTCTATTGATTCACCTGCATTGAGGGTTTTATATATAAGTGCTAATGTGAAATCCATACCATCTGAAAATCTATATACTTCTTCTCCATCGTCATTTGTTATTATTACTTCAAACTGCTGTCCAGAACCAAAAACAATCTGCTTTGGCTTAGTATGATGACTCATCAAGCTAAACTTAAATACAACTTTATCGTCTTTTATTTCATAGTTTCCTTTAGTTTCGAATCTTCCCTTCATTATAGATGGACTGTCATGATTTAATTCTTTATCTATTACTGTATTTTTCAATATAGGCTGTGCATTTACCAGTTGTATAAATGATGGAACTATCACTGCTGTACATAATGCTCCTATTATAATAGCTCTTCTTACTTTATAGCCTTTCACAAAATCACATCCTTCATGTTTTTTGTCTTTCTATATTTTCAGACGAGAATAATTAAAGTTTGTTCCTTTAAGAGAACATTACATTGATTATATGCATGAGCTAAAAAGCTAATCTCCTATATCTATATCAAAATCTTCAGTGATTTAATCAGTTACTGAATTATTTGATAATTCTTCTAGCCCCCATTAATAAATCCTTTGCATTTAGCAAGGCTATTATGGTGATTAATATCATTTCATAGACAAACCAATTTTCTATCTCTATCAGTATAATTATGATTTGTATCATAATCACAATTATATTTATTATAAGCTTGGGTGTATCCCAAGATATTTTAATAAAATTTCTAGTATTAATTACTCTTATCACAAGCATACAGATATAACTTATAAGGGTTGCTATAGCTGCTCCCTGAATTCCATAGATAGGTATAAAAATAAAGTTAAGAATTATATTTATTACTGCACTTATAGCAGTTGTAGTTAAAATATGTTCGCTTTTCTTATACATCATATATATACTAGCTAGAAAAGCAGCTAAGGATGCAAATACAGTTGCCATTACAAGAACAGGTATGTAAACCCAAGATGGATAAAATTCTGGCGAGGCAAGTAATCTAGTAATCACCTTAGTAAAAGCAATTATTACAGATGCTCCACAAAACAGGAGTGAGCTATAGACATTTAATACTTTTGAAAAAAACCAGCCTTCATCTCCCTTTTGATATTCACTAATAGCTGATATTTGCCATGCATCCATAAAAATCCCTGCAACTATTGTTATGATAGTCGGCACCTTATATGCAATTGCGTATAAGCCATTTGCTCCACTTCCCAGTATATATTTAAGAATATATCTATCAGACATACTAATAATCCAGGTAGATATAGTCGTTGGAATAAGCGGTATGGAGTATTTAAGCATACCTTTGAAGGTGCTTTTATCAATGTAGCTTAGACCAATATAATTATAAAGCTTTGCAGCAAAGAACAGCATAACGGCTGATATTAAATCCGATAAAATAGTTGCCAGCAAGTATCCAGCAATGCCATATCTAAATACAACTAAAAAAATGATGTTTAAAGCAATAGTCAGCACAGTTCTTAGTACACCATCAAATGCATAGAGTTTAATGTGCTCCAGAGCGCGTACAAAATTTGAACATAATGCGTGCAGACCTGACATTAAAATGAAAAGATAAATATATATAATATATGCAAATAAGAAATCAATCCTTTTTAAAATGGGCATAAGGATAAATAGCCCTACAAAGCCTAAAAGTGTAGTCATTAGTCCTATTGAGAATACACTTTTTTTGTTAGTAGAATTATCAAGACCAAATCTAATTATAGCATTTAGAATGCCTGCTGATACAACAGGAACTAGGATATTGCAGGTTTGTACTATTAAATCTACCTCTCCATATTCTGCACTGGACAATACTCTTGTATACAGTGGCAGCATTAAGAAAACTAGTACTTTTGAGCTAAAGGTTCCTATTGCAAAAGTAAATGTATTAGAAGCAAGTTTTTTATATCTATCCATTATTCTCACCTTCTCCTAAGCCTCTCCAAACAATCTTCAAAAATATTTTAACATCGCTCTTCATACTATCATTGACAATTAATGTGCTTATCATAGCAAAATAACCGTCCCTAATGCATTTATATCATAAAATAATTGATGAATAAATAACACTTGGTTATATCTTAACATAGTGATTGTAATGTTACAATTGAATGCAATATATGTTTAATCATAATAATTGTGAAAACATTTTCCTATTTTCAATGAAAAAATAAAAAGTTTGACATAGTTTTTGATTATTTGCATGTGTTAACATTTAACCAATAAAACTATTTAACAATTCTCATAAGGGAGGAATCATAAATGGATTATATGAAAATCGCCAATAGTGCTCCTATGTGGCTGGCAGCGGGTACAGCTGTAGGATTGGCATTGATTCAAGCAATTATATTTGCTAAAAAATCTTATTCAACAGGAAAAGAAATGGGCTTAACAGAAAGACAAATGAAAAGTGCTATGAAAAGTAGCTTTATTACATCCTTAGGACCATCACTTGTTATTCTTACTGGTCTTTTATCCTTATTAGTAACTGTAGGTGGGCCAATGGCATGGATGAGACTTTCCTTTATAGGCTCAGTAATGTTTGAATTAATGGCAGTAGGCTTTGGTACAGAAGCAGTTGGAGTAAAAATGGGTATTGACCCAATGACTGAAATTGCATTTGCAAATGCCATATGGACTATGATATTGGGCTCTATAGGTTGGATAGTGTTTTCAGCGCTTACGGCAGATAAAATGGAAAAGGTCCAGAAAAAAATGGTCAAAGGAGATAATAAGCTTATTCCAATAATATCTGTGGCAGCTATGTTAGGCTCTTTTGGTTCCCTTGTTTCAGGGCATTTAGTAGCCATGAATAAAAATTCAATTGCTGCATTGGCTGGTGGTCTTATTATGGCAATATTATCACCATTGGCTGACAAGAAAAATATTAAATGGTTGAAAGAGTGGGCATTAGCAATAGCCTTATTTGGCGGAATGATTATAGCAGCAATATTATAATTTTGTAAGTAAGGAGGATAAGAAAATGGAAAATAAAAATCAAGTATTTGACGGTATTTATTTGCCTTATATAGTTAAATGGGGAAAGATAACAAGCTGGCTTGCTATATTAATTTCTTTTGGTCCAGCATTAGTACTTGCAGTGGTGTATGGTATTATACCACCAGTAAGTGCAATTATAACAGCTTTTATAGCTATGGCTTCTGCAGATGGCTTTCATAACAGGTAACATATCAAATCTTAGAATACCAGCTGCAGCTGTTGCTCAAAAGGTTGCAGAGGTCGAGCCAGGCTCCAAAGAAGGAAGCATAATAGCAACATTAGGAATGGCTGTTTCAGTTATTGTAAACATTGTAATTTTAGCATTAGGAGTTTTTGCAGGCTCTGCAATTCTATCCCAACTACCAGCGAATATAATTGAAACATTTAATTATCTATTACCTGCATTATTTGGAGCTATATTTGTGCAGTTTGCTCTAATGAAAATCAAACTGGCACCTATTGCATTAGTGTTGGCATTGGCATTAACTCTTGCATTGAAAGCGGGAGTATTCAGTTTTCTGCCAGGTAACCCAACATATATAGTTACATTAGGTTCAGTCTTTGGAACAATAGCAATATCAGTAGCTCTTAATAAGAAGACTTCATTATAAAAAAAGAAATATATTTAGTATCTACTAAGGAGGATGTACCATGAATAAAATTGAAGTTCTGAAATATTTACATTCAATAAATAAAGAAGTTGAAGAATTAAGTATTAAGGTATGGGATAATCCTGAAATTTCAGAACAGGAAATAAAATCAGCTAACCTATTTAGAAAAATACTAAAATCGCATGATTTTAATATAACAGAAGTAGATGGCATGCCAAATGCATTTTATGCTGAATATGGCAGTGGTTCACCAGTTATAGCTGTATTAGGTGAATATGATGCCCTGCCTGATTTATCACAACGCCTGGACACAAAATTCAATCCAGCAGTGAAAAATGGTCCTGGGCACGGATGTGGACATAACCTACTTGGAGGCGCAGCTTTAGGGGCTGCACTTGCAATAAGAAAATATTTAGAGGAAGCTAAGATAAGTGGTACTGTAAGGTTTTATGGTTGTCCTGAAGAAGAAACCTTAGTTGGTAAGGTGAAAATGATAAAAGCAGGAGCCTTTGATGGATGTGACTTAGCCCTTAGCTGGCATCCTATGAGCGTTAATTCAGCTATAAAAGAGGCTTATCTATCAAATAACTCTATAAAATTCAAATTTGATGGCATATCTGCCCATGCAGCTGCATCTCCAGAATCAGGAAGATCTGCTTTAGATGCTGTAGAATTAATGAATGTGGGAGCAAATTATTTAAGAGAGCATGTAATAGATAAGGCTCGTATTCACTACACTATAACTAATGCTGGCGGAGCTCCAAATATTATTCCAAAGGAAGCAGAATCATGGTATTTTGTTAGAGCGCCTCATAGAAATGATGTACAGGATATAACTAAGAGATTATTTAAAATTGCAGAAGGTGCAGCATTAATGACTGAAACTAAAGTTGAAGGTAGAGTAATCGGTGGCTGCTATGAATTGCTGCCAAATAATGTGTTATTTGAATTAACTCATAAAAATATGGTAGAAATTGAACCACCAAAATATACTGATGAGGAAATGAAATTTGCTAAAACTATTCAAGAGACTTTAGAGCCAGCTATGGTAGAAGGTGAAGTCAAGAAATTTATGTCAGTGGATAGGGACAGAAAATTATACATGCACCAAGACATATTGGAAAAAGAAAAAATAGATGCTATTGAAATATCAGGTTCATCAGATAGTGGAGATGTATCATGGATAATGCCAATGAACCTATTCATTACAGCTTGTTGGCCCCTTGGGGTAGCTAATCACTCATGGCAAGCAACTGCTTTATCTGGTTCATCAATAGGATTGAAGGGTATGATGTATGCTGCTGAAGTGCTTGCAGGCATGATGTATGATTTACTAAATGAGCCTGAATTAGTGAAATCAGCTAAAGATGAATTTAACAAAAGAACAAAAAATGCTAAATATGTAAGTCCACTTAAATAATATTAATAGCAAGGAAAAAGCATTAGGTCATTATGGCTTAATGCTTTTTATCATATTGAAAATATTGTATAATATTAAATATAATAAGGGAAAGCTGGTGGATTTATGGGACTAAGCATTAAAGAAATAATTCAAGCGGATTTTTTTAAAGATTGTGTAGTATTAGCTGGTCATGGTGGATTAGATAACCAAATACAAGGAGTGGCAATACTTGATGCACCAGATGGATTCAACTGGACTGAGGGTAAAGAGCTTGTTGTATCATCAGGCTATGTTTTCAAGCAAAATCCTGGATTATTTGAAGAATATATAAAGTCCGATAAGTTTGTTAAAATATCTGGAATGCTTCTAAAAATTGATAGATATATAAAAACAGTACCTGACCATATTATTGAATCCTGCAACAAGTTAAATATTCCACTAATTAATATTCCTTCAAAGCCTTCATGGATGGATGTTATAAATCAGTTAAATGTCATCGTTATGAACAAGAACATTAAAAGGTATAAAATAGGCAATATTAATCCAAACAACTTTTCAGACCTAACATATAATGCAAGAAAAATTGATAAAATATTATCCCAAATAGAAAATGAAATGAATTTTCCTGCTATGCTATATGATTTATCTAGTGAAAAGGCATATTATAGCTCAACAAAATTTACAGAACTATCTTCTGATTTGAATATAGAAGATTTTTGGAATCCATCTTTTGAACATACAAAGGAAATACTATGCGACAATTTGAAAATGGTCAGGTATAGATTTGTTGATGCAAAATATGAAAGACCCTATAGCTGGATTACTATACCAATTACAGTTGATGATAAGATAAATGCTTATTTCGTAGTAGTCGAAGCAACAGAATTGATTGATTATTTTGATCAGTTTTCAATACGAATAGGATTTTTGCTGCTTCAATCTCTATATGAACAAATGCTCGTAGCCCAAAGTATAGGAGATGCTGGCTTTGAAAAATTCATTCTAGACATTATAAATAAAGATATGATTGATACAAGTGTTATTTCTAAAAGAGCTTATGAATTAAATATAGACATAAATAGTAAATATTATTTTTTAATGTTGAGACAAACAAATCGGAAAACTAGTTTAATAAGCTATAAGAATAAGTTAAGAGCTATTGTAAACAACTTCCTTCAATTAGAGGCAAGAATGGCTATTATAGATGAAAACAATTGTCTAATTATATTTCGAAAGGATGAAAGTCTTTCAGAAAAGCAATCAATAGAACTAATCGAAAGCTTAGTTAACGGTCTAGTTAAAAGATTAGAAAAGAATATAAAGGATATAGACTTGATTTTTGGATTCTCTGATGTAAACGGTACAATATATGAAGCTAAAAGAAGCTATCATAGATGCGTACAAGCAATAAATATAGGTAAGCTCTTGTACCCAAAAAAGAATTATTTAACATATTCAGAATTAGGGGTTTTCGCATGGATAAATATTAATGAAGATGAACTAGATATAATATTAAAGGATATAAGTCAGCTTCTTCACTCTGAAGAATATAATGAACATTTAATCATATTGAAGGCCTATTTAGAAAATAAAATGAATTTCAGCCTTACAGCAAAACAGCTTTATCTGCACATCAATACAGTAAGAAAAAAAATAGAAGAAATCAACGACTTAATAAAAATTGATTTAGATGAGCCTATGAACAGGTTAAAATTAGAAGTTTTACTTGAGCTTTTTAAATAGGTAGTATTACAGTTTTTTTTATGGTAAAATATTTAAGTTATAAATCATAGCTCCATAGATAATATGTTAACTTAGAAAGGAAATAGATGATGAATGTAGGATTTGTTTCATTAGGCTGTAGTAAAAACTTAGTGGTTACAGAGGGAATAATCGGATTATTTAATAATCACAATTTCAATATAGTAAATGATGCACAGGAAGCAGATATAATAGTTGTAAATACTTGTGGATTTATTGAATCTGCTAAGCAGGAGGCTATAGGTACAATATTTGAAATGGCAGAGCTAAAGAAAAATAGATGCAAATATTTAATAGTAACAGGCTGCCTAGTTCAAAGATATAAGGACGAATTAGTAAAGGAAATTCCTGAGGTAGATTTGTTTTTAAGTATCAGTGATTATGAACACATATGGAAGGAAATCGAAAAATTATTAGGTCTTGAAGAGGATGAAAAAGCCAGATTAGACTTTAATAACAGGATACTGACTACTGGAGAGAACATGGCATATCTTAAAATAGCGGAAGGCTGTAATAATAACTGTACCTATTGTGCTATTCCTTATATACAAGGACCTTACATTTCTAGACCAATAGATGAAGTTTTAGTTGAAGCTAGAAATCTTGCAAAGCAAGGAATAAAAGAGCTAGTAGTTATTGCACAGGATACTACAAAATATGGCATAGACTTGTATGAAGAGTCAAAGCTTGCTGAGCTTCTAGAAGAGCTTTGTAAAATAGAAGGCTTCCAGTGGATAAGATTTCTATATGCTTACCCTGAAACCATAACAGGTGAATTAATTAATGTTGTAAAAAATAATGATAAAATATGCAGCTATTTTGATATACCAATTCAACATATATCAGATACTGTATTGAAAAGAATGAACAGAAAAAGTGATGGAGCAAGTATTAGAAGTCTTATCGATAAAATTAGAGATGAAATACCCAATGTAACTATAAGAACCACATTAATAGTGGGCTTCCCTGGAGAAACAGAGGAAGATTTTAATGAATTATATGAATTCGTAAAGGATACAAAATTTGATAAGCTAGGAGTATTCTCCTATTCAATGGAAGACAATACTCCAGCAGCAAGACTAAAAGAACAAATTGATGATGCCACTAAAGATATTAGATTCAATAGGATAATGAAGCTTCAAGAGCAAATATCTCATGACATCTTAAATGAAAAAGTCGGCAATGTCTATAAAGTACTAATAGAGTCATTAACTCCTGATAATGAATACTACATTGGCAGAACATCTATGGATGTGCCAGATATGGATGGAGTAGTATTCGTAAAAAATCATGGTAAAGAAAATCTAATAAATAGATTTGTAGATTGTAGGATTACAGAAGCAATAGAATATGATTTGATTGGTGAAATTTATACTGAATAAAAATTATTTAGGACAGATATCTTGATTTGTAATCAAAATATCTGTCCTTTAACTTGTTGCTTTGCGTATCTCTACATTATTTTATTTTTTTTAAATTGCCTAATACTAGCTAGCATTGTCAATAGGTATATAATTAATGATATCCCTAAAAATAATAGACTCCATCCTGTCAAATCTAAAGGAATGCTTTCTAGGAACATTTCTAATTTACCTGATTCAATAAAGCTTGGTTTGGGAATATATTTTATTAGTGATGAAATAATCACTGGTAAAAAGAAAAATCCAAAGAAGAAAAGTCTAGAAAGATTGATAGCTTTTGCAGCACCGTATTTATAAATAAATATATATAAAATACCTGTAAATACTAAAACAAAGCTAACCCCAATTGATAATATACTGTAAAGAAGATTATCTATTACTATTCTGCCACCTGATAATTTTGCTAGAATGAGGTAGTATAGAACCCCTGAAATTGCTAATAAAATTGATGTGATGTATTTGCTCATTACAATTTTATATGGTTTTAATGGAAGAGTTCTTAATAGTGAATATCCTTTATTTTTATCTTCAACATATTCATTTGTTGCTACTACGCCATAAACCAATAGAAAAATAAACCCTACAGACATATATATCCCCATGTCATTATACATATTTGATATTATGAAAACTAATCCAATCAAGAAGTAGAGAAATATAGTTTTTCTAGCCTGATAAAGGTCCTTATATATTATATATAGCATTATTTTTCCCCCTTTACTAATGATATTAGTATCTGATCTATGCTAGTGTTTTCAATTCTTACAATGTCTTTTTCTATATATGGCTTAATTGTGCTTTTTAGCTCTTCATATTTATCTGTTAATCCAGTAACTCCAAAAAAATTTTTCTCTATGCCTACAAGTTTATTGTTTAACTCCTTTATTTCATATCCATTCTTTATGTGAATAGTCTTCCATTTCTCTAATAGCTCATCTTTTTGACTAGATAGCACAATTTTTCCATCAATTAAATATGTGACATAGTCTGCTATCTTTTCCACATCTTCAGTTATATGAGTTGAAAATAGCACTGATTTATTCTCATCTTGTATTACTTCTAAAAGGATGCTGAGTATTTCACTTCGTATAACAGGGTCAAGGCCTGATGTGGGCTCATCTAGTATTAATAGCTCTGGATTATGAGCTAATGCCAATGCTAATGAAAGCTTTACTCTCATCCCCTTAGAAAGCTCCTTTACTTTCTTTGTAGGACTTACATTAAATCTCTCTAAAAGTGCATAAAATTCATCTCTATTCCATTGTCTATAGTGCTGTGAAATAAACTTTTCCATCCATTTCACATTCATATCCTCATAGAAAAACTGTTCCTCTCCTACATACCCTATCTTATTTTTAATATCCTCTTCAGAGTTTTCATAATCTAGTCCAAATAATTTAATCCTACCACTATCACAATTTATTAAGTTCATTATTGCCTTTATTGTAGTAGACTTACCTGCTCCATTTGGTCCGATTAATCCCATTATATAGCCTCTTGGAAGAGTTAAAGAAACATTATTTAATGTAAATTCTTTATACTCCTTTCTCAGATTTGAAATTTCTAATATATTTTCCATCATTGCTCCTCCTTTAAATCTTTTAAGATTTTAATAATGTCATCTACTCTTATATAGTACCTACTAGCTTCATCTGCAATTTCTTTAAGCCTTTCCCTTATCTCTCCTATTTTTTCTTCTCTTAAATTGTCTTTATTAATTGGAGTCACAAAGGAGCCTAATCCAGGTCGTGTCACTATGTATCCTTCGTTTTCCAAATCTGCATAAGCCCTTTTTACCGTAATGACACTGATTTTAAGTTCATTTGCCATAGCTCTTATAGAGGGTAAGAGCTCATCTTCCTTTAGCTCTCCTGTGACTATTGCATGAACTATCTGGTCTTTTACTTGTTTATATAAAGGGTCAGGATTTGCATTGGACAAGGTTATAAACATTTCATCACCCTAACTGTATATATAGTATATATACAGTATAATCTTTATGTACTGCTCTGTCAATAGCTCCAAAATAATTAACAAAAAATTAAAAAAGCTCTTAGCTATTAAAAGCTACAAGCTTCTATCTAACTCTTAGAAAGTTAATTGTTAAATTTTAGCAATATTCTTTACAATTTGATAATTAATTGTTAATATTTAGCCAATCAATTCTAATAAATGTATGTGAAAGGAGGTGCAATCTGTTATGAAAAAAAGACTGTTAGCTAAACTAATACTTATTCTTGTATTAATAGGCACTATAAGTACTTTTGCATCAGCAGACCAAAGAATGGACGAAACCCCATATGCCCCCTCTAATCATACATCTATAGAATCAGAAGCCTCTGCCACTACAGAGCAAGAAGCCAAACAAGAGCCTTATGTTGAGAATGGAGTTTTGATGTGTAGCTGTGGTATACCCTACAGTAAGCATCTTAAGCATCAACGTACTGATGACATTGACATCAATGCTTATAAATGTGACTGCGGAGGTAATATAACAGTAACTAGAATTCCAGGCCCATGGTTTTACACAGATAATTCAACAGAATGTCAACACAAAAAATTTGGGCATGATTATGAAATGGTAAGAGATGTAATAGTAGTCTATAAATGTACTGAATGTGCTTACGTAGAATCTACAACAACACAAGATTTCAAATGGGAATGTAGAGGATGGAATTAAGAGAATAGGTACCTTTGTAAGGAGGTGAAATCTGTTTTGAAAAAAAGACTGTTAGCTAAACTAATACTTATCCTTGTATTAATAAGCACTATAAGTACTTTTGCATTTGCAGATCAAAGAATGGACAAAGTCCCATATGCTCCCTCTAACCATACACCTATAGAATCAGAAGCCTCTGCCATTACAGAGCAAGAAGTCAAACAAGAGCCTTATGTTGAGGATGGAGTCTTGATGTGTAGCTGTGGTATACCCCATAAGGAACATATTGAACAAACTAAGCAACGCGCATACGATGAAGATGGTTTAGAAGCCTATACATGTGAATGTGGGGGTATAGTGCTAATAACTGAAACTCCAACTAAATGGTTTTATACAAAAGAGTGTGAAAAATGCAGTCATCATTATTATGGTCATGACTACGAAATGAAAAGATTTGTAATAGTAGATTTCAGATGTAGTGAATGTTGTTATAAATATTCTATAGTAAAGCAGGAATTTAAATGGGATTGTAAAGGCTGGTAATAAGAAATCAAAGTGACAGGCCCTTGAAATAAAATCAAGATGCCCGTCACTTCTATTTGTCTGAAATATATAGCATTTCAATATGAGGTATGTCATCTTCTAGATATGTATCTGAAGCCTCTTGAAATCCGAAGCTTTTATAGAAGTCCTTTATATATACCTGTCCAGAAAGCCTAATAGTCTTCTCATTTAGGCTTTCTTCTATAAATTCTATTGCTTTTACAAGCATTTCCTTTGCTAAGCCCTTTCCACGATACTTTTCGCAAACTAAAAATCTTCCGATGGATACTTCGTCATATGAGACACCTTTTTCTAAGATTCTTGTATATGCAATAACATCTCCATTATCCTCTAAGAATAAATGATATGCTTGCTTGTCCTTTCCATCGCAGTCCTGATAAGGACAGTTTTGTTCAACTACAAAAACTTCGTTTCTTACTGCTAATATATTGTATAGTTCATCAGTTGTTAGGTCTTTATATTTTTTAACTTTCCATTTCATTTCCGTATCCCCTTATCATTCAATTTCAGTTGGCTAATTCTTAGTATATATAATTATACATTTGATATGCAACTTCCTTCCTATGTGAGTAATGAAAAATTACATGGGTATAATATTTTTAATGATTCTGAATTTTAAACTCTATGCAAAAACCTAGGAGGTACTGACATGAATGAAGTAATTAAAACTTTTACGGATCATAGATCAATAAGAAGCTATAAAGAGGAAATGATTAAAGATAAGGAGCTAGATGCAATTATTAGAGCTGCTCAAGCAGCACCATCATCTATTAATGGGCAGCAGGTTAGTATAATTGCTGTAAAAGACAAGGAAAAAAAGGCGAAAATAGCAGAGCTTGCAGGAGGTCAAAAATGGATAGATGAAGCTCCTGTTTTTCTAGTATTCGCATCAGATTTTTATCGTGCAAAGCTGGCTGCAGAAAAGAATGGTGTTGACCTAGTAATTACAGATGATGTTGAATCCATTATGGTAGGCTGCGTTGACGTAGGGTTAGCCATGGGAAATGCTATTGGAGCTGCTGAATCTTTTGGATTAGGTATTGTTCCCATTGGCGCAATTCGTAATAATCCACAAAAACTAATTGAACTGCTTGAACTGCCAAAGTACGTTTTTCCTATATGTGGGCTGTGCGTAGGATATCCTAATGATAGATCAGGGCTAAAACCAAGATTGCCAAAGGAAGCTGTCTATCATGAAGAAAAATATAATAGCAATTTAAGAGAGATTATTGATAGATACGATGAGGAAATGTCCCAGTATATGAAGGAAAGAACTAATGGTGAAAATGATAGAAACTGGTCTCAAGGCATATCACAATCATATAAATCAATTTATTTTCCTAATGTGAGTCCTACTATTAAAGAACAGGGATATGAAAATAAGTATTAGCTTTATAAAAAACTCAGGTCAGACTTTATAAAATTAAAAAAGTCTGACCTCTACTAATACTTCTGTAATTCTAATAAATCTTCTACCATTTCATTCATTCGATTGTAAGAGTCATAGACTCCTTGATTATAAAATTCATGTCCTAGCTTTTCTGTTATAAAATCCAAAATAAGAGTTGCTGCTAAATATCCTAATTCTTCATCTCTTTCTTTTGCAAAATATTGAATTATTGCTGAAATCATCTTTTCCTTTTTTTCCTTGTTCAATATGATTTTGTTGGTCATGTATCAATCTCTCCTTTTAACTTAAGCCATGAGCCCCAAGAGGACGGTTTGTTTGCCAGATGCGTCTATGCTATATGCCAAACAAAACGCCCTCCCTTGGCTCTTTATTAAGGCATTTCTCTCTCTGATTCTATTAAAAGCCTATTATTATCTGAAATTTCATGGTTACTCATACTGAGTATATAGCTTTTTATTCAGTCTGGCAAGGAGCTCATTAGCATATTGTATTCTGTAATATTAACTGTACTAAATAATTCATCATTTCTAAGACCTTTAAAATAACCTAGATTTAGTTTGGCAACTGTCCTTGCCATAGTTTCATAATTATCTATGTCAGCATTGTTCAATTTCTCTACTATGGTACTATAGTATTTATCATAGGATTTATCTTTAAAAAGGTTTTGTGAATACTGGTCAAAATTAACTAAGTTCTCATCTATGATGTTATTATTCTTAGCCCAATTTTCCACATTGATTCTTTGAGTATTATATTCAAATCCACTATTAGAACAATATCTTAACTCACCATATAAATTTGGATAAGCAAGTAGACTACCTGTTGCTATGTCATATAGTCTATAATCATCTGCTACATGACTTTTTATGCTTTGCAGATGAATGTGTCCTGTAAGAACTATTTCTATTCCTAACTTTTGAAATACTTCCACTACCTCTTGACTATTATCTATTACATATCCCTTATTGATTAAAGGATTATGAGGTAACAGGCTATGATGCATTGAAGCTATCAATTGGGCATTGTTTTCCTTTGCTATGGCTGAGCACTCTTCTATCCACTTGATAGTTTTAGAAGAAATCATACCACTTATTTCAGGCGCATTAGAAAGCCTTGAATCGTTTTTTTTGGTTGAATCAAGCATTATCAGCCAAAGCTCCTCCGATGGTGTTACAAGGTAGCTTAATGACTGTTCATCTCTAGAAATAGCTTCATCATAACCAAAGGCTCCATATATCTCAGCAAATTCTTCAGCGGTAATCGATTCAGTTTTGCAGGGTTCTTTACCAATATAATTCCTTGACCAAGGATTCTCTATATCATGATTTCCTGGAATGACATAAACACTAGTGCCTTGTTTTTCTATATTTGCTAGTTTCTCAGCAAAATCTAAATGACTTTCTTTTTCGCCATTACAAGACAGGTCTCCGCTCACAATTAAAAAGTCAGGTCTCTTATTTTTTACTTCCCATATTAGAGTGTCCATTATTTCATCAGCATAGCTAAGCAGCTTGCCATCATTAGTACAACAAAAGTTTTCAAAGGCTTCATTATGGTCATATGTTTTTCGGGAAATAAAATGGGGATCTGAAACTATGAAAAAGTTTACTTCTTCTCCGCAAGTAATTTCATAGCAAGGTGAAGAAAATGTTGGTTTTTTCCCACAACCTGTTAGTATCATTAGGAGCAAACTAATTGAAAGGAATAATAATTTTTTTTTGGAAACCATAGACACACCTCTCATTCTAAAGGATACACAGAAGGTGACAATGTCATTTTGGTCATATAAAACATATTGTTCATTTTGTTTATGTTAATATTATTATATCATAATAGTTCATAATTTGGTAATATTTTAAAAAATAAAAGGTTAGACTCCTAAAATATAAAATTTTAAAAGTCTAACCTCTTCTTTTATCTAAATGCCTCTCTAGCACTCAGAAAATAAAATAGATTGGAGCAGTACTTTCTTATAATCCTTCAATTATAAAGCTTTTTTATAAATTTCTAATACATCTTCATAGTTAAGAGGCTTGTATGAGCCTACTGTACCACCATTATAATCTGTTACTGCCTTAGCCATTTTTTCTAGATTTTCTTCTCCTATACCTAATTCCCTTAGAGTAGTTGGTATTCCTAAAGAGCTGAAAAATTCCTGAGTCTTATCTATAGCTTCATTTGCAATATCATAGTCATATTTATCACTTTCAATATCCCATACATTTTTACCATATTCAACAAACTTTTCTACTGTTTTATCATCTAAAACATGCCTCATCCAGTATGGTGTCAATACTGCTAAGCCTACTCCATGGGTAATATCATAATAAGCTCCTAGCTCATGCTGTAAAGGGTGAACACTCCAGATTGCTTCTTTTCCATATCTTATTAGCCCATTTATGGCGAGACTTGACGCCCACATAAGATTTGCTCTTGCTTCATAATTATCTGGTTCTTTTATAGCTATTGGTCCATATTTAATACAGGTTTTCAATAGCCCCTCAGCTATTCTGTCTTGTACAAACGCATCTTTATTGTTACTAAAATAGGATTCAAGTGTATGACTCATTATATCTGCTGTTCCTGCTGCCGTCTGACTTACTGGTACTGAGAATGTGTATATTGGGTCTAGTATGGAGAACTTAGGTGCCATATCCGGATGACCTACTCCTAATTTTTGCTTAGTCTCTGGATTAGTGATTACTGCTCCTGCATCCATTTCTGAGCCTGTAGCTGATAATGTAAGTACAGAAGCTATTGGAAGTACCTTTTCTATTTTAGCTTTTCTAATAACTAAATCCCATGGGTCTCCTTCATAATAGAAGCCCGCTGCTATTACTTTTGCACAATCTATGGTGCTGCCGCCACCTACTGGTAATATAAAATCGATATTATTTTCTCTGCATATTCTTATACCTTCTCTTACACTTTCTATTCTTGGATTAGGCTCTATTTCACTTAGCTCCCAAAATGGAATGTTTTCTTCATTAAGTATGCTTATAACCTTGTCATAGACACCGATTTTCTTTATACTGCCTCCACCATAAGCAAGTAAAACCTTTGAGCCATATTTTTTAATTTCTTTTCCCAACACTTGTACTTGGTCTTTTCCAAAGAAGATTTTAGTAGGTATAGAATAATTAAAGTTTAGCATATTTTCATCTCCTCTATTTTTTAGTATTGCTTTTCTCATCTATACTAATATACCCTAGATTTAATCTACTAATAGATATATTAAACCTAAATCTAGAATTTTTCTATACATTTTGACCTTTTTTCAAGAATTGGTCTAATATTTAAGGCAAATACTAGAAAAATAGAAGCTTCATCTATCAATTAGCAGGAAATTGAGTGATGAATGTATAATAAATGGTAGATAAGATGTATGTATAATATAAGCATTAAAATTATATAGCATAAATAAAATTAATGTAGGAGGTAGTGCCGTGAATGATGTTCTAGAGCAAATAAAAAACAGAAAGTCTGTCAGAGTATTTGAAAATAAGCCTATTACAGAAGGCATTAAAAATGAACTGCTTAATGCTGCTTTTGAAGCACCAACAGCAGGGGCCATGATGCTTTATAGTATTCTAGATATTACAGATGGAGAATTAAAAGAAAAGCTGTCAATAACTTGTGACAATCAACCATTTATCGCTAAAGCACCTATGGTATTAATTTTTCTTGCGGATTATCAAAGATGGTATGATGCCTTTTGCTTTGAAGAATGTAATCCAAGGAAACCAGGAGAGGGAGATATACTTCTTGCATGTGCAGATGCAATAATAGCTGCCCAAAACACAGTAGTAGCCGCAGAATCCTTGGGTATTGGTTCATGCTATATTGGAGATATTATTGAAAACTGCGAAGCTGTTAGAGAGCTATTAGAGCTACCAGATTATGTTTTACCTGCTGCTATGGTAGTGTATGGCTATCCAGTTGAATCACAAAAAAATAGAAAAAAACCTGTACGCTTTGAAAAACAATATGTTGTCTTTGAAAACAAATATCATAGATTAACTAAAGACGAACATACAAAAATGCATATTACAAAAAATGAAAAATCGGGTTTAGGAGATAAGGATATTAGCCAGAGCATTAAGGCACTATGTAGTAGAAAGTACATGTCTGATTTTTCTTTAGAAATGAACAGATCTGCCGAAAAATATCTTGATAAATTCAAATCAAAATAACCATAAGTCAATATAGGTCGCCACAGGGACGTTTTGTTTGGAAGCATCTGACAAATAAAACGTCCCTTTGGCATTGGTTTATCTTTTTTTCTTATCCTTTGCCTTAAGTAATCTTGACATGTCGAGTCCTTGATTTACTGTTTTCTCATTTGATTTTTTTGATATTGGTTCTGTTTCGTTTTGTATAGTAGCCTTTCTTTTTTCTTCTTTAAACTCCATGTTAGCTGCATTAGATTTTGTTTCAGTAAAATGCTTATTATCTTTGTCCTTAGGTTTTTTCTCTGCGGAAGTAGTAATAGTTTTAGCTTTAGAAGTAGCTTCACCAGCGTTTGCCTTTTTCTGCCTGAAAATTAAACTCCCCAGATTTAATCTTCTAAGTGCAATATCAAAGATAAATAGCAGTAAAGCTATGGATAGAAGTATAGGATATAATTCTCTGCTTCCAAAAACTCTATTTAAGTCATCTGTAAAGACCTCACTTGGGCTTGTGATGAATTTACCTCCTGATTTATTTTTTATTAGCTCGAGTCTGTTGCTTGCAGCAGTTATGTCATACTCCTTAGAATAGTTTGAAGTCACTGCATAGTTTGATGTATTAACTATCTCTCCATCCTTTGATTGATTTATCTTTACTATATATACTCCCTTTTGAGATACTGGGAATGTTCCTCTAAATTCTCCCGGCTTTGATGGAGATAGATCTAAATCATAGCTTTCTAGACTTGGAGTTATTATAGTGGCCTTTGTAGACAAGCCTTCCTCAAAGCCTTCAATATTTGTTACTATAATTTCCTCTTCATCCCCATTGTTAATAGATTCAAATGCTATTTTTTCACCCGAAGCTCTAGGAAATGTCCATCCTATCATATTCTTGATGAAGTCAGTTCCTATCTCAGTGTTTAGATAATCAGAGCTCCAACCTCCATTTAGGTCTGATGTCCAAGCTACACTTCTTCCTAGACCGTATTGCCATTCTGCAAGTATTGGGTCTCCAGTATTGCTAGTGAGAATCGTAGTAGCTCTATCCTTACTAGATGCTCCAATATATCCATCAAGACTTGGTATCCCTTCAGCAAATGGACTGATAATATCATGCAATGAGGTAATAGTAGGAGTAAATGTTTCATTGTTTATATAGGATTTTGATGCTAAGAATGTTTCTTTAGTAAATATTTGAGGTATTGATGAAAACTCATCTGCAAAGTAATACCTACCCTTTCCGCTGTTTGCAATCCATTCAAGCAAACTAGTATCTGAGTCTGCTCCAACAGCAACTGTCGAAACTGTGATTCCTGCTTCATTTATACCTTGTATGACACTTTCATAGCCTGTGGACTCTGCTTGACCATCAGTAAGGAGAATTATATGCTTTATCTTTGTATCAGCATCCTTTAAAGCCTTATATGCTTCATCCAGCGCTGGAAGTATGCTGGTTCCCCCTCCTGCTCTAATAGTTCCTATGGCTGATTTTATCTTTTCCTCATCATCTGTTGGCGATAGCTTAACTACCCATTGAGCAGCACCATCAAAGGCAATGACGCCTATTTTATCCTTTGGCTTTAAGGAATTTACTGCTTTTATGGCTGCTTCCTTTGCTATTTCCATTTTGTTTATGCCATATTGACCGCCGTCCATACTTCCGGATTTATCTATTACTAGCATAAGACCCAAGCTAGGAACTTCACCCTTTACCTTCATTTCCATATCTACAGGAAGTATTTCTTCTAATGGAGTTTTATAATAGCCTCCTAATGCAAAGCTATTTTCGCCTCCTGCCACTACTAATCCTCCACCAAAATCTCTTACATAGCTCTTCAATGAATTTAAAAATTCTACTTCGACATTTTCAAGAGACACATCACTCATGACTACAGTGCTGTAGGAGGCAAGCTCAGATAGGCTTCTAGGCACCTCTCTGTCCTTTATATATCTTACATCTATTCCTGAAGCTGTAAGTAGTTTGTCTAATTCTCTTCCCTGCTGGCTTTCTCCATCAATTAAAAGTACCCTTGGTGTTCCCTTTATATCAGTATAAGTGGAATATTCGTTGTTTTGTATGATTGTATCCTCTGCTGTTGATATGACAGCCTTATAGGTCTTAAACCCTGAGCCCTGTGCTACATCACTAAATACGAATTTATTGTTTCCCTTTTCAATATTTATTTCTTTTTCTCCTGTTAATTCATTATCTGAATACAGTGTAAGCTTTCCCTTTGTCTTCATATTGCTATAAATGTCTATGACTATGTCAAATTCTTGATTTGTATATAGTCTGCTTGGAATATTAATTTCATTTAGCTGAATATCTTGGCTGGTATTTTTCTCGACATTATATATCTTAAAATCAATATCCTTTTGATTAATGAGAGAAGCTTCCTTCGAGCCATCTCCTATGTTCTCCTCACCATCTGTCAGTAAGACTATTCTCTTCATACTATCTGATGGCAACAATGTCTGGGCAAGCTTCAATCCTTTTTCTAGATTTGAAAGACCTGCTCCAGGCCTAGTTTGGAATTCTATGGTGCTAATATCCTCTCTAAGGGGCAGCTCTACTTCTCCATTTTGTCCAAAGGTAATAATACCTACTTTATCTTTCTTAGTTGTATTCTTCAAGGCTTCTTCAATGAATTCTTTAAAATGTCCTTGTGAATTTCTAGTGCTGTCGGATAAGTCTACTGCAAATATAGTGGCAGTAGTATCGACATAGGTTCTAATATTCATGCCAGCTAGAGCTAGGATTAGCAAAATTGCTATCATGCTTCGCACTGTTAATATTGCTCTAGATTTTTCTTTATTCATTGATTTTAGTGCATTTCTAAAAAAGAAAAATAGCGCTAGTATTAAGGGTATCAATAATAAAGCTAATGGAGTGCTAAAATTAATTGCCACGATTATACACCACCCATTCAACTGCTAATATTAAAATAGCTATAAATAGCAATATACTACCTATATTTTTTTCGCCTTTTACCTGGTTTTGTCTCTCTATAATCTGTTTCTGAAGCTCGGTAGATACTGGCTCATATTTTGATTCATTAAGTGTATCTGCATTTGATACAAAATAGCTGTTAACTGTAGCTTTATCTAGCTTTTGCTCTATAGTATATACTCCAATTTCCTCTGTATCAGCAAATGGTCCTAGTGGAAATGGGGGACCAAGCTTTTCTCTATGTCCATTTGGTTTAATAATGCTTATTTCTTTACTATTAGGTAAAACATCTAGATTTAGGCTTTCACCTGATAAAATGGATGTTTTTTCTTGAGTACTCATATTCAATGAATATTGTAGCATGTTTTGTACGAAAATAGGAAAATCAATTTGCAGAGGAAAATCAGTATCATGCAAATCAAAGCCTACTAGAATATACTTTTGATTGTCCTTTTGCCCCTTTGCAATTACAGGGTCATCATTTATCAGTAATACTGGCTCTAGCCAGCTGGCAGATTCAATATATTTTGATTTACTTATTGTAAAGTCTAGCCCTACAAACCTAAAAAGCTCGTCATTTAATGCTTTAAGTTCTCCTGAATCTATGCTTATATCTTTAAACAGTTCGCTGTCTTCTGGAGCTATCATAATTATGTTTCCATCTGTAGGAAGCTTATCTGGTACTGAGCCGTCAAATATATATAGCTCATAGCCGCTTATATTCTCAGTAATTTCATTTGTCTTATATAATTCAATATTGCTGTTTAAACTGACTGCCTTCTCTAAAAACACATTGCCCTTTGTTACTAAAAGAGTCTTCTTTACAGAGTTTGTATTTACTATATGATATCTTGTATTGTCAGCCTCTAAGCTATCATCAATATCTGCTTCAGCCTTTAATATTCTGGAATTTGGGTCTATTTCCGACCAGTAGACACTTAAGCTTTCTTCAGGTGAAAGGCTGATTTCCTTTACATCGTACAGACTATCATCTACATATAAAGATAAATCAAAGGCAGCGTCTTCGTCAGAATAATTAGTAACTGTTGTAAGCACAGTTATGCCTTTAGAATCTAATGAATGTGAAATGTTGTCTATGGCAACATTTTTCTCTTCCCCTTCAATATAGCTTAGAAGTAGCCTGTCTATGTCTGTATCAACCCATTTGTCTGTATAGAATAGTATTGAATAATTATCTATATCCTTTGTCATTGCATTTAATAATGATAGGGTTTCTTGGATATTGTCCTTTGAGTTAGTTGGCTTTATGGAAGCTAATTGTTTTTTTGCCAGCTCTTTGTTTTTTGTATTATTTAATATTATATTTGGTGATGTATCCATAGTGATAATACTCAGTGATGTATCTGGTCTTAAATTATCTATTATCTTTTCTGCTTCTTTTTTGGCTGTATCAAATCTGGTACTGTCCTTTGATTTTCCTTGCATACTCATGGATGTATCTAAAACTATGATAATATTTCCACTGCTTGCAGCAGATGAAAATATATATGGTTTTGCTAAAGACAATACTATTAATGAAAAAATCAACAGCTGCAAAATAAGCAAAAGGTTTTTTCTTAGCTTCTGCCAGGGTCTATTGGCTTCAATATCCTTTAGAGCCTTCTCCCATAGATAATTACTTGATATTACAATATCTGTATGCTGTTTCTTTAATAAGTACATTATTATAATTGGAATAATTCCAATAAAAAACAAAAAGAATATTGGAGAAAAAAAGCTCATTTTATCACCTCAAAATCCCTACATTAGTTAGATTATCAAAGATTATGGAATCTATTGAAATCTCATTTGAAATAAGTGTATACTGACAGCTAAACTTTCTGCATATTTCTCTGTTTCTATTTATAAAGCTCTTAAATGTTCTCTCGTATGAATTTAATACAGATTGGGTCATGGATATGTCCTTTCCCTCCTCTGTTTCACTATCTATTAATCTAATGTCGCCTGAATAAACAGGACTGATTTCTTCAACAGATAATAGGTTCAATACTACTATGCTTTGATTCATAAATGCAAGGTATTTAACTGTTTCCTGAAAATTATCAGAGAATAAATCCGATATTATTATTGAAATACCTCTTTTATATGCTCTTGTTTTTATATGCTGAAAAAAGTCCTCTGATTTGTCAAAGGCTATATTGTCTAAATATGAGGCTAATCTATGGATATTGTTTTTTCCGTTTAATTGCTCTAGGGCTTCAAGCTTGTTAATCCCATGAGAATATATATTAACCCTATCCATATTTGCTAGACTTAAATAGCCTAAAGCTAAGGCTAGCTGCTTTGCAAGGGTGGATTTTTTAGGGCTTCCAAAGTCCATGGATTTAGATGCATCTATAAAAATGTTTATGTTTGCTTCTCTTTCCTCCATAAATAGCTTAATAAAAAGCTTTTGAAATCTACCATATGCATTCCAGTCTATCTTTCTAAAGTCATCTCCTGGCACATATTCTCTAAAATCCGAAAATTCTACTGATGAACCTTTGCTCTTGGACTTCCTTCCCCCACCATAGCCTTGATTTAGTGTAATGGCAGTATTTAATTTTAGGGATTCTAGCTTTTTTAATAAGCCGCTGTCTATGAGTTTTTGTTCCATAACATCAATCCTTTATATAGTTTGGTAATAACCGCCAACGGACAGCCGATAGCTGCCCTATAGACGATAATGCCGAGATAATGTTCATATGAGCTAAACATTAGATACTTCGCTTACGCTCAGTATGACAAACTGGAATAGGAACCACCCCTTATTTGTTCCGCTCAATGTAACAGGTTTTTTGTCATTCTGAACGAATGTGAAGAATCTCGCTTCAATTCTTAATTAATTCCTTAATCCTTCAATTATTTGATTTATTATTTCTTCGCTGCTTATGTTATCTGATACTGCTTCAAAATTCAGTAGTACTCTATGTCTCAATACTGGGTATGCTGCATAGTTTATGTCGTCAAAGGAAACATTGTATCTACCTTCCATCAGCGCTTTTACTCTTGCAGCTTTAATAATTGCTTGTGCTCCCCTTGGACTCGAGCCATATCTGACATATTTTTTTGTTATGTCTGGGCTTGTAGCCTCCTCTGGATGTGTGGCAAGTATTATCTTCATTGCGTATTCCATAACTGGCTTAGCTATAGGCACTTCCTTTGCTATATTTGACATCTTAATAAGCTCTTCTCCACTGCTTACTTTATTAAGCTCGTTTTCACCTACAGATGTGGTTATATTAACTATTTGACTAAGCTCCTCCAGCTTAGGAAACTCTACATAAAGCTTAAATATGAATCTATCCATTTGTGCCTCAGGTAATGGATAGGTTCCTTCCATTTCAATAGGGTTTTGTGTGGCTAATACAAAAAATGGCTTGCTCATAGTATAAGTGGTATTACCTACTGTAACAGTTTTTTCCTGCATTGCCTCTAGCATCGCACTTTGAGTTTTTGGTGTTGCTCTGTTTATTTCGTCTGCTAGGACTATATTGCTAAAAATGGGCCCCTTTTGGAATGTAAATTTGCTTGTACCCTTTTCATCCTGTGTAATTATATTTGTACCTACTACGTCCGCTGGCATTAAATCTGGAGTAAACTGAATTCTGGAAAATTCTAGGTCAAGAACCTTTCCTATGGTCTTTACTAGCTGTGTTTTTCCTAGACCTGGTACACCTTCTAATAGGACGTTGCCCTCGCATAGGATTGCTATGAGTACCTGCTCTATTATGTCTTTTTGCCCTATAATAGCTTTGCCTATTTCGTTTTTAATTTTCTCTGTTTGCTCTCTAAAGCTCATTATATCTTTTTCTGTTATTTCCATTTTTACACCTCTATTCTATTCAATTCAGACTTACAAAACTCCTCTCCTACATGTCGATACTGAACTTAGAATAAAATACTAAGCGAACATTTGCAGGGCATGACTATAATTCTTAGCAAATGTAGGTAAAAAATCCGTTAAGCAACTTGCACTGTCTGAGCAAAGCGAGTTTGCAAGTTGTAGGATTTATTACCGAAATGAGCTATAGAATTATTCATGACCGAAACCGTGAGTGTGTATTTTATTCTAAGTTCCTATTCTAAATCACTAAAATATTTCCTTATTATCTCCTTCATATTAGGAGGGATTTCTTCGTTATCTAGCCTTTTGTATGCATTTTGCTTATACATGTTTAACACTTCATTATAGGGCATGGACTCGCCCTTCATGTCTCCGAATTTCTTTACCTGTATAACATCCTTATCTCCCGAATTGTTCATATTGCCATGTACTTGAGTTTGGTTTCCTTCTCCTCCAAGGTTTTTTGGGGTAAATATGCTCTCATATTCTTTTACTTCTTTTTCTGAGCCTGCTTTTTTCCCTGTCTGCCCTGAGCTACTGCTGCCTGAAGAATTTTCACTTCCAGGTGAAGTGCCATCTCCTGCTCCTCCACCAGTTCCTTGACCTTGACCGCTCCCTGAACCTTGGCCATTCCCTGAACCCTGACCTTGCCCATTGCCTTGTCCTTGACCGCCATTTCCTTGATTAGCGCCTTGGCTACCAGGAGAATTTGACTGTCCATTTGAGCCATTATTTCCTTGGAAATTTTGCTCTATGGCACTTAAATTGTCTAAGGCTTCATTAAGCTGTGATATTGCTCCTGAAATCTGAGAATCACTCATTGCTCCAGATAAAGCCTCTGATAAGCTATTTAGGCTATTTGCTAGTTTAGCATCATCCATGTTACCCTCTACATTTTGTGATATGGCTTGAGATAATTGGTTAAATGACTCACTAAGCTCAGGATTGTTTTTAAGCTGCTCAGCTAAAGCAGCCATGTCCTTTGCTAGACTCTCAAGCTCTTCTTTATTCATGTTCTTAAGCTGCTCTGCCATTTTCTCAATACTTTCAGCAGCTTTTTCTGCATCTCTATTCTTTAAGTTTTCTGCAAGCTCCTTAGTAAATTTCTTATCAGAAAGCTTTTTTGCTATATCCTCTAATTTTTCTTGTCTTAATTTTTCTTCTATTTCCTTAAGCTCTTTTTTTGCCTTTAAAGCTTCCTTTTGGACATCCTTCATATTATCAGGCTTATCTATTTTCTTTTTTAGTTCCTTTAGCATATTTTCTATCTGCTTCTTTTCTTCTAATGTAAGCTGCTTTTCTTCCTTTATCTCTTTTTCTACCTTCTGGATTTTTTCTATTTCATTTTTTATAATCTGTCTATTCTTTTCTTTAATAAGCGCCTCTTCATTAGAAGGAGTTTTAATGAATCCAACAATAATTGATGTGAAAATCATAACCATAGTTAATATAACTATTTTCATTGAAGGCTTAATAAGAATTTTTTTCTTTATTTCCTCCTTGGCTAGACTATTAACAGCATCCTTTTTTTGCAGCTCTGCCAGTCTTGAGTCGTTGCCCCTAAGCTCTAATGCTGTTATGGTTCTTTCTTTTAGTCCAAATTCATCAACGAGTCTTGCAGTATCGTAGTAGGAAGGAAATTTATATATTGACCACACCAATCCCAATACTAATGCTACGATTAATGCTATAGTTAGCTTTGTCCATATAAATGTGATTGGCATTATTTTAGACAATATCATTATCATTAGCAGCACTGTAGAAAACCCCAGCAGTGAATATAAGGAATACACCATTAATTTATTAAAGTAAAACCTAATCCTTAAAGGCTTTAAAAGCTCTATTAATTTCTTATCAAGCATAATAATCAATCCTTATTTAGATTTTTTTGATGCTTTCTTTCTTTTTATCTTTCCGCCAAGCTTTGTCATAGGATTTATCTTTAATGATGATAAATATAGTAATATGGCTGATAAAACCAAATCGAAGCCTAGGTTAATATAAAGAGGCAGTAATGGATTACCAGTAGACCCTCTTCCAATTAATCCACTTAATATATCTGTTCCCATCATCTTAAAAAGTATTGCCCCAAGACCACTAAGAGGGTTAGCATATAACACTATGGGGAAGGTCTGAGTAATAGATAGCCCTCGTGGCAAATAAATCAGCACTCTAGATAGTAGAACTATAAAAAAGGTTCCTCCTAGCAGAAATAATGCTATCATATAGCTAGCTACAGTTGATGTAGAAGTCTTTTTGAAAAATGCTGACATGAATATCCCTATGCTCCCAAAGAGTATTGCCGTAACAAAATAAAATCCAAATATGAGTATTATGTTTCCAGGAGATACTCCTCCAAATATGAAAAATGTACTCATAACAGGTATAGACGCTATTAACAACACAATCACTTCAGCAAGTGAGGAAAATAGCTTCCCTAATATTATTGAAAAACTAGACATTCTAGTACAGATTAACAGTTCTAGTGTGCTGCGCTCCCTTTCCCCAGAAATACTGCCTGCTGTTGTTGCAGGTACTATAAAGATAAGCAATAGTAACTGAAATATTGTAAATACAAAAAACATTTCTTTAACAAAATCTAATCTCATTCCTCTAAAGCTGCTATATGAAAAAAGCACCTCAGCAAACACGAGCAGTACAAGCAATGACAATACTAGTACATATAGAGATATCATTACTGGAGTTCTCCAGGTTCTCATCCTTGTCTTTAATTCCTTCTTTAAAACTGGATTCATTGTTCCACATCTCCTTTCGTAACCTGCATAAATATTTCTTCAAGGTTGCTTTGAAGTGGATTAAATGAAGCTAAAGGTATTTCCTTTAACACAAGCTTTTTAATTAGACTTGACATGTCATCCTCATCGCCGCTAAATCCAAATTCTAATATGTTATCATTATCATAGATATCAGAAACTAAAGGCTCCTCCATTAGAAGGTTAATTGCTTTTTCCATATTGCTTAAGACCTTTATTCGTACCCCATTTGTACCTGATACCTTTTTCATTATCTCACCAACAGTACCGCTTATGACTATTTTTCCTCTTTCGATTATGCCTATGCTAGTACACAGCTCAGCTAATTCAGGTAATATGTGAGAGCTAATCAATATGGTTTTTCCCATTCTCTTGAGCTCCCTCAATATATCCTTCATTTGAACTCTAGCTCTAGGGTCCATTCCAGATGCAGGCTCATCTAGTATTAGAAATCGAGGATTGTGAATAAGGCTTCTTGCAAGGCAAAGTCTTTGCTTCATACCTCTAGATAGTGAGTCTACATAAGCCTCCATCTTATGAGATAAATCCACTAGGTCTAATAGCTCCCCCAGAATTTTTTTCTTCTCTGTTTTATTCAATCCTGCTATATCACCATAAAACTCTAGATATTCGTCTACCTTTAGATTGTCATATACTCCGAAGAAATCAGGCATGTATCCTATACTGTTTCTAGCTTCTCTAATGTTTTTAGCTACATCTATATCATCAATAAATATGCTTCCAGAGGTAGGTTTTAGGAGAGTAGATATCATCTTTAATGTTGTAGTCTTACCTGCTCCATTGGGTCCTACAAACCCGAAGATTTCTCCTTCTTTAATTTCAAGGGAAAGATTGTCTACTGCTGTGAATTTTCCATATTGCTTAGTTAAATTCTCAATTTTAATCATTATTTGGCTACCCCCTTTACAGAAAACGTAGGCATCCATATCTGGTCTCTGCCATCTAGTTCAATCTTTATCTTTGCACCATTTGTTCCATCATAGTAGGTATTTTTGTTATTATCATCTATGACTATAGTAAAACCTGTCATTTCATCCCATTGATTATTATTGTAGTTGAATAACCAAATCTTATTGCTTGAAGATAGTCTAGCATATGCTAGGTTAATGTTTATCTCTTCAAAATCAATTTTTTCATCGGATTTAATTGACATCACTACATTTCCTTGTCCAAAAAAGCTTCTATCATAAGGCTCATAGTTTAAGCCTGTCATTTCTAATATTTGAGGTGATAAAATACCATGTGGTATTTCTACTAGCTCACCTTTTTCATAATTTAAATTAACTGGGGCTGTAATAATATTTCTATCAATTCTTTCAGGTGCTTTTCCATTTACAGTTATATCACTAGATAGCTTATCAGTATTCCAAGCTATTAGGTATGCTCCACTATTACTGAAATTAGCACTATAGTATTGAAAGAATCCTTCAAGTATTTCTCTTTTTATGTCTTGGTTAAGTATAGTATCTTGATTGCTAACAGTACTTGATCTACTATTCCAAGGATAAATAGATTCTATAATCTGGTACATATCTTTTCTTTGCGTGCTTTGAGGTTGATTAGCAGTGGTTGAAGTATTTAAGCTAAAGCTTATAGTCTTAGATTCTCCACTTTTAATGTCGCCTAGCTTATGAAAATTTTGACCATAGAATAAAACAGTGTCTTCAAAATCCATATTTGTGTTGTTCTTTATAACTCCTGATATTGTATTACCCTTTATGGTCAAGTCTTGAGCTATACTTTGCTCTAGCATTTTAGTTTCCTTAAGTGCAATTTGCTGTACATCCCAGACACCCTTATCCTTAAAGGAAATTTCTTTATTTTTATTCAGAATGTACTCCAACACAATATCTTGGTCGTTGAATTTCATATAATTACTACTGCTGTACCTATCATTTGGAGATATGCTTGTGTTTTCACCTGAGCTAATATTTACATCTCCATTCTTAAAGCTGATGACTCCGGAGAAGGTATTTATTTCATAGCTATTTAGGTCATCATTAATGCTGATAACAGAAACATTATTCATTAGAGGGTTTTTAAAGCTGGTTCCTGAACCCCAAATAAGCATTGACAAGGAAAATATTACTGCTAAGGCAGGAATAGTAATCCAAGCCATTTCCCTCTTATCTAGCTTTCTTAAGATTAAGTAATTAATAGGCCCTACTATTACAGTAAATATCATAAGTATAACAATTATCACTTTTGCAGAAGGTGCCTTGCTGTTTGGAATATATTGATTTATGTTGAAGAACCTATATGGAGAATTGTTGCTATTTGAAATATCTCCTGAAAAGGTCCCTGAAATATTGCCTGCTAATATGCCTTGTATAAACTTATCCTTTCCGCTCCAATCTATGAAAGGACTCAAGCCTAGATCAAAAGCAGATATTATTATTTTCCCATTGCCGCTGCCCTTTATGAACATAATAGGGTGAGCTCCTTCTTCAAGTATGACACTGCCTGTACTTGATGCAGCATTTATTATAGGCAAGGGAGAATTTGGAACAAACGGATTTCCGCTAGAATCCTTCATATTATTGAATTCAGTAATTGCAGTGGTTCCAGATACATTTATGTAGTTTATATCTTCTAAACCCTTTAATGTCTTGTTATAGCTAGGACCTGTGCCTATTAAGAGCACTCCGCCATTGTTAGTCCATTTTATCAATGCATTTTTTTCTTCGGAAGTAAGCTTTTCCGTATTATAGTTATTTATTATTATTACATCTAGCATCTCTAAATATCTTGCATCTGTAGGTATTTGTCCCTCTAGATTGCACATAGCTGAGGCTCTATTGCCACCTTTTTCATTTGGATTGGTAAAAGCCATAAGAGGCAGATACCATAATGACTCAAATTCATCACTTAGTACTCCAACACCTACTACATTAGCAGCCTTAGCAGCAGGCATTGCTACTGATTTATCTTCCCATATGAGTCTGTCACTTTTATCTAAAATTCTTATTTTGTATTCACCTATATATCTGTCTAGCTTAAGCTCCATATTTATGGTCTTCGTAGCTCCTTTAGCTAAGCTTAACTCCTTTGTATAGGCAGTGTATAGCTTTTTATTTAGATTAGTAGTTACATTTTCAAAAAGAATCTGTATTTTTCCATTTACATCTTTGTCATTATTTTTTATCTCAATATTTATGGGTGTAACATATTCATATTTATAAAATCCATTGAAGCCTATGCTAGTCTTGACTTCAAATGGGGCTTCTGCATAAGCTGCCCCAGAAAAACCTAAGGAAAAAACAATTAAGACTGCTGCTAATAATAATGTAGCTTTAAATTTTTTGTGCATTCCTCACTCACTCCTCATGATGTTGATTATAGTTATTTAACGAAAATGCTCATTATTTGTTCCTTGTATCACTCATACAAACATTTTCTCTAAATGAGACCTGAGTTTATTATACTATATTTCATGTAATAAATTAAAAAAGTAGGAAATTTGTAAGAAAAATATAATAAATAGCAAAAAACCCTATAGTGAGTTGTTCACTTATAGGGCTATTATCCCGCCTAATAATATTAAGCTATTCATTTATACGATTATATTATAGAAGCTCCTCTAATTTTGCTTTATCAAAGCCTACTATTTCTTCTCCATTTACTATAATAACTGGAACTCCTCTATATCCTTTTTGTATTAACTCTTTTTTAGCTGTAGGATCTGTGCTGATGTTTTTTTCTTCGTAGCTTACACCTTTTTCTTGAAGATATTCCTTTGCTAATGTGCAATAACCACATGAATTACTTGAATAAACAATTACATTTGACATAAAAATTCCTCCTTGATTTCTTTTTTGTATTACAATTATACCCTATAGGGGTATGTTTAATCAAGCAGCTTAACAATTTTTTATTCTATATTGCTTCTCCACTCTTTTAAAGTAAATGTTCTAGATTTTTCTAATATGGCTGGGTCATTTTCTGCTAATTTCTTAGCTTCTTCAAAGCTGTCAACTTTATAAATTACAAGTCCACCACTGTGATCCGTAAATGGTCCCTTTGCAAATATTTTTCCTTCATCTATGTATTTCTGAAGGTAAGCCTTATGTATATCTAGTATTTCTGCATCCTTTTTAGAATCTATAGTCTCTAATATAGCAGCATATAAAATCATTTTATTCATCTCCCTATGTTTTTGTCTATTTTAATATATATTTTCATTTTAAGCAATGGATATGTTTTACGAAAATTATTGTATAATTTCCTCTGGTATTTCAACATATCGTGAAAATAGCTCTATTTCCAATTCACCATTAAAGTCTTTATCTACAGGCTGAAGTACACATTCCCTTACTTTATTCCCATTAATGCCAACTTCTTTAGCTCTACTTATGAATCCAATTGATGAAGCGGAGTTGCGTCGTATTGGCTCCGAATCTAGATAGTCCTTCATCATGAAATTAAGCTGTATATTATCCATAGATTCATATTTAATAACAGCTAAATTTCTATTCCTTGGACATATACTTTCTAACGCTTCTATATGATGCTTAAGTATATCTTCCCGTGTTTCTGCATCTTCTATTCTCTCTGTTTTTTGTATCATATCCTCGTATGCATCAAAGGAGTAGATTTCATCTATGAAAAAATATTGTTCTTTTCCAAGAGAAGAATCAAAGTATTTGACTTTTTTTCCTGCTTCTTGTTTACCAAACTTGACACTAAAAGGACATTGAATAAGTATTTCTTTTGAACTTCTGTCGATATGCAGCTTCAATGACAGTTCTTTAGTATCATCGATAACAGGAAGAGCTTCGTCTTTAACTTGAACATATGAACCGATAACTAAACTTCTTAGCGGAACTTCCTCCCAATCAGAAGGAATCAAGCTTTTTTCTGTGAAGTGCTGTAGTCGCATTAACTCCTTATTATTCAGTTCATGAAGCGGACCATAGCTTGAAGAATCAAAACTAACAGTTTGTCCTTGTATTTCCATTTGCTTAATATGGAAATACTTGTTTACTCTATCGGCTTCTTTTCTTCGTAACAATTCTTCTCGATTTGTCCTAAACTCTCTCCAGTATTCATCATCTGGATCTATATCAAGTAAATCCTTATCCTCGTACATTATCCATAGACGATTTTCATCTTCTTCTACTGTGAAGCTCAACAACTGAACATCAAGTCCTCGGATATTTACACGTTTATTTATTATGTATTCCTCTTTAGGAAGTAGCATGAGTTCTTTTAAAAATTTTATGGTCATTAGTTTGCCTCCTTAGTTTTCTGCTTTTACATAATCTTAAACCCATACATATTTGAAATTTCTTCAAGACCACTCTTAATTTCATCTCTTGAAAAATTAGCTTTTTCTAATTGTTCATCATCTAATTCATTTAATCTTCTATAAAAATCAAGCGCTACAGCTAAGTAGTTTAGGTCTTTTGATATAATACGTTCAAATAACAAATTTTCTGCTTCGTTTATTCTTAATGAATTTAGTAGTCCTACTAGTTCTTTATGTAGTAAGTCAGTTTGAGTAATATTTGTTTCATCAATAATTTTGTATTCAATAATATCTTTCTTGAAGAAATATCTGGCAATTAATTGAATTATACTTTGTATTTGTCTCATAATCCAGTCTTTTTGATAGAACATATAGCTTCACCTCTTAAAGTATAGAAATTAATTTTAGTTTCAATGGTCTCCTAGTTAAAAATTCAACATTAGTATCCATTGTAGTTCTTGGATGTTGATAAATATCTTTTCCTATAACCAAATTTTCGTCTATCCTATACAAGTATCCTCTTTCTTTGCCGTTATGAGTAATATTCCCATTCGCTTCATATGATAGTTGAGTTGGTTTATGAGAAAAGGTCTCAGCAAGTTCTTTCCATTGCGTAATGGTGCTTCCTGCACGCAACACATCTATTTCTAAATTTGAACCATGATACCATTCTCTATCATTTTTAATATTTATAATCAAAGTATACTCCCTCCTAAGCCTTGGTAGCTATAGTTCTAACCTAATATCATTCAACTTTTAGCTCATATAACGCCATTGCATTGCCATTAGTATATTCTATTTTTTTGACAATTTCAAAACCTAATCCTGTATAAATTCCTTTCATCTTAACTTCATTCCATCCAGTATCTAGTCTAAGATATTTTGCTCCTCTTTCCCTACACTGTTCTTTTGCATACTCCACCATTTTTCGAGTCATATTCTTACCTGCAAACTCTCTCCTGACGCAAACTTTATGTATATAACCAGCCTCATTATAGGGAGAATCAGGCCAAAAATAACTATCTACCCATTGTAGTATCATGGTACATGCATCTATTCCATCAACCTTACCTATACAAAAATCCTCTTCCTTAGCATCTGCTGTCAAAAGCTCATCTCGTGTCAGCCATTCATCAAGCCACACTCGATACCCTACACTGCGCCCCCATGCTGCAACCTCTCTCATAATATTAATTGCTTTATCTACCTCTCCAGTAGTTACAGTAAAATTCATTAGTATCACCCATCATCTTTTATTTATTAGAGAATTTAATATAAGTACACTATATATTATATCAGTCCGTAAAGCTAGTGAACTAATTGAAACTTTATATTTATTTATTATATAAAAAACCTGCATTGATAATGATGCATAACTAGTGAACTCTCAATCACATTTGTCTATTGAGACTTGCTGACTTTAGATTTCTTTTTTGCACTTAATGATTCATTTATATGAACTACATGATGCCTCGTTGCTGGCATTAGTATAATTCCTGATACGTTTTTTCTGCCCCAAAAATCTATCAGCCAGTTTGATGCTTCAACATCTAACACGGCACCTTCATCTATTACACGCTGTAATCTATCTCTGTTAAACTTCCTTTTCATATCTTTATAAGTAAGATTTTTTATAATTTCTCTTGTCCTTTTCCCTACAGTTATTCTGTAGTTTCTTAGTTCATGCATATTAATATTTTTGCTAAATTTCAATATGTCTTCTTCTGTCATCGCATTTCCAGTGTCAACTATTTTAGAGCATATTTTTTCCTTCCAATTTCCTAAATTAAATACTTGCTCGGTCCCTGCGACTAATAAGTTCATTGTTATATCTTCTATCCGAGTAGAATGCCATATACCATAAGCAATAGTACGACCTTTGTCATTTGTCGAAGCTCTGAATGTATATTCATCTAATCCTTCCCATAATTCATCTTCAAATGTTTTTATAGGTATTCCTGACATAACAGATGAATGAACCATTGCATGTAAACTCAAGGACAAATTTTTACTTTCTTGGATTTCATCTTGTTTCAAAATTATTTCCCTTAATCGTTTTATATCATTGTTCCAAGGTTTTAAATCCATTTAACTTCTCCTTCCATGTAAATATATTTTTTTAGCGTCTAGTTACAGAGTTAAAATGCTATGTGTAGGTTCCTATCATATTTAAAGTCTATATTCCTCATTATCAATATTAATCGGTAGCAGCTTTGCTAGAGATTCTAGTCCTGTAACATCAGAATTTACATAATCAACTATTGTATTGTCAAAATCAAAAACTGCCTTAATGGTTTAGAATTAATTTCTTTTCATAAGGCAATTTCTCGATAAAAACCTCCATATTATACCTGTCCCCTTTTCTTTTCACCTAGCTATCATCATAAAAACTATTAACTAATCCCTAATTCTTTAAATATCATGTTTAATTTATTTTTCTCAGTTTTAATGATTTGTTTTTTTCTTTATATTCAGCAATATCAATGCATCACTCAATTGAACATTATCAATAACTCTTAACCAAATCCATTTTCCATCATGATATTGTTTGGTGTTATTTACCAACTCTAGTGTTGCTTTACTTACTTGACCCTTTATGCTATTGAAGCTCTCTAATTCTTTCCTGCCAAATGTAAATAAGACAGTAAAAGCTTTTCTTTCAGGATGAATTGAAATGATTGTTTTTTTACCATGTTTATACTGCAATTCCCAACCATAATTTTTCCCACCATATTTGATATATTTATCAAGTCTATAATTATGTTCAATAAAATTAATAAGCTCAATCCAAAGCTCTACAACATTTTTCTCTTCAATAAATTTTTTCATAGTATCTTCGTTGGGCTTAATATTTTCATTAAACATTCTAGAATATTGTCCTTGTGCTTCTCTTAGTTCATTAAGTCTTTTAATATTCTCATATGGCTTAATAATATCCTTGTAATCATTTCTTTTAATTTTTTCTTGAAATTTTTCCTGTATATTTTCTAATATAACAGCCCTTTCCTCAAGGTTTTCGCATATATAATTATCGCACTGCGAGCAATTTTCATATCCTTTTTCTATTACACAGGGTCTAACAGGGCATCCGTCATCAATTAAGCGTGCCGTCAAGCAATCTGAACTAATACATCCTTCGCAGTAAATATCCTCTGCCTTTATTCTAAAGCCAAAGAACTTAAACCAGCCATCACTTAACACTTGTCTTCTGTCTTCTTTATCAATATTATCCTTGTATGCTAAACACAAATCACACCTATAGCCACATCGTGTCAATATTTCTTTTGTCATTTTCTGATACCCCCTTTGGAAAAATACATATTCTCATAGTTCACAAATTAATAGCATTATATCAAAATTTCCTACCTATAACCTCGATAGCTACCCATTTTCTTAAATATAATACGATAAAGCAATAGTTCCCTATATATTGCTATTTAATCTTTGTATTAACTTTCCTAGCCTTCTTATCTTTGTTTCTTCTTTTTTTGATTCTTCAATCTTAATTACCTCTTCCCTTTTAATATAATATGGAAGGTCATTAAACTTTGAATTTGCAATTGGATTACTTTTTAGCGCCTCCAAAATATATTCTGGTATATTCAAAGCCCGGTCTTGAGTATCAGGTTCCAAAACTACATGAAGGCTATCTTCTATTTCCTTTTTGCATAGAGATTTTATTGCTTTATTATAAACCATGTAATGTCCATTTTTACTGGGTAACAGCGTACCTGAAAAAATATGTCCATCAATGGTGGCTTGTACATTAAATCTACTTTTAGTTCCATACTCTTCTTCTACAGAAAATGGGACATAAAATACTGTCCATTCCATTTTCCCTTCAAGTTTTTGTAAAATTGCAATAAATTCTTTACTCATATTAGCTCTCCTAAATCTTCTCTTATTTTATCTAATATTTCCTTATTTTTCGCAGAATTTTTAAATGGAATATCAAGCTTTGAACATGGGTATTCGCTACAATATCCACAATTCTCTTTACCCTTTTCAATACCACATATCCGTATTTCGCATTCGTTACAAAACTTAAAAACAATTTTAGAATCAGTATGACAGCCAGTGCAATTTATTTCTTCTGGACTAACCTTATAGTTTGGATTTGAGTATTCCTGAGAAAGCTCTATTTTTTGCTTTAAATCATTGTTTTTTGTAGCTATATATACAGGGCAATCATTACAAATCAAACCACAATATGAAACTACCTTATTCATTTAATTTTCCTCTCCTTCATTCTATAATAGGCTGGTAAAAATATTATACACATGAAAAAATAACATGACTTATGGATTCACAACAATAGGACATCGTTCATGTGAATTTCTTATTCTGTCCTTCCAATGCTCCTGAAATAATCATTCAAAGCTAATCTATCTATATCTAATAAATTTTCTGGTAGCTCTTCCATACTAAAAAATCTACAATCCTTGCTTTCATAATAATCTGGTCTTATATCACCATCAAACTCATTGCTTATAAATGCTACAGTAATCCAGTATACTTCATCACCATTTGGATATTTATAATAGGTATCTTTGCCAGAGTATATTCCTAATAGTTTAAGATTTTTGACCCTCAACCCTGTCTCTTCATAAACTTCACGTATTGCTGTCTCTTCCACGCTTTCTCCTAATTCAACTGCTCCTCCTGGGGCTGCCCATAAATCATTATCTATCCTACGCTGCAATAATATTTCACCTTTAGAATTGATTATTGTAACACCTGCTCCACATAAAATGACTGGTCGTGCTCCTACTAATTTCCTCAGTTCTCTGACATAATCCCCCATAGTGCGAATTCCTCCTTTTACTAATTTGTTTTTAATTTCTAATAGTACTTATTTATATCCTTGCCTCTATGATTTTTGAATGAAAAAACAAAAGATTGGTGCTATTTACAAGTTTATATCTCTTCAATTACTCACCTATCTGTTTATTATGTATGGATGCTGATAATTTAGACTTTTCATCAGTTTGCCATCTTCTTCCACAATATTATTCTACATTTTTTTTCAAACTCCTTTTTCAAACTAATAATTACCAGAAATTAAAAAAGATAGGTAACTTGATTACCTATCAATGTCTTGTATTTGCAATATCCGTGCACAAACCTTTAATGAAATAATCATATTTTTTTCCTTATCATAATAAAGTGGTGATGTCGCAGGGGTCAGCCACTTAGATTATTATTGCGATGCGTTATTAGGTCTTTTATGAATGGCTGTAAATATTATTCTGCCTATGCCCATACACACAATAGTGATAAAGTTAAACAAAATTACTATATACTTGTATTTTTCAGGCATATGAATTAAGAACAATACATAAGGAATCCCAACAAGTAGCCCAAGCACAAAATAAAATGGTCGCAAGGTTGCTTTTGATCTTGCTATTACTTCCATATCACTTACTAGATAAATGTTTCCTATAATAAGGTAGCTTACGACTTCAGCCAAATGTAGTGTTAAAAACTGGTGCAAAAATAAAGTAATATAATAGTCTTGATTCACCCTTTGTAGTATAAGAAATGTAACCAAAGCAAAAATTAAGTTAACAGCTATTCCTCCAGATGCAATAAAAATATTCTGTTTCTTAGATAATAATTCTGTTCTTTCTATATCAATAGGCAATGGTGTTGAAAAAAACAAGTACGGTTTTACGGTTACCTGCCACCAATTCTTTTTACATCCATATTTGTAATAAAAAAATGCATGACCCATTTCATGAAGATAAATCACCAAGTATAATGCTATATAGCTTATGAAAATGCTAATTACTATTTTCAAAACGATCTCCTCCTATCTCTTTTGAAACTATTTTTATAAAAAACTGTATATTTATAAAAATACGCTGCTATAAGTAAGTAGCAACATCTTGTTCACATATGATCCCGTATAAAAATTAATAACATTACATATACCTAGCAAAAATAATGTTTATCTTCTTTGAATTATAATTCCTTTCATATATCTAGAATTGTTATGGAATTGATGTACTTTTTGCGTTTCGCTTTCAGTACAGCCAATTAGAATTCTGATATATTCTCGGCTATATAATCTAGTTCAACTCTTTCCAACGATATCTGTATTCATCTAGGCTTCCCTTACCCCAGTCTATCTTTACTAAAATCTTATCTATAAACAATCTAAACTCTACAATTTATAGCTTGAATGCTTTTAAATTAAGATTTTAAACTCCTGCTTATCCTGAAATAACTCTATTACATATATATCTTATTAATTACTTTCTTACAATTATCTTTTTATCTTCAATAAAAGGAACCAATTTATTATCCCACTTCACTACGTCTAATTCAGGCCATTTTTGAGTCCATTTCTTTACTTTAATATCATAAATCTCTTTTGTTATTTGTCTGTTATTAGCAATAATTTTCATATTAAAAACATCCATAAATCCAAAAGGTGCATAAATCTCCCAACACTTTTCAGATATCTTACTTATTCCTAGTGAGGTAGCTGTTGTTGGCCAGGTATCTATTGCATCTTCAATAGATTTATATGGTTCAATATCATATCCAAACTTGTTTCTATACCACAAATGGACCCTTGCTTCATTCTTTACATCAATCCATAGGGGGTATTCTTCTAGCTTTTGATTCAAACATTCAACAACTTTTTTCTCGTGTTTTTCTTCAGTGTTTTTGGGATTATAGTAGACTATATCAATATCATCTATACCGTAATCTAGTGGTCGATTAGTCTGGATGTTCCATATGGTTTGAGCGATAGCTCCTGCACCTATGTAGAACTTTTCAGTTTTAAGTTCATATAAGGCTATGGCCATTTCTCGTAAGTGGAAACTATTTTCGATTATCTCTATTAGTTTTTCAGCTTCCTTTAGTGAAGTCATTAGGCTAAACTCCTTCTTTGCTTATTATTGTGAGAAATCCTCCACTTTCATTTGCAGAGAGATTCTTTCTATAATCTAACATTCTTGTATTTACATCATCCTTAAATCTAATCCAGAGAAACACCTCTTTAGTTACACTTCTTTCTTGATATCTATAGAGTACATTTCTACCCATGCAGGGAAAAAACCACAGTTTTGTGCTATATTTCTTGAAGCAATATTTGAACACCAGGTTCCATAATAGGGGATTGCCCCTCTTTTAAGAATCTCATTGGTTAGGAGTCCTACAAGATAATTAGCAATACCTTTCTGTCTATATTCTGACAGTACATCAATTCCAATCTGCCAAAACTTTTCGCAATCCATACTTGCTCCAGCCATACCGGTTATTTTTTCTCCATCATAGGAAGCAACAGCTAATATATCAGGCCTAAGAGAGTTGGCATCATAAAGCAAAGCATTTTTAAACCTTTCATCTTTATATAAGCTTGGTATTTCTTCTTTTTCAAACCATTTTACTTCTGCAACTTTATCTAGTTTTTGACTAAAGTTGCAATATGGTAAATATAATTCATGTACTACATTTAGCTTTTTACCATATTTATTAAGTTCCTCATCTATCAGGCACATTACTGAATGTTCAAAGCAGTCTATTCCTCTATGTTTACTGAAAAAATCCTTACACCAATTATGTATTAGTGGATTTGCAGATACTACAGCACCTTTACCAAAAGTTGCAACTTTAATAAAATAATCTTCTGAAGAAAATATCCTTCTTCCTTCGAGCTGTCTGTATGTAACAATGGTATTTTCCATTTTCTCAAAATCATTTGATGAGCATGCTAAATCCAATGACATTTGTTCCATAGCTAATCTTATAACTTGATACTTATCCATATTCATTTCCTCCCTCACTTGGAACAACTATGATTTTTCCAAAGCTCTTCCTTAAATAAATCAATATTGATATACCATCATATATAAGTGACGCAATACAATATTGTCAATCTTTTAGATATACACAATAATCCAAAATCACTTTTCCACTTTCATCTGGTGTTGTAAAACGTGGACAATTGTAGCGCTCAATAAACCAAGTATCTTCTGCAAGCTGCCATCCTTCCTCTTCTATCTTAGACATACACAAATCATGTGATTCTTGCCCATAGATTTCTCCATTATCCTCGCGTCCATAAACCCAACAGATACCTATATCACCTGAAGGAATATCAACATACATAAAACCGTCTGGCACAGGTGTCTGCTCTGGGAAAAACATACCTATCTAATATTCAAACTCATCTGTACATCTCATACAGCCTAAATAAGCTCCTTCGCTTTCAGGTAGACTTCCAAGCTCTTCTAGGATGCTAAAATATCCTTTTTCAAACCATTCACTCCACTTATTACTAAAACTGCCGATTTCATCTCTGTCCTCATTCTTATATAGTTTTCCAATTAGCCTTAAGGAAGGCTTTCTCTATAAACCTTGATAATCTCTACCATTTAAATACCCCCATTATATAAATTTTCATTGCCTTTATTCTGTATATCATAGCAGCTAGATAAATCTTGAAGATAAAACCTTAAAATCAGGTTTTATAACGTAAGAGCAATAGTGAATATGACCATCAAATTCAATTACATTTTTAAATCTTAACGCACTTGCAGGAGCTGTAATATAATTTAATACATCATTTTTAGGTACCCAGATAACTTCACTGGTTTCATTGGAAGTCTTTAATTCGCCATCTATATAGTCGCAAATAAAGTCAAACATAACCTTTGTGGGTACATTTGTAACACCATCATAATATAGATGTTGTCCTACATTAGAATATATCCCTACCAAACATCTTACTGATGCTCTTACACCACTTTCTTCAAGAATCTCTCTTAATACACCTTCTTCTATATTTTCCCCAACTTCAATTTGTCCTCCAGTACAATCCCATCCTCTATTATGGGTCTTAACAATTAAAATGTTTCCGTTTTTATCAAAAACGTATCCTCCAGCTGCAATTATATGTGTCGGCCATGCCATGTATTTTCCCCCTCTCATTCATCTTTTTGTCTAACAAACTGAATAGTTCTCTCAATAATTTGCTTTTTGTCTTCTGCATTCACTCTTTTATATTCTTCTTTTTTCATTTTTTTATAATTTTATAAAAAGTATTGGATAATCACTAACTTTTTCAAATTGGCATGACAATGCTGTATTTACAGAAGCTATATTATTTTTCCAACACTCCCAGTACACAGACAAGCCACGGTTTGCAGCTTTATTTAGAAATAGATTTGTCATAGCTTTTGCATATCCTTGCTTTTGATATTCTTCAGCAACTTCTATTCCTATTGCTATAGAATCAGTACTTGGGTATTCGCTAGTACAAAAACCGTATACCTTGTTATTAAAAACTAGTGCATAACCAATACCACGTTTAAAGAAATCCTCCATATTATTATAGGTGCCTGTGCCAATTATTTCATCCGTAATCATATCAAGATTGTCCATAGGCGAATTCATAAATTCAGATGTAATTTCGATAACATTGTTATAGTATAGTTGCTCGTCTGAGTATAAGGGCTTGATGCTATACAGGCTTCTTTCATATTGATAGCATTTATGAGGAAATGCATTCATGAGAGAATTCTTCCATTCTTCATTTGGGTAGAACATGTAGAACACACGGCTACTATTTCTGTTATCATTCGTCAATATTTCACTGGCTAAAAAGTCTAAACAATCCTTAGATACATTTCCTCCAAAAAATAACAAGTGTTGTAAAGATAATATGCAAGTATTTGGATTAATCTCATCATCAACAAAAATTTTTCCTAGTTTAGGATTTTCTTCAAAAGTATCAAGCATATATTGGAGCACAGTATATTCAAGAATCTCCCTTGTCTTAAAATTTAACTTTGATATTTGTTTCATAATATTGTCCCCTTTTTGATTGTTTTATGTTCCCATATATTCATCTTTTCTTCCCCTAATTTGTAAATGCATTTAGATATCTTTATTGTAAACTTAATCCAGTAACTTGTCCATTAACTTATTACTAAAAAAAGTAATTCTTTGTTAATATAATAAAAAAACTCCATTTTAAAGGATTCTTCCTTCTAAATGGAGTTCATAAACTTATCTAAAATTCTGGTGGTAATGTTAGCATTTCTTCGTAGTTAAATACTGGTCCGTCTACACACATATATTTACTTCCTACTTTACAGTGTCCACATTTTCCTATACCGCATCTCATGTGGGTCTCTAGTGATGTTAAGATGTTTTCACCATCTAAGCCTAATTCTATTAAATCTTTTGCAACTGCTTTAATTCTATTTGGTGAAGCACAAACTATTGCAGTTGAATTATCCCAGTCAAAATCTAAGTCTTTAATTAAATCATTCATATATCCAACATAGGCATCAACTTCATCAGTTGGCTTAGCTAGAGCATAAAATACCTTAACTCCTTCTAGCTTGCTCCACTCTATTAAATCATTTTTATATATTAGATTTTCATAGGACCTAGCACTTGCTATGATGACTACTTTTCCATAATCTTCGCGATTTTCGGTTACTCTTTCAATAGTAGTACGCACTGGTGCAAGACCAACACCACTACCAATTACTAAAATATCTCTTCCCTTAAGCTCGTCAACAGGGAAGCCCTTACCAAATGGTCCTCTTAATCCTACTTTATCTCCTACCTTCATATTATGAAGAACAGTTGTTACTTTACCTGTTTTCTTAATATAAAATTCTAGATAATCCTTTTTAAAGTCGCCTGAAGGTATAGATATAGCTATTTCTCCTACACCAAAAACAGTTATCTTAAAGAATTGCCCTGTATATTTTAAGCTTTCGTGCAGTGATTTGTCCTCATACTGAACAACAAATCTTTTTATATCACTTGTCTCTTGGATAATGTCTTTAATAATAGCTACTTTAGGTGTGTAAACATAGGAGCAGTCATCACTGCACTCATGTTGTTCTGGCACTACTTTAGTACTTTCTTTTGCTTTTTGCTCTAGTTCTTGAATTACCTTGTCATCATATTTCTTGCCTAGCTTCTCCATTATTTCAACTATATCTATAAATACTGGACAGGCATCTATGCATCTACCACAGCCTACACAGCCTTTAAATCCATATCTTTCATCGATGTATTTCATCTTATCAAAAATTCTGTATCTAACTCTTGATACTTCGTCTCTTGGGTTATGTCCTCCAGCATTTCTTGTAAATGAATCAGCTTGACAAGAATCCCAGTACCTTACTCTAGAGCCTGTTCCGTCTCCATTATCTTCATCCACTACATTAAAGCAGGTACATGTCGGACAAACATTAGTACAGCCAGTACATCCCATACAGGCCTTAGATAGCTCCTTCCATATTTCATCATCAAAGCTTTCCTCTAACACTTGTTTTGCATCTGAGATTTTTAGCTTTTTTGTAAATCTACTTAGTGCCAATTCATATGCTTCTTTCTTTTTATTAGACATATCTTCACTTGTAGGCACAAATAGATGAGCAGCTATAGCTATAAGCTCTTCTCCTTTACTCGTACCTATCTCAACTAAATATTCATCACCAATAGGAGTAAACAGCAAATCATAGCCTTTTGTAGCAAACGGTCCTGTACCTGTTGAATCACAGAAGCAATTGCTACCGGGGTTTGTACAATTAAGTGCTATGAAATAAGCTTTTTCCCTTTTTACTGCATAGATATTATCTTTATATCTTTCATAAAAGAATTGATCTAGATAGTTAATACTATAGGTGTCACATGGTCTTATTCCAAAGTATACTCTGTCTTTGAATTCCCCACCAGTTATGTGTGATAGTTCTATATTGTCACCCTTCTTTTCCCATTTGAATAGCTCTTCCTTTTGCCCAAAAAGATATTTCTTTATAGGAAGTGCAAAGTTAACATATTCTAAAGTGAAATCATTGGTATCTACATACGGAAGAAGGTCTACTACTCCATTATGCTTCATTGGGGCATATACATCAAAAACTTCTTTCCAACACTCTAAAGCTTCTATTAAATGTGACTTTTTTAATAGATACATTTTATTTTGCCACCTCTATTCTAACTGAGCAAACTTTAAATTCAGGTATCTGTGCTACTGGATCTAAGTTTCTATTAGTCAGCTTATTTACAGGAGATTCACCAAAGTGTATTGGCATGAACACTACTCCTTGATTAACCTTATCTGTAAGCTTCGCATCTGCAATTATTGAACCCCTTTTTGAAGTAACTCTTACTTTTGCGTTGTCTCTTATTCCCAGCTTTTCTGCATCAGCAGGATTTATTTCAATAAAGCCTCTTGGCTGCTCTCTGTCTAAAGCCCAAGATCTTCTAGTCATAGTTCCTGTATGATAATGGTGCTGAGTTCTTCCTGTAGTCATTATAAAAGGATATTCATTACACACTTCTTCTCCAGAGCCTCTGTATTCATTTACAACAAATTTTCCTTTGCCTCTAGAAAAGTTTTCCTTATGAAGATATTTTGTTCCAGGATGATTTAAATCCGTACATGGCCATTGAATGCCTTCATTTTCAATTCTATCGTAAGTAATTCCTCCGTAAATAGGAACTACCCTTCTAATCTCCTCCATGATGTCTGAAGGTGAACTATATTCTGCCTCATGGTCTAGTGCTTTTATGATTCCAGATAGTATTTCCCAATCTGCCATACTGTTACCTATAGGCTCTATTACTTTTCTAACTCTTTGGACTCTTCTATCTGTATTAGTAAATGTGCCTTCCTTTTCCATAAAGCTTGCAGCTGGTAAAACTACATTTGCCATTTTTGCAGTCTCAGTCATAAATATATCTTGAACTACTAAAAAATCTAGGCTTTCAAGGGCGTGCTTCACATGGTTAGTATCAGAATCAGATAGTAGCGGATTTTCTCCTATTATATATATTGATTTTACTTTATCCTTTTCAGTAGCACCAAAAATCTGAGTAGCCGTTAAGCCCTTACCTCTTGCAAAATCACTTCCCCAAGCTGCTTCAAATCTTTTTATGGCATGTTCATCGTCAGGTTTTTGATATCCAGGTAATGAATCTGCTAAGGCTCCCATATCGCAGGCTCCCTGCACGTTGTTTTGTCCTCTTAATGGATTCAAGCCTGATGATGGTTTTCCTATCTGTCCTGCTAACATAGTTAGATTTGCAAGAGCTGAAACATTCATGGTTCCTGTAATATGCTGTGTAATGCCCATAGTATAAAGAATTGCTGCATTTTTACCTGAAGCATATGTTCGTGCAATTTCTCTTATAGTATCAGCATCAATTCCTGTAATCTCAGCTGCCCATTCAGGCGTATATTCTGAAACTGATTTCTTTAATTCCTCGAAGCCTTCCGTTCTCTCTTCAATAAATTTCTTGTTTTCTAAGCCTTCTGCAATGATTACATTTATAATACTGTTAATAAAAGCAAGGTTTGTTCCAGGCTTAATTTCTGCATATATAGATGAGAATTCTACTAAAGGTATTCTTCTAGGGTCTGCGACAATTAACTTTGCTCCGTTCTTCTTTATAGCCTCTATTATTCTCATTCCGATTACTGGATGCTGTTCTGTAGTATTTGAGCCTATTACAAATATTACGTCTGCGTTTGATATTTCCTCTATAGAGTTAGTCATGGCTCCGCTTCCAAATTGTGCAGCTAAACTAGCTACAGTAGGGCTATGTCAGAGACGGGCGCAATGGTCAATATTATTAGTTTTAATAACGCTTCTGGCAAGCTTAGTTGCTAAATAGTTTTCTTCATTTGTACATCTAGCTGATGATAGTACACCTATTGAATCGGGACCATAATTATTAATTGTATTTTTAAAAGACTGTGCAATATATTTAAACGCTTCTTCCCAAGTAGTTTCTTTAAAAGTTCCGTCCTGCTGTTTAATTAAAGGTTGCTTTAATCTATCACTATGATGAACAAAGCTATACCCATGCCAGCCTTTAACACAAAGCTTTCCTTGGCTTACCGGATGATCGGGCTTAGGAGTTATGCCAACTATTACATCATTATCTACATTTACATAATAATTACAGCCACAACCACAATATCCACACGTAGTTAACACATTTTTCATTTGTTTAAGCCTCCTTTAATTTTTCAAACACTTTATTATAACATTAATTATTCACAACATCAAAGGTGGTTTTTGTTAACAAACGTTTTCATATGAAAAAAATTTTAGGGAAAGCTCCGGAGCTTTCCCTAAGTAATTAACCATATATCTAATTGTAAGTAATGTTAGTCATTTACACCACACTAAGCTTTTATTGTACCCTTCTGCTTAAAAGCGATTTCTTTGAAAAAAATAATATTGTTTATCTCAAACCAATTACTAATACATATGAAATTAGCCCACATACTAAGAAAATCCAATTGTGAAAAATTAAATATCCTATAGAGCCAAAAGCAAGGCATAAACATGCCCAAACTACACTTTTTCTTTTATTTGCTTCCCTTCTATCCCTGCTTTTCATTATACATACACTCCTTCAATATAACACTTTCAATGTTTATCGCCTAAAAATTTATCCAATATCTCTGTATAAATTCCGAAAAAGTTTCACTATAAATTTCATTCTCTAGTATTCCATTGTTATTTTGTATAGCTTTTGCTGATGCTAAATTATATTTATCACAGGTAATTAAAACTCGATCTAGATTTAACTCTCTACATTTTTGCAAAGCTAGCTTTAGCATTAATGTTGCATAACCCTTATTTCTTTCAGTAGGTCTTATGGAATAGCCTATATGCCCACCTTCGTTAAGAAGAAATTCATTCAATTTATGTCGAATATTTATCATTCCGATGATTTTATTGTCTAATTCGCTAACAAAAAAGTATGTATTGGCAGGCACCCTTCCTCCAGTCATATTTGGTATATCTAAGTCTTTTTCCACCTTAATCAGCCACTCATCATAATTATCATACCTGTCAAGTCCGCCTGTCCCATTTATTTCAGAATTATATTCTAGAAACTCTTGTATGTATTCTAATGCTCTCTTTTCGTATTCCTTTGAAGGATATATTAATTTAAAGTCAGTCATAAGCCCACCTCTCTATCTGTTCTAAACCTAACAGTATTATACTAATTCTCGTTTATGATTGATGTAATACCTTTAGCTACTTACGAAGCAGCCACCAAACATCATTTCCAGTAAACCCACAGCTTCTATATAATCTTTCTGGGTTTGTTTCGTTATCTACTTCACCTGAAACTGTAGTAAAATCTGCCCGTCCTTTTAACCTGCTTAATAATTCAACTACAAGTGCTTTTCCTAATCCTCTACCGTGATATTCTGGAAGAACCTGTATCCATTCAAGAGATCCCTCTGATATACTACTATCAAATTCAGCTATACCTAAAGCAACTGGAATGTCCTTGCATTTATCCATAATCCATATCCAAAGATTACTATCGAATACTTTATGAGTTGTCCATCCTTTAACCGTTTCTGCACTGGGGTGTAAGTCCTTGTAGCATTCGCCAATAAAATTTGAAATGTCGCTATACTCCTTTTCAACGTATGCTTCTCTAATGTAAAATTCATTGGATAAAATGTATGGTGATATGTTTTTATTGTCATGTTTAATACGAAAATATGGTTTTACCAAGCTAAATTCATTGGTATCTAGCTGTTCGCAATAATCATTATGTATTATCATAAAGCTAGATTGTCTAATTAAATTCTGAAAAGATTGGCCAGCCTTTCTTGTTTTATTCCAAAAAATATACAGCCAATCTGCATCCCATCCTTTAAGCTCTAGTATCTCACCATCTACATATATGTCGGAACACTGAAGGCTATGTATTTTATCTTTTGTTTTCCACATTGCATTTGGAAGAACCGTACAAGGTTCCTTCCTATACAAATCTTCTAGGAAAGCTTCAAATCTATAATTTTCTATCATACAATCCTCTCCTTGTTGTACTTCAATGGTGTTATAGTCATCTCGAACGTGTGGTAATGTATCATAGCATGACAGGAAAAGCAAATGGTTAAACCTATCTTACAGAACCTAAATCCCCTTTAGCAACAAATCTCTTTTCATATTTATCAAGTACATAATTGAGACAGCTTTCTAAGTTAATGTCAGTTTCATTTGCAATGCAAATAAGAGAAAAGAATACATCTCCAATTTCACTTTCCCATTCTTTAGTTTTACTAAATTCTTTGCTGCCGTAATCAGTTCCTTTTAAAACTTCTTTGGATAATTCTCCAACCTCAGATACTAAGTCAATAATCCTAATATTAACACTTGAGTTTATATCCTTATTCTTAGTAAATCTATTAATTTTATCTTGTATTTCAAGCAAATTCATGTTTACTATGTTCCTCCATTCTAGAAATAAAAATTTTTCACTATAGATCCTTTAATTGACTGTCTATGCTTTCAATGTCATCATAAAAGATAATTTTTTTTGATATCCCAGCTAATGTTTCAGATATATCAGAACCACTTTTTGCTATTACAATAATAGGGATTTCTTTGGCAAAAGCATATCCCGCCTCAATTCCTAATCCTACACCCTTTTCAGTTAATTCAATGATAACCAAGTCACATATGTTAATCTTTTTAAACGTTAATTTCATTAATTCATTTGGAGTATATCTTATTTGCTCTTCGTCCCTTATGTCACGAACAATACAAATTGTCTCATATCCTTTCTCCTCTAGAATAGATGAAATTTTATCAACAACTAATTTATTTCTATAATCTTCATGGTATTTAACTCCTATATATGCTTTCAAATAAATCACTTCCTTATTACATACTTTTTACTATATTATATATCATTAATTCTCACTATTTAGCCATTTTTCTATTTCAGGAATCATATCTGCATAACGGTTAATGGCATTTATTGTTTCTGTTACTTGAGCAGTCCCTAGCTTTTGTTCTTCTTCGTCTGTGCATTCAATCCATAAAGAGCGTTTTAAACTATATTCCAACCAGTTTAATTTGCCTAAAAAACCACTTATTAAAACCTTCTTCCAATTTTCTTGCAGTGTCCCGTATCTTTTTTTATATCCATCTATGAAAGCTACAAATTTTTCTTTATCAATGTTTCCTAGTTTGCTTTCAGACCAGTAAATAGCTGTTTCTGTCAATTCTTGCATTGGATTTGTATAGCCAGCTGACTCCCAATCAATAATAATAGGATTGCCTTGACTCCACATAACATTTTTAGGGTCTAAGTCCCTATGGCTAATAATCATATCTGATGCGAGCAGATTTGCTGATTTATTAGCCTGAGCATTCCAATCGTAAAGCTTCTCAGTGATTTCGCACAGTTGATTAACCCACACTGCATTATTTTCTCTCCCTTTTTGTAGGTATTTATTCCAATCTATTGGTTGTTCAATATCTAACCAATCATTAAGCATTTCTATCATTGAGAAATCTATCATATGTATATCTGCAAGAATAGTACCCATTTTTTCACAATGAGCAATACCAATTTCATTTGGTTTCAGATTTATGCCGTCTACCCAATCGAATATAAGATAGAATTGCTTATCTATTTCTTGCATGAAACTGCCATTAATCCTTTTAGCTGGAAGAGCAGGTATATTATTTAATGCAATATTGGCAATATGTTCAGAATTAATAAAGTTTTGCATTGCTTCAGGTCTAAGCATTATTTTAGGATTTAACGCTTTTACTGCATACTTCCCCTTCGTGGTTTCAACAGCATATATTCTATGTAAAAATCCACCTGATATTGCTTTAGGAGCCTCTACCATCTCGCCAAGATTCAGAGTTTTACACAACTTTTCAAATTGCAAATTGTACTTTGTGTCATTCATTTTTTGTACTCCTCTTTATGCTATTTTATATTAACTATACGAATAATACTTATTTCTACTTGGAGTAATCCAAATTTTTACAGGCATTAGCTGTTCTCTTTTTCGATTGTACAGAACTACCAATTTTATTAAGTGGTAAGTAGTTCACCGTCAGGATAGATTGAATCATCGTCTATATAGAATGTGGCAACTCTTTTTTGTAATCTTCTGCTTAGTGTATTACAAAACACATTATAACGCTAAAGCATATATACGAGAACTTTCTCCCCATGGATGATATCCTATACCAATGTACTTATATCCATACTTTTCATAATATCCGATATGGTCCGTACATAAGTATAGATGTGAAAAGCCCCCTGTTTTTGCGTCTGTCTTTGCCTGTTCTAACAGCAGAGAACCATAAGCATTTCCCCTGTATTCTTTATCAATATATAGAGCACAGAGCCAAGGATATAAATCCATGCGGCTAATAAAATCATTTGTTATAAGACCTGCACAGCCAATTATTTTATCATTGTCTAACAGCAAATACCATTGTGGTATTGGACTGGTAGTAGTGATACAGTTTGTTACACAATCATCATAGACGTTCATACTATTTGGAGATGCCCATTTATTTTGAAAGTATTTAATTGCTCTATCTTTATATTCAGGGAATTTTTTTATAGATATTACTTCCATTTCTTTCACACCTTTCTGTTATGTAAATATTCTTTAATTAGAATAGCTTTGCTCCTAGCGAAGGAATGTGGTACATGCGTAAATACATTGTTTGTAAAACGTATCTGCCTGTCCTAAAACATATTTTTGTTTATATATCTTTATTTCCTTTAGCATATAGTCTGCATACTTAATTAGTATATCCTCGTTGTACTTCAACTGATATGATTTATTAGCATATACCTTCAAAGCATCTTCCACAATTTTTCTATATTGTCGTGGCAAAATCTCTTTAGCCCAATTCCCAGCTTCTAATTTTGAACAAATGATATTTTCCTTTATATAATACAATACTCGGCATAGATTTAAAGTAATATAAACGGTATCCCCTAATATATCTTCCTTAGCATTTTCTATATCTCTAACAATTGAATCTATATAATATTCTTTTGGTACATCACTAAATACCTCTTCAATCTTCTTACCAAACAGGCAAATACCCCTGTGTATAATTATTGTAAAATGAGCTGCTAAATCTCTATCTGTAAAACCTTCACAAAGATAATTACTATCAGATAGATACCTATCTCTATAAAAATCTGAATAGTGTAATTCGAATGGTGTAGGATAAATAAACTCTTTTGCATACCTTTCTAAAACAACACTCATTTCTATTCCTTTTTTAGGTAATTCATCTAAATGTAATATTGAATTAATAAGTTTCTTCTTCGTTTCAGCATCTATAGATTCTCTTACAACAACAATAAAATCTATATCACTTGCATTTGTATAACATCCCATCGCTAATGAACCATGCAAATATATCCCAACAAGATTTTTATCTAATATTTTTTTATATTTTTTAATTATAGTGTCTAGTGTTTCTTTAGTATCCATGTTGACACCTCGTTCCATTATCTATTAAAAAGACCCAAAGTCAATGATCCTATAGCAAATATTTTTTATAGTATCCAGTATTTGCAAATCTTCTAAGCTAGACCCGTCGAACTTAGCTTCCAGCGAAGGGATATAGTACGCAACGCCCTAAGATTGTGCCTGTATGCATCAATACGCTATACTCTAAACAAATCCTTAATACTATCTTTTGAAATCACATCTATATTCTAGTTTGCCTATTTTCTCAGCCGTCTCATAAATAAATGAAATATTACCTACGTTGTCCACAAAATATAAATACTGCAAATTTACTTATATCTAAACAACAAATAGAATTATGTCAAATTCGAGTAACATGTCTATTCTCTATTAAGAATATCTCCCCTAAGTATAGGATGTTATCATCCGTACAAATAATAGCACTGTCATCGCATATCCCATAGAATGGATATTTCTCGGAAAGCATAAGTAGCTCCTCGGTTATATTATCCTTATCAAAATGAGGTTCAACCGAAAACTCAACTAATCCAAGAGCTTCATATACCTTCAATTCGTCATGTTCGCAAGTTAACGTACACACAGCCATTTTTGTCATATTTATCGAACCTGCACTCATTCCGATAATCACGCCTTTTTGTTCTTTGATACATGGTATCAACCCATAAGATTCTAAATAAGCAAACTGTGTAGGTGTATCGCCGCCTGCGAGCCATAAAACATCTGCAGTTCTAACCATATCCTGCGCAGCTTCTTTTGACAACCTGCCATCTATAACGTTTACACTATCAAAGGTTATTCCACAATCAGAAAACATCTTTAAGAAGTGATTACAATACCAATCCGTTTTCTCATATATGTTTTCAAATTCAGAAGCGACAAAAACAAAGCTCATACCTGTTTTTATGTATTTCTTCAATTGCCTGCTGAAATCATCGGGAAATCCATTAGGAAACCCACTTGTCAATATTTTAACCATAATGTATACTCCTTTCATTATTTTTTAATATTATCATATCTTGAAATGTCCCAGTATTTATTATGTACTTGAGCTAGATTCTAGAGCTAGACATCATACCAAAGTTTTGCTCCCAATGAAGGAGTGTTATGAGATATAAATAAATCTTGCGACATATAGGCGCTGAAGATAATATTTACTTTATTGGCCTGCCAATTTTTTTATCCAATCTCCACTGTGGAGCAATCCCATCGTCACCCCAATACTCATCAAGGCATAGAATTTTATCATCTTGAAATTTGAAGAATGAAACTGCATGAAATGAATCACTATTATCTGCATGCCAAACTCTTGTAATAGAAATCGCTAAATCGTCGATTATTTCTATTCTTTCAACACTGCCACACCAATCACCGGGATATTCACAATTAGCTATAATATATTCTCCAACAGAAAATCTTTCATTTGTATTATGCCAATTGATTATAGCATTAGATAAAAAATAAGATTCTAATTCTTTAGCATTCTGAGCAGCAACATTTTCCCAAAACCTGACTATGAACTCTTTCTTGTACATACTTCATCCTCCTTTTTGCATAAATTATTTTTACATTGTTATCTGAAGGAACTATACCTTCTCACATTTTAAGCTATATTTTATTTCAGTTCCACCCCACTCTACAATAGTAAAACCTTCCCTCTTAAATTCAGGAAATGTCTGCTCTTCAATATCAACGTATTTATCTAATTTTTTAAATACCATGAATACTCTAAGAATTGAATCTGGTCTTGGTGTAATGTCCAATTTTGCTAACTCTTCATATCTATCGCCAGCAAAATGAATAAGATTATATTCATTATCTTGCATATAAGGAAGCCAATACACAATAAATTCATTATATTCCTTTGGGATAAGCCCAATTTCTGAGAGTTTCTTTTGTAAGAAATCTTTTGTATCTTCACCCTTTACTACAAAGCCTTCAGAGATGTCATTCCATAAGCCTTTTTTACTATTTCCTTCCCAAAATAAATACGAATATTCCATATTATCTTCTATATTTATTAATGTGCCATCTGGTTTAGCGATAACTTTCCAACCATTTTTGTACTCTGGATAAGTACAAATTAGTTCTCCATCATATTGTAATTTTACTGTTATTACCTTTTCATCTTCAGGATATAAATATATGACTGGCTTTTTAACAGGTACTTCTTTCATCGTACTAATACCATCTTTAGATAATACGAAAGCCAAAATAACTAATATAATTATTATTCCAATAAAAATAATAATCTTTTTAAATACCGGTTTCATAATATCCCCCTTTTTTATTGCTGAATATACATTCTCGTATTTGTGACGTCGCTCCTAAGGATAGTCCCCCTAATGGTCCTTTGCTCCTGACGAAGGGATATGATGCACAATGCCCTTGGAAGTAAATCATTTATTATGCCATTCTTCTATGATTGATACTTTCTTTTCCGTAGCATTAAGCTCAATCATACATCCTATAGGTAAAGTCAGCATTGGATGTGTATGACAACAATCAAAATCTGCAATAAATGGTAGCTTCTTGTCTCCTAACACTTCTACCAATATTTCATATGGTCTCCGACCTGTCTTTAAATCGTCAAACAGCTCATGTTTTCCAAGGATTACTCCGGAAATTCTGTCAAAAACACCATTTACCTTTAAAAAGGAAAAGCTTCTTTCTACTGTTGCGGCATCCTTCAAACTATCCTCTATAAAAAGTATATCTCCATCTTTTATCTCTGGCATATATTTACTACCCCATATTCCTTGGATTGTATTTAGGTTCCCGCCTATAACTCTGCCCCTGGTAACTCCTTCATAAACTGTTAACCATTCGTTTTCCCTTTTTTCTTTGCTTCTATCTTGTGTTTCCCAATTGATGTACTCATCTGTCCAATATTCAGGAGTTTCGAAAACATAAGGAATTTTAATATCATCCATAATGACACTTTCAAAATATCTATATGTATAATCGATAAATGGTGGTAACTCTCCAAAGGAAGCCACTAGTGCGGGGCCATAATATGTGCTTATTCCAGTTTGAGCATATATAGCAAGTAAAATTGCAGTCACATCTGAATATCCTATTATTATTTTAGGATCTCTTCTAAATGCCTCATAATCTATATATGGGAGTATCGAATTTGAGTTCATTCCCCCAATTGTTGAAATTATGCACTTTACTTCTGGATTTCTAATCAGTTCATTTAACTCTTCTGCCCTCTCCTTAATGCTCCCTGACCTATAAAAATCATGTTTTCCTGTAAGATTTCCTTCTATAATTTTGAAACCTTTGCCTTGTAAATATTCTTTCGCTCGCATAAATCTTCTAGGACATGAGTATGTTATAGGTGATGATGGCGAAAAAATGCCAATTGAATCTCCATGCTTCAATTTTTTTATGTACGTCATTGCTAGTCTCCTTTGAACACAATATTTTTTATCTATGATAATTTACTGTTTCATAATATCCTGCTTTTCATTAAATAAACCCTCAGAAAACTGCTCCGAAATCGCCATGTCTTCTAACGCTCAAGTATCTGCAAGGTCCCTGAGCTGGACCTCAGAGATAGACTTCATTGTGAACTATTAATATTTCAATTTCATTTTTAAATATCTTTCTAAGGTAGTAATGTGCATCGGATAAAATAAACTCTTATCACCTTCTAGTAATTCCTTTAATTCTATTAATGATATCCATCTAATATTTTTCGTTTCATTACTCTTGTTTAATAATTCTCCATCAGCGTTACATATGAATGTTTGCACCATTATTGGATATGTTCCTTGAATATTTTGGCTACAAGAAAATGGAGTATAGTTTAACACTTTATATCCATTATATTCTAAAACTATTGCTTCATCCTCACCTTTAATATTTGTAACCTTTAGTCCAGTTTCCTCCCAAATCTCTCTTCTCAAACAATCGAAGATATTCTCAAATTCTCTTATTTTCCCAGCAGGAATTTCTAACAGTCCATATTCCGATTTAACATCATCCTTGTACCTGTCTTGAACTAACACATAATCTATTCCATCAATATTTTTTTCTATTATTCCACCTACCCCAGGTTTAGCAAATAACTCCATTTTGACCCCTCCATAAATACACAATATTCTACAATTATAACCTAATGAATCCCACTGTTTTTGCTATTTAGCCTAGTTTTTTCTGCTAAATCAATAAACATGGGATGTGCATATGGATACGTCCAGTTATCAGGAAGTTCTTTAAAAAGCTGAATTTTTTCTATTTCAAAATTGGGTAGTTTCCCAATAGCCTTTATATCTGCATAATATATTTGACCAAAGACTTCTTCAACACTTTCCATAACACCATCACTGCCTTTTGCACCATAATATCCGATTGGTTTAATATTGAATTCTGTTGCTCCCGTTTCTTCCCACAGTTCTCTTTTGGCTGCTTGCTCTGGTGTTTCTCCTTTATCTATGTGACCACCCGGACATTCCCATGTATCTCTGCTTTTTCTCTTACACAATATCCATCGTCCTCTATATTTAGCTACAATATCAACAAAGATTAATCTACTATTATCTATAATATAATTATACAGGTTTATCTCAACCATTTCATACCTCCATTATAGCTTCTTCCGATTTGTCGGATTGTTTGCATAATTCATATGACGCATTGTAAAAATATTGCGATATTAATTCTTTTTCTAAACCTCACGAATAAGTACCCATTTATGCGGGATTTCAGCTAACGTTTACATACCAACTCCACTGACCCAGACCCATAAGGCCATTCTTCTTTGACGGAGCCCGTAGCTCGGTGAAGCAGTATGGCACTCATACCACAGAGCCCAAGTCCACGGCATTCTTGTGGGCACGCGTTGTTAGATAACATGGGCTGTCCCATTACAAGATATTCTCACTAAATCACCTGACAAAGTATATTTTATGTATATAAAGAAAGCATATATTTCAGATATTCTCCACTACTGTTAAGAAGCATATCTTTATTAGTCTGAATATAATCAGTTAATATTTTTGCTTCATGGTAAGCTAATTCAAATTGCTCCTTTGAAATTTCATTGTCCTCTAATGCTTGCTTAAGTTCATCTTCATCAAATAGTAATATCTCCCCGGATGGAAGTAAGACGACATCAAGGTATAAATCGTCATAATAAGGTACCCCGGAAGAACTAATCTTATTTCCATCACATATATCAAAGTATAATTGTATAATATCATGGTTTCTGTTGAATTGAGAAGTTAACGCATAATTTCGTTCTATTGGAAAATATTGAGTCCATATAAAGCCATCATCTGCTAAACACAGCCTTTTATCTTCCACACCTACAATTAGAGGCTCACGAACTTTATCTATATAGATAATTGACATGTATCCTTCCAATACTTTATCTTCAATATATGTTAACTTAAACCTTTTTTCAATAACTCTATGCCAATTTGGTCGATCCGCATAAGTACGCTTCATCTGAAACCTCCAATATCATCCGCACAAAAAGCGCAGTATTTTGCAGCCTATTTCATATAACACTCAAATATTTGAACATCCTAAGCTGGGCATCAGAATACACTCCTAGCAAAAATAGTGTTATGTGCTATTCCATCACCATAAGGTCTATTTTTAAAATAAACCTAAACGTTTCTTATAGAAAACCAAATTTCTTATATAAATTATAGGCGGGTATATTATCACTATGAACATCTAATATAACTTCATTTATATTCATTTGGAGCATGTCATTTATACATTTTGCTAACAATGTATGTCCAACACCCATATTACGATATGTTGTTAGAACCCCCATGGAATAAATATGTAACTTCCGATTTTCTTCTGGTAAACCTATTAAAAGCCCAACTACTTTATTGTTTTTGTCACAAGCTGTAATTATATATCTTTTTGAAAAATCGCCTAATCTACCACTTTTTAGAACATTTAGAAATCCATCTGGTTTTTTACCTGCAATATCTGGATCTAAAATTCCTTCCATAACATTTGATAAATGATATCTTAAAGTTTCAGTTAACTCTGTACCTTCTAGGTTTAATTCTTTAATATCCCAATTAGAAAAAACTTCTACTGGCTCTGTTAAACTTCTTTTTAATGTAAATTTCATTTGTATTAACTCCCCTATCCTTCTCATTTTTTACTCTTTATTCTTCTTGTGCAATAACTTGAATTGAATCATCTAGTTGAAAAATAAATGGATACTCTTTAGCATCAGTATCAGTGTTCTCCCCATATCCTGGAGGTCCATAGTACATTCTTGTAATTAATGTATCCTCTATTACAAAAACACTTGGTTTAAAATAGTATTCTTTTTTTGTTTTATAGCTTTCTGATGAATTTATTTAATTCTGAAACTGCTGTTTCACGTTCTGAAGGTGTGATTATACTATTTCTTTTGCTTTCTTGGATAACTTTGTATGGCATATAAATTATTTTTTGCTTCTTTTATCCTTAATTCTGCCTAACTCAAGCTGTGTATATCTAATAATAAAATATAAACATAGAACAATCGAAAAAACAATTAATGGCGTTTGCATCGAAGGTAAGTTAAGTATTTCTTCTGCTAATACAATTGAAAATAGAATTGTCGAAACTAAAAATATAGTTCCAATAAAGTGATATCGTTTTTGTGTCTTTAATTCTTTTCTTTCATTCTGGCTAGATGTATAATATCTTAACGAGATTAAAGGTCCCTTCTGTAAGAATGAAAAAATAGAAATAATTAACGATATAGTTATAAGAATAGATAATGCAATTATCAACATCTTAATTCTCCTCCATTAAATAAAATTTACTTCACATAATACTCCTAAACTATATCCAATAGTTGTGATTATTTTTCTGGCATCCTTAATAATGAAGAAAACTATTATAATAACATAGATAATATAGATTTCATAAGTTATCGTATTATTCCAGGGGAAACTAGCTTAAGGATTATTCAAAATGTTGGAAACACTCTGTTATGTAACACACCTTATGACAACCTGCTACTATATTAATTATGGCTCAAATATTTTAATGTTTCCAAATATCTCTTCCTTATGACTATCTATGAGAATTGCAGACTGTTCTGAAATCCCTATAACCTTTTGATTAAAATCCCTTGATAGATTTTTTAGTCTTTCATTTTTATCTACTGAGTAATGGGGACATACCAAATAATCGACCAAACCCAATCCCTTAGTATTTTTCAGTCCTATGATATCTTGATCATTGGATGAGCTAATATCTTGCCCTAATATAACTGCACCTGCACTATTCCCAATTATTATCTTTTCGTTTACCACCTGTTTAATAAAATTAGAAAAACCTGATTTTCTCACTACATCTAACAACTTGTAAGTATTTCCACCAGCAATATAAATTGCACTACATCTATACGCAATGCTCCAATCATTATATAAATCCACTAGAACAATTTTTTTATCAAATTTATAGTTTGCCATATTTTCTTTAAAGAACTCCATGTATCCTATTTCCGATTTTATAGTAGCAGATGGTACAAATCCAATAATACTGTTATCCTGTAAACACGCAATCCATCTCCTATCAATATCTTGTGAGTTTGGATAATAGGATCCTCCATTTAGAATTAACATCTTGTCACCTCATCTACAGTAAAGTTTCAATATCTTTGTAGGGTATGTCTTACAAATTTCCAAGTATTTGCGACGGCACTGAGCTTGCAGCCAGAGAAGAAATTAGAAAGTGATGACGCTATTCAAAACTTTCTTTGAATATTGTTTTTAATAATTTACATGGAATTTGTTGATTATGAAAAATTTGTAGCATACCTTTAGGTGTTATTTTATATCCTGATAATTCATCTTTATGAAAAACTACTGCTTTTGATTCGATATTAACATGGTCTTTAAAAGGAATAAGACGAACGAAATTATTATTTACATAGAAAGATGGCAGTTTAGCCCACAATTTCTCATCAATGCTACAAGAAATACTTTCATAAATAAGCTTATATAATTCGCTAAATCTTTGTTTTGTTTGTTCTTCAAATTTCTCTAAATAATTATATATATCTTCGTTCATTTTTCAATTCCCCTTTTCATATCTAGTGTATACCCCTATACACTGATTAATTTTACTTATTATGCAAATAGAATACATATAAACTATGTACTCTATAATTTATTAAACTGTACATAACCTCTTTATAGCTTTGTAGTTAATTCGTAATATAAGAACAATGCGTCTTACCACAACTGCTTTTCGCTTAATTCAAGATAGACGTCCGAATCCTCAAAATCTTGTCGATGTTCTTTTGCCTTATCTGAATGAAAACGCATCATAGTAGCCAGTCGTAAACTATCACTTCGAAAAGAGTTATCACGCGTACCTCCAACAAGACAAGTATTTTTTATATGCTCCCAGCCGCCCTGAGCATAAAAGTATATAAGGGAGGGGTTACAAGTAAATATGCTAATATCAGGTTCGTTATTTTCTATGAATGCTGCAGCCTTATTTATAAGTTGCAATCCAAATCCACGCTTTTGATAAGATGGATGTGTAACAACTTCGCCAAGGCCAAAAGCTTTATATGTTTGACCTTTATGAGTAATATTCTTTCCCATAATCGCAACATGACTGACTGTAATATCATTATCCACAAGTACAAAAGAGCTTATATAAATTTCAGGATTTCCCGGCCAGGGTTTATCTTCGTCCCCAGGTGTTAGCGGCCATGCTGTACATTGTAGTGCAATTATTTGCTTTCTCAGATTTTCAGAACAGTCTGTTTGAGGATATTGTAATAGTTTAATCATATTTAGTCTTCCTCTCAACATTTAAGTTAATATAAAGCTGTCACAATGAACTACAAGCTTTTGTTAAATGGCATCGTCATCTGTTCCCTCTAGTACTTGAATTAATGTGTTAATACTCTTAAAGTTATGGTTCTTCGAAATGATTTCCTTCTTTATTCTTGTTTTCTTTTTATATACTTTATATGCATTCGCATTCTCATGCGTAGCAATTACTCGATAATAGCCATTTACAATTTCTAGTGCACAATTATTATCGATTCCAATCCCAATTCCATCTTGTTCCCTCATCATTCCCTCATCATTGCCTCCATCTTCTCATTATAACCATCAAGATTGTAATGTGGGCAAATTATAAAATCTAAAAAATTCAAGCATTCAACTTTAATATAATCATTGAATCCATCTATTTTAAAATCTCTTATATCATCATTTTTAAAATAATATTTTGCCATACAAAATGCACCTGCACTTTTTCCAGCTAACACTATTTCCTTTTCATATGCTTCCTTAAGAATTTTGTCTAGATTGAATTTTTTAAGGCTTCTCATTAATCTGGAGATAGACCCTCCTTCAATATAAATAATGTCTGACGCAAAAACTTTTTCTCGAATTTCATCATCTGTTGGAGTTTCCTTTATTAAAAAAAGAGTAAATCAACCTCGCAGCCAAATTTGTCTTCGTAGATACTTTTGAAAAAATTACAATAATCAAGGTCATCACCACCTGCAGTTGGCAGGTAAAGTACTTTAGGATTTTTCTTTTCAGTTAATCCAATAATCTCCCTATCAATTAAATCTAATGTCAAAGGCGGTGTCACACCACCTATGGCAACTATCTTCCCCATAAAATCATCTCCTATAATATTCATCTTTGTGTCACTGCCAATCCCATCTAAAGCTCCAGTATTTGTAACACCTCTACGCAAATATTTTATTATGTATAGTAACAACTTTATCTCTTTCGATATCACCCCTCAAAGGTATAAACCCATCCTTTTCATAAAAGCAGAATTCATTAGCTTTACTCCATTCATACCATGTCCCCACCCCAGCAAATCTATATTTTAATGGTGGTTGTCTAATAGGGAGTTCCAGTCCAGCTTTTAATGCCCAATGGTAGATAAAAGCAGCACACCAACTATTTTTTAGTTCATCAAAGGCAGTCACCTCGGGATAATATCTGATAATATCCATATAAATCTTATTATCTTTATCACCGCATATGCTTTTTGAAGCGAGTTCCTCTGCAATATCAGCAAATACTGACTTTTTAAATGCTTCTTTAGTTGATTTTTCTTGTTCTTGTCCATATTCTATAGGTGTTGCAGTAATTTTAAATTCCTCAAGCATCTTATTAAGACGTTGGACAGCAAAATAAAATACGCGAGAACATGAGTCGTTTAAAAATGGCTGTAAAATATCTGCATCTTTTAGAATTTCATCGTATTCTTCATGAACAAGCTCTCCCGATATTCATACTTTAATTAGATTTGTGTTAATCATATTCATAAATTATTGATAATGCTTTCATTTTATTAGCATCTAATAAAAAATCTTGGTTAGAAATCCATTGGTCTAATGCTCCATTTATTGATATAGTTTTTAATTGTCCATCTATCGTCTTAAATATTTGTTCTGCAATGTATTGAAAATCGGCATCCAAATATCCTCTAGCAAAAATATTTATTCTGTTTTTTATTTTAGGTAAAATTACTAATGAGTTTTCATACTCTATCAATATATTGCAGGCTTCCAATAGTTTTTTTGCTGCTAACCTCAAATCTTTTTCTATATAACAATTTTCTATAATAGGCCCAATTTCTTTTGATAAATATGGAAGTTTATAAAATTCACGATGAATCCATTTAGCATATGATGGTGCATATTTTCTGTTCAATAAAAATGCTATTTTTATTATCCTACCTATGGTTTCACTCAAACAATGCCTTGCTGATAAAACATCTCCCCTATCATTGCATAATCCAATTAAATCAATATCCCAGCCCAATGATTGCCATGCATATGCAAGCCTATACTTCCACACATTATCAGGATAGTAATCACTGTAAATTTTTCTTAACTGTGTAAGTTCGCCAAACCCATCAAAAAATATCTCTCCACTCGTTAGTTCTAATAGGAGGTTTTCAGGTATGCTTAACCAGTGTAAATCGTTTTCAGGAACGGTTATTCCAATACTAGAGCATAAGTATTCTTCACAAGTAGTAATATCTATATGTACATCTCCTGTTCCATCAATTGAAGGACTTCTAACACCTGTATATTTTTTATCCACTACAAAGCGTGTAGGATAGCCCATAAATGCAGATGGAATTTCAGTATTTAAAATTTTATATATTCTATTTTTATATTGCTTTAATTCCTCTGGCAAAAAAATTATACATCTAGGTCCCCATTCATGATCCCTTGAGAAATCATCATCATTGCCTAAAACCTCTGACCCCCAGCCAATTAAAGCAGTAGCATATTCATCTCCAATAAAACCAATATTCTTATCTATAATAGGTTTTATTATTTCTCTATAATATTTCCTGCATAAATCTAAACCTTTCATTATTCATTACCCTTACACAACTATTATTCCTCAGTGTTAATTTTTATTTTAAATAGGATGTAGCTACACCACTCAGTCTGCAAAGTTTAAGAAAACTAGATTATTTATCTCAAATCTTTCTAAAGTTATAAATTGTTCCTCATAAGAATAAAGAGTGAAAGAAATTTAGTTAGTTGTTAACGTAATACAATATTTGTACATATATTCATTTTCTTCTTCATCAAAAATGGTTCCCAATAATTTACCATTGTTCTTTTCTATAATTCTCTTTGAAGCTAAATTATCTATATTGCAAGTTAAAATTACTTCTTCTATTCCGATCTTTATAGCCTTTTCCAATGCTAGCTTTAAAATCTGAAAACCATAACCTCTATTTCTACAATCTGGTGAAATGTCATAGCCTATATGACCAGCCTATACTACCTCCTGATGTCTAATTCTCACTACTCCTACAACTTCTTGTCTATCAATTAACCAAAATGTTGAAGTTATAACCTCTCCTTGAGACATATCATTTCCCTTGGAATAATTATGCAAGTCTTCTAAATAGTCTTGAAAATCCTCTAATGCTTTTTTATATTTACTAAAATAATGTTCATCATTTATTTTTTTGTATGCTAGAGCATAATTTTCAAAACTTTTTTGATATTTCTTATTAGGCTCGATTAAAAATAAGTCTTTCATAAAATACCTCCACTGTACCTACTTCTATCATAATTTCATATAATATCCCAAGGATTAGTGACGTCGGATTTTCCCTAGGTTGATTCTTCCCGATGTCGCTGAAGCTCTGTTAGATGAAGTCACTTTTCCATCTCAGTTGATAGCCTCAATCTCTAATTTTTTCTCTATTATTTTAATAATATCTTTACTGATGCTAATATTACTTAGGTACTTAAAAAACTTCAATTCTGCTTCATCCAAGGATATTCCAAATGACTCTTGAAAACATAGGTTAAAGTCCTCTCCTAAATTCTTGTAAAACTCTTTGTATGTTCCTATTCCAAAAACAGTTATAATATATTCGGTAAATGCCCCTGATAAAGGATATGTAATCATATCGCTATGTTTAAAAAAATTTGAATTCTCTATTAAGTCACAAAATCTAATCAATTTATTGCTTTTAAGGAAATAATCTACCCAAACAAAATTGGATATGCCCCACCAAGTTCTATCAAAAAACATTGCTAGACCTTCTCGAATAAAATTCTGAGGCGGTCTTGATAAGGTATTGTAGGAAATCATATGAGCGTCCTCATGATAACCAATACACTTTATGTTCTCATTATAGACTGCATAGATCTCATCAGGCATTCTCGCGAAACCATTGCATGGTTCATTATCCCCATACAATACACCTAACTCAACTGGTGAATTACATAGAAAATAGTTTAACTTCTTATCTAATTTAACATCTAAAACTTCACATATATATTCATAACAATTCTCTTGCATATCAATAATATTGGTAATATCTTGTTCAGCATAAGAATTTTCATGATAATGAAATATATAGTGTTCCGATTCTTTTATTTTCCACATCTGTATTCCCCCTTACAATCATAAAAGCTATGCTAGTCATTTCATCTAACGTCCCTGAACTAGCCCCTAAAGATAGAGCTCTTGGTGGAGCTTTGCTCCCAGTAAAAGGATGTGATGCACAATATATTTATATCATTTCAAATACAATACTATATATCATATTCCAAAATACCAATGTCTCCCATTAGTAGTTCCCTTATTACAAGACCATTTTGAAATACGCAACATCCCCCCTTAGCTCGATGTTCATCTTCTACATAGCTATTTATCATCAATACTGGAGCTTGAATTTCTTTTATTTGATTGGCATACTCTTCTCTTTCACCGCTTTCCCATTTCTTTACAGAATAATCAACATAAAGTGGCCATAAAACACAATCTGCATCCAATTTCTTAATGGAATCAATATTCTCTTCGTACCATAAGTCGCCGCATATAGCTGTTGCAAATTTCTTACCTTTATAGCTAAAAAGCGAGAAGCGCTTACCTTCCTTATAATATCTAGGATCTGCTATAGCTTCTTTCCAGCCCGCCGAAACTCTGCGGTAATTATTTAATATTTCACCATTATCAGAAATGACCATATTGCTACTATAGATTGACCCTTCTTCCCTCTCAATGTATCCAAAGGAAAGAGCTATCTTGTACCTTATTGCATGTTCTCTTAATGCACAAATGATTTCATCATTTTGAGAACGGGCTATAGACAAATCCTGCTTATATTCCCAAGTTAGCCCCTCAAATCCTTGTAAAAAAGATTCACCGAAACAAATTAAATCAAACTTTTTCTCACTGCATTTAATTATTTGTTGCTTTATTTGATTAAAATTATATTCCGTATCCCCATCCTTAAAAATTTCTGAAACCAAACCAATTTTCATAAAATGTCACCCCTTGATAAGTATTCAGTTGCTAAACTGCCTTCCTTTTCTTCTTAACTATATACTATAGATTTTCTCAATTGTTTATTTTCCAGATTTTTAATAATTTCATTACTGGCTTCTTGAATAAAATTGATAATATCTTCATAATCAAATAACAGTAAATCTAAGTCGTTATATTTTGATTTAAAATCATTTTCCAAATTAATTTTAAGTTCTGATATTTTCTTTTGATCAATTTCTGATATTTGAGTCGTTTCAAATTCAACATTTATTTTTAAATTATATTTCTCCCTAATTATTTGATTTAATCTACTAAAATCATGATAATAATTCTTCTGTTTATCTATTTTCTTTTTTCTATTCTCATCACGCATATATTTAATGTATACATTCTGTATCCATAATTCATCCGTTATCAAATGACAATAATATCCAAGATATAAGTCATCATTTATTTCCGTTTTATACTTTTCCAAAAACCTATTATAATCAAGGTATTGATATTCTTCAGTCTTTGCATCTTCATATGATTCTCTTATAATTCTAAAGTGGGAAATTGCCTTTGACTCTCTTGTGCCCTCATGTAAATCTGGTAGGAGGTTACCTAGATTAAAACGACCCAGCTCAAGGCCAAAGTGTCTTGCAATTCTTTCTGATACAGCTAAATGCATTATTCTTGATGCCATTTATTAGCGCCTCCTGCTATATTAATAATCCCTGTTTTGTATTTTTTAATAAATAAGTCATAAAAGACTTTCAAAATATATAGTCAATCTTTTCAACGTCTTTTTTTAAGCAAGACTCCACATACAGTCTACATATCATCATGTCTTACAACATTTCAGCATTTTCAATATCTCTGTGTTGGACCTAAAAAATAGTTCTCAAATTATCTATAGATAAATCCAATATCTTCGCATGATATGAACACCCTCATCTTCAGTTTCTACAGCGATTTTATCCATCAATATACCACCATTTATTTCACATATGTGACTAGATGCGATATTATCATCATTTATAGTAAGTAAGACTTTATCAATTCCAAAGCTTCTTGCAATATCCAGACCTTGCTTTAATATCTCTTTTCCATAACCTTTTCCCCATTCGGATACACGCACAGAATAGCCAATGCTTCCAATACCTATCATTAACTCATCATCCAAATCTGGACGTAATTGAAATTCGCCAATGAATTTGTCATTATCAACAGCCCAATAATGAAAGCTTTTAGGATATTCAGGAACTAGCCCTTTCTCCTTTTTAGCATACCAATCAGCAGTTCGTTCAAACCAATTCACATCAATATTTTTGGGGTTAGTCGGTCTAAACCACAAGATATTATTATCCCAAAATTCTTGGCAATACTCTTTATAGCCATTCATAAATGAAGGGTTACGAGAAATTAGCTTGAGCATATAGTTTATACACTTCCCTTCGTGTTATATAAGTAATATTTACTTGTAGCGACTATGTGTAAAAAATAATGTCCTGTATTACTTCTACATAATCCAGCTTTTCCCTCCATGTTTCTTCTATTATTGCATAATTAAGCCAAATAATTTTGACAATAAATTAATTACCCACTACTACAATATACTTCTTCACAAACTTCACTACTTCTGAATATTATGAAGTACGTAGATTTTTGATTTAAGGAGACGATAAAGATGAAGGAATCAAAAGTAGTAGAAATCAAAAATGTTGGTATGAATTATCATACTCCAGATGGTGAAACTGTAGCCATAAAAGACATAAGCCTTGATGTCTACAATGGTGAGATAATTGGAATTGTAGGTCCTAGTGGTTGCGGTAAATCTACATTACTGTCTATAGTCGCTGGACTTATAAAACCAACAAGAGGTAATGTCTATATAAATAATCAAGAAGTAAACGGTCCAAGTAAAAATATAGGTTATATGTTTCAAATGGATCATCTATTTGAGTGGCGAAATATTTTAGATAATGTGCTAATAGGACTTGAAATACAAGGCAAAGTCAATGATGATACAATAAAGTTTGCTAATAATCTTCTAGAAACCTATGGATTAGCTGAATTCAAGAAGCATTATCCAAATCAATTGTCTGGTGGCATGAGACAAAGAGTAGCTCTTATAAGAACTTTAGCCGTTAAGCCAGACCTACTGCTTTTAGATGAACCATTCTCTGCTCTTGATTATCAGACAAGACTAGCAATAGCAGATGAAATAGGCTCCATATTAAAAAAAGAAAAGAAAACAGCTTTAATGGTAACACATGATATTTCAGAGGCAATCTCCATGTCTGATAGAATTGTCATATTGTCTAATAGACCAGCAACTATAAAAGAAATTATTCCGATAGAACTAAGTTGCCCAAATGGTATCAGGACACCTATGAAGTGTAGAGAAGCTCCCGAATTTAGGCATTATTTTAATAAGATATGGAAGGAGCTTGATGTACATGTATAATAAAAAATCAATTGATAATAGCGTCATTTCGCAAGAACAACAAGCATATCTAAATAGAGTTAAAAAGAGAAAGAGAACGATACTCATAAGTCAAGTATCTATCCTACTAGTAGCTGTTCTGCTTTGGGAGCTAGCTGCACAGTTTAAATGGATCGACACCTTCTTTACCAGTTATCCATCTAGAATAGTTGAGTTATTTATAAAATATGTTAAAAATGGTATGATCTTTGAACATATTGGTATTTCCTTAATGGAAACCATTGTAGGATTCGTAGCAGGAACTGTTTTAGGTATAATAGTTGCAGTTCTTCTATGGTGGTCAGAATTTATGGCTAAGGTTTTAGACCCATATATGGTGGTTCTAAACAGCCTGCCTAAAACTGCTTTAGCTCCTATAATAATACTATGGGTAGGTGCCGGTTACACAGGTATTATTGTTACAGCTATTAGCGTTTCAATAGTTATAACTATTTTAAATGTTTACAACAGTTTTATTGAAGTTGATGAAGATAAAATAAGAATGCTTAAGACCTTTGGAGCTACTAAGTTTCAAATACTAAGAAAAGTAGTATTCCCTGCAAGTATTCCTGCTATGGTAAGCACCCTTAAGGTAAATATTGGGATGTCTTGGGTAGGGGTAATCGTTGGAGAATATATCGTATCTAGAGCTGGTCTAGGATATTTACTAGTATACGGTGGGCAAGTATTCCAATTAGACTTGGTAATGATGAGTGTAATAATACTAGCTATACTCACCACGCTAATGTATAAAATAGTTTCTATTTTAGAAAATAAAATTATGAAATGGAGACAGTAAAAAAGCACAGGCTGTTGATTTTTTCAATCAACAGCCTTATTATCTTATTAGTATCTAGGAGATCTTTGATTCTTTTGTTGTTTTCTAGCATTTCTACATTCTGGACATCTTTTTGGTTCTTGGAATCCTTTTTCTGCGTAAAATTCTTGTTCTCTTTCTGTGAAATCAAATTCTTTTTCACAATCTTGACATACTAATTTCTTATCTGACATTACATTTCACCTCCTAAATTAATGGTATCTTTATACATTCTTACACAAAGCCACCAATTTAGGAGAGGGTTGTTTCAAATGGATAAAGTATTATTTTACTAGTAAAGTATACCATCTTATTAGCATCAAATCAATATTTTAAAATTATTTTGACTATACTAAAACAACTAATCCTCCAGAAGAAAACTGTATTTTTCATTTTCTCTTATAGCTGCAAGGTCCTTATCATTTCTAACCATATATCCAAAGTCTGGATACAATTCCTTTGCTTTTATCAGGTCATCAATTGCAATATCATTTTCACCTGAATTTATATTACAGCATGCCCTATTATAGTATAGAAACCCTGCATCTGGATTTTTCTCTATTCCTTCTGTAAGTATTTTTATAGCGGAATCGTATTTCTTTTCTTCAATATATATGGCGGAAATATTCAAGTAAGAATAGGGATAACCGTTATAAGCTTCTATTGATAGATTATAATACTCTATTGCTTTTTTTGTTTTCCCCAAATGCTTTAGAACTACTCCCATATTAAACAAGGATTTATAATAATTACCCTCTATCTTTATACTCTCCCTAATCATTTGATATGCTCTATCATATTCTTTTATTTCCTCATAAATAGAGCCTAAATTATTATATGCTATATAATCATCTGGTGTTAACTCTATTACCTTTTTATAGTATTTTATAGCTTTTTCCTTATCTCCTCTTTCATCATAAATGTTTGCAATATAGAAATAGGCTCTGTCATACTCTGGCTCTAGCTCAATTGCCTTAGAATAGTATTTTAGAGCTGTATCCTTCTGACCTTTTTCATCAAATATTATAGCCATTCCATAGTATGCACCTGCTTCATTAGGGTTTATTTTTATGATGCTGTTATAGGCTTCAAATGCCTTCTCTTTTATCCCTAATTCGTCATACAAAATAGCTATATTAAATAAAATATCTATAGTTTCATATTTTTCTCCTTCAAATTCTAATGCTTTTTTAAAGAATTTTAATGCTTTTTCTTTATCATCTTCATCAAAAAAATTTTCTGCTAAAATCATATAATTATTTCTGCGATCTACTTTTTTATACCTTTGTCTCATCAATTCTGCACCTCTACCTTTATTGTCAATACATCTAGTTTATCATAAGTAAAATCTAAATCATATAATTATCTTATTATACTAATGGGTTTTAGGCAACATAATTACAAAGCTTTTGTGTCCAATATTCACTCTATAGTATTATTTGCAGCCCTAGTAATTTTAGTATGAATTAAAAGCATTTTGCTTCTTTTCATACTCAATTCTTTTTAAGCCCAAAATGCTACAATGACCAGTATATTTCTTACTGGTCATTGATTGTAAATGTTAGAATACTGCTCTATTTTATCATATAATTCCTGTGTCTTTTCACTGCTATTATAATTTATTATTACAAAGCCATTTTTTAGCCTTAAGTACACATATGGTGACTTTCCGTTATTTATATATAGCCTACCTTTTCCAATGCTTTCGAGGCTGAACTTGCCTCTCAAAATATTCCCAAAGTCAAATCCATTATCTTTTCTTAGCACCTCTGGAATAGAGTCAAGCAATACTACTTCTATAATATCATCTATACGAACTGTAGATGCATACATGCCATCAATTTTAATTTTTTCATCATCCACAGTAACCCTTGGCTCTTGAGTACCATATACATTTAGTCCAATGATAAAAATGAAAATTATCAATGTAAATCCTATAAAAACACCTATCATAAGCTTTGTACTCTTTTTCATACTTCCATCGGGTTTTAATGCATTTTTGTCGTATTTCTGTGATTTTATCATAATATAAGGGGTTAGGAGAAATATTGCACCAACAATCAAAATTATCCCAAAAGTTTTAAAGCCTGTAGAAATTAAACCTGCTCCCAAAAACATGACCACGCCTAACAGGAACATAAAATTTCCAATAAGTCTGCCTAGTCCTTCCGTATCTACATTTTTTCTCTTTTCTTTTGACATAGTATTATAGCCTGATATAAGCCAATAGCACTTAAAACACTTAACCAATACACCTAATACTATACACAAAATCCCTACAAAAATTAAAACGTACATCACAATCCCCCCTACCTCAAAAGCACTAGATGGAAATTTCATACTATATTATACCACAAAACTACTTTGTGTTAAATTTATGACGATATTTTAATAAAGTCGAAAATTATGACCTCAAAAATTATAATATGTACTCTTTTATATCCACAGCTTTAGTCTCTTCAAAATCAATGTATATGATATGGGGCATTAGTGGCTTTATCCTCTCAAAATCGCAGTATCCAAAGTTTCTATCGTAATAGCTTACAATAGTGCTTAGTGCAGTTCCATGAGTACCTATAACGATTTTTTCATCTGGATTTTCTTTAAGTATTTTATGTAGTGCAGCTATGTTCCTTTTTTGCACTTCACTCAAGCTCTCACCACGTTGAAGCTTGTAGTCGAAATCATTCCATTGCTCTCGAACAAATGCATTAAAATCCTCTATCCATATGTCATCTATTTTTCTTTCTCTAAAGTCATCAATAATACTAATACACAAATTTGATTTCTCAGCAAAATCTTTAATAGTATCATAGGCTCTTTTATATGGACTAGAAAATACCTTATTAATCTCTTTATCTAATAAAAAATCAGTTACTTTTATACTATCTGCAATACCTTTCTCTGTAAGTGGACGCAACAAATCATCCTGTATTGATAAGTCAGGCTGTGCATGCCTCACAAAATATACTTTTGTCATAATATATATCTCCTATTTTTTATTTTTTTAACAATAGCCTGCAATCATCACCTTTTTATTAAAGCGACTCTATAAGGAAAAAAGCTTAGCTGTCATTATTTTCTCTACAACAGCAGGGTCATTTTGTATAATATTCATAGCTTCCTCTTCTGATTTATCCAGCTTCATTTTTTACACCGCTGAGTGAAAGTAGTACTTGAGAAGGGAGATAGAAAAACCATACTAGCTTCCCTGAAAAATTGGACAGTAGATCTATTCCACTAGAAATATTCATCTGGCTAGTAATATTATATATGCCTACAAACATATCACATAATAAAAATAAAACCATTCCAATGGCTATAAAGTATTTGTTTGGATAAGGAAATAGTCCATTTTTACATGACTTTATGGACTTTACAACATTTATTATCAATGTTATTGCATAATATAAGGCCATCAAATACAGTAATTCAATTTTTACAATGTAAAAGTTAATAATCAAATATATAGCTAATATTATCATCAAAATAATAATTGACCTAATTAAAGCAGGCTTAATTTTATTTCTTTCGTATCTGACAGCATATATTATTTGAACTAGTGAAAAAACACCTACACCAATAACAAAGTAATCAGTAAACAGAAGAAAAAAATCTGCAATTACTGTAATAAAAAGTCCTACTTGTAGCAGTAATATATCTGTTTTACCAAGATGCTTTCTTCCTGTCATTAATGATATGAAAAAACACAATACTATAGATATAAATTTGAATGTACTTGATGGAATGAAATCCCCTATAATAGAGAAATCAATAAACAAGAAATAAATATAAAGAATACATATTATTATTAGTAACATTTTTGTAGTTGAAGATTTACCACCTAATAATGCTTTTTTCATAGTTATCTCCATTAATAGTGCAGACTTTCCTATATAGAACCAATTATTTTACTTATAGATTCTCTCAAAGTCTCTTTAGTTTTTACCTCTATTACAACAGATATGCTATTTTCCTTAGCAAATTTCAATCTTTCATCTATAGGTATTATTCCTGTAAATAGTGGCTGATGGTCTGATATATGATTAAAATCATGAAGATGCATATGTTTAATTCTACTAGCATGGTTCATTAGAATTGGCTTTTCATTAAAGTTGACCATGGCATCATGTCCTACATCCCAAGTAAGATTGAAATTATCAAATTCTGTTAGCATATCAAGTGCTTTTTGTATAAAGGAAATATGAAAATTTGAGGTATTTTCAATACATAGTATGACCCCATGTGAATTAGCATAATCATTTAATTCAGAATAGGATTCATAAAGCTGCTTTCTAAACTCTTCCTCATATTTTTCGTTAATCCAATGTCTTCTATTGGGTAATGTGCAGTAGATTCCATTGTTTAGATGCATATTAGCAAGCCTAATATCTGCCTTACTCATCCACTCAATTAGCTCTTTACAGCGTTCTAAATGCCCTTTTCTAATTGCAGGGTGAAAGGATGACAAATCAATTTCCTCAGGAAAATGAACCGTAAAATCAATCTTATATTTCCTCTTAACCTTTAATATTTCCTCGTAACTGAATTTTTCGGGCATAAAAATAGGATAATTCATATTCAGCTCTATAAAATCTAAATTCAATTCCTTACAAAGCATAATATTTTTTTCTAAATTATCAAATTCAATTAATGCTGGCATTCCTAGTTTCATTTTTTGCCTCCTGTCTCCATCAGTACCTCATCGGATAAACTATTATAAGTATTTCGAATAATAAATATCAAAATACTATTTCTCAACACTTAAACTTAACTCCACTATCCTTTTATCTACATCGTGAATTCACCAGCTTCATCTTTCATTTTCCACAACATTATTTACCCATCTTTTTATTATTAAAGCTGAGTAGTTAAGAATTTATATTGGAAGCACTCTCTGCTCTTCTTTTTTCAAGAAAGCTTCTAATCCTTTTAGTTTCGTATTTATCACATGAAAAATCAAAATACTCCGCAACTTCTGTTTCTAATTCATCAAAATAATCATACATAAGAAATAGTTTATCCCACATATCCTCATATTCCCCATTGGGAAATATTCCCTGAAATCGTTTCATTTCCATTTCTGAAAGAAATCTCTTTAAGTATTTTCCATGAGCTCCAGTAGTCACTTTAAATTTGTGCTTTATGCCAATTTTCCAGTTTAACATTTTCATGAACATTTTCATGGTAAGAACCTCGTAACTGTATTTTGCATAGTAAAATTCTTCTCTACACAATCCTTTTGATATGTATATAGATAACCATCGAAATTCATTACTAGTATTATAAAATTCCATCTTTGCTGGTGGCTTAATAAAGAATGCCTCTTCACTATCCATGGGGATTAGTTCTTTAAAATCGTCCTTATTAAGTAAAACGATTCTGGGTTCATTATTATCTATTTCCTTGGAAATATTGCGTATATCCACAATAGAAAGGTCTATTCGGTTACCATCTGCAAATTGAATCAAATATACAAATGTTTCGTGTCCATCATAATCATAAGGATTAGAGTACCAGTCCATTGAATATTGTACTATAAGAATATCTCCAAAATAATTTATCCAGCTTTTATCTTTTGTAAATTCACGCACATCTGTTACAAAGTATACAATATCAAAATCGCTGTACCTGTCGTGTACTGCATTATTATTTGCTCTAGAGCCATCCATAGCAACGGCACGAATTCTAATATCTTCCATAGCTTTTTTCATGATCAAATCCATCATTTCATTTTCTGTTCGCATGCTAACCCCCCTCTCTCTTTCCTAATATTATAATAAATTCTATATAGTTACTCCCCTTATCTATAATTTCTACAGAATTAGTAATATACTCTAATTCTCCTCAAGAAAATCTTATAGGACACTATGAAATTATTCCATGCTAATAATTACCGAGTGTCATAAATGTTAACTTATTCCACACTCCAAGTTAGCAGATTTCCTAGCTTAATATCAAATCCAAGATGCATATACATCTCTATATCCACGTTAGAGCACCCTACCCAAACGGAATTAATATTTTTTGTTTTCATATCATTAAAAACAAATTTAGTTAGACTTTTAGCTAGTCCTTTTTTTCTATATTCAGGCATTATGTAAAAGTCTTCAAATATCCCAATGTATTCACATTTATATGTTGAAAACACAGTGCTTATTGAACACATTCCAACAATAGTTTCATCTTTCATAGCCACATAAAAAGTTATTCTATTGTCTATAATTGCTTTTTTTAAGTCTAGAAACTGAATATCTTTTAAAACATCCTCATTTATTGATTTCTTATAATCCTGAATAAGTGGTATGATTTTGTCAAAGTTCTCAATTTTCAATATTTCGATTTTCATTTATACCTCCTTAATTGATTTCCCTTTATAATTTTATTGAATGGAATCAAGTTTTTTACACATAATTATATGAGGACCAATAGGTGGATAATCAAATACTTCGCCATGGACTTCAAAACCTAATTTGCTATAATACTCCTGAACCGAAGTTCTTCCTTTGCACCATAAAAAATTTAAGCCCCGCTCTCCAATTAATCTTTCAGCGTAGTTAACCACTGTCCTCCCAGCTCCTAACTTTCGAAACTCTTTAAGGGTTGCCATCGCTCTCAATCGATATTGTACTTCAATAGGAAAATCAGGATGCTTCTCAACACAAAATGATGCAATACTTATCAGCTTTTTCTGATAAAATGCACCTACATGAAATGCATTATCTCCGTAGTCTGTATCATACTTACAGTCTTCAATTGTTTGATGTGGGCGTAGAATAACATGTCTAATATTGTATGTCATTTCTGGCTCAATTTTTCTAACCTCTAGCATGGTTTTCCTCCTATTTCTGCAATTAAATTAAATATTTTGAGTAAGCTCTTCATTTAAGATGCTTGTAAAATATGAAATTGTATTATATAAGGAATGAGCTAAAATACAGCTAAATAATTCTCCTGTAGTTATATATAATACTCCTAATATCAAACCACATATTACAGCAGATAGTGTTTGTACAAAATTAAAGTGAAGTACAGCAAATAAAAGAGTTGATATCAAAAGAGATATAATTATGCCATATTTGCTTTGTAAAGAATTTAATATACAACCTCTTATTAATATCTCTTCTATTATTGGAGCAAGTAAGCATACACGAATGAAATTAACAACTGGAAATTGACGTAACTGCGTGATTGTTCTTCTATATTCATCTGCACTAGTAATAAATATGCTATCGAAAAAAGGATCTAGGAATTTGTCTAATAAAAGAAAAAACGAAACTGAGCAACAAATTGCCAATACTATCCCTTTTAATGATACATTGCTAAGAATACTGACTTTTAACTGATATTTTTTTATTAAAATAAGTAGAAATGTACTATTAGTAACTATCAAAGTTAGTAGGTTAAGCCGCGAAGAAGTCTGTTTTTTTAAAGTTCTCCAGACCATTTTATCTACTGTAGTCGGAATTATCCCGCATACTATAAGATATATAGCTATCCAAGCAATTGTCGTTTTAATACTAATTGTATTTAGACCCAAATTCTCACCTTCTCAAAAAATCAATATTCTCTATTTCATTAATCTTACTGACTCAGCTAAACCTTCTACTATTAAGCAACTCAACTAAGATAGGCAATAAATGAATCATACACTCATGCTCTTACTTTTTAATAACTCTTGTAGCATAAAATAAATTCACGGAGCCAGCATGTATCATAGAAAACACTGAAAATAATTATATAGAACTAGTTAGACCATTTTTACGAATAGTGTCTAACTCCTCAGCATTGAACACGCCTTCATTGAAAAGTTTTAAATATTCTCCAGAAACAGAACTATTAAAAACTAAAACATCATCTGAATTAATGGTAACCTTGATACCACTATCAAACAGTTTTCTAATTGGATGGTTCTTTATTGATTCTGCTCTACCTAGCATAACATTACTTGTAGGACAAATATTAAGTTGAATTTTATGGTCATATAGCCAATTCATAATTTTAGAGGATTGACTTGCAGCTATTCCATGTTGGACTTCATTTAGCTCTAATTCTGAAACAGCTCTCTTTACTGAATCTGCATCACCCCATTCACCGGAATGCGCCTTTAATATTAGTCCTTTTTCCTTAGCCTTTCTATATATCCCTTTAAATTTTTCAATTGGCTGAGCTAATTCATCTCCATATAAATCTATAGAATAGAAGCATTCATAATCCCAAAATGGCTCTATCCATTTTTCTATGTCGTTTATTTTACAATGACGAGATAAGCCAATCTGTAATCTCAAATCAATATCTGGTGCAATATTTTCATGTATTGAATTGAAAGTTTCAATTAATTCTTCAACATTGTTATTGTAAAAGTAGCCATTAGCCCAAACATCCTCTCCAATATCCAGAATTGTTATTCCATCATGTACAGCCTGGGCAAAAGTGGCTTCTAGTGCTAATGCTCGCCCTAACTTGCCTTCAAAAATACTTCCTATATGTTTATTAACCCAATTATGCATTTCATCCATGCTATTAAGCTGATGGGCTAGTAAAGGAATATTCATTGAAGTTTTTTTATATATATAGTCTCTATTACCCCCAAGATAAAAATGATTATGCAAGTCAGCCTTCGGTGTTCTCTTTAAGGCTTCTATATCATTCGTCAATAAAGCGTTTATAAATTTTTTACTAGCATTATCCACATCTATAACTCCTCGTGTAAAGGTATTTATATAATCATGTTAATCAATTTAGCTTATTCAAAACTAATTTTTGATAATTGATATACGCTAATAACAATTGCCGCAAATAGAATAATAGCAAGTGGTATAATTAATTTTATATCAAAGCTTTCACTTATCATAAGCTTAAATCCCCATGTAGCAGGAAAAACTTTTCCTACACTTTCAAGTACCTTTGGAAGCATATTTACAGGAAACATAATTCCAGACAGCATAATTGAAGGTAAAAAAATAAATTGTGATGCCATCGTAAGCTTTGATATGTCTTTGATAAATAGTCCAAGCACTGTTCCCACTGACAAACTAACTATAATGAAAATTGCAAGTGACAGAAAATGGTGAACTAAATTAGTAGGAATTTTTGCATCAAAAGCTAATGGAGCAATAAAAAATATCACAAGGCTCACAATAAAAAGATGGACAAACGCAGAGATAAAGTTGTTGATTGTAGCTACCCATAGGGGTAAGCCCCCCACCTTGTAAGCCTTTTTAATTTCACTTCCATATAGCTCTGTCAACGGTATAGGTGCCCCTAAAATCGCCCCCATTGTCAACCCAAACACTGTCATGGATTGGATTAATGTATCCTTCGATGCAGGATTAATAGATGAAAATATTCCTCCCATAAATGCAAAAAATGCAAGAGGCACTACATAATAAGTGAGAAGTACACCTTTGTTTCTCAAATCAAGTTTCCATTGCAGAACAACACCATAAAAAAATGCGTTCATCATTTTCCCTCCCTTGCTATGTCCATAAATCTTTGTTCAAGTGTGGCTCCTTCAATTTTCACATCAAGAACAGTATTTTTAGTTTGCTTACAGATTTCAAGCAATTCAAGCAAAGTATCTGTGATATTTTCAGAAATAAATAATGAATATCCTTGTTCGTAATCATCAGCTTTTAATGGCCTTTCAGTTTTAATATAAATTCTGTACTGCCTTCCAATTTCATTAGTCAATTCGTTTATTGTGCCTATAAAAGCAATTTTCCCGTCTTTGAGAATAGCAATTCTGTCGCAAAGACTCTCCACCTCTGCCATATCATGACTTGCCATAATTATAGTTTTTCCTTGTTCTTTCAATTTGCGAATCTGTTCATGAAGAGAAACTCTTCCTTCTACGTCAAGTCCAGCAGTTGGTTCATCAAGGAATATGATGTCAGGATTACTTATAAGTGCAAGTGCTAAATGTAGTCGTCTTTTTTGCCCTGTAGACATTTCTTCGTACTGCTTGTTTTTTAGCTGATTGAGTCCAAAAGCATCAAACAGCTCAGTATTCACTTTTACCTTATTCCACTTACAAAACAATTGATAAGCCTCTATTGCCTTGATGTTTCCAGGAAGTGATGAGGATTGTAGCTGTACCCCTACATTTCCGACTACTGTAATACTTCCACTATCATATTTCCTAATACCTTCTATACACTCAAGTGTGGTAGTTTTCCCTGCTCCATTTGTACCGAGGAGAGCAAAAATTTCACTTTTGTTTACGGTAAAGGAAATATCTTTGATAACTGTATTTGTTCCATAGCTTTTTGTTAAATTATTCACTTTAATAGCTAAACTCATATACCTCTTCCCCCATTTGTAATTTCTAGCATACTTCTACTATATTCAACTTTTCTTCAAATAATCTTTAATAATTATTAACATAGCATTAAAAGAACCTGAGAATTCTTTAATAAACTCCAGAACATCTATCTCTTTTTAACCCCCGTATAATGTATATTTCATGAATATCCTTTAAATTGATTTTGTTTTCATAGACCCCAAATAAAAAAACAAAAACTCGAAAATATAAGCCTTACAATAAAGCTTTAAATATTTTCTATTTTTCTTGCTATCTCAGCCATATCATTATTTTCTGTTGTGTCTATAGTTATGTCTCCTGTTACGCTTTTCCATTCTGCATATTGTTTTTCAAGCATTCTTTCCAAAGGTTGCGGTAAGTTTCCACGCATTCTTTGTGCAAATCTTGATTTTATAGTATCTAATGAAGCTGTGAACTTGATTTGCTTAAAACCTCGAATAGTATTTATTTTATTTAATTGTTCTTTTTCAGTTATTATGTAAATAATATTCTCTTTAGATAATTCCTTATGAGAAGCAGCATTTGATATTCTATCATAAAATAATTTCCATGCTTCATTTTCGTTCTTTGCCATTCTCATATAGTCCTTGCCTGAAAACACTTCAACTTCCATTAACTCTTTTATTTTATCTGCAGCTGTTGATTTTCCTGTACAGCTCGGTCCCATAAATATATATAACATAGCTACCTCCTAATTCAACTCTATTAACCTTAACTATTGTTTATGATTTTTTTGTTTTTAATAGGAATTATTATTCTTTTTTCGATTTTTAACCTCTTTAATTTATCTAGCCCCTATATACTCCATGTAATAAAATTCATCTTCTAAATTATTGAAAGTCGTCTTCATGTATCTATCTTTAATTTCAAATCCAACTTCCTTATAACAATTAATTGCTCTTTTATTGAAACTCCTTACTTCAAGTGCTATTGTATTATCTGGAAATCTCCTGTTGCATTCTTTAATCAATAATTTCATAATATTTTTTCCGTAACCTTTTCCACAAAGAGATGGCTTTAAGCCAATTCCTATATATGTTTTATCTGCCTTTACACTTATTCTTCCATAAGAAACTAATTCATTATTTAAAAGTATAGCAATGAATTCTGATTTTCTTTTTCCTTCAATTGATAAACCCCACCCGTTCTTCACTACAGTATCCCAATCTGAAAAATTATATATAGAATATTCTCCCTCATATCTCCAGCTACAAATCTCTTTAGCTTGACTTTCTGATAATTCCATGAGAATATAATTATCCATTTCTACCCCTCCTTAAAAATAACTTTACTATATATCAGCTCACAATGCTAACTGACTCAAACAACCGCCTAGCTATACTTCCTTCTCGCAATAGTTCCTTAGCTTTTTCAAAAGTATACCATTCAACCTCGTCGATTTCCTTTGAAATATTAAATTCTCTCTTTTTCACTTCACATTTAAAGCCAGCCATCAATAATTCTTTCTTCTCATAATAATAACTAGATATATATTCTATTTTTTCAACTAATTGTCCTGTTTCCTCTTCAACCTCTCTTATTGCAGTCTCCTCCAATGTTTCCCCTCTTTTAATGTATCCAGCAACAAGCCCCCAGTAAGATTTTGATACACCTGATTGTTTTAATAAGGCAATTTCTCCATATTCATTTACTACAGCAGCTATTATACATTGTCCAAACCAATCGAAGTATGGAACCTTACATTGGTTGCAAAAAGGCATTAGCCCTTCATCGCCAATTTCTCTTAATTCTAATTTTTCACCGCATTGTGGGCAGTATTTAAATTCCATCATTAATTCCTCCAAATTCTTACACTATAAAGCTTGACCCAATACAGAAATTATAATCTAGATTGACAAAAATTACAATGAAACTACTTTGGGACTAGGTATTTCATGTAAGTAACATATTCAGTAGCTCAACAAAAGCCATACTACAACACTTATATTGCAGTATGGCTTTATTTCTTATAATATGCTTATTTATTAATTACGAATTTTAAATATTTCAAAATAATCCTTAATTTGTTCTTCAATTTCTCTCAGTATTTCTCTAGAATATGAGCTCAGCTTATTTTCTCCACCTAGGATTGTACTTCCATCCTTAAAGTTTTGCAAATAATATCTTTTACTCCCCTTTAGGTATTCTGCAATTTTCAGCATGTCCTCTTTTGCTAGTAGTTCTCTGCATACAGTAGTCCTAAATTCATAATCTATATCAGAGTTTTTTAATATGCTAATACTTTTAATTATTTTATCTATATCAGTATTTGCATTTGTAATCCTATTATATTTATCTATCGGAGCCTTTATATCCATAGCTACATAATCTACTAGCCTATCTACTATAAGCTTATTCAACTTATCTGGGGCTGTTCCGTTGGTATCCAGCTTTAGTAGATAGCCTTTGGATTTTACCTTTTTTATGAAATCATATAATCCATCATGGAGTGTTGGCTCTCCTCCCGATATGCAAACTGCATCCAGCATATTCTTCCTCTTATCTAAATAATGAAAAATATAGTCCTCTGCTATGATTTCTCCTTTGTTATACACAAGGTCGGAGTTATGGCAATAGCTACATCTAAAATTACAGCCACCAGTAAAAAGCACTGTACATATCTTGTCTGGATAATCAATAAATGATGATTTTTGATGTCCTTTAAACTCCATACTCTTTCCCTCTCTGTTTTGTGAAATTATAGTTATATTGCAGCTTTTATACTATGGCTATTATCGTTTAAGCTCTCGTCTGTATCGAACTCTAATCTATCCTTGTATTCTTCCTTTTTGCCTTTGTTCCAGGATTGAACGGGTCTATGGAATCCAACTACCCTAGTCCATACCTCTGTATCTCTTCCACACTCTGGACAAATAAACTGCTCTCCTCTTAAATATCCATGATCTGGACATATACTGTAAGTCGGTGTAATAGTCAAGTATGGTATTCTGCTGTTTTCAAAGGCTCTCTTTAGCAGCAGCTTAACTGTCTGTGTACTGTCAATTTCCTCACCTATGAAGCCATGCAGTACAGTTCCGCCAGTATACAGTGTCTGTAGCTTATCCTGATGCTCTATTGCCTCAAATATGTCCTTAGTATGATTTACAGGCAGCTGCGTAGAGTTAGTGTAGTATGGCTCATCAGTTCCTTGAGTATATATTTTAGGATACATCTTCTTATCCATTCTTGCAAACCTATAGGCAGCTCCTTCTGCCGGAGATGCTTCAAGGTTCCAAAGGCTTCCTGTTTCCTCTTGGAATATCTGAATTACTCTATTCATAAACTCCATTATGTCTATTGCAAAGTCTCTGCCTTCCTCTGTTGTAATGTCCTTTCCAAGTAAATTGACACATGCTTCATTCATACCATTTAAGCCTATGGTACTAAAGTGATTTTTAAAATATTCTCCATTAGCATCTTTTACTGATTGAAGATAGAATCTTGAGTATGGATAAAGTCCCGCATCCATGTATCTTTCAAGCACCTTACGCTTTGTTTCACATATTTCCTTTGATATCTCCATCAGCTCTCTAACTCTTCTCTTAAATTCCTCTACTGATTGTGCTAAGTATCCAATACGCCCCATATTCAAAGTAACTACATTGATAGAGCCTGTAAGTGGATTTGCACCAAATAATCCTCCGCCTCTTTTTCTAAGCTCACTAGTGTTTAAGCGAAGCCTGCAACACATACTTCTAACATCCTCTGGACTTAAATCGCTATTTACAAAGTTTGCAAAATATGGAGTCCCAAATTTTCTTGTCATTTCCATAATTGAATCAACTACTTCTGATTCCCAAGGGAAATCCTTAGTAATGTTAATTGTAGGTATTGGGAAGCTAAAGCTTCTGCCTGCTCCGTCTCCCTCCATCATCACTTCACAATACGCCTTATTAAACATATCCATTTCCTTTTGGAACTCCCCGTAGGTTTTATCTCTTCTCTTTCCTCCGATAATAGCTTCCATGTTCTTAATCATTGGATGTGGAGTAATATCTAAGGTTATATTAGTAAAAGGCGTTTGAAATCCAACCCTTGTAGGTATATTTAAATTAAATACGAAGCTTCTAACTGCTCTTTTTACTTCATCGTAGCTTAATTCATCATAATATATAAATGGAGCTACATAAGTATCTAAGGAGCTAACGGCTTGAGCACCAGCTGCCTCTCCTTGAAGTGTATATAGCCAGTTTACTATCTGCCCTAAAAATGATTGTAGGTGGCTTGCAGGTGAAGATTCTATCTTGCTGCTAGCACCCTTAAAACCATGCAAAAGAAGAGCTTCTAAGTCCCATCCACAGCAATATGGTGCTAATAAACCTAAATCATGAATATGCAAATCTCCTTTTATGTGTGGGTCTCTTAAATCTTTTCTATATATTTTATTAAGCCAATATTTTTTAGTTATAGACTCAACAATATGATTATTTAGCCCTTGCAAGCTAAATCCCATATTAGCATTTTCATTGATTCTCCAATCATCTAGTGATACATATTCATCGATTAATGTCTCAGCATCCATAAAAAGATTCTTGGTCTCCCTTAATTCCTCATGTTTGCTTCTATACAATATGTACGCCTTAGCAGTTTTGGCATGTCCCTCTTCTATTAGGACTTTTTCAACTATGTCCTGAATATCTTCTACACTTGGTATACTTGCTCCATGAGCTTCCGTTACTATACTTACTACCAGTTTTGAGAGCCTTTCCGCAGTCTCTCTGTTATCCCCGCCTACTGACTTTGCTGCTGCAAATATTGCATTTTCGATTTTCTTTACATCAAAATCGACAATATCTCCGTTTCTTTTCTGTATCCTAGTAATCAAGGCATTACCCCCTTATATTGTGGTATCATAATTAGCAATACATATATATTGTGTACAATTATATAATATTATAGATTATAAAATTTTTTTTTACAACTTATCTCGTCATGTTTTTATGTTTTTTCTACTTTTAGGACAAAAGCACTAGCACCACATAGAATAGTGTTTATTATTCTTTTTTGTGGATAATAATAATGTAAAGATTATTATGAGGTGATGTTGTGGACACAATAAAAATACTAGTAAACGAACATGATAATATCAAAAAAGTACTTAAAGTAGTTAGAAAAATTTGTGTAGGTATTGTTGAGGGAAAGGAAATTCCGCAGGATGATTTAATTTCCATAATTGAATTTATTAGAAACTATGCAGACAAGTACCATCACGGAAAAGAAGAAGACATGTTATTTAAGGATATGGCAACTGAACTTGCCGACAAAATAGGCCCTGGTCCAGTACAAGGGATGCTCATTGAACATGATTTTGGAAGAGGATTTGTTAGAGAACTTGAAGCCGCTTTAAAAGCATATAAAGAGGGTAACAATGATGTTAAGGTTGATATAATTGCAAATGCCATGGGATATGCCAACCTGTTAGAAAGGCATATTTTCAAAGAAGACAATATGCTTTACAAGTATGCAGAAAAAAATCTTAAAGAAGAGACTATGAGTAAATTAGATAGAGAATTCAAGGAATATGAGGAAAACAAAGAGCATATTGAAACAAAGGAAAAGTATATTAGATTAGCAGAGGAGCTAGAAAAAAAATATATGTAGGTAGGTGTCATTCTGAACGAAGTGAAGAATCTCTAGACTCTTCGCTAACGCTCAGGATGACAATCTTTTTTTATTGCTCTAAATATTTTTGAGAGCTATCTCTAAAAAGCATTCTTATCTAAGTAGTACAATACAAGCTTTGCTATCTCAGCAATTCTATTTTCATCAATCTTATCTATAGTGTCATCAGGAGTATGATATCCATTCTTCAAATCCATATTTATTAAGCACAATGCATCTACTCCCTTAGTACCAAAAGGATAATGGTCACTTCCTTGTCCTGCATCTTGAACGCAGTCAATTTTAAGCTCCTTTGAGTATCTGTAAAGCTCTTCTCTCAGCTTAGTGTTAGTGCTATCAAAGCTAAGTAGCGTAAGAGGCATTTCTGTTTTTGAGCCTACCATATCTAAATTAATCATCACAGTCTTATCTTTATTTAGTGGATACATTGGATTATTGACATAATGATAAGAGCCGTATAATCCTTCTTCTTCTCCATTGAAAGCAATAAAGAGAATAGATTTCTTTGGTTTATAGTTTCCTTCCTTTAGTACTCTTGCTATTTCCATCATAACTGCTGTACCGGAGGCATTGTCTAATGCTCCAGGATTATATGTGCCATTTTTATTGTCTCCTGCATGGTCAAAATGTGCCCCTATAATAATAAATTCATCCTTAAGAGTCTCATCCTTTCCCTCTATATATCCTATTACATTTGCAGCTGTTACACTTTCAATAGCGAAATCAGCCTTCATACTTATATCTAGCTTCTTATTGGCTGCATCAGCCAATTCTTTAAATGCTTTAGAACTACAAGTAAAAAGCATAGGCTTTCCTTCAGCAAATTTAGCTGTAGGGTGAGCATTTGGTCCCACAACAAAGCTTCCATAGACATGATTTGGATTATCAATATCAACTTCTACTATTATCGCGCCAATTTTACTGTTTTCGTGTGCTACTCTATCAATTATATATCCGCTTCCCATATTAGATATGATGCTTGAAGGCACTAAAAGTATCTTCCCTTCATAAGCCTCAATATTATTAGCAAGCTCTTCCGCATTTTCTATAACTACACCCTTCCCCTTTGCGTCTCCTTTTATGCTTAGCTTAGTAACGCCAGTATTTACAGAAAATTCTTTGATGTACTCGTACTCTTTTTCCACATTACCTGCTTCATTTAAAACTTCTAGCTTTGGAGCACTATATGTAAATCTTACCTTTTGGTCAAAATGCTGTAGATAGTTATCTAAATCGCCTGGGTAATCAAGCTCGATTTTTTTGAAATAGTTTTCTATATAATGGGTAGCTAGCTCATTTCCTTTTGTTCCAGCAAGTCGCCCTTTATATTTTTCTGATGTCAATTCTTTAATTATATTCATTATATTTTCTGAGTCTAGGTTCTTTTCTTTAATATTTTCAAAAGAAGAAGTTTGATTCAAATCGCTATTATTTGCTTTGCCGAAAGCAGCACATCCACCTAAAAGCAAAGAAGCAATAACTATGATGCTAATAGATAACATTATTCTTCTATTAGTTTTCACTTCTAACACCCCCATATATAATTATATATAATTATATCCTAACTAATACGAAATTTTGCTATTAAATCAAATTACTCATATAATTTTGACATAGAAAAAAGTTAGTTCAAGTTATTCTTATAGGAATAATTCAAACTAACTTTTTTATTACATATGCTCTACAACATTTCTAACCCATTTATTAGAAAGCAGCCTAGGTATCCCAACCAGTGCCTTAACTACTTCTTCTAAAGAAACTAAAGCCAATACCCAATAAACTGGAACCCTTAAAACTAATGCTCCAAAGAAAGCCATTGGCACTCCTATAAGCCATACGGAACCCATTTCGAGAAACATGGAAAATCTAGTATCCCCGCCACTTCTAAAAATGCCTACTACCAGCAATCCATTGATTATTTTAATACTCATTGTTATGGAAATAACCATAAGTACTTTGCTAGTATACTCATAGACCTCTGCAGAAACAGTATCAAATAGTGTCATTATCAATGGTGTGGATGTAAATAGTATTATTCCAAGTATTACTCCAAGTATTGGACCTATTATAATAAAAGTTCTAGCATATGAAATTGCATTTTCCTTGCTACCTTCGCCAATTTTATTTCCAATCATTACTGCACATGCGTTTGACATACCTCTAGAAAATACTAGAAAAGTATTTTGTACAGTATTAGCTATCTGTATAGCAGAAGTAGCCTCCTTGCCTATTCTTGCATATGCTACTGAATACATGACAGTTCCTAGAGACCAGAAAAATTCATTTATTATTACAGGAGCTGCAGTTTTAAAATACTTTGCAATAAAATCTCTAGATATGTCTATAAGCTCACACAGCTTTGCTGCTAATGCATTTTTGCTATGATAGACTACAAATAAAACCAATACCAATTCAACAACTCTAGAAATCAATGTAGCAAGTGCTGCTCCTTCAATGCCCATCATAGGAAATCCAAACTTACCGAATATAAGTAAATAGTTAAAGGTTGCATTTGTAATTAAAGCTGCTATACTTACAAACATCGGAATTTTAGCCTGTCCAATACTCCTTAGGGCCGTGTTAAATGAAAAGCTTATTGCTGTTACTAGGTAGCTTAATGAAATAACTCTTAAATATTTTACCCCTAGCTCCACTACATCCTTTTCATTAGTGAATACTCTCATCAGAGCTTCTGGAATAAAAAATGCACCTACTGTAAAAATAATACTTATTAAGCCACAAATCATGATTGCTAATCCTAGAATTCTTCTTATATTTTTTATATCTTTTTTTCCCCAGAATTGAGCCACAAAAATAGATGAGCCGCTGTTAACTCCAAACAATATAAGTGAAAAAAAGAAAAAAACTTGATTTGCTAGACCTACAGCCGCAATATTTGCATCACCAAGCCTTGTTATCATCAATGTATCCAACATGTTAATAGAAGACATGACAAGGTTTTGCAATGTAATAGGCAGTGCAATATTTACAAGGGAACTATAAAACTTTTTGTCTTTAAGCATAAGCTGCATGGCTATCTCTCCGTATCATAGAATAGTTTAAACAAGTAATATTCTAACATAGCCCAAGAGCTTTTTCAAATACTTCCTTTTGCCCTATGACATAAAGTGAAAGCAGTTGTAAACAATCTCCAAAATGATATAATAAATTTATATACATTTTATAAGTATAAAAAGCTACTACAACTAGGAGATAATCACAGGAGGATACAAAATGAAGCTGATTGATGAGAGAAATACAAGGACGCGTTGGTTTCTTAAAGATAGGTTTGGCATGTTCATCCACTGGGGCTTATATTCAATTCCTGCAAGAGGGGAATGGGTCATGACAAATGAAAAAATGTCGAAGGAAAAATACAAGCAATATTTTGATGAATTTGATCCAATAAACTATGACCCGAAATCTTGGGCTAAAGCTGCAAAACATGCAGGAATGAAATACGCTGTTATGACTGCAAAGCACCATGACGGCTTCTGTTTATTTGATAGTAAGCTTACTGATTATAAGGCTACTAATACTAAAGCTAAAAAAGATTTAATCAAGGAATATGTAGATGCATTTAGGTCCGAAGGCCTTAAGATAGGCTTCTATTATTCTATCATTGATTGGCATCATGATGATTTCCCTCATTATGGAGACAAGCATCATCCTATGAGAGATAATGAGAAATACAAAGATTTAGATCATGATTTTGAAAAATATTTAGAATATATGCATGGACAAGTTCATGAGCTATGTACAAATTACGGGAAAATAGATATTCTTTGGTTTGATTTTTCATATGATGATATGGTTGGAGAAAAATGGAGAGCTACTGAGCTCATAAACATGGTCAGAAGCCTACAGCCTGATGTGATAATTGATAATAGATTAGAGGCAAGCGGAGAAAACTCAGGAAGTATCTTGACAAATAATCCTAGTTTTTTTGCTGGAGATTTTGCATCACCTGAGCAAATTATTCCACCTGAAGGAATAGTAGATGAAAATGGTAATACTGTACCCTGGGAGGCTTGCATTACAATGAATAATCATTGGGGTTATTCATCTACAGATAAGAACTTTAAATCGCCTAAGATGATTATTAGAAAGCTAGTAGAATGTATTAGTAAAAACGGAAATCTTTTGCTAAATGTTGGACCTAATGCAAAGGGTGAAATTCCAAGTGAGTCTATAAATATTTTAGATACCATAGGTAAATGGATGATGCAAAATAGCAGTAGTATATATAACTGCGGAAAATCCTGCCTTCAAAAGCCTGAATGGGGTTACTTTACCCAAAATCAAAATAAGCTTTATGCCCATATATTTGAAGGAAGTATAGGACCTTTAGGCATCCAAGGTCTAAATGATAAGGTTAAAAAGATTAGATTGCTTTCTGATGGCTCTGAACTAAAATTGATAAAGCCTTGGAACACTATGGATTACAATGACTATATCTTTATCAATTTCGGTACACCTGAGCATCTTACATATTCATTGCCAGATGAAATTGATACAGTTGTTGAGTTTGAGCTTTTGGATTAGGTGGGGTTACAGCCTGTGACCCCTGAGCTACTCTTAAAAAAGACACACTATAGTATATCTTTTCCCAAAGGCAAGGCTATGTGAACGACAAAAATATCTCCATTATCTTCAATCTTTACAAGTCCTTCATATTGCTCTACTATTCTTTTTATATTACTTAACCCAAAACCATGACTTTCTTTATCCTTTTTAGTTGTAAATCCATGCCCTAATGAATCTGCCTCTATGCTTACTATATTTGTTTTTGAGTTTAATACTTCAATGACCAAATAGTATCCCTTAGTGAGTATTTTAAGGTCAATCCATGGGTCATTTATATCAGGATTTAGACATGCCTCAATTGCATTGTCTAAAAGATTGCCTATAATTATAGATAAGTCAATGTAATTAAAGGATAAATTTTGAGGTAGTTCAACGTCTAAGTTCATCTTGATTTTTTCTCTTAGTATCTTGTCTCTTTTAGTATTAATTAATGCTGTAATTACAGGATGTCCAACATCAATAATTTTATTGATAATAGAGACATCTTCTGCTAACCCTAATATATATTTTTTGGCTTCCTCAGTTTTATTAAGATAAATCAATCCATACAATGTACTAACATGATTATTAAAATCATGTCTTTGTGCCCGAATACTTTGCATAATATCTTCCATATTCTTAACATAAAAATTTTGATTCTCATATTCTTTTATTTTTAATTTCATCAATTCTTCCTGTTGCTCCTGCTTAAACATCTTTTTTATAAAGCCATAAATTAACCAACTGAATATAATTGCACATAATGTAAGAATAAAAAAGACGATATAATCCATGTAAGTGCTAACTCTTATGTATCTATAAAGAATAAATGCCATATAGATAATAATTGCATTAAACAAAAATACAAAAGCTATAGATAGACTTTTTTTACTCCTAACATAAGATAAAAAAGATATTTTTTTAATCCAATAATGTGTGGTAAGGAAAAAGCCGCCCTTTGCTATAATAATTGCTAAAAATCTGTAGATATTTAGCTCTAAAATCAGTGATGGTGGTAGTCTAAAAACATAAACAATTATATTAACTGTAGCTAGCTCTAATGCAAACATGACAACCATGCCAATAAGTAGCATTATAAAAATATTTAAATAGGTTTCTTTGAAAATCAAGGAAAAGGCAAAACTCATGAGAATCAAAATCAACATAAATCCTATGACACTAGCTAACCCTAAAAAGCTATTGACAAGGGTATTAAATAATATAATTATAAAAAGATACACAAAAACATATTTATTATCAACTTTTTTCCCTTTAAGAAAAGTTTTTAGATAATAAAAAAGTATATTTACATCAATAATATTTGTTATAAAATTTGCTATAACTTCCATAATCATCACCTAGAATTAGTTAAATAATCTCTTTTCTAATGCATCTAGAACATCTTGCCTGTATTTTCTACTAATAGGTACTATTTCCTCTATACCACGTAGTATTATTTCATTGCTATTTATATTTAAGAGTTTATCAATATTTACTATGAAGCCTTGGTGGCAACGTAAAAATATATTCTCATCTAAAGACTCCATTGTTGATTTCAGAGTACCAGTAAACTCATAATTACCTGTTTGAGTTGAAACATAGATTTTTTTCCCTTGTCGTTCAAAATAATATATATCTTCATATTTTAAACACACTATTTCCTGCTTTGTTTTAAAAGAAAAAGCTTTATTTATATTGCTATACGCTTTTATTTCCTTAAGTCGTATAAGTATCTTTTGCATTAAAATATTGAACTTTTCATATATGATAGGTTTTATGATATACTGAAAACTTTCTATTTGAAAAGCTTCTAGAGCATAATTCCTATATCCTGTTAAAAATACAATTATTGTATCTTCACTAAATTCTCTGATTTTCGTACCTGTTTCTATACCATTCAATTCTTTCATTTCAATATCTAAAAAAACTACATCTATATGCCTACCCTTTATTAATTCCAGCAACTCTTCTCCGCTATAGGCTTCAATTATTTCAGGAGCACAATTAATATTAATTCTGTTTATATACTCTTTAATAATGTCCACATGGGCTTTATCGTCATCACAAATTGCAATATTTAACTCCATATGCATGCCTCCCATATAAACTTACTATTTATTTATAGTTATTCTACGTGTAAACTATATTACCTTCTTTTGCTTTTAAATTTTTAGTCATTTATTAAGTGTTACAATATTAAATTTACTTTTTATTCGTATTTAAGATTTATTTGCATAAAAAAACAGCTCACACTTTTACAGTATGAGCTGTTTTTAACATATAAGAAGGTTAGAGCGGCAATCCTTTTCTTACTATCTCTTCGGACATTTAGGCTGATACAAAATCCCTATACAGTTAATACTTAGTCCTAGGTTAGCAAAAACCATAGCTACTGTAGCTACACCACTTAACAATCTAAGTTTTGCCTTCATTTAATTCACCTCCCTGCATTCTTTTTTTATTAATACTAAAGGTATCAAAGTGATTCCTTCACAAAGAAATCCCATCGACACAATATTGCCATAAATAATTAAGGAGCTATAAATTAAGCCTAAGCTAATAGTAATTATACTTCCTATGATTATTACGTATATGCTTCTTCTTTTATATAGCTTCTTTTCAAGCTCGCTTAGTCTCTTATTCTCTGTATCAACTGGTGCAAATACTAGAACTAAAATAGCAGATATGATTAGCATGACAACTGAATATAATGGAGTGTGATTAATAGGTAAGGCTTTTGAAAGAAATATACAAGAAAAGGTTATGATATTTGTAATTATAAAGCATTGCCAAAAAGACTTTAAATGCACTCCTCCAGCTTGAATCCTTAACATGCTGAATGCTATAATAAATGCAATAGCCTCTTTTATAACTCCTAATAATAACGCCATAATAAATAACCCTAGATATTTGATAATTGTAATTAACAAGATTTCAAGTCCAAAAATATGCATGTCCATATTTTCTTCATCAATAGTATTGTTGTCTCTCATTTTCTTAACTATATAACAGGCTATTTGATTAATCATATCTCTCTCTTCCCTTATTCCCTTAGATTTTCAGATTTATTGTAATTCAAAAGTACCATAATTTAATTTTTAGGACAACCCTTTTGGCATAAGTGGTCGTTTAAAGGGTGTAAATGACATAAGACAGCTCTCAAACTTTAAAGTCTGTATGTCAACAAAGAACCGTCCCCTTGTTTGCCTTTCCTTGTTTGCCTTAGACCTAATAGTACATTCTATACACTCCAAGCTTTTCGTCTTAATTTTTATTATTTTGTACATAAACACTAATTCTCTTTCTTTAAAAGCCCAGAAAAAGCACAGAGTGTCTTCATTACTCGCAACAAAAAACAGGTGTATCATCACCTGTCTCTGAACATATATTAATTTATTCAAATATTCTTACATCAACGCCTTATTTAGTTTCTTTATAGCTCGCTTTTCTATTCTCGACACATATGATCTAGATATACCTGCATCTTGGCTATTTCTCTTTGAGTTTTACAGCCACCATTTACTAAACCATATCTAAGCTGGATTATGATTTTTTCTCGATCCTTAACAGCTTATTAAAGCATTTTATAGAAAGAGGTATAAGAAATTTAAGTTTAAACACAATAACACTTTCAAAATATTGTGGATAAACATTAATTATATATAAGCGTATAAATTAATCATCTTTTGTTTCACCATAAATTCCTTTTACTATGTCATTAATTAATGTATGTAGATCATGATTTTTTACAAAATTAGTAACATATTCAACTGTACTTTCAGACCAACATGGCTTTCGTATAACTAATTTTTTTCCTTCATGTTCTATATTATCAAATATGTAATTATTAATTCCTACTATTCCATTGCGGTTATTTACATCAAAATTAGTCTCTATAGATATTATTTGTTGCTGATTTTCAGTATATAAAATACTAATCTCTCTATCTTCAAATAAAATTTCCTTACGAACTATGGAATCTTCATCATAAAAGCTATTGATTACTCGATTTTTTTCTTTTGGACTAAAAAAACTCATATTTATGTAATTACTATCCTTTGAATCGTTAAAATATTCAATTGATATATAAGTTAAATCTTTGATAGATACATTATCATAATTATATACTTTGTTTATTTCTACATCATTATCTTCATATAATATAATAGGTGAAAAAGCCACTGTAAACTGATTAAACTCATATTCATTTATCCTTTCTGGAATAATGCTTAGTTCAGGTAATATTTCTTTTAAGTCTGATAATCCGTAAAAAACTCCAACCCCATTATATGTAATATATACTTTATCTTCTATCTTAATAAATTTATATTCATTAAACTTCAGCTCTTCTTTTGATGATTCAATAGCTTCTATGATGTTTTCATCATCAATATAATAATTATCATTGTGTATATGATTTTCATGTTCGTGTTCTTTTTCAGAAGTATTAAAGTCAAAAAAATCTTTCTCTATTGAAATTATGTACTCAGCTAGTTTATCACTAAACTTATATAGATAACCAAAATCAATAAGCTCATAAACATCTAAATTAGAATGTATATCTTTAATATTAGTTTGGCTTATATTAACTGATGGAATATCATTTTGTGAAAAAGATATATAGTCGCTAACAAGACTACCTTCAAAATCTACATCTACTTTATAGCCATTCTTTGTAAAAAAGCTCTCTGCGCTGGTAATTAAATTTTTACTCACATTTCCTTCTCCAGTTATTAATATATTGCTATCTTCTTTTAGTCCAATACAATCAATATTAACATTAATAATATTGCTATAATTTTTATTAATAGCTTCGACGAAAGCTTTACTTCCTTGAAGAAAAGATTCTTCCCCATTAAAAGCACAAATAATAATATCACTTGATAATTTTTTGCTATCTGAATAAGCTTTTATCTTTTTCGCTGTTTTAATTAGAGTCCCAATTCCAGATGCATTATCGATTGCGCCATTATATGTACAATAATCATTATGACCAACATGATCAAAATGAGCAGATATAACTATTGCATTCCTGTTATCTGTTCCTTTAATGACTCCAACAATATTATTTGCAATTATTTTTTCGGGGATTAGATTATATTCTATATGTACATTACCAAGCTTGTCTTGTAAAAGCTTGTACAACTCAGGACTAATTTGTATTATTGGGAAACCAGAGCTTCTAACATTAATGTATTTTTTGAAGTTATCTTGCTTTACTAATATTCCTTGAGATTTATTATAAAATCTAATAATTTCATTTGAGTCTTCTATTACTGCAATTGTGTTTTGTAGATTTTCATCATTTAAATTAAAAGTTATTGGAAGTGAAAGTTTTATATTTTTAATTAGATTCTGTGGATGAAAATCCTTTCCTAAGATACAATTTTTAACTGTTCCATCGTTAAAATTAATACGCATTAATGTGCTTTGTGAAGTCAAGTCATAAAACAAATGATTATATGGAATCATATAACTATTACTATTGTTTTTATCTAAGCCAATCTTCCCAAAATATTCATTTATGTACAGTGTCGCATCTTGATTCCCTTGTGTACCAGTTAACCTTCCAAATAATTGATCTGATGATAAATACTTAACTATTTCTTCTATATTTACATCATGATTATCTAAGCTTACAGTATAGTCCTTAACGTTGCAACCATATAATACTGATAAAATTAAAATTACAATTATACAATAAAATAAGGCTCGTTTTTTTTCCATTATTTATCTTTCCTTTCAAATTATAGTTGACATTGTTATCTATTAATGTTAAAGTTTAACTAATAGTTTATTTCTTATGATTATCTTAACATAATTGGGTATAAATATCAAATATTATAATTTGTAGAAAAAGGAGGCATTTTGATGGTTAAAAGAGTAACTTCTTGTCTATTATTGTTAGCACTATTATTCACTTTTACAAATGCATACGCAAGCAATGAGGCTAAGCTGAATGAGGCTAAGCTAAAAGATTCAATAATGGAGCCAATGGCAATACCTTGTGATTATTGGCCAGATTATAAACATAGAATGCAAACAGGTGTTACGTCTTCTGTGCATTACAAACAGTATCAACATACGCACTTAATTTATGATCAGTATGGTGGAATAATCGGCTCCTATAACGATTGGGTTTGTGATATATATAAAGAAACTGAAAAATATTGTGCTTGTGGCTATACAACAGTAAACTCAGTTTACTCAACAACCCACTGCCATTAGTAGCTTTTAAAAATGTAACTTGTTTCCTAGTTTACCAATGTTATTACATAACATCGCAACTTAACTACTTAATCTTTAAGAAATAAACTAAACCTCCTTGTATGTATTATATAATTAATGTCATTGACATAACGATATAATACATAAGGAGGTTTTATATTTTAGCTAACTAATAAATTACATATTGAATAAGTATCTACAAATATTAAATGTCATAGTGTTAATATGTAGAAATAAAATATTGAATATTTCAACTTTTTAGTGCCCCAAATCGGTGAGTTGAGTGCAACCAAATCGTAAAATTATTGCAATAATATCGGCAAATAGTGCAGTAGATATCCTTGTTCACTTTGATATAATATGCTATCATAATCTTGCTTTTACTTATGTGCAGGATAAGGTAACGCTAGGGAGCGACCTGAGCGGCACATAAGCTTTGGCGGGAGAGCGATATCATTTGGTATTGCTCTTTCTTATCACTCTCCTGGAAAACCAAAGCGATAAACCCTGGGGTCTGGGGCAGAGCCCCAGTCTATTTATTCAATCCCTTACGCTGGCGCATAGATTCGTGACCTTCAATCAATATTTCATAGGAATTATGCACTATCCTATCAACAAGGAAAAATGAAAGGACAAATGGGATCAGGCTTGAGTTATTCACTTATTTTCTCTATCTTTGAATGACTCCTTATACATTCCATGCCATTGATTTCCCAGATTTTATTCTTGAGATTATTGATAGAAATAATATAAATTCCTATATATTTCTTTATCTAACTAATTTTCTGCATTGTTTCCTCTGTCCATAACATAATATAGTGCTTCTCTGAATAATGAACTCACTGTTCTCTTGTCATTTTCATCACCAAAATTCTTGTATCATTAGTAAGTAAATAATTCAAGTCTGTCCCAATGTTTTATACCAATTTGGCGTAAGTGGTCGTTTTAAAGGTATAATTTACACTATTGGCGTATTCTTATAATTCTTAATTTTTGGTATAATATTGGTAACTAAAAAAATATAAAAAAGGGTGAAATTACATGAAACTAAATAAGGAATTGCGCAATAAAATTAAAATTAGAATACTATGTCCAATTATACTTGCTATCTTGTGTTATATAACTACCATTTATAATACTGATCATAGATTTTACTCGTATTTGTTCTACTTTTTATTTTTTTGTTACTTAGGTTTTTTTATTGGTTTTATTATAATGAGTATCTTTGATAGAATAGGAAAAAAACAAGAATTATCACGCTTTTTGAATGAAACACATTCGTTAGTTCTATTGTTACTATTTTATATTGCTTTTAATAAAATAGAAGTGTACTTTGGCGCTACATTTCAAATAATCTTTTTTGGTACTGTGCTATGGGTAGAGTCAGAAATCAATTAAGAATTGAGTCTATAGGTAACGAATGAAATCAGGCTTAAATTATTCACTTATTCTCTTCATCTTTGAATAATCCCTTCTGTATGTCAAGCAAAGAACCGTCCCCTTATTTGTTTACCTTGTTTGTTTATTTATCATTAATTTCGAACTTATAAAGCATCCTCCCAAACCATTTTTTAAAAGTGATTCAGGGGGAAGAGTGTTAATTATAATTAATTTTATAGAACTTGTTTTACTTAGAAAAACCTTTCTTTACAACCATTATGATTCAAGTCAATTTTTCCAAAATGGTAGGCACTTTTATCTAGTTAATTGTGTAAGGTTGTGGGCCAGGCCCATCTTTTATCCAATAAATGATATAATAAATCGAACTATTATATGTCGTATCTCCTTCATAACTAACATTTTTATAAGAGTGCTCGTTTGTCCAAGTCTTATATCCAGGTGATGCATAATTCCAATTTAGAGGATTTGTTCCTCCTGGTTTATGATTCCAATTATCTCCTGTTCTATTTCCCCTCATAAAATGATAATCTATATCTCCTTTTCTAATGCATATTACTTTTTCAAAATTGGCTAATGATGTTGGTTTATTAGTTGTTTTATAACCCCAATATCCAATTGCGTCTAAGTCATCAATAACTAAATCTGCCATTCTTGCAATAGACAAACCCATGCTGAAACGCTGATTGGAATGATACCCGGGGTTCTCAAAAACGTGTACTCCTATAGAATATCCATAACAATTATATCCTGTATAGCTGTTTGACCATGATCCTATTACAGTACTGTCTTTTAATGTGTAGCTTGCTAAAGTAGATGTATTTTTTGCATATACATTAATAATTCGCTTAGCTAATTCTGCTAATTCAGTATAATTATAAGGGATGTGCTCTATGTCCGTTATACCTTTATTAATGTCATCAACTATTGTCTTTACTGCTCTTGCAGTATAATCATTGTTTTTATATACCTCAGGTAGTCTTAGTCCATTCCTTAAAAGCATATCCAAACAATCTTTTTCACTCATTAGACTAAGTTTTTCTATTGTAACTGAATTTTCATAGGCATAGACTTGTGCTGTAGGCAACAAGAAAACAAGGAACACAAACAATCCCAGTACACCAGAAAATGTTCTTATAAATTTTCTGCTTAATCTATTGCTTTTTTTCATAAATTTTTACCTCCTTTGTTTATGCAATCTTAAGTTTTCAATTGTTTTTCAAAGTTCAACAAATCTATTAAATTATAATTAACATACTTACTAAATGTGCTTTATTTCCTTAATTTCGCTTCAATATCCTCCAAAAACTCATTGGAGACTTTTTGATATTTACCTTTCTGTTTTGGAAAACTTAAACTCGTAACAATTTCTGCTTTGAACTGCATTATTTCTTTACCATCATCATTCTTATCTTTTATAGGCGCAACCTTCACTAGTACTATTCCTGTTGTATATTCTTCATTTTTCTGTATAATTTTTAACCAAGTTGTTCCTACTTTAGATATATCAAGAATCTGATTATCATAAACTGGATTATAATAAAACATATCCCCCCTTTTTAATCCTAATATTGACCCTTTCATGCTTTTAATATTTCCATTTTTTTTAAGTAGTAACCCCTTAGTGTCACTGAATATATCATAGGTTGCTCCATTGTTTCCTTGTAGATGAATAGGTATACCAGGGGTAATACTAATTGCAATAGACCATCCTTCATTCCATGGAATAGTGATTAATCCATCCGTTTGAACACATACGATATCTGACTTAAACGCTTTATTTATCATTGGAACAACACCTATAACAAAGAGTATAAATCCAATTAACATATAAACAATTCTACCTTTTATTTTACTACCTTCAATTTTATTAAACTTCAAGCCTGCATCACCTACCTGTATAATATATTTAGACCCAGTTTTTTTATGGTGTCTAGGCATATTATTATTTTATTTTTGTTTACAATTTTTAATTGAGGTATCCTAATACTAAAATAGAATTAGGAATAATTAGCAAAGGATAATTCTTGTTCCCCTTGCAAAGCCGTTAGGCTATTGCCTCCAAAGCTTGCTTCCTGACTTAGTTGTCAAATGCTTCTTACTTCAGATGCTGCATCTCTTTGACTAGACCAACAGCAAGGTAATTTTCAAAGATGAATGCTAATAGTGCGAGGTTAAAGTTAGCTACTAAGATTAGGATATCTCTTTTACTAATTGTTCCCCATTTCCCTCGAAAGGCGGTGATATCATGAAGAACAATTTTTTATCAACTTTATTTGTTGGTATAGATGTTAGTTCTAAGGCTAACGTCTTATGTGCTCTTGATTTTTAAGGTAATAAACTTCTCAATCCTAAGGCTCTGAATAACCAACCTGGTGCTGTATCTATTTTAGAAAGCATCCTTAGCTGTTTAGATTCTTATAGACTAAAATTTGTTGTTGAATCTACTTCTTTTTATAGTACTCACATTGCAAATTTCCTATCTTCTAACGAAGTGCTATTGTCTTACAGACCTCTTGTTTATTGTCTTAGCCCTAAGACTGTTGCTAATTACAGAAAGTCTTTTGTTTATATGGATAAAACTGATCCATTAGACGCCTTTATTATTGCTGACTTTGCTAGATGTGGCAGAATCACATCTTAACCTTGGGGTGGTACTCAGTTTCTTGCTTTACAAAGGCTTACTCGTCACAGACCCCATTTAGTTGAATATATATCTGTGAAAAATCATATATGGTCTCTAACATCTATTTGAAATTTAGTGGGTTAACTATATCAGATAAAGATGAGAAACCTTTCTCCGATACCTACGGTGCTACTTCAGCTGTTGTTTTAACTGAGTTTCTTTCTTTAGATGATATTGCTTATTCTTCTATTGAAGGTTTAGTTGCTTTTGTAAAGAAAAAGTGTAGAAATTGCTTTAGTGACCCTTATGTAACTGCTAAGTTACTTCAAAAGGCTGCTAGGAACTCCTATAGACTAGATAAAGTACTATATGAGCCTTTAAGTATATTCATTGCTTCATCCTTTAATGTTATTAAGGCCTTAGAAAATGAAGTTAAGACAATTGATAAGGTCATTAAAAAAACATCAAAGATATTAATACTACTGAATATCAGTCTTTTAACTCTATTACAGGTATCGGACCTGTATTTGCTAGTGGGATCCTTGCTAAGATTGGTACTATTACATCTTTTGACTCTCATAATGCCTTGGCTAGGTATGCAGACCTTACTTGGAGAATTAACCGGTCCTGTAACAAATGGAGTCAGGCTTGAATTATTCACTTACTCTCTTCATCTTTGAATAATCTCTTCTATATTTTATACTCTTAATTTCTCTAAGTTTTATTCTTGAAATTATTGATTGAAACAATATAAATTTTCATGTATTTCTCTATCTAACTCATTTTCTGCGTTATTTCCTTTGACTATAACATAATATAGCGTTTCTAAATAATGGTCTCATTGCTTTTTTGCCATTTTTATCATCAAGATTCTTATATCACTAGTAAGTAAATGACTCAAACCTGCTCCCTAGTCTCCTCATAGCTATCCCAGTGTGAACTGTCTTTGAAATATAAGAAGGTTAAAACAGCAATCCTCTTCTTACTATCTCTTCGGACATTTAGGCTGGTACAAAATCCCTATACAGTTAATGCTTAGTCCTAGATTAGCAAAAACCATAGCTACTGCTGCTACTCCACTTAGCACTCTAAGTTTAGCTTTCATTTAGTTCACCTCCCTGCATTCTTTTTTTATTAATACTGAAGGTGTCAGAGTGATTCCTTCACAGAGAAATCCCAATGACACAATATTGCCATAAATGATAAAGAAGTTGTAAATTAAACCTAAGCTAATAGTAATTATGCTTCCTATGATTATTACGTATATGCTTCTTCTTTTATATAGCTTCTTTTCAAGCTCACTTAGTCTCTTATTCTCTGTATTAGCTGAATTTGTTATAGTTTTTATTATAGTTTAAAATTACCATAATTCATTTTCTGGGACAACCCTCTTGGCATAAGTGGTCGCTTAAAGGGTGTAAATGACATAAAACCAGCACAAACTTTTAAGTCTGAGCTGGTTATGAATATCGAAGCAATTACTCCATTTTAATAGTAAAAATAGTCTACTTCTACTGATGATTGTTTTCATTTTTGTCTATGTAGATGTTTAGGGCTTTCAGTGCTTTATAAAATACCATTATTCCAGCTATATAAAACAATAATTCAACAAATGATGTTAACAATGCTATTGGTAAGTTAATCCCCCTCTCATATCAGAATTCAAAATATATACCAGTTATTTAGTGTATATTTTGAATACGTAAACTCTTCTATTCGAAGCTGTAGATAGCTGCTTACCTGTTTTTGATCCACTTAATTTATATTTTCTACTCTATATTTAATTGAGTAAAATCACTCATTTATCCTTGCTAAGGATAATTATGTCAAATGTTTGAAGCATATGGTAATTACAGTAAGTAAATAGTTCAAGCCTAGTCCGATGCTACTGATGCAATATCAAATAGGTCATTTTATCGGTTTTCCAAGTAAATGCCTGAGATTCTTTAAAAACAAATTCTTCTATTTTAATATTTTCAGTATCATAAGAGGTTTATGCAATATCTCAATATTATTATAATCTTTTGTAACTTCTACAAGAGCTATTTCACAAGCCTTTTTCAAAGAATTATCATCAATCCATGAAATCCCCAAATACATAAAGCACGATAGCATTTTTTGCATATAACGTAGTTTATTTTTAGAGTTTTCTATTTTCAATATATTATCTGTTTCAGAAGATGTACTATTAAAACAATATCGAAAGAAAAGAATGCTTTTATATTCAAAAGGTAATAAATCTATTTTGCGAACTAGTTTATTAATCTGATCCTCAGATAATGATTGATATACAATTTTACTCATATCTAATTCAGCTAATTTTTGTAGTTCATTCTGAAAAGATAATTCACATGCATCTTTTAGAGCATTTTCAACTGCATTGTCCACTTTTATCATCTTCCTCATAATATAAGCATAATTTTTTTAAAGTACGTTGACCCCGTTTTTTCGCCGCTTCTTCGGTAATGTCTAAAAGTTCTGAAATACACTTAAAACTCAAATCATTAACAAAACGCAAGTAAATAAGACTTTTCTCATCATCCGAAAGCATATTAATACTTAAAAGCAATTTCTCCCTGTTTACTGCTTTAAAATATTTCTCTTCAATATCATAGATTTCATTGCTTTAGGATAAATAATCTACATCATCTACACAAACGGATTTCTTATGTCTTCTAATAATATTCATAGTTTCTCTTTTTAATATTATAACGCAGTAGAGCTCTATTTGGGGACACGGTAAAACAGAATTTTTTTCTTATTGGCAATAATATTTAAAAATGTTTGTGCTATAGCCTCTTCTGCATCATATTTATTTTTAAGATGTTAAAAGATATATTATACATTTTTACATTCATTTTTGAAAAAATCTTATTAATTAAATCTTTTTCATCATCTGATATTACACCTAAAAGTATTACTAACAAAACACTCTCCCCTGATTCAGTTATGTATGCTCTCGAAAAGTCCAAGAGCTTTATCTTACTTTATTTTAAGAGTTAGTCTTAAGGCTTTAGTCCAAAATTTCCTATATTAATGGCATTTTATTAGGTCAATCTAATTAATAACTCTTGTTTGCAACCTTAGTAAGGTATGATATTATCTAAGTATAAAAGGCTAGTTTCGTGGTTGCTGTTTTTGCAATAAAAAGGCAGAACTGTGTCACGAAAAATCGTGGAGTGCCGATACAGGGGGGTTTTTTATGATAACTCAAATAATCAAAAGATGTATGAAATTCAAGGTAGCTTTTATAGTCATTAATGTTTTATTATTTATAATTTATATTTGTCAATTGTTAATTCCGTACATATTTAGTGGTTTCATTGATAGGATTACACAATTAAGAACCATAAATTTTTTTTCAGATTCAATCCTAATTATTAGTATTTTAACAGTCGTGTTAATGATTAGTTCATTCTTTCAACATATTCTGTCAGAAGTCCTTATTACAAAATCCAGTTATGAATTCTTAGATGATATTGATAATAAATTGGAACATATTCCTTTGAGAAAAATAGAAAAACATAATCCGGCGTATTTAAACAATAGGATATTTAATGATATTCTTACTTCTATAGGGTTTGTCATTAACAATTTTATTGTTTCTATTATTATGCTTGTAAGTACCGTAATTGTATTTGCTTTAATTATTCAAGTTAATGTTTTTCTAGTCTTTATTCCATTAGTGGCATTGGTAATCAATATTTCTGGCATCCTAATTTTAAATAAAATATATTATGAAAGAGGATATAAGTATAGGGACATCAATAGTCAATATATTTCAGATAATAATGATCGTATCGCTCATATTAAAGAGACTAAAATACATTCTTGGTATGCTATTTCTGGTGAACAAGTCAAGATTTCATTTAAAGAATTGTTAAAAACATGTATAAGTCTTAACAAGGTAGTAGCTTTCCTTAATAACATTGGTAATTTCTCAAAAAACTTAACGTTAATATTCACTATGCTAGTGGGAGGAACTCTCTTAATAAATCAAAAAATAAGTATTGGACAATTTGTCTTGATCACATATTATACGAATATGTGCCTCTCGTACTCCGAGTATTTTTTGAAATTAGGACAAGAATATCAGCATGCAAAAATTTGTTTTGATAGATTAAAAGAATTTTTAGACCTTGAAAATGAAAACAATGGAACGATTTCTCTTGATAGCATCAACACCATCGAGATTAATGATTTAAGTTTCTCCTATCCTGGCTCCACAGAACTTTTCAAGAATTTTAGCTATACATTTAAAAAAGCTAATATCTATTGTTTAAAAGGGAAGAACGGAGAAGGAAAATCAACTTTGATTGATTTATTGTTAGGGCTTGACTATAGTTATAGTGGAGCAATTAGATTAAATAATATTGAAATATCAAATCTTGATATGATAAGCCTTAGAAAAAATCAGATTTCGGTGATTTTGCAGGAACCAAGACTTCAAAGATTATCTGTTAAAGATAATATAAAAAGAGGTATTGAAGTGTATGAATCAGAGGCACTGGATAAATTATGCAATAAATTTAACCTAAGCAAAGTTCTTGACTTAACAGAGTCACTATCTCTCTCCGGTGGAGAAAAACAAAAAGTATCAATTGTTAGAGGATTATTAAAAGATTCTTCACTGTTAATATTAGATGAGCCAGTTTCAGCAATGGATACTACCGGAATTAAGATTTTAAAAGATGAACTATTAAAAAGAAAAAATAACTCAATTATCATTTTTATAAGCCATAACGAAGAGTTGTTTGATATTGTTGATGAATTCATTGAACTCCCAAAACTTTCATAATTAACGGAGCAAACAAGGAAACGGCTCGAGACCACTGAAAAAATTCTCTTTTATCATCATAAGCGTCAGTAAAGGCTCTCACACGTATTGAAAGTATGAGATTCTTCATCTGCCTCCCAGAATGACAAACGAGAAAACAATAGTTTTTTAGTAGTCTCGGACGGTTCTCTGTTTGAACCCATATATTCATTTCCCTACACCTTCACCTTATAGATCCTATGGATGGTGAAGCCAATGAGCCTTGATAGCTGTCTCAGTGAAATCCCTTTTTCTCCCTTTAGATATTGTATAATCTCATCCTGGAGCACTTGCTCCATATTTTGAAGCTTAGGCAAATCAATATTATATTTTTCTAGCACTAAATTTCTTATCTCTTTATCAGAAAGAGTTCTTTTTTCCTCATCGATATCTATTCATTGATCATCCGTGACTTTTTTATGAAATGTGCTAAACTCTATTAGAGCTTTATTTTTATCAGGTGAAAATACCTATAGTGCAAAATCTGTATTTACTATCCCACTTTATTTGATGTATTCCCTGTAGCTACTCCATTTGTAATTTTCAGCATCGCTTACTAGACCAGCTTTTATTGGGTTTTGATGAATATAGTGCAATTCAGTAAATGAAGATGATTACCCATCAAACAATAAGCGTATAACTCAAAGGTAATTTCGTTTTGATATTCCCTTAAAGTATCTATATACCTTAAATAATCATTATCTTCCATAAAAATATTTTGTCGATTTATTCCTCTTGCCATTATGTGATATATACCTGTCGAGCTTTGACCTCTCTTTGTTCATGGCAACTCTTATCACCTCAAGGATATTATAAATCTCTATCCTCATTACATCAAACAAAGAACCGTTCCCTTGTTTGCCCTATCCTAATTGTTTAAGGTCAAAATCAATCCCTCCCATTCATTGGGCATTATCGTATGGCAGTGACACAAAATGTAGCCATTGGTTTTATTTCGGCAGCGGCTTCTAATACATTTATCTGTGAAAGTAATAGGTTCTTTAGCTTCTGTGGCATAAGGCTATCAGAATTTATCTTTTGGGGATATGTGCTAGTGACCGTAGATACTTCCCATAACCCATCTTGCATTTCCGGCGAATATGTACTTCCTGTTCGCTCAATCGTCCACCCGCTTTCCTGCAAGGCATTTTCAATTTGGCTCGGAAAAAACATGGTTTTGATGTTTGACGTGTCGGAATGAGTAAACATTTCACAAATTGCCTGTATCGTTGCTGCTTGATAGTGAGGGACTTGTTCAGGCAAGCTGATATGTGGATTCCATTCAGCAATACATAATCTTTTGCCATACCTTTTGAGATTAGTTAAGACTTCAATAAGCTCATCATAAGAGGATAGATACCACAAGCAGTGTGAAAGCACAATACTATCAAACTCGCTTTCATCAAATGGAAGTGAGTCTTTTGTTATATTAAAATTAAAGTGCATTTGGATTATATCTCCAAATTCCGATTGCAAAATTCTATCTCTGGCTTGTCCCAAGGTTTCTGGCGCACCATAATCAGGGGAAGCAATATCTATTCCGCAGACCGCCCCATCACTTCCAACCGTATAGGCAAGGGCAACTGTTGTTTCACCCTGTCCGCAACCAACCTCTAACACATGACTACTATTTTCTATTTTCCAAAAGTCAATTATTTTCAGACGGTGTGCAAGTTGAATTTTTTGTATACTTTCCGATTTTTCATCAAGGTTTAGTGCTTTCAAAAGTCTATCTACCATGATTTATTTATTCCCCCTTATAGATCACTCTCTGATTGTCTGTTAATGGTACAAAATTGTCTTTGTAACGCATATCTTTAGATTTTTCTGCACCAGATGGAATAAGCCAAAACTTTTCCTTTTTAATTGCTCCGGCAACCCGCCCGGCAACGCAATAATATATAACCATACGAGCAGTAACGCCCCACTTTTTGGCAGCTTCATTTGTTGTTAAGTATTCCATGCTTCTACCGCCTTTCTTTATTTGATTATACTTCCGCACAAGGAAATATACAAGTGTAAGACAAGAATTAAATTGGGCAAATAAGGGGACGGTTCCCTGTTTGAACCCTAGATCCTGTAGATAGAGTTCTTTTTTCCTCATCGATATCTATTCATTGATTTGATCATCCGTGACTTTTTTATGAAATGTGCTAAACTCTACTAGAGCTTTATTTTTATCAGGTGAAAATACCTATAATGCAAAATCTGTATTTAATATCCCACTTTATTTGATGTATTCCCTGTAGCTACTCCATTTGTAATTTTCAGCATCGCTTACTAGACCAGCTTTTATTGGGTTTTGGCGAATATAGTGCAATTCAGTAAATGAAGATGATTACCCATCAAACAATAATCGTATAACCTAAAGGTAATTTCGTTTTGATATTCCCTTAAAATATCTATATACCTTGAATAATCATCATCTTCCATAAAAATATTTTATCGATTTATTCCTCTTGCCATTATGTGATATATACCTGTCGAGCTTTAGCCCCTCTTTGTTCGTGACAACTCTTATCGCCTCAAGGATATTATGAGTCACTATCCTCATTATGACAAACAAAGAACCGTCCCCTTATTTGCCTCTTATGTTTGCTGTATAGGTATCCACCCGCTTAAATTTGAGTGCAAAAAATTGCTAAAAACCTTCACTTTAAACAGCTAGTAAAAAAATTAAAAGGAAAAGACTAAGAAAAGTTTAATCATTTTGATCTTTTAATACGTTATTATATATAGGCAAGGATTTGCAGGAAAGGAGTTGGGCAAGTGAGTGATGATGAATTACTGAAACAGATAAAAATTGGAGATGAGAACGCTGCGGAAGAATTGATAAAGCGTTATTACACATCAATTTTACGATATTGCAGAAGGCACTGCTCCAACTTAGAAAAAGCAGAAGATTTGACACAGGAAACCTTTTTCAGATTATTTAGAACCTTATCACAATACGATGGAAAAAAATTTAAAGCATATTTATATACCATAGCAAAGCATCTATGTATTGATGAAAGTAGAAAAGTTCCATGCTACATATTGGAATTAGGAGATAATAAATACCTAGCAAAGGAGTGTAATGAAATAATACAAATTGAAGATAGAGAGAAAATAAATTATTTATTGAGAAATCTCTCCCCAGAGCAGAAGGAAGCAATACTCTTGAGATTTGAAGAAGAATTAACTTATTTGGAAATTGCAAAAGTGACAGGATGCTCGATGCGAACTGCACAAAGTCGGGTTAGAAGTGGATTAAAAATTATGAGAAAGGAGAAATGAATGAGAAATAAAGAATTGAAAGAATATTTACATCAGTCCTTTAAAAAAAAGGTGGAACCAAAAAGGATAGAGGAAACAGTAAAGTCATGTATTACAATCATGAGAGAAATTTCAGTGTCCCAAGAGGAAAAAAGAACAGGATTTTGGAGTTATTTATCAGATATTTTTCGATTTGAAGGCGTCAAGGTATTTGGATTACAAGTGGCTACATTGTTCATCGTTTGTTTGGGAATTTTATCAATAGCAGATATTCCTGAAAATATACCAGTTTTCATGCCGTTGTTTGCATTGGCTATTATTCCTGTATTGTTTAAAAACCAGATTTATGGAATGTGTGAAATAGAAGCTGTAACAAGGGCATCAGGTGCTCAGATTATGCTTGCAAAATTAATACTGGCAGGTGCATCGAATTTAATATGTATGACAGTTGTATTTTGCTTAGAACTATTATATTTACAAAATTCCAGCGGAAGTGTTGGACAATTGATTTTATATTCTTTGGTTCCCTATTTAATCTGTATGGTTTTGATGCTGCGCTGTGCTAGATTGTGCAAGAAAGAAAGTATTGGAGTATCTATGATTATTACGTTTGGTTCTTGTGTTTGTTGGGGAGTATTAGCAAAGGTATTACCATGGTTGTACGAAACGTCAGCGATGGGAATTTGGATTATGGCTTTTCTGTTTTTTACAACATTTTTTATGAAAGAGATTTACTTTATTATTGAAATGAGAAAGGAAGGAAAAATGTATGGAGTTATCTCTTGATCGTCTTACGAAACATTTTGGAAGTAAAATAGCGGTGGATTGTGTCAACACAACGCTAATGCCTGGAGTATATGGATTATTGGGGGCTAATGGTGCAGGCAAAACAACATTGATGCGTATGTTATGTGCGGTTTTAGAAGCTACATCGGGGGAAGTGTTACTGGATGGGAAAAATATAATTGATATGGGGGCCGAGTATAGAAACATTCTCGGTTATTTACCCCAAGATTTTGGTTATTATCCCAGTTATACTGCTACAGAATTTTTAATGTATATTGCTGCATTAAAAGGAATACAGAGAGAAGTTGCAAAGAAGCGAGTAAAAGAATTATTAGATATGGTAGATTTAAGCGGAGTATCTTTCAAAAAGATAAAAACTTTCTCTGGGGGTATGAAGCAGAGAATTGGAATTGCACAGGCATTACTGAATCATCCGAAGGTATTGATTTTAGATGAACCAACAGCTGGGTTAGACCCCAAAGAAAGAGTACGATTTCGTAATTTACTATCTGATTATGCAAAGGATAAAATTGTAATTCTTTCTACACATATTGTGTCTGATATAGAAGCAATTGCAGATAAGGTACTGCTGATGAAGAAAGGAAACTTCTTATTACAGGGAACCGTTTCGGAATTGGTAAGAAAAGCAGAAGGTAAGGTTTGGGAATTAGAAGTGTCACCAGAAGAGGCACGTAGATGGCAGGCAAAAGTAACGGTGGCGAATCTCAGACATGAAGGAGATAGTATAGTACTTCGTATCGTAGCTGATTCATCACCAGTAGAGCAGGCAGTACCATGCGAAGCTTCATTAGAAGATTTATATTTGTATCATTTTCCGTCAAAGGAAGGAGTGTGATGAAAATGGAATTATTTATATTAGAACATAAAAAATTATGGAGAAGAAAGATTGTAAAAGTTAGTGTTATTTTATGTTTCCTTATTATTGTTATATTTGGAAGTGTTCTTTCTTATCAATGGTTTTCTTTTGGCTCTTCGAATGATTATACTAGTGCATTTGGTAATAACTTTGATGGATATTCCAATATAAGAAATATGCAAGGGTATGGGCAAGAAATGGGAGGAGAATTAACGGATGAAGTATTTCAGCAATTAGTAATAGATTATCAAAGGATCGAAGCTGAAAAATTAGAAGAAGAGTTGGAAAAAACAGATTGGAAAACCATTAATATGTGGTTAAAAATATTATGGCCAGAATTAGAAGAACCAGGTACTTATCAGTTAATGATAAGCTATGTAAACCCCAAAAAACTCACAAATTTTTATGAAAGAAGACAACAAAAAATAGAGGAATTTTTAGAGGTTAGTGGACAGATAGGGGAAGAAAAAGAATATTTGCTACAAATAAATAAGAAAGTAGAAAAACCATTTCGCTATGGGTGGGTAGAAGGTTGGTCACAGCTTCTTGGAAATGCGATTGCAGATATGGGTATGATAATAGCTCTGTTTCTTGCTGTTATCTTGTCCACGGTGTTCGCCGGAGAGTGGCATGATAACACAAGTTCTTTAGTGCTAACTACAAAGAGTGGATGGGAAAAAATAGCTTATGCCAAGATTTTTTCCGGTTTTGCTCTTACACTAGAATTATTTATGATACTTATGATTGGGAGCGTGATGTCACAATTATTTTTTATGGGTACAGTAGGATGGGATATGCCTATTCAGAGTATTAAATTACTTGCAATTGCACCAATGAATATGATTCAGGCGGAAATTTATGAGTACGTATTCCTTTTGCTTGGAGCAATTGGATTTGCTGGTATCGTTATGATGATATCATCTGCTGTTAAAAATAATTTTATTGCAGTGCTTCTTAGTATGGCAGTTGTATATCTCCCAATGATGATTGCTGAGTATCTGCCTTTATGGGCACAGAAATTATTAGATTTATTACCTTTGGTAGGAAGTCCGACAGATATTTTTAGAACAAATACATTTTATTTTTTTGGAAAACGGATATGGTCCCCCTACTTGTTAATTACAATTCCAATTTTGCTTGGAATTGTGTGTATTCCGATTGCAATAAGAAATTGGTCTAGGAGATTAAAAGTTTAAATGCCTATGTATAAAAACGTAGTTTAAGAAGAGTAATAAGAGGAAAGTGGTTAAAGATACTTGTAGTAATTTGTTTGTTTTGAATAATCTGATTGAGAATACAAAATTTATTTCTGTTTGGTAGGAAAATATCGTACCATTAGAAGACGCTCCCAGGATTCAGCCTTTAGAGGAATGGAATTTAACTATTGTAAACCGTTGGAATGAAACTCCAGACTATGAATAAGTCTAACTTTATGGATCGCCATATTTCCCCAAGAGGTTGCTAATTTTATATAGCTTCTTTTCAAGCTCACTTAGCCACTTATTCTCTACATTAGCTGAATTTATTTTAGTTTAAAATTACCATAATTCATTTTCTAGGACACCCCTCTTAGAATAAGTGGTCGTTTAAAAGGCGTAAACGACATAAAACAGCTCAAACTTTTAAGTCTGAGCTGTTTATTAGTATCATATGAATATCGAAGTAATTACTCCATTTTAATAGTAAAAATAATCTACTTCTATCGATGATTGTTTTCATTTTTATCTATGTAGATATTTAGGGCCCTTAGTGCTTTATAAAATACCATTATTCCAGCTATATAAAATAACAATTCAACAAACGGTGTTAATAATGCTATAAATGCTATTGGCAAGTTAATCCTCCTCTCATACCAAAACTCAAAATATATACCAATTATTTAGTGTATATTTTGAATACGTAAACTCTTCTATTCTAAGCTGTAGATAACTGCTTACCTGTTTTGAGCCACCTAATTTAGATTTTCTACTCTATATTTAACCGAATAAAATCACTCATTTATCCTTGCTAAGGATAATTATATCCAATGTTTGAAGCATATTGTAATTACAGTAAGTAAATAATTCAAGCCTGACCCCATTCTACATAAATTAAACAAAAATGGTTAGTTTTAATGTTAATAAACTGTTTAAGTGGTCAATTTTAAGTATGAAAATTTAAAATTGCCACTGGCAACATATAAATAGATAAATATGAGAGTCAATCAAAGAATCTCTAGGCAGATAGTTTTGATTGTAGATTCCTCTTTTTATGATTGTATAACCCTAATTTCATCATAATAATACCTAATAAAAGGATTATTGCAAGGGTAATAGACATCATTAAAGAAGAAAACCACTTACTTAAAGTAATCAATCCCCCCGCAATTAATGTTGCCTCACGATTTGACAATGAGGACAGTGCTATATAGGACGCTCTTTTGTCTTCAGGCATCATTCCTGCCTGTTCTGCTCCAAATAGAGGAATTGTAATTGTTTCTCCTATTGAGTTGACCAGTGCGAAGAATATTAAAGAAGTGAAATCAAGTGATATTGACATCAAGACAAAACCTATTGCATAGAAAAAGGTACCTGTAAGAAGAACAGTTTTTCTTGACCATCTGTCTGTAAACTTGCTCATCCAAAGAGTCATAAAGGTAACGAATATTGTATTTTCCAACATCAACAATGAAAGCATCTTAACTCCTGTGATATCCAAACCAAATATATTAACTATAGTAAAGCTTTCTTGAAGTCGAATTCCTACAAATCCAGGTAGTGTATCTTCACCTACTAGCAAAAAACCAAAGCCTATTACTGTAAGCACAAAAGGAATATCTCTAACAGCAATCAAATAATGAGCTAAAATATCTACTACAGGATTTTTGTGTATTTTCTTTGCTTTGATAACTTCGGCGTCTTCCAGGAAAATTGCATAAAGAATAACTGTAATAAAACTTGATGTTGCAAGAACTACGAAAAGTAGAAGTTTATTTGAATCGTATAACATTCCACCAATAAAATAACCGAAACTTGCTGCAACATTCATGCTCCAATATGTAAGCGTGTATATCTTCTTGCGCATTTCTTGAGTAGTAGAATCAATTATCAATGCCTGCATAGAAGGCCCAGAAACAGGGGTTACAACTATATGCAAAATGTAACCTGCAAGGAAAAGATTGAGCAAGTTGTCTGCAAATGCAAGAGATATTGCCATTATTATCATTGAGAGACAATTTACTGAATTGCTTATGAGAACTATTTTTTTTCGAGAATAGCAATCAGCAAGATATCCTCCTAAAAGTCTCATGATATAGCTCAGTACCACCGTAGTTGATATCAGAACTCCTGTGAAAACTACACCTTTTAAAGCATTAAAGTATAAGGCTATAAATGGGAATATGGCTTTATAGGCTACTGAACCTATAAAATTTGAAAGTAACTTTACTTTAACATTCTGGGGAATATTTTTAAACACATAAATCGCCTCTTTAAAATTATATACAAATTCTAGTCTACTTCAAAAAAAGCACTAACCTTAACTCTTCTTTTAATCGTAGGTTCAGCTTGAATAATAATTGTTTTACTATCATCCAATATCTCTGGAACTACTCCAAATTTTCCCGTCGTAAGTATATTAACCTTAGATTCCACTTTAAAAGATATTTTCGATTGTGAATTCATTGCTTTCTTTTTAGCTGCGAGGAGTTCTTTTTCGAATTTGTACATTTCAACAACAGATTCATTCATAGAATTTATACTATTTTCAAATGATTTACTAAATAAACTCATAATTATTTTCTCTTTTTCAAAATCTAAAGTTTTAAAATCACATTGAAGTATTTCTTCAAGATATGGAACTATTAATTTACTACTCTCTTCCAATAGCATCAATACTGTATATGAATAATTAGTAGAGAGATACCTTGTTATTTTCTCTAACAAATCTATAGAAAAAATAGAGAATCTTGGGTTATAAACATAATAAAAATGAGAATACAACTCAGGGTATTTCTTAATATGTTCATACTCCACTCCTCTTTCAATAGGGATGTAATCATAATTAATATCGAGATAATTCTTATCAAATCGGATATCTTTATTATATCTACGGTATATTTCTGTTCCAGGTTCAGGAGTCAGAATTCCATCACTAATATTAATATTATTGATGGAATTATATTTAATAATAGCTTGAATATTTTTGCTTAGAGATATCTCATCGTCAAAAGGAAAGCCAAAAATAAAAGATAAAGTTATTTCATAATTGTTCTCAGCACAAAATTTAACAAGCGAATCCAACTTCGATAAATCAAGATTTTTATTAATCAATTTTTGAAATTCTTGACTAAAGGTTTCAACTCCAAAAAATATATTTTTACATCCTGATTCATACATTTTTCTTAGCAAATCATAATCTATCGTATCAATTCGAGCTGAGCAATTCCATACAAATGTATAACAACACAGCAATATGTAAACATATGGCTTGCCATGAATACTTTAACTATGCTAACTATACGATGTTTGTCAAGTAAGTTGTCGTATTTAATATAAAAATATTTTACACTACAGATTTATTTTCTTCGTTCCCGATTTGCCATTGACATGGAGTCTCTACCTATATGGTTTTAGTACCTGAAGGCATAGCTAAATAAAGGTATTGCCTTCTTCAGGAGGCTACCATATAGGCCTCTCCATATCAATGGTTCGCTTCGCCAAATCTATTGATACTTAGAATCGTTAGTTTTGCTTAATATAATTTCTGCTTCCTCCTCAGCAATAGGATTAAGCGAGACATATTCAGGTAATGTCCAGTTTCTAGTGTTCTTTGCCCATCTTTCTGGATGCTTTGCTCTAGCTTTTTCATAGGTTTCTTTACGTTTTTTCATTATTTCTTTATCTAAGCCATAATGTCTTTGGTATGGTGATAAAAACTTGATTCCACTATGCAAAAGCAAATGGGGTCAGGCTTGAATTATTTACTTATTTTCTTTATCTTTGAATGACTCCTTATATATTCCATACCTTTCATTTCCCAGATCTTATTCTTGAGATTATTGATGGAAATAATATAAGTTTTTATGTATTTCTTTAGCTAACACATTTTCTACGTTTTTTCCTCTAGTTATAACATAATATAGTGTTTCTGAATAATGGACTCGTTGTTTTCTTGTCATTTTCATCACCAAAATTTTTGTATACCTAGTAAGTAAATAATTCAAGCCTAACCCTATAACCAATTCCTATAAATCAAAAGTATCATAGTCCAACCTTAAGGACAACCCTTTTGGCATAAGTGGTCGTTTAAAAGGCATAAATGACATAAAAACAGTTCAAACTTTTAAGTCTGAGCTGTTTTTATGAATTTCTATTTAACTTTCATAACCCTCATTGAATTTAATACTGCCAATAATGCCACTCCTACATCTGCAAACACTGCTTCCCACATTGTAGCTACTCCGAAGGCTCCTAGGATTAGGACTATGGCTTTTACCCCTAGGGCTAAAACAATATTCTGAATGACTATTTTCTTAGTTTTTTGTGCTATAGATATTGCCTGTGAAAGCTTTGAAGGTTCGTCGGTCATCAGTACTACATCTGCCGCTTCTATGGCGGCATCTGAGCCTAGTCCTCCCATGGCTACTCCTATATCTGCCCTTGCTAGAACTGGTGCATCATTGATTCCGTCTCCTACGAATATTAGCTTGCCTTTTCCTTCTTTTTCATTGCTTATTTTCTCTAGCACATTTACTTTGTCTTCAGGTAATAGCTCTGAGTAATATTCGTCAAGCTTAAGCTCATTTGCAACCTGTTTAGCTACATTATTTAAGTCACCTGTAAGCATTACAAGCTTTTTAACTCCTTGATTTCTTAGGGCTTCCATAGCTTTCACTGAATCTTCTTTTAGCATATCAGAGATAACTATACTTCCTGCAAATTTTCCATCTATAGCTATATAAACTATAGTACCTGAACTTTCAATTTGAGAAGCTTTTATGCCTTCTCGTTCTAGAAGCTTTAGATTCCCAGCTAATACACCACCACCCTTTACCTTTGCTTTTATACCATGCCCTGATATTTCTTCATAGCTTTCAATTAAGCTTTCATCTATTTCCTCATTAAACTCTTCTATAATGGATTTTGCAATTGGATGGTTTGAATGAGTCTCTGCAAATGCAGCAGCACTTAAAACCTCTTCCTTTGTAAAGCCACTTTCTACTATTATTTCAGAAACCTTAAATACTCCCTTAGTCAATGTACCAGTCTTGTCAAATACAACTGTATCTACTTCATTTAATGCCTCTAGATAGTTTCCACCTTTAACTAATATTCCCGATTTAGAAGCACCGCCTATTCCTCCGAAAAATCCTAGAGGAATTGATATTACTAATGCACATGGACAGGATATAACTAAGAATATTAAAGCTCTATAAATCCAGCTTGAAAATGAATCTCCAGTTATTATAGGGGGAATGATAGCTACTAATGCTGCCCCAATAACTACAATTGGAGTGTAATATCTTGCAAACTTTGTAATGAAGTTTTCTGTTGGTGCCTTTTTACTGCTGGCATTTTGAACTAAATCCAGTATTCTTGAAACTGTGGACTCACTGAACTTCTTCTTTACCTCTATAGTCAATAGTCCGCTTGTATTTACAAATCCACTTAATATGTCATCACCTGATTTTATTTTTCTAGGCACTGATTCTCCAGTAAGAGCCGAAGTATCTACCATTGATTCTCCTTCTATAACAACCCCATCTAATGCCACTCTCTCCCCAGGTTTAACTACTATATAGTCCCCTACATTTACTGTCTCTGGCTTTACAATAACTAAGCCCTCATCAGTTTTTAGATTTGCATAATCTGGTCTTATATTAAGAAGCGACTTAATAGATTTTCTAGAACGCTCAACTGCTATATCCTGGAACATTTCACCTATTTGATAAAATAGCATTACTGATACAGCCTCTGGATATTCTTTAACAGCAAATGCTCCAACTGTTGCAAGAGCCATTAAGAAGTTCTCATCAAATACTTGACCTCGAATTATATTTCTAACTGCTCTAAGAAGTACATCTCCACCTATTAGGAGATAGCTTATTATATATAGTGGTAATTGTATATTTATATTTTTATCTAATATAAAGCTTGCTAGAAATAAAACTAGCCCTATTCCAAGCTTTATAGTTTTTTTATTTAATAATCCATGACCACCTTCTCCATGTCCATGTTCCTGACTATTCTCATGACTGTGTCCATGGTCATGCACATGACCAGCACAGCACTCACCTTTACTATGATGATGCACTTGCATTTTAAGCTCTTTGAAGTCATCTTCTACCTTTACAATGACATCAGGCTCCAATTTGTTAACTATTTTTTTGATTTCATTCAAAATTAAGTCAAATCCATGATTTTCGTTATATTCTACAGACATAATCTTTGTTGCAAAGCTGAAGCTCGCACTTTCTATTTCTGCCATTTTATTAACCTTATTTTCTATTTTAGCAGCACAATTAGCACAGTTTAAGCCTTCTAGTATGATATCCTTTCTCATAAAATCAGTCCCCCTTATTAGTTATGTATCTATTATTAGTCTATTCAAACATATGAACAACTGTTCATATGTTCATCTGATTATAGTATACTACCTGAATATATTAATGTCAATAAAAAAAGAAGACCTGCGAAAAATTTATCCGCAGCCTTCTTTTTGTTAAAGTATTTACCGTATTAGCTTATACCTTTATCAATCATACTCTTAATCATAGAATCAAATCCAGAACTATTAAACATAAACATAACAATATCTGCATCAGAGTTCTCTATAATTTGCTCATAATTCATTTTAATATTTTCTATATTTCTAGGGTCTATAATCTGAACCTCACTAAATAAATCGGCAAATAGCCAAGTTGTAGGAGCTTGATAAGAATCTCTAAAAACAAGAATTTTCTTATTGGTTAGAGCATTTTCATTTTTAATTTTAAGAATATTACATTCAGCACCTCTAATATATGCACCACCATAGTCCCATTTATCTTTATTTCTTAAAGTAGCTATAACATCCTCTTCCTGTATCTTCTTATCATTTTTGCCATCATTAATAAAATACTCATATTTAGCATCTTCCAGGTAAACATAGCTTGGGTACTCTTTCTCCTTAACTAACATATAAAGATTTCTATTATAACTTCCAATAAAGTCTTTTTCCCTATATACCTTAGTTTTATACTTATTAAAGTAATCAACTAAATTTTCAGGAGATATTCCAATTTCCATCCTTTGAACCATTAATTTAAATCCTTCAAAAGCTCCTATACCATTCCAATGATGATCAGTTTTGAAATATAATTTCTCACGTTCTTCTTCACTAAACGCATTAGATAAATCTTCATCCAAATCAAGAAATTTTATAGCCTTTGGATTCAAACTTAGCTTAAATACATTCTTATTGCTATTAATGTTTTTCTTATTATCGGCAAATTTAGGGTATAGGTGTTTGAGCATATTCGTTTTATGAGGTGTTAATGCAAAGTATACATCTTTACCCATGCTCTTGCTTATCCCCGACAATTCATTTATAGCATTTGAATATTCTTCTATATTAGCAGTAGTCAAAGCTCTAGGAAATTTACCTAAAATCCAGTTATCTTTACCTAAATAATAATTACCAACTATACTTTTATTCAATTTTATTTCAAATATTCTATTTATACGTATCATTGCTTCCCTAAGTGTAAACTGATCTGTATAATATTTTTCAAACTTAGAAGCATAGGTATTATTCTTTATATCTTCAACAGTTGGAATTTTTTCTAAATTTCTGTTTTCCGAATCACTATATGTTTTCTTTGAGCTAAATATATTAACTAAAAAAACTATAAATATTATTCCCAAGAATGGTACTACTATATATTTTGCTTTTTTCCTGTTCACACTTATCATCACCTTTGTTAAAATCTAAAATATAAAAACGGATTATAGCTAGAGCTACTTAATAAGACAACAACCATTAACATACAGACTACAAGCACTAAGCTATGAAGAGCATAGACTATACTACTTTCTAAGATTATTTTATTCACCTTAGAAACTAAATTCTTTGCTTTATTTACTATTGGTGTAGAAAATACAATTGATAAAACAATTATATACCAATAATCATTTATAAATATTCTAAGGCTATTATTTATAATCTGATTTGAACCTAGTCCCATCATGACTTTAATAAATTCAAGGGCCTGTCCTATCTCATTTGATCTAAAAAATACCCACCCAATAATAACTATAAGTAATAGATATACATGTCTAAATACCTTCGGCAGTCTATATAATAATTTTTCTAGAAACGCCCTTTCTATGGCTATAAAAAATCCATAGTATAGCCCCCATACTATAAAAGCCCAAGCTGCACCATGCCATAAACCAGTCAAAAACCATACTACAAACAAATTTCTAAATAATTTTAGTCTCGATACCCTATTTCCTCCAAGTGGAATATAAACATAATCTCTAAACCAGCTACCTAGAGATATATGCCACCTTCTCCAAAATTCTGATACAGTTTGTGATACATATGGATAATTAAAGTTTTCCAAGAAATCAAATCCAAACATTTTGCCAAGACCTATGGCCATATCGCTATAACCACTAAAATCAAAGTAAATTTGGAGTGCGTAGCATATTATCCCAATCCAAGACTCAAGTACGGACAAATTAGCTATATTTGTTGCAAACACTTCATCCGCTACTAATGCTAGCTGATTTGCTAATAAAACTTTCTTAGATAGTCCCAGCACAAACCTATTTACCCCATCTGCAAATTTCTCTAATGAATGGTCCCTATTGTTTATCTGCTCGTCTACTGTCTGATATCTAACTATTGGTCCTGCAACAAGCTGAGGAAATAAACTGATATATAGGGCTAAATCTAATACATTCTTTTGGACCTTAGCATCATTTCTATATACATCTATTACATAACTCATGGTTTGAAATGTAAAAAAAGATATTCCAAGGGGTAATTTTATACCTTTTATGCCAAACAAAAAATCTGCATATTTAAAAATAACTAGCAGACCTAAGTTAAATATAACCGATATACTCAGCCACAATTTCCTATTTCCTTTTGAGGCAGTATCAACTTTAACACCAAATAAATAATTAATAATTATAGAGAAAACCATTAAATAAACATACTTTGGTTCTCCCCATGCATAAAAGAATAAGCTTGCTATTAATAGCACAATATTTCTAAATCTATTGCCTAATGTATAATAGCAAATTAAAACCAATGGTAAAAATAAAAATAAGAATAACAAACTACTAAAAACCATTTTTCTATACCTCTTTCAAAAACAAAATTGTATACTGTATTTTATTTCACATTTTACATAGTAACATAAAAAACTTGAATTTGCTATGGAAATCTTGACCTTTCAATGGGTTTGCTTAATAAAAAAGAAGCATTGCATACCAACGCTCCTAATTTGCTGCTCTAAATATATTATTTATAAAATATGAGTGTGTAATCATGGATGATGTAACCCCTAAAATTATCCCCACTATTACATCGGAAGGATAATGCACTGCTAAATATATTCTTGAAATCCCAACTAAAAATGCTAGTGCAATAAAAACAATCATAAATTGTGGTAAATAATAGGTTAGTATTGTAGCCATTGAAAAGCTAGCTGTTGTGTGTCCTGATGGAAACGAATAGTCCTTTAAAACTATATCAAAGGTTTTAATATTTTCTAAAATATTATATGGCCTTTCTCTAGTTAATGACCTTTTCAATATCTGAACAAATACCTGACTAAAAGATAATGATGCAAGCATCTCTATGCCTAAAATCCTAGTCCTTCCGATATTTAATACTATTAAAATCAAAGGCATAAGCCCTGAAAAAATCAAGCTTCCTAGCTCAGTTATACGAGGCATTATTGAATCTAATAGACTACAGCTAAGCCTTGTATTGCATATATGAAAAATCCTGTTATCACCAAATATAAGAAATTTTTTCAAGTATTTCATTATCATCTTCCTTCTCAATGAATTGTCACGTACTACTATTATAAATACTATCGGACATTTTGTAAAACGATTTTTAAAATTTTTGTCGTTTTTATAATAGATATAGTGCATTAAGCAATTTACATTACCTTTATGGTATCTGAGTGATAGTGAAAGAGCTTCTCTTAGGTTACACTTATCTAGAGATTCTTCAAGCTTTGCTCTCAAAATGACAAGTAAGAGAATGTAATGTTGTTACTGCATTTTATATAGCTACTTTTATTATAGCTATATGTTTAAAAAATAGAATTAACTCATCATATTTATTGACGTATCAAAAGAATAAATTACTTATATTAAATTAAAGAATTTAATATTTAAACCAAACGACTATCAACATAAGTGTAATAAATATAATTCCTATTATGCCAGAAACCCTAGTATATTTTATATTACCTTCACTAGGTTCAATATCCCCTTTGTACATCCATCTTCTGCCCATTTTAGCAGCTTGTTCAGGATATCTTACAGAATATATTAGTAAGGCATAAAAAGGTAAACAAAAAATAACGACAAGTATAAATTCTATAAACCTCATTTTAATCCCTCCATTAAACTACTTTTCAGACTCCTAGATGCTAATTTATCAAATGTTAGAAAACCAATCTTTCATATCTATATTTCTATTATATAGAAAAAAGCTTTCTTGTGCAAAAAAGGATTTATGCTATAAAACAACAGCATTTTTGCTTTATATGATATCAAATATATTTATAATTAAATAAAATATTAATAATTATAAATA
>DFOH01000027.1 GCA_002376545.1 Firmicutes bacterium UBA3546 | reverse complement strand
GGTTTCATGCTTTTTTATTGTTAAAAACTATTGAATTTTCAAGGTTCATAAAGAGATTTTTATATGCGAAGTTTTAGTTATTTTATATTTATAGAAAAACTTCTTAGATATCTTCCCTCTCCTTCTTTGTACTCTGGTGCTTCTACAAATCCTCTTTCAACTAAATATTCATTGGTAAACCCGAAAACTTGATGCCATAACTCAATTGCTATTTCTTCAATATTAACTTTATGTTTTATCGCTGTTAAGTTTATAGCATTTTCTTCAAACATCTCAAATGTGGTTTTTACTACATCACAAATGTCACTAAGAATAATTTCTGATAAATCATTAATAATTTTTTCATCAGCGTTTTCAAAAACGGGAACATTACATGATATTGTGCTATTGTCCTCATCAATATATAAATAACCAAGCTTATTTAGGAAATTTATTAACTTCTTTTCACTATCGGACAACTTAAGAAGATTTATTTCATCCTTAAAGCTTTTCCATATTAATTCACCGCATTTTTCTGCAATCTCATTGTTCTTATCTTCTATAAGCTTTATATATGCTAGATTTAAATCATTAAATGGTGTTGTACTTTCTAATGTTTTTATAACTTTCCTGAAGAATCTAAACATATCTTTTCTTATACCATCAGAGTCCCCAAAACTATTAAATACAAAACTTTCACTTTTGTAATTATTGCTACTACATAATATTCCATCACTATGGCCTTCTACTTTGTCGCTATCTTCATAACCAAAAATTATATAATCTCTATTTCCAGCTTGTATTTTAGAAGGTGAAAAAATATTTTTCTCTTTAAAAATATCAAAAGCTATACCATCAAAAATACGATCACAGATTATATGATATAATAATCTTTCTTTATTAAAGCTAGTATAGTTAGTTAATTTAGATATTTTCTCATAAATTAGATGTTTCTTTTCAATAATTTTCTCTCCAACGACTTCACCGATATTTAAAAAATACTCATCCATTAAAGGCATATCTTTTTCCAAAAATACTGTAAAATTTAATTTATATTTGTCATCTTTGATATCTATAGCATTTATTAGTTTTAAGCTGTTAATTATATTATTAAACACTTCTTCATCAATATTTAGTTCTTTAATTATTTCTTTCTTAGAAATAGAATATGGATTATTATCTGCGATTATATATAAAACTTCTGGAACTAATTCCTTATTACACACATAAGCAGGGTTATATTCATCGTATATCCCTGTTTCCCCAAAAAAGTACACATTTATTTTTTTATTCATAGGCCTCCCCCTTCGTATGATACTTAATTGCAATCTACATCTTATTTACTATGGATTTACCATCATTGCACCGATATTCCCTTCTGATCTACCTAAAAAAGTGTCTAATTCTTTTAAAATTACTATCATTATGTATTTATAATTCATACACGTCTTATGTGAATTTCTCCACTACACATCCATATCCGGTTTATCTCTTTACTATTATAAAAATCTGTAACCTCAGTCAATTGTATCAAATAAAGACCTCAGAGCCCTGCTTTTGATATTTCACCTAACACTCAAATGTTTACGACGTTCCTGAACCAGACCTAAAAGACATCTCCCCTCGCTCCCAGTGAAGGGATGTGGTATACATCGCCCTAAGATTGAGCCCTAGTACACCCTTGTGCAAATACATTGTTAGATGAAGTATCCCACATCAATATGCTAAAATCTCAAATAAATCCTTAATACTATCTTCTGAAATCAAATCTATATTCTGGTTTGCCTATTTTCTCTGCTGTCTCATAAATAAATGAAATATTATCTACTTCAAAGCTCCAATTAAAATTCATAAAAGATAACTTTTCTAATACTATTCCTATATTTTCTTTTGTCACGTCTTCATATGCTAAAGTAATATGAGGAACCCAAAATTGCGGATAATAATAATCACTAAGATTTTTTCCTATTTTTTTCAATCTTTCCCATATGGAATAATGGAACTTCAATAGCTGTATATCTTTAACTACAGGTATAAAAATAACTGGAGAATTTCCTGTAAACACCCCTATCCCCGTGGTTTTTACTTCAAAAGGTTTTGTGGACACTGCAATATCTTCAAATATATCTTTCAATTTATTCATGTCATAACTTTCTGCAATTTGCCATGAAAAATGTGGATATGGAGTAACCTTAACTCCTGTTAACCCAACCTTTTCTTCCATCTCATCCCATATGTTTTCGACCTTATTATAATATGGCTGAGGTAATAATGATACTATGCCATGCATGTTTACACCTCCATAAAAATTTTACTAGAACAACCTAGTTGCTAGGAATATTTCACCTAATGTCTCTGTGTTCACGGCGTCGCTGAACTGGACCTAATAGCTAGACCGTCTTGGCGGTGGTTACGCCCGGTGAAGTGATGTGGTCTGACTTGCGCCTTGAACGTTCCATCTTAGACCCTTGCGTGAACATGTTGTTATCTGTAGGAGTAATATAACCTTCCATAACTTTCTATAACATTTTGATTACCAATATTATTCTACTATACCCTCTACTAATCCATATTTTCTATAAAAATCTAACCCGTTTTTATTTTGTAACATACAAGATAGATAAGCATATTCATAGTCATTATTTGAAAAAATATTTCTAAATGCATGAGTTAATAAGTATGTACCATATCCTAATCGCTGACAATCAGGTTTAACTACTAATTTATCAACAATATTTCCATTAGGCCAATAAAAACCTACAAGTTTGTTTTCTTTCCAAAAGGATCTGAAAGAATCAATAAAGTAATGTTTTGTACTTAAACCATGCATATATTCTATTGTTTCATCCAAATTATTCGATGGAACTTGAAAACTAAAGGCACCATCCAATAATATACAATACTCCTTTATTATACCTATATCAAACGTGTTCTCAATTAAAATAAATTCATTTATTTTTTTATCAAAGTCTTTTCTATATAGAATAAACTCTTGACAAATCCACGGATTATTTGGATCAAAGATATAATCTGTTGTATTCATAACTAACACCACCTAATATAAATAATTTAAATAACTTATTTTTTACTTTTACAACTCTGAATTTATGCTAATATTGATCTCAAAGTTTTTCTATGTAATTATATTACTCTTTCAGATAACGTTCCACTAAGACCCTTGCATGAACATGTTGTTATGTGTAGGACTAATGTAAGCTACTCAGCTATACATCGTAATTTAATTTTATCATTTTAACAACTTCATATTATGCTCATAATAAATACTATAATTCGAATGTTGATTGCCCAATGTCATTAACAAAAATATCAATCTTATCACCGTTACTCAAATTTGGTTTATCCCATAATAAGCAACTTTTATTATGGTGAATTTTGTCTTTATATGAATATGTATAGTAAACTATGAATGGCGATTTTTTTTCCAAACTGTGTCCCTTTTTGTAGAGATATTCTTTCTATTGTACCAACAATTTTAGTTCCTGTTGAAATGTAAGCGATCAATAATTGAT
>DFOH01000033.1 GCA_002376545.1 Firmicutes bacterium UBA3546 | reverse complement strand
TTTATATAGCACAACAAGTTATATTAATACCCATACTTATGTTTATATTTTCAATATCTCTAGCATATGAAGAAGCTGCTCATTCAGGTATTTTTATAATACAGGGTAGAAAAGATGAAGTAGTATCATTATGTTTTAATATGGTTGTAATAAAAAATATTAAAATTATCGGTATTGGTGTGACAGTATACTTTAAAGGTAAGATTACTGATAATGATATTTTACATACTTCATTAGCTGGCCCAATAAGTTCATTATTAATGGGTATTATTAGTTCATTTGTGATATGTATTTCCAGCATGATTTTAAAAACTATAGGCTATACATGTTTATTGGAAAATATATCTTTAGTAATAATTGGATTTTTATGTCTTCCATTAAGTTCACTTGTACCAATTAAAATTGGTTTTATTGAAACAGATGGCTATAAAATTGTAAAATTAAAAGGAAAGTATAAGCTGAGCAATAAAGTTTTAGCAAAGGCAGCATATGATTTGATTAGATACTTAACTGCTTATATAAAACTATCTGTTTAAGTGATTAATCTTTAGATACAGGAGATACTGTTAAAGTTAGTAGAGGGTGATGCTATTGTGTTTAAAATAGAAAGATATTATAATGATGTTATTTTAAGAAATAAAAAACTACTGTTTTCTAGTTATGTTATTCGAAGTATATTATTGTATATTTTTCTAGTATCAAGTTCTAGATTTATTGGCAGCATTATTAGATTTAAAATTTTAGGAAGTTACTCTTATAAAATCATTAATAATGTTTATTATGGTCTGTATGTAATATTTATTTGTATATTTATGAGTATATTAAGTAAAAAAGGATGGAGATATTTAAGAGGCGGTGAAATTAGATTTCTTAGATCTTTGGGATTTGATACAAAAGAATTACTAGTAGTACTGTTGTCTAAATATTACATAGTATTTACTCTCTTTGGGTGTTCATATTTTTTTCTTAAATGGGATGTTGCTAAATTAGATGTAGTTTCGGTATTGTATATTTTTCTAGGACAAATAAATGCTTTTTATATTTTTTTTCTTGCTTCAATTATTTACAACATAATTAGAAATAAATTAATAGTATTTTTAAAGGATGTTTCTATTATATTTTTAGTGATTTTTTTCGTAAACAATACTTTATCAATTTTTGAAGAAAGAAAATTTAGTTACGTAAATAATAGAGAGTTAATGATTGAAATATTAAATAGACTAGGTAGTTTTAATGGAATTCAGCGTGCATTAGATATAATTTGTAAACTTGGAATTTTACAGATAATTATGCTTTTTATACTTACAGTGCTTTTTTATCATACCTTTTATAGAAATGCATTTGAAATAAAAATTGAATCAAGGATTAAGCTAAGATTACCTTATGTGGGAATATTCAGAAGGATTAATATTAAGTTTAAGTCAAACAAAAATCCGCTTAAATCATTCATTTGGAGAGATACTATTATTATGATGAGAAGAAAAACATTTCTATCTATACAGGTTTTATTTATTATCCTGTATACTTTTATATCTATCAAACATAAAGATACACATATCAACTTAACAATAGTTCTTATGATTGGTCATATATTTTTAAATTCTTTACTGTCTCAAGAATTATTTAGATTAGATACAAAATTTAAGAGACTTTATCTTTGTCTACCAATTCACTTTAATACGTTTATTATAGCAAAAGCATTATGTATAGCAGTTTTATCTTTAGTCACTCCTTTATTCTTTTTGATTAAACTATTGTTACTAAATCAAATTGATATCAATAGCTTTTTTATTATTTTGGGGATAAGTACTATGGTTGCTCTGATACTATCTTTTTATTTTTGTAGCATAATAGTAGCTTTTTATCCCAATATTCATAGAACAGATTTGCCGCTACTAATAAGTGTCCTAATGCTATTTTTTTTACCTGGTATATCTTTAATCTTAATATACTTTGGTCTTAAAAAGGGGAGGAGTAAATGGATGAGATGGGAAGAAATTTGTTAGAAATAAAGAATGTAACTAAGTTCTATGGGAAAAAGAAAGGTATAAATAATCTTTCATTAAGTATAGAGGGAGGAGAAGTAATTTGCATTGTTGGACCCAATGGGTCAGGGAAATCAACTTCTTTAAAAATTATTTCGGGAATTATTGAAGCAAATACAGGGGAATGTATGATAAATAAAATGGATGCTAGAGACATTGAAACAAAAAGATATATTGGATATTTGGACGAGAATTCTTTTCTATATGACCATCTTACTGTTTATCAATTTATAGATTTTGTTTTCTCAATTAAATCAAAGGATCAAAACAATACAGAAACTGAACGCCTAATTAAAAAATTCGATTTATGGGAATATAGGAATACATTGATTAAACAACTTTCCATGGGAATGAGAAAAAGAGTAAGTATTATAATAGCGATTATGAGTTATCCTCCTCTTATTATACTTGATGAACCGACAAATGGATTAGATACAAAAAGTGTAATTGGATTAAAAGAAGAGATATTATCAGCAAAAGACAAGAATTGTATTGTGGTCGTATCAAGCCACATATTAGATTTTTTAAAACAGATTGGGTCAACTTTTGTCTTTCTTAAACATGGAGAAGTAATTAAAAAAGTTAGTAATAATCATTACTTAGACTTAGATGATATCTATAAAGAACTGTATATTTGTAACGAAGCCATATAGTTACTAGATATATTGTTGAAAACTCATGAAAATATTGATTACTTCAATGCCTGTTAATTATTCTGAATTTTTAAAACCTATTTAAAAATTGGTGTGTTTTAATTGTTTTATATGGTAGAATAACCATAAGATGTAAGGCGAACTCTGATTTCCTAAAAAAGGAGGTAAAAATGATGGAAATTATAATTATTCTATTAGTGTTACTTTTTATATTTGGGTTTTCATATTTTACTATTTACAAAAAAACTAATGATATTAAAATAGCGTTATCATTTTTTCTATTATACGGTATTTCTTTTATATTCTATTTCATTTTTAGTGAAGGCTATCCTTTTGTTTTAGCTTATTTATTGCCAACTAGCATATATGCATGTATATTTTTGAATTATCATAAAAATGTAAACGAAAAAATATTTGATACAGAAAAATTTAAAAAATCCTATTCATTTAATCATCTAGAGTATTCTGGGTTATCTGTATTAATAATGGGGATTTGTGTGTTCATAACTTTATTACTTGTTATATTTAAAGTTGCTAGTTATAACCCTTTTCGTTATATCATTTTTTTTATAGGCATGAGCATAGCGATATATGCTTCTACAATTAAATATATAAAAATACATATATTTGAAGATAAATGCATTTTTGCGGATGAGAAAATAACTACTATTAATTTTTCGCAATACAACTCATATGAGATAAAAGGTAGAAAGATTATTTTTTTCTCAGAGGATAAAACTTATAAAACATCTAAGATTCCGAGACATGTTCTCCTAGAACTAGAAGGTTATTTTAGCAAATTAAATATAGAGAAAAAAGCCAATTAAACTCTGCGAAACTAAAAACAATAGAAAAATTTTGTTTAATAATGAAAAGGAGTTATACTAAGAATATTAACCATAATAATACACAGAATAGATAATAATATATAATAAATTACATAGGCAGGTGAAAAAATGAGTCAAAATAGATATCAAAAGCCAAGCAGTGAAGAACTAAAAGAAAAGCTTACTCCTCTTCAATATAAGGTAACTCAGGAGAACATGACAGAAAGGCCGTTTGATAATGAATATTGGGACCATAATGAAGAAGGCATTTATGTAGACATTGTTACAGGAGAACCATTATTTACTACAAAGGATAAATTCGACTCAGGGTGTGGCTGGCCAAGCTTTACAAAACCCTTAGAGGATGAAAACGTCATAGAGAATCTAGATAAAAGTCATGGAATGATAAGAACTGAAGTTAGAAGCAAACATGGTGATTCTCATTTAGGTCATGTGTTTACTGATGGACCAAAAGAAGCAGGTGGTCTTAGATACTGTATAAATAGTGCTGCATTAAGATTTATTAAAAAAGAAGATTTGGAAAAAGAAGGTTATGGAGAATATCTGAAGTTTTTTAAATAGTTTTTTAATTTATATAATAATACCTTCATATCTTGTTTTCCATAAATTGTGATTATAAGTAAATATAAAGAAAACTTAATAAAAACATGCCATAGATCTAACTCTGTGGCATGTTTTTTAGCCACTATAAAAGTAATTAACACAGAATCAAAGATTTTGACTACCTACTTTTCGCCTTTTCTAAACAAAAATTACAACTTGTAAATGATATATGGAAATGGTAAACTTATGATGTGATAATATGTATTTTTCATGTTTTGCTAACTAAATTTGTGTTGAAGTTTTGACAAGCTATTTTATTATACTATTTAAGAGGATGTAGTCTATGACAAAATGGGACAAGTATTTAATAGTTTTGATGTTATTGTTAAGCTTAGTGGGAATTTATTTTGTTAAAAATTATTCAACAAACAGTGGAGAAAAATATATTAGCGTACAAGTAGATGGCAAAGAAGTCAAAAAGATTTCCTTTGGGGCAAATATGATAGGAAAAACTATTGATGTAAAGACAATGTTTGGCTATAACAAAATAGAAATTGGTGATGGGAAAGTAAGGGTTATTGAAGCTGACTGTCCCGATAAACTAGATGTTAAGCAAGGTTGGATATCTACTCAGGGAGAAATTATTGTCTGTTTGCCTAATAGAATGGTAGTTGAGATAAAATCAGATAAAAGTTCAGTTGATGAAATAGACCATATCAGTTATTAGAAAAGGGTGAGATATATGAAAAGACTTAAAAAGCTTGTTTTTTTATCATTATTAGTTTCATTAGGACTTGCCCTTAGTATAATAGAATCTATGATTCCAATTCCAATCCTGTTGCCAGGTATGAAGCTTGGGTTAGCTAATATTGTTTGTCTTATTACCTTAGTATTGTTTGGATACAAAGAAGCCTTTGTAGTAGCCATATTAAGGGCTTTTGTATTTTCATTAGCTACTGGAAGCTTTTCAGGTTTAGCCTATAGTCTTTCAGGAGCAATATTAAGTACTCTAGCTATGTCAATTATATTTAAGTATTACTCTAGATACTTTAGCTTAATTGGAGTTAGTATTTTTGGAGCAATATTTCATAACGTTGGGCAGCTTTTAGCAGCTAGCATAATAATGGAAAACTTGAAGATATTCTCCTATTTTCCTTTTATGACTTTATTGAGCTTGTTTACTGGTTATTTTGTTGGACTAGGCTCAACATTAACATCAAAGAATATGAAAAAAATATTAAGGGAAACCTAAAATTAACATAAGGAGGTAAACATGAGACCAAAAAATAGGAATCTAGCACTTTTCTTTGCTTTGATTATTATAGGAGTAGTGCTAGGAGGAGTTATTGGTAATCTATTAGGTGATAAGGTTCCTTTGCTGGCATATAGTTATCCTATTGGGATTAAGACACCCATACATCTAGATTTAAGCGTTATTGAGCTTACATTTGGATTAGTTATTGACATAAATATTGCCAGTGCAATTGGATTTTTATTAGCTTTCTTTATGTACAAAAGATTATAGGTGAGATTATGAAAAAATTAATTTTGGCATCTTCGTCTCCAAGGAGAAGAGAGATATTAGAAAGATATAATGTGGATTTCCAAATAATTAAAAGCCATATTGATGAAAGAATTTCTTATAATGATGACCCATTTCAGGTAGTTATGTCCCTTGCCTTTCAGAAAGCTGAAGATATTTCAAAAGGTCTGGATTTTGATGCAATAGTTCTTGCAGCAGATACAATTGTATATTTGGATAAGGTCATAGGAAAGCCTAAGGATGAAACAGATGCTTATAGGATTCTTGAGAGTTTAAGTGGTAAAGAACATTCAGTAATTACGGGCATAGCAATAATAGATACAAGCTTAGGAAAAAAAATCGTGGATTATGAAACAACTAAAGTCAAATTCAGAGAATTACAACCAGAAAAGATAAAAAATTATTTAAATACTGGAGAGTTCAGGGATAAGGCTGGGGCTTATGGTATACAAGGATATGGGGAGATTTTAGTGGATTGGATAGATGGACCTTATTCAAATGTAGTAGGACTTCCCATTGTGAAGGTCGATAAGCTCTTAGAAAGGCATTTCTATACCAAAATTCTTTAATTATCTTTTAGGGGGAACCATGGAAAAAGATTTTAGTTATACTATTAAAGATTTGCCAGAGGATGAAAGACCGCGAGAGAAACTTTATAAATATGGCTCTAAAGCATTATCAAATACAGAATTATTGGCTATAATTATTAGGACAGGTAGCAGAGAAAACACTGCTATCGAACTATCACAAAAACTTCTAGCAGGAAAGAAAGAAGGAATTTCTTTCTTAACAGACACAAGCCTGCAAGAGATAATGAAAGTAAAAGGAATTGGCGAGTGCAAAGCAGCTCAAATACTAGCTGCTGTAGAGCTTGGCAAAAGAGTCATGTCAAGTACACATAAAGATAAATCAAGAATAACTTCACCAACTGATGTTGTAGATTTGCTAATGCTAGATATGACCCATCTTAAGAAAGAGCACTTTAAAATAGTTATGCTTGACACTAAAAATCAAATAATAGGAATCGAAAATATATCTGTAGGCAGTTTAAATTCTTCTATAGTTCATCCTAGAGAAGTATTTAAGGAAGCTATAACAAAAAGCAGCGCCTCAATAATTCTTGTTCATAATCATCCTAGTGGTGACCCTACACCTAGTAAAGAGGATATAGCAATAACTAGGAGATTAGTTGAAGGAGGAGATATTTTAGGTGTTAAGGTGCTTGATCATATTATAATTGGTAACAATAAGTATATAAGCTTAAAAGAGAAGGATATAATATAAGGCTTTAACTAGGAAGGAGCAAAAGATAATGGGACTATTTAATATATTTACAAAGGATATGGGAATTGACTTAGGGACAGCAAATACTTTAGTTTTTATGAGAGGTAAAGGAATAATCATTAGAGAACCTTCTGTTGTCGCTATACAAACGAATACTAAGGAAGTTTTGGCAGTAGGTGAAGAAGCCAAGAAAATGATAGGAAGGACACCAGGACATATTGTTGCTATTAGACCTTTAAGTGATGGAGTTATTGCTGATTTTGATATTACCCAAAGCATGCTAAAATACTTCATAAAAAAGGGAAATCGCAGTCGTTCACTTTTTTCACCTAGGGTAGTTGTTTGTGTGCCTTCTGGAGTTACTGAGGTTGAAAAGAGAGCTGTTGAAGAGGCTGCTATTCAAGCAGGTGCTAGAGAAGCTTTTCTTATAGAGGAGCCTATGGCAGCAGCCATTGGAGCAGGACTTCCAGTTCAAGAGCCAAATGGTAGTATGGTAGTAGATATTGGAGGAGGGACTACAGAAGTAGCCATTATTTCATTAGGCGGTATTGTTACAAGCAGGTCCATTAGAGTTGCAGGTGACGAGCTAGATGAGTCGATAGTCTACTACATCAAAAAGGAATATAATTTAATGATAGGGGAAAGAACAGCAGAGGAAGTTAAAATTCAAGTAGGCTCAGCTGATTTAGCTACTAATAAGGAAAGAAAAGTACCTGTTAGAGGAAGAGATTTAATTTCTGGACTACCAAAAAATGTTGATATTAGTTCATCAGAAATCTATGAAGCTATGAGAGAGCCGATATCTAATATTATTGATGCTATTAAATTTACTCTTGAAAAAACACCACCTGAGCTAGCTTCAGATATTATGGAGCAAGGTATCATGTTAACTGGTGGAGGAGCTTTATTAGACGGTCTAGATAGATTAATTAGAAAAGAAACTGGAATGCCTATTCATATAGCAGAAAATCCTTTAGATTGTGTTGCTATAGGTACTGGCAAGGCTTTAGAAGATATAGAAACATTAAAAAGGGTTGCAAAAAGTTCAAGAAAGTTAGGATAAGTGGTGATATAGATGACCATATTTAAAAAAATAAAGGGGAGAATGATAGTGACTATTGTTGCTATCATTCTAATTGTAATTATTGGAGTTACTGCTAGTGGCAGAGAAGAAATAACATCCATAGAGAATTTTATTGGAAATATAATAACTCCTATTCAAAAGCTATTTTACAATGGCGGAGAAACAATTGTAGGGACATTTAAATCCATAGGCAGTATTAGCGAGCTTAAAAATGAAAACATTAAATTGAAGGAAGAAAATGCTAAGCTTCAAGAACAAGTAAGAAATTATGAGGACATTGTAAGCAAATCTGATTATTTAAGAAATGCTGCCATAATAAAGGAAAAAACAAAATATAGCTTAGTTGAGGCTCAAATAATCGGAAAAGATCCGGGTAACTGGTTTGATAGATTTGTAATTGATAAAGGAACTAAAGACGGAATTAAAAAAGATGATGCAGTTATTCAAGGAATAGAAGTTGATGGCAATACTATAGCAGAAGGGCTTGTAGGCAGAGTTGTTGAAGTTGGTGATGACTGGGCTAAAGTAATATCTATAATAGATGCAGGCAGCAATTTAAGCTTTAATGTAATCAGAACTCAAGATGGCGGAATAATGAAGGGGAATTCTGAAGGCAATATCTCTGGATACCTTTTTGATGCAAAGGCTGACGTTGTAAAGGGAGACAAGCTGTTAACTTCAGGACTTGGTGGTATATTTATAAAAGGACTTTACATTGGAGAAATAAGCGAAGTAACAAAAAATAGTGATGATTTATTAGTTAATATTGAAGTAGAACCAGTCATAAACTTTAACAAGATACAAAATGTTTTTGTTATTATAGGAAAATAGATAAAAGGAGTAAATACTTTGAGGTACTTTATTATAGCTATTATAGTCTTAGCAAATTTCATATTGGAATCTACCATACTACAGCATATTAGCTTATTTGGTGTTGTGCCTAATACATCCTTGGTAATAATAGTGTGTATTTCTATTCTCTCTGGAAAAAAAACTGGAAGTGTTTTAGGATTAATACTAGGATTTTTACAGGATATGCTTTTTTATGATGTCATAGGGGTACACGCCTTAATTTACTTTATAATTGGTTATACAATTGGCTTAACAGATAAAAAGGTATTTAAAGAAAATCTTTTTTTACCTTTTGTTTTTACAGCGCTATCAACATTTGCTTTTCATATTAGCTATTATGTATTTATGTATTTTTTATCAATTGACATTGATTTGATTAAATTTATTAAAAATGTTGTAATCATTGAGTCAATTTATAACTCCCTATTATCTATTTTCATCTACAAACAATTTTTAAAACTATTTCGACAGCCGCAAATAACTTTTGGAAAGAAATAAGGGGGATGAATACATGAAATTTTGGGAAAAGATAAAAGATAGATATAATATCCTTATGTTTCTTACCGTTTTGATATTTGTTATTTTGGTTTTTAAGCTAGCAACTCTTACCATCGTTGAAGGAGAGGAAATGAGAAGACAATCCAACAGTAAGAGAGTAAAGCAGATATCTATTACTGCACCTAGGGGTGAAATAAGAGATAGATACGGGAGATTATTAGCAGGTAATAAGCCTAGCTTTACAGTTCAAGTTATGAAAGATGAATTAAATATTAAAGATACTGATAAAAGAAATAGTGCCATTCTCAAGCTTATTAGAATACTTGACGATGAAGGTGTTAGCTATATTGACGAGTTTCCTATTAGCTTAAATACTTTTTCATTTAGCAATGAAGCTTTATATATGGAAAATAGCAAGACACCTGATGAATATGTATTAGAATTGCTTATAAATAACAATCTTGTAGGCGAACTCATAAATTCATCTATGAGAATAGATGATGATACAAATCATAGAACTTTTTTTACTGCAGAAAGAGCTGTAAATACTTTGGAAAATGAAGGTATTGTAATGCCTATAAAAATAGATTTCAATGAAGAAGGAAGCCTTATTTATTATTACGATTCAAATGAAGATATAGAAAAATGGCAAAAGGAAAACAACATATCAAGTAATATAACCGCAAGAGAGCTGCTTGTTTCTAAAATAGTGGAAAACAAAAAGAGTCTCATGAAATTAGTGAATAATCCTATTGTAAGGGAGCTAACTTATAATGTTCTACTAAACCATGGGTTAGCAAGTGACATTTTACTAGATGAGTATAGTTTTAGCTTTGATGAAGAATTTAAGTCTATTAAAAGAAGCCTGATGAAAAGCTTTGGAGAAATATCAATGGATAGTCAGGCAAAGGATGACTTTGTAAACATTGTTCTGCAAACAAATGCTAAATATGAAATTCTTACAACTTTTCTCGTTAAAGAGACTGACTCAGCAAAAGATAAGGAACAAATATTCCCAGGACAAATATTAATTGATAAACTTAGCGAGGAAAATATTCATATACCAGTTGACATCATCATTGATGAAGAGGAAAGTAAGGTTTCATTTAAATATAAAAATGACGAAGAAAAAGATAAATTTCATAAAAATGAAAACATCGAAGGAGAGCTTACAGCCATAGAGTCATTGATATATATTGCAAACAAGCATAATGTCATGGCTGATTTTATAACTGATGATAAGGTTAAAGCTATTGCTCAGGAAAAGGTTCTTGGATATGTAAATCCTAGAATATCAATTGCTAACTGGGAGTATGCTGTGGCAAATAACAAAGCTAATTGGCTTGAAATGTATAAGGTTCCAGAAGAAAGTACTGCTAAAGAAGCCTTTGAATTTTTAATGAGTAAATACAAAATAAAAGAGGGGCTTAATAGGTACGAAGCTAGATCAATAATGCTGATTTTAGAACAATTAAATAAGCAAGGTCATAGGGCATATCAACCAATAAACATAGCTTATGGAATAAGAAATAGTACGGTTGCGAGACTTGAGGAAAATAAATTTGATTTGCTTGGAGTCGGAGTTTCGATTGAACCTATAAGATACTATCCTAATGGTGAGATAGCAGCCCATCTTTTGGGCTACTTAGGAAAGATATCACAAGCAAATGAAATAAAAAAATATATTGAGGAACAGGGCTACTCTCCAAATGATATTATTGGAAAAACAGGTGTAGAGGATAGCTTTGAACAATATTTAAGAGGAAGCAACGGCAGCAGGCGTGTAGAAGTAGATGTACTAGGAAATACAATAAAAGTGTTAGATGAGGAAAAGCCTATACCAGGAAACAATCTATACCTTACATTAGATCTTGAATTGCAAAAAGTAGCAGAGGAGGCATTAAAACAAGCTATCGAACAAATACAGATAGGAGGAGAGTTCCAAAGTCATTGGGGTAATTATAAGTTTTCCCAGGCATATAAAAATGCCACATCTGGGTCAGTTGTAGCAGTAAATGTGAAGACTGGTGAAATTCTTGCTTTAGCTAATTATCCTGCTTATGACCCCAACCTATTTGTAACTGGAATCTCTAATGAAGATTGGAGAAGTTTAATGCCTGAAAATGAAGATGATCCACTTGCTCCAAGACCTCTTTATAATATAGCCTTACAAACAGCCATTCAACCTGGTTCAATATTTAAGATGATAACTGGACTAGCTGCACTAGAAAAAGGTATAAGTCCAAGTAAAAAAATCTATGACTATGGAGTTGTAGAGATAGGTAATGGAAGATTTGGGTGTTGGCTTTGGAACGATAAAAGAGGCTCTCATGGCTGGGTTAATTTAGCTGAAGCCATAAGAGATTCTTGTAACTATTATTTTTATAGTGTTACAATGGGGAGAAATCCAAAAACTGGAGAAGGAATAGGTGGAAAAGTAGATATTGAAGATATTTTGAGAATTGCTAAAGAATTTGGTCTAAACGATAAAACAGGAATAGAAATAGCTGGAGAAAGAGCTGTAGGAGTACCAGATACAAACTTAAAGACAAACAATACAAAGATTGGTCTAAGAAGATTTCTAAATGCCAATGTTAGAGATTTTGCTAAAGAAGGAATGACCTTAGACGAAAAAGAAATCACTAAAATCATAGATGAGATTGTAAGCTGGGTTGAATTCGAAGCGCCCCTTGGAAAGAGAGAAGTGGTCAGAAGACTAGATAAGCTTAATATTAACGGCGAAAAAAAGCTTGAAGGAAGTAAAGAGGACCTAGCTGACGTTATAAAATATACCTATTTGGATCAGTCAGGGTGGAAGCAAGCAGATACACTTAATATTTCCATAGGACAAGGACAGAATGCTTATACTCCAATCCAGATGGCAAACTATGTGGCTACTTTAGCAAATGGTGGATATAGGCATAACGTAAGTGCGATTTCGAAAGCTGAGAGCCATGACAATTCTCAAATTGTTTATGACCCTATAAGAGAAAATAATAGGGTAAATCTGAGTAACTATAATTTTATCAATGAAGTGAACAAAGGTATGAAGCTAGTTGCTAGTGAAGGTAGTGTAAGGTCGATTTTTAAGAGTCTTCCAATAGAAATAGCTGCAAAAACAGGTACTGCACAGAACTCAGGAACAAATCCAGTAACTGGTGAAAAATATGATAACTATGCCTGGTTTGTCGCATATGGACCTTATGAGGAAAATAATCCAGAGGCATCTGAAATTGCTGTTGCGGCAGTTATTTTCCAAGGAGGTACTGGTGGATATGCGGGACCTATTGCTAGGGAAGTAATAGCACAATATCTTGGATTTAATTATGATGAAAATGATGAATTTACTGTAAGGAATAAATTGGCTAAGTAGAGTTTTCTACTTGCCATTTATTTTTATCATAAATAAGAAGGAATTAAGCAAAAAATGAAGAATAAAAACAATAGCTGTATACTTTTGGAGGGTGACAAATGAGTCAAGGCTTAGTTACATTTAAAGGAAATCAAGATGGCATATATATTTTTGTAAAGGAAGGAAGTTTTCAAAAAATAAGAGAACAGCTAGAAATTAATCTTAAAAAAGCAGGTTCATTTTTTAAAGGAGCCAAGGTAGTAAGCATTAAAGGAAAGGAACTATCTTTTGAAGAAAAGGAGGAGCTTAAAGGTATAATAATCAATAAATATGGAATTGATGTAGATGAAATAGATATACTTGAAGAGGAAGTAGAAAATATTGAAATGCCACAAATTCAATTTTTTAAAGGAATTGAAGATGGATATACAAAGTTTGTGAGAGCTACTGTCAGATCTGGTCAAACAATAGAATCAGAAGGAAATTTAGTTGTAATAGGAGATGTAAATCCTGGTGGAGTTGTTATAGCAAGAGGTAATATAGTTATAGTTGGAGCATTAAGAGGTGTTGCCCACGCTGGCTGCGATGGGAACAGTGAAGCTATAGTTGTAGCCTTTTATTTACATCCTACACAGCTTAGGATAGCAAATATAATAGCTAGGAAGCCTGATGGAGAAGTTGAACTTTCTAAGTGGCCAGAAATTGCAAGGGTAGAAGAAGGCGCAGTGCTCATAGAAACTTATCTACCTAAAAACAAATAAGAATAGGAGGTTGTCCTTTATGGGTGAAGTTATTGTTATAACATCAGGAAAGGGTGGTGTAGGTAAGACTACTACCACAGCAAATATTGGCACAGGTCTAGCAATGTCAGGTAAAAAGGTTGCTATAGTTGATGCCGATATAGGACTTAGAAATCTTGATGTTGTATTAGGACTTGAAAATAGAATAGTTTACGATATTGTAGATGTTGTAGAAAAGGTCTGTAGGTTAAAACAAGGACTTATTAAGGATAAAAGATATGATGGCTTATTCCTTCTGCCTGCTGCACAAACAAAGGATAAAAATGCAGTAAACCCTGCACAAATGATAGAGCTATGTAATGAGCTAAAAGAAATGTTTGATTATGTTATCATAGATTGTCCAGCAGGAATAGAGCAAGGATTTCAAAATGCTATAGCAGGTGCAGATAAAGCTATAGTAGTTACTACTCCAGAAATATCAGCTGTACGAGATGCAGATAGAATAATAGGGCTGCTGGAGGCTAGAGGTCTACATAATCCTAAACTAATAGTAAACAGAATAAGACCTGATATGGTAAAAAAAGGCGATATGATGAATATCGATGATATGACTGATATTCTAGCTATAGATTTAATTGGGGTAGTGCCTGATGATGAGGCTATAGTCATTTCTACTAATAAAGGTGAGCCTGTAGTTATTGATGATAAAACATTATCAGGACAAGCCTATAGAAATATAGCCAGAAGACTGATGGGAGAAGAGATAGCTTTATTAGAATTAGATATAGACGAGGGAGTCTTCGGGAAACTAAGAAAGTTATTTTTCGGAAAGTAGCTAAAAAGGAGGGGTAAATTTGGACTTATTTAAATTCTTTAGTAAAACCGAAAATAGGAGCAAAAACGTAGCAAAGGAAAGATTAAAATTAGTTTTAATTCACGACAGAGCTAATATTTCTCCTCACTTTTTAGAAATTCTAAAAGGGGACATAATAAGAGTAATATCTGATTATATGGTTATTGATGAGGAGGGTCTAGATATAAAGCTAACAAGAACTAGAAGAGAAAGCGATAATACACCTGTACCAGCGTTGATTGCTAGTATACCGATACTGAAGATGAAGGAACAATCTATAAAGTAAATAGGACCTTTGTGATTGGAGGAAAATATGAATATTGCCTTAATAGCTCATGATAACAAAAAAAAGCAGCTTGTGAATTTTTCAATTGCATATAAACATATTCTTGAAAAGCATTATCTTTATGCTACAGGAACTACTGGTAAGCAAATTATAGAGGCTACAGGGCTTAGTATAGAGCGTATGATGTCAGGTCCACTAGGTGGAGACCAACAAATTGGTTCTAAAGTAGCTAACAATGAAATGGATCTAATTATATTCTTAAGAGATCCTTTAACTGCTCAGCCACATGAACCAGATGTTCAGGCATTACTTAGATTAAGCGATGTTCACGCTATTCCCATAGCTACAAACATAGCTACAGCAGAGCTTTTAATAAAATCCCTTGAAAGAGGGGATTTGCATTGGAGAGAGGTCATAACCCAATCTAAGACATACAATGATAAAGAATAGTCTAAAAGCCTATGGTTCACTACTATGTGAATTATAGGCTTTTTTATGACCCAACCCGATTTACTGAATGCTTTTGTCAAAAAACCTATGGTATTCATACTGGGCAATGACCAAATCTATGAAGGGTAGTAAGCGTATAATAATTGATG
>DFOH01000006.1 GCA_002376545.1 Firmicutes bacterium UBA3546 | reverse complement strand
TTATATGCGAAGTTTTAGTAATAAATTGAAAAACCCGATGAAGTTTGATATCATATACTTATATTCAAGAACTAGGAGCTGAGCAGATGAAGGATTTAGAACTAGCTAAGGAAGTTCTAGCAGAAAAGGAGCTTACATTGGTCATAGCTAAAGATGGGAAAATAATTTTTACAAGTACAGACAAGGGAATAAAGCCTATGCACACTGCTGTGTTAGAGCTTAAGGAAGAGCTCAGGGGAGCAAGTGTAGCGGACAGAGTTATAGGAAGAGCTGCTGCCATACTTTGCAAATATGCAGAGATAAAGGAGCTTTATACATATCTTATTTCCCATGAGGCTATAAAGGTTTTTGAAAATAGTAGTATCATCTTCTTTTATGATGAAAGCTCACCATATATTAAAAACAGAGATAAAACAGATATGTGTCCAGTAGAGAAGCTATCTCAAAATGTAGATAGTCCAGAGGAGCTAATTCAAAGAATATCTGAATTTCTAGATAGCATGAAAAAGAGGACCTAACATGAAAATTGCCGTAATAGATGGAAAAGGCGGAGGCATAGGCTGTCAAATTGTAGAAAGACTGAAGTCTTTAAAGAGAGATGATATTGAAATCATCGTGCTGGGAACGAACTCCCAAGCTACAGTCAATATGCTAAAAGCTGGAGGAAATGACGGAGCTACTGGTGAAAATGCAATAGTATGGATGAGTGATAGAGTAGATATTATTATTGGACCTATGGCAATAATTGCAGCCAATACTATGATGGGAGAGATAAGTCCTAAAATGGCAGAGGCAATTGCAAGCAGCAAGGCTAAGAAGTTATTGTTGCCCGTAAGTAAATGTAATTTTGAAATAATAGGCCTTGAAGGCTACCAATTAAAACAGCTTTTTGATGAAATGATTGAAAAAGTAAAGATAATATTAGAAAAGTAAAACCATGAAGGTTTTTCCATGAAGGAAGCTTTCATGGTTAATTTTTTGAGGAGGTTATGAAAATGAGTAGAAAATTTACTACAAGGGATTTAGTTTTTACAGGAGCATTAATAGCTTTAGGGTTAGTTACTCCTATGGCATTCCATTTATTCGGAGGGACTGGGCCAGTGTTTTTACCTATGCATATACCAGTTCTTATAGGAGGATTTATACTACCGCCATTTCTAGCTTTATTATTAGGTATGGTTACACCATTGGTAAGTAGTGTACTTACAGGAATGCCAGTCTTATTTCCTATGGGAGTAATAATGTTTTTTGAATTAGGTATTTATGGACTAGCTGCTTCTTTGGCTTATAGAAAATTAAAGCTTCCTTCTATATCATCACTTATTATCGCCATGATAGCTGGTAGAGTAGCAGCAGGTGCAGTAGTATTTATATTGTCAGCAGGCTTTGGAGTACAGATGAATGCAATTGCATTTGTTAAAGGAGCAGTAGTGACAGGACTTCCTGGTATAGCAGTTCAAATAATACTTATTCCATCTTTGGTGTATGCATTAAATAAGATTAGCAGAAGTTCTAATGTAAATGCATAGAGATTCTTCGCCGAAGGCTCAGGATGACAAAGTGTACGTCATTCTGAGCACCAGCGAAGAATCACAAAGATTTTTATATGATTTACTTATCTTGATTATCTATCTCTTCTTTAAGCTTAGGGTATGGATCCTGCCATCCTTCAGGCTTTATGGTTTTGCCGTCTTCCTTATAATGAGGCTTGCCATCACTCCAAAGCTTGTCCATATTAGCAGTATGTACAATCTCAAATATTTTATCGGGCTTGACTCCCATCTCAACCAAAGTACCCAAAGCAAAATACATCAAATCTATCATTGCATCTGCCTGTTCATATATATCATTAGCTTCCTTAAATTCGTTTATCTCTTCAAGCATCCAGTTGTACCTTTTACATACCCTATCAGTATCAAGAAGCATAGGAGTGTCCCTATAAGGATGTCCAAATTTCATTTGAAAATCTTTAACCATATACCACCATTTATTGCTCATACGCCTTACCTCCAAGAGTTTTATAAGTTTAATGATTTGTTTTTATTTATAGTACTATGATTTTTATTCTATCATATTTTTTATAATGAATGTGAGAGTTCTACTTCAGCATTTTATTAAATAAACTTGACCTAAATGAATTTTAAGCAGATTGCAGAAGCTCTTTATAATCTAATCCGGTATTCTGAATGCTTCTATTAGAAAATCGAAGGTAGGTCAAATGTACCGAATTCTTAGTGAATATAATTAGAAAATTAGTTTTTCAAAACATGAGCTTATAAGCTATACATAAATAAGATATAATTTTATATATTATTTTCAAGCGACAGAAAAGTAATAGCTAAAAGAAAAAATATGGTGAATTTTTTAACAAAAATTAAGAAGATTTAGCAATAATCATTGATATTTTTTATAAAATGTACTATTATTTATTATAAGAAACATAAATAAAACAAATAAATATGGCTGAAATAAGTGACATAAGATATTATGCCAACAAACTTAATTCATAATATAAGCATATTCTTGTGGGGAGATTGGTTAAAAATTTAACAATACAAAAGTTAAAAATATAACAATTGTTGATATTCCACTAGAAATATATTATGATTTAAGGCGAATAGGTTAACATATAACAAGTATATATGGAACCAGATGAAGGTGGCGTGAGATATCTTAAATAGATAGCCGAAGGAGCAATATAAGAGAGCCAATCTTTATAGAAACTTTCAGGCAAAAGTATCGTCATCAGATGGAACTCTGAAGAGTCCGATTTTTCGGCGCCGAAGGAGAAATGTATTACATAGAATACAGAAACTCTCAGGTTAGGAAACAGAGGAATATAATGGCACTTGGCTTTCTAATGCTCTTTTGCTGTTATATTCCTTTTTTACTATATATTATTTGTTGTATTAATTATTGTAAGATTTACTTTTTATTTGGGTATATTATACCTATATTATGATTTTTTTAGATGAATATAGGTGAATATATTATTTTATTTAGTCGCATAATTAACATTAGCTATAAGTAGAATTAAGGTAACTTTATAATTTGAAAGGAGGAGTTATTTTGGCAGAACCAAGAAAAACATCACTTTATAATGCACATCTTAAATATGGTGGAAATGTAGTAGATTATTCAGGGTGGGCATTACCAGTACAGTATGAGGGTTTGACACAAGAGCATGAGGCAGTAAGAACACAAGCAGGACTTTTCGATGTTTCACACATGGGAGAAGTAGAAGTAACAGGACCACAGGCATTAGATTTTGTACAATATTTAGTTACAAATGATATTGCAGTACTTAATGACAATCAAATAGCATACAGTTTTATGTGTTACCCAGATGGAGGAGTTGTAGATGACCTTTTAGTTTACAAGTTCTCAAATGATCATTATTTCCTTGTAATTAATGCAGCTAATGTTCAAAAAGACGTTGACTGGATTAATGAAAATGCAAAAGCTTATGATGTTAATGTTAAGAATCTTTCAGATGATATATCTGAGGTAGCTATTCAAGGGCCAAATGCACAAAAAATCCTTCAAAAGCTTACAGATACAGATCTTACTGAAATAGGCTTCTTCTATTTAAAGAGAGATGTAAATGTAGCAGGAGCAAATTGTTTAGTATCTAGAACAGGATATACTGGTGAAGATGGATTTGAAATCTATTTTGATCATGAACATGCAGAAGAGTTATGGGATAAGCTAATGGAAGCAGGAAAAGAAGATGGTCTTAAGCCAGCAGGACTTGGGGCAAGAGATACATTAAGATTTGAAGCAACTCTTCCTCTTTATGGAAACGAGCTTGGTAAAGATATTACTCCATTAGAAGCAGGCTATGGCATGTTTGTAAAATTAAACAAAGAAAACTTTATAGGAAAAGATGCTTTAGCTAAGCAAAAAGCAGAAGGACTTAAGAGAAAAATAGTAGGATTTGAAATGATAGACAAAGGCGTTCCTAGACATGGCTATGAGGTTTTTGCAGACGGCAAACAAATAGGCTTTGTAACAACAGGATATTTTTCACCTACTTTAAAGAAAAATATAGGATTTGCAATGCTTGATATGGAATATACAGAGCTAGAAACTCCAATTGAAATTAAAGTAAGAAATAGAAGCCTAAAAGCAAAAGTAGTAAGCAAGAGATTCTATCAAAAGCATTATAAGAAATAAGATAAAACCATATTATAATATAAATAAAAAAATTAAGGAGGAGTATGTTTATGAAAATAGTAGAAGGTCTTTTATATTCAAACGATCATGAGTGGATTAAGGTAGAAGGAAAGGAAGCATATATTGGAATTACAGATTTTGCACAGCATAAATTAGGGGAAATCGTTTATGTTGAATTACCACAAGTTGGTGACGAACTTAGTAAGGGAGATGTTTTCTCAGTAGTTGAATCAGTTAAAGCAGCTTCAGATTCTTATCTTCCTGTATCAGGAAAAGTAGTTGAAGCAAATGAGGAGCTAGATGGAGAACCAGGATTGCTTAACGAAGATCCATATGCAAACTGGATTGTAAAAGTAGAGCTTTCAGATGAATCAGAACTTGAAGACTTAATGAACGCTGAGGAATACGAAGACTTCTGTAGTAAGGAGGAATAGTATGCATAGATATATACCAAATACGGAGGCTGATAAAAAGCGAATGCTTGAGAGCATTGGCGTAAACTCCGTTTGCGACTTGTTCTCAGATATACCAGAAAATTTAAAGCTGAATAGAAAGCTTAATATTTGTGATGCAATGTCTGAGATGGAAATTGTAAATCATATGAAAAGCCTTGCAGAAAAAAATAAAAGTACAGATGAATTAGTTTGCTTTTTAGGAGCAGGAGCGTATGATCATTACATACCTTCAATAGTTAAGCATCTTGCTATGAGGTCTGAATTTTATACTGCATATACTCCTTATCAACCTGAAATAAGTCAGGGAACAGTACAAGTAATTTTTGAATATCAAACTATGATAACTAATCTTACAGGTATGGATGTAACTAATGCATCAATGTATGATGGACCTACAGCAGCAGCAGAAGCAGCTATAATGGCTTGTGAAAACACAAGACGTAAATCAGTTATTGTGTCCAAGACAGTTAATCCAGAAACTAGAAAGGTTCTTAAGACATATCTATCAGTAAGAGATATTGAGCTAGTAGAAGTAGATATGGCTGACGGAGTAACAGATGTAGAAGAATTAAAATCTCTAGTAAGCAAGGACACTGCAGCAGTTTTAGTTCAAAGTCCAAACTTCCTTGGAATAATTGAAGATTTAACAGAAGTAGAAAAGATTATTCATGAAAACAAGGGAAATTTAATTATGTACACTGATCCTATTTCATTAGGAATATTAAAAACTCCTGGGGACTTAGGCGTGGATATAGTAGTGGGTGAAGCACAATCTCTTGGAAATAGACTTAACTTTGGTGGACCACATCTAGGATTTTTAGCTACAACTTCGAAGCTTGTCAGAAAGCTTCCAGGAAGAATAGTTGGTCAATCAGCAGATGTAGATGGAAACAGAGCATTTGTGCTTACTCTTCAAGCAAGAGAGCAACATATAAGAAGATATAAGGCTACTTCAAATATATGTTCAAACCAAGGATTAAATATGGTTATGGCAGCTATATACATGATTACAATGGGCAAGAAGGGGCTTAGAGAGGTTGCGCTACAGAGCACACAAAAAGCTCACTATGCTTACAATGAAATCATAAAATCTGGCAAATTCAAATCATTATATAATCAACCATTCTTTAAAGAATTCGCAGTTACAAGTGATATAGAAGCTAGCAAGGTTAATAATGAGCTTCTAAACAAAGGAATTCTTGGTGGATATGAGCTTGGAAAAGACTATACAGAGTTTAACAATGGACTTCTTTTCTGTGTTACAGAAAAGAGAACAAAAGAGGAAATTGATAAACTAGCTAGCGCTTTGGAGGTGATATAGTATGATTAAAAAATATGATAAGCTAATATTTGAAATCTCCAAGGAAGGAAGAACTGCTTACCGTCTTCCAAAACTAGATACAAACGAGCTTCCCCTAGACTCAATAATACCAAGCCAATTCTTAAACGAGAAAGAAGTTGACTTGCCAGAAGTAAGTGAAGTAGATGTAGTGAGACATTTCACTAATCTTTCAAATAAAAACTATGGGCTAGACACAGGATTCTATCCATTAGGCTCATGTACTATGAAATATAATCCTAAGATAAATGAAGATATGGCAGCTCTTAGCGGTTTTGCGGATATTCATCCATATCAACCTGAAGAAACTGTACAAGGAGCATTAGAGTTAATGTATAACCTTGAGAAACAGCTTTCAGAAGTTTCAGGCATGGCTAGAACAACTTTACAACCAGCAGCTGGAGCACATGGAGAGCTTACTGGTCTTTTAGTTATGAAGGCTTACCATGCTTCTAGAGGAGACAGCAAGAGAACTAAAATAATAGTTCCAGATTCAGCTCATGGAACTAATCCTTCAAGTGCACAGGTTGCAGGATTTGACATAGTGGAGATAAAGTCAGATAAATATGGTGCAGTAGATATAGAATCACTTAAGGCTGTATTAAGTGATGAAATTGCAGGCTTAATGCTTACAAATCCAAGTACTCTTGGATTATTTGAGAAGAATATAAAAGAGATAGCTGACCTAGTACACGAGGCAGGCGGTCTATTATATTATGATGGCGCTAATATGAATGCTATCATGGGAATTACAAGACCTGGAGACATGGGCTTTGACGTAATTCACTATAATTTACACAAGACATTCTCCACACCTCATGGTGGCGGAGGACCTGGAAGCGGTCCAGTTGGAGTTAGAGAAGACTTAGTTAAGTTCCTTCCATGTCCAATGGTAGAAAAGAATGGAGATAAGTATACTTTTAACTACGGCTGTCCAGATTCAATAGGTAAAGTAAAAGGCTTTTATGGTCATTTCGGAGTATTGGTAAGAGCATATACTTATATATTAGCACTAGGTGCAGAGGGACTTAAGGAAGTTAGTGAAACAGCTGTACTTAACGCAAACTATATGATGAGTAAGCTTAAAGACCACTACTACTTACCACTAGATCAAGTATGCAAGCATGAGTTTGTATTAGGCGGATTGAAGGAAGAAAGCTTAGAGGTATCTACATTAGATATTGCTAAGAGACTTCTTGACTATGGATACCATCCACCAACAGTATACTTCCCATTAATTGTTGATCAAGCAATAATGGTAGAGCCTACTGAAACGGAAAGTGTTGAAACACTAGATGGCTTCATAGAAACTATGATTAAGATAGCTGAAGAAGCAGAAAAGGATCCTGCTATATTAAGAGAGGCTCCGCATAATACACCAGTTAGAAGAATAGATGAAGCTAAGGCAGCAAAAGACCTTATCTTAAAATGGAGTAAATAAAGATTAATAATGAGTTCAGGTGAGGCATGCTCCTTACCTGAACTTTTATTTTGCTAGATAAAAAAATAACAATATGAATAAGCCATAGAAATTAATCATAAACTAAGACTACTTTCAAGAGAGCCTTAGGACTGTTATCTATGGATAAACTTTTTGATGGAGTTGATGATATGAATCCAATGTTAAAAAAACTAGTTGATCAAGAATTTATGACAGAAGCATTTGCAAACTATATTGAAGAAGCAGTAGCTAATAAAGACTCATTTATTGTTTCAGGACACAAGGGATGGGGAATACTTCCTCTTTTCGCTACTATAGGTGCTGTGGCAAAGGCAAATTCTTCAATGAAGCAGGTTAAAAGCTTTGAAGACCTAGCTGATGAAGCTGGATACTATTTAATTGGAGATCTTAAGGATATAGACTATGCGAAGCTAATTACTGATGCCATGTCAAAGCCAAATGCATCAATGATTTGCTTAAAGGACCCAGACCATCCATATTCGTTCCTTAAATTAATTGGTGATGTTTACAAAGCAAATGGAGATACCTCAAAGACATACCAAGTACTTGAATGTGATAAAATCAATGATGAGAAAAAATTAGTTAAGATTACTAAGATTACATTAAATGAAAAAGGAAGACCTGTAAAGGTTGATTTTAAAGGATAGTAAACTACTTGGACCCGCAGATAACTGCGGGTTTTTATATAATAATTTTACATACTACTACTAGCGCTTTTTAAAACTATATGATATGATATATATAATAATTAATGATGAGGTGATTTGATGAAGGAGTTAAATAAAGCTACTAGTGGAATTTCAAAGAAGGCTTATTCCATAAAGGAGGAAATAGCCAGCAGCATAACTCATGGTATAGGGATTTTGTTTAGTGTAGTTACTCTTACTATCCTACTCATATATGCTATCTGGGATAGGAGTACATTATCAATAGTAGCCTTTAGCATATATGGAGCTTGCTCTATCTGCCTGTATACATCCTCAACTCTATACCATAGCTTCCAAAATGATAAAATAAAAAGGATACTTAGAGTATTTGATCATTCATCAATATTCTTGTTCATAGCAGGCACTTATACTCCTATTACATTACTATCTATGACAGGATATTGGAGAATAGGAATATTAGCTGCTGTATGGACTATAGCCTTATCTGGAATAGCCTTTAAAATATTTACCTACAACAAATTTGACAAATTTAAAATGGTCTCTGTACTTATGTATATACTTATGGGATGGATAGTAGTCATTGCCGTAAGACCTATGCTAGAGGTAGTACCAAAGGGATTTTTCATTTGGCTGCTAGCAGGTGGGATAATATATACGCTAGGAACTATATTTTACTCAATAAAGAAAATTCCATATAACCATGCAATATGGCATTTATTTGTACTAGGTGGAAGTGTAATGCACTTTTTAGGAATATTCATATATTTGAAATAGTAGACATAGATAAAAAACTGATTATTGAACATATAATTCAATAATCAGTTTTTTTATTGAGAATTGATTTGGGTCACAGTATTTATAGCAAAACAAGGGTATATTAGATATATAAAATAGATTTGGAGGAATAGTATGGCTAAGAGCATATCTTTAGACGAAACCATCTATGAACTATGTACTAAATACCCAGAGATAAAGGAAATTTTAAGAGAACTGGGATTTGTGGATATAACGAATCCAATTATGATGAACACCGCAGGTAGAGTAATGACTATACCTAAAGGCACACAAATGAAAAACATTGATATAGAAAAGGTAAAGGAAAAATTAAAAGAAAATGGATTTGAGATAATTTAAAAGGAGGAAAGAGAAATGAGTGAATTAATTAATAACAGGGAAGTATTAGAGGACCCTAATAAGAAAAAGAGGCAGGCAATACTAAAAGAGATAATCATGCAGCTCCATGATGGAAAAGACCCTAAAGATGTGAAAGAGCAATTTTCAAATCTTATAAGTGGAGTAGCTGCCAGTGAAATATCTGAAATGGAGGCTGGCTTAATAAAGGACGGAATGCCAGTTGAAGAAATTCAAAGACTTTGTGATGTTCATGCTGAAATATTCAAAGGCTCAATTGAGGAAATCCATAGCGAAACAAAAGAAGAGGAAAAGCCAGGTCATCCAGTAAGAGTACTTAAAGAAGAGAATTTTGCATTAGAAGAACTACTAAAAAACAGCATACTTCCTAAAGTAAAGGATTTTGTAGCTAATAGAATGGGAAAAATAAAGTTTAGCATCATAGAAGATGTAAACCTATTAATGGACATAGAGAAGCACTATAGTAGAAAAGAAAATATACTTTTCCCTTATATGGAGAAGTATGGAATCACAGCACCACCTAAAGTCATGTGGGGAGTAGACGATGAAATTCGCAGAGATATTAAAGAATTTAAAGTTCTATTGCTTCAAGATGATATTGATATGGAGGAATTAGAGAAAAGAGCAGAAGCTATATCAACTAAAATATTAGATATGATTTTCAAGGAAGAAAACATAATGCTTCCTATGCTAATAGATGTACTCACTGAGGACGAATGGTTAAAAATTGCAGAGGACAGTGAAGAAATAGGCTATTGCATAGTAGCACCTACTGAAAAATGGAGACCAGAAAGAGTAGCTGTTGAAAAGCAGGTAAAGGAAGAAACAGCTAGTGGCCCTGCTGGATATGTTAAGTTTGATACAGGAATATTAAAGGTTGAAGAGCTTGAAACATTATTGAACACTCTTCCATTTGATATAACCTTTATAGACAAGGATGATATAGTAAAATACTTCTCTCAACCAGCAGAAAGATTCTTCCCAAGAACTAAATCAGTGATAGGACGTACAGTACAAAACTGTCATCCTCATGCTAGCGTTAAAACAGTAGAGAAAATACTAGATGATTTCAAAAGCGGGGAGAAAGATAATGAAAGCTTTTGGATAAAACTCAGGGGAGAATATATCTACATTAGATACTTTGCAGTAAGAGATACAAATGGGGAGTACATGGGAACTGTCGAAGTAACACAAAATATCAAGCCTATACAGGAGATAACTGGAGAGAAAAGGCTGTTGTCAGAATAAATGTAGCAACTATAAATAGACCTAATATATCAGATGATATCTTGGGTCTATTTTATTTGAAATTATAGTGTATCAAAACATAATTCTTTAACACATATACTCTACAGATTATTAACTAAAAAGCCTAGTAAACCATCCATATAACATTTTTTTAACTGTTACTATATTAATCTAAAGTAACCTGTTGTGCTAGTAAAA
>DFOH01000017.1 GCA_002376545.1 Firmicutes bacterium UBA3546 | reverse complement strand
ATCAATTATTATACGCTTACAAATGATATGAAAAAGCTATGGAAAATATGGTTTGGAAAAAGAAATTCGTTCCATGTAAAATTTATGATAGATGATATAAAATTAATTGAAACAGAAGGTGTGAAATATTCACATAGGGAGGTTTATTTCTACGAAGAAGCTTTCCGAAGTTATAGTATTGATGATTTAAGACGAGAGTTAATTCTTATAGAGCAAGGGTTAAGCGATAGCAATAGAACAGGATTTTGGGATAAATATTTGGTGCCAGTATTGTTTTTAATAACAACCAGTACTATCGGTATGATGAATACTTTTCTTTCTGCAGATTTATCAACAGATAAATATGATGTTAATTCACTGATGAAATACTACTTTGTCGGAGTACCTATAATTGCGATAACACTTCTTCAAGTTTTTATATTTTGGCATTTTATAATTAGTCCTCCCAAATCAAACTTGGTATTAAAAAAACTTGTAATAAACGACCTGCTTAAAAAGAAAATAAATCAACTAGCATAGCTATGGCGGAGAAGTAGAGAATATTTTATAAAAGAGATACTTAAAATATAGAGAATGCTGGAATAACAATGAAATAAATTGTGACGAACAAAGCCTTCAAAGATAACCATTTGAGGGTTTTGTTGCTTACAATTTTAGGTGAATTGTAAAGTATAAAATATGGTCGAGTCATTTGGAAATTATCTATTATAAATTTAAATTATCTTATAAAGGCTTGACATTTTTAAAATGCATTTTAAAGTTTTATTCAGAAATACACCCTGTCGCCAAGGGGGTACTAGATACTTATGACATCATTATTGTACTCTCAAGGCATGTGGAATCCACAATCCTGTTGCAACGAGAAAATAGCAAAACAGTCTTAACTCGAGAATTAAATAAGCAATTTGAAAAATAAAGAAGAGCAGTTGCCCGACAATTCAGACACAATTAAGCTTGCGAAACTGTGTCTGAATTTTTTGATTTACTTTTTCAAACCGTACAGAAGTATTTTATAATGAACCAGAACCTGCTCCTTCAAATTGAAATCCGGATATCGGACACACCATTCAAAAATAGCACCTCTCATGGATAGAATTAAGTGTTTTGCTATTAAATCAACAGGTATGTCTTCTCTTACCTCACCCTGATTAACTCCTCTTTCCAATACTTCTCTAAACAATTTGTCGATCTCTCTGTTATAGCTCATTGCAGATGTTGTATCCACAGTTTTTGATAAGTGAGCTTTATAGAGTGCCCTCATATTATCCAATCCAATACTATGCTCAATAAAGTCGGAGATTTCTCCAACTAATTGTGTTAGAATATCAAAGATGGACTCATGGTCGGAAAGTGTTAACAAAAAGGATTTATAATCCAAATCTGCTATATTTGTGTAATCATTGACCAGAGTTGTCAATACTTCATCCTTAGATTTAAAGTGAACATAAAAGGCCCCTTTGGATACCCCTGCTGTTTCAACGATTGAATCTACACTTACATTTTCTATTCCATATTCTTTAATCAAATGTTTAGCAGTTTCATAGATTTTATTTTTTGTCTCAACAGCTTTTTGCTGTCTTTTGTTCATACTTTCTTTTTTCATAATTTTTCTCCTTCATTTGACTTAAAAATATATAATATGATATACTGACTACAGTATGTGACTGTAGTCATATTAACTATTATAATAATTATACCATAGTCATTCAAATTATTAAAGCAATTACAGAAAACATTACTTTTTGTAAAAGAAGGTGATAAAAAAAGAAAGGGTAGAAGAAAACCACAACCCAAATACTATTATAAGAGGGGGATTAATATGAGGAAATTCATTTCGCTACTCTTAGCTATAACACTTATTTTATCCTTAAGTGTTACATCATTTGCACAAATGACAGGTATAGGAAGTCATTGGGCAGAAGAAGCTATTAGCTATTTAGTAGCAAAAGGTGTACTTAGCGGATACCCAGATGGAACATTTAGACCAGATAATTCAATGACAAAAGCAGAGTTTTACAAGGTAATCAATGAGTTGTTAGGCTTTGAGGAAAAGGCAGAAGTCACATATTTAGATGTCTTTCCAACAGACTGGTTTTTTGGTCATGTAGCTAAAGCATTAGCAGCAGGATACATAACTCCAGATACTTTGTTATCACCAAATGAGTATATCACTAGACAGGAAGTTGCTAGGATTATTGGAGTAGTATATAACATTGATAATACTTCAACATTTATAACGACATTTAATGATTCTTTCATAATTTCTAAAAATATATCAGGCATTATTGGCACAATGGTAGAGAAAGGAATACTAAGTGGTTACCCAGATGGTACCTTTAGACCAAACTCTAATATAACAAGAGCAGAAGTAGTTACAATAATAAATAATGTTTTAAATAACTTAGACGATATAGTAAAGGTAACGACAGATAAATCAGAGCTTAAAGCACTTATTGGAGAAGCAAAAGATCTTGATAAAGATGACTATGCAAAAACGACTTGGGATAAGTTAAAAGAAGTTCTTGAATTAGCAATCGAAATTTTTGAGGATGAAAATGCAATCCAAGAAGAAGTAGATGGAATTTTGGAAAAACTAGAAGATGCAATTGACAATATAAAAAAGGTAAGTAAATCTAGCAGCTCAAATGAGAGAGATGATGATTATATACCATCTAGGCCGATCAAGTATGCAACCACAGCAGAAGAAAACTTTGACATCACCGTGAACTATGGAACAGAAGCATCAGCCGCAAAAGCGAAGTTAGCTACAACAGTAGAAATAACAGGTAGCAAAAGTGAAATAGGAACAGCAGCAATCGAATGGAAGATGAAAGATTATGATGGGAATATAGCAGGAGCATACCAAGCAACAGGCGTATTAACGCTACCAGCTAACTGGACAGGAACTGCAGCATATTTAACAGCAACGGTAACAGTAAATGAAGCGCCCAAGGACGCAGAGTTTTTAACATTTATCAACAAATACTCCGAAATATTAAATAGAGCCGATGAAGACATAGACATATCACACATAAGGGCTATAGGTGAACTGACAGAAGATTTGTCTAACTTTTCAGAAAAAAACATTGATAAGTTCATGTTAGAGTATGGTGAAAGATACAAGGAAATAGAAGATATATGTCTGATTCATAGATGGACAAGAGACGTGCAATTAACTAATGATGAAGCTAATATGCGAGAACTATTCAACCTTCTAGCACCACTTAAGTTAGACGATACAAATGTATTTGACAGTCTCAGTGATATTCAGCAGACAGAAATAGCAAAATTTTTCATATTATCAAGACCTGAGGAAACAGAACTATCTCAAGAGCTATTTAATGTTTATACTGAACTTATTGGAGAAAAAACATTAAACTATTTAGAAATTCTAAACAATATAAACAATGGATCATATAATACAAAAGTAACTGAAGTAGGTGCATTGGGAGAACTACTTGATATAGAACTATACGAAGAAGAAATACACATGCTAATTGTTTTAACCCCACCAGAAGGCTATGAATCAATATCACAAATTAAAGAGACATTAGAATCATTAGAGTCAATAGAATTCGACTATACAATTGAGGGTAAAGAATATCTAGTTTCTTTTGAAGCAATGAAGGAAAATGCACTATCAACCTTAACAGTAGACTCTTATGAAATTATTACAGGATTTCTATCTTGGCTTGACTACGGACTAAGCCCAGAAGCATACAACTACATCGACGGTGATTCTATTCGGACAGAGTTGAACAACATGATGAATGATTTAATGGATTATATTTTGGAAGAATTTACGCATACAACTGATATAGACATAATTTCTGAACTGACAGCAAAAGTATTTGGTTGGTATAGTCTTGAAGTTAAAACAAAGTTAGATGATTTGTCAAGATTATTTATACTAGTAAGAGATGACATAGTAACATATGAATTCTCTGATTTGAACCAAGTAGAAGAAATACTTGCCATAGCTGACGAGATTATGTGGGATGTAATAGAAGCAGCAAACTATGCAGAGAATATAGAAGAACTTCGAACACTTTTGGACGAATACATTTCGTTAACATCAACAGATTTTAGTGATGCCCAGTTAGAAAATATACTAACAAATCCACTAAAGGGGGGATATTTCGAACTAACAGAAGTATTAATTGCCGCTGCAGGGGATATTGAAGAAGGCTTGCGTTATTTGCAGATGTTCGAAGCTATAATGGAGTACGAACTATCCACCATAGAAATAAGAGACTATTTCGACATTGAAATGTTACTAAATGAACTTGACGAACTAAACATGGATTCATACAACTACATTGACGGAGACGCCATTAGGGAAATTTTGAATGAATTAATGGACGAAGCTTTGCCACTAGTAGAAAGTGCGCTGTCCGTATTTTCAAATTCAAACGATGCAGATATAATTTCCGAAACTGCACAACAAACTTTTCGATGGTATAGTGACCCAATAATGTTTGATGACTTATCATATATATTCATGTATTTAAGAGACGCCAGTGGACTAGTTGAATATACCGATTTAGAAGAAGCAGGGGATATGTTATGGGCTGCTAGCGAAATTATGGAAGAAGTAATAGATACCACAAACGCAGCTGCTAATATAGAGGAACTTCGAGAAGGCCTACAATTTTATATAGAGTTAACTTCAACAGAATTTGAAGATGAAGAGTTAGAAAACATACTAGCAAATAGACCGTTGGAAGGCTATGAATCACTTACAGAAGTACTAAACGGCGCAGCATATAGATAAATAATTAAGCAAATAGGCGACTAGTGATTATGATATGCTCCCCTTGTAGTGTAGACAGTTAAAATAATAAAAACTGTTTAATACAAGGAGGAGCATATTTTTATGGGAAGAAAAAGTAAAATTTCAGGTATAAAGATAATAGAAGTTATTGAAGAGTATCTAAGAGGTGAAGATTCTTTGAACCATTTAGCTGAAATGCTTAATGTAAGTTGAACAAATAACTTGAGGGCTTTGTTACTTACAATTTTAAGAAATTGTAAAATATAAACGAAGGCCAAATTAGATCAAAAATATCTATGATAAGTCTTTAAATAAATAAAAAGGTTTACTATTCTATATTTTTAAAATGCATATTAAAGTTTCTTTTCAGAAATATACCCTGCTACCAAGGGGGTAATATCTACTTACGACATCATTATTGTCACCTCAAGGCATGTGGAAACGGTTGTTTTATTGTCCCACAAAAAAACAGACACACATATCAACATAAATGTAGAGTTTGGTGATGATAGAGGATAGATTCCTATTGATACGATAGCTAGAAAAGCTGAAGAAGGTAGATATAAAAAAGTAACATAATGGAGATGTTTTAATGAAGCATGTATAATAAAAGAAAAGTAGAAAGTTAAAAAACTAAATAATAAGGAGGCTATTTTATGGGATACGCTGAATTAACAATGATGGCATTTAATAAAAAGATTTCTGATGCTTTTAAATCATTTATTAAAAGTGGACGTCCTGATATAAAAGATGAGGATGATAAAAATTTAATACCATTACTATATGTAGATTTATTTGAAAATGATTGCATTCTTAATCAAGTATTAGATGATAATCATGTTATATTAAAGGGTCGAAAAGGAACAGGCAAATCAACTATTTTCTTACAGGCTGAGAATATGTTGAAAAAGAAAAAAGGAAACTTACCGATTTATATAAGAGACAAGGGGACGTTTCAAAAGAGACAAGGGGACGTTTCGAT
>DFOH01000029.1 GCA_002376545.1 Firmicutes bacterium UBA3546 | reverse complement strand
GACCCTCCTTGTCTTGATTGATGATTAAGCTTATTAATTTAATTGCTCCTACTGCCTCTTTAGCAGCAATAACCAAAAGTATACCATTATAAAATATGATAAAAAACAAAGAGTTTACTACAACAAGATAGTGGTTAAGAAACTACATATAAGTAAGCTCATAACTCAAACTATATTGCCGTGTAAACTCCTAATCAGCTTAAGACGTATAGACTCTCATTATTCTATGCTAAAAATGCATGACTCCTAGCCCAACTGTCTTATGATTTGATAGCATATGTATTGCCATATCTCCAAAAATAGCTACAGCAATCCAATCATCATTTTTAACTATTGCTATTTTAAGCTGAAAACTCTGACACAAAGAGACATCTAACTTGATACTATAACATGCTTCAACAGTAGCATGAACTAAAGCATGTACCTGTTTAGTGCTCTTCTCAATTAGTTTTGAATTTAAGCATGCTCCTACGGTAGAGTTAACTATCTTCTTTCTTAAGTCATAATCTACACCAGCCGCTCCAGTTACTACACATGAGTAACCTTGTTCAGTAAATATATTTTTATAATGTTCTTCTTCTTCTCTACTACTTGTTAAAGCAAGTGTCAATGCTACCTTTTCTAGACAATCATTTTCATTAATATTATAAGGAAATTGGTCATTGCTTTTCATGAACTACTCACTCTCCACTCAAATAATTATTCCCTCATGCTCAGAATTCACTCTACCATAAAACTATTATTAATTTTCTCTATTTATATAGAGTTACTATACTAAACAAATTTTATTTCTTTTTTACCATTCTGTTTGATAATATTTTCTAATATTTTTAGTGAGCCTAATGCATCGTTAATATTCACTAGTTCAACTGGTGAATGTGAATACCTCCTAGGGACAACTAGCATAGCGCATGGTACTCCATTGGCAGAATAGGACAAACGCGCTGCATCTGTTGCATATCCTTCACCCACTAATGTTGCATATTGAACGTTTACATCTGCCAACTTTGATTGTTCTTTTATAATTTCAACAACACTAGGATGAGAATATGTGTACAATAATCCAGGTAATAATCCATCTGCTAATATACATGCAGGCCCCTTACCTAGATATATAGGTAAATCTCTCTCAGCATTGACGTCTGGTGTGTCTCCTGATGGTACAGTATCTATTACTATAGCATAATCAGGTTCTATCCTGTTTCCAACCATAAAAGCACCCTTCATTCCAGTTTCTTCTTGAACTGTAGCAACACCGTAAACAGTTCCTTCAAACTCTTCATCTTTGATTTGACTAAATAATTCAATTAATATTGCACAGTTAACCCTATCATCAATAGATTTTGTACAGATATAATCCTTATTAGCCATTTCCATAAAGTCACTTTTAAATCCAATTGGGTCGCCTATACTAATCCCTAGACTCTCTACTTCTTCTCTAGTTGAAGCTCCAACATCAATATAACATTCTTTACTTGAGTTCACTTTTTTTGTTTCTTCAGGTGTTTGTAAATGTCCTGGTTTAATACCAATAATTCCAGGTATATTACCCTTGACTAGAACTTTTCTTCCTTCTAGTACTTTATCTGAGGCTGAGCCAATTTTGTTAAACAGAATAAATCCATTAGAAAGAATATTTTTAACACAAAATCCTATTTCGTCTAAATGTGCAGCTATCATTAGCTTGGGACCGGGTTTTTTGCCATACTTTACTGCTATAACGTTGCCATTTGGATCTACGATTACTTCATCAGCATATTTTTCTAGCTTCTCTTTCATATATTTAGCTACTTCTTGTTCACTTCCTGATACTCCAACTAAGCTAGTTAATTCTTTTAAATATTCTTTTAATCTTTCTTTCATTTATTTTATCCTCCTTTAAAAGTTTAAACCTTTTTATAGCCCATAGGAAAGTCCAACTTTCCTTACTGTAAACTCTCCGTAAATAGAAGCCTTTTTTATTTTATAATGCCTTTTTTATAAAGCAACCTGGAAATAAGTATGTTGCCAAAGATTGCAATGATAATTACTAACCATGTAGGTGCAGAAGTAAATTTAAGGACTATAAGTGATAAAGGCAAGGCAATTATTGCTATTTTAGGTTGCTGAATTGAAAACTGACCATATAAAGCACCAAAGATTGCTGGTAATGTATAAAACTCAAATGCTACTTTCATTGAGCTTGGCAATATACTTAAAATTGATGAGCCTGCTAGTACTGCAATAGTTAAGAAGAATAAATTAGTTATAACAGAACCTGCAATACCCAATGTAGAGATAATTTCACCTTGCTTACTTCCAGTTTCAACACCTACGGCAGCTTGGGCAGTTGCAGATGCAGGTAATCTAACATTAGCTATATTCCCTGATAAAATACCTATATATGAGCCTGTCATACCAAGTATTGGGTAATATGAAAATGGCTCCACAAAATAAAAAGCTCCAAATATTGCTGCTACACTTAACCAAGATTTCAACGCTATAGATAAAGGTGGAAAAACTCCATATTTAATATAAAGAAATATATTAGGTAAAAATGAGAAAATTATTGCCAGACTTACTGTAGTTATTCCAATTTTTATAGATGGTCTTACCCATGTTTGATTAAAATCTGAATTATTTGAAACATTTTTAGTGTTCATATTTTTTCCCCTCCTATCCTACTATGGTTCCAGCTACCATTCCAATTATCAGTGCAAAACCAAGTGCATACTCTTTAAGCCAGTTTACTTTTTTTGATAGATTACTTAGTAGTGCCATGGACACTGCCCCTCCTAAAACAGCTGCAAGCTTCCCTCCACCTGCTAATATATTTGGAGCAGATAGATATCCAAATAGTCCCAAAGTTGCTGCAGCAGCTAATACTGCAATCCACTTAGAGTCCCCTCCTCCAATTTTCTGCCTTAGCTTCTCCATTCTATGGGTAAATAAAGCTACTACTAGTAGCCAACCCAAACCATTAACTGACATAGTCCACCAGGAAGTAGCTAAGGCAGTTAAATCAAAATCTGGAGATCCTAGTTCCACGCCTAGAGTTTGTGCTCCAACTTGAGCAGCACTAAGTTCAGTTGCAGAAGCACCTATCATTGACAGTCTCATCCAAGTCAAAGGCCCGCCTATTATTGCCGCCATACCAAATACTACAACAAATACAGATATTGAAGGTCCAATAGAGCTAATTATTCCGCTTCTTAGTCCTTTTACGCACTGTTGTTTTGTTAATCCAACTTTCTCGGCGTTCCTAAAAGCTAGTCTGACATAAAGAACTGATTGAATTAGGACTATTGATACTGCTATTAAAGCGCATACCCATACACCTAAACTATTTGATACAGTTGAAACGTCTACAGTATTTGCCATTTTAAAACCCCTTTCATATGACATATTTAAAAACCAAATTTTAATTTATGTAATCTAAAAACTACTAAGTTGCCTTAATAATCCTTTAGTTTTTTTATATAGAGTCCAAATGGAAAGCGTTTTTTTATAGCGATTATTTAAAATATAGAATAAAAAAAGAGCGAATAAATTACATCGGCAGCACTGCTTACCAATGTTTTTATCACTCTTCACTCTTCACTCAAAAATATTAAATTGGCATTTGACAAAATGGTTAATTAAACTTTGATTTAACTATATCAAATTTATTTATACGATGCAATACTTTTTTCGATAGATTTCGATAAGCCTTAATTAATTTCACTTGATTATTTCTTACTATAATCTAGTTGTTTACAATATTGAAGGTATACACTTTCTCTTATTTCTAATTCTAATTAATAAGACAATACATGCTAATAGACTTAAAATACTCATGATTGTACAACTCAGCCAACCTAATCCCCAATTGCCTTTTGAGCCAAAAACAATTCCAACGACAAAGGGAGATAATGGTACAGAAATATCTGCTATGCCGCCTGAAAATCCTGGTGCTATTTCCAGCATCCCATCTCTAAATAGCTCTGGGAATATGGAATAAAATGCGCCTAAACCCCAAGCTCCACCAAATGATAATAGTAAAACTAGTAAATAAAAAATATGAAAGTTTCTTAAATCTAATACAATAATTAATAAAGAGGAAACAAGTGTTATTATTGAACTTAGCATCATTATTTTTATCCTAGAAGCAGGCTTATTTGTATTTCTTAATGCATAATAATCAGAGACCTTACCAGATATTAGGGAAGCGATAATAGTCCCAATAGCTGTAGAAGTCATAATTTTGCCTGTATCTTCTACACTATAACCAATATATTCTCCAAATAGAGGCATATCCGCAGCCACAGCCTGCATCGACCAAGTACAGCCTAGTAATCCAACAATTAGAAGCCAAATTTCTGGCATGCGTAATATATCTAAATATGTGGCACTGACATTTTTATTGTCTTTTATAACTTCTTTGAAAGCACTTTTAGGCTTTTCACATACAGTTAGCAACCAAGTAATACATAATATTAGACTAATTATTCCGAGTACAATATATGAAGCTTCCCAGCCCATTCTTGGAATAATATATCCAGAAATGGTTGCACCTATTCCGCTCCCACCATAAAATAGACCATTAAATACTGCTGTGGCAGATCCTGTTTGTTTATCATCTATCCACTCAATAATATTTAAAATAAAAACAGGAAAAATAATTGTAGAAAGTCCCTGCACTAATTTTAAGATGATAAGGACTTGTATATTTGGCGAATACGGGATTATAAATTGTGGCACTAGTAACAATGTAATTGCTAAAATAAATGTTTTTTTCAATTGAAGTTTTTTGTATACGATTCCTGATAGTAGCATACCTAGAACAATGGTAAAAGACTTCAACACTTCACTAAACAAAATAATTTCCTGCGTCTGGCCTAGTTTTTCAGATAATTGATTTACAGTCATAGAAAATTGTGAAATGAATGATGCCATAGTGCAACCTACAAGAGAACTAATAGCAACAATATACCACCCTTTTATATTCATTCGTTTTTTCAAGTTAATGCCTCCTTAGTATATTTTGTCAAAAAAAGAGTGAAGTAATGAAAACTAATAAAAAATTTATTAGCTGTTTTCACTCTTCACTCTTCTCCGTTATTTTGTTGTATGCTAAAATTATATCATTTATTTTTCTCTATTTCAATGTACTCATGTATATTCTTTTCTCAGCTCTCTTATTAAACTCTGCCTTGGCTTTTCCCAAGAGTCTAGTGTCATTTAATAAATCATACATCTTTCCAGCAAGAATCTTAAAGGAATTCCTTGCATTAAAGCTTTGATACCAATTCTTTTCCAAATTCTCTAGCCTGTTCCTTTGCCTCCTCATTTGGATTCCATAGAGCTCTTATTCCATCATTTACAACCTCAAACCCAGCTTTTTTTAGCTCTTCTGTTATTAGCTTTACTGATTCTCCACCCCAGCCATAACAACCAAAGGCAACGGCTTTTTTATTTTTAAATGAAAGACCCTTTATCATCTCTAGTATAGCTGCTGCACCATGTAGTATTCCTTTATTAATAGTAGGACTGCCTACTAAAATAGCCTTTGATTTAAATACTTCAGTTAATATATCATTTTTATCTGATCTTGAGATGTTATACAGCTTTACTGTAACATTATTGTCTACTGATTTTATACCTTCTACAATAGCCTCGCCAAGTCTCCTAGTTCCTTCCCACATAGTATCATATAAAAGCGTTATTTGGTTTTCTTGATAATCATTAGCCCATTCCATGTATTTTTCTACAATCTGCGTAGGATTATCTCGCCATATAATACCATGACTAGTACATATCATATTTACTGGTAGATTAAAGCCTAAAACCTCCTCTATTTTTTTCCTAACTAAAGGACTAAATGGAGTTAATATGTTTCCATAGTATTTTATTGCCTCTTCGTATATCTCATTTTGATCTGCTAAATCATTGAATAGATGTTCAGAAGCATAATGCTGCCCAAAGGCATCATTGCTGAATAATATATTTTCCCCTGTCATATAAGTAAACATGCTGTCAGGCCAGTGAAGCATTCTTGCCTCAACAAAGATTAGCTTGCTGTCACCTAAATCTAATTCGTCACCTGTTTTTACCGGTACAAAGTTCCAATCCTGATGGTAATGGCCTTTAAGAGACTTAATCCCATTTGCAGTACAATAAATAGGTGTATCGGGTATCTCCTTCATAAGCTCCAGTAATGCGCCACTATGATCTATTTCACCATGGTTTATAATTATGTAATCAATTTCCTTTAAGTCAATTTCTTTTTTCAAATTTTCAACAAATTCTTTAGCATAAGGAAGCCAAACAGTATCGATTAGAACATTCTTTTTGTCACGTATTAAGTATGAGTTGTAAGAAGAGCCTCTATGAGTAGAAAGTTCTTCTCCATGAAATGATCTTAGCTCCCAGTCAATTTTTCCCACCCAAGTTACTTTTTCAGTAATTTTACGTCCCATAACATACCTCCCAAAATTTTTTTAAAGATAGCCTCTAAAGCTATATTGCCCCATAAATCACTATATATAATATGTATTTAAGTATATATTAATATTCAAGTTTTAGGGCCTCTAATAATAATTTACCCTTTATATACCCAATAATGTAAAGCTAAAGCAAGGCTCAGTCTCGAAACACAAATTTATTTGCTCACTCCCCTTCATAAACTTGGCGCTCGCCTGAGTTTAACCTACCACTGATTTCCAGATAAAAGTATTCAGGAAATCAAATTAGGTCATAAAAAAACTCTAGAAATGTAAATCTGTATCGACTATTGCAGGTCAAATAAAGATATTACATGTTCTAGAGTCCAAGTTTTTTTAAGTTAATATTCTCAATTTTTCTATTCTATTTTTCTCAACAATTTCAGCAATAAACTTGACATTATCATATTCTATAGCTTCACCAGACTCAGGTAATCTTCCTAAGACCCCCATGACAAAGCCACCAATTGAGTCAAAATCCTCTGATTCAATACTTGTTCCTATCATCTCATTTACTTCTTCTATTTTAATATTTCCATAGACTAGGTATTCATCTTCTTTTATTACTTCTATGTCATCTACATGCTTATCGTATTCGTCTTCTATGTCGCCGACAATTTCTTCAATTAAGTCTTCAATAGTTACTAGTCCATCAGTACCACCGTATTCATCTAGTACAATAGCCATATGAACTCTGTTTGTTCTCATCTCATCAAAAAGCTCTGTAGTTGGCTTAAATTCATAAGTAAAATATGGCTCTCTCATATATTTTTTAAGGTCAAACTCACCTTTATTATCTTCTAAAAACAATAAATCCTTTACATATAAAATCCCAATAATATTGTCTACAGTATTTTCATAAACAGGAATTCTAGAAAACTGCTCCTGTTTAAAAATATTTATAACATCCTCATAGGATGAATTAGCTTTCACTGCAACAATATCCGTTCTCGTAGTCATAACATCTCTGGCTTGAGTATCACCAAACTCGAACACGTTATAAATCATATCCTTTTCATCGCCCTCTAAAAGTCCCTCTTCATGACTTACGCTAACTATTGTTCTTAGTTCTTCTTCTGTAATGAAAGGCTGATTATCATCTACCTTTCCTCCCATCAATCTCACTAAAAAATTAGTAAGACGCATTAAAAATACTATTATAGGGTTTAAAATAATTGTTAATACATAGATAAATTTTGATACTATCAAAGCAACTTTTTCAGAATTTTGTGCTGCTAATGACTTTGGAGTTATTTCTCCAAATATTAGTACTGCTAAAGTCATTAATCCTGTTGCAATACCTACTCCTTTGCTACCGTAAATATCAATAGCAATAGATGTAGCTAAAGCTGATGCTCCTATATTAACTACATTGTTACCGATTAATATAGCGCTTAATAATTTGCTAGGGTTCTTTACTAGCTTTTCAATTGTGTCTGCGCCTTTCACATTGTCTTCAACCATTTTTCTAATTCTAATCTTACTTAAGGTCATTAAAGCTGTTTCTGAAGCGGAAAAAACCGCAGAAAAGAACAGCAAAGCAATTAGAAGAATAGTCTTCCACATGGCCTCAGGGTCCAAATCCCATCACACTCCTAAAATATATATATTTATTTATATTCTATTATACTTTATAATTGATGTAATTTCTATATAAAATTAACTTTTTAAAAATTAAAAGGTAATATTATAAGGACCTTCCCTGAGAATACTGCCAGCATATAATTCACCAGTTTTTTTATTTTATTAGTTATATTACTGTTTCTGAACACACTTTCTCTTTTCTTCTATATATATTGGACAAATATCCTACAATCATCATGTCCATAATAAGCTGAGTCCCGCCATAGCTTAAAAAAGGAAATGCTAAGCCCGTTATAGGCAGTAAACCTAATGTCATTAAAATGTTCCAGATGAATCTTGTGGAAAGTATTCCAATAAATCCAACTGCAATAAGCTTCCCATAGCTATCATTTACTTTACCTGCACCTTTTATCATTCTAGCTATGAATACTGCAATGGTAGCTACTAATATTCCAGCTACCAGCCATCCAAATGTGTAGATAATATAAGCAAATACAAAATCTGTATCAACAGAAGGAAGCAGCATAGGGTCAAATTCAAATCCTTTCCCAAATATTCCTGCTGATTTTATAAGCTTGCCCATTTGAATATGTAGCCAGCCAGCTCCATCAGGGTCATTCCAAGGATTCAAAAATGTTAGTACTCTATTAAGAATATATGGTCTTTGTACTAGAAAAAATATACTAACAACACCAGCTAATACAAACACGGGTACAATTTGTTTTAATCTTAATCCAGATATAAAAAGAATTAATAGAACAGAAATAAAGTAAACTATCATATATGCCATTGAATATGCTCGTAAGAACAGCAATACAGGCAGTAATATTAAGCCTGCTGCAATTATTAGTCTTTTTTTATCATTCCAATCCCATACATCAAATAAACCTGCTAAAGACACAATTAGAGGCACTATTACCATTGGCATGAAGTTTAACCCAATACCTGCAATAAAGTAAAGCTTCCCATTAACATAAGCTCCTGTGTTAATGAAAAATATCCATGCTATAATAGTTACCCCATAGATATATTTAGAATATCTCTTTAATATTCTATAATCAAATAGATTGAACCCTAATAAAGCTACTAATCCTAAGATTACATGAAATACACTGTCTTTAAATATACCATTATTTCGATACAATGCTCCATTAGCTTCAATCAGATACATAAGTATAACTCCAAATACGGCTAATAAAGCTGCTCCTCCAATAATTGCCCAATCTGGCCACTGTCTATGTATTTTATTAAGCCTCTTTCCAACTATGTCGCCATCACCCATATATCTCAAGGCTTCTTCTATAGCCATGTCCTCAGACATTCCCTTTCGTGTGTTCGCAGCATACAGCTCCTCTATATGATTTAGAAATTCAAGTCTTATTTCATTATGCAGCTTTTTATTTTTGATTTTACCGCAAACCTTCGTGAGAAAATTAGCTACTCTTTTATTATCTTCTAAGCCCATATAAGTCCCTCCCATAATACTTGCTCTACAGCCTTTGTAAATATCTTCCATTCTTTTTCCTTTTGGCTTAACAACTTCCTACCAGTATCAGTAATTCTATAATATTTTCTCTTCCTTTTGCTTTCAGTGTCCTCCCAGTAGGATTCAATCATCTTTTCTTTCTCGAGGACATGAAGCAATGGATATAGAGTTCCTTCTTTAAAAGAAAAAATATTTTCTGACCTGTCTTCGATTTCTCTAATCATCTCATACCCATACATTGAACGCCTGTTTAAAAGACTTAAAATCAATATACTTGTGCTTCCCTTTAATAGTTCCTTACTTATTTTCACAATAACACCTCCATACATAGATATACTATACATAGATTATCTATGTATTATTTTATATATTTATACCGTAAATGTCAAGCACAATTAAAAATCCGATTTTTCTTATAGCTAAGTACTAGACTATAAGAAAAATCGGATTCTGTTCTTCTTCTATGCAACAAGACAAGTGAAATATCGGGCTGTCTTTCCCTGCCTTACTCAAGTATTTCACTAATTTTATTGTTAATAGCTTCAATATCAATACTATGGTTTACATCATCAGTTATATTATACTTTTGCTTTAAATTTAATATTCTATAGACACTTTCATTCAGTCTTTCTTCTGACATTGTTCCATTTGTCAAAGCTTCTTTTATAGAGTTTATGACAGCTAAGCCATTTTCAAAGCCATGGGCTACTAATACAATATCACTTCCAGCATCTATTGCCTTTACGGCAGCATCTCCTATTTTATAGTTCTCAACTATGGCCCCCATAGTCATATCATCTGAGATAACTACTCCATTAAATCCTAAATCCTTCCTTAAAATATCAGTTATTATAGCTTTTGATAAAGAAGATGGATAATCGGGATCTATTTCATTTAATAAGATATGAGCCACCATAACTGCATCTGCCCCATTTTCTATTGCTGCTTTAAATGGAACCAGTTCAAAGTCTTTAAGCCTTTCTAAATTATGTTCTATGGTAGGCAATCCTATATGAGAGTCAACGGAGGTATCTCCATGTCCTGGGAAATGTTTCACAACTGAAATCACTCCCTCAGACTGTATGCCCTTCATGGTCTGTATTCCTAGGTCACTTACTATTTTAGAATCTGCACCAAAGGCTCTATCTCCTATTACTGGATTTTTGGGATTGCTATTTATATCTAAAACGGGTGCATAATCCATATTAAAGCCAAACATTTTTAGCTCCTCTGCTAATACAGTTCCAATATCATAGGAAAGCTCCTTATTATTTAACTGTCCTATTTTCCCACTTGTGGGAAGCTTTTTGATTTCTTTAGGCATCCTGCTAACTCTTCCCCCCTCCTCATCTACAGAAATGAATAGAGGTATACTATTTTTAGAATTAGCTTCCTTTATGGAATTAATCAAAGTCAATAGCTGGTCAGAGCTTTCTACATTCTTTCCAAATATTATAATTCCTCCAACAAGATACTCTTCAATCATTTTTCTTGAATTATCATCAAGGGTATAGCCTTCAAGTCCAACCACGACTATTTGACCTATCTTTTCCTCAATAGACATCTCCTTTATTTGCTCCTTTATTGGGTCTATTTTCTCAACGGGAGGCTCATTATTTTCTTTGTCATGCATATCCTCTGAATTAGGCAAGCCATCTTCTGCTGAGTTTTTACCATTATCCAATTTAGAGCATCCTAATAATAGAAGCAGAACTAATATATACACTGTACAGACATAAATTTTTCTTTTTTTCATATTCATTCATCCTTTGTTATTTTATAGAATAAAGCTTTTATCAATTATGCTTCTCATTTACTCAAAAAATACCCTATTATATATAATGCCCAAATATGTGCTGGATAGAAAACGTAAAAGAAATATTTTAAGCTCCTTCCCCTTTCACCATTGTACAAAAGTATAAATGGAAGGGAAAACACCATCATCCACTGATAATTTAACAAAAATAAGTTTTCATAGGAAAAACCACCAAATGCAAATAAGCTGGATAAAGCTATATATGAAATTGAAAGTGCTAGCTTGTTCTTTCTAAAGTAATAAAATATAAGGGTCATTCCTATACCTATAAAAGAAGCCTCTGTAAATAAGGCTAAAAATCCAATTATTATAACATAAATAGTTAGTTTAATCTTAACTTTGCTATCTTCGGTTATCCTATGAAGGTCGATGATATACAAAAGAGCAAAACAAGAAGCTAGTGAGAGAAATATGTTGTTAGGTATATATTGGTCATAGGGAAGTATAAGCTCTAAAAGCCAAGACCCTCCAAACATAACAGCTCCCCATATAAACAGTCTTTTCATATAATTCTGCCTATTACTTGTGTGTATAAATCCTTCCACAAGAATAAAAAAGAATATCGGCGCAACAATTCTACCCAGATAATGAAACCAAATAGGAATATCAGGTATAAATTGAGCAATATGGTCCACTAGCATTAGTATAGCCATAAGCATTTTAAGTTGGAATCCATTAAAAATTCTGTTTTTCATAAGTCACCTCTAATATACTAACGTTTTTCAGCAATCTCCTTATACAAGGCTTTATTTTATCTTTTCGTACCTGCTTAAATATAAAGATAAACAGAGCCCTAGTATAAATAGAGCTACACCTATTAAATATCTGAACCCAAATATGAAGCCAGGAAATATTGGGACAATTGAACCTATGGCAAAGCCTAATACTGCATAGTTTGTATATCCGTAAGCTTTTTCAAATAGCCAGCTGATTAGCTTGGCAAATAGGATAATACTGAGTACAAAGCCTATGCCTATAGGAATAAGTATTGGTATATTTATATTTGCTATACTATCAAGGACTAGCTCGTATGCTCCCATATACATTAGAATAAATGATGCGCTTATGCCAGGTATTATTGTCCCAAATCCAATAACTGAACCGTATATAAGCAGCTGTATTATTCCTCCATTGCTATTTGGCATTATATCCAATACTTTACTATTTAAGACGGAAAAGGTAACAGTAATTCCCAATGTAATTATAAATGCTATTAGGTATGTATATTTAAAGCCTTTCCTGTTAGCTTGTTTGAACAGAGTTGGAAATGTCCCTATTATAAGTCCAATAAAAAGATACTTCACTTCAATATTATAATCAGTAAATAAGTAATTTATAATCCTACTAAAAATTAAAATTCCAAAACCTCCACCTAGGGCTATTGGAAGAAAGAAAACTACATTATTTTTAAAGTTCCTGAAAACATGTGCAATAGTTTCTGTAATTCTCTCATAAATACCGAATATTACTGCAAGAGTGCCTCCACTTACTCCTGGTGCAATAGCTCCTATGCTTAAAGCTATCCCCTTTAAAAAGCCTGCTAAAAAATCCATAAAACCCCCCCTTACTGCATAATACTATGCCTAATAATGTCATTTCATACTAATCCGATTATAAGTTATCCACTTAATAGTATTTTATATAGACTATTATTCAAATACTATAATATATTAGTATAAGTAAACATATAATAATACTTCATCTTTTTATTATAATTATTATATTATCATACTTGCAATAATCCAATAGGATTATAATCATAAACTTTCAAATATGCTTTCATTTGAAAGCATTTTATAAGGTAACTCTTTTGAGATACATTTTGCGAAGAGTCTATAATAAGGAAAATTAGGACTTCCATATGGAGTAAAACAACCTCTTAGATTTCCCAAATCGGTAAATCTAAGAGGTTTATTGTTTCTAAATTATCTTAATCTGTCTATAAAAGATTGAGTAACATAAGTCTTTCCATTGCTTAATTCTGGTGCTTGTTCAAATTTTCCTAGACTCTTGTTATATCCATAATCCTCTTTTCCGATAGTCAGTGTAAATGAAGCATTTTCCTTTTTTAAAATGATGCTTCTATTTTCATTATTCCATTCAATCTCATAGCCTAAATGCTCAGCTATTTTTCTTAGAGGCACCATTACAGCTTCGTCTTTTTTATAGCTGTCTTCTTTAATCATCTCGGCAATCTTATCTATTTCATTGCTTTCATCAATATCTGAAATTTCATCATTCTCATCTGGTGTTACTATATTTTCCTGTGATTGTTTTTTAAGTACTATTATTTTACTTGGGTTTGTCTGTGCAGGTATACTTCTAGTAGTCACTGTATAGAAAACTACTAGGTCTTCATTGTATAGCTGTTCTGCTTCATACTCTTCTCCAAGTTGATTTGTTATAACAGTATCCTCTGAAATATTAAGCTTTAGTGAATTGTCTGCACTTACTAGCTCATCATTAAAATTAGAGTGCTTAACAAAGCTTTTTTCTTCTTCATCCTTTACAACAACTAGCTCTGGACTAATTCTAGGCGGATATATCAATATCATTGGCATGTCTTTCCTACAATAACCAGTAAGCTTCTGACCTTCTTTTAATTCTGAGCTTTTAATAGTTTCTCCTGTTGCTTGATCTACTATCATAGTTTCTTCTGATAAACTAAATACTCCAATAATCTCATCTGTGTTTCCATCTGCTAATGATACATATACGTACTCTTCCAACTGCTTAATTTCTTTAACTACACCCTCAAAACTCATATAATTTATCTTATCTTCCCATTTATCAGTCGCTGAAATAGTCTTATATTCAGGAATCAAGGAATTTTCTTCTATAGCTATTGGTTCTTCACCCATTGAGGCATAGATTGGTGTAACACCTGACGAGATTGCTAGTGCTAGAGATAATACTCCGACAAGTTTAATTGGTCTTTTCATTTGAATTCTCCCTTCTTTTCTGTGTTTTTTATTGCTTACAGTAATTTGACGGAGTTATTCAGTGAAAGTTCCATAATAATATTAATTTTAATAAATTCTCTGTTAAAGCCTATTTTTAATGATGTTTAAATATATTTTTAAATTTGACAAAAAAACCTCAAAACTGACCTCCTTTTCAAATATTAAATAATTATAGACTAAATCCTTGCCTATTTCTTCTAATGCTTCTTTTAATTCTTCATATGTAATATTTGTCAATGCCTCGTCTTCTTCTGAAATCAAATCGTCTAATTTTCTTATAAAACTTCTAAGCATAACATTTTCAGTTTTCTTTTTTTGTGTATTCATATGTATGTATTATATCACATAACTCCTCTTTTTGTAGCATTATAATTAGTATATTTATTTTTATGTTAGGATATTTAAGAGGTGATTTTATGAACTTTTCAGAGCGATTGAAACTTCTTAGAGAAGAAGAAAATTTAACTCAAAGTGAGCTGGCGGAAAAATTAAATATTAGTAGACAATCCGTTGGCAATTATGAAAAAGGAACAAGGTTTCCAAATGATCCAGAGCTTATTCTAAAAATTGCAGGATTGTTTAATGTTTCAATAGATTATCTACTAGGTGCTACTGCCATTAGACATTCATTAAAAAGCGATACTATGAAAACTTACTCCAGAGTCAAGGAGGAAGATTCTATTTATTTTGCGAATAAAGCTGATGCTTTAGAGAAGCTTTTTTATGAAGTAGACAAGCTTTCTATAGATAGTATAAAAAAGGTAACTAAATGTATTAAGATATTTAAGGATAAGCTGTAAATGATTTGATGCTTTAATTATATTACAAAATAATTCTTTTCAAAAAACAATGCATCAGGCAGAAATATTATCCACCGATGCATTTTAATTTATAATGATTATTACAATTCTACGAAAAACTTTTTATACCATACTAGAAAAACATAAATAGTCCAAATTTGTCTAGCGTGGTTCTCTTTGCCAGTATAATGCTCTTCGGCTAATTTTACAATCTCCTCAATATTGAAGAATTCCTTTGATATATCTGACTTAAACATTTCTTTTACCATATTATAATATTTTTCTTCTTTTAGCCAATGTCTGATTGGTACTGGAAAGCCTATCTTAGTTCTATTTGCCCATTCAATTGGCAATGTATCTTTTGCAGCAATTCTCAAAGCATATTTACTGTTTTTATCATTAACACGATATTTTACAGGTATTTGAGAAGCTAATGCCATGACTTCTTTATCTAGAAAAGGAACTCTAAGCTCTATTGAATGAGCTGAGCTCATTTTGTCAGCCTTCAAAAGAATATCTCCAGGCATCCATAAGTTCATGTCAAGATACTGCATCTTAGAAACGTCATTTTGGTCTTTTACCTTATCATAGACTTTTTTTGTAATGCTCCCCACAGAAGGACCATTTTTGTACTCATCTTTTAAAACCTTTAATGCATGGTCTTCTTCAAAAACCTTGGCCTGTCCTATAAACCACTCTTCTACTCTTTGTCCGCCTTTCACTAAGAAGTTAGTTATCCTATTCTTAGGTAGGTTCTTACACACTAATGAAACTGGACGACGTATAAAATTAGGTATTTTCTTGTATTTTCCCATTGATGGAGTTGTCTCATACCAAGCGTATCCTCCAAATAATTCATCCGCACCTTCACCTGACAGCACTACTGTAACATGTTCCCTTGCAAGCTGTGCTAAAAAGTACAAAGGCACAACTGATGGATTTGACTGTGGCTCGTCCATGTGATACTGAATAGTTGATATCGCTTCAAAGGCTTCTTCTGCTGTTATGAACTTTCTGTGATTCTCTATGCCAAGTATGTCCGATAAGTCCTTAGCTAGATTTGTTTCATTAAATATTTTTTCATAATCACTAAAGCCTACTGAAAAGGTCTTGTTAGGCATAAGCAATGAAGTAATATAGCTTGAATCTACTCCACCTGATAAAAACGAGCCTACATTTACATCGCTAATTCTATGATACTTAACTGACTCTGCTACAGTCTCTTTTATTTTATCCACATAATGCTCTAGACTATTTTCCTTTTCATCATACATTGGATCCCAGTAAGGTCTTATCTCTATCTTTCCTTTTCTATATATCATATAGTGAGCTGGCTTAAGCTTGTATACACCTTTAAAAAAGGTTTCATCAAGAACTGGATACTGGAAAGTAAGATAAGGTCTTAATGCATTCTTATTTAATTCTTTAATAAATGCTGGATGCTTTAAAAAAGACTTTATTTCTGAGCCAAAAATAAATGAATTGTCCTTAGTGTTTTGAGTGTAATACAAAGGTTTTATCCCAAAGTTATCTCTAGCTAAAAACATTTCTTCTTTTTTAGTATCCCATATTGAAAAAGCAAACATCCCTCTTAATTTATGAACTATATCTGGACCATACTCCTCGTAGCCATGTATAATCACTTCGCTATCTGTATTACTTAAAAAAGTATGTCCCTTATCTTGGAGTTCACTTCTTAGCTCCTGATAATTATATATCTCACCATTAAATATCATGACACAAGTCTTATCCTCATTATACATTGGCTGACTTGCTTCCTCTGATAAATCAATGATTTTAAGTCGTCTAAAACCAAATGTAACACTTTTATCAATAAATGTCCCTCCACTATCAGGACCTCTATGGATTATAGTATCCATCATGTCTTTTATAACTTTTTCTTTATCTATAGCCAATACAGCATCAGCAAACCCCACAAAACCACACATTTCCATCACCTTCTTTCTATTTATTTAAAATTTTATGCTAACTTGTCTTCTTTCTACTGTTTTTCATAATTTCTGCTATAATTTCTGATTCATTAAAAGGCACTTCAATTTTCCCAATTTTTTGAGAGGTTTCATGACCTTTACCTGCAATAAATATGACATCGTCCTTTCTGCTTATTTCAATAGCATATTTAATTGCTTCCTTTCTATCTACAAAGGATATATAAGTGCCATTATGCTCTTTTATAGATTCGGTAATTTCCTTGATGATAGAGTTAGGGTCTTGTTCTTTAGGGTTATCAGATGTAACAACTGCTATATCTGAATATTTGGCAGCTACTTTACCCATGGCGTAGCGTTTAGTTTTTCCTTTTTCTCCTGGAGCTGCATAAACTCCAAATACTAAAATGAGTCTGCCCTTTGTAAATGGTTTTATAGCTGATAAGGCTTTTTCTAAGCCGTCTTCTGTGTGTGCAAAATCCACTATTATTTTATAATCCTTATCCTTATATACTACTTCAAATCGTCCTTTTATGTCCTTTACTGCTTCAATTCCCTCTTGAATGTACTTTAGCTCTATATTGTTACAATATGCACAGGCTATAGCTGCTAAGCTGTTGTATACGTAAATCTTTCCTGGAAAATTTACTATAACTTCTGTACTTCCATTTGGAGTATTGGCTATAAATCTTGTAAATTCAGAATCATAGCAAATATTCGATGCATAAATATCAGCCTTATTATCTATTCCATATGTTATGGTCTTAGCCTTGTCATTTTTCACTTCTTCTACTAGTCTTTTACCATAATCATCATCTATATTGATAATATTGAAATCCTTTGTCATTTTAAATAGCTTTGCCTTTGCATAAAAATATTCTTCCATATTATTATGGAGCTCTAAGTGATCAGGTGTAAGATTTGTATATATACCTGTATTAAAATCACATTCTGCTACTCTATCTAGACTTAGTGCATGTGATGATACTTCCATAATGCAATTCTCAGTATTAATGCTTACCATTTCTGAAAACATTTGTTGTAAATTAAGAGATTCTGGAGTAGTATTATTCGTCTTTGCCAGCTTGTTTCCAATGACACTTCCAATAGTGCCAATAAGGTCTATATGCCTATTGGCATGCTCAAATATAGATTTTATTAAAAAAGAAGTTGATGTTTTTCCATTAGTTCCAGTTATTCCTATCATATTGATTTTTTTAGTAGGATTGTCATAATAGTTAGATGATATCTTTGCTAAAGCCTTTCTTGAGCTCTTAACCTTTAGGATAGTAATACTATCTGTATTTACATCTATATCCTTTTCAACTATCAGTACACTGGCTCCATTACCTACAGCTTTTTCAATAAAATTATGTCCATCTACAGTAAAACCAGGTATGGCAACAAAAATATAGTTATCCTTTACTTCTCTAGAATCATAGACTATCCCATTAATCTCTTTCTTTAAGTCACCTACTATTTTTATATAGTCAAGTTCTTTAATCACTTCATTTAAAAGCATTTATCTCATACCTCCTAAGGAGCAGTTAAATTTAATCTTTTGTTTTAAAAATCTTCCTAAATACTTTACCCATTATTATTCCTGCATATGAGAAAGCTGGCATAGGGTCCTTCCAGTCCCATATTGCATAGGCTTTTGGTCTAAATAAGGATTTGAAAATTTCACCAAAGGTAAGTTGTCCAGCTTTAATATAATCTCTAATAGCTAGTAAATCCTCATATGCATACCAGAACACTAGGTTCTGATCTTCCTTAAATGATTTTGGCTCTAATGGTTCTCCAATCATCTCTCTATAGGTTATATATGGTATGTTTAATCCAAGCTTGTATAATAAATTGTTAAAGTTAGTTATTCTAGCGTTTACTTCTATCATGTAAAACTTTCCTGTTTCACAGTCTTTTTTAAACTCTATCTCTGCAAAACCCTTGTATTTTATTCCCTCAAAGAACTTTGCCCCTATTTCATAAAGCTCTGGTACATATTTATGACCAGTATAAACAGAAGCTCCAAAGTTAATAGGGAATTGCCTATATTTTTGACATGTAGACCAATGGGTTACCTTTGCATCTTGATTTAAATAAGCATCAAATGTATACATATGGTCATCAAAGCCTGGTATAATTCTTTGAATAATAACCTCTAATCCAGCATCCTTTGCCTTGCCTAGTGCTGCTTCTAATTCTTCTCTATTATGCACTTTAAATAGTTTTCTCCTAAATACTGCAACAAAAGAAGGAGATTCTACAGGCTTAACAATACAAGGATATTTGACTGTATTCTCAACTTTTTCTAAAAAGTTTTCCTCATCTAGTGTGACGGTTTCTGGTACTGGCACTCCATGCTCTAATGCTAATTGATAAAGCGAGCCTTTGTCCATGACTTTTGTCCATAAGCCTGGTTCAGTTTGAGGAATAAGATAATATTTCTTAAGCTCTTCTAAATGTTCGTCTATAACTTCTACTTGCAAGTCATGACATGGTATAAGAACAGGAGGACTATCCTGTTTTTTAGCGTAATCTATTAAAAATTCTATGAATCTTTTTGTATCCTTTTTATAATGAGGTACGATTAATCTTTCAGAAAGGTATTTTGATTTAGCAGCATAGGTATCTTTCTCTGAATAGTCCATAGCTACTACTTCTACCCCATGTATACCTAAACATCGAATTGCACTAAGTGCAATATAGTAATTTGTTCCTAAAACCACTGCCTTGTTACCCATGTAAGCACCTTCTCATCTAATTAATAATAGCTTTTAATCAAATTTAATAAATTATTCATTATAAATTATTACAAAACTTCATCCTGCTTTTACATCTTTGCCATTATATTAAAAGCTTATACACATATTGTAAATACGCCTTCATAATCCAACTAGTCATTATTTTGAGCTTTATCATTATGTATACTGCTTAAAATCTTAATCTCTATTCTCCTGTTTTTCATTCTTCCTTCCGCAGTATCATTTGCGGCTATTGGAGAATATTCTCCAAATCCTTCTGCTGATAATCTTTTTGGGTCAAAATCCTTTTCATTGATATAATACTCAGCCACAGTAATGGCTCTGGCTGCCGACAAGTACCAGTTGTTTGGAAACTGTGCCGACTTCATAGGTACTGTATCAGTATGACCTTCAATCTTAATTCTATTTTCATCATATTGTAAAAGCTTAATCCCAACTGCATCTAAAATCTGGATAGCATCTTCTCTTAATGTAGCCTTTCCGGGATCAAACAGTACTCCATCTAAGAAATTGAGTTTTACAAAGCTTTCATTATATTCAATGCTAATCTGTTCATCAAATCCTAGTTCACTTAGATACTCATTTAAGTCCTGTGCAATTCCATGAAGTTCTTGAACTACTTCAATATCGTAGCTCTCTCCGTCTGAAAATCCTTTTGTTTTACTATCAAAGCCCACATCGCTGACCATAATAGTCTCTCCTCCACTTAGTACTCCTGATGAGCCCCTAAAAGAGTTCATTATTGCCTTAAATTTTTGAGCATCAACTGAAGAAAAAGAAAATAATAAAACAAAAAAACAGAGCAAAAGTGTTACCATATCTCCATAGGTAGTCATCCATTCTGGCGAGCCCTTTTTTCCCTCACTATTTCTCTTTGACCTTCTCATAGTTCACTATTCTCCCCTTTTCTCTTCTTTGTTTAAATCTAATAAAGAGTTTTTCTAATCTCTGCAAAGTCATTATTTGAAGTTATTAAATATATATTCTGTTTTTGTCATATTTTCGTGAAATTTGCATATGTTCATATTTAATTAATTATAATATAATTTCAATATAATTTCAAGATAATAGCCAATGCAGGTATTAGGTAATTCCTGCTTCCTGTTTTTCTTATAACCAACTTTTAGAAATAACTATTGTTTTACATAAGGATTTCTATAAAAAGTAAAGACAAAACAAAAAATCTATGATATATATATATGTTGTCGACCAAAAACATTATAAAATAAGACTTATATTAAAAAAACTAAATCTATTTAATATTTATAAAATCTGATAATCTTAAAATATGCTTAATATATACTATGTGAAAATTGGAGTGAGAAAATTGCAAGAAAAGATAATTGGAATATTAGGTGGAATGGGACCAGACGCAACATGTGTTTTATTTGATAGAATAATAAAATCTACAAATGCTAAGTGTGATAGTGAGCATGTCAGAATAATAATTGATAATAATCCCAAAATTCCTGATCGAACAGGTGCTATATTAGGTAAATCTGCTAGTCCAGTTTCAGAATTAGTTAAAACGGCAACTAATCTACAGAATTCGGGAGCAGATTTTATAGTAATTCCTTGCATTACCTCACATTACTATTTTAAAGAAATACAAAAAGAGGTTAATGTGCCGATTTTAAACATGTTAGAGATAACAAGGGAATATATTGATAAATGCCTTGGTAGCATGAACAAAATAGGTGTCATTGCTACTTCAGGAACCATAAAAACAAATCTCTTCCAAAACCTATTAGTTGGTAAGGAAGTTATAATACCTACTGAGAAAGAGCAAAATGATTATGTTATGGAGATTATTTATGGCAAAGAGGGCGTAAAGGCTGGAAATAGGTCAGGAAAAGTAAAGGAGCATCTAGCAGAGATTATAGAAAGATTGAAGGACAGAGGCGCTGAGGCTATTATTGCAGGATGTACAGAAATAAGCATAGTACTAAACCAATCAGATATAGACATTCCTTTAATAGACCCTCTGACTCTTATAGCAAAAAAATCAGTTTATATTGCAAAAGGTTTAAATGACTAGTCTTCTTTATAATTAAAATCATAAATATACAGAGAGGAAACATGCTTTCCTCTCTGTTTTTAGTTAAGCTAAAAAATATGTTATTCTGTTGAATTTCTTTATGGCAAAATCAAGGCATGACTTCCTAGTTCTATATAGCTCTGGAAAAAATCATCTGTATTATACAATACCTGTCCTTTTAATGGATTCATAACATGAACATTGTCATCTACATAACCATTAAGTACTACACAATGCAGGTTTACAGGCATATCTGTCTTTTCTCCTGTATCGCTTAGATACCAAGAATAATTTAATTTAGGCTCGCTTAAATCAAGAGTTACCCAAATAACCACAGGAATTCCTTGATTCAAATATTCTGTAATTTCTTCACGTGTGCTTCCGCTTATGTCAGTAGGGTTTTCATCCCCTTGAACTGTGTCTAAATAGCTATTTGCCGCTTCAATAATTGGAGGTGAATAAGAAAAAAATCCGCTCTTTTCCCTTGGGTTTCCTGCATATGATACATAGGGATTGGCGCCATAAAGCTTACCGTCTTTTGAATAAAAAGCTTCCTTAGGTAAATATACATCTGCCATTTCAGTTTTCTCTGCATTATAGCCTTTATAATTTAAAACGGCGGTTAGTGAAGTGATTTCACACCCATTTGGCAATTCTGGATTTTGCATAACAGTTGGCACATCAATGTATACCTCATCTATGGCAATATCTCCATCTTCAGAATACTGTACATGCTTTATATGCTCATACATTTTGTTTTCTATAAGCACCTCATGGTTTTCTTGATTTAACTCTAATGTAAGAGTATCCTCTGTACCGCTTTGGTAGTACGAATGTGATTCAGTACGCTTTATTTCATATACTCTATTATAATCTAATAAGCCAGAGGTTCCCACTCCGTCTTTATCAGTAATTATTTTATCGGCCAATTCACCTGTTTCCATATTTGTTATGGTAAATTCACTATTTTTTATAGGAAGCTGACTTTCAGCGTCTATGTTTTTTATAGTAATTCTTCCTTGTTTCTTTATGAAAGGAATTTTTATATTTATAGGTGTTTCAGTGCTAGGCGCTTCAGTGCCTTTATCAAAAACACCCATGATTTTGACTATGCCGACAACAATAGCTGCTAATAACAGTACTCTAAAAATAAAGCGAAATGGCTTCCTTCTTATTGATTTTCTTCTGGTCATTTTATTCATATACGCCCCCTTAGATGAAAATTTATTTTAAGATAGTCAAAAATACATGACTTTTGCTTGGCAACTTTATTTATATCATAGATTTAGATTTTTGTCTTCAGTTTTGTTATGTAAAAACAAAAGTCATAGCTCTATAGGCTTGTTTAACTGCCAGAACCATGACTTTTGTTTTTATTCTCGTTTATTATTGGTAATTATTCTAGAACTACTCCTGTTCCAGACGCTGTTACCATAAGCATGTTTCCCCCTTGACCCAATACTTCGTAGTCAATGTCAACTCCAACTACAGCATTGCATCCAAGAGCTGAAGCTCTTTTTTCTAATTCTCTTAGTGCATCCTCTCTGGCTTTGATTAGCTCTCCTTCGTAAGATTGAGAACGTCCACCGAAAAAGTTTGTAAGACCTGCAGCAAAATCTTTAATAAAGTCAACTCCCGATATTACTTCACCAAAAACTATGCCTCTATATTCTCTGATTTTTCTTCCTTCTATGGTTGGTGTGGTAGTTATTATCATTTTTATCCCTCCCTTTTTGTTTTTATATCGTAAAAGCTTTAAAGATTTCTACAAAAAGCTATAAGATTTTCATCTCAAAGATATATTTCATACTTTAAGTCTAGCTAAGTCTTTCTTCAATTAGGACTGCAAGACTCTTAGCCATAACTGTTATTTCTTCTTGATCTTTTCCTTCTATCATAACACGAACCAATGGCTCTGTGCCTGAAGGTCTTATAAGTACCCTACCTTCTCCATGGAATTTTTCTTCTAATTTTTCGATTTCTTTTCTAACTGCTTCGTCTTCCATATATGCGTTTTTCTTTTCATTGTTTACTTTGGCATTTATAAGTACCTGTGGTAATGAAGTCATGACTTCCGCTAATTCCGAGAGCTTTTTGCCTGTTTCTTTTACAACAGATATAAGCTGTAAAGCAGTTAGCAAACCATCTCCTGTAGTATTATGCTCCAAGAAAATTATATGTCCTGATTGCTCTCCGCCTAGAGAATATCCACTATTTAGCATTTCTTCTAAAACGTATCTGTCTCCTACCTTAGTTTTTACAATGCTGATGCTTTCTTTTTTTAAGCAGATGTCTAGTCCCATATTACTCATTACTGTAGCTACTACAGTATCTTGTTTTAGTTTTCCCTTATTCTTTAAATGAATACCACAAATGGCCATAACATGGTCTCCATCAACAATATTTCCTTTTTCATCAACAGCTATTAACCTATCAGCATCACCATCAAAGGATATTCCTATGTCTGCACCTGTATCTAATACAAGCTTTTGAACCTCTTCCGGCTTGGTAGAGCCACAATTTACATTTATGTTTGCGCCATTTGGAGTATTGTGTATTACTTCTATATCTGCACCTAGCTCCTTTATAAGCTCTGGAGCTGCTTTATATGCGGCACCATTTCCGCAATCTATAGCTATCTTCAATCCCTTAAAGTCTATATTTATACTTTTTCTTAAGAAATTCTTATATTTTTCTGTTCCATCGTTTATTATTACCCTTCTGCCAACCCCTTCACCTATTGGAAACAGTGGAACTTCTTTGTCATCTAAAATATATTCTTCTATTTCTTCTTCTATTTCATCACTTAGCTTATATCCAGTGCTTCCAAAGAATTTAATCCCGTTATATTCTACAGGATTATGTGAAGCTGAAATGACTACTCCTGCTTCTGCATTAAATTCTCTTGTCAAATAAGCTACTGCTGGAGTAGGTACGATACCTACTGATAGTACATCTGCACCTACAGAGCATATTCCTGCTACTAAAGCTGCTTCTAGCATATCTCCTGACACTCTAGTATCCATGCCTACTACAATTTTTACATTCTTTTTTTCCTTTGCTAATACATATGCTCCAGCTCTTCCAATTTTATATGCAAGTTCACAAGTTAATTCTTTGTTTGCAACTCCTCTTACTCCATCTGTTCCAAAAAGTCTACCCATAAAATAATCCTCCCTATATAAAATTGTTACTTTTTTAATAATATCATAATTATATTTCATCTACAAACAAAAAATGTAAAATTATATTGTTCTGGCGCCCCGAACTTAAACGAAATACACACTCACGGTTAGCAGTCGAGCAATACAAATTTATTTTTTCGCTGCGCTCACATAAATTTGATGCCCTTTGCAAATGTTCGTTTAGTATTTCGTTTAAGTTCTTACTGTTTGGCTATATCTGAATATGCCTTAATTCCGTGCAATGAACTTGCGCTTTTGACTGCGTTAATGACTGCTTGTTCCATAACTCTGGCTGCTAAAAAACCTACTGTGCTAATATCTGCCTGTACTTTTCCTGTTGATAGTGCGAAAATAGTATCCCCATCAAAAATAGAATGAGCTGGTCTCATTGTTCTAGCATATCCGTTATGAGACATAGATGCTATCTTATTCATTTCAGACTTTGAAAATTCTCCATTAGTAGCTACTACTCCAATAGTAGTATTTCCACTAAAGAGATTTTTCTTGCTATCGTAATTAGCTGTCATAATGTCTTCTGTACTCTCAAAGTTTTTTAAATCCTCATTCAATAGTCCTGCTAAAGTCTTTCCTGTTGATGGTTCTATTACATCACCTAAGCAGTTGACTGCTACTATGGCTCCAACTTTTAGCTCTCCTATTTGCAGTGCATAGCTACCTAGACCACCCTTCATTGCCCTTTGAAGTCCCAGTAGCTTCCCTACTGTGGCACCTGTACCTGCTCCTATATTTCCATTTGGACATTCTGCATTTGTGGCATTCATGCAGGCTTCGTATCCCATTTTTAAATCTGGTCTTACTTTATAATCTCCTAAGCTTAAATCAAATAATACTGCTGAGCATACTATAGGGACCTTTGTCACCTGAACATCAAAACCAATGTTTCTTTCTTCTAGGTATCTCATTGCTCCTGAAGCAGCATCTAAGCCAAAGGCACTCCCTCCTGACAGCATTACTGCATGTATCTGTTGAATCATATTGACAGGATTTAAAAGGTCCGTTTCTCTAGTTCCCGGAGAACCTCCTCTCACGTCTACACCTGCCACAGCTCCTTTCTCACATATTATCACAGTACAGCCTGTAGCTGATTCAAAATTTTGTGAATGTCCTACTTTTATATGGTCTATATCTGTAAACTTAATTTCTTTCATCAATTTCACCTCTCACTATTACTTTATACAAATAATTCTATAAAAATATGATAAAGCCTTTAAATAATTGTGTAGAGCAACATAAAATAAGTTAAATAAATATATTGACCGACTTGGTCAACGGTGATATTATTGAATTAACCGATTCGGTCAACCAGTGGAACAAAGGAGAAAGTCTAATGGAAACTTTTAAAAACCTTTCAGAAGAAAAAAAGAACACTATTTTAAATGCTGCATATACCTGCTTTGCGAAAAATGGATACTACAAAACCTCAATAGCTGACATTGCAGCCATAGCTCATATATCTAAATCATCTATTTTCCATTATTTTAGCAACAAAAAAAATCTGTACCTCTATCTCTATGAATTTAGCGTAGATATAATAACTAACGCTGTATTTAGAGAAATAAAAGAGACTACAGACGATTTTTTCGATCGTATACGACAAGCACAGATTATCAAAATGGAAATCATGGCTCAGTACGTTGACATGTTTGACTTTCTGACAACTTGCTTAAAAGAAAATGTACCTGAGCTGGCTAAGGAAATAAAGGAGTCTAACCGGCCCTATATAAAGCGAGGCTTTGACACATTGTTTGATGGCATCAACTGGGAAAAATTCAAGTCAGGTATAGATACTGCTATGGTGATAAATACTGTCACTTGGGTAAGCGAAGGATATATTCGTAGCGCAATAGGACAAAAAAGTGTAGAAGAAATGTCACAAGAAGCATTCGAGTATGTTAATTTACTCAAAACTACCTTTTATAAGGAGGAATATCTTTAATGACTGTGATAGAAATCAATGCATTGACAAGAGATTACGGAAATAACCGTGGTATATTTGACCTCTCATTTACAGTAAAGGAAGGCGAGGTATTTGGCTTTCTAGGTCCCAATGGGGCAGGTAAAACTACCACTATTCGCCATTTGATGGGCTTTTTGAAGCCAATGGTTGGAAGCTGTAGTATTTTAGGCAAGGATTGCTGGAGGGAAAGTAAAGCTGTCCAGCTTAATCTAGGCTACATTCCTGGTGAAATGTCATTCCCTGATGACATGACTGGGATAGGTTTTTTGGAATTTTACGCAAGATACAGAGGCATGAAGGATAATGGCAGGATGAATGAGCTTCTAAAAAGATTTGAGCTTGATGCCAAAGGTAAGTTAAAGAAAATGAGTAAGGGCATGAAACAAAAAGTTGGTATTGTAGCTGCATTTATGCATGATCCAACAGTGCTAATTCTTGATGAGCCTACAAGTGGACTTGACCCATTGATGCAGAATAATTTTATTGATTTGATATTGGAAGAAAAACAGCGAGGCAAAACCATTTTGATGTCATCTCATATGTTTGAGGAAGTAGAACGTACCTGTGAAAGAGTAGGAATAATCCGCTCTGGACAAATGGTCGCCATAGATTCGGTTGAATCCCTAAAAGCTGCTCAAGTCAAGAAGTATATAATAACCTTAGAAACAGAAGAAGCTGCAAAAAGCTTTACTAAAGAAGCTCTTCAGATAATTAGTATAAATGGAACTAGGGTAATTGTACTTGTGCAAAACAATATAGAAAAAATGATTGCTGCAATGAATCGATGGCCTGTTACTAATATTGAAGCGCCTAATCAAAGCTTGGAAGATATTTTCCTACACTACTATGGAGGTGAAAAAGAATGATAAGTATACCACTATACAAGCATGGCATAAGGGGAGGCTGGAGGCTTTGGACTATATTAGCTGCTGTTACAGCTATGTATTTTGTCATTATAGTTACAATGTTTGATCCAGAGCTTGGTGCTGCACTAAGCGAATTTGCAAAGGCAATGCCTGAATTAATGTCAATGTTTGGAATGAACTATGCTGGCACCACATTAGTTGGATTTATGTCAAGCTATTTATATGGATTTATTATGCTGGTTTTTCCAATGGTCTTTTCCATTCTTACTGCAAACAGATTGGTAGCTCGTCAGATAGATCGTGGAGCTATGGCTTATATTCTTGCTTCTCCTATCTCTAGAAAAAGGATTGCTTATACTCAAGGAAATGTATTATTCACAGGTGTTTTTATGATGATTTTATTTTCCGCTTTAGTGGGTATAATTGCAGCTGAAATATTCTTTCCAGGAGAGTTAGAAATTAGCAAGTTTTTGATGCTAAACCTTGGTGTATTGGCTTTGCAGCTATTTATTGGTGGGATTTGTTTTCTTTGCTCCTGTATTTTTAATGACACTAAATTTAGTGTAAGTTTCGGAGCAGGTATTCCTTCACTTGCTTTTATAATTCAGATGATTTCTAATGTAGGAGACAAACTAGAGAATGCTAAATATGCTACTTTCTTCACTTTATTCAATACGGAAGGAATCCTCGCTGGAGAAGCAAGTGCATATTGGGGAATTGCTATACTGCTTGCTGGCGGTATTATACTTTATTCAGCCTCAATTATAGTATTCAGCAAAAAGGATATACCGGTATAAAATTTTTTATTACTGAAGGTTTTTCAGCGATATCACTTTTCTATTCGTGAAATACATATACAAAACAAGCCTCAAATCTTTTAAGATATGAGGCTGTTTTATATATGTCGATACAGATTTACCCTCTAACTGCTTCTGCACCTTTTTCTAATGCTTGTAGATTTAATGGAATTAAATGTGACTTAGATTCTCCAAATACTTTTTTGAAAGCTTCAACTACTGAGTCTGTATTCACTGCTTTTGTAAGCTCTAAGTAAGCACCTAGCATAACCATATTAGCTATTCTATTATCTCCTAGCTCATTGGCTATATCGTTAGCAGCTACATAATATGCATTTACATCCGTTCTATTGGTCTTTTTATCTACGAGAGAGCTGTTTATAAGGATATTCCCTCCGCATGCAATGTCTTTCTCAAATTTGTCTAAGGACGGTTTGTTCATGATTATTGCTGTTGTAGCTTCTGTAACTATAGGTGAACCAATAAGACTGTCTGAAACTATGACATTACAGTTAGCAGTCCCACCTCTCATTTCAGGACCATATGATGGAAGCCATGAAACATTCTTATTTTCTACCATTCCTGAATATGTTAGTAGTTGTCCCATTGACATTACGCCTTGACCGCCAAATCCAGCTATGATTAATCTTTCTTCCATTTTACTCCACCTCCTCAGGTTTTCTAAAATTACCTAATGGATAATATGGAATCATATTTTCTTTTAACCAATTTAGAGCTTCTACTGGAGTATATCCCCAGTTTGTTGGACATGTAGAAAGTACCTCTACTATGCCAAAGCCTTTACCTGACAATTGAAGCTCAAATGCACTCTTGATTGCTTTTTTAGCTTTTCTTATATTAGCAGGGTCATGTACAGAAACTCTCTCAACAAATTTAGCTCCGTCTATTGTTGCTAGCATTTCAGATATTCTGATTGGTCTACCTGCGTGAGCTTCATCTCTTCCATATGGTGCTGTAGTTGCTTTTTGCCCTATTAAGGTAGTAGGAGCCATCTGTCCACCAGTCATACCATATATAGCATTGTTTACAAATATTGTTGTAATTTTTTCTCCACGGTGTGCAGCATGAACTATTTCTGCTGCTCCTATAGATGCCAAGTCTCCATCTCCTTGATATGTGAAAACCACCTTATCTGGCTGAACTCTCTTGATTCCTGTAGCTACTGCTGGTGCTCTACCATGAGCAGCCTCATGCATATCCACATTAAAGTAGTCATAAGCAAATACCGCACAGCCAACTGGGGCTACGCCTATTGTATCTCCTAAAACTCCAAGCTCTTCTAAAACTTCTGCCACTAATCTATGAATAATCCCATGTGTACAGCCTGGACAATAATGGAAAGGCTTGTCTGTAAGTCCTTTAGTTTTTTCAAATACTATAGCCATTATTTGTCACCCCCAACAATTTTCTTAATCTCATCTACAATAGCGTTTGGAGTAGGTACCATACCACCTGTTCTACCATAGAAATAAACAGGCTTTCTTCCGTTGACTGCTATCTTAACATCGTCTATCATTTGACCAGTACTCATCTCTACTGTAAGCACTGCCTTAGTCTTGTCGCATATTTTGTCAAATGCAGCATCTGGGAATGGCCATAGAGTTATAGGTCTAATAAGCCCTACTTTAATTCCTTCCTCAGCACATTTTGCTATAGCATTCTTAGCTATTCTTGATGTTGTACCATATGCTACTATAACTACTTCAGCGTCTTCAAGATTATAGTCTTCATATCTCACTTCATCTTCTTTCATTTTTGCATATTTTGCTTCTAGCTTTAGGTTATGATCTTCTAACGGCTTAGGATCTATATAAAGTGAATTGATTACGTTTGGTTTTCTTTGCTCTTTTGTACCTGTTGTTGCCCAATCTTTTGGTGGCAATTCTCTTTTCTTAGGCTCTTTAAATTCTACTGGCTCCATCATCTGTCCTATCATACCATCACCAAGAACTAAAACTGGATTTCTATAATAGTCTGCCACATCAAATGCTTCCATAACTAAATCCACTGCTTCCTGAATGCTGGCTGGAGCATATACTAAATGCCTATAATCCCCATTTCCTCCTCCTCTAGTAGCTTGGAAATAGTCTGACTGAGAAGGTTGTATCCCGCCTAATCCTGGGCCTCCTCTTACCATATTAACTATAACACATGGAAGCTCTGCTCCTGCTATATATGATATTCCCTCTTGTTTAAGTGCAATTCCAGGGCTTGAAGACGATGTCATTACTCTGACTCCTGATCCCGCTGCTCCATATACCATGTTTATTGCAGCAATCTCACTTTCTGCTTGTAAAAATACTCCCCCTGCCTTTGGCAATTCTCTCGCCATAAATTCAGGTATTTCGTTCTGTGGTGTAATAGGATATCCAAAGAAGTATTTGCATCCAGCTTTTATAGCCGCAGCACCTACTGCCTCATTTCCTTTCATCAAGACTTTAGACATTTGATTCCCTCCCTTTAAATATTATTCAACCATTTCTCTCTCTACTGTGATTACTGTATCTGGGCAAATTGTCGCACAGTTGGCACAGCCTATACACTTGTCCATTTCAATGACTGTTGCAGGATGATAGCCTTTTACATTTATCTTATCTTTGTTCATAACTACTATCTTTGTAGGACATACTGTTGTACATAGTTCACAACCCTTACATCTGTCCTCATTAAAGGTAACTTTACCTTTTGCCTTTGCCATTTCTTTTCCCCCCTTTTATTAGTTAAGAATTGAGAATTGAAAATTGAGAATTATAAAGTATAAAATATAGACAGACAACTTATATATTTAATAACTAGTCATCTATATTACTATATTACAAAATTTGATTTTAACTATAGCATCCAGTCTTCACGCATGAATAGATTTAAAGGAAATATCTCTCCCTTTATGTCCTGTGGAAGCTCCTTTGCTACATGTTCTAGTGCTGAAACATACTTTACTGGTATGTTTAGAGTGGCTGATACTTCTTCCACTAGCTTCTGTCCATATAAGACATCTTCTAAGGAAGTACTTTTCAATAAATGTGTATTGTTAATAAGTCCAGTTACCTTTGCCCTAGAAGCTCTCTCAATGTCTCTTATATACTTCTCTACATTTTCTAGGGTTTGAGTTTCAGGTCTATTTGCATTGACCACAAAGAACATATCATATTTACCTGCTTCAAAAAAACTATGATATCTGCCTAAGGCTCTAGCTCCTGCTGGGTCTCCTCCTACATCTAATACTGCCTCTACACTCTCATCCTGTAATGGACCATATATTTCTGCTGAAACAGAAGGTACGTCCACTGCATTTCCTTTTATTGAGCTGCCTATTACCTTAATTCCTAGATTCTCAAGCTCATCAGCTTTTTCTCTGCTTCTAAAATAAGGATTCACTACATCTAGGTCAGCCAATACAACTTTTTTACCTAGCTCGGATAACCTTACTGCATAATTAACTGCGAACTCTGTTTTTCCACTTCCGTAATGTCCTACTATTATTCTAATCCTATTATCATTTAACATTATATCACCCTTTGTGTTTATAGGTATTCTTTTGCTTGTTCCTCTCCTCTAAGTACTCTTAAGCCACCTTCTGCCAATGCTATAAGCTCGTCTTCTCCTGGATATACGGTTACATCTGCTATAAAATCTACTCTTTCCTTAATCCAAGCAGTGAACATAGCATCATATGCTATGCCACCTGTTAATATTATACCATCTACCTGTCCTTCTAGTACAGTGCTCATACTTCCTATTTCTTTTGCCACTTGATAAGCCATAGCCTCATATACTAGCCTAGCGTTTTTATCTCCATCCTCAATCATCTGACATACAACTCTAGCATCATTTGTTCCTAGGTATGCAACTAGACCTCCACAGCCTTTTATCTTTTTCTTCATTTCAGCTAGCGTATATTTGCCTGAATAACAAAGCTTGACCAAATCTCCTACTGGAAGTCCTCCGCTTCTTTCAGGAGAAAATGGTCCTTCACCATCAAGAGCATTGTTCACATCTACCACTTTACCATTTTTATGAGCACCAACTGATATGCCTCCACCTAGGTGAGCAACTATCAGGTTCAGCTCTTCATAGCTTTTATCATTATCCCTTGCAAATCTTCTAGCTACTGCTTTTTGATTTAAAGCATGAAAAATACTTATTCTTTGAATCTCTGGCATACCAGAGACTCTTGCTATATCATCCAGTTCATCTACTACAACTGGGTCTACTATATATGAAGGTATGCCTAACTGGGAAGCTATTTCGTTAGCTATTGCTCCTCCAAGATTTGAAGCATGCTCTCCTCGAATACATTCTTTTAACTCCTTAAGCATTTCTTCGTTTACTCTATAGGTTCCACCTGGAATAGGCTTTAACAAGCCACCTCGTCCAACTACAGCACTTAATTCCTTAATTTCTATTCCTTTTTCTTTTAATATATCTAAAATAATATTTTTTCTAAATTGATATTGTTCAAATACTGTAGAATAATTTGCTAATTCTTCGTTTGAATGCCTTAGAGTCTCCTCAAGAACTAACTCTTCATTATTAAATACACCTATTTTAGTGGATGTTGAGCCGGGATTTATTACTAGTAATTTGTATGTGTTCATCTTATTCCCCCCTATTTTTTTGAAGCCATTAATACTCCTAGCGCTATTGAATTTAATTTAGCTTCATCATTGTCTGCTCTTGATGTAAGAACTATTGGAGCCTTTGCTCCTACTATAATACCTGCATTTTTTGAGTTTGCTAAAAATGCAAGGGCTTTATATAAAACATTTCCTGATTCTATATTTGGAGTAAGCAGGATATCTGCATCTCCTGCTACAGGATGGTCTATGCCTTTATGAGCTGCTGCTTCTTTTGATATAGCATTATCTAAGGCAAAAGGCCCCCCAACTATACAGCCTGTTATTTCGCCTTTTTCATTAGCTTCAACTAATTGCCCTGCATCCACTGTTGCAGGCATTTTAGGATTTACTTTCTCTTTGGCACATACTACAGCAACCTTTGGAGTTTCTATATCTATTGAATGAGCTAAAAACACTGCATTTTCAATAATCTGTTTCTTCTGATTGAGGTCAGGCGCTATATTCATAGCTGCATCTGTTACTAAAAGAAGCTTCTCATATGTGTCTACACTGAATACAGCCACATGACTTAGTATATTACCTGTTCTCAGCCCAATTTCTTCGTCTAGCACAGCTTTCAATATTATAGATGTATCTACTAAACCCTTCATTACTATGTGAGCTTTTCCTGTGCTTACAAGCTCCACAGCTTTTCTAGAAGCTTCTACTGGGTCTATAATATCTATAATCTCATAATTACCTATGTCCATGTTAATTTCTTCTGCTATTTTAATTATTTCGCTTTTATTCCCTACAAGTATTGCATCAACTATTCCCAATTTATTTGCTTCATTTACCGCCGTAAGCACTTCTCTGTCATGTGCTACTGCTACTGATAATATTTTAGGCCCTCTGCTTTTAGCCAGTTTTTTAACATCTTCAAAGCTCTTAATCACTGATTTCCACCTCATTTTCATATATTTTTTCTACTTCTTCTCCTTCTAGTACCCTTAGTGCTCCTTCATTTAGAGCTTCTAGTTCATCCTCTCCCGGATATAATACAACAGGGGCTATGAATTTTGTCATGTTTTGGAGTTTATCAGTAAGTGTCTTTGAATATGCTAATCCGCCAGTTAGTACTATGGCATCCACCTTGCCGCATAAAGCTGTGGCCATAGCTCCAATTTCTTTAGCTATTTGGTATGCCATAGCCATAAATACAAGCTTAGCCTTTTCGTCTCCGCTATTAGCTCTTTCTTCTGCTTCTTTTGCATCATTTGTTCCAAGGTAAGCTACAAGCCCACCTTTCCCCTTAATTTTTGCTTTTATCTCATTATATGTGTATTTTCCAGAATAGCACATCTTTACTAGCTCTCCTACTGGCAGCTGTCCAGTTCTTTCAGGAGAAAAGGGTCCCATTTCATTTGCATTATTCACGTCTGTCATACGCCCCTTTTCAAGAGGTGCAACAGATATACCTCCACCTAGGTGGGCAACAATTAAATTTATGTCATTAAGGCTTTTATTATTCTCATGGGCATATCTATGTGATACTGCTTTTATATTTAATGCATGAAGCTGAGATTTTCTCTGTATATCTGGCATTCCTGATATCCTAGCTATGTCATCCATCTCATCTACTGCTACAGGATCAACAATAAAAGATTTGATGCCTTCCTTATCTGCTATTCCTTTTGCAAGGATACCTCCAAGATTTGAAGCATGCTCACCTCCGACACAGTCCTTCAGGTCCTTAATCATTATGTCTGTAACCAAATAGGTACCTGCTGGAATAGGTCTTAGCATACCTCCCCGACCGACTGTAGCCTTTAAAGAGGCTGTATTAATGCCAATTTCTCTTAGCCATTCAACTATAAGATTTAAACGATAATCATATTGGTCTATAATATTATGATATTTATCAAGTTCTGTCCTCGGATGATCAATTTTTTTAGTGAAAACCTTTTCCTCTCCATTATATATAGCAACCTTTGTAGTTGTTGATCCAGGATTGATTGCAAGTATGTATTTCCTCAACACGCCTTTTCCCCCTTTAAATTCTTTACAGTATAATAGGAGCAGATTATTGATTAAAAATTTATTCTGCTCCTACTATATTAACCTTATTTAATGCTCTCTTGCAAGTTTATTAAAAAATAGTTAAATTTCGTCTTGATCTCGAATAGTCAACTGAATAGTTTCAGGCTCCATTCTAATTAGCTCTATATCCTCGTCTAGTATAACTTTTACATTTACACTATGCTCTCCTTTTTCCAACCCTGACAAATCGCAATAAAATGTAACATCTCTATCTGTTAATGCGTCTACTTTGCTTTCTGTTCCTCTAACAGTGATGGTTACTTTTTCGGGTAGACTATCTTTATCTACAATATGACTAGTATCCAGATTTATAAAGGTTAGCTTATTTGTGTCCAGTTCAACATCCCTTTCAATTATTTTTTCTACATGTATCTTACCTAGTGGTTTCAACTCATCATCCATTAGCTCCACACCCTCTGGCAAGACAATATTTACTGGAACTTCCTTTGTGGTGCTTATAAGCTCTACATCTATTGGCTCTGTTTCGAGGAACTCAATATCCTTTAATATTCCTTTTCTTCCCTTTACATTAATACTAATAGGGTTCATTTGAATCTCTGTAATACTATATCCCTCTAATGGAATGCCTTTAATCCTTGGACGAATAGGAATAGTCTTAGTTCCCAAGATTGGCATAATAATCTCCACAGTATTTGGCTCTTTTGTTATGTTTCTAACCTCTTCGTCCTTGTCATTTAATGCTCTAACAGGTCGGCTAGTCTTTATGTCAGAATTTATATTGGATAAGTCAAGGGTAGCTACTACTTTGTCTACGGAATTAACCCAGGTTCTTGGTCCCTTAATTAATACGGTGCTTGGTCGAACATCTCCATCTCCTGGAGTATGACCTTCTTCAGTTTTTCCTGTAGTTTTTAAGGATATTTTAAACTCCTTAGTAATTATGCTATCTAGCTTTAATTGTATATATTGAGGGCTTACAGACTTTACAGCAACATTTTCAGGAACTCTTACTTCAACAGGTACTCTATTCATTCCCTCTGGATATCCATATAAATCAGCTTGTACTATGATGTCATTAGGGTTAATAGATTTTAGGTCGCTTCTTCTACCACTTAATCTCACAGTTACTTTTGCTTCTGTAGGTTCCATTATTTCTAATTCAGCTTCAGATAAATAATTTTGATTCAAGTATACTACCTGAATATTAGGAAAATCCTGAGTAGTTTGTGGATTTTCTTTATTCATTACATATGTCCACATAAAAAAAGCTATTATTATGGCTACAATTCTTATAGTAATATTATTCCTCTTCGCTTTATTCATTTCTATTCCTCCATTTAGTCAGCAGATTTGGCTTTGGAGTCTTAGGTTTATACATATTTATTAAAACTTCTTTTAAGGATTTTATATCTAAATATCTAGTCAATATTCCGTTTTCTGCCACTGATATTACTCCTGTCTCTTCTGACACTATTATGGCAATACTGTCCGATCTTTCAGTTATACCAAGTGCTGCCCTATGTCTAGTTCCTATTTCCTTACTTAAGTTTGAATTATCTGTTAATGGAAGAAAACATCCTGCTGCTTTGACTGTATCATCTCTTATAATAACAGCTCCATCATGAAGAGGTGTGTTTGGTATAAAAATATTTATTAAAAGTCCGCTTGATACCTTACCATTAATTCTTGTCCCAGTATCTACCACTTCACTTAATCCTGTTTCTCTTTCAAATACCATTAACGCCCCTATCTTTTGTCTAGAAAGGGATGCCGCTGCTTCTACTATCTCATCAGATATCCTATCTAGCTCTTCGCTTTTGACCTCAATCAGTGATTTTGTAAAAAACCTAGTTCTGCCTAGCACCTCAAGTGCTCTTCTCAGCTCAGGCTGAAAAACAATTAATAGAGCTATAACCCCTACTGTCATAGTATTCTCAAGTATCCAGAAGACAGTATATAGCTCTAATACTTCACTTAACTTTGTCGCTACGAATAATAATACAATACCCTTTATAAGCTGTTCTGCCCTAGTCTCTCTTATAAGCATAAATACCTTATAAAAGGCATAGGCAACTATTAAAATATCTATTACATCTCTAAGCCTTATGTTGTAAAATAAGTTAGCAAAATATTGCATTTTCACACCTCTAATAGTTATATTAAAATAATTAGTCCTACTATTAATTATATAATAAAAAGATTCTTATTTAAATAGTGTTTGAAGACTAGTATAGGAAATATTATCATATTATCAAAAAATACTATGGACATAATATTTGACTATTTAACAGCTAAAACTACTTCATAAAAATATTGTCTAATATATTTTATTTCTACATTCATAAGTATTTCCCTTTATTTAATGAATTTTATTATTACCTGCCCCTACTACTTTTTTATTTATATCTTATATATATTTTATTCCTCGTATCTCCTTGAATCCAAATCCAGGCTCATCTGTTAATGTAATCTTGTAATCTTCAAAGGTGGCTCCTCCGTAGACTGGGTCCTCACTACATAGTACTGGTCCGTCTAAATCAATTTTTGTAATTATGCTTTTTGCTGCTGCCAAATGAGCTGCTGCTGTAACGCTTACCTTAGCCTCTAGCATACAGCCTATCATACACTCTACTCCATATATTTCTGCAATAGAGCAAATTTTAAGGGCATTATGTATACCTCCTGTCTTCATTAATTTAATATTGACTAAATCAGCAGCCCTCATTTGAATAATAGTCATAGCATCTCTAGGTGAAAATACGCTTTCATCTGCTAATACTGGAATAGATACATTATCAGTTACTAGCTTTAAACCTTCAAAATCATGGGCTAAAACTGGCTGCTCTACAAGCTCAATATTTAGTCCTGCATCCTCCATTTTTCTTAAGGTATGTATGGCTTCTTTAGGAGCCCAGCCTTGATTTGCATCTATTCTTAAATCTACATCATAGCCTACAGCTGCTCTAATAGCCTTCATTCGTTTTATATCTAAGGATGAATCCTTCCCTACCTTGATTTTTAGTGTTTTATATCCTTGATTTATAGCTTCAATACTATCCCTAGCCATTTCTTCTGGAGCATTTACACTTATGGTTATATCAGTGATTATCTCTTTCCTATATCCGCCCAATAGTTTATATACTGGCGCCTTGTATAGCTGTCCATATAAATCGTATATTGCTATATCTACTGCTGCCTTTGCAGAGGTATTTTTTACTATGGAGCTATCTAGCTTTAGCATAATATCTTCCATATTCTCTATATCCATACCAATTATATGCTTCTTGATATGGTCTTCAATGGCTCCTATTATAGCTCCTGTTGTATCTCCTGTTATTGGTCCTGTGGGAGGGGCTTCCCCATATCCAACATGCCCTGTATCAGTTTCTATTATTACAATTATATCCTCTACACTATAAACAGTTCTTAATGCTGTTTTAAATGGTTTTTTTAGTGGAACAGATATATGTCCCAGCTTAATATTTGTAATTTTCATTTTTCTATATCCCCCTATAATTTATTTTTGCCGTAGCTTCTAAACTTAAATTTGTTCACTCGCATTTGATAATGCAAATTTGATGCTTGCCTAAGTTTAACCTACCAGCGATTTTCCGATAAAAGCATTCGGAAAATTGGGTTAGGTCATTTTCCACAGTCTCGCTACACAAATTTACTTGCTCGCTATCGCTCACATAAATTTGGTGCTCATTGCGTTTGACCTACCAGTAATTTTTCGACAAAAGCATTCGGAAAATTGGGTTAGGTCATTTTCCACAGTCTCGCTACACAAATTTATTCGCTCGCTATCGCTCACATAAATTTGGTGCTCATTGCGTTTGACCTACCAGCAATTTTTCGACAAAAGCATTCGGAAAATTGGGTTAGGTCATAAAAAACCAGAGAATTTTGTTTATCTCTGGTCCATTAGTTTAATCGTATTATTATATGACTCTTCCATCATGCTGAGAACTTCTTGGCTAAATTTATCGCTATTCTGTTCAATGTAATCAGATGTAGGCAATATGACATGTTTTTGTACTCCAGACTCACTATACCTATAAACCCAAGTTGGTATATAGCCAACATCCTTTATAATAGTCTTTCCTAGTGAAAAATCCTTTTCTAGAGTTAGTTTAACAATAATTCCATCTTCAGTATATTTCCTGTTTCCAATGTCTAGTGTCTCTCTTCTCTGATTTGAAATGAAGTTTCCCATGGAATAAATAATGAATTTATTTTCTCCATTGTGTTCTCTCATCTCTGATCTTTGTATGACGTGTGGATGACTTCCTAATATTATATCTGCTCCCCATTCTATCATTTTGTTAGCTAATTCAACTTGATATCCAGAAGGCTCCCTTTGATATTCATTACCCCAGTGTATTAAAACTATTGTTGTATCTACCTGAGCTAAATCGGCTTTTTCAATATCACTCTTTATTCGCTCCTCATCTATTATATTTACCATATAGCTTAGCTCCTCTGGAGTGAGTAAAACTTCCAGACCATTGCATCCATATGTATAAGACAAGAAGGCAGTCTTGATTCCATTAATATCTTGTACGAGTACCTCTTCTGTAGGCTCTTTATATGTGCCTACGTTTATTAGCCCATGCTCAGCTATATTATCTATTGTATTGATTATACCCTTCTTCCCCTTATCAATACTATGATTGTTTGCTGTGGAAAGCATATCAAAGCCAGCATTTTTAAGTGCTGTTATAGTTGAGCTTGGCGAATTAAATGTAGGATATCCTTGATATTTATATTCTTCACCTGCAGTAACGGTTTCAAAATTACCTATGGCTAAGTCAGCACTCTCAATATATTTTTTGACATACTCAAAGGAATAGTTAAAATCGTATTCTTTTGTTTCAGGATTATAGGCTCCGTTTATCTGAGGAGAATGAAACATAATATCGCCTGTTGCAGCTATTGTAATCTCTATATTAGGAGGAACTGCCTCTTCCTCCTCTTCTGTCGGTCTAATATCACTTGGCGACTTCTCTAATCCTGTGCCAGAGCCAATTCTTTCAATATTATCATTAACTAAGCTAGAGTTCAGCTTATCTAAAATATATTCAGAAGATAATAGAGCCGTAAAAAATAGTAAAATAATTATACCTAGAGCTATCCTTTTTCTATTCATTAAATCGCTCTCCTTTAGAAAAATAATGTCCTATTATTTATTCTATATTATCTTCCAATATTTTTCTATAGCTCTTTATTATTATTCTTCATCATTATTCAATTTGTCAAACCTTGAATAGGAATCAAAAATATATGTGTTTAGCTTTTTCTGATTAGTTATCCACAAAAATACTGCATATATAGCAATTACTATCCCCACCTGTGGTATTCCTGCCATTAAAATAAAGTTAAAGGTTCCATGTAAAAGCATAGGCATATATAAGGATTTTCTAAAGTTTGCTTTTTCTCTTGCTTTATTTGTAGCAAACTTTGTCAATGATAGATAGTATCCCATTGTAACCCCAAAAATAGCATGAGCTGGAACAGATAAAATTCCTCTATATAGACCTATATATGGATTGTAGCTGAATCTAAATACTACATACATTATGTTCTCTACTGCTGCAAAGCCTAGAGCTGAAAATACAGCATATACTATTCCATCAAGCTTTTCATCAAAATATTTATTTTTACACATTAATTTAACTACTACTAGTCTCTTAAAATATTCCTCTGTAAAGCCTGCTACAATATAAGCAGTGTAAGCTGCACCTAGTAATCCTGTAAAAATGTTGAACATGGAAAGAAGTCTCTCAACTAATATGACAGGAATAACCGAAAGCGCTCCAAAAATAAATGTTTTTAATAAAAGAGATATAGGCTCTTTATCATATCTATCGCTTAAATACACTGCAATGGCAATTGAAATAGCTGGAATTATTGCAATAACAAATAGTCTTGTATTCAATTTATTCATCCTTTCATGGTTTAAGGAAGTCAGGCTTGAAATATTTCAAGCCTGACCCTTTTCTCTACATTTGTTGGTTAAGTATAGAAGTTATTTCACTTGAGGTTTCAACTACTTCTTCTATTTTTTGCTTTAAGTTGTCTAATTTTTTTGCTATGGCAGCATCCTTAACCTTTCCATTATTATCAGATACCATTAAAAGGTCTATACTGGTTACATGCTCTAGGATATGTTGATGGTCTTTTTCTATCATATTCAACTGGCTAATAATTTCTTTAATAGTCCTATTATCTTCCACAAAATCACCTTCCATAAGCTTTTTTATAGTATTTGCTTTTATGGAGTATAATATTCTAGTGCACAGCTATATTAGGAGCTCAATTCTACCCATTTTTCTAATAGCTCATCATATTTTATTGTCAAGTTTTCCTTTTCATTATAAAGCTCATTTAGTTTGTCAGGGTCAGAGGCTACTTTTCCCATTTGACTATCTATTTGAGAAATAAGACCTTCAAGTTCTTGCATTTCTTCTTCAAGTAAAGAAATTTTCTTTTTTCTCTTAGTTTCCTCAGCTTCAGGATTAGTTCTGTTATTGTCTTTAAATTTTTTATCGGCTGATTTTGCCTTCTGTGCATGATTCTTGTCAGACATTAGAACTGCCTTAATTTCTGCCCTTTTCTCCTTATAATAATTATAGTCTCCTAAATATTCTGTTAGCTTTTTATTATCTAATTCTACTATTCTTTCTGCTAGCTTATTTATAAAATATCTATCATGAGATATGAAAATTATAGTTCCATCATAGTTCTCTAATGCTTTTTCTAGCATTTCCCTAGAATCAATGTCCAGATGATTAGTGGGTTCATCTAGTATAAGAAGATTGTTTTGCTCTTGCATCATAATACATAGTCTAAGTCTGCTTTTTTCTCCCCCTGAGAGACTTTTTACTTTTTTATAAACATCTTCTCCATAAAACAAAAACCTTGCTAAAATTTTTCTTCCTTCACCCTCTGCAACCATAAAATAATCATTTATTGTTTGTAAAACAGTCTTTTCTTCATCTTCAAAGAAAATTTCCTGCTCTAAATATCCTATTCTTACTCTTGACCCTAGTACAATTTCCCCAGAATCCTGAGTGTATTTGTTAAGTAAAAGTTTTATTAAAGTAGATTTTCCACAGCCATTTTTACCTAATATACATAATTTTTCTTTGTATCTAACACTTAAGTCTAGATTATCTATTATAACCTTATCTCCAAAGGATTTTCTTAGCCCCCTCATGGATACTACTTCATTGGCAGACCTTTCACCTTGTGTAAAATTGACCTTTATCTTTGGCTGATTTAGGATTGGCTTATCAACTTTATCCATCCTTTCAATTCGTTTTTCCATGTTCGCAGCTTTTTTAAACATAGGTTCGTCACCAGCTATAGCTCCCCATTCTCTAAATCTCTTTATAGCCTCTTCCATTTGCTTAATCTTTTTCTGCTGTGATTTATAAGCTTCTAGCTGTAGATTTAGCATCTCTTCCTTGTACTCTACATAAAAGCTATAGTTTCCAACATAAATCTTAGATTTCATCGCTTCTATTTCAACTATTTTAGTTGCTATATTATCTAAAAAATATCTATCATGGGATATGATTAATACTGAACCTTTATATTCCTTGATGAAATCCTCTAGCCACTCAACAGACTCTAGGTCAAGATGATTTGATGGCTCATCTAGAAGGAGTATATCTGGGTTTTGTAATAGCATCTTTCCTAGCATTACAGTAGTTTTTTCTCCACCGCTTAAATTACTAAAGCTTCTTTCTAACATAGTCTCTGTCAGCTTAAGCCCTGTACATACTCTATTTAGCTTTTCTTCAGTTTCATAGCCGCCTATATGCTCATAGGTGCTCTGTAATTCTCCATAGCTTTTCATTATTTTCTCTAGCTCATATTCGTCGCTAATTGCCATCCTTTTTTCGAGCTGACGCATTTCAGCTTTTATCTGATTTTGTTTTTCAAATGCTATATTAAGCACGTCAATAACCTTGTATTCACTAGGATAGTCTGGCATCTGTGCTAAGTATCCTATGGTGGCATTTTTTCTTATGGAAAGTATGCCACCATCACTGTTCTCTATCCCTGCTATAATCTTTAGTACAGTAGTTTTTCCAGTTCCATTTTTACCTATTAAACCTATTCTATCCTCGCTGTGAATCTCAAATGTAATATCCTCTAATACTTTATTAGCTCCATAATATTTACTTATTCCATTTAAACTAATATCTATCATAGTAATTCTCCTCCTCTGATCAAAAAATAAAGCCTAGACAAGTAAATCTCTGCCTAGGCTATATGTAGTAAGGAATATGGTCTTAATTATCCGAGTTGGATCCTATATACATAAATTTTTCACAGTCTCGCAACACAAATTTATTTGTTCGCTACTACTCACATAAATCTGGTGCTCGCTCAGTTTCACCTACCATCAATTTCCCGATAAAAGCATTCGGCAAATCAAGTTAGGTCATAAAAAAGCCTAGGCAAGTAAATTCTCACCTAGGCATATTATTCAAAACAATATGTTTCTAGTTTCTAAAGACGATTTACTTACTTTTGGTTGACATAATATTTAATTTTAGACACACTACCCCCTTGGGACATGATATTTGCTGATAATCTCAATGGTAATCTGTCTAAAGCAATGTCAACTAAAGCCAAGTTTCTCATCTTTACACACCTCCAACACATATTTGCTTTATTTTATCATATAGTTATTATTTTGGCAATAAGTAACTTAGCAGATAAAAAACTTTTCTATGAGTTGGTTATGAGTTAACCTATTGTGGTAACTGATATATAATCTAACTTAGGAATACTATACCAATATAAAGGTATATGTTATCCCTTTAGAATTAGCTATTAAATATTTTGACCATTTATCCAAATATAAGAGCTTTTGAGCCTTGAAAATTAGTATTTTTGTCTATAAGCATAATGATATAGATTATAGGCTAATAACTTGATTTTGAGTCTTGTTATGAGACTCCACAGCGAGTTCACTATAATACGTTCGATGTACTTTAGTAATTATCTCTTAATCACAATTTATTATCCAATCAATTATCGGATCATTATTTAAAATAATATCCTGTCTAGTATAAGTTATATATATATCTGGCTCTAAAGTATTTGAATATACGCCCTTGTTAGGAATTTTAAAAATGTTAGTCGCAACATTAAACTCTATCTTAGAGTTGGGAAGCTCACATCTTAGTATATTGCCGTAAGCTAATGTTGCATTTCCTGTTGGTTCACCAACTATTAATCCTATGTTATTATTCTTAAAAACACCTGCAAAGCCGTGTGCTGAACTAAATGTTTCTTTTGATGTTAATACGTAAATTTCACCGTTAAACAAATCTGCTTGCTCATTTATTGAATTGCTAAACCATAAATCATTTAATAATTCAACTTTCTGGACGTTAATATATCTTAAGAACTCTCTAATAACTACTTCTTCTCCCCCAGAATTTCTTCTTAAATCAATAATAACTTTTTCTATCTTATCTTTTTTTATATCACAAAAAAATTCTTCAACTTTTTTTATATATTGTTCATTATACATACAAAAATTTAAGTAAAAAATACCTATGTTTTTGTTATTATTTATTTCATAATAAAATGGTCTTAGATTATAGTATTTTTCCACTATATTTATATATTTATTAAATGCTAATTGTATATTTTTAATCTTACCACTATGGTCTTCAATTAAAATATCTACCTTATCCTTATCGTTAATTAATCCTAAGTGGTCTAAAAACATTTTGGTAGGTAGAAATTGTTCACTTTTATACTTAATCCAGTAGTCATTCTCAGAAGAGATGATATCTCTCATATTTAATAAAATTTGCTCTGAGGTCATATTTCCTATCATTAATACCTTATCACCTTTTTTTAACATGTCGCTTTCTTCATTTATAATCATGCCTTCTTCCAACCATTTAAAACTTAAATCTATTGCATTATAATTTCCGTTATATAAATCCACTGCTGTATGTCCATCTTTTAAAGTAGCTAGAATTTCCATAACTAAAAAAATAAATTCATCATTGCTCTTAATGCTATCTATTGTTTCATAAGCATAATCTATTTTTTCTCTAAATTTGTTTATTTTGGTTTTGTTTTTTATAGCTGGGTGATTATCTATAACGCATTTTTCTAAATAATGTAAATCTATTTTCATTTCGCTTGTGCTAATAGTGTTATACTTAGTCTTAATACTACTTGATCTTGTTGTGCTTTTTACATTATCGTTAATAATTGTAAAAGCAACTAAAGAAAATAACATGCACATTATAGTAAAAGCTAGGTAAGATTTTTTCAATTTTGAACTTCCTTCCTAAAAAAATTCGATTATAGGTAATAATTTTAAAGTCTAGATTATATGGATATGTTAATTGTAAATATCTATCATGGAATTCTTTATATGTATAAGTATATAATGATTCTTAATATAAATTGCTTTCAATTATGCAACCATGGCAAATATACGAGAATTGAAAACTAGTTACAATTTGTAACCAAAATAAATTTTCTTTTCAATAAAAACTTTTATATATATAATCTAGCACTTCATAAAATAATTTTTCATTTGTAAATAATTCGCTCATTAATAATTTGTTTTCCGCCAATATCTCTACTAAATCATACTATTGAACAAGTTTAATAATTTCTTCATAGTTCCTTGTGTACTAGCTACATTCCTAAACCTTATATAAATTTCTATTTCCTCTAGCTATAATTCATAATATATTTTTATTTGGTATTTTCTTATCTATTGGGGTATTTAAAATTGGTCTTTTCTTATCTGCTGGAGTATTTAAAATTGGTCTTTTCTTGTCTGTTGAAGGTATTTTAAATTGGTCTTTCTTGTCTGTTGGAGGGTATTCAAAATCTATACTTATTTTTCACATTAAGCACCTTAAAGAGCAGCACTCGAACTTACTTTGTATTTTTTAAATAACTTCACTAGTATTTTAAAAATATAATCTCGTTCAACTCTAGCTTTTATGATACATGTTTTCTCTTTTCTTAGTTTCTATACCGTTCTTCCGCTCACTATCTATATCTATCTTATTTATTTGGCAATATTGTAACATCGTTTGTATTACTTGTAAAGCATATTTTTTTTAAACCATTTGGTTACTTATGGTTATTCATGGTTCTCTATGCATTATAAAAAAAAGATATTTCCCTTTTATTAATCTTATGGTAAAATGAAAAAAATTTGTCATCTATTTATTATTGATGAGAATAATAGTTGTAATTAAAAAAACTTTACAGTTTCAAAGGCTATACAGAAAAAGTTTTTGTTAAGGTATTAAAAATTTGAATGCTCTTCTCGAGATTCGTTGACGAAAGGTCCTTTAAATTAAAAGTATTTTTCTATTGGTTACAAAAAAATGGAGGGAATTTATGACAAAAGAAAACTTAAGCGATTACAGACAAGTAAATGAAAAAACTAAATTCATAGTTCTATCAATATTCCCAATTATCTTATTGATTTTAGCTTTTTTTATAGGTGATTTTAACAGCATCGTAAACGGAATTTATAAGATAATCATTCATCCTGATGTCCTAATTACGGACTATATAAAAGTAGGAGGACTTAGTGCTGCACTTGTTAACTCAGCCTTACTTACTTTGATTAACATTTTTTTTCTATGGAAGCTTAGATTTCATATAGGTGGACTTCCTATTTCAGCAATTTTTATAGTAGCTGGCTTTGCTTTTTTCGGGAAGAACATATTTAATGTTTGGCCTATCTATATAGGCGGCTATTTATATGCAAAGTATGAGAAAAAGTCCTATAACAGTGTAATAATAATATCAATGTTTGGGACAGCTCTCGCTCCCATGATTTTTGAGGTTGCTTATGCATTGAGTCCATCTAACTATTATGGATTATTCTTTGGTATTATTGCAGGTATTATTGCAGGCTTTTTCCTGCCGCCAATCGCAGCACATATTATAAGAGCACATGATGGATATAACCTCTATAATGTAGGCTTTGCAGCTGGATTTATTGGAACCGTTGTCATGTCTTTTATGAAAAGCTATGGGTTCATAAATGAGCCAAGTATGATATTATCTAATGAATATGATTTATTTTTAAAGGTACTCCTTTCATCATATTTTGCTATATTAATAGTAATTGGATATGTTCTAAACGATAATAGCTTATTTAAAGGATATTCAAAGATTCTTAAAATGTCTGGTAGACTAGTTGCTGATTTTACCTATACAGCAGGCTTTGGAACTACTTTAATCAATATGGGCTTTATGGGTTTAATAGGACTAATATATGTAATAATATCAAAAGGAGTTATGAATGGTCCTATAGTTGGTGGATTGCTTACTATAGTTGGCTTCTCTGCCTTTGGAAAGCACCCCAGAAACAGTATTCCTATTATGGTCGGTGTATTCTTAGCAAGCATGTTAAAGGTCTGGGATACTGGCTCTACTGCTGTAATCATAGCTGCTCTTTTTGGTACTAGTTTAGCTCCAATTGCAGGAGAATATGGCCCTATAGGGGGGATTATTGCAGGGTTTCTTCATCTTTCTGTGACTATGAATGTAGGAGTGCTTCATGGTGGGATGAATTTATATAATAACGGCTTTTCAGCTGGTATTATTGCTACTTTATTAGTGCCAATACTAGATGTTTTCAGAAGGAGGGATGAGTAGTGAATTTTGAGATAAAAAAGGTTACTAAAATTTTAAGTGAAATAACTACTTTTGTATTACTTGGGCATGCAGAGAAAGTAAGTGTATCTGTGGAAAACAGTGAAGATATGTTTAGATTATTGATTGATGCTAGTAATGTTAATCGTTCTAAGGAAAGCATAGAAAATTTAAGGGAGCTTCTAAACGCTCCACGTCAAAAGGCTGCTGAAGAATATTATTGGGAGCTAGCTGGCGACAGTGATACTGGTTCAGAGCTTGCCTTAGTTGGGATGATGACTGATAAGGCCATAGTTAAATACGAAGACAATAATCTTTTTATAGAGCTACACAGGTATAAATAATACTAAATCCTATTTATGTCATCCTGATGTTCAGCATAGAATGTCCATGTATTTAAAACATTAGACCTTCTAGTTGGGTCTCAGGATGACATAATGGATATAGAGATGATTAATTTATAAGCTTACTCAATTCTTGAATCAAGACCTCTATTTCCCTGAAGCTATCAACTATCTTTTCTATTCTTCCATTCTGCTCTGTCGCACTTGCCGTTACTTGCTCTACTGATGCAGCTGTCTCTTCTGTGACACTTGATATTGAAATAACTTCATTAACAATATCACTGGAGCTAGCTTGTAACTCCTTTATCTTTTTTTCCATATCTTTTGCTTGTTTTAGGACACTATTAGTATTCTCATTGACTAGCTTAAATGCATCATCTACGTTTTGGGTTACAGTTTTACTCGATTTAAATGAATCATTAACTGCATGTGCTTTTTCAGTCGCATTTTCAGATTTTTGCTGAACTTCGTTCAAAATCGATGCTATTTCTTCAGTTGAGCGCCTTGAATTTTCAGCAAGCTTTCTAATCTCATCTGCTACTACTGCAAATCCTTTTCCATTATCTCCTGCCCTAGCAGCTTCTATAGCTGCATTTAATGCTAAAAGATTCGTTTGATCAGCAATTTCTCCAATTGTATTTAAGATAACTCCTATTTGTTTTGTCTGTTCATTTAAATCATTCATAAGATTCACTGTCTCATCAATATTAATGCCTACCTTTGCAAACTCCTCTTTCAACAAGTTTATTTCATCGTTTCCTTTATTAGATACTTCTACCGTGGTAGTAGATATTTCTTTCATATTTGTTGAGGCTTTTGAAACAGATAGAATCTCATCGTTGCTTTTGGCAATTGAATTGTTAATACCATTGACGCTTTGTGCCTGAGACTCTATGCTTAAAGCAATTTCGGAAAATGCAGCAGTAATTTGATTAGATATTTCTCCCATAGCCCTTGCATTGTTCATTAAGCCTTCACTAAATTCATTCAGAGTTTTGGTCGTATTTCGAGTTTGTTCAAACATATTTTCGAGCTGAGCTTTGGTTTTCTCTGACTTTTCATTATTTTCCTCTAACACTTTTCTCATGTCAGCTCCAATTTTACATTGAAAAACCAGAGTAACAGAAGTTAGTACCATAAATATGATCATTGTTATTAGATGTTTTAATTGAATTCCTTGAAACATAGTATCTTGAAATGCATAATAGAAATAACTTGTTAATAATACATTAATTATCCCTGAAACAATAATAAGTTTATAATCTTGATAAAGACTAATAACAGCTAGCCAAAAGAATAATAACGAATATAATCCAATATGGGGATTTGACGAAATTAAGAAAAAAGATAATATAGTCGTACCAGCAATAATTACGTAACCAAGTTGCTTTTCAAACATCCTTTTGTATGTAAGTATAGTTGAAGAGCCTGCACACAATGCTCCAAATACTATTCCTGTCATTAGTGTTTCAACTGGTAATCTCCTTAAAATACCTCCTATTAATGTCAGAAAAAAAGCACCCCACAGTATCCTTACGACAAGCTTGTTTCTCTCATAAATAATTTGGTTCTTATCCATGATACCCCCCCTTCGTACGATTAAATTTATATACGCTATAAGTTTAAGTCTGTATCTTATATAGTTATTTGTTATTATTTTATGATTCTACATTTTATAATTTTTTCCTTCTCATATTTGCATAATTCTACATTTTTCTCTCACTTTTATGCAATTTTTAAATTACATTGAATATCTTCAAAATAAGGTTTCAAAATTCTTATAAGCCGTCTATTTTACATGTCTGTTTCAGATGATATTTCAAGTACATGAATTAAAAAATAAAGGATTTGTTATAGGCTTAACTCTATGCCTATTCCAAATCTTTTTCCTTCCTTTTGCAAATAATTATGCGTACTAATTTTAACTTAATATGCCACCATTTCCCTTGAATTCATATGTTTTTATAAATACTGCATAGCTAATTTAAATTTGTGTTCCTTCAAAAAATAAAAAAATGGTTTCACTATGCTCTTTTAATCTAGTTTTTATCGTCATTATATTATCACACTTAATGTTTTATTAGCGTAATATGGTATTGCAGAACATTATTTAAAGGAGGTTTTGTCATGAAAGACAAGGAAAACTGCATTTACTGTATACCGCCTATGGAGCCATATACTAGACTTGCTAACGCCTATATACCATTTCAGATTATGGATAAGGTTTTCTCACCTGCTGAAGCTTTGAGAAAGGGAACCTTATTTCCAGAGCTTCATGATCCTTATAAAAAAGAAGTATATTGCAAATAGACTATTAGGAGGTGCGATGTATGAAAAATAATCAGGCAGAATTGCTTGAGCAGCTTATGGAGGTAGGATTTGTTTTAGTTGAAACAAACTTATATCTAGACACTCATCCAGATGATGAAAGAGCCTTAAGACTTCATAATACCTTTTCTCAAAAATATGATGAGCTAACTCGTTTCTATGAGTCGCAATACGGACCATTGAAATTCACAAGTATGAGTAGGTGCCCATGGCAATATGTAGATGAACCTTGGCCATGGGATGTAGATTTCGGACAATGTGAATGCTAATAAAGGAGGCTAAGCTATGTGGATTTATGAAAAGAAGCTGGAGTATCCTGTAAGAGTAAATACTACCAATCCAACCCTAGCTGCTATGATTATAGAGCAGTTCGGTGGTGCAGACGGTGAACTCTCTGCAGGAGTTAGATATCTAACTCAAAGATGGACTATGCCTACGGGAAAGGCAAAGGCATTACTGACAGATATCGGTACAGAAGAACTAGCTCACTGGGAGATGATAGGTACAATAGTTTATAAGCTAACTAAGGATGCAACCATAGAGCAAATTAAAGGAACTCCATTTGAAGCACATTATGCTAATCACGGTAAAAGCCCATACCCTCATAATGCAGCAGGAGCTCCTTGGACTATAACTTATTTAAACTCTAAGGGTGATCCAGTAGCAGATTTAACCGAAGATATGGCAGCAGAACAAAAAGCGAGAGCTACTTATGAGCATCTAATCCGTATAAGTGATGATCCTGGTGTTATAGATACCTTAAGATTCCTAAGAGAAAGAGAAGTAGTGCATTTCCAAAGATTTGGAGAGGCTCTTTGTATAGTACAGGAACATATGTGCAGAAAAAAATTCTATTAATCTAAAAACATATAATTAATACAAAGGACGGTACACTGTGCATTAGCACACGTTCTGACGGTTTTACCGTCCTAGTACATAATTTTATCTTTAATTTCTGACATATCAGCTTTAATGCTTTCTCCTTTAATCATATCTTTTATATCTACTTTTCCCGAAATTATTTCTTCCTGCCCAAGAACTATAACATATGGAATTCCTTTTTTATTTGCAGCATTTAAGCTTTTGTTTAGCTTTTTGCCGCTCATTTCTATATCCACCTTAATCCCTTGCTTTCTCAAATCCCATGCCAGCTTCAAGGATTCTTTTTCTGTTCCAAGAGGTATTATTAGCAGTTCAACTAAAGATGAGCCTTGAATCTCAGACCTTAAAGTCATGGCTGTATATATGACATCTAGACCAAATGTCAGACCTACTGCTGGATACTCATTGCCATTATTTAAAAATGAGCCGATTATTTTATCATATCTGCCTCCTGCTGCTACACTTGAAGATATACTATTATCTGATAAAAACACTTCATACACGGTTCCTGTATATATGTCTAGTCCTCTTGCTAAAAATGGAGTAAACTTGGTATATTTAATAATACCTAATTCCTCTAGATATTCATTTAGCTCTCTTAGCTCTTTTATTCCTTCAATAACTAGCTCATTGTCATAAGTCTTAATTAGATAATCAAAATTAGAGAGTCCTTTATCATTTATCAAGCTAATGAGCTTAGCTACTATCTCCCCATCTATGCCTTTTTCAAGCATTTCTTTTTCGATACCATCCTGACCTATTTTTTCTACCTTGTCTAATGTAAGGACTACTTCGTTAATTTCCTGTTCCTTTACTCCATTGCTCGCTAAAATACCATAAAGCAGCTTCCTGTTATTATATGAAATATAAATATCTAAGTCTAGTTCCTCAAACACGTTAACTGCCATAGACATAAGCTCTGCCTCTGCAATCATAGACTTTACTCCTGCTATGTCTACATCACATTGAATGAACTCCCTCATCCTACCTGTTTTCACAGGACCATCTCTGAATACCTTCCCGAGCTCATATCTCTTAAATGGCATATTAATGTAAGGATTTAGTCCAATTACCTTTGCAAAAGGCGTAGTTAAGTCATATCTAAGTCCAAGCTCTCTGTATCCTTGGTCATTTAGTCTGTAAATCTCTTTCAGTATCTCATCTCCTCCACCATATTTAGATGCTAAAAGCTCAAAGCTGCATAGAATAGGAGTCTCCAATGGCATATAGCCATATCTTTGAAATGTGTCTTCTAATATTCTTCTGACCCTATCTCTTGTTATTTGTTCCTCTGGCAAAAAGTCCTTTGTTCCTTTTAAGTTTTGTAGCTTCATTTCCATTTTTATTCCTCCTCATTTTTATATACAAAAAAGCCATATAGGTACGCACCTACATGGCTCTAATTCAAAACAGTTCCTACCACTAGATGCAAGCTCTAAACAAATACCAATAGAGCTTGCATCTATATAATTATCTAATAGACACAAACTCCCTCTAGTGATGATGAACCTTTTTTAATTGATTTTTATAATAGTTAAATATCATACTAATCAGCTTCCTTTAAGCTTCTATTGAACCTATTACTTATTTTAAACTATTTTAACATAATAAATACTATTCTTCAAGTTGTTACTGTAACTCTTTTTATATAAATAAGTATAAGCTTTTCTATAGAACTGCCTCCATACAGAAAGCGTCCAGTAGTTAAGTTCTTTATAATATCGCTTCTAGAGAGAATCTTTCCCCTATCAATTAACTCAATTTTTTCATATGGCCGATAAATTATGTGTCCTAGCCTGTTTAATTCCCTAAAACCTCTAACCACAGGAGATATAGAAACATTTAATCACCATACTACATCCTTTATCCTTATCTCTTTATTATTGATAATTAGTCTATAGGCTTCTTCTAGATAATCCTCTAAGCTTGGCGACAACATAAAATCATCCACTTCTCCAATATATGAATATTAATAGAAGGGGATGATTATCTATTATTTTTCTGGAAATATTTTTGCTAACAACTTAATTACAAAATAAAATAAGATTAAAATTGAAAAGGTTGTTCCTATGCCTAATAGCATCATTTCTAAGCCTAATCCAATATTATCCATACTAGAAACCTCCTCGAGAAAGCAATGCAACTATTACGCTTCCCGCAATAATTGAACCTATCTGACCTGCCACATTAGCACTTACAGCTTGCATTAGCACAAAGTTTGTAGGGTCTTCTTCCTTTGCAAGTCTTTGTATTACTCTAGCTGACATAGGGAAGGCTGAAATTCCAGCCGCTCCGACCATAGGGTTGTACTTTTTCTTTACAAATAGGTTTAATAGCTTTGCAAATAATACTCCGCCTGCTGTATCAAATACGAAAGCAAATAGTCCTAATCCTAATATTTTCAATGTATCAAGCTGTAAAAATTCTGATGCATGCATTGTAGAACCAATGGTTATACCCAAAAGTAAGGTTACAAGGTTTGCCAGTTCATTTTGAGCAGATTTTGAAAGTCTTTCTAGAACTCCAGACTCTCTTATTAGATTCCCAAACATTAATAATCCAACTAAAGTAACGCTAATAGGTGCTATAATTCCAGCTATAATTGTAACTAGGATAGGGAAAAGTATCTTTACTGTCTTAGAAACTCTTACTTCCCTATATTCCATTCTTATCATTCTTTCCTTTTTTGTAGTCAATAATTTTATTACCGGTGGCTGTATTAAAGGCACCAAAGCCATGTATGAATAGGCCGCCACTGATATGGCACCAAAATAATTAGGTGAAAACTTATTTGCAACAAAAATTGAAGTAGGTCCATCAGCAGCTCCTATAATACCTATGGCTGCAGCATCATTAATATCGAATCCTAGAAGTAATGCAAACATTAAAGTCATAAATATTCCAAACTGCGCTGCTGCTCCAAAGAATAGCATAGAAGGCATTTTTAAAAGTGGCTCAAAATCTATCATTGCCCCTACTGCAATAAATATTAGTGCAGGAAATAGTTCTGTAGTTATACCTGCGCTTTTTAGTATTCCTAGTACTCCCTCTGGACCTGCTATCCCAGGTATACCTTCTATAACAGGAAGATTAGTTAATATTGCTCCAAATCCAATAGGTAAAAGAAGCATTGGCTCAAAGTCTTTTTTTATTGCTAGGTATATCAAAAAACCACCTATAACAAACATTCCTATATTTGCCAATTCAAGACTTTTGATTCCCATTGTTAATTGTTCCAAGATTTTTCCCCCTCTTTTGTTTTTTATATATAAAAAGACCTTCATTTAAACACAAAAATGTCTAAATAAAAGTCTTGCTATAAATAATTAGCGGGTTTTACACCGTGATGACGACTAATTAAACAGTTTCCTGCTAGCTACTCCCTTTTATTATCCTTTGCCACTATTATTATAATATTGTTTTAAGCTTTTTACAATATTAATAATATTTTATATCATATTGTTAATATGATAGTTGTAGTTATACTTTTGTTGAAAATCACTTAGGGGGATTTCTATGCATTTTTATAATTTGGCTATTATTGCTGTGGCTTTAGGTCTTGATGCATTTAGTATTGCATTCTCTATAGGTCTTAACAAAAAAACTAATAGGAGAAAAGCACTCATAATAGTAATAGTATTTGGCTTTTTCCAATTCTTATTTGTTACAATGGGTGGTTGTCTTGGTAGCTTCTTTAATATGTACATATTCCATTTATCATCTAAACTGGGAGGTATTATTGTCTTTTTAGTGGGATTATTAATGTTTAAGGAAGGTCTTTCTAAGGAAGAAAAGCTGGATAATTTCAATTTTATAATAATTGTCCTACTAGGAATGTGTGTAAGTATTGATGCTTTAGTTATAGGTTTTACTTTATTTAGTGGTTTTAATATACAAACTCTTATAGTGAAAAATTCTTCTATTGTAGGACTCATGTGCTCTTTACTTACGGCAATTGGGCTAATAATCAGCAAAAAAGCCCGCAAAAATTTCTTTCTTAAAGAATATGCAACTCTTTTTGGCGGAATTATATTAATGCTATTTGGAATTAGAATGGTAATATGCTAATTAAAATTTTAAAGCTGTAAACTTTACCAAAATGTTGGCATTGTAATCCACCTATAGTTAAATTTACTAGGTTTACTACAGAAATAATTACACATAATACTACTACAAAGCATTAAATAACCAATGAAGGGAGGATAACAATGGCTAATAATAATAACAACAGTAATAGAATAGTTGTTCCTGAAGCTCGTCAAGCTCTTAATCAAATGAAAACTGAGATAGCTAACGAACTTGGTTTAAGTAACTATGAAGCTACAGACAAAGGAAATCTATCTTCTAGACAAAATGGTTATGTTGGTGGATACATGACAAAAAAATTAGTAGAAATGGCTCAAAGAAATATGAGTGGAAGATAGTAATGAATGAAACGTCCATATAATATAATATGATAAATATAAAAAAACAAAGGTAGCAATAAGTTACCTTTGTTTTTTTGTTTAAAGCAAAAATTTTAGCTAATTATTCCGATGGTGGTGTGAATACACGACCTGCTAGTTCTTGGTCTAGAGCATATATTGCATGATTATCATTACTTATTCTTTGAAGCTTTTTGATTATATTTTTCATACTTGCTTCTTCCTCTACCTGCTCATCTATAAACCATTTTAAGAAGCTTATAGTAGCATGCTCTTTCTCTTCAGTAGCAATATCCATTAAGTTATAAATTCTCTTAGTAACTTCTTTTTCATGGGCTAATGCAGTTTCAAATACATCAATAAAAGATTTGAATTCGTTTTGAGGCTCACTTATAGCTTGTATAGTTGTTCTTTCATCCATTTCATTGATAAAATTATAGAATTTCATAGCGTGGAATCTCTCTTCCTCTGCTTGAACTATGAAGAAATGCCCAAAGCCGCTCAAATCTTGATCTTCAAAATATGCTGCCATAGCAAGATAATAATGTGCTGATAAATACTCAAAATTCATCTGATCATTTAATGCTTTTACTAGTTTTTCTGATAGCATCTTTTCCCTCCTATGCACCTTATGAATAATAAAGTTTTCTCTTGTATATCATATCTATACCCAGTTTGTTGTTAATTAATCATAGAAAATCCTAATCCATCAAAACTATATTAAGTTTTTCATATGTCCATAGCTCTACTCTATCAGTTTTTGGCAATTTATTATCAGCATAGAATTTAACGATAGCTGTCTTAAGCCCATTACCAAATATTCCATCTATAGCTCCTGTATAATATCCTAGCTGCCTTAGTCTTTTCTGAATCTCCTGTACATCGGCTCCTCTATCCCCATGCATTAAAGCCCTAAATCCATAATTAAAGGGTCCATAAGGCCCTCCGACAATAGCAACACTAGTGCCAATCTTTACAATACTATAAAGCTCTTCAGCATCTCTATTTGCCATTCTAATACAACCATGAGAAGCATTAAGCCCAATAGATTGAGGTCTGTTTGTTCCATGTATTCCGTATTTACCCCAGGGGACATTTAGCCCTAACCATCTAGTTCCAAAGCCTTCTCCCCAAAGTCCTTTCTGTACTATCTTAAAGCTTCCAATAGGTGTAGGAGTATCCTTTTTTCCTGTAGCTACTACGTATTTCTTTACTACTTCGTTGGTGTCTGTATCTATTAGGTATAATAATTTTGATTCTATCTCCACAAGTATAGATAGGTTTCTATTCTTTAAATCATCTATTTCGTTATATGTCTCTACAAGCTTTATATCTTTATTTTTATTATTTAAAGTATTTGTATTAGTTATAATAAGGTCTCCTATAACGAGAACTAGAAGTACACATAGAAAACCTATTATTACCCTAAAATTGTGCTTAGACATATATTATATCCCCCCATTATATTTCATTATATGGGGAATATGGGTGGAATAAAACTTGTACTTGGGAGAAAATTAGTCTAACAATTGCTTTTAAGATATAAAAAGTTCATCTCTGGCTTTTGCATAAATTTTAACTAGATAAGGATATAATTTATATAGAATATATCCAAAATCTAGAATGTTTTTATAGGCTTGAACATACTCTTTATGTCTTCTATTATTTCTTAAGACTTTTTGATATATCCCATTGTAATTTTCCTTGATATACTACTAAGAGTATTATCATAGGCGATCTAGATGTCTTTTCTCTATTTATTTTATATCCATACTTATATACTGACATCAGTTATGAAAAGTTATTCTTATTTTATCTTTACAAATGTCTTTTTCCTATCTTTAAATGTAGTTATATACCTAAAATCTAGTTCTATCAGAAGTTCGATTACATCTCTGTAATTAAATCCAATATCGTCAGGACTATGAGCGTCAGACCCTATAGTTACTATTTCTCCTCCAAGCTTTTTATAAAGACCTAACATTTCTTTAGTAGGATGATAAGAATTTATACCATATCGTATTCCAGAAGTATTAATCTCTATGCCTTTATCCTTTGCTATTATTTGCTGTAGTACCTTTTTGACCAGTTCCTCGTGTATGTCGAGCTTTATAGTGTCGTTAAGAATATATTTTGCATATCTGTCTATTAGATTAAAATGCCCTACTACATCGAAATCGTTAAAATTATCTAATACGCTAGACATTTCACTGTAATAAAGAGAATACGCAGATAATAAATCCTTTTCTCTAAACAATTCTCCATCGTACATATTCCTACCACTAACAGTATGAATTGACATTATTATAAAATCAAAATGTTCTAGATTCATTTTTTTATTAATATTCTTAACAAGATGTGGTTGCATGCCTAACTCTAATCCACTTATTATTTCTATTTGACCATTATACTTATTTTTATATTTATTTAGGTCATTAAAATAATCCTCAGTATTAAAGACAAAATCATACTTGTTGCTACCAGAATCAAAATCTGTATGATCTGTAAAAGAAATAATTTTTATACTCTTTTTTATGGCTTCTTTTATCATATCTTCCATAGGATAGTTACAGTCACTAGAAAAGTTACTATGTACATGATAATCATACATTCATTATCACCTCCAAAAATAAGTCAATAGTCTCTCAAAAAGTCTATGTACCTACTCAATTTAATATCCAGCGTTGACTTTACAAATATTTATCAAAATAATTATTTTACTAATATCCATCAATATTACTAAACAAATTACAATAATTCATACATGTGAAACTATTAGTTCACATTTACCTATTATGGTAAAGTGCCTAAATCCAGCTGGCAATAAAAAATGATCACCTTTCTTTATCGTGTATGTAATATTTTTATGGACAATCTTACCTCTTCCTTCAATGACGCTAACAAGAGAAAAGGGGCTTTCATTTAAAATAGTAGCTTTCTCTCTAACATCCCATTTATGCACATGAAAGAAGGGTGTTTTTATAAATGTCGTAACAATAATATTTTTTTTCTCTTCTACTAGCATATTGTAATCTATATCTAAATGTGGTATTTTTATCACTTCAATTGCATCTTTTATATGCAATTCTCGTTTTTTACCATCTGCTTCTTCTCTATCATAATCATATATACGATATGTTATATCTGAATTCTGTTGTATTTCTAACACTAAACCTCCTTTACATAGTGCATGTACTGTTCCACTAGGTATATAAAAAAAATCACCGGGCTTAATTTTTACTCTTCGGAATAATTCATTATATTTTTTTTCTTCAACCAACCTAATAAATTCCTCCCTTGTAGTAGCATTATGTCCATAAACTATCTCAGAATTTTTTTTACAATTTATAATATACCAGCATTCTGTTTTCCCTAATTTCCCTGTCCCTTTTATTTGGGCACAATCATCGTCTGGGTGAACCTGTACGGATAAATCTTGATTTGCATCTAATATTTTCACCATTAAGGGAAATATCTGTCCGTTTATGCCCCCAAATAAGTCTTTATTCTTTTTCCAAAGCTCTTCTAAAGTTTTGCCTTTATATCTTCCATATTTTACGGTAGTCATACCATTTGCGTGTGCAGATATGCCCCAACATTCACCAATATTGTCAAAAGGGATATCATAACCAAATACTTCCTTTAATGCCGTTCCACCCCAGATTCTTTCCTTAAATATTGGTTCAAAAAAAATAGGTTCCATATATTTACCCCTTATGTGTTTTATAAACCTTAATCTACATTTAAAATTTTATCAACAAGCTCTTTAACTTTTTTTGACGTTGGTTGATTTAGCACCTTTTCAACAAGCTCTTCCATATTACTCTTAATAAGATTATTCACTATCCATCTTGCTCTTAGTATTGATGATGCACTCATGCTAAATTCGTCTAGTCCCATTCCTATGAGAACTGGAATCAGCTGTGGATTTCCTGCTACTTC
>DFOH01000041.1 GCA_002376545.1 Firmicutes bacterium UBA3546 | reverse complement strand
TTACTAGCACAACAGGTTAAAGTAATTAGTACCTATTGGCTAAGTACAGGGGGACAGCTTTTGAGTAATCTGACGGACTTATTTGCAGCTATTATCTTTAAGAAAAAGAGGTTGAGATATGAGATATTTAATTAAATCAGGAGAAATCTTTTTAAAGGATAGAATACTTAGTAATGGTACCATTATAGTTGACAATGGTACAATAGAAGCAGTAAAAGCTGAGGATATACTCGAAGATATAGAAACTATTAATTTAAGTAATTATAAAGTACTACCAGGATTAATAGACACCCACATCCATGGTGCAAATGGATATGATACTATGGATAGTGACTATAACTCATTAAATGAAATATCTAAATACCTTGGAACTATCGGGGTGACAGGTTTTTTATCTACTACGGTAACAGCACCTTGGGATAAAATAACTGCTGCTGTGGAAAATATTCATAAGGCTATGAGCCTAGGGATAGAGGGAGCAGAGCTATTAGGAGCATATATAGAAGGCCCCTTTATTACAGAAAAGTATAAAGGAGCCCATCCCTCTGAGTATATCAGAGAAATAGATATTGAAGGCATTAAAAGCCTTATAGCTAGTTTTCCTTCATGTATAAGGACAATAACTGTTGCACCTGAAAAGGAAGGTGCTATAGAACTGATAAAATATTTAAAATCCCAAGGAATAAATTCATCAATAGGTCATACTAATGCAACATTTGAAGAAACAATAACTGCTATAGAAGCAGGTGCAAATATTGCAGTACATGTATTTAACGGAATGAGGGGACTCCACCATAGAGAGCCTGGCATAGTAGGAGCAGTATTATCTGATGATAGAATAGCCTGTGAATTAATTGCAGATATGATACATGTTCATCCTGCCATAATGAAGCTAGTAGTAAAAGCAAAAGGCATTGAAAATATAAGCTTAATTACCGACTGTATGATGGCGGGAGGTCTTGAAGACGGGGAGTATATGCTTGGGGAATTGAAGGTAATTGTAAAGGACGGAGTAGCTAGGATAGAAAATGGCTCTCTTGCTGGAAGTACCTTAAAGCTGATAAATGCCATAAGAAATATGAAGGAATATGTAGAAGTAAGTCTTATAGATGCGGTAAATATGGCTTCCTTAGTACCAGCGAGGATAGCTGGAGTGGCTCACATACAAGGAAGTATCGAGTGCGGGAAAAAGGCAAATTTTACAGTTATAGATGACGATTATAATGTAGTCATGACCATAGTAAATGGAGAAATTATATACTCAAATATTGCTATTTAACCATAGGAGCTAGGAGAAAAGAGACCTAGCTCTTTTTATTTCAATTGAAATAATTGTAACAATTATATTACAAATTTCCGTTTGCTCTGCCTTTTATGTCGATATATGCTATAATAAGTAATAATGTGACATGAAAGGATGAAAAATATGGATAGGGGTTCTAGATTAAAAAAGAAACGAAGAAGAAGACTTTTTAGCAATATTGTAACAGTCCTACTTTTTATACTAGCTTTTACGTTAATCAAGGACAAGCTATTTCCTTTTATTAAAAATGCATTTTCTAATGATTCATCAGATTATGTATTAGCAGATAGTGATATGCCAGGTAAAAATGATGAATATAATAAAGGTGAAAATAATGGGTCGGCAGAAGGAAACAATAGTGGTCATGTAAATGCTGATGGTGACAATATAAAGACTGGTAACGAAAAAGATAAAGAGTTAGAGAAAGAAATGGCAGAAAAAAAAGAAATGCTAAAAAACACTGTTTACATAAATGATGAAGGGTCAAAAGTTGTTACTAATCCTAATGATATATTAGTTTTAGTTAATAAAGAAAGAAGCCTAGCATCTGATTATAAACCAGATGATTTAGTTATTCCTAATGTAAAATTTTCCTTTGAGGGGGAAGACCAAAAAAAATATCTTAGAAAAGAAGTAGCTACAGCTTTAGAGGTACTTTTTGAAGAGGCAGAAAAAGAGGATGTTATCTTATATGCAGTTTCAGGCTATAGATCCTATGGAAGACAACAGATGCTTTTTAATTATAGATCAGAAAGAAGTGGCATTGAAGAAACAAACAAACTAACAGCTAAACCAGGACAAAGTGAGCATCAAACAGGCTTGGCAATGGACGTGTCAAGCAAAAGTGTTAACCTATCCTTAGAAGAAGCATTTGGAGAAACTATAGAAGGAATTTGGCTAAAAAACAATGCACATAGATTTGGTTTTATAATAAGATATTTAAAAGAAAAGACTGACATTACTGGATATAGCTATGAGCCATGGCATATTAGATATGTGGGCAAAGAAGTAGCTAAAGAAATCTACGAGAATAATATTACATTTGAAGAGTATCTAGGATTTGAGTACGACGCGGAATAACATATGTAAATATAAAATTAAGGCTAAAGGGCATATATCTCCTTTAGTCTTTTTTTATTCTATTGGACTATTTACAGAGTCTTCTTTTTTGATATAATTAATTGCAATAATAGATTGCACTAAATGCTTCATAAGATGGAGGTTTTATGAATGTTATCTTAGAAAAATTAAAGAAAAAGGAAATTATCAGTTCCCAAAATGTTTCAGACTTGAAAAAATACATATCCATTAAATATCCAAATCTATCATCACGTGAAGCTTCAATTTTGCTTGCTGATTCAATACATAAAATTATAGATAACAATTTACAGCAATTTAATACAGAATGTAGATATAAAATAAGACAAAATATCATTAGTAATTCTGTACATAAAAGCTCATTTATGATTACGGCAGATGAGATTATATATGCTTTTACTGACATTTTTACAGATGCAGAAGACTACATTGATAATTTGCTTACTTGGATAAATGATAATTATAATATAGCAGCTATAAAGGAGCAGCTATTAGATACTATTAATGAAATTAAGAAGCTTGATACAGAATACATAGGCAAAGATATATGGCTAGAGCCTGAGAAAATAATTCTTAGTGATGAGAATATTAAAGAAGTTTTTGATGTACAGGTGCCTATAAAACCTATAAATAAGCACCTAGGCATTGTCATATGTGGATTTTTAATAGCTGTATTCAGCATAACAATGATTATAAAAAATAATAAAACAGAGAATATAGAAACGGTGGCAGCAGATGAGATAATAGAAATAGAAAGGGAAATTAAAGAGATTAATGAGTTGCCTATAGAATTTAAATATAAAAACATAGAAGTAGAAAAGCTAAGAGAATGGTTAAATAGCAGAGATTCAAGGCTTGCAGATGAACCATATTTAACGGCAATAATAAGTGTCGCGGAGGAATTTGACATAAATCCTATTTTATTAATAGCTATAACAGGTCAAGAGCAGGGATTTGTTCCAAGATCACATAAATATTCAGACAAAATGGTAAATAATCCTTTTAATGTTTATGGAAGCTGGATTGATTACAATACAGATATATTTGATTCTTCCAGAATAGCTGCTACAACTATAGTTAATCTAAGCAAAAATAGACCAAGCCATGTAGATGCAATCCAGTGGATTAATAGAAAATATGCAGAAGATCAGAACTGGCATAAGGGAGTCACAAAAATTTTCCGTATTATATTTGAAGAGCTTAAGTAAACCGTCCTCTGGCTTATAAAATCGGAAATGTTTCTAGTTTATGGATTTAATAAATTGTCGAACTGTCCTATTTCAATAGCTGTAGTGGCATTATATGGTACAAATAAATATCTACCAAGATGACAAATATAATAAGTACATCAATATACGAAAGGGAGATTCACATGGATAGAAATATGATTTTGATTTTTGCAGTGGATAATAACTGGAATATTGGATACGATGGGGATTTGCTATATAAAATATCAGAGGATTTAAAACGATTTAGAATGATTACAGAAGGCAATATAATAGTAATGGGAAGAAGGACCTTTGAAGCACTGCCAGATAAGAAGGCATTACCTAATAGAACTAATATTGTACTAACAAAAGATAAAGACTACAAGGCAGAGGGCTCCATAGTAATAAATTCACTAGAGGAGCTTTCTCCACTATTAGAAAAATTAAAAGCTTCATCAAATAAAGAAATGGAAGTATTCGTAATTGGCGGAGGAAATATTGCTCGACAGCTTATAGATTATTGTGACAGAGCATATATAACTAAGGTGTTCAAAAGCTTTCCAGCAGATACTTTAATTCCAAATTTAGATTTAGATGAAAACTGGCAGATAATAAATGAATCAGAGGTATTTACAGAAGGAGACATGCTATTTAAATATGTAGATTATGTTAGAGTAGATTAAATAGTCAAGGGTACTGCCGAGACCATTGAAAAACTACAGTTTTTTTGCTTGTCATTCTGAGACTCAGTCGAAGAATCTCGTGTTTTCAATACATGAGAGATCCTTCGCTAAAGCTTAGGATGACAGAAAGAAACTTTTTCACTGATCTCGTACTTCCACTTGGCTATTTAATGTTCTTGTATTTTTATGGTATAATGTACTTGTATTACATAATTTTTAAGGGGGAAAAAACTTGAAAAAGGGAGACATTTTATGGGCATTAGCATTAATATTATTTATTTTTATTATGCTGTCACCATTAACAGGGGATGAATTTATTAAGTTTACTACGAACCATGCTTATATTGGCGGATTTATTAAATTTTTCATATTAGCAACTATGGGAGAACTATTGGCCATAAGAATAGGCACGAGTAACTGGAAAATGCCTTGTGGAATAGCATATAGGGCTCTTATATGGGGAGCTCTAGGTATGGGAATCACGTTATTTTTTGCTATATTCCAAAATGGTGTTCAAGGAGTAATGTCAAGCGGACTGCTGCCAAAGACTGATTCAAGACTAATATCAGCATTCCTTACAAGTGCAGCAACGAACTTGACCTTTGGTCCTGTGATGATGGCTTTCCATAGAGTTACAGATACATATATAGATATGAAATATGAAGATAAAAACAGCAAGCTCTCACTAGGAAAGGTCATTGAAAGAATAGATTGGAAGGGGTTTATTTCATTTGTTGTTTTCAAGACAATACCTTTATTCTGGATACCAGCACATACCATAACATTTGCATTGCCTTCTGAATATAGAATTATAGCAGCTGCATTATTATCTATAGCCTTAGGAGCAATACTAGCCTTTGCGAAGAAAAGTAAACAAACCACAACAAAAATCTAACAGTAACCCTGTTAGATTTTTATTACCCTTAATAGCACTTATGGCATAATATGAATGAAAAGCAATTGAGGGGGCGTTATTGTGCTAAGCAAGCTTTTACTTCTTGGAATAAGAATGGAATCCCTATTAAAGGAAAATCTAACTAAAGGGGATATTTATAAAGAAACCTGTCATAGAGTACAAGGTAAGAAGCTTGATTCATATGGTTTGGAGGAGCTTTATAAATATGTCCTTAACAAGAAATTTAATAATGAAACTGTAATAGAACCTCAGACAAGGGATAATGATACTGAAAATATAGAGCTTATTGAAGGATATAGGAATATGGTGGATGAGGAGGAGTACATTGCAAGCCTTATTACAGAAAAATATAATAGAAAAACCTCTATTTCAAATTGGAAGATGAACCTACATCTATTAAAAGGGCATTATGGAGATTTAATAAAGGATAAAAGCATTAATATTGATAGGATAAATTCATATATTGATGGATATTCATTTATTGATAATATAAAAAACAGCTTTTCGAAAAGAACTAGAAAAAACACAAGTACTCTTTCTACCTATTCCCCGCAAAAAGCTGTGGAGTATGCAATAACCTATGCTTTTAATTATAATACTGCTAAATATCCTAGCTATGTAGGTAATGGAGGAGATTGTGCTAATTTTGCTTCACAGGTACTCAATGCGGGGGGAAAACCAATGACTGGAACCAATGCATCTAATTTTAATAGCTGGTTTTGCAGATCAAATAATTTATGGGATGTTAGCAAAATATCTTCAACCTGGAGAGGTGCAGATGCATTTGGTCATTATTGGATGAAAAAGGCAGTGTCCTATAAATATTTTGACAGCTCATACTTTAGTGACAAGTCCAAATTAAAGAAAGTTCTTGAATATGGTAATAGGGGAGATGCTGTATCCGTACTTAACAGTAATGGCAGACCCTTTCATACATTAATAATTATTGATTATGGTAAGGATGATTTAATATGTGCAGCCCATTCGGGAAATACAATAACTGCATCATTAAGATATTATGGCTCCTTTAGCGGAGGCATAAGAATATATAAAATGAGCTAAAAAGCGATTCCTCTAGATATTTTATTTTTATGTACTCACAAAAATTAGAAGGAACATTTTTTATTAAATTTTAGTCTATATTATAGAGAAATGGAAATAGTATTAATCAAACGACGTTTCTCTATAAATAGACTATTTTTTAGGAGGAAGAAATGTGGCAAAGAAAAAAATAATTATTGCAATTTTAGCATTATCACTATCCATACAAATGGGATGTACAAATTCTGACAAGGAAAATGGGGGAAATAACCTAGACAATGGAAACAAAGTAGAACAAAATGAGGATGCAAAAATAGACGAAAAGAAAATTGTTACTCAATTAAATGAAATAGTCGAAGACAATGAAAAACTGGCAGAGGCTATTGAGTTTATGGATAAAAATATTTCAAAGGTTTCAAAGGAAACTGCTTCCCAAATGGTAGAGATATTTGAAAAGGCACAAAAAGACTATCTAGCTACAATAGAAGATAAATATTATAATGAAGAAATACAAAAAAAGTTTCAGGGCTTAAACAAATCAATAGAAGATATTAATAAATTAGAGGGGATTAGTGAAGAGGCTATAAAAGAATTAGTAAAAGAATCAAAGAGTATAGGATATAAGGTGGAAACAGCAGAGGCAGTATACTTCCCAATTATTGATTATAGTTTCATAGAAAAATATAGCTCCTATGTAACAGCTGACATGAAAGATTATATTGAAATAATGGCTGTAGAATCTAATCAAGTACCTGCAAAGGATGCGGCATTAATAATTACTTGGGACGAATTATTGAATAGAGCACTAGCCCAAGAGAAGTTTATAAACGAATATAAGGATTCTGCAAAGCTTAATGACGTAAAAGAGCTATATAAAAAATATGTGTATTTTATATTTAATGGACTAAACAATACTCCACTTTTTGACTATGATTCAAAGGTAATGCTATCCGATGCAAAGGAATCTTATTTGACTGCCTTAGAAAGTAAAGATAATAGCAGGCTATTAGAGGAGTTAAGAGGATATATGGATGCTCTTAAAGAAACTAATTATAAATTAACAGATACTATCCAAAAACATAGAGAAGAAGCCATTAAAAGACTTATCGAAAATTAATTAAATGCAAGAATACTAGATTGGGCTAGGAGCTATTTCCTAGCCTAAAAAAATTTTTGTTGTTTAGAATTATTTTCTAGATTAATCATTATGTGCTAAAATAGAATCAAGGGGGAGATATATTTGAAAAAGAAGATATTAATTTTATCTATTCTTATATTGCTAGTGACTATGCTATTGTCAGGATGCATGCCTGGTGATGAAAAGTATACAGATAATAAGCCTGCAAATTTCCTATCAGGTATATGGCATGGATGGATTGCTCCAATTTCACTAATAGTAGGTTTATTTAAAACAAGCGTTAGAATCTATGAAACAATAAATTCTGGCTGGGGATATGATTTTGGTTTCTATATAGCGATAATAAGCGGATTTGGTGGTATCTCACTAAGTAGAAAGAAGAAACAAGATAAATAACTGAGAATTTTTCGTGGAAATTGGGCATTAAAAGCAATATAAAATATAAGGTAACATTGAAAGGACTGAAGCAAATGAGACCAATTGATATGCATTGTGATACAGTACTTGGACTTATGAAGGATAAGGAAAATTTAGAGCTATATTCAAATGATTTAAGCATAGATATTCAAAAGCTGAAAAAGGGAAATTCATTGGCACAGTTTTTTGCTATGTTTGTGTATTTAAAGGCAGAAAAAGACCCCATGGAATTATGTCTTGAGATGATAGATAAATTTTACACCGAGCTTGAAAAGAATGTTGATTATATTTCACTGGCTACAAACTATGAAGAAATTATAAAAAACGATAATGAAGGAAGAATGTCTGCTGTACTTACTATAGAAGAAGGCGGAGCCATAAAGGGAAAGCTTCATAATCTAAGGAACTTCTATAGATTAGGAGTTAGAGCAATAACACTTACATGGAACTATCCAAACGAGATAGGATATCCTAATACTAATTATCAGCATAAGGATGAGGGATTAACTAGCTTCGGGGAAGAGGTTGTACATGAAATGAATAGACTTGGAATGCTAGTTGATGTCTCTCATCTTTCTGACCAAGGCTTCTATGATGTAGCCAGACTCACTTCAAAGCCTTTTATAGCTTCTCATTCTAATTCTAGAGCTATTAAGGACCACTCTAGAAATCTTAATGACCACATGATAAAAACCCTTTCGGATAATGGAGGGGTCATGGGAATATGCTTTGAAAGAGACTTCCTAGGAGAAAGTGAAAAAGCTAGAGTAGAGGATATGATTAGGCATATTAAGCATATCAAAAATGTTGGTGGAATAGACGTCATAGCATTAGGCTCAGATTTTGACGGCTGCCATCCAGATGTAGAAATTAGTAATATTGGAGAAATAGAAAAGCTGGCCTATGCTTTAAAGGATAATAAATTTACAGAAGATGAAATAGATAAGATATTTTATAAGAATGCCTTGAGAGTAATTAAGGATGTATTGTAGAAGGATATCCAAGCCAGCACTAAAAACTAAATATATAGTCATATTCTAAATTATTAATAAGCAAGGAAGGTGAAATTTTTGGACCAATGGCAAAAGGAGGATTCAAAAATATGTTTACATTCAGAGGAAAACAGCGAGGAATATTTTGGAGCGATTACACCTCCTATATATCAAACTTCACTCTTTAGTTTTCGAGATTGGGACAAGTTTTTGGAGGGTATCACAAGTGAAAGAGAGCATTTTGTATATACAAGAGGTGTAAACCCTACAACTAAAATACTAGAGGATAAACTAGCCCTATTAGAGAGAGGTGAAAAATGTAAATGTTTTTCATCGGGAATGGCAGCAATTAGTGCAACTATTTTTACTCTTGTAAAAAAAGGTGACCACATATTATTTGCAAATAATATATATGGTCCAGCACTAAGTTATGCAAAGGTATTAGAAAAGTTTGGAGTAGAATATTCAAGTGTTTTTATTGAGGATTCAGTTGAACTAAAAGCTCATATTAAAAAAAATACTAAGCTTATTTACATTGAAAGCCCATCTACAATGAATTTTGATATTTTAGATTTAAGTAAAGTTTCTGAAATTGCAAAATCAAGAAATATTTTGACTGCCATTGATAATACATGTGCTACACCTATATATCAAAAGCCTATTACCCAAGGTATAGACATAGTATTACATTCATGTACAAAATATATTGCAGGGCATAGCGATACTTTAGGTGGAGCTGTTATATCTAGCTATAAAATCATAGATGAAATTTTCGAAATAGGCCATCAGTTTGGCGGAGCAGTTATGGGACCAATAGATGCATGGCTAACCATAAGAGGGCTTAGGACATTACGCCAAAGATTAGAGTACCAGAGGAGCTCAGTTGAAAAGATTATTAATATGCTAAAGAATAATCCTAAAGTCAATAAAATAAATCATCCATTATTATTTGAAGGCAATAAAAAGAAAATATATGAAAAACAAACTACAGGATATACGAGCTTATTAAGTGTAGAAATAGATTTTCAGAATTATGATGAGCTTAGAAGCTTTATGAATGCCTTTAAAGTGTTTAAATTAGGAGTTAGCTGGGGCGGGTTTGAAAGCTTAGTAACTTCGCCGAATTATGATTCCAAAGAAAACCTGAGAGATTTAGAGGGAAGACATATTTCTAGTAATTTGATTAGAATTTATATTGGTTTAGAAGATACTGAGTGCTTATTAGAAGATTTGGAAAATGCATTTGAAACCTTAAACAAATGAGATTATATATATATTATAATAAATATCAAATTTAGTGTAAGAGAGAAAAAATGAATATCGATTATGATTCTATTGAAAGACTAACTCAGGTGAATGCCATATCTGGTCATAGTCATAATAGTATTATTCATTAGGATGCTCTTGAGAATACAGTTAAATTATTTACTCATATGGTAAAGAGTTTGAACAAGGATAGGATGGAAGGATTCAAAAAGTTTTGTGACCTATAGATTTGTAGGTATTAAATAGCACTGAATAAATGAGGAAAGAAAGGATGGTCCAATGAAAGTACTAGGATCAATCGAGACGGGTGGAACTAAAATCGTCTGTGCCATAGGGAATGAGAATGGGCAGGTGATTGAAGAAATTATAATTCCAACAACGAAGCCTAAAGAAAATATCTCTCAAATAATTGATTTCTTTAAGGATAAGAATATATCTGCTATGGGGATAGGAAGCTTTGGACCAATAGATACTAAAGAAAATTCACCTAACTATGGTAAAATTTTAAATACACCGAAATTACCATGGGTTAATTTTAATTTGTTGGGTGCACTGAAGAAGGGATTGCCGAATATACCAATGGAGCTAGTGACAGATGTTAATGAAGCAGCAATAGGGGAATATTATTTAGGTGCTGGAAAGGGATATTCTTCCTTGTTGTATATGACAGTTGGGACTGGAATAGGTGCTGGATACATAGCAGATGAAAGGTTGCTGGAAGGATTTTCTTCACCAGAAATGGGACATATCTTAATAGAAAAACTTGCAACAGATAATTTTTCAGGCTGCTGTCCTTACCATAGGGATAAATGCTTAGAGGGCTTAGCGTCTGGAATAGCCATTGAAGGCAGATGGGGCAAAAAGGGCTCTGAGCTGACTTTGTGCGAAGAGGTTTGGGAAATGGAGTCAGAGTATTTGGCTAGGGCGTTAGCAAATTATATATTTATTTTAACTCCAGAGATTATAGTTATGGGTGGGGGAGTCATGAATCAAAATAAGCTCTTTCCTCTTTTAGAAAATAAATTAATAAAGTTAGTAAATGAATATATGGATATAAGTAATGTTAAAATTGTTTCTCCAGGGCTAAAGGATAGAGCTGGAATAGTGGGAGGGCTTGTACTGGCAAGTAAATTGGTATAAGGATTAGACAACTTACATTATACCTATAGATAATTTTAAATTTGTATAAGGTAATTCTCTTGGAATGGGACAGGTTTTATTATTTTTAACTTACAAGTTGATTTCGAAAGGAAGAGGGCGTTGTATCCACTAAAGTTCGATAGTTTATATTATGAGAAGATTTGGGGGGGGAAAGGTTCTAGAATACCAAGACAAAATGTGCCAGAAGGTAAGGTAGGAGAATCATGGGACATAGCTTGCCACCCTAAAGGAGTTAGTGTAGTTAAAAATGGACATCATAAAGGAATCAGATTAGATGAGCTAATAAAAATAAAAGGTGAGGATTTAGTGGGAAGCAAGATTCCAATAGATGATTTTCCATTGCTTGTAAAGATATTAAACACCAGTGAAAGGCTTTCAGTCCAAGTTCACCCTGATGATGACTATGGGTTTGCCAATGAAGGAGAAATGGGGAAGACAGAAGCTTGGTATGTGTTAGAAGCTGAAGAAGGTGCATCCATAATAATTGGAACAAAAGGTTGTACAAAAGAAGAGTTTAAAAAAGCAATATATGAGAATAATGTGGAAGAATACATGAACAAACTTAAAGTGAAAAAAGGAGATGTATTCTACATTAAAAGTGGTCTAGTTCATTCAATTGGGGCAGGAATATTAATGGTAGAAATACAACAAAGTAGTGATACGACTTATAGAGTATACGACTACAATAGAGGTAGAAAGCTACATATAGATAAGGCTCTGGAGGTCATTGATTTTGAGATTGAAGGCAAAAAAAGTAATGGACTGAAGGTAGAAATGTATGACTATGATAAGATATATTATTGTTTAAATAAACACTTTAGCCTAGAACTATATAATGTACTGACAAGTATTTCAGAAGCTAGCGATACAGAGAGATTTTATATTTTTACATGCGTTGAAGGCAGTGGAATAATAAGATATAAAAATGGGGAAGAGAAAATAAAGATAGGGGACAGTGTACTTATTCCTGCAAAGTTAGGGGAATATGAGATTATAGGAAATTTAAAGCTTTTAAAATCTTATGTACCAGATATGTCTAAAGTAGAAAATGAAATACTACAAAATATTAATTAAAAGCAGCCATTTGGCTGCTTTTAATTGCATGTGTGCCCAGCATGAACACAAATTAGTCGGTAAAAGTTCTATACAACAGCTCTATCTGGCGCCGTATCCACGCGATAACTTCCGTTTTGGCTTTATTTACGGGAGCTATATTTCTCCAAAGCTCCTTAAAATATTCCTCAAAGGCTTTAACCATCATAGGCTCCTTTATGGATAATTGAACTTGTGGTATGGATTTTGAGGCTGTTAGTGTTTCTAGCAATACGGCTTGTCTTTCCTTAACTATAAAATAAAAATCACTATCTTTAACGGTACTATCAGTATCCTCAGAGATAAGAGCAATGTTATAATTATTATATGTCTCAAGAAGAGTGATGATATTATGTAAAAGGTCAATAATGTCTTGAACTTCTAAATTTACAAGCTCATTTTCTGTATAATCATATAAATAAAGCTGGCGATGGTTAATAAGATTATTAACACAATCTATGGAATATATATCATTGTACTCATAAATCTGTACATTTTTTATAAATGCATTTAATCTTCTTTTGTGAAGCTCTAGTGCTGTTAGTATTTTATCTATTGAGAGACCTTTGTTTTTTAAAAGCTTCTCATATAAACTTATAGGTATTGTCAATGCACCAAAGCAATATTTGAATAAAAATCGATTCCCTATATACTCTTCGCTTTTTGCCAGGCAATAGCTGTAATCCATTTTATTTTTATGCGAATAATATTTTATGGTAGGACTGCTGCAAGTTGAAAGAAATATATTGATGTGGTTCTCTAAAATATCAACAGCAGTTTTATTTCTAAAATAAAATGCACTGCTGGCTTTGGAATTTAACTTAACTAGAAAACAAGATAATGCTCCAATCCCTGAAACTATAAGATTATCGTTATTTGTAACTGAGATATCATACTTATTGATATGATATAAGGTGATTTTTCCAGTTACCATAAGAGGTTTTAAGAAATTCATAAATCCTATTGTTTTAGCAATATTATTGTCTAATCTTAATAATAAAACTATATTCCATCCATTATTAATGGCTTTTATCAAAGCATCTTTACAGCGAACTAAGTAATCACTATGATGATTCTCCATATCTAAATTATTGTGATAAGACATATAAATTGTACTATTTTTTTTACCCTTTTGACTTGCTGCAAATTCAAGTAAAAAAACACCAGCGGATAGAATATTTTCTAATCCCAAAATTATTTTATCCTCGCTTGAAAAATCCATAAAAGAAGTAAGCTTATTTGTATTTTTTGTAAGGCTTTTTTTACAAATATTATCATGTCTTTTAGAATAAGGCTGATCATTATTTGAGTATTTAGGAAATCGTTCTTTTTTTATATATTCAATAGAGTAGCCCTGAGATTCAAATAATATCATTTTTATTTTTTCTTGGGTGCTGTCAATCAATTTATTATCACTGCATATACTCAAGAAGAGTTCATTTATATGCTGTTCCTGAAATGAATTTTTGATGTTTTTTGAAAGATATTCAGTAATATTTTCAATGTATTTTGAACTATATGGTGGAACTCTTTTTCCGTTAACCCATCTATTAACAAGCGAGCTATCTACATTTATTGCTTTTGATAATTGACTCATGCTAACCCCCAAAATAGAAAGTAAAGAATTGAGACACTCGCCAAACTTTACATCTGCTGCCAATACTTATCTCCCCCCAAAAACATTATAAGTAAATTGTACTTCAATAGCTTTGAGTAATTACATGTATTTATAAGAAAGAATGAAGTTGTCAAAGCCACGGCAATGACAACTATGCAAACATAGTACAAGGTGCTGAAATATTATTATATTATATTACATACAAGACAATAATCGACATAAAACTGCATTAATACATGAAGACCATATATTAATGCAAAATGTCAAAGAATATTTAGACTAGTGGGGGGGAAATATGTTGAAATTAAAAAGTATTAGAGCAAAACTATCTTTATCTTTTGGGGCATTACTACTAGCCGTATGTACAGGACTTGGAACTGTATCGTACATAGCATCTTCCGATGCGCTAAAAGTAAGTATTGATCAGTCATTGCTAGAAATGGCAAAGGAAGATGCTAAAGTAGTTGCTGAAGGAATGAAAACTCAATTCAATGCACTAGAAGCATTGGCAGAAAGTGATTGGTTAAAAAGTGATAATTTAATTTTAAAAGAAAAACTGGATTTATTAAAAAATGAAGTGAAAAGAAGCAATCATATTAATATGTTTATCGCAGATATCAATGGGAATTTAATAAATACAGATGGTGAAAATTCAAATATTGCAGATAGAGAATATTTTATAAAAGCATTATCTGGAGAGAAGGCAGTTTCTGATCCTATTATAAGCAAGATTGATAATAGTGTGATATTGGTCTATGCAGTTCCTATTAAAGATGGAAATAGAATCAAGGGGGTGCTAGCTGCCACTCGTGATGGAAATGTATTGAGTGATTTTACTAGTGATATGCAGTATGGAAAAAGCGGTGAAGCTTTTATGATTAATAACCAAGGAACAACAATAGCTCACAAAGATAGAAACCTTGTTTTGGAAATGGATAATGATTTTGAAAATGTCAAGACAAATCCGGAATTAAAAGAACTAGTTGAACTAGAACAACAAATGGCTGAAGGAAAAGAAGGGGTAGGAGAATATAGCTACAAAGGCTCAAGTAAATATATGGGTTTTGCCCCAGTACAGGGAACTAATTGGTCTCTAGCTATTACAGCCCCAAAATCAGAAGTAATGGCAAAGGCAAATCAGCTTGCCATAACAATGATTATCATTTCAATCATTTCCCTCGTAGCAAGTATAGTTATTACTTTTTTAATTGCAATAGGTATATCATCTCCTATAAAAACAGTAGCTGACTATCTCAATGTAGTAGCAACTGGGGACTTCACAGGAGTAGTGCCCCAAAATCTGCTCAAGATGAAGGATGAAACAGGTGTCCTAGCAAATGCAATTGATGCTATGCAGCAGTCCATAAAAAGCATTATTAAAGAAGTTGCTGACGAATCATCAAGTGTAAGTCAAATACTTATAGACATTAATAACGACATGGGACATCTTAGCGGAAGTATAGAAGAAATTTCTGCTACTACTGAAGAATTGTCAGCAGGAACTGAAGAAACTGCTGCATCTACTGAGGAAATGAATGCTACCTCATTAGAAATAGAAAAGGCCATTGAAGTAATTGCAACAAAAGCACAGGATGGTGCAATTACTGCAGGCAATGTTAGTAAAATGAGTGAAGAAATGAAGAAAAAGGCCATATCTTCAAAGGAAGACGCTCTTGAAATATATAATAAAACAAGGAATGAATTGAGGACAGCAATAGAGCAATCAAAAGCAGTTAATCAGATAAACGAGTTATCAGAGGCTATACTTGAAATAACATCACAGACTAATTTACTTGCACTAAATGCCGCTATTGAGGCAGCTAGGGCTGGTGAAGCAGGCAGAGGCTTTGCAGTTGTTGCTGATGAAATCAGAAAGCTAGCAGAAGGTTCTAAGAATTCTATTTCTAGGATACAAGAAGTAACTAAGGTGATATTTGAGGCTGTCAATGCACTTTCTTCAAGCTCTAAGGAAATTATGGAGTTCATTGATAAAAAAGTACTAAATGATTATGAGAATCTGGTCAATACAAGTGAGCAATATGATGAGAGTTCTTTAAATATAAGTGATATGGTAACTGAATTTAGTGCTATATCTGAGGAGCTATTGGCCTCAATGCAAAACATGGTAAAAGCAATAGATGAAATAACAAGTGCTGCAAATGAAGAAGCACAGGGAGCTACTAATATAGCACAGGAGGCATCTGTTATAACACAAATGTCAGACAAAGCAAAAAAATTGACAGAAGTAGCAAAGGAAAAGTCAGATATGTTAATAAAGTCAGTTTCAAAATTCAAAATATAAGGGAGGACAAAGATATTGTTAAAAAATTCTCCTGATTTTAATGCAAAAGAGGCGTCTAAGAATAAATACCAATATTTTAACGATAAAGAGAATACTAAGATTAGGTTACATAATTATGCCAAAACTGATTTGAAAAATGCAATTGAGAGGGAAGAGTTCTTTTTATGCTATCAGCCAATCTTTGATACTAAAACAAAGAAGATGGTATCTATGGAAGCCCTAATAAGATGGAAGCACCCTGTAATGGGCGTAATTAATCCTAGAGAGTTTATTCCAATTGCTGAAGAAACAAAGCTAATAAATCCTCTAGGTGAATGGGTTATTAATACATCCTGTAGACAATTAAGAGCATGGCATGAAATAGGTTTTACTCAATGTAGTTTATCTATAAATATTTCTGTGATTCAATTACAGCAGAAGGACTTTGCAAAAAATGTTAAAGAAATACTTGATAAAACTAGATTTAATCCTAAATATCTTGAATTAGAAATCATTGAAAGTATCTCTATTGATTCAAATCATCTGGTGAAGAGTAATATAGCTAAACTAAAGGAATTAAGTGTAAAAATATCGTTTGATGATTTTGGAACAGGCTACAATTGTTTAAGTAATCTTCAAAGCTTAGCGATAGATTGTTTGAAAATTGATAGGACATTTATTTTGAATATTAAGTCCCACGTAAATTCAGCAATTGTTGATGCTATTATTACACTCGGACATAGGATTGATGCAAAAATAACGGCTGAAGGAGTAGAAGAAGAGGAACAATACGAGTACCTAAAAGAAAAAGGATGTGATATGATTCAAGGATATTATTTCAGCAAACCACTTTTACCAGAAGAAGTAGTAGAATTCTTTAATAAGCATTAGAATTTTCGAAGGTTTTACTTATAAGTAAGAAAAAGTGAAAAGCTAGGGAGAGTACATAATTAGACATGCTAATATAATAGAAATACTGAAGAAATAGACGTCATAGCATTAGGCTCAGACTTTAACAGTTTCCATTCAGATATATAAGTTAATAATATTGGATTAATTTATAAAAATCACCTTGTCGACTATAATAAATTTATAGTTAAAAAAGTCAAGGTGATTTTATGTATATAGATAGAGCTATTGAAGATAGCGTAATTCATTAGTAATGGGTAAGATTCATACATTTTTTCTTTTCCCCTTCAATATTTTTACTCTTTCCTATATAATAGTGAGAAGAGAGGAAAATGAAAGGAGCAACCTATCGATGAATTTTCTTGATGGACTTAACGATAAACAAAGAGAAGCAGTACTGGCTACAGAAGGACCACTGCTAGTTCTTGCTGGAGCTGGAAGTGGAAAGACAAGAGTACTTACTCACAGAATAGCGTATATAATAGAAGAAAAAGGGATAAGACCAAGCAACATACTTGCTCTTACCTTTACTAATAAAGCTGCAAATGAAATGAAAGAAAGAATTAAGAGATTGATTGGAGACGAAGCTGAATATATATGGGCAGGAACATTTCACTCAATATGTGTAAGGATACTTAGAAGAGATATTGAGAAGCTTGGATATGGAAAAAGCTTTGTTATTTTTGATACAACTGACCAGAAGACTTTAATTAAGGACTGTATAAAAGAATTAAACCTAAATGAAAAAATGTACGAACCTGCTTCAATGATGGGGTTTATTGGATCACAAAAAGACAATCTAGTAGAGCCAGATACCTACATAAATCAAAATTATGGGGATTTTAGAGAAAGGCAAAAAGGTGAGGTATACAGCCTTTATCAAAGAAAGCTTAAAGATAATAATGCACTGGATTTTGATGACTTAATCAACAAAACCATAGAATTATTTAGACAATTTCCTGATATTCTTGACTTCTATCAGAACAAGTTCAGATACATTTTAGTAGACGAATACCAGGATACCAATAGAGCTCAATATATACTTATCAATCTATTATCAAAGAAATACAACAATATCTGTGTGGTTGGAGACGATGACCAGAGTATATATAAGTTTCGCGGAGCTGATGTCAGGAATATTCTAGATTTCGAAAAAGATTATTTAAATGCAACGATTATCAAGCTGGAGCAAAACTATCGTTCCACAAAGACAATACTAAATGCAGCCAACCAAGTAATAGAAAATAACGAAGGCAGAAAAAGTAAAAGATTATGGACTGCAAATGATGAAGGATGTCAAATAAAGACTTTTAGTGGGGCAAATGAGCATGAAGAAGCTAATTTCATAGTAGACAAAATACAGGAAATATCTAGAAAAGAAGACAGAAAGCTATCAGATTTTGCTATTTTATATAGAACAAATGCTCAATCACGTGTAATAGAAGAAGCATTTTTAAAAGCAAATATTCCTTATAAAATAGTAGGAGGACATAAATTTTACGATAGAAAAGAAATAAAGGATATAATTGCATATTTGAGACTGATTCAAAACCCTGTAGACAATTATGCATTTAAAAGAATAATAAATGTACCGAAAAGAGGAATAGGAAAAACATCCATAGACAGACTAGAGCAATACAGTATAGAAAAAGAAGACAGTATATTTGGGGCAATGCTTGAATGCGATGAAGTCCCAGGGCTTACTCAAAGAGCCAAAGACAGCCTAAATTCTTTTTCTGCAATGATAAGAAAATTCATGGCCATGAAAGAAATATTCACAGTAACAGAGCTAATAGAAAATATAATAGATTCTATCGGGTATATAGAAGAAATACAACAGGAGGAAACTGTACAGGCAGAATCCAGAATAGAGAACATCAAAGAGTTTTTATCTGTAGCAGTTAGCTTTGAAGAAACTAGCGAGGATAAGACCTTAGAGGATTTTCTGGCAAACATATCATTGCTTTCTGACTTAGATAAAACAGATGATATAGATAGGGATACGGTCACTATGATGACACTACATAGTGCAAAGGGTCTTGAATTCCCAGTAGTATTTATGACAGGAATGGAAGAAAGTCTATTCCCATCCTCTAGAGCATACTTTAGTGAAGATGATTTAGAGGAAGAAAGAAGACTATGCTATGTAGGTATCACAAGAGCAGAGGAAATACTATTTATGACAAGAGCATTTACTCGTATGATTTACGGTAAAACAGGCGTTAACTCTCTGTCCAGATTTTTAAGAGAAATACCAGATGAGCTTATTGAGGACTTAAATGAAACAGAGGGAAGAAGCCTTACTAAAGTAGATATTAAACCTTATGACAATGTAATCACTGACGCAAATACAAATATGTCTCCAAAATACTTTGCTGGATATACTATAGAGAATACTAGAAAAACCCCTGTAAGTACAAACTTAGAGCTAAAGCCTGGAACTAAGGTTAACCACAAGGCTTGGGGGATAGGTACAGTAGTACAGGTAAAAGAGACAGAAAACGACAAGGAAATAACAATTGCCTTTAATAGTCAGGGTATAAAGAAGCTGATGCTTTCATTTGCACCCATAGAAGTAATAGGTTAAGGAAGGTGAGTTTTTTGGATAAGCAAAAAAGAATAAAAGAGCTAGTCCATATTTTAAATGAGCTTGGCTATTATTACTACACATTAGACAGTCCAAAGGTTAGTGATAAGGAATATGATTTCCTTTATGACGAGCTGCTAGAGCTTGAAAGTGAAACAGGCATAATACTCTCAGACTCACCTACTCAAAGAGTAGGTGGAGCGCCTTTAGAAAAGTTTGAGAAGCATCGTCACTTAAGTAGTCTGTGGAGCTTAGATAAAGGACAGAGCTTTGGAGAGCTTAGAAGCTGGGACCAAAGAATAAGAAAATTAATAGAACAGTACAATCTAGAGCATAGCGAGAAATTGCCACAGCCAACCTACATAATGGAATTGAAATTTGATGGCTTAACAATTAATATAACTTATAAGGATGGCAGTTTAATTCAGGGAGCTACTAGAGGAAATGGAGTCATAGGAGAGGCAATACTGCCGCAGCTTAGAACTATAAAATCCATACCACTCAGTATAGACTATAAGGGCACCATAGAAGTTCAAGGGGAAGGTCTAATGCCACTTTCAGCCCTCGAAAAATATAACGAGACGGCTGCAGAACCTCTTAAAAATGCAAGAAATGCAGCAGCAGGTGCTCTAAGAAATCTTGACCCAAAGGTAACAGCAGAAAGAAATCTAATAGCCTATTTTTACAATATAGGATATACTGAGGGACTTAGCTTTGATACTCATGTAGAAATGATAGAATTTTTAAAAGCAAACCGATTTCCTGTAAATGAATATTTCAAATTGTTTAGTAGCGTAGAGGAAGTCATAGAGGAAATTGAAAGAGTAAAAGAGGATAGAAAGGGACTAGATATACTTACAGATGGGCTAGTAATAAAAATAAATGACATGAGAACTAGAGAAGCCTTAGGATATACACAGAAGTTTCCAAGATGGGCAATTGCATATAAATTTGAAGCGGAGGAAGTAACTACAAAGCTTTTAGGAATAGAATGGAATGTAGGCAGAACTGGTAAGGTTACTCCAACAGCACATTTAGAGCCAATAGATATTGGTGGAGTTACAGTTAAAAGAGCAACCCTTAACAACTGGGATGATATCCAAAGAAAAAAAGTAGCCATAGGCTGTAGAGTTTGGATAAGAAGGTCTAATGATGTAATACCGGAGATAATGGGAACTGTAGAGGAAGCTCAAGAAGATATAGAAGAGATTTCAAAGCCTGAAAAATGTCCTGCCTGTGATAGTGAACTCATTCAGAACGGAGTACATATATTTTGTCCTAATTCTCTATCATGTAAGCCGCAGCTAGTGTCTAGATTAGTTCACTATGCTAGCAGAGATGCTATGAACATAGAAGGCTTTAGTGAAAAAACTGCTTCTCAGCTTTTTGAAGAAATTCAACTAAAAGATATACCAGGTCTGTACGAGCTTAGGCTTGAAGATATAGTGAATTTAGAAAGATTTGGACCTAAAAAGGCACAAAACCTTTTAGATGCTATTGAAAAGAGCAAGGATTGTACCTTAGATTCTTTTATATATGCTCTAGGAATACCCAATGTAGGCAAAAAAACTGCCACTGACCTTGCTGACGAGTTTAAGTCATTAGAAAGATTGAAGGAAGCAGCCTATGAAGAGCTTATAAATGTACCTGACATTGGGGATATAGTAGCAAATAGTATTATTGAATTTTTCCATGATGACAAAATATTAAGCAGTATTGATAAATTGTTATCAGAAGGAATTAAAATCAAATACGAAAATGAGAAAATAGATGAGAATACTATATTTACAGATAAAACTGTGGTTGTAACAGGTACTATTGAGGGATACAGTAGAAGCCAAGCAGAGGCTTTAATCAAAAAAATGGGAGGAAAAGCCTCAGGAAGCGTAAGTAAAAAAACAGACTTTGTTGTTGTAGGTGAAGAAGCTGGCTCTAAGGCAGATAAGGCTAGGGAGCTAGGTATAAAGATAATAACGGTAGAAGAATTTTTAAATATAATAAAATAAGAGGATAATGCAACATTATCAATATATTAACAAGAAAGTGCAGGATGTGGAAAACATTCCTGCATTTTCTTTACATTTTATTGGGAAAAATATTGAATTATTTTTTTATTATAGTTATAATAAATTCTTATAGGCTAGTTTATCAAACTGGTATATTGAGCCAATTTCAAGAACTTGTTTTTTATATTCGAATTTTCAAATTAGTTTTTCTTCTAAAAAATTAGAAGGAAGAATACAGAATATTAAAATAGTTATTAAATTTATTTAATAAGTTTTAAATCTTATTTTATTGAAAAAAGGTAAAAAGTAGCACAGGATACATTTTTATCAACAATCATTGCTTTTAGAATTATGGCTATCTACAAAAAAATAAGCCAAGGAAATGGCATGGGTTTGGGGTTGTTACATTTTATTAACATTTTATTTAACTAGATTTAATTGAAATGTGCTTCAATATGATGTATCATTATAAAAAGTTTTAAAAGTTCTGACAATTGGTAGATGCATTTCATATCATACTTATCTTGGTATTGACGTAGCTTTATCTAAGCAATCGATTACTTCAAAAATTTCTAAAGAGGTTTTGCAATCTTAATTTTATTTTTTATTGAGAACTCATTAGGGGGGGAGAGGGATTTTTTATGTTTTTTAAGTTTCAAAAAAGAATTTTGGAGGTGTATTCATGTTAAGGTATACTTTAAAAAGAGGACTCATAGCCTTAATTACCATCTGGGTAATCATCACTGTTACTTTTTTCTTAATGCGTGCAATACCAGGAGACCCATTTACTAATGAGAAGAAAATTCAGCCGCAAATTATGGAGAACTTAAAAAGAAAATACGGCCTAGATAAGCCACTGATTGTTCAATATGGAACATATCTTCAGAATCTACTCAAGGGTGATTTAGGAGATTCTATGAAGTACAAAACAAGAACTGTTAATGATATGTTAATGACTTCATTCCCTGTGTCTGCTAAGCTTGGACTGATGGCAGTAACTTTAGGAGCAGGTTTGGGAATTACTTTCGGTATTGTTGCAGCACTGCACAGAGGGAAGATATTTGACTATTTTGTCATTTTACTTGCAGTTATAGGGGTTTCAGTACCTGGATTCGTATTTGCAGCGCTATTCCAGTATTGGTTTGGTGCTAAGCTACAATGGTTCCCTGTAGCTAGATGGGGCACCTGGAAGCACATGGTATTACCAGTTTCAGCCCTAGGATTTACTATGATTGCATATATTGCCAGAATGATGAGAACTAGTATGTTAGATGTTTTAAGTCAAGATTATATTAGAACAGCAAAAGCAAAAGGTCTTTCAAGAGGCGTTGTGACATGGAAGCATACAATTAGAAATGCTATACTTCCAGTAGTTACTATAATCGGTGTTAGTATTGCAGGAGTTGTAGTTGGTTCCTTCGTTGTTGAATCAATATTCGCAGTTCCTGGTATGGGTAAATATTATGTTCAAAGTATTCAGCAAAATGACTATACAGTAATTATGGGAACTACAATTTTTTATGCAGCAATTCTTGTTATTATGATGTATTTAATAGATATTGTATATGGATTAGTAGACCCAAGAATAAGATTAGATGATTAAAAGGGGGGAATGAAATGGCACAAGTTGGAATTGAAAAAGAAATGTTTGAAATAGTAGGAAAAGACTTGGAAAGTGCAGACGCTATAATTAGACCAAGCTTGACTTATTGGGCAGATGCTTGGAGAAGACTAAAAGAGAACAGACTAGCATTAGTTGCCCTAATAATACTTTCCATAGTAGTTATTATGGCTTTTGCAGGACCAATGATAAGTCCTTATACCTATGATGAGCAAGACTTTACTGTTATTAATAACGAGCCAAACTCAGACCACTGGTTTGGAACTGATGCTTTGGGAAGAGATATATTTGTTAGATGCTGGGCAGGTGCGAAAATTTCGCTCTTTATAGGTCTAGTATCAGCCGTTATTAACGTTACAATAGGTATTATTTATGGTGGTATATCTGGCTATTTAGGCGGATATGTGGATATTATTATGATGCGTTTTGTTGAGATTATTTACTCTATTCCAGAATTGCTATGGGTAATTCTCCTAATGGTAGTATTAGGTACAGGATTAAAAACCATAATCATAGCCATATCTATTTCTGGTTGGGGAGGAATGGCTAGATTAGTTAGAGGTCAGGTACTACAATTAAAACAAATGGAATTTGTACTGGCTGCTAAAACTCTAGGAGCTGATACATCTAGAATCATAGCACAGCATTTAATTCCAAATGCAATGGGACCAATTATCATTAATCTTACATTCCAGGTTCCTGGTGCTATATTTACTGAGGCTTTCTTAAGCTATATCGGACTAGGTATTCAACCACCTCTAGCAAGCTGGGGTAGTTTAGCTAACGAAGGAACACTAATGCTATTAATAAAGCCATACCAAATGTTCTTCCCGGCACTTCTTATTTGTGTAACAATGCTTGCATTTAATATTTTAGGTGATGGTCTAAGAGACTCATTAGACCCAAGACTTAGAAAGTAGGGGGGAGAAAAATTGGCTAATAAAGACAAGGTTTTATTGGATGTTAGAGATTTAACTGTATCCTTTGACACCTACGCTGGAGAAATACAGGCTGTTAGGGGAACATCATTTCATGTTGATAAAGGCGAAACTTTAGCTATAGTAGGAGAATCAGGCTGTGGAAAGTCAGTTACTGCTCAGACAGTAATGCAGCTTATTCCAATGCCTCCTGGAAGAATAAAAAAGGGTAATATATTCTTTGAGGGAAGAGATCTAGCTAAGCTTACAGATAAACAGATGGAAGCAGTACGTGGTAAGGAAATAAGCATGATTTTCCAAGATCCTATGACTTCTTTGAATCCAACTATGAGAGTTGGCAAGCAGATAATGGAAGGTCTTATGAAGCACCAACAAATGACTAAGGTCGAGGCAAAAGAAAGAGCAATAGAGATGCTAAGACTAGTAGGTATGCCAACACCTGAAAAACGTGTTGAACAATATCCACACGAGTTCAGTGGAGGTATGAGACAAAGGGCTATGATTGCTATCGCTCTTGCATGTAATCCAAAGCTACTGATAGCTGATGAGCCTACAACAGCACTAGATGTTACTATTCAGGCTCAAATTATGGAGTTAATGCAGGATTTACAAAAGAAGCTTAACACATCAATTATTTTGATAACTCATGATCTTGGAGTTGTTGCCAAGGTAGCAGATAGAATTGCAGTTATGTATGCAGGTGTAATAGTAGAAAGTGGTACAGCACGTGAAATATTCCACGCTCCTCAGCATCCATATACATGGGGACTATTAAAATCTGTACCTAGACTAGATATTGGTGAAAAAGAAAGACTTATACCGATAGAAGGGACCCCTCCAGACTTATTTGCTCCACCAAAGGGTTGTCCTTTTGCTGCAAGATGTGAATATGCTATGAAGGTATGTAAGGAGCATCATCCTGAAAAGAGCAACCTAAATGATACTCATTATGTACACTGCTGGCTACAGCACACAGATGCACCTAAGGTTACAAATCCTATTACTGGGGAAGGGAGGTAGCTATTATGGATGAAAGAAAGACTTTAATAGAAGTCAGAAACTTAAAAAAATACTTTAACGTTGGCAGAGGAGCGACTCTTAAAGCTGTAGACGGTATTAGCTTCAGTATTAAAGAAGGAGAAACTCTAGGTCTAGTTGGAGAATCAGGCTGTGGAAAGTCTACTGCTGGTAGGACTATTGTCGGTCTATATGATATAACAGATGGAGAAATTATATTTGATGGAATGGATATAGGCAGACTTAGTAGGACAGAAAAGAAACAGTTTACTAGATCTGCACAGATGATATTTCAAGATCCATATGCTTCCCTAAACCCTAGAATGACAGTTACAGATATTATTGGAGAAGGTATAGATATCCATGGACTTCATAAAGGACAAGAAAGACAAAAAAGAATATATGATTTGTTAGAATTAGTTGGACTTCGAAGAGAACATGCAAATAGATATCCTCATGAATTCAGTGGCGGACAAAGACAGCGTATAGGAATAGCTAGAGCACTTGCTGTAGAGCCTAAATTCATTGTTTGTGATGAACCTATTTCGGCTCTTGATGTATCAATTCAAGCTCAAGTGGTTAACTTATTAGAAGATTTACAAACTGAGTTTGGACTCACTTATTTATTTATTGCACATGATTTAAGTATGGTTAAGCATATTTCAGATAGAATAGCTGTAATGTATCTTGGGGCAATAGTGGAGCTTGCAGATAGCAAGGAGCTTTATGAAAGACCTCTTCATCCTTATACTCAGGCATTATTATCAGCAGTTCCAATTCCTGACCCTGATGTTGAAAAAGGCAGGAAGAGAATAATGCTAGAGGGTGATGTACCAAGCCCTATAAACCCATCACCAGGATGTAAATTCCAAGGTAGATGCAGAATGGTTCAAGATATTTGCAGACAAAATGCTCCTGAGCTAAAAGAAGTTTATCCAGGTCACTTTGTTGCATGCTATATGGTAAAATAGTTTTTTCATAACATAGGATGAATGTTGATTTTTTTCACCTTTTAAAGAAAATCAAAGGAATAAACGATACTCCTTAAAACCTGAAGGAATCAATTTCATTATATAGTATAACTTTTTATAATAAAAAGGAGGAGAAAAACATGAGAAGAAACAAATGGGTAGCATTAGTGTTAGCTTTAATGATGGTGCTAACTCTAGGCTTAGCTGGCTGTGGCAATAATAACACAGACAACAAGGGAGCAGACGACAAAAATGGCGGCAATGCTTCTCAAGGGGAAGAAAAACTAGCAGCAGAACAAGTATTAAGAGTTAACTGGCAATCAGAACCACCAGATTTAGATCCACAAACATCAACAGATCAGGTTTCATTTTGGATTATCAATGCAGTATATGATGGTCTAGTAAGAACTCAACCAGATGGAACTACTCCAAAGGGTTCAGGACTTGCAGAAGACTGGACAATTAGTGATGATGGATTAACTTATACATTTAAGTTAAAGGATGCTAAATGGTCAGATGGTACACCAATAACTGCACAAGATTTTGAATATGCATGGTTCAGGGCAATTGACCCAGAAGTGGCATCAGAATATTCATATCAATTCTATCACATAAAAAATGCAGAAGCATTTAATACTGGGGAAATAACAGATAAAAATGAAGTAGGTATTAAGGCATTAGATGAAAAAACATTAGAGGTAGTATTAGAGAGACCAACTCCATTCTTCCTAAGTCTAACATCATTCATCACCTATATACCTGCGCAAAAAGCGGCAGTTGAGAAGTTTGGCGAAGAATTCGCTTCAGCACCAGATAAAATGGTTTATAGCGGACCATTTATGATTGAAACATGGGATAAAGAACAGAAATTAAATCTAGTTAAGAACCCAAGCTACTGGGATGCAGATACAGTTAAGCTTGAAAGAATCGAAGGAGATATGATTGCTGACAACAATACTAGAATCAATCTTTATGAAACTGGTGAGCTTGACTTAACAGGAGTTCCAGCAGAGTTCTTAAGTAAATACAAAGATACACCAGAATTTGCTTCAGCAGCAGATGCAACAACTTGGTATTTACAATTCAATATAGAAGATGAATACTTCAGCAATTTAAACATCAGAAAAGCATTTATGTATGCATCAGATAGACAATCATATGTAGATAATGTATTAGCAGATGGTTCAGTAGTAGCTGGAGGCTTGACTCCACCATTACTAGCAGGAAAAGATGGAAAAGACTTTGCTGAAAACCGTGGAAATCTATACCCAGAATTTGATCCAGCAAAGGCTAAAGAATATTTTGAAACTGGATTAAAAGAGCTTGGAATTACAAAAGAAGAATTTGCAAAGCATGCATCCTTCATAGGAGGAGATTCCACATGGTGGAGCAGAACAATGCAGGCATTACAGCAAATGTGGAAAGACAATCTAGGAGTAGAGCTTAAAATAGAGCAAATGACATTTGCTATGCGTTTGGAAAGATATGACAAAAAAGATTACGGAATAAGTATTGCTGGTTGGGGCGGAGACTATAACGACGCCATGACTTTTATGGATTTATTTGTAAGTGGTGGAGGAAACAATGATGCATACTATGCAAACCCTGAATATGATGCATTAATTAAAAGTGCTATGAATGGTTCTGGCGATGAAAGAATTGACGCTATGCTACAAGCTGAGAACCTATTAGCTGAGGAACTTCCAATATATCCTTTATTCCATCCAGCAAGAATATTTGTACAAAGAGATTATGTAAAAGATGTTGCAAGATTTGCAGTTGGTGCTGATACTGACTACAAATGGGCATATATCTTAGAACATTAAAATATAAGAAAAACAGCGATGAGTTTAAATTCATCGCTGTTTTTTATACTGAATGTGAAAGTTCTACTCCCAGATTTTACACCAAAAAACTTAACTTAAATAAATTTTAAGAAAAGCTTCCTTAACTTTTAATGCTTCGATAGAAACTTTTATTATAATAAAGTAATTATAGTCTATGTACATGCATAAAAATTAGTACAAAAGTAAATTGATTTGTAGGTAAGAGCTTTATTTTTCTAAAATAGCTATTATCAAAGAAACTGCAATTTTTTAAGGGTATTTATAATTTTAAATATGCTTATACAAATTAATCCTGTTGACAAATATTACTTTTATGTAATATTATTATTACAATAAAGGAAATTTTCAAAATATATAGAATATCAGAATATTAAACAAATAAATTATTTTGTTAAGGAGGTGAAGATTTAGCAGGAAGTTTGATAAGTATTTTAAAATATGTAAATATAAATTTAAGGGGGAAAAATTAATGAAAAAGCTAATAACATTAACAATGGTTTTAGTGATGATTCTGTCATTAGGTCTTGTTGGATGTAGCAATGATGGTTCAGAGCCAGCAGCAGTTGGACCAAAAGATGGGGAAAAATTAGCAGCGGAGCAAGTTTTAAGAGTAAACTGGGGATCAAACCCACCAGACCTAGACCCACAAACTACAACAGATCAGGTTTCATTTTGGATTATCAATGCAGTATATGATGGCTTAGTAAGAACTCAACCAGATGGAACTACTCCAAAGGGTTCAGGGCTTGCAGAAGACTGGACAATAAGTGATGATGGATTAACTTATACATTTAAGTTAAAGGATGCTAAATGGTCAGATGGTACACCAATAACTGCACAAGATTTTGAATATGCATGGTTTAGAGCCATAGATCCAGAAGTGGCATCAGAATATGCATATCAATTCTATCACATTGTAGGAGCACAAGATTTTAACGAGAGTAAAATAACAGATAAGAGCCAAGTAGGTATTAAAGCTCTAGATGATAAAACTTTAGAGGTTAAGCTAGTAAGACCAACACCATTCTTCCTTAGTTTAACATCATTTATAACTTATATACCTGCACAAAAAGCAGCAGTTGAGACATTTGGCGAAGAATTTGCTTCAGCTCCAGATAAAATGGTTTACAGTGGACCATTTATAATTGAATTATGGGAGCATGAACAAAAATTAAATCTAGCAAAGAATCCAACTTACTGGGATGCAGATTCAGTTATTCTTGAAAGAATCGAAGGGGACATGATTACTGATAACAACACTAGAATCAATCTTTATGAAACAGGCGGACTTGACTTAACAGGAGTTCCATCAGAATTCTTAGAAAAATATAGGGATACACCAGAATTTGGCTCAGCAGCAGATGCAACTACTTGGTATTTACAATTTAATATGGAAGATAAATATTTTAGTAATTTAAATATTAGAAGAGCATTTGTTTATGCATCAGATAGACAATCATATGTTGATAATGTATTAGCAGATGGTTCATTAGTAGCGGGAGGATTAACACCACCATTACTAGCAGGAAAAGACGGCAAGGACTTTGCTGAAAATCGTGGAAATCTATATCCAGAGCTTGATGCAGCAAAGGCTAAAGAGTATTTTGAAGAAGGATTAAAAGAACTTGGCGTGACTAAAGAGCAGTTCCAAAAAGATGTAACTATAGTAGCTGGTGAAGGAACATGGTGGAGTAGAACTACTCAGGCTTTCCAACAAATGTGGAAGGACAATCTAGGAGTGGAGCTACAAATAGAAATGATGACATTCGCTATGCGTCTTGAAAGATACAATAAGAAAGATTATGAAATAACTATAGCTGGTTGGGGTGGAGACTACAACGATGCAATGACATTCATGGATTTATTCGTAACAGGCGGTGGAAACAATGATGCATATTACTCAAATGCAGAGCATGATGCACTTATTAAGAAAGCTCAAGAAGGTTCTGGAGACGAAAGAGTTGACGCTATGATTGAAGCTGAAAAGATATTAGCAAGAGACCTTCCAATATTCCCACTTTTCCATCCAGCAAGAGTATTCATTCAAAGAGATTATGTTAAAGGCGTTGAAAGATTTGCAGTAGGTGCAGATACAGAGTATAAGTGGGCTTATATATTAGAGCACTAAAATAAAAAGGATTAATAATAACAGTGGTGAATTTCACCACTGTTATTTTATGTAGTGTTGGGGTCAGGCTTGAATTATTTACTTATTAGTTCAAAGCAGCTATCATTTTTTGACTTTAACTTTATAACTTATTATTCATAAGAAGAGTTTTATTTAATTCTGTATAGTTTAAAGAAGAAAGTAGAATAATAATATAAAAACTTTTTTATTTTATATTAGAATCACTATTCTCCAGCTGAGGTTTTTGCTTATCTCTAAAATATGGGCAGCCTGAAGATATATTTCCTGAAGAAATTATAACTCGATTTAATGTGCATGTTCCCTCGTTCTCATAAAGACATTTCTCAGAGCAGTTTATGTTCATCATAAACACCTCCTTTTCAAGAATCACGATATAATTGTATTTACTCTATTTTGCCCAAATGCACAAGTATTATTTTATTGATTTAGTTTTATTTCAAAATGTGTTATTCTAAGTAATGAAGAGATATGAAGGAAGGTGATTATATTATTTTTTTTCCTGATTACATTACTACAGAAGTTGTTTATCATGTAGTTTGCATTACTGACTTAGACAATATAATAAAAAATGGAATTAAATATGATGATAAATCTACTTATCGTACTATGTATTTGAACTTTCATAAATTTATCAGCTCACTTAAACCAAATAGCATACCAGATTGGGTTAGGAGAGAAAAAGCCATATTTGCAAGTCTAAACTACAATAGCGATCATTCATGGCATTCTCATACAGCTATATTATCTCTAAAAATAGACAAAGATAGATGTTGGATTGCCAATGAAAATTTAGCGAATAGAATATATGAGCCATTCATATTAAAGGACTTAAAATCCTTTGAGATAGCAAATAGATATTTAAACAAAGAAGGAAAAAAGACAATAGAGGAATATTGGAGTACATCACTAAGCTTCAACGAAAATCTACTGCTTAGACGTGATAAAGAGAATGGGTATGATGCAGAGGTTATGATATTTCATGATATAAAGCCTGAGGACATAACTATACTCAGAATAATTTCTGATCATAAAATAATGACAGTTGAAGAATGTTTGGAGCTTTATAAGGGGGAGTAAAAGATGAAGGTTGGCAAATTGCCTAATGAAGTACTAGAGAAAATTATATTTTCAAGCATAAGCCATAAAAGAAATGAAGTGCTAACTAGGGCGGGCATAGGAAAAGACTGTGCAGTACTAGACTTTGGTGAAAATGTATGCGTAGTATCCACTGATCCTATTACAGGAACTACTCAAGATATTGGAAAATTGGCTGTGCATATTTCATGCAATGATGTGGCCTCTAATGGAGCGGAGCCAGTAGGATTACTTATGACCATACTAGCTCCCTCTGGTTCTACAGAGGAAGACATAAAAAGAATAATGGAAGATGCTAATGAGGTAGCATCAGAGCTAAATGTTGAAATCATAGGAGGACATACTGAGGTAACAGATGCAGTAAACAGAATAATAGTTTCGACAACAGTTTTAGGGATGCAATCAAAGAAAAATATGCTAAATCCTGAAAACGTAAAGGTTGGAGATAAAATAATTATTACTAAAACTATAGGCATAGAAGGAACTGCTATAATAGCCAATGAGCTTGAGGAAAAGCTAAAAGCTCTAATCCCACAACAGCTCATAGATGAAGGAAAGTCTCTAATAGAAGATATAAGCGTTGTAACAGAAGGTAAGGTATGTGGACATATAGGAGTACCCTATATGCATGATATTACGGAGGGTGGAGTATTTGGAGCCGTATGGGAAACAGGAGCAGCAACAAAAAAAGGAGTTAAAATTCAAATTGATGCCATACCATTAAAGGAATCAACTAAAGGAATATGTGATGTATTAAATATTAATCCATATAAATTAATATCTAGTGGCAGCTTAATATTAGTGTCACCTACTGAAAAGGTCAGCAAAATTCAAAAAGAACTCCAAGAAAAAGGGATTGAATCATCAGTAATAGGAGAAATAACAGAAAAAGATATTTTAGTTGAAATAGATGGAGAGCTTAAAGAAATCGAATCGCCTGATAGTGATGAATTGTATAAGGTACTTTAGTAAGGCTAACCGAAGCTTAAATAAAATACACACTCACGGTTTCGGACATGAATAATTCTATAGCTCATTTCGACACAAAATCCTACAACTTGCAAACTCGCTACGCCTAATGGAGTTACAGAAATCTTCGATTTCGTAGTAACTCCTTATGTCAGCGTATGCTGACCTTACCTTAATATAAATTGCTTAACGGATTTTGTGCCTACATTCGCTAAGAATTATAGTATTAAATCTGAAGTTTGCTTAGTATTTTATTTAAGCTTCTTACTTTTACTATTCTTATATTACTTTCTGGAGTGGATTATTATTTTCCCTGTATATTAAAATAATATTACAAAACCCCAAATCGATTGACATAATATTTTACGAAGTGATATATATATACTATACACAGCTGTGAAAAATGTAGATATATGCAGAATTAACCAAAAAAGCAGTATACATAATCACAAAATATTAAAGAGATTTAGGGGGTAAGATATGAAGAAGATAATTGCAGTTTTTATGGTGTTTATTATGTTGATGGGAATTGGGGCAGGTGTAATAGCAGCTTCACAAAATTCCGCAAAGGTTAGTATTAATGGGAAACAGGTTAACGTTACAACGGCTAACGTAATGTTTAACGGAAGACCTATTGAAACTGACATACCTCCAATCATTCTTAATGACAGAACCTTAGTGCCTATAAGAGCTATCGGAAATCATTTAGGTGCTGAGGTAGGTTGGAATCAGCAAACTAAAGAAGCTACAGTAAAGACAGTAAATCAAGAAGTAGTTTTAAAGCTAAATAGTACTATGGTCTCAGTAAACGGAGTAAGTAAGGAGATACCTTATGGAGTGCCAGCTATTATAGTAAATGATGCTAGAATTATGGTTCCATTAAGATTTGTATCAGAGGTTATGGGATGTATAGTTGATTGGGATCAGAATACTAGGACAGGCATTATAACTAGCCCGATATCAGAGATTACAGGCATTACTGTAGAAAAATCATCAGAGTCTAGCCCAAGGATTAATCTCACTACTACTAGCAAAATTGAATATAGCGCAGAATATCTTGCAGAGCCAGATCGGATAATTATTGATGTACATAATAGTAGGCTGAATATTAGTGATAAGTCTATAGTGGACTCAAATGGTGCTGTTAATATAAAAGTAGATAAAACTCCTATAAAGAGTGTCAGAATGGCAGAGTTTTCTAAAGACCCTGAAACGGTTAGAATAGTAATAGATTTAGATAAGCCTATAGGATATAATATTAGTACATCTATGGGGGACAAGCTTACTACAATATCTTTTTTAAATAATGTACAAGATATTAGCTCTGAGACCATAGATGGCAAAGAGGCAATAGTTATAAAAAATTCAGAGGAGTTTAAATATAATATGTTCACATTGACTAACCCTAATAGAGTAGTCATTGACATATTAGACTCAAAGCTATGGACAGATAGTTTGCAAGTAGATGTGAATACTAAGTTTATTAAAAGCATTCGCTCTTCCCAGTATGTTCCAGACTCTTCAAGTGCAAACCAAGATAATGTGGTAAGGGTAGTTCTTGATATAAAGGAAAATAAGACGATCCCTAACATTAAGGTAGATAAAAATAAGAATAAATTGATAATCTTTGTAGACGATGAAAGCTTTGAAAATATATCTTATTCAAATGAAAATGAGGCTGGTGGGTTGATAAAGGTATATGCTGAGGAAGAAACAAATTATTCAGTTAACTATAATGAAAACAGCAGACAGATGGAAATAAAAATTAATAAGAATGACATTGAGTTGGAAAAAGGTGTAGTTACAATTAATGATGATTATATTAATAATATTACAGTAGATGAAGATGAAAGGTATAAGATAATCACATTTAGCTTTAAGCAAAAAATAGAGTATGAAATACTTTCAGCTTCAGAGGACGATACAATCAAGGTATCCTTTAAAAAGGTAGAAGAAAATAATGGTGCTAAGCTCATAGTAATTGATGCAGGACATGGAGGAAAAGACCCGGGAGCTATTGGCCCTAACACTAAGGCAAAAGAAAAAGATTTGAATTTAAAGGTAGCACTTAAGCTTGATACAAAACTTAGAGAGCTTGGATTTAGAACTATACTTACTAGAAGCACAGATGAATTTATTGACCTTCATGAAAGAGCAGGTATAGCAAATAGAAATAAAGCAGATGCATTCATTAGCATTCACTTTAACGCAAATGGGAAAACTAGTGTAGCAGGAATACAGACCCTATACTGCCCTGCCTATGATGGTAGAGCAAAAGAAGGAGATCAATATCCATTTGCAAAGGCTATACAAGACGCATTGCTATCAGGACTTAATAGAGAGGATAGAGATATAATCAAAAGACCTGATTTAGTTGTAGTGAGAGAGACAAATATGATAGCAGCACTTGCAGAGCTTGGATTTCTTACTAATCCAACGGAAGAAAAACTAATTATTACAGATGCATACCACGAAAAAGCTGCCCAAGCATTAGCAAATGGAATTGTGAACTATTTTAATAGTTTAGGGAAATAATATAATTGAGAATTTAAAACTGAAAATTTCTAAGGATAATTAAGAATTAAAGATTAAGAATTATGAATTGTAATTTGTCATCCTAAAATAGGCAGTGTAAGTATTATCAACTAAGAATCTTACTTTTGGCATACTGGCTGTAGGCAAATTATCTCTCATGATTTGATTATAGTTAAACTATTGATTAACCATTGTCATCCTATGACAGAGAATAATCTCGAGCTTGAGATTTCCTCCTAGTGCATAGGGTGACTTTTTGGTTAGATATTGATTATTATAATAAATTGGATATTATATATTTAAGAGATTAATTTAGGAGGAGTTTCATGGAGGCTTTATTAGGATATCTTTTTATTTTTGGAGCAAGAATAATGGACGTTTCTATGTCTACTATAAGAATGCTTATGGTGGTACAGGGTAGGAGAAAATATGCTGCCATAATAGGTTTTTTTGAGGTTACTATATATATTGTGGCCCTAGGTAAGGTTGTAAATGGATTAAGCAATCCTGGAAATCTACTAGCATATGCATTAGGCTTTGCCAGTGGTAACTACATAGGAAGCTATATTGAAGAGAAAATTGCTCTGGGAAATTTAACTGCACAGGTAATATTAAATGATAATGATGACAAGATTGTTCACGAATTAAGAGACAATGGATTTGGTGTTACTGTAATAGAGGGTCAAGGAAAGGAAGGACCCAAAAACTTATTAACTATAATATTAAAGAGAAAAGACCTAAATAAGCTTCATGAGCTGTTAGCTATCCATGATAAGGGGACATTTATCACAGTAAGCTCTACAAAACTTATTAGTGGCGGATATTTTTCAAAAATTAAAAAGAAATAGAAATGAACAAAATATTCATAGTATTCCCTTGGGACTAATATACTTTATTAAGTAGTTTTAGCAAAGGGAGGGTAATGAATGCATATCAAAAAGTTGTTGATACTTGCCATAGTACTAGTTTTAGCACTTGGTCTATTTGGCTGTAAGGCAATAGACACGATGAAGGATTTAATAACCAACGAGGAACCAGAAATAGAAATCATAAGAAGTGATGAAGAAGGAAACATTATGGATGATGCCAGCTTAAGAAACACAGTTCTTTATTATCAAAACGAAAACGGTTATCTTGTGCCTGTTAAGAGAAAAGTTCCTTGGGAGGAGGGCATAGCTAAAGCAGCCCTTAAGAACATTATGGATACTCCAACTATAAGAGAGGATATCAGCAGCATAGGACTAAAACCGCTGATACCTGCTGGAACAGAGATAATAGGAATGTCAATAAATGAAGAAACTGGTTTGTGTAAAGTTGACTTCAATAATCAAATTATGAACAGTGGGTCAAAAAAAGATGAAGAAAATATGGTAAAGGGAGTAGTGTATACATTAACTGAGTTTTCAAATATTAATGAAGTACAGTTTTTGGTAGATGGGAAAATAGTACCAGAGCTTAAATACGGTACAAATGTGCAAAAGCCTATAGCTAGAGTAGACATAAATGCAGTAGAAGGCTTAGGCGCTGGAGAATCAAAGGTTACTGTATACTATAAGGGAACTAGCAATGGAGAATATGAATATTATGTTCCTGTGACCGTACCTACATCTGCTCCTAGCGCAAATATATTAACATCCCTTGAAACGTTATTTGACGGAGCACCTGAGTTATCAGGACTTTATACAGACATTCCAGATGGAATAGATTTTCAGGGTGTAGAGGTTTATAATGGAGTAGCCTATGTGGATGTTATTACACATGATTTTGAGATATTAGAAGATCAAACTGTATTTAATAAAATGACTAAAAATATAGGGCTAACCTTAAAAGAGTATCCAGAAATAGAATATGTAGAGATATTATTTGATGGCAAGACTATAGAAGAGGCTGGACTAGAGCTAGAGGCTCAAGAAACTGTACCAGTTTTTGCAAATGAATATTAAAAGACTACCACTTAGCTGGTAGTTTTTTCTTTTTATGACCTAACCCGATNNGACGCTTTTCCGAAAGAATCGATGGTAGGTCAAACGCACCAAGCACCAAATTTATGTGAGCGGAGCGAGCAAATAAATTTGTGTAGCTTGACTGCGATAAATTATTTAACTCTATGGAAAAAACTCAAAATCTCTGTTATTATATTGGGTAGTAGGAAACAATATTATATGTAAAATTAATTGAAAGGTGATTATATATGAATAGAATAGATGGAAGAAGTAATGATGAACTAAGAAAGGTTAAAATAACTAGAAATTACATAAAACATCCTCAAGGCTCAGTTTTAATTGAAATGGGTGAGACAAAAGTTATATGCACTGCTATGATTGATGATAGAATTCCGCCTTTTTTAAAGGGTGCAGGGACAGGTTGGATAACAGCAGAATATTCAATGCTGCCTGGCTCAACAATAACTAGAAAAATTAGAGAATCAAGCAGGGGGAAGGTAGAGGGCAGAAGCCAAGAAATACAAAGACTAATAGGCAGAGCATTAAGGTCTGTTGTCATATTAGAAGATATAGGTGAGAGGACTATTTGGATAGACTGTGACGTTATACAAGCAGACGGAGGAACTAGAACAGCTTCTATAACAGGAGCATTTATAGCCTTAGCAGATGCCTTATATGGTCTATATAAAGCAGGAAGCATATCGTATATTCCGCTAAGAAGCTTTCTATCAGCAGTAAGTGTGGGAATTGTCAATGATACGGCAATATTAGATTTATGTTATGAAGAGGATTCTAATGCAAAGGTAGATATGAATGTTGTCATGACAGGCAATGGAGATTTCGTAGAGCTTCAAGGAACAGGAGAAGAAGCACCATTTTCCCTAAAAGATCTTAATGAACTGATAGCATTAGCACAAAAGGGGAACGAAGAGCTTATAAGCTCCCAAAGAGAATCCCTTGGAGAGGATATAAGCGGTCTTATAGGACTAGGTAAATCTGAATCCAAAGGAGAAACAAAAAATGAGTAGAAAAACACTTATTGTTTCAAGTGATAATAGTCATAAAATAACAGAAATAAAGAACATACTAAAGGAGCTACCCATTACTGTACTATCAAAAACTGAAGCAGGATGTGGAGATATTGAAGTTATAGAGGATGGAGATACCTTAGAAGAGAATGCAACAAAAAAAGCATTAGAAATAGCTAAAAAAGCAAATTTCATAGTCATCGCAGATGACACAGGACTTTTTGTAGATAAGCTTAATGGAGAGCCAGGTGTTTATTCAGCTAGGTATAGCGGAGATAATGCAACATATGAGAGTAATAATAAAAAGTTGCTTGAAAATCTAGAAGGAGCACCGCTAGAGGAAAGAACAGCAAAGTTCAAAACTGTAATTGCAATAGTCTTGGAAGACAAAAGAATGAAGCTGGCCTCAGGAGAATGTAAAGGAAAGATAGGCTTTGAGCCAAAGGGGGAAAATGGCTTTGGTTACGATCCTTTGTTTATAGTTGATGGATATGAAAAGACTTTTGCTGAGCTAGGTGAAGAAATCAAGAATACCATAAGCCATAGAGCTAATGCATTAGAAAATTTAAAGGAAGAACTGAAAAAATTACTAAAGGAAGAGCAAAATGAAAATAGCAATAATAAGTGATACCCATGGATATGTTCAAGGCTGCATTGATGCATTGAATAAAATAGATGGAATTGATATGATTATTCACCTTGGAGATTATACAAAGGATGTTAAAGAAATTAAAGAAGTTTTTAATACTACAATAGTAAATGTAAAAGGAAATTGTGATCCATATGATTTTAATACTCCAGATGATAATATTATCGAGATAAAAGGGAAAAGAATTTTTATGACTCATGGTGACCTATATAGAGTAAAGCATGGGCTAAATGATATTTATTATAAGGCTAAGGAGTTAAATGCAGATGTAGCTTTATTTGGACATAGTCATACTTCTACCTTAGTAGAATATGATGGGATTCTCCTCCTAAATCCAGGAAGCCCTACTTTGCCTAGAGCAGGCACTTCAAAGAGTATAGGATTATTACATATAGACGATAATGAAATAAAGGGAGAATTAATAAATATCTAAAAGATGAGCTGACATTACATTCCAATAAAAAAATGTCGAAAAGGTATTGACGAATACACTTAAGGCTGGTATAATTTATTATTGTCAGTTGAAAAGTTATTTGTATGCTCAAAGCAAGTAAGGCTATAAAACTATGCGCAATGCGGGTGTTGCTTAGTGGTAGAGCATCGGCTTCCCAAGCCGGTTGTGAGGGTTCGATTCCCTTCACCCGCTCCAGCAAAATGTACCCATAGCTCAGTAGGATAGAGCAACGGCCTTCTAAGCCGTGTGTCCGGGGTTCGAATCCCTGTGGGTACGCCATTTAAATAAATAAATATTATGGTGGGTATAGCTCAGTTGGTTAGAGCGCCAGATTGTGGCTCTGGAGGCCGTGGGTTCGAATCCCGTTATCCACCCCATATAACTTATTAATGACCTATTAGCTCAGTCGGTATAAGCAGGGGACCAAAATCGTGCTTTTCGATTTTGTGGACATCGCTTAGTCCGTCACCATGAAGCATTGACGGTGCTAAGCAGCAAATACTGCGGCAATCTTAATTTAACAAGACCTATTAGCTCAGTCGGTAGAGCACCTGACTTTTAATCAGGGTGTCCCGCGTTCGAGTCGCGGATGGGTCACCATTAACAACCTAACCAAATCATGCGGGAGTGGCGGAACTGGCAGACGCGCTAGACTTAGGATCTAGTGTCATTGACGTGGGGGTTCAAGTCCTCTCTCCCGCACCATTATATAAAAGATAAGAAAATAAAGGGAACTCGGAAACTGAAGTTTTCGAGTACTACAATTGCACCAAGTCAAAGATTTGGGCAATTGCAGCATGCGGAAGTGGCTCAGTGGTAGAGCATCGCCTTGCCAAGGCGAGGGTCGCGAGTTCGAATCTCGTCTTCCGCTCCATTTTATTTTTTGATAAGTTTTAAGCACCCTTAGCTCAGCTGGATAGAGTCGCAGACTTCGAATCTGTTTGTCGGGGGTTCGAATCCCTCAGGGTGCGCCAAGAATATCTGGCTAAAAAAGATGCTGCTATGTATCTTTTTTAGCCAGATTTTTATGTTATAATAGGTTAAGATTATTTATTATGCTTCGTGAGGTGTTACATTAAATGAATGAAAGCTATCTAGACCATCTTACTAAAATGATTACTGATGAGTATGGCATTTCTGCAAAGAAAGTAATTCCAGCTAAACGTGGATTTTTTGGTGAGACATGGAAACTACAGACATATAATGCAAATTATTTTATAAAGATTGATTATTGGGACTATCACAAGGAGGCTTACAGGAGAAGTCTGCCGGCTATAGATTTTATGACAAACCAAGGCGTTTCATTTATACCACAAATAATAAAGACTAAAAGTGGAGAATTATCCTGCCGTTTCAATAACGGTGTAGTTGCAATATTTGATTTTGTCGACGGCGAAAACATGGAGGATTATCCGATAGGAAGGTTATTCGAACATCTTGCTCGTGTATACAAGCTTGACAAAAACTGTATTACGCTCGAAAAAGAGACTTTTGATACAACTATATTAGATACATTCAAGAGGCTAAAAGATGATGCTCATTTACCCCAGGGGATGACTGACAAATTATATGAAAAGATGGAGTTGATTTCTCGATATTCAGAGCGGCTAAGATTTTTCTCTGATATTTGTAAAAACGATATGGAAAATTTCTATATCACACATGGCGACGCAGGTGGGAATTGCATCCTCAATGGCAACCATTTCTACATTATTGATTGGGACTCATTGAAATTAGCTCCCATTGAACGGGATGTCTGGTTTTTTATGAGTGACAATAATCAACTGGATGATATCAACGCTATTTTATACAATAACGATGTGGATTACAAATTAAATCCTGACCGTCTTTGCTATTATTGCTATTACTCGTTTTTTTTCTATTTGACTGAATACCTGCAATCTATTTTGCATGCTCGAAGTGGAGAACAAAAACAAAACATAACAAATAACCTAATCGAATATCTGAATTCCAGTTGGATATTCAGACAATTAAAATCAGCAGATGAATATTGAATATTATGATTATAGCTTTCTATTCATCTATTTTGACTTAATGCCATAACAAGGTAAACCCTTTTTAACGTTATTTAAGATTGGGTTTGCTTTAATTTTGTTATGCCTTTACTCAATTAAAAGAAACATTTCTTCAAAATTTGCATATTAAATAATATAAGCCTTATGCTTATAGAGTAAAAAATCAATAAAAATATTAAAACAATTCAGATAAGAAAAATAAAGCCATATTATTTATAAAGGATGGGAGTTAAGATGCCTAATGGTTTTATGACGATTGAAACGCTGGGAACCTTTGCTGGACTTGTAGCTGCGGTGAGTATCATAGTACAGTTTACAAAATCGATAGTTAAAAATAGATTTGGTGATGCTTATGTTAGATTATATACTTTCATAATAGCACTAATACTAACCTTTATATTTGCTAAATCTGGTCATGGAATTCGAGGAATAGCTCTTACAATAGTAAATTCAGTAATAGTAAGCATTACAACTATTGGAAGCTATGAAGTAATCTCAGACCCTAAAGCAATGAAAAGAAAAGTATAATGCTAAAAAAGGCTATGGAGACTATCCATAGCCTTTTTATCTAAACCATTAGCTGTATAAAATGCATTAAACAAGTTACATTGCCTTGAGTGATAGCGAAGAAGCTTCTCTTAAGTTACATTTATCTAGAGACTCTTCGAGCCTTGCGCTCAGAATGACAAGTAAGAGAATGTAATGTTATTATTGCATTTTATATAGATGCTTATCCCAAAATTCTTCTAACCACATCTACAGTATACTCAATATCATCCTCAGATATATATTTATGAGTAACAAACCTGATTCTGCTACTATTAATATCAGATGCCAGAATACCCTCATCCTTTAATCTAGACACAAGACTTACACTGTCATATTCAGGAGTAGTTAAATCAACCATTAATATATTAGATTGTACAGTATTCATATTAACCTGGATACCCCTTACATCCTTAAGTCCTTCAGCAAGAAGCCTTGCATTTTTATGGTCCTCTGAAAGTCTTGTAACCATGCTTGTTAATGCTACAATACCTGCTGCTGCTAAAACACCAGCTTGTCTCATACCACCACCCAGCATTTTTCTATATCTTCTCGCCTTATTTATAAATTCTTTGCTGCCTGCTAGTATTGAGCCTACAGGAGCGCATAATCCCTTAGATAAGCAAAACATCACGCTATCACAATGCTTTGTTATTTCCTTTACGTCACAGCCTAGAGAAGCACTTGCATTAAAAACTCTAGCGCCATCTAAATGTACTGGCAGATTGTACTTTTTAGCTATGTCATAAACCTCTTTCATTGACTCAGGAGGTATAACAATACCGCCTGCCATATTGTGGGTGTTTTCCAAGCAAATCAGTCCAGTTTGGGAATGATGAATATCGCCATCAGCTATAATAGCCTTTTCTACATCCTTTGAATTCATTATGCCATTATTACCTTTTACAATACGAGCTTGTACACCAGATAAGAATGCAATTCCTGCTACCTCATAATTATAAATATGAGACCTTTCTTCTAAAATTACCTCATCTCCTCTTTGTGTATGACACAATACTGCCAGCTGATTGCCCATAGTTCCAGAGGGAACAAATAATGCTGCCTCTTTACCTACTAATCTAGCAGCTATTTCTTCAAGCTGGTTTATTGTAGGGTCTTCTCCATATACATCATCGCCTACTTCGGCATTAAACATTGCTTCCCTCATTTCTTTAGTAGGCTTAGTTATAGTATCACTTCTAAAATCAACAATTCTCATCAAATCATCTCCTAGATTAAGGTTTGAGAATATTATATAACATCTAAAAAATACAGTAAAGGCGATCATTAAAGTGGAAGATTTCTTTCTGTCATCTTAGCGTTAGATAAGGAGCTTAAATGCGTTAGGGATACAAGGTTTTTCAACTTTGTTTCAGAATGACAATCAAAAAATGCAATTCTTAAGGAGTTTCAGAAGGTCTTTGTTAATTATTTATACTATTTTTTAATAAAATAATAAGGTATAATGTTATTTAGTATTTGTATTGCATAATATAAAAGGCTTGGTGGAAAAGACATGGAAAGATTAGATAATAGAGACATCAGAAATCAGATATTTAAGCTGGCGATTCCTGCCATAATGGAAATGACACTGCATACCCTTGTATGGACAGCGGATACTGCTATGGTAGGCAGACTTAATCCTGCTTCCATATCAGCAGTTAATTTAGGCTCACAAATAATGTTTACTATGAGTAATATTTTTGGTGCTCTTGGAATAGGTGCCACAGCAATGGTATCTAGACAAATAGGTGCAAATAATAGAGAAGAAGCTGAAAATATAGCAGCACAATCCATTGGAATAGGCTTTATAATTAGTATGATAATAGGAACTTTAGGTATTCTATCAGCAAAGTCAGTGTTCAATCTAATAGTAGATGACCCAGAGGTTATAGCATTGGGCAGTAGTTATCTTAGAATTGTTTTTATAGGGGCATTATTTTTAATACCACAATTTATTGCCAACTCTATACTAAGGGGAGCAGGAAATACAGTTATTCCTCTAGTATCAGCGGCTTTTGCTAATGCATTTAATATCATTGGAGACTATGTACTTATTTTCGGAAAATTTGGATTTCCAGAGCTAGGAGTTACTGGAGCAGCAATAGCGACTGGAACTGCACAGATACTAGGAGCGTCAATTACATTCTTTTTCTTAATTAGGGGAAAAGCAGGTATTAAGCTTCATATTAGTAAGGTTTTCAGGTTAAGCAAGAATATAACAAAGAGTATTGTTGACTTAAGTGTACCAGCTACACTTGAAACATTTATGAATGAAGGCAGTAGACTGCTATCTTCATTTTGGATAGCCCAATTAGGTACGATTTCCTTTGCTGCACATTCCCTTGCTAATGCAGCTGAATCAATCTCATATATGCCTGGCTATGGGTTTGCTGTAGCTGCCACCACAATGGTTGGACAAAGCTTAGGAGCCAAGAACTTAAGAAGAGCGGAAATTTGCACAAAGAAAATAATATTGTATTCTGTATGGTTAATGGGCTTAGTTGCTTTAGCCTTTATCATTTTTCCTTTTGCGATTATGAGACTTTTTAGTAATGACTTGGATACAGTGGCATTAGCATCAAAATGCCTAAGAGTAGGTGCAGTTGAGCAAATACCTATAGCAATAGGAATGACTGTTTCAGGAGCTCTAAAGGGAGCTGGGGACACTAAAGGACCTTTTAAAATATCTCTGATTACAAATCTAGGAGTAAGGCTTCCGCTTATTTTTATTATTGTATTTATTTTAAAATTGAATGTAGTATTTGTATGGTGGGCAACAGGAATACAGTTCATAGTTGAGGCAGTTCTAATGATAATTAGATATAGACGAGGTAGATGGAAATCTATAAAAATATAAAAATAGAAAAGAGCTTACAAAAAAGCTCTTTTCTATTTTTCTAATCTAGCTCAATTGATTTAATTTCATACTCAATATTTCCCATAGGAGTTTCAATCAAAACATGATCTCCTATTTTTTTGAGTAAAAGGGATTTTCCAATTGGTGAAAGATATGATGCAAAATCGCCATCTAATGGATTTGCAGTCAAGAAAGGAGAGACTATTTTAAATCTTTCTACCTCGCCACTATTTATATCTTCCACTTCAACGATGCTTTCGATTATTACAAAAGGACAATTAGTATTCTTTTTATCAGATTTTTTCATGTTTTTCACATACTTATCTATATGCGAAATATAATTTTCTATTAGGGTTTCGAACTCTAATCTTTCAGCAGACATTTCATAGTAATATTCTTCGATAACCTCGTTCTTTTCTTCTTCAATTTCAACTAAATGCTCGATAAGTTTTTCATAAATTGATTTTGATATTACACTTATTTTAATGCACCCCCTATCCCCATATACATTAAATGGTAAATGCTTCAATATACAACAAGCCACTCCGTTAAAAAACGGAATGGCTCTTTTATATAACCATACCATAGATGTTAATCATTGTCAACAATGACTGACATTGCCACTTAATAACATTTTGCATAAGATTGGCAAAGCAGGGAGAATATAAATTACAACTAAAATTTTGTGGAGGGATGCAAATGTCAGAGAAAAAGGGACTTTCACATGGAGCCTATGGCAGTGTACATGGAAATGACTATATTCCATATATATCGGCAGACGAGGCTATGCCAGAGCTTACTGTTGCCTCGTTGATTATTGGCTGTATATTTGCAATTATATTTGGTGCAGCTAATGCTTATCTGGGATTAAAGGTAGGACTTACTATTTCTGCCTCAATTCCAGGAGCCATAATGGCAACGGGAATCCTTAGAGGTTTACTTAGAAGAAATAATATACTAGAAGCTAATATGATTCAGTCAATAGGTGCCATGGGAGAATCTATTGCAGGAGGGCTTATATTTACACTTCCAGCAGTTATAATATGGGGATTGGACTTAAGACTCAGCACTATAGTAATCGTAACACTTTTAGGAGGACTACTAGGCATATTATTTATTGTTCCTTTAAGAAGATTCTTAATAGTAGAGGAGCATGGAGAGCTGGTTTACCCAGAAGGAATGGCAGCGGCAGAGGTACTAGTAACAGGAAGCACAGGAGGTACTGGGTTTATTACAGTACTTACAGGTTTAATGGTTGGAGGCTTGTATAAACTGCTTTCAGGGGGCTTTGCACTTTGGATAGAGGAACCAGAATGGACTATTAGACCATTACAGGGAGCTATTTTTGGGGCAGATGTATTAGCATCTCTTGTTGGAGTAGGATATATAGTAGGTATAGAGGCAGCTTTATACATGTTTGCAGGTGCATTGGTAGCCTGGATAGGACTCATTCCACTTATTAAATACGTAGGTATTGGACTTACTGTGCCCTTATTCCCATCTGCTGAGCTAATCTCAGAAATGGATGCATGGGATATTTGGAGCAATTACATAAGATATGTAGGAGCAGGGGGAGTAGCGGCAGGAGGCTTCATAAGTCTAGCTAAATCAGCCCCAACTATTATCAGATCATTTAGATCTGCAATGTCTGGAATAGGAAAAGGGGAATCAACTAATAAAAGAACAGACAGAGATTTGGCATTAAGATGGATAATCGGTGGAGCTGTATTAGTTTTTCTACTTTCATGGTTATTGCCTATTGTAAATATAGGGCCAATAGGAGCATTGATGGTAGTATTCTTTTCATTCTTCTTTTCAGTTGTGTCTGCTAGAATAGTTGGGATAATAGGAGTATCAAATAACCCAGTCTCCGGAATGACCATAGCAACTCTTCTTTTTGTAACCTCAATATTGAGAATAGCAGGCTTTGTCGGAGATACAGGAATGATAGCAGCCATAATTGCAGGAGGAATAGTATGTGTGGCTATTGCAGTTGCAGGAGGAGCTGGGCAAAACATGAAAACAACCTTCATAATAGGTGGTACACCTAAAAGTGTTCAGATAGCCATGTACATAGGCATATTAGCCTCGGCAGCCTTTGTAGGATTGGTTATATTGCTGCTTCACAATATATACGGCATGGGCTCAGAACAAATTCCAGCACCTCAAGCTACATTGATGTCTATGGTAGTTAAAGGAGTAATGACTGGTCAGTTGCCTTGGATTCTAGTAAGCGTTGGCGCAGTATTTGGAGTCATGTGTGAATTAATGGGTATCCCAATACTAGCATTTGCATTGGGATTATATTTACCTATACACTTAAGTACTGGAATATTAGTAGGAGGAATAATTAGAAAGCTTGTAGATAAGAAATTTAAGGACAATGAAGCCTTATTAAAAGCACAAACGGAAAAGGGCGTATTAATATCCTCTGGTCTAGTAGCAGGAGACGCATTAATGGGTATTATAATAGCAGTCTTTGCAGGACTAAATATTAACATAGCCTTCGGAAAAAGCATGGCTACAGGTATAACACAAAATCCAATAACTGCAACCATAGCATTTCTTATATTATCAGTGTGGATATATTTCTTTACTATTAAAAGAGATGAAATTAATACTACAAGGTGACGAAAATGAAAATAAATTCTAAAAACAAAAAAGACAACTTTTTATTATATATTCCCAGAAAAAATCATGATGATTGGATGGAGAAAGAAGGAAAGGTTTATCTAATATTTACCCATGACAAACTTGCTGAGAAAATAGTACAGAAAATATTTAATAGACCAAGGGTTACAGATATAAGGCTTGATGAAATAGGGACATATATCTGGCAGCTCATAGATGACAATAGAAGCGTCTACAGTATTGGAGAGTGCCTGACAGAGAGGTACGGAAATGACTGTGAGCCTGTATACAATAGACTTATAATGTACCTAAGATATTTAAACAAGAAAGGCTGGATTAGATTTAGAAAAGAGGAATACAGCAAAATATAAAACCCTTGCAAAGCTCCATGATTTTCAATAGTATTATAACTAGAGAGAAATGATAGAACTACAATAGAAATATATGCTCATGGTTAGCAGTCTCTTTACACAAATTTATTTGTTCGCTACGCTCACATAAATTTGGTAAGAGTTGCATTTGACTTACCATCAATTCACTTCGTGAATCGGGTTAGGTCATAATCGGATGTGAATAATTCTATTGTAGTTCTTGTGTGAAACCAAAACAGTGATGATAGTAGGTTGATAATCATGGAGCTAAAGCAAAAAATAAAGGTGTCGGTTCGTAACCTAGTGGAATTTATCCTAAGAACAGGAGACATAGACTCAGGATTTGTAGGCAGTAGCAACAATAGAGCAGTAGAAGGTACTAGGATACATAAAAAGGTGCAGAATGCCGGTGGCGACAAATATGAATCTGAGGTCATGCTTAAATATGATATAGAATATGAGGACTACACACTAAGTCTGGAAGGCAGAGCAGACGGCATCATTAAAGAGAATGACACTGTTACAATAGACGAAATAAAAAGCACAGCAGCACCTATTGAAAAAATAGATGAGGACTTTAATCCTCTTCATTGGGCACAAGCAAAATGCTATGCCTTTATTTATGCTGAGGAAAATCAGCTACAAAGTATAAATGTACAGCTAACATATTACCAAATAGATACAGATGAAATCAAACGCATAGTTAAAGAGTTTGACTTTCAAGAGCTTAAAGAATTCTTTTTTGATTTAATTCAAAAGTATTTTATATGGACAGAGTTCCAGAATAAATGGATTATTGAAAGAAATATTTCTATAAAGGGACTGCCTTTTCCCCATGAAAATTACAGAAAAGGTCAGAGGGAGTTAGCTGTTGCTGCATATAAAACTATAGTAAATGAGAAAAAGCTATATGCTCAAGCCCCTACAGGAATAGGCAAGACTATATCTACAGCTTTTCCTGCTATTAAGGCTATGGGAGAAGGGCACACTTCTAAAATATTTTATTTAACGGCTAAGACTATAACTAGAACTGTAGCTGGAGAGGCTTTTTCATTAATGAGAGAAAAGGGATTAAGGGTAAAGACTGTGGTCCTTACAGCAAAGGATAAAATATGCTTTAAGGAAAAAGCAACCTGCACCCCTGAATTATGCGAATACGCTAAAGGTCACTATGACAGGGTAAATGATGCTATAATGGATGTTTTAAAAAATGAAGATGAACTAAATAGAGAAACTATCGAAAAATATGCACTAAAGCACTGTGCATGCCCCTTTGAGTTTTCACTTGACTTAACTTTATGGGCTGATGCAGTAATTTGTGACTATAACTATGTATTCGACCCTACTGTAAGCTTAAAAAGATTCTTTGCAGAAAAGGGAGGAGACTATGTATTTCTAATAGACGAGGCTCATAATCTAGTAGATAGAGCCAGAGAAATGTACTCAGCAGAGCTTTACAAAAAGCCTTTTTTAGATTTTAAAAGAGAAGTGAAAACTACTTATCCTAAACTATCTAAAGCCCTAAATAAAATAAACCAATATATGCTTGAGCTAAAAAAGAAATGTGATGCTAATGGACATTATATTAAAGAAGAATTAGATGATGACATATACTATCATCTTAAAAAATTCATTGCAGAATGTGAAGAGTATCTATTAAAGCAGAAAAAGACTGAAATGTATGAAGAACATCTAAGCCTATATTTTGATGCACTAGCTTTTACAAGAATATGCGAACTGTATGACGATAAATATATTACCTATGTAGAAAATTCTAATGGAGACGTGAGGTTAAAGCTTTATTGCATAGACCCATCTCAATTATTAAAGGAAACCTTAAAGAAAGGAAAAGCTGCCATATTCTTTTCTGCTACCTTAATTCCTATGGATTATCATAAAAATATACTAGGTGGAGAAGAGGATGATTATACAATCTATTTAGATTCCCCATTTTCTATAGAAAACAGACGAATTCTTGTGGCAAATAAGATATCTACGAAGTACAGGGATAGGGAAAAAAGTTACTCAGAAATTGTAGAATATATTAGCTCTGTTTTAAATGCTAAAGAGGGCAATTATTTAATTTTCTTTCCATCCTATCAATACATGAATAAGGTTTATGAATTGTTTACAGAAAATTATCCAGAGCTTGAAACCTATATTCAAGCACCTAATATGACTGAAGAGGAAAGAGAAGAATTTCTAGAGCTATTTGAATTAGATAAGGAGAAAAAGGTCTTAGGCTTTTGTGTCTTAGGAGGTATATTTTCCGAGGGAATAGACCTTAAGCATGACAGGCTAATAGGCGTTATAGTAGTAGGAGTAGGATTGCCTCAGATTTGCCTAGAAAGAGATATTATTAAAGACTATTTTAATAAAGTAAATAACCTTGGATACGAATACTCATACATGTACCCAGGCATGACCAAGGTCCTCCAAGCAGCGGGGAGACTAATCAGAACAGAAGAAGATAAGGGTATCATTCTTCTACTAGACGAAAGATTTGTGTACTCAAACTATCAAAAATTATTTCCTAGGGAATGGTTTCCTTATATAAGAGTAACGGGAAAGAATGTAAAAAAGTATTTAGGTGAGTTTTGGCACTATGGAGCTAAGGGAATAGCTGAGAATTGATAAGCGATAGTTTAACGGAGAGTTAAGGAGACGTTTTGTTTTTAACCATGGCAATTTCCTTCGTTTTCTAATTTGCGCAAGATATATAAGGTAATTACTTCTACATGTATTATTGACAAAAAACTAGGGACTTTGCCAGACTAAACACAACCAACTTAATTCAATAAGGTTGCATTTAACTTGTCAACTGAGCTGACAATCATTACCACAGTTAAATTTTAAAATTTTATTGACTTTTTTTCTGTACGTGATATAATAATTAAGTCGGTAAGAAAAAAATATGCGGGAGTGGCGGAACTGGCAGACGCGCTAGACTTAGGATCTAGTGTCATAGACGTGGGGGTTCAAGTCCTCTCTCCCGCACCAGACAATTTATCGAAAGAAGTCGGTTCTTAAAAGAGAATCGACTTTTTTTATGTTATATGGTATAAGGTATAAAATTTATTTTTATACTCTCTTGACTCTGCCGTTGGGGAATAGTTTATACTATATATAACAACGGTAAGGAGAATTATCTATGAAAGAATTAATTAAAATCAGAGATGTATCAACTAAATACGACATATCCGCCCGAACGCTCCGTTACTATGAGGACATGGGGTTGATAACCAGTACCCGAAGCGATGATTACGCTTATAGGCTGTATGATGAGGCGGCTGTAAAAAGATTGGAACAAATCTTAATCCTACGCAAATTAAATATTAGCATCAAGGATATTCAACGTATATTCAATACATCTGGTTCCGAGATTGTTTTAGAGGTGCTGGGCAAAAAGGTTAACGATATTGATGAAGAAGTTTCTCTTTTAAATGAACTGAAAGAAATTGTTTTAGAATTTATTTACCAAATAGAGCAAGCCGATTTCGGCAAGGAATCCGATGTAAAGCTGCTATATGAAAAGGCGAAAGAAATAGAAACTCAGCTCGTAAACGTAGATTACGATGGCAACCCGTCAAATGTAAATCGTTTATTGGCCGCCGCAGAAAAGGTGGAACGGGAACCGGATATTTTAATCATCGAAATGCCGCCTTGCCGCATGGTAACTTCGGGGCTACAGGAGGCAGAGAGCGAACTAAACCGATTCGACGCGATGTGGGGACGTCTCGGCTCACATATCGCCGATAAGATAAATCCCCGTGATTTTATGTATCACGATGAAGAACATAAAAAAAGTGTTTGGCTGTTTATGCTTGAGGACTGGATGACCGAAGCTGACACCGAAGGGTTTGAGATTATCACATTCGATGGAGGCCTATTTGCGGCAGCACTTGCAGACAGCTGGGAATTTAGCGAATATGACCGAGTATATAAGGGAATAAATGCATGGCTTGTGCAACAAGAGCATTTAGAGCTTGATGAATCCCCCGACCGCCATTTATTATATCATTTCGCCGGGCCGCATTCGGCTCAGATGAAAGATTGGAATTACGGCAAAGTTCGATATTTTGTGCCGATTAGAGTGAAAGGGGAAAAATAAAAATGGCAAGAGTTTATGGGATTCAAAAGAGGTTAGAGCAAAATAACATCGACGAAAAGCTGATAAAGGAAATAATCGGCAAGGGAAACTTGGCTGACATCATTACACAAATGGAAAAACTGCTTGATCCTTATCTATTAGTTCAGATTTTAGATTCATGCGCGTGTTCAGGCGGAAAAGAATTTCGTAAACAATGTGAAAAAATCGGTAAGGAAGTTGCAGGTAAGGCGTTGAGTGAAAAAATAAATCATATCAACAGCATATCCCCAGATTCCGAAAAAATCACCCTCAATGACGACAATACATTATTGGTGACATGGTCATTTAACAATAACGGGAAATATAAGTGCGTCTGTTCTGCCACCGTAAAAACAGGCGTCAGGGTTTCAGAACTTGCTTCAGAAAATAATGGCGCCGACGATTGCGTCATGCCGCTTACATATTGTTGTTGCTGCGCAGGATCGGGCCGTAGGCATTTGCAATTACAGCTTGGAATTGAGTTAAGAACAAAAGAAATTGTTTCGTCGCCAATAAACAGTAGGGGCGAAAAGCCGTGTGAATTTATTTTTGAAATTGTTGAATAGATTAAGAGAGATATAATGGAAATAAAGTATTATTGCCAACCAGAAATATAATATATTTTGGATCACATAGTTCCGTTACCTGACGAATTTATAGTGTCAAACGGATATTTATGTGTTCTCGATAATAAAAATTTTGTTTGTAGTTTTTAAAATTTCGTAAACTCTTGATTGATGCATATAAGGATATGAAAAAAATTCCGATGGATATGGTCATGTATGCACAAGCCTTGAAATAAACGGATTTGGAGTTTAGGATATTGTTCGGAAATCAAGAAGTTCTGCTTCATGGCTCACGATGTTACTGTATAATCTTTGTATGGCAGATGAAGTAACAGAAAGATGTGGAGCTTCATGAATATAAAATGCATCTTTTTCATAGTACCCTGCCATAATAATCAATGGATATTCCATTGGTTTTTGTTTTTAGAAAATGCTAATTCAAAAAGAACTATTTCTAGTGAATAGTGGGATAATGAATAATGGTGAATAATGCATAAAAAATTTTTAAAAAAATTATTGACTTTAATTATATATACATGGTATACTGATTAAGTCGGTAAGAAAAACATTTACGCGGGAGTGGCGGAACTGGCAGACGCGCTAGACTTAGGATCTAGTGTCATAGACGTGGGGGTTCAAGTCCTCTCTCCCGCACCAAAACAGCCAATGGTATATTCCATTGGTTTTTTTATATATTTTTTGTAAAAATGCATGGTACAATTGGACATAAAAAGAATTTATGATATAATATAGTGGTTAATTATGAGAATGGTTAGTTTACGCCAATTGTATCCTTATAATTGAAATGACATTAAGATTATTTGCAGTATAGAGGGATTTTTTAAAATGTAAATATTCACACTATACATAGACACGTACTTTCGGATTTATTTTTGATTAGTTGTCAATGATATAAATAGGTGTGAATTAAAGAGACTAATATAAAGGCTTAAGGAGGAAAATTAATGAGTTCAACAGTAGTAAAAAAAGAGAATAATGTTGTTACACTAAAAATTGAAGTAGATGCAGAAACATTCGAGAAAGGTGTTCAAGAAGCTTATCAAAAAAACAAACACAAATTCAACATTCCTGGATTTAGAAAGGGAAAGGCTCCAAAAAAAATAATTGAAATGAATTATGGAGAAGGAGTTTTTTACGAAGATGCAATAAACATTGTATTTCCTGATGCATATGATAAAGCTATAGAAGAACATAAGCTTGATCCAGTGGATAGACCATCTGTAGACGTTGAAGATATTGAAAAAGGTAAAATAGTAGTATTTACAGCTGATGTGACGGTAATGCCAGAGGTTAAGCTTGGTGAGTACAAGGGTATAGAAGTAGAAAAGACTGAGTATAATGTTACAGAAGAGGAAGCAGAAGCAGAGCTAAAGAGAATGCAAGAGAGAAACGCTAGAATTATAGATGCTGGAGATAGACCAGTTAAACAAGGTGACATTTTAACTATTGACTATTCAGGATTTGTAGGTGAAGAACAGTTTGAAGGTGGAACAGCACAAAACCAAAATCTTGAAATTGGCTCTGGCAGATTTATCCCTGGATTTGAAGAGCAGCTTGTGGGTAAAAATAAAGAGGAAGAAGTTGAAGTTAAGGTTACTTTCCCTGAAGAGTATCATGCAGAGAATTTAGCGAGTAAAGACGCTATATTCAAAGTTGTAATACATGAAATAAAAGAAAAAGAACTACCAGCTCTAGATGATGAATTTGCTAAAGATGTAAGCGAATTTGACACATTAGATGAATTAAAAGCTGATATAATGAATAAACTTAAAAAACAAGCTGAGCAAAAAGAAAAGGCTGAAAATGAAAATAAGGTAGTAGAAAAAGCAGTAGAATTATGTGAAATAGATGTTCCAGAGGTTATGATTGATAGACAAATAGACGACGATATAAATGATTTTGCATACAGACTAAAATACCAAGGACTAGAATTTGAGAAATACTTAGAATTAACTGGTACACAAATCGAAGATTTGAGAGAACAATTCAAACCAAACGCTGAAAAGTTTGTCAAAGCAGACTTAGTTTTAGAGGCTATTTCAGAAAAAGAAGGAATAGAGTCTACAGATGAAGAATTAAATGAAGAACTAGAAAGTTATGCTAAGCAATATAACCAAGATGCTGAGAAGTTTAAAGCTAACTTAAAAGGCAGCGATTTAGGGTATATTAAGAAGGGTATAATTAAGAGAAAGACAGTTGAGTTTTTAGTTAAAGAAGCTAAATTGTCTTAATAAGAGTAATTAGGGAGGAGAGATAACATGGCTTTAGTTCCAATGGTTGTTGAACAAACAAATAGAGGAGAAAGATCATACGATATTTATTCTAGGCTTTTAAAGGAAAGAATAATTTTTATAAGCGATGAAATAAATGATGTCACAGCAAGCCTTGTTGTAGCACAGCTATTGTTCCTCGAGGCTGAGGATCCAGATAAGGATATTCAGTTGTATATAAATAGTCCTGGAGGTTCTATTACATCAGGCTTTGCTATATATGATACAATGCAATATATAAAACCAGATGTTTCAACTATATGCATTGGCATGGCAGCTAGTATGGGTGCATTTTTGCTTGCAGCAGGGGCCAAAGGGAAAAGATTTGCACTTCCAAATGCAGAAATCATGATACACCAGCCTTTAGGTGGTACTAGGGGGCAGGCTGAAGATATTAAAATTCATGCAGAAAGAATATTAAAATCAAGAGATCAAATAAACAAGATACTAAGTGATAGGACTGGGCAGCCTCTAGAAAAGATAGAAAGAGATACAGACAGAGATAATTTTATGTCTGCTGAAGAAGCAAAAAAATATGGTATAATAGATGAAGTGATAGTTAAGAAATAAAGTTTATTAGGAGAGGTGAACCATGCCAAAATATGAAGAAAAGCAGCTTAAGTGTTCATTTTGTGGTAAATCTCAAGAACAGGTTAGAAGACTTGTTGCAGGACCCAATGTGTATATATGCGATGAGTGTATTGAATTATGTCAGGAAATAATTGACGAAGAATTTGAGGATACTTTTGAACTTGAGATGAAAGAGCTGCCAAAGCCCACAGATATAAAAAAGGTTTTGGACGAATATGTAATTAAACAAGATAGAGCAAAAAGGGCTTTAGCTGTTGCTGTATATAATCACTATAAGAGAATTAATAAAAAATCAGCATCTGATGACATAGAACTGCAAAAAAGTAATATAGTCATGATTGGACCTACTGGTTCAGGAAAGACCTTATTAGCACAAACATTAGCTAGAATATTAAATGTTCCTTTTGCTATTGCAGACGCTACATCTCTTACTGAAGCAGGATATGTAGGAGAGGATGTTGAGAATATACTGCTAAAGCTTATCCAAGCTGCTGACTATGACATAGAAAGAGCAGAAAAAGGTATAGTATATATTGACGAGATAGATAAAATAGCTAGGAAGTCAGAAAATCCATCTATAACTAGAGATGTAAGTGGTGAAGGAGTTCAGCAGGCCTTACTTAAAATACTTGAGGGAACGGTAGCCAGTGTTCCGCCTCAAGGTGGCAGAAAGCATCCACACCAAGAGTTTATTCAAATAGATACTACAAATATCCTATTTATAGTTGGCGGAGCCTTTGATGGACTGGAAAATATTATCCAAAGAAGAATAGGCAAAAAAGCCATGGGCTTTGGCGCTGATATACAAAGTAAAGAAATTAAGGATGTAGGAGAGGTACTAAAATACTTACAGCCTGAAGACTTGCTTAAATTTGGGTTAATACCAGAGTTTGTAGGCAGACTTCCAGTAATGGTTACTCTAGGTCTCTTAGATAAAGAAGCTCTTATTGAAATATTAACTAAGCCTAAAAATGCTCTAGTCAAGCAATATAAGGAGCTATTTAGCATGGATGGAGTAGAGCTAGAAATAGATGATGAAGCCTTAGAGGTAGTAGCTGAAAAAGCTATTGAAAGAAAATCTGGAGCAAGAGGTCTTAGAGGAATACTGGAAGAGGTTATGTTAGACATTATGTATGACATACCATCTAGAGAAGACATTGAAAAATGTGTTATTACAAAAGACACCATTGCAAATAAGCAAGAACCTACTCTAGTTCTTTCTGATAAGAGAAAAAAGAAGAAGGCTAAAAAATCAAATAAAGAAGAAACAGCATAAAGCAGATTGCCGAAATCTCTGATTTCGTGCAAATCGCTTTTGCAGTGGCTAAAATAAAAAGGTCGAGGATTTTTTCCCCGACCTTTTTGTCATTCTGAGTGCTTGCACGAAAGAGCTACAGAATTTTTATAATTACGAGATTCTTTACTACGTTTAGGATGACAGAATCAGATATTTACTTATGCATTACCAACAATAACTCTCTCAAGGTCTTAATAGCCACAGCAGTAGAAGCACCACTAGGGTCGTAGTGAGGAGAGAGTTCATTAATATCTGCACCAACTATATCCAGCTCAGACATTTTTAAAATACAGTTTAATAGTGTAATATAATCTACTCCACCTGGCTCAGGAGTACCTGTTCCTGGGAAAACTGAAGGATCTAATACATCTAGGTCAATAGTTACATATACTGGCTTTCCTTTAGTCTGCTCAATAATATAATCTATGTTATCGCAATTATATCTACACTGATGTAGATGCTCCTTAGCCCATTCAAATTCTGATCTATCACCAGAGCGAATGCCCATTTGAAATATTTTTCCGTCTCCTACAAGGTCCCAAACTCTTCTTAAAACAGTTGCATGAGACAGTTCTCTGCCAAAGAACTCATGACGTAAATCTGTATGAGCATCAAAATGAATAACATGCAGCTCAGGGTATTTTTCAACTAAAGCCCTTACTGTTCCTAGAGTTACTAAATGCTCTCCACCTATCATAACAGGTATCTTGCTATCTGATAGTACATCCCTAGTAAAGTCAGAGATTATATCAAGTATTAGCTCAGGGCCGCCATAAGGAAGCACTAAGTCGCCATAATCAAATACAGATATTTCAGTTAAATCCTTATCTTGATATGGACTGTAGGTTTCAAAGCCTAAAATGCTTTCTGCTCTCATTGCCTTAGCAGCAAATCTAGTTCCAGGTCTATATGAAGTAGTTCCATCATAAGGAGCACCAAAAAGAACTATATTTGATTCATCATATGTTTTGTCACAGCCAATAAAGTTTTGATAATTTTTATTTATTGTCATTATCTATCATTTCCTTTACGTAATTTGGTAATGCAAAAGAGCCCTTATGTAGCTCTGTATTATAATACTTAGTTTTTATACCTAAAGCATTCCAACTATCTGCATTAAGGTCATTAATAGGATCTACTTTTTTTGATGCAAATCCAAAAAGCCAGTGACCAGATGGGTACGTTGGTATATGTGCTTGATAAACCTTACAAATAGGGAAAAGCTCTTTTATTCTCTTATGAGCTCTTTTCATTGAATTAGCATATTCCTTGTAATATGGGCTTTCATGTTGGTTTACTAAAACACCCTCATCATTTAATGCTTTATAGCAATTTCCATAGAATTCTCTAGTAAACAATCCTTCGCCAGGTCCAATAGGGTCTGTAGAATCTACTATAATAAGGTCATATTCATTTTCCTTTGAACGAACAAACTTAAGGCCATCTTCAAAATATAATGTGACTCTTGGGTCATGAAATTTAGCAGCAGTTTGAGGCATATGCTCCTTGCAAACCTCAACTACCATTTTGTCTATTTCAACCATATCTATTTTTTCAATAGAATCATAGCGAGTAAGCTCTCTGACAGTTCCACCATCTCCAGCACCTATTACAAGTACACTTTTAATATCAGGCTTAGCTGCCATAGGTACATGGACAATCATGTCATGATATATGAATTCATCCTTTTCAGTTGCCATCATTAGTCCATCAAGAGTAAGAAATCTTCCAAATTCCTCTGAATCAAATACATCTATTTGTTGAAATGGGCTTTCGGCACTATATATCTGTTTTTTAACCTTTATTGAAAATCTAACACTATCTGTATGTTCTTCTGTATACCATAAATCCACTAAATGCACCTCCTTAAATATTTAAAACATTTATATAACCTAGTTCCATATCTTCAATTCCTGTCACAAGACAACCTTTTTCTTTTGAGTATAAAATATAATCTATAGATTCTTTTGTTATCATTTCTCCTGGAGCTAAGATTGGTATTCCAGGTGGATAGCACATTATAGATTCCCCACTAATTTGACCAGCACTTTCTGTCAATTTTACCTTCCTTTTATCAGCATAGAATGCTGCTTTAGGTGAAACCTTTACTATAGGTGAAATATATTCATGATCTATCATATCAGCCTTGCTTTTTTTATGAGTTCGCTTTATTTCTGCAAGTGCTGATACTAGTCTTTCGATAGCAAAATAACTATCACCTACTGAAATAATAGCAAGAAAATTAGCTAAGTCTCCAAATTCTAGCTGTATAGAATAATCATCACGTAATATATCATATACCTCTATTCCTGCAAGACCTATGTTTAGAGTGTTGACACTAAGCTTAGTTCTATCAAAAGCAAAGGTGCTGTCACCATTTATAATTTCCTCTGAAAATGCATAATAACCATTAATAGTATTTATCTCTTTTCTAGCATATTCTGAAAGCTCTAGTACTCGTGCAAAAATATTTTTGCCGTTAAGTGCTAGGTTTTTTCTAGCAATATCTAGGGAAGATAACAAAAGATAAGAACCACTTGTAGTTTGTGTTAGATTAATTATAGTTCTTATATATCCTGGATTTATTCTCTTCGTATTTGCCAGCAGCAAAGAACTTTGTGTCAGTGAGCCACCAGTTTTGTGAACACTTACAGCTGACATATCTGCACCTAAATGCATAGCAGCAGCAGGTAGATTTTCGCCAAAATAAAAATGTGTTCCATGAGCCTCATCTGCTAGTACAAGCATATCATGCCTGTGAGCTACATCAATAATACCCTTTAGATCAGAGCAAATTCCATAATAGGTTGGATTATTGACAAAGACTGCCTTGGCATCTGGATTCTCGATTATTGCCTTTTCTACATCCTTAACGGACATTCCTAGTGGAATCCCTAATTGTTTATTAATTCCAGGGCTAACATACACAGGAATAGCACCGTTTAGTATGACAGCGCTAATTGCACTCCTATGAACGTTTCTAGGCATTATTATTTTTTCGCCTTCTTTGCAGGCACTCATAATCATAGTCTGTACAGCAGAAGATGTACCATTTACCATAAAAAAGGCCTTATCACATTTAAATGCATCTGCGGCTAATTCTTCTGCATCCTTAATGACAGATGTGGGGTGACTAAGATTGTCTAAAGGCTTCATTGAATTCACGTCTACAGAAAGACATTTATCTCCTAAAAAATCCCTAAGCATAGTATTACCTTTACCCTGTTTATGACCTGGAACATCAAAGGAGACAATTCTAGTATTCCTATAGTCAATTAAAGCATCATGTATTGGTGCAGCTTCATGTTTAATTTTATCCATTTTATCACCCCTAAAAATCATCTGTAAATATTCATTCCGTAATAAATTTCAATCATTTCACGAGAGATTTTGTCTCTAATCTCACGGCGTTCATTAGGAGAAAGCTCACGAACATCCTTATTAAATAGATAATTGCTTAAGTTTATTTCGCTTAACATCATCTTAGTATGGAATATATTTGATTGATAAACATTAACATCAATAGCATCATATTTATTTAGTGTCTCTTTATCTATATAATTTTGTATGGAGTTTATATCGTGGTCCATATAATATTTATTTCCTTCAACATCCCTTGTAAAGCCCCTAACTCTATAGTCAATAGTCATTACGTCAGAGTCAAAGCTTGAAATTAGATAGTTTAGGGCATTTAATGGCGAAATTGTACCGCAGGTGGAGACATCAATATCAACTCTGAAAGTAGTTATTTCATTATCAGGGTGAAATTCTGGGTAGGTATGAACAGTCACATGACTTTTATCCAGATGCCCTACTACGCTATCTCTCAAAGCAATACAATTTAAATTTCCTTTATTACAGCTTGGGTCAATTACGTGAACTGGAATAGCTTCCTCAGTAATGAGAATAGTAACACTAGCTCCCTGAGGTTCATAATCCTGTTTAGAAATATTAAGCACATGAGCTCCTATAATATCAGTTACATCACATAAAATTTTAGTAAGACGTTCTGAGTTATACTGCTCATCAATATAGGTAATATAATCTTGCTTATCCTTTTCGGTCTTTGCATAACAAACATCATAGATATTGAAACTAAGTGTTTTTGTAAGATTATTAAAACCGTAAAGTGTTATTTTATTCTCGTTCAACCCTACCATCAGCAACCTTTCTATAATATATTTATGAAAATCTACATAATTATATATAAATTTATCATAATATGCAAGCATATATTGCGCTAAAATCAATGAATAAACTAGGTTTTTTCTGTTAATTTTATAAATGGCTTATATGTGCATAATATACATACCCATATATCATATCTTCTTTCAAAAATATATTATTATTCCTTATTTAGAATCTAAAGTTATTATTTGAATAAGTGAATTTATTAATACAATTAAATAAATTAAGTAAACCTTTAAAAGAGGAAAAGCTTTAGGAGTATAGAACTTGTAAGATATATCTAGATAATATTGTCATATAAGAGGAGTGGAAAAGATGAATGAAAATCCAAAAATATTAGTTGTAGGAAGCATAAATATGGATTTAGTGACTATTACAAAGAGAACGCCAGCCATAGGCGAAACTATAATTGGAAAAGACTTTAAAATGATACCTGGCGGAAAGGGTGCCAACCAAGCTGTTGCTGCCGCTAGAATGGGTGCAGAAGTTGCCTTTATAGGCTGTGTAGGAGATGATATTTATGGAGACAAACTTTTAGAAGCTCTAAGGGATGAAAGCATAAATATCAATGGAATCACAAGAGTTAACAATATTCCAACAGGAATAGCAAATATTATAGTAGATGAAAAAGCTAATAATTCCATTATTGTTGTGCCAGGAGCAAATTCAAAGGTTCATGCTGAAAATATAAATGCAAATATGGAACTAATAGATTGGTGTGATATTATTATTCTGCAATTAGAGATTCCTTTAGAGACAGTAATGAAATGTATAGAAGAAGGGAAAAAAAGAGGCAAGACCATAATATTTAATCCTGCTCCAGTACAAAAGCTTAATGAGGAAATTTTCAAGTATATAGATTACTTAATAGTAAATGAAATAGAGGCAAAGCAGATTTCAGAAACAGACGAAGAAGACCATTTTAAGCTAGTAGAAAAGCTGCTTAATATAGGATTTAGAAATGTTATAATGACTGTAGGAGAGAAAGGCGTACTGTTTAACGAAAACAGTGGAATAAAATATATACCAGCCATAAAGGTCAATGCCATTGACACTACAGCAGCAGGAGACTCATTTGTAGGCACCTTTGCCACATCACTAGGAAATGGGGCAGATAAAGATATTTCCATCCATGATGCTGTAAGGGCAGCAGCTATTACAGTTACTAGAATTGGTGCTCAAAGCTCTCTACCGTACAAAAATGAGATATAATTTTTCTTAAAATTAGAATATATATGTTAGAATAAAGGTTAGAATAATATAAACAACATGTTGACTATGTACCGTTATTTAGGGTAACATTTATAATAGCCTTAATTATCAATATTTATAAAAACAAATACATAACTAAATAACCTATAGATAAACATAGTGTCAAAGGGAGTTGAGCACATGGAAAAACAGAATTATAAAGTAGAAAAAAGAAATATACCACTGATACCACTAAGAGGGCTTTCAATATTTCCATACATGGTCGTTCATTTTGATGTAGGAAGGGATAAGTCGGTAAATGCTTTAGAAGAGGCTATGGTCAATGATTCATTAGTATTCTTAACAGCTCAAAAAGAAGCAGAGGTAGATATCCCAGGACCTGAGGACTTTTATCATGTTGGAACGGTTTGCAAGATAAAACAGCTATTAAAGCTTCCAGGAGATAATATAAGAGTATTAGTAGAAGGTATTAATAGGGCAAGAGTAACAGATGTTATTATGGAAGAGCCATATTTTCAAGTAAAAATAGAGGAGCTATTCTACAATGAAGAAATAGTTAAGGACAAAAAAATAGAAGCTCTTATGAGAATGGTAATTGACTCATTCGAAGATTATATAAGCATAGGAAATAGAGTATCTACAGAAGCTCTTGTAAATGTATCCAAAATAGAGGAGCCAGGTAGACTAGCAGATGTAATTGCATCCTATATATTTTTAACACTTGAAAATAAGCAAAAAATCCTAGAGGCCTTTCATCCTTATAAGCGTTTAGAAACATTGCAGATTATATTAAGGGAAGAAATAGAAATATTAAAGCTGGAAGAGAAAATAAGCCAAAGGGTTAAGAAACAGATAAATAAGGTTCAAAAGGAATATTATTTAAGAGAGCAGCTAAAAGCCATACAATATGAGCTTGGAGAAGACGATGAGCTTTTAGAAGAGGTAGATAATTATAGAGAAAAGATAGATAATTTAAAAATGCCAGAGGAAGTAAAGGAGAAGGCTCTTAAGGAGGTTGACAGACTGCTAAAGATGTCTCCTTCATCTGCTGAATCAGGTGTTATAAGAACTTATCTTGATTGGATTGTAGAATTGCCCTGGGACAAAGAAACCAAAGATAGAATAGATATTAAAAAATCAAGAGAAATATTAGATGCAGATCACTATGGGCTTGAAGATGTTAAGGAAAGAATATTAGAGTATTTAGCAGTGAGAAGACTTGCAAAGGGAATTAAAGGACCTATATTATGCTTAGTGGGACCTCCAGGAGTAGGTAAAACATCCATTGCTAAATCCATAGCTAAATCCCTTAATAGAAAATTTGTCAGAATGTCTTTAGGTGGAGTGAGGGATGAGGCAGAAATCAGAGGACATAGAAGGACTTATGTGGGAGCTATTCCAGGTAGAATAATATCCTCTATAAAGAAGGTTAACTCTAAAAATCCTGTATTTCTTTTTGATGAAATAGATAAACTAAGCAGTGATTTTAGAGGAGACCCAGCTTCAGCACTATTAGAGGTTTTAGATCCTGAACAAAATAACACCTTTACAGATCATTTTCTAGAAGCACCCTTTGATCTTTCAAAGGTAATGTTCATAACTACAGCAAATACTACAGCTTCCATACCAGGACCCCTATTAGACAGGATGGAAGTCATTAGGATTTCAGGCTATACAGAAGAAGAAAAGCTTCAGATTGCCCTTAGATATCTGCTGCCTAAACAGATGAAGGAGCATGGATTAAAAGATGAAAATATTCATATATCCGAAAATACTATAAGAGATATAATAAATAATTATACAGGAGAATCAGGAGTAAGAAACCTTGAAAGAAACATAGCAAATCTATGTAGAAAGGCTGTAAAAAAGATAGTAGAAGATGGAACTAAGACAGTTAGAATCAATAGTGGAAATCTAGATAAATATCTAGGAATCCCGAGATATAGACATGAAAAGGCTGGGGAGGAAGATCAAATAGGTATAGCTACTGGATTAGCTTGGACAGCGGTGGGCGGTGAGACTTTATCCATTGAGGTTACGCCAATGCCTGGTACTGGTAAGTTACAGCTCACAGGGCAGCTAGGTGATGTAATGAAGGAATCAGCCATGGCTGGAATCAGTTATATTAGATCAAAGACAGCAGAATTTAAAATTGATGAAAATTTCTACAAAGAAAAGGATATCCATATACACGTACCAGAGGGAGCTATTCCAAAGGATGGACCTTCAGCAGGTATTACCATAGCAACAGCAGTTATTTCTGCACTTTCAAATGTGCCGATAAATAAGAATGTAGCTATGACTGGAGAGATTACACTGAGAGGAAGAGTTCTGCCAATTGGGGGAGTTAAGGAGAAAGTACTAGCAGCCAATAGAGCAGGCATAACAAAGGTTCTGCTTCCAATAGCTAACAAGAAGGATGCGGAGGAAATACCAGACAAGGTAAAGAAGAAAATGGAGTTTGTATTTGTAAAAACTATGGACGAAGTTCTAAGCCATGCCTTAGTTAAAGAGGATGATAAAAATGAAAATTAGAAAAATAGAATTAGAGGCAGTAACAGGGAGACCTTCCCAATACCCAGAAGAAGGATTAACAGAAATAGCATTAGCAGGAAGGTCGAATGTAGGAAAATCTTCATTAATAAATACTCTAATAAACCGAAACAATTTTGCCAGAACCAGTGGGAGTCCAGGAAAAACTCAGACTATAAACTTCTATAATATAAATGGAGAATTTAGAATAGTTGACTTGCCTGGATATGGCTATGCAAGAGTATCTATGACTGAAAGACAAAAATGGGCAGATATGATAGAAAAATATCTTGTAGGCAGGCAAAGTCTTAAAGAAGTAGTGCTTCTACTAGATATAAGGCACGAGCCTGGAGAACACGATAAGATGATGTACGACTGGATAAAATCCTTCGGCTACAAAGGCTACATCATAGCCACAAAGGCAGATAAAATTTCAAAGGGTCAATGGCAAAAGCACACAAGCATCATAAAGAAAAAACTAGATGTAACAAGCATCGACTTAATCATACCATTTTCAGCAGCTAAGAAATTAAATGTAGATAAGGTATGGGGAACTATAGAGAGTATGTTGGAATTACATGAGGGAGAGATTGATTTAGATGATATAAAACCCGAGGAAGAGTAATTTTCCTTGGGTTTTATATAGGTGTAAAATTTTTGATGTAAGGATTAACTATTATGATATAATAAGCATATAAAGATTTGAAAGGGAGTGCTTATTTATGTATATAAATGCAAATGTAAACCTTCCAGAGGAAATTATTTTAGCTTTGAGACAAAGCAGTGAAGATATTATATTAGAAATGAAGAGAGCCCTAGCTGTAAAGTATTATAAGGAAAAAAAGTTATCGTTAGGACAAAGTGCAGAATTAGCAGAAATGAATAAAGAAGACTTTATTAAGTACCTATCCACCCAACAAATATCAATATTTAGATTTGAAACAGAAGATGAGCTTGTTGAGGATATTAAAAATGCGTAAAGTGGTAGTAAACACAACTCCCTTAATATCACTTCATAAAATAGGAAAGCTTGATTTATTACAAAAGCTTTATGGTAGTGTATATATTCCTCATGGTGTTTATGAAGAATTATCAGTAGGGAGCAAATATAACTTTTTAGAAACGATAGATTTCATACTGATCAAAAAAATCAATAATAGAGAAGCAAAAAAGTTATTTAAAACAAGTCTTCATAAAGGTGAAGTTGAAGTGATGATTTTGACAGAGGAAATAAAAGCAGATTTGTGCATAATAGATGACCTGCTTGCTAGAAAATATGCGCAATACTTGGGATTAAAGATAACTGGGACTATAGGAATATTGCTAAAAGCTAAGGAAAAAAATTATATAAGTTATATGAAACCGTTACTAGACAGCTTAATAGAAAATAACATTTATGTTGATAAGCATTTATATTTAAAAGTTTTAGAAATTGCACAAGAAAAAGAATAAGGAGAAATTGTCCTAATATCTCACATTGATGAATCGCCCTTTTTAAGAAATCCATACAACAAACACTAGTGATTACTTATATATATTTTTTTCCTCAAAGCAAATTCTTAGGTTCTTTATCTTTACTTTAGTTGCTGTACCTTGCCCTTTTATATATCTCTATTAAAACTATAGTTATTATAGCTATGATTACATAATACCAACCATTGAAAAGGCTTATTCTATAAACTAGTACTTCTTTTCCGTAAAATCTTTCTAGTATAGTTTTTAATAGCATTGGAAAGAACACTAAACCAGTTAATGCATATATTCCCTTATGGCCACTTATAGTAGTGTAGTATTTTTGATATTTTGCAGCTGATATTCTCTTTTTCTTTATTTCCTTTGCCATAGGAATAACAAATATTGAAATAGAGTTTATTATAATAAACTGCGAAATAGTAATGTCTAGGCTTGATAAAGATTGGCTGGAAAAACCATTTGTTAGTGCCAATATTAGTGAACCTAAAAGCACATATTTAACATAATTCTGAAAAGCATTTAATATTCTATTGTTTTGATTCTTAGTATATTCGTCAATAATAGAATCACAAAATACTTCGTAGTCTTTTCCAATAGTTGAGTCTATAGATTTTCCTTCAAACTGCGTCTGAAGCATCATATCTAAAATTTCCTGAAGCAGTTTTTCTTTTTCTAATCCATTTAATTCGCTCATATGTATATAGCTAGTTATATTCTTATATAATGCTAAGTAGGAGTTGCTTAGTTTTTTTTGTTGTTTTGCTCTAATCCTTTTAAGCCTTATTTCCATAAACATACTATCCCTCCAATACGCTATCAACATTCTTTTTAATTTCTTTCCAACTTTCCATAAATTCCTTCAATTCTTTAAAACCTTCATCTGTTAAATAATAATATTTTCTCATTGGTCCTAGAGGGGATTCCTTCATTCTGGAATATAGTAGCTTTTTCTTTTCCAGTCGTATCAATATTGGATACACACTGCCTTCGGATACTTCTTCAAACCCATGTTTTTCTAATTTCTCACATATCTCATATCCATAAGTCTCATATTTACTAACTATCATTAATATACAACCTTCCAACAGTCCTTTTAACATTTGTGTGTCTTTAGCCATTTTATCACCTACTATGTAATGTATAATAGTCTTTGTTTTAATAATATATTAACTACTATGCATTGTCAAGTAGTAAAGAATAATAAAAAAGTGATTTATCTCATACTATAAATCACTTTTTTTCTTACTATATAAAGGAAAATGGATACCTGTTTGTGAAGCATGGTATCCGTCACTTAATGATTATTAGAGATAAGTATGGCTGCCAAACCTCTCAGTTTTTATGTATTTATATTTTACCCTAACATTTTTCTCTATTTGCGACCGAATCTTTGCATAAATATTTCCGGCGACATTAAAGCGTCGGCATTTGCATTAATTTCATCAATACTCCACTCCCACCATTTTACACGGAGCAAGGTTTCTATAACATCTGGCGCAAAACGATAACGCTTAATTTTTGCGGGAACACCAACAACAATGGCAAAAGGTGGCACATCTTCTAACACCACCGCGCCCGCACCAATCATCGCACCGTGTCCAATGCTCGTTACTTTGGATGCGTTAATAAACGAGTTTGCGCCAATCCAAACATCGCTGCCGATTGTAATACGTTTTTTATTCGTGGCAAAAGGATGCTTCGGGTCGGCGAGATATTTGCTTTCGTATAAAGCATTGTTTTCTTCTGTGAAAAATTCTTGAATATCATCGCTTGTAAAAATCATGTTTTGTTGATGGTCGCTTTGTATCATAGCATGGATATTGATGGATGTGAAATGCCCTATGCTTTCGATGTAGCCATATTTACAACCATCAACAAACATATCTCCGAAATAAGTCTCCCTGCCGACTTTTACTCCATGGCATTCCCATTCAAAGGGAAGCGCTTCGCCTTGAGCGCTGAATGTATAGTAGTCACTAGGAAAATCAAAGTGCTCGCTGTGCCCTTCCAATATAAAGTCAGCTTCATCATCGCTGTTTACACCGACTACATAGTGCTCTTGCGGATCAACAGTCTCGGCGATATGATATTTGTATCCTTTTAGCTCCCGTAGCAGAAGGCGTGTGGGAGTCCCCCAAATCGCAACCTCGCGCCCGTTAAGATAACGGTCTAAAATTTGTTTAAGTTTCGTTTTCATAATATCCTCCGTAATATTAGATTTGCTTGGAAATTACTTCTGAAGCAGCACTGCGGACGGCGCTCGGAGTACTGATCATCTAGACTGAGCATAAGGTATCAGACGCAGAAACGCCTCTTCAAATCTAGAAAACGCCTGCCTGCAATACTTCTTCGGGATGACGGCATATGAAGATAAGCAATCTTACTACTTGTTTCTAATGGTGTATTTTTGTAAGCGTCTGATGTCGGAGATACTGAGCTAAATCAATTAATTGATTGTTACAAAAGCAGAGAAGATACCTGCACCGCCGTAATGTGCATAAAATTTTAATTAAATTGGTTGTCTACTTGACATGAGCCAGTTCAAGTTTTCCTCAGGTTGTCTTTTTGTATGTAAACTTATAGCTCTATGTCATAAATTCTCTTACAGTTACGTACCATCATATCTTTCAACCTATATTGTCCTAATATTTCACATTGATGAATTGCCTTTTTTAAAAAATCCATATAATCATCATGTTCTAGCTCAAATTTTGCTACACCCTTTCTAAAGTATAAATGGTTTAGCCCAATATAGTTTCTATTACTTAGACAATAATCTATGCCTAAAGAGGAAACTTTTAGAGCATCATCATGCCTATCAAGTCTATGGTAGGTATAAGACAAATTGTAGCATATTTTAGGATACATTTCATCATTAGGTTCTATGGATTCAAAACAGAACTCAATGACCTCTAGGCATTTTTCAGCAGATTCAATTTTATTTAAGAGTAGGGCTATATTCATTAGAATTCTAATTTCCATAGTGCTATATACAAAGGAACTAAAGTTAGACAGGGAAAATTTAGGAGTAGTAGTTTTAATAGCTTCAATTAATTTTTCAAAGGCTTCGGTTGGATTTTTGTCTCTTTTATTTAATATAACTGACTCTATCAATAATACTAGTTGGTTAATAAGAATTTTAAAGTAAGGATGTTTCACAGTAATAAGTAAAGTATTTAATTCATTTAATTCGATATCTAAGTTATAAAATTCGTCCCTATCTAGTTTAGATTCAATTCTATTTTTAATATTATTTAAACTTGAATAACCATCGATCCTATATCTAAGAAGTAGATTATTTAAATCTATTTTATATACAGGAGATAGAAACTCTAGGGTTTCTTGTTTAGGAATTACCTTTCCATTCTCTATTCTCCTCAAAGTTTGTATATTTACGCTTGATAATCTCGCAACCTCATCCTGACTAAAACCTAAAGCTTGTCTAAGTTTACATAGTTTTTTGCCGAACAAACTAAGATTATAATACAAACTTATTGCCCCCTTAAATATTTTATGAAGCACATAAAATAAAAAACATTTTATCAGAACAGAATTTAAAAGTCAACTAACATTAAAGTCAGTTGTTAAGTTATTCATTACCACATATTATATAATAAAGGAAAGGATATGTAAAGATGGGGGTAAATGTGTGGAAAATAATAATAATGATAATTTTGAGTTTAATTCTTTTAATTTGAGTTTCTGTAGTTATGGAGCACCAAAATATATTAATTGCTGAGTGAATTCTTTTTCTGTTATAGAATCCTTCTATACATAGTTTATAATCCAGAGGAGAGTTATTAAATGATTAGGTTTAATGAAGGCTCTAATTCGAAATTTAAAAGTATTAGTAAAGAATTTTATAGAAACAATAAAATCAACTTAATAATAGCTGTAATTTCAACAATATTAATAGGTGCCTCAAATATTTTTACTGAATATTTATTTAAAAACTTGGCAGATGTTGCTATCCTAGGCTCTTTAAAAGAACTGTAAAAACTAATATATATTGCTATAATATACTTAATTTTATATATAGGAATATCTTTGATTAAAAGAAAATACCTTAATGAATTTGTTTGCAAAGCAGTTAATCAGTATAATAATGGTATTTTTAGCAATATTATGTACAGTAATAAAATAAAGCATTTTGAAGAAAGTATATCAAGTCATTTTATTTCTGTGTTAACTAATGATATTGCTTCGATTGAGAACAACTACTTATTAGGAACAATTAATATTATATATCAAATAGTGCTATTTATACTTGGTTTACTATCAATGATATATTTAAATTATAAACTAACATTATGTGTCCTTATTTGCTGTATAATACCTATTTTAGTTAATAAGATATTTGAAGGAAGATTGGTAAATTCCGAAAAAGAGGTGTCAAAAAAGAATTCGAACTTTGTTTCAGTTTCAAAAGACTTATTAACTGGATTGCCTGTTATAAAAAGTTTTCAATCTGAGAAAGAAATGAACGAGTTATTTATATCGTATAATAATGATACAGAGATAACAAAAAATAATTATAGAAGGCTCAATAACTTAATAAATATAAGTATGTTTTCATCTACGTTTATTATATCGGTTGTTCTTAGTGGGGTCGGAGTGTATTTAACAATAAAAGGAAGTGCTACTTTAGGAACTATTACTGCGTTTATACAACTATTAGACTATGTAGTTAACCCTGCTGGACAAATAGGAAATTTAATAGCAAGAAGAAGTGCCGCAAAAATATTAATAGAGAAAAACGAATGGCTACTCAGTGATGAAAATATAGAAAATAAAACTGTAAATCAGTTTGATTCTGGTATATTTTTTAATAATGTTACCTTTTCATATGATAACAAAAAGAACCAATTAGATAATTTTAATTATAAATTTATAAAGAATAAAAGTTATACAGTAGTAGGATTATCAGGAAGTGGAAAAACGACAATAGTAAAGCTACTGTTGAAAAACTTCGAGGGATATATTGGAGATATATATCTTGACAATACAAATATCAAAGACTTAGAAGATCAAAGCATATATAACATAATATCATATATACAGCAAAATGTTTTTGTGTTTAATGATAGTATTATTAATAATATAACTTTATATCGTGACTATGATAAATTATTGATTGATAAAATTATTGACGAAGTGGGTTTAAGATATCTGATAAATGAAAAAGGATATAATTATTTATGTGGTGAAGGAGGCAACAACCTTAGTGGGGGGAAAAACAGAGGATTTCTATAGCTAAAGCAATGGTTTCGAATCATAAAGTTATTATTGCAGACGAAGCTACTTCATCCCTTGATAATTTCTCTGATTTAGATATACAGAGAACTATACTAAACCTACCAAACACAACAAAAATAATTATAACTCATAGAATGAATAAAGAAATATTAGAAGAGGTTGACGATATAATAGTTATGAATAATGGGCAAATTGTTGAATCGGGAGATTACAATGTATTATACAACAAAAAAGGCTTATTTTATTCATTATATAATATTAATAATGCCGGAACTATAAACAAGGAAAATGATAGTAGTACTAAAGAGACAAGGGAAGCATTTACGTGTTAGGATTATTGGGTAGCTTATAAAGTATTTTGTGTGAACCTTATAAATGGTACTTCTCCATAGATGTACTGATTATTTTACTAAGTATTATATTTCCTCTCTTTTATTCCTAACCGAAATCTCCCATTCTTTGCATGGAGCCACAAATTGTGTAAATACTAAATTTATGGCTTCTTTAATATCTTTTCTAAGTTTCTTTACGATGTTATCTTATTCAATATCAATTAAGTTTTACTTAAGCTGTTTACGGTATTGAGTAGGCGTATAATTAGTAAATCTTTTGAATATTTTTGTAAAATAGCTTGCATCATTAAAACCAACTAAACTCATAATTTCGGTTATGGGTTTAGTTGTATTTTGTAGAAGACTTGATGCTTCTATTATTCTATACTGCATAAGGTATTCAAAAGGCGACATTTTTAAGTATTTTTTAAAACATCTACAGCACTCTGATTTACTAATATGAACAGAGTCAGATATATCTTCAAGTCTAATAGCCCTCGAGAAATTATTATGAATATATTCAAGCATCACCTTGATTTTTTCTTCTTCATACCTATTGAATTTAGATGCTAAATTTAGGTTTGGAATTAAGCTACAGGCTAAAATTAACCATAAACTACATAGTAAGTTTTTTATCGAAAGCTCATATCCAAAATTACCTTTTTCATATAAATCACAAATTTCAAATAATTTCATAATTATATCTTTATTCCATTTAACATTATTATCTAAAAGTAGAAAGTCAAGACTATTACTATTTACAATAGGAGAGATATATTTTCTGTCTATAATAGATAAGTTGTGTCCACCTATTAATGTGTAATTGAATGCTATGTTAATTACTATACTACCTGGAATAACTGGTTTTATTTGATGAAGACTATTTGAATTAATAAATATACCATCTCCTTCGGATAGTTTTAATGATTTATCTAAAAAGAAAAATTCAACAGTACCTTTTTTTACAATTGCAAACTGGACTTCTTTATGCCAATGCCAACGGATAAACCCTATATCATACTTACATAAATCATCAAAGAAAACTTCCAAAGGAAATTCAAGTGAACCATAATCAACTTCTGACTGTAAATTATTATCAACATTGAAAGTATTTAAATGCATACTAAACACCTCGCTAATATAGTTTTAGTTTATGGCAATATAATTATGGCTTGTAATTAGTTTATCATAATATAATTATAGTATGAAAGATATGGCTTTAGTAATTTAGACCATAGTTTAAATATAAAGATTTTGCAAACTATATCAATGGAATAGAGCTGGAGAAAAATTTTTAACAGAATTAGCAGCATCAATCGTTAAGAATATCAGTAGATATTGAAGAATAATGGGGAGAATTAATAATGGAATCATAGACTTTATATCTACTAACCATACTCATTGCGAGATAAAATCAGAGAAAATTAGCTAGGGAGATGAGAAAATTGAAACAAATAGAACAGAATTTAACTGAAGGGAGCATTTATAAATCACTTATAAATTTTTCAGTTCCTTTTATAATAGCCAATATTATACAAGCTCTATACGGAACAGCAGACCTATTAATTGTAGGTTTGTTTACAGATACTGCTGGACTATCATCTGTAGCTATTGGCACGCAAGTTATGCAAATTGTGAATGGACTAATAACAGGACTTACTATGGGAGGAACTATTCTTGTTGGTCAGTACTATGGAGCAAAGAAAAATAGAGATACATCTGAAACAATAGGGACTATGCTATGTTTAGGAGTACTTGTATCACTGCTTATAACTGGTTTAATGTTTATACTAACCAAACCTTTGCTTAATGCTTTAAGAACACCATCAGAAGCTTATATAGATGCTATGAAGTATATAATGATATGTTCTAGTGGAGTTATATTTATAACTGGTTATAACTCTATAAGTGCTATACTTAGAGGACTAGGGGACTCTAAAAGGCCAGTGTATTTTATTTTTGTAGCTTGTGTATTTAATATTGTTTTAGATTTAATCCTAGTAGGATTATTCGATATGAGAGCTGCAGGTGCTGCTTTGGCAACTGTACTATCGCAGGGAATTAGTATGATTTTAGCAATAAGATATCTCTCTAAGAGAAAATTTATATTTGAGTTTACAAAAGAGAATTTTATTATTAAAAAAGATAAGATACTGATGTTATTAAAAATTGGAGCGCCTTTATCTTTACAAGAAGTATTGCTTTGGGTGTCTTTCTTGTTTATAGCTGGTCTTGCTAATAGTATGGGTATAGCAGAATCGGCGGCAGTAGGTATAGTTGCTAAATTTGAAGTGTTTTCAATGCTTCCACCTATGTCAATATCATATGCTCTAGCAGCACTAACTGCTCAAAACATAGGGGCAAATAAACCAGAAAGAGCTATTAAAGCATTAAAAATAAGTATACTATTATCTTTTATATGTTCATTATTTTTCTTTGCATGGGCTCAAATACATCCTAGATCCATAATGGGAATATTTAAAGCTGATACAGATGTAATAAAATCAGGAAGTGAATATTTAAAAACCTTTAGTATAGATTTTATTCTAGTTGCTATTAAATTTAACTTAAATGGATACTTGAATGGAAGTGGAAGAACTAATTTTACAATGATAAATGGGATATTATCATCTATATTAGTTAGAATACCAGTAGCATTTTTAATGGTAGTAGTAATTCAAAAGGGTTTAATAGGATTAGGTTTAACTGCACCAATAGCTTCTGTAACATCTATTGCAGTATCCATAGTATATATAAGGAGATTAACCCGATGCATAGAACTGGAAAGCTAAAGTTACAGGACAGCTAGGTGACTTGATGGAGTAGAAGGTGAGTTGCAAACATCAAAAAAACAGTTATTCACATCGAAAATGAGCACGGTAAAAAACTACAAGCCTTATTTGATGGTCATACTCAACTAAACATCCAGTTAGAGAGAATAGAAAACGAAGTAACGAGATACGAAGAGATAATTATAAGGAAAGTAAAATAGACCCGAGGAAGGGTAGCTAAATAGCAAACAACGTATTATTAGCCGCTTCAATCTCTTCCTCAGTTAGAGCACTCAGAAGTATTTGAATATCATTAAGCTCATTTAATCCTTCTTCAATTTCATCAGCTACATTTACGGTTATCATTCTAAATTCCTTTTTTTCTTTTACAGACTTAAATTTTTCAACGAATTCTGGCTCAATATATGCTTTCCCATCAGTTATAAAGACTATATCTGCATATTTGTATCTAGCACTGCTTATAAGCTCTATAGACTTTTCTAAAGGCTCTATAAAATTTGTTCCACTGCCATAAAAGAATGTAGCCAGCTCATAAAGCTTACTTGGCTCTATTCTATGCTTAGTGAATTCAAGTACCTTGTAAACCTTATTAGAAAACATAATCGCTACAAATTCTCGTTTCTGTTTAACAGCTATATCTAATAGAGATATGGCTACAGACTTTGACCAAACCTCAAGCTCACCTTCCATAGAGCCAGAGGTATCTATACAACAGATGATAGGACCTTTAGATTTGCATCTGTTATTTTTATATTTATAAGATAGCAATTCTTTTTGAGTGAGCTTTTTATAGAAGCTTTTTTTGGTGCTTTCCCTAGCTAAAAATAGCCTTTCAGAAGGCAAGACCTTGTGTATTTCATTTCCTAATTCAACACCGCAAATCTCCAGCCCCTCTTCTTTTACCTTTTTTCTTTGAAGCTCACTGGCAGATTCTTTAAATCTACCTGCCATTTCAGAAATATCTTTTACTTTTTTTAAGGTTCTCAATTTTGCACTTACTTCAATTTTTTCTTCATAAGAAGTAGGAGTCAGTCTATTGTCATTAAATCCCCAAGTAACTATGGTTTTAAATGTAGCTAAGAATTGTTTTAAAGCCTCAGAAACACTAGTGTAAACCAAATTATACTCTGATATATATTTATCTATATCATGAATATTATCTAATATTTTATTTCTAATAGCTTTTAAGGCTTTTATATCTATTTCCTTTGAATTATTTTCTTTTCTATATTCTTCAATATGCTTTTCATGAGTATCTAACCTGCTATTAAAAGTTTTATTATTTACAGAAAGCTCCTTAAAGCTTTTAATAAGCTTCTGTCCTAATAAATCTGTTGCTAATATAGACTTAAAAAAGCTTAAAGAGCAGTTTTGTTTTAAATCTTCAAACTCATCTGTTTCAAGCAGCTTTTCTATTATAGTATAGTTTAGCCAATATACAGGGCTTATTTTTTCCATAGGCTCTAACTCAATATTTTTCTTAAATAAAGACAAGTACATATCCTCGCTTAATTTCTCAAATGTACTTATTGTCTTTTTGGAATTCTCCATATTTTCAATAATTCTAGATGAGTTTCTAAATATATTATTATATATATCCAAGTCCAACTCAAAAAGTTCTACAGTATTATAGAGTAAAGTATCCATTTCCACACCCTCTCAAAGCTCTTAAGCACCAAACATTAGCATGTCATCATCATCAATTTGCTTAGATAATGTATCTATATAGCTTTTAATTTCTTTTTCTAGCATAGACAACTTATTCTTTATATCCTTCTCCACTAGTTCAGGCTGTTTTAAGAGTCTATTAGCTTTTTCATAAAGGTATTCAAGAGAATTTCTTACTTCAATAATTATTCTAGTATCATTCATGCTTTCAGAGGATGAAGCAAGTTCCTTGTATTGTTTTTTAATGCTGTTATATTCCTTTTGATAAGGAGATACTATTTTTTCCTTTAGTATTTCATCTATTTTTTCAATATCATGTAAGCTATTCCAAAGAACATCTCTCAAAGCCTTAAGGTCAGTTAAAACTACCTCATCTCTTTTATCTAATAGGGCAGTTGCTCTTAGTACGCTTAAGCATTCATTTTGCCTTCTATCAGATATTACAATCCCATTTTGGAAAAGTAGGTTTATTAATGAAATGTATTCTTTTAAAATATAATCGGATATATTGACTTCTTCTAAGGATTTTCTCAGTAAGTTTAACTCATCTAAGGATATGGTAGTATACTCATTTTTTTTACTACCCTTATTTAAAAAGCCTTTAAACATTCTCATTTTGTTCTGAATATCTCCTATATAATCTACATACATTCTGAACATCATCCTATCATATAAAGCCATTAGTGAATCCTCTTCTGGGAATTCGTTAGAGGCAGCGAATAATGTTATTAAAGGAACATCAACTGGCTGTCCATCATTGTAAAATAATTTTTCATTTATAATAGGAAGCATTATATTTAATGTTGGCTCATTACATTTAAAGACCTCATCTAAAAAAGCTATTTCTGCTTCAGGAAGCTTACCCTTTGTAACTCTTAAAAACTTGTCATTTTCCATTTCTTTTATACTAAACGGACCTAATATCTCTGCTGGGTCGGATGTCCTATTTAAAAGCCAGGAAAAATATCTTCCATTTTCAATTCTGCTGCACAAAGCATTAGTCAACGCACTTTTGGCAGTCCCAGGAGGACCAATCAGCAGAACAGCCTGTCCAGTTACTAAAGCCTTGATGCTATTTTCTATAACCTTTTCTCTTTCAACAAATATATCATTTAACTCCCTTGAAATATTGTTTAGTTTGTCAATTGCAGTTTCCACCTGCATGTTCATATGCATTCCCTCCTAATCACATAGAATATGTTATACTACATATCCACATATTTCAACAATTTTTCAGTTCCTATATTGTTTTTTTATGGATAATTACACTATTACTAAATGGTAAAAAATTGTATACATAAAAACGTACAGTATGATATAATATATCCAGAGAGGTGATTAGCTTTGAAAACCGTATCTGTTACAAATGCTAGACAAAATATATTCAGTATAATTGAACAAACTATTGTAAATTCTGAGCCTATACAAATAACTAGTAAAAAAGGTGATGTTGTAATGTTAAGCTTAGAAGATTGGTCAGCACTACAAGAAACATTGCATCTCTTATCAGTCCCAGGTATGAGAGAGAGTATTATAGAAGGAGATAAAGAACCTATTGAGGATTGTAAATCTTTGGAGGACATAGGATGGGATATATTATAGTTTTCACTAAACAAGCTCAAAAAGATGCAAAAAAATTAGAAGCTTGTAGCCTGGATGGAAAAGCAAAGGAATTATTAAAAATAATGAAAGAAAATCCTTATCAAAACCCTCCATCTTATGAAAAACTAGTTGGAGATTTAAAAGGATTTTATTCGAGGAGAATAAATATTCAACATAGAATAGTCTATAAAGTCTATGAAGAAGAAAAGACAGTCAAAGTTTTAAGAATGTGGATCCATTATGAATAGAAATATAAATGAAAGTAAAAAAAGGAAGCGTCGCTAACTACTTATTCAATAGTTTTGCGATACTCCCTTTTTGTTTGTAAGGCAAGTTATTGCTGATGGGGTGAAAGTAAAGTCCTGTCCTTTCTTGCCTGATATATTCCTCTGGCAACAATAGCTAAAATGACTATAATTCCTCCTAAAAGTGCATTAGAGCTAGGAGCTTCTCCTGTAACCCAAAACACCCAAATAGGATTAAGCAATGGCTCTAGTATAGGAATCAATATAGCTTCAATTGCTGATACATATGGAATTGCAGCTGTATATAGAATATAGGAAATACCTAGCTGAAATATGCCCAGTATCAATATAGCTATAATGCTCTTAAAATCTGGAACAGATAAGAAGAAAAAGGGTAGAGCAAATACAAAGGTTATTATATTACCAAGTAAAGTAACTCTTACTGGAGAGCCTTCACCCTGAAGCTTTAGAAAAATAATCATACTAGCCATGGCAATACCGCTTATGACAGCTAAGATATTACCTAACATGTGTCCTGTTTCTAGCTCTCCAGAGAAAAATAATATCATGCCAACCATGACTATGGCAATTGTAATCCAATCAGACATTTTAATTTTATCCTTGAGAAACCAACGAGAGAATAATGCTACCCAAATAGGAGCGGTAAATTGTAATAGTATTGCATTAGCAGAAGTAGTAAGCTTGTTGGCAACAACAAACAGAAAAACCAGAAGTGCATATGATAATGCACCAGGAAGCATACTCTTCTTAATTCCTATAGCGGGCTTTCCTAAGTAACAGAGCATAACCATTGCCGAAATACCACTTCTAGCGCCTGCAATAGCTATAGGATTCCAGTTCACAAGCTTAATAAAAAGACCTCCAATACTCCATAAAATAGATGCAGTGACAAGGTAAATAATAGACCTCTTTCTGTTCTTATCCATAAAATATTCCTCCTAAAAGCTCTATTCATTGTTTTTTATTTTAGAAATTATGAATTCATATATATTATATACGCTAGATATATGTTCCACAATCAAAAAACAATTCTAATGTAACATGGTAAAACTAGCTAAATTATCATAAATTAAAAAGATACTTGACCTAGAGCTAATTACAGAATAGATACTGTTTATAAAGGTTATGAATATGTTAATAGGGTATGATGAGGTGTTAGAGAACAAAAAAACAACTGAGAAAGAAACACTCTGTCTCAGTTGTTTTATTTGCTTGTTAAGTTCAAAACTATTCTTCTACCTCAAAATCGTCTTTAGATGCACCACATACTGGACAAACCCAGTCATCTGGTAGTTCTGCAAAAGGAGTACCTGGAGCTATTCCACTGTCTGGATCTCCCTCAGCAGGGTCATAAACATACCCACATGGTATACAAACATATTTTTCCATAACAATTCCCCTTTCATTCATGTTTTATGTACAGGTTAATGATACCCAGAAGTCTGGTTTTTAAACCAGCTATTCCTATATATTATATATTATTTCACAAAGAATTTATACTAACTTAATTCAGAAGTTAGTATATAATTTTTTGGGGTCATGCCTGTTGATTTACAATAGGTAATCGATGTACTTCAACAAAGATTTCCTTGTTAACGCGGCCATAGAAGCTTTTGCTATAATAGACTTTCCTTTATGGCCCTAGGACTAATCCAACGCATTAAATTCAACTTGGAGCCTGCTTTATCGTTTGTACCAGACTGTCTTGCACCGCCAAAAGGCTGTTGTCCTACTACAGCACCAGTAGGTCTAACATTTATATAGAAGTTACCTGCTGAATTTACTAATTCTCTTTCTGCTACTGATATAGCATATCTATCCTTAGCGAAGATTGAGCCGGTCAAGCCATACTTAGACGTATTATCGCACAATCTTAATATATCTAAGAACTCATCATCCTCATATATAAAAATAGTAAGGACAGGTCCAAAAATCTCCTCTTCCATTGTCTTGAAGTGAGGATTACTAGTTAATATTATTGTAGGCTCTACAAAGTATCCTACAGAATCATCGCATCTACCTCCGAAAAGTATCTCAGCCTCAGGAGAATTTTTAGCATATTCTATATAGCTCTTTATGCTATCAAATGATTTCTTATCTATGACTGCTCCCATAAAGTTTGTGAAATCATCCACATCACCAACTTTGACATTTTCCACCTTTTTGAGTAGGTTTTCTTTAACCTCAGACCATATGCTGTGGGCAATGTATGCACGTGATGCTGCTGAGCATTTTTGTCCTTGATATTCAAAGGCGCCTTCAAGAAGACCAAGTGATAAAGCTTCTATATCTGCTGAAGGATGAGCTATAACATAATTCTTACCACCAGTTTCACCTACAATTCTTGGAAAAGTCCTGTAGTTTCCTATGTTGTTGCCAATAGTAGTCCACATGTCCTGAAACACCTTAGTAGAACCAGTAAAGTGGATACCTGCCAGATTTTCATTTACCATTACAACATCACCAATATCCTTTGGATTACCAGGAAGGAAATTAATAACACCATCAGGTAAGCCAGCTTCTTTAAACAGCTGATACACCAAATATGATGAATAAACCGCATTAGATGCAGGCTTCCAAAGAACTGTATTCCCTACAATAGCAGGAGCTCCTACTAGATTGCTGCCTATGGCTGTAAAATTAAAGGGTGATACTGCAAATATAAAGCCCTCAAGAGGTCGGTATTCTAATCTGTTAATAACAGTATTAGTAGATATAGGTTGTTCGCTGTATATCTGATGCAAGCAAGTAGCATTGTATCTTAAAAAATCAACAAGCTCACAAGCAGAATCAATTTCAGCCTGCCTATAGGTCTTGCTCTGTGCAAGCATGGTGGCTGCATTAAGTCTTGCTCTCCATGGACCTGATGCCAGCTCAGCAGCTTTTAAGAAAATATTTGCCCTTGAATGCCAATCTAATCTTTCCCACTTTGCTTTTGCCTTTAAAGCTTCTGTAATAGCCATTTCTACTTCGTTTTTTCCTGCTTTATGATACTCACCGATTACTTTTTTGTGATTATGTGGAATTATACAGTATCCTTTATTTCCAGTTCTAAGCTCCTTACCTCCCACGATGATTGGAATATCAATAACTGTGGCCTTTATTCGAGCTAATTCAGCTTCTAATTCTTTTCTCTCTATGCTGCCTGGTAAGTAATCTAAAACCCTTTCATTCATAAAGTTGTGTTTATTTGGTATAAAATTGCTCATTTTGTAAAACCTCCTTAAAGTTGTCATTTTTATTTGTTTGTTTCAGATAATATAAGCATAGTGAAGGTTTCTAAAATACCTTCAATTTTCAGCATTTCATCATGAAGCTGAGTTATCTGGTCTGTTATGCTGGCTCTCATCTGAAGCATTATACACCATTGTCCAGTGATTCTATAGCATTTTTCTATCATTAGTCCATCAACCTTTAAGCCCATAATTTGTTCCATTAGAGTATTAAAATCACCTGTTTTAACCTTTATTAGTATGATAGCTCTAATACCCTGACCGACCTTGCTCCAATCGATTATGGTATTATAACCTTTAATCACACCAGCTTGCTCTAGCTTGGATATTCTTTGACGAATGGCTGGTCTCGACATATGCAACTGCTTGCTTATTTCTTCATGAGAAATTCTGCCGTTGTTTTCTAGTAGCTCCAAAATCTTCACATCAGTTTCATCCATAAAACTCACCCTTTCCTTTAATATAATATATAAATACAGTACAATAGACAACAATAAGTATGAAAAAGAAGCGAAATGTTACGATTAGTAATTAAACAGCTAGAAAATCCTATATAAAGAATATATAAAAAGTTTAGATTTGAAAGTTTTTTGATTTCAGCCCTCCGATTTACAGAAAATAGACGAAAAGCCTATATCTTTAGGTATGGGACTGATAACCATGGAATCAATATTTATCATAGAATAGGAAACGAGCATTAAAAGCGTTATAGACAAGTTAAAATTTTCATTGGAAATTTGATGTGAAATCTTTGACAATATATTTTAGAATTTTAAAAATTTATGAGCTTATGGTATAATAAAAAAGGCTAGTCTCCGAAACTATAAACTATGCCAGCACTTATTCTGATTAAAGGATATTTTTTTGGGTAAAATCATAATAGATAAAGTAGTTTATTATATATAGATAGAAGGGATCTGCCTTGAATTTTAGAATAGACCAGACAATTAAAAGTGATTTATTCAACATAAAATTAACAATGGAAGATATACTAAAAGACCTATGCAAAATAATTAAGGACGAGTCCCTATTATTTGATATAAGGCTTATATTAAATGAACTTGTAGTAAATAGCGCACTACATGGCAATAATTGTGATGCCGATAAGATTATTAGATTGTTTTTGGAAATACATGATAGACGAATTAGAATTGAAGTAATAGATGAAGGCTGCGGTTTTATATATGATAAAAATGATTACGACCCTCTGGAACTTAAATGCTGCGGCAGAGGTCTTGTAATAGTAGATGGTCTCAGTGATGAATTTTATGTAGATAAAAACAAGGTAGTTTCGATAAAGTATATATAGTTCTCCACATGTGGAGAGCTATATTTTTTTGATTTCTTAAAGGAAACAACGAATGTATGTAGAATATATCTTAAAGGAAACAGCAAAATAATCATATTTTATAGTGCTGTGATTATTTTGCTAAAGGGTAGTTTCCCTCTGAAACTATCTTTTTATTTTTAATAAATATATGATATATAGAGGATGAGAGCCATGTCAAAAAAAATCCTAGTATTTTCTATTATAGCAATAATTATTATTGGATTCGTTATTATATATTTCACAGGACAAAATGCAGCAGACCTTCCCATAATCACAGACACTGGAGGAGCTCCTCATAGCTTTGCTATATACACAGAGGATGGGGATGTTTTATATACTAAAAATATAGATAAAATTAGAAAATCAATTTTAAATAACATAGTAATAGAGGCTGGAAGCTTTACTGTCACAAATCCCATAGGTATAATAGAAGCTCCTCCAAGTAAGAGCATAACAGACATAAAGCAATATGTTCTAAGCTCAATAGATAAGGAAAACAAGGTTCTCATAATCTACATTGATGGATTGGGCTATGAACTGTATGAAAGAGCCATGGAGGAAGGGAATATTCCTTATATGGCATCCCTAGACAAAGGAATAAAGGCACTTACTGTATATCCTCCTATTACTGATGTAGCCTTTGCATCTATGGTAACAGGGGAAACACCTAAATATACAGGAATACATAATAGGGAGAAAAGACCATTATTAGCTCCTACAATATTTGATATGGCATATGAAAAAGGGAAAACCTCAAAGGTCATTGAAGGAAACATAAGGATACTTACATGTGATGTTGAGACTATTTTAAACATAGATGAAAATAAAAATGGAACTATAGACGATGAAATCTATAGAAGCGCCATGACAGAGTTAAAAGCTCCTCCCAATATCCTTCTGGTTCATTTTCATTCCTATGATGATATGGGACATAAATATGGTCCAAGCTCAAAAGAGGCCTTAGAACAGCTTAGAATATTAGACTCTTATGTAGAGAGCATGGTTAAAGACTATACAGGTGATATTATTATAACCTCAGACCATGGAATGCATGATGTAGAAGATGGAGGAAATCATGGAGATTTCCTATCATTAGATTTGTTTATACCTATAATACTGAAAAATCATAAATAGAGCAGGTGAATTATGCGAAGCTTTTTACAGAGATTTTCAATGTTTGATTTAGTTGTCATAGCATTGACGGCAGCCCTAGGTATTGGAATAAAGCCAATAGTCGTACCTTTAATCCATATAATAACAGGTCCCTTGTTTATACCCGGAGGTGCTGCTGCAGGCGGTTTTTATATGCTTTGGATAGTCTTAGGCATAGGAATAACTAGAAAAACAGGTACAGGTACATTGATAGGGCTTATTCAAGCCTTATTGGTCATTATAACAGGAGCCTACGGGACTCATGGCGCTGTAAGTCTTATAACCTATACTTTGCCAGGACTCATAGTAGATATTGGATTTATAGCATTAAGGCATAGATTTATGAATCCAGCCAGTTTTTTTATATTAGGTCTACTGGCCAACATTACTGGTACATTTTTATCCTCTATGATTTTCTTTAGACTGCCGATTATTCCAATGCTACTTTCCTTAAGTGCTGCATCTCTGTCAGGCGGTCTTGGGGGACTCATAGCATATAAAATAACTAAAGAATTAAACAAGTTAAATATTATAAATTCTGTAGACAGGTCAGGTGATACTGGTGAAAAATAAAATTCTAATAGCTGTTATTCTTATATTAGTGGCTGCTACATTGATTTTAGGCTACATACATATGAGAAGCATTGATACCAGCGCAGGTGATGAAAAAACTATAACAGTCATTTGGGGAGATAATTCAGTAAAGCTCCAGTTCGAAGAAATCACATCCTTAAGCAATAAGGAATTCAATGCAACAGAGGATACGTCAAAAACTGGTCCTACTTCTCGTAAATATAAGGGCGTATTACTTAAAGACATACTAAATAAGGCATCCATAGATGATGAAGCTATTAAAGACTATTCTAAAATATTAATAAAAGGCTTAGATGGATATGTAATTGCATTGCCCGTAGATGAGATTTTAACTGGCAACAATGTATATATGGCTTTTGAGAAGGACGGAAAGCCTCTTGGAACTATGAAAAAAGGCGGAAGCGGTCCATTCCAACTAATAGCCCGGGCTGATACATTTAGCCAAAGATGGTGCAAATACGTTTATGAGGTAGTTTTAGAATGAAGCATATTATAGAAGCCAGAAATCTTTCTTTTTCATACACTGAAGACAGCTCTAAAATACTTGATTCAATAAACTTAAAGATAGAAAAAGGCAGTATAACTGCTTTTATGGGTTTAAGCGGCTGCGGTAAAAGCACATTGGCTTTTTGCTTTTGTGGAATAATTCCTAAAGGGCTTTCTGGAACTATGGAGGGCAGTGTTTTTATTGAAGAAAATGATATAAGAGAGCTTTCTCTTCCAAGCCTATCACAGAAAATTGCCATGGTTTTTCAAGATGTTGACAATCAATTGTTTTTACCTACAGTAGAGGCTGAAATAGCCTTTGCCCTAGAAAACCTATGCTTCTCATATGATGAAATAGAAAGTATAGTTGAAAGGATACTAGATACCTTTAAAATACGACATTTAAGGTATAAAAATCCTTCAAGGCTTTCAGGAGGAGAAAAGCATTTAGTGGCAATAGCTTCTGTATTGAGCCTTGACCCACAAATAATCATACTAGATGAGGTATTATCAGAATTAGATGGAGAAAACAGAAAGCTTATAATAGATACAGTAAAAGCCCTTCAGGAATTGGAGAAGACCATAATTATTATTGACCATAATATTGAAAATTTGATGATAGCAGATACTATTTTCTTTATGAAAGAAGGCAAGATAGAGGAAAGAATTGAGGTAGATGAGCATGAGCTTTTACAGCATAAACTCTGTAGCTTTTTCCTATAATAAAAATGCTTTATTAAATAATATCAGCTTAAGCATAGATAATAATCAACATATTGGACTTATGGGACCTAACGGTCAGGGAAAGACTACTTTAGTGAAGCTGATGCTAGGTATTTTGAGACCACAGCATGGAGAAATATATCTAGCAGGTAAAAATACAAAGGATATTTCACTATCAGATGTAGGTAAAAGAGTTGGCTTCATTTTTCAGAATCCAGATAAGCAGATATTTTGCCCGACAGTATGGGAGCAAATGTATTTTAGTCATAGAAATTGTGAGCCAGGCTATAGAGATGAAATAGAAGAAAAGCTAATGGGATATTTAGAAGCTTTTGACCTTGTGAAATATAAGGACAAAACTCCCTTTACACTGAGCAAAGGTGAAAAGCAAAGACTGGCATTAGCCTCTGTATTATCTAGAAATGTGGAATTTTTAATATTAGACGAGCCTACTATAGGCTTAGATATGCTGCGTACTGCACAGCTTGGAAAATATCTAAATAAACTAAGAGAAGAGGGTAAGGGCTATTTCATAATAAGTCATGATAGCAGCTTTTTGACTAAGCATGTGGACAAGATTACGAATCTTGGAGCTAAAGGAGTTGAGTTTTCTTGATAAAGCTTGACCCTAGAACTAAAATAATTTTGGTTATGAGCATCTCTTCGGCTGTGTTAATAATCCAAGCTCCAAAAAATCTATTTCTACTACTGTTAGTGAGTTTATTAGCTTGTAAGCTTTTATCTATATCTCTATTTGGAGCAATAAAAAGGCTCAAAAAACTATGGTCCTTTTTCTTGGTTTTGGCTCTAATTCAGAGTATATTCACTTCTGGAGGAGAGGCTTTAATAAGCATAAAGGGTTTAAATATCTTGACTACAAACGGCTTGACAAGTGGTATTTCTATAATAATCAGAATGGCTATAATAATATTTTCAGCATTAATAATAGCTTCAACCCCACCACTGGAAACTGTTTATGGTCTTATAGCCATGAAGCTTCCCTATGAAATTGCCTTTATGGTACTGCTGGCAATAAAATTTCTCCCGTTATTTAAAGAAGAATTCACTGATTCAATAATAGCAGTTCAATTAGCAGGAGAGGATTTAAACAGAATACCCTTAGGTCAAAAGCTGTCGTTATATACGTACATATTGACACCTTCTGTAATAAAGGCATTGAACAAGGCTAAATATATATCTATTTCAATGGAATGCAGAGGCTTTAGAGCATATCCTAACAGGACATCATATTGCAGACTCAAAATGAGAGGAATTGATTATTTAACAATATTCACAGCATTAATATTTACATCAATGCTCATTGCTTTCCATTTCAATATAATTAGTTAGGAGGGACTGAATTGAAGGTTTTTTCAGTTTATGGATATTCAAAGTCAGGTAAAACAACAACTATAGAAATGCTCATTAGAGAGCTTAAAAGAAGAGGATACTCCGTAGGAACTGTAAAGGAAATTCATTTTGAGGATTTTAGAATGGATGTAGAGGGTTCTAATACAGATAGACATTATAGGGCTGGGGCAGAGCTAGTAACTGCTAGAGGTCTTTACGAAACTAATATATTGTTTAGAGAAAAACTGCCTATTTCAGATATACTAAAATATTACACTCAGGATTATGTCATACTAGAGGGAGTTACAGACTGCAACGTACCTAAGATACTATGTGCTTCCTCTGTGGAAGATGTAGTCAAACGCATGAGTCCAAGTGTATTTGTGTTAAGCGGTGTAATCAGCAATGAAATATCAAAATATGAAAAACTTCCTGCTATTAATGCAGTAAAGGATATAGAAAAGCTGGCTGATTTAGTTGAACAAACAGTAAAGGATTGGGAGTTCTATGAATGTTGAGATACTAGAAAAATTATTTAGCAAAAGAAATCAGGTTTATAAGGTAATGCTTCATGAAAATACAAATAGCAAGCAGGCCATTTTAAAAAAATATAGTCCAAATAACCAAAAACTTTTAGACATAGAGTATGAAAACATGCATATGCTTAAAGAGTCAGGGATATTAGTCCCAGATATAATCCACAAGGACAGTGATAGCCTGATTATGGAATATATTGAAGGTGAACTGGTAGTAGACTTAGTGGAAAGGCTTGATATGGGTGAATGGACTGACAGCCTTGCATTATGGATGGCTAATTTGCATAAGCTTTCTGATGGAAACAGCAGCTTGCTTAAAAAGGACGTGAATCTTAGAAATTTCATATACAGAAATGGACAAGTATATGGTCTAGACTTTGAAGAAATTGGACAGGGAGATGTGAGACTGGATTTAGGAAATATATGCTTTTTTATACTTACTAATGAGCCTGCACATAAAAAAGAAAAGCGTATAATGATGAAAGAATTTTTACAGAGCTATGAGAAATATTCTAATAGACAAGTTAAGGATATAGAAACTTTCCTTCTTTTAGCTACAACTGAGGCTAAAAGAAGAAGAGAGGCTAATAAAAGGAAAAAGTCGGATTAAGAGGCTGAGTTAAGGGAAGGAAAAGAAAAGGATATTATATTGCATTGATAGTTGCTTAACGATATAATATGAGTGTAATTACCAACAATTTCATAACAATGAAATACTCCGATTTTATTCATCTAAACGAACTAAGTTCGCATGATGCTTAAAACGATAGGGCAATGTGGGAAACTGCATTACCTTCCAGTGCGAAAAGGAGTAAAAATATTAGTCTTATAGAACTTCTTTTTGCTTATATTTTGCTAAAAGAAGTTTTTTTGTCGCTCTGGTAGTATTTTTAAAACTTAATGGGAGAGGTGATAAGAGCTTTAATGACATATATGAGCTATAGACTATCTATTTAAGAATCAAATATTTACAAGGAGGAAATTTTATGAGAAGTGACTGGAAAAAAAGTATTGCATTGCTAATCATTTTTACTATGATATTTTCATCACTGGGAATCGTAGCTCCTGAAAATTTTGGAGCAAAGGCATACGCTGAAGGCTGGGAGCCAAAGACAGAACAGCCTATCCTTGTAGTTACAGGACAGGGTATAGGCATTACTAATGAAAAATCATATACCCTAAATCAGCTTATGGCTATGGAGCAGGTAACTAACCTTTACTCAGCAATAAATACTACTCCAACCAAAAGTATTTATCTTGGACAGGGAGTTAAGGTAAATGATTTATTAAACAAATCTGGTTTATCAAAGGATAAATACAACTCCTATAAAATTGCTTTTGTTGCAGGAGATGGATATAAGGTAACATTTGATCCTGCTCATAAGGGAGATTCTACTACATCAAAAACATTAATAAGCCCATCCTATGGCGTTGAAAGATACTATTTTCCAAAGCTTAAAGATGGACAAGAAACTAATAAAGTTCCTGTAGACACTATTCTTGCCTTTAGCAGAGCAGGAGAAAGAGGACAGCCTGAAGTTATCCCTCAAAGCTCTGCATTAGAAAAGCTAACAGATAGTGACGCACCTTTACTAATGGTAGGTCAGCAGCACGTAGGAGAACAAAATAATCCATTATTTAATAAAACGATTCAAAAAATACTTGTTGGGGATGAGCTTTCAAAGGTATTAAAAATTGGCGCTGATGAGTATACGAGAGCAGATATTCTTCTTATGCCTAGAATCAGCGGAAACTGGTCCTATGCAAAGAAATCAGGGAATGAGACTAATTACTGTGTAGGAGTACCTTTAAGTCAACTACTGGGTGGGTATTCAGACAGTGATAAGGTGGAATTCATTTCAGCAGATGGCTATGAGAATCCTGCTGTAACAGTGGCAGATATCAGAGATGCACCTAAACAATACATATTAGCCTATGAAGCAGGTACAAATACTAATGATACAAAAGCAGTTTATGATACTGCAAAGGATGATTCTTCAATAGAAGGATATTTTAGAATATATAGTCAAAATGGTTCTCTAATTAAGTTAGTAAATGAAATAAAGATAACTTCATCAAGCGGAAATGATTACTCAAACAGTTCATATAAGCATATTACAAACGGAGGGCTTGAAGGAGATGCACCTTATGATGTTGACGCAATAACAGGTGCTACATTAACCTTTGAAGGTCCGGGACTTGAGGCAAGCATCCCTCTTTCTATTCGTGAATTAGAAAATCAAGATGCTGGAGTATATAGGGGAGACTATACAGATATTAGAAAGGACGGCGAAAAAACTCTTAAATATGAGGGAATTCGTCTAGATTATTTGCTAAGAAACATGACTTCTGGGATTACTGGAATTAAGCTTATCGACTCTGCATACAAGGTTCTTATAAAAAATAGAGTGAGACAGACAATAGCAGAGTTTACTTTAGAGCAGATAAAAGAGGCAGAAGCCAAGGATAAACCAATAATTGTAGCCTATGGTACATCTGAGCAGGACGGCACAAATCCAAGACCATTTGTATACGATGCTGGGGCAGGAGCAGACCCTAGGTTAGGAAATGAAGATGGCTGTATTAAGCTAGTTTACGATAAGTCAGTTTTTGAAACAGACCCGAACCCTGATTATACAAAGTTTGGAAACATGGCATATATCTATGTTGCAGAAAATGATGCACCTGGATACAAGCATGATAAGGCTCCATATGATACACCAGAAAACTCTCAATATGTAATAACCATAACAGGGGATAAGGTAGGAAGAGAAGTAAACTACACAGTAAAACAAATAGAGGACATGGTTAAATATAAGGATGGAAAACCTTCCGAAAATGGTATGGGCTTTAGAAAGGAATACAGCTTATCAAATTCAACCTATTGGTATGTAAATGAATACGAGGGAGTTAAGCTTTGGGACTTGCTTAAAAAATCTGGAGTTCCTGCTTCCATGGCAAAGGGCAAGGAATCTGAGACATTAGTTCAATTTACTGCAACAGATGGGTATAAGGACTTTGATAAATTTACTATAAAACAAATAGCTGATCCTTTATTGTTTGGATTCTATGAAAAAAATCCAGATGATTTAAATGACGGAAAATATGTTTCTAAAAAAGAAGAGGATTTAAGATCTACTGGATATCCAGTATTAGTGGCCTATGGAGTCAACGGATATCCATATGTCATTAAAAACACTTTAGATGGATTCAAAAGCGGTCTTGGAAATGACGGAGGACCTTTACGCATTATTTATGGTAAGACAGAATATTCTCATGCTAATGGCTCAAAGCAAGCTAAGCTATTAGATAAAATAATAGTAGGAAATGAGGTAAATTACAGTACTCATACAGGCAATCCAAAGGAAATCTATAAGACTCTAGCTAATAATAAGGTAGAAATTAAGGTTATTGGCATGGATGGAAGCACCATAAAGGAACAAAGCCTTACTGTAGCTGATATAGAAAATATGGTATATGGTGACAAGGTCTCAAATGCAGAGAGAACAAAGGCAAGATTAAAGGGCTTTTATAATATTCAAAAAGGCAGTCAAAGCTACAAGGATTTATTTGAGGGAGTCAGCCTAAGCTATTTCCTAATGGAAAAGGTACAGATACCTGGAACAAAGGGAACTGTTGAATTTACGAGTATAGATTCTAAGGGTAAAGCTGAGACTGTTACTGCTACATTAGAGGATATATTCTCTAATCCATCAATTTTAGCCTTTGCAAAGAATGGAGCTCCAATGGTTTCAGATAAGAACTCAAAAGGCTATGAGAGCTCATATAAAGATGGCAGCGGTGCAATAGTTAATATTAAAAATGACGGCGGACCTTTAATGATGATTCTTCCTAAGACTATTGATAATAAGGAAACAACAAGCTCATTAAGCTCTGTTACATCAATTACTATAAATCTTCAGCCTGATAAATACGCACATATTGAAGAGCCCTATAAGGAATTAGGAGAAAAGACAATTGTAATCGAAGGAGCAGGTACTAAGCTTAGCGAGCCTAAGACATTTAAGGTTTCTGATATAGAGGAAAGACAGGTTCTGGCATTTACAGGAAATTATAATATTAAGAAGGCTACATCAGAGCAGCAAATCAGATATAGAGGAATAGATTTGTACAGCTTCCTCAAATCTTCAGATGTAGGACTTCAATCAAATGCCAATGAGGTTGTATTTACAGCAGAAGATGGGAAGACCCTAACATTCCCATTAGAAGATGTGATGAAATCAAATTACTTAAATAGTGTTACCAAAGAAGAAAAACTTAAAATGATACTGGCATATGGTTCAAGCTCAGCAAACAATGAGAGTATAGATGATGGTAAGCCTTTAGTATTAGGAAAGGATTCTGACGGATTTGATGCAGCATATAACAATTCAGGAGGACCACTTTCCTTAGTTGTGGGTCAAAAATCTGCTGATGATATTAATTCGTCCAATATATTAAAGAATGTAGTGAAGATTACTATAAATGCTTCTGAAACTACTAGCTGGAAGCATAGCATGAGTCCAACATACAGTCAATATTTAGATAATTTTGCTTTAGAAATATCAGGTACTGCTTTGGCTAATTCAAAGACATATAGCTTACGTGAATTAGAAGAAATGGATGATATAATCATTAGAGACTCCTATACTTACATTGGAGAGCATCAGAACGAAGGTTTAGACATATGGCAATTAATAACTAAAAAAATCGGTCTAAAGCCAGGAATTGACCTTACAGCAGTAAAGGTAGTTGCATCAGATGGATTTACAAGAGATATTTTATCAGTATTTGGTAAGGATGCCTTAGAAAAAGGAATAGCAGATGGACTAGAAAGAAAAATAATCATTCTCTCCTATGCTGTAGATGGAAATCCTCTTGTAACTGATACTAACAGCGATGGATATACTAGCGGCAATGAAGGCGGCCCTATAAGATTGATAACTCATTTAAACCAAGGTGCATGCCTTAAAAATGTAGTCAAGATTATAGTTGACGGAAATGCTGCTGGCAAAGAAACTACAAGCAGCGATACAGCTAATACAGAAAATACCTTTACTACCTATTTAGGTGGAGATAAGGATGGACTTCCCTTGGCAGGAGTGAGAGTAATTACCCCTGATGAAAAGGGAGGAGCATGGATAGGTACTTATGGAGGAGGAGCAGCTTATGTAGACTCAAAAGGAAAGATAACTAATTATGGTCCTAGCTCTGATAATAAGCTCCCTGGAAGCTATGTAAATGATATAGCCTTAGATAAAGAAGGCGGAGTATGGTTTACCCTTGGTGGACAGGACCCTGAAAACCAAAAGGGCGCAGCATATTTTAAGGATGGTAAGGTTACTCATTACACAAAGGAAAGCACAAATGGCAAGCTAATATCTAACTTTGTTCAGAGTGTAGAAATAGATAGTAATGGGAAGGTGTGGTTTGGCACCGCAACTGGACTAGTCTGCTTTGCTCCTGCTAACAGCAGCTGGAAAAGCTGGACTAAAAAAGACGGACTGCCAGCATCATCTGTCAATGCGCTAACAGCAGATGATAAAGGCGGCATGTGGATAGGAACATATCCTGATACTGTAGATGCAGAAAAGAACATATACAGCGGTGGCTATGCATATATAAACAGCACTGGTACTATAAGAGCCTATAAGGATACAAAAAATACTACCTTTGCAGACCAATGGGTAAGGAAAATTGCCCTAGAGCCAAAGGGCGGAGCTTGGGTAGTCATGTCTGGCTCTTATTCTACTATGGAGAATGTTGGCGGCAGAGTTGACTATGTAAATCCAAAGGGCGAAATAGAAGCTAAATATACTGGTCATGAGCTATTGCCTAATGAGTTGAAGAATAATGCTGAGATAAGAACTATTACAGTTGACCATAAGGGAAGCCTATGGTTTGGAACTACTACAAATGGAATATTCTTCTGCAAGGAGCCTAAAGAAGTAAACAGAAAATTCAACAGAGAAAACTCTGATTGGCTGGATACTAGCAGTCTTGATTCTATATGGTCATTGGCAGTTACAGAGGATACTCTATGGTCTGGCAGCAATGGCGGGGTAGTGAAGGCATTGACAGATAATATATTCAAAAAACCTAGCAGCTCAAAATAATAATATAAATGCTTAGGGCAAGCAAGCCACTTGCTTGCCCAAGTTATATAAGGAGGCAGACAGCAGCATGAAAAAGAAAAAAACAATAATGATATTGCTACTGATTATGCTAGTACTTACCTTTTCAGGATGCAAAAGTGTTGAAGCTCCTCCTACTGGCATAGATGAGCCAAATAATATTTCCCAGACTCAAAATGAAAAGGATGGACAGGAACAATTGGGAGAAGAGCCTGAGGAAGAAGCATCTGCCAATGGGGAGGAAGATTCAGAGGGCTTTTCCGAAGCCTTTGACACATCTAAAATAGAATCAGAAGAAGTGAAGCAAGAAGATAAGGAGCAAGGGGCTTCAAATGAAGATAATGAAACAGATTCAGAAAAAACTGGGGAGCCTGCTAGTGCAGAAAATAAAGACATAGCTTCACTTACCATTGAAGGAACGGGAATAGATAAAGCATTAATTTTATCCTTAGATGACTTAAAGGAAATGAAGGAGTCGCATTTTGAGGATGACTTCTATTCATTAAATAGCTATGGAACAAAGGAATATTTTCATTTTAAAGGCATAAAGCTTAAAGCAATTTTAGGAAAAGCGGGCTTAAAAGAAGATGCTACAACAGTAAGGTTTGTAGCTTCTGATGGATACAATATGGAGTTTTCACTAGAGCAGATGCTTAAGGAGGATTATATAGACGAAGAAAACCCTGACAAAAAATATCCAGTAATTATTGCATGGCATGAAAATGGAAAAGATTATGATGCCTCAAAGGGAGCACCATTTAGATTAGTTATGGGACAGAAGGAACCTGGAGATGTGAACAAGCCTCAATGGGTACAAAATATTGCTAAAATAGTAATCGATTAGAGGGACAAATATGAAAAAAAATAAATTTTATATAATTACACTGCTTTTATTTTCCATAGTCATAGCCGTTGGGCTATGGTTTATGAATGATAACAGAAAGGATAAAGCCTTAATTAAGGAAATATATCCACAGGCAAAAAACATAAAAGCTGCGGAGCACTTATTAGAGGACCAATTTATTCAAGAAAGCTTTCCAGCAGTTCAAAAGATATATACTATAGATGGACATCCTAGTGCCTTCATAACATCCAGTACAGGATATGTAGGAACTATTAAAACCTTAGTTGTAATAGATAGCAAGGAGCAGAGAACCTTAGGCATTAAAATACTTGAACAAGGGGATACCCCTGATTATGCTGACCATATAAAGGAAAGCTGGTTTACAGATAGATTTAAAGGTATGGGACTAATGGAATATCTCAAATTAGTAGTATTAGACCCAGAAGTGCCTAATGATGTTGTGCAAGTAACAGGAGCCAGTATTTCCAGTCAAGCTGTAGTAAACAATGTAAACTCTGCCATAGGAGCATGGAGCTATTTAGTAAGCCATACAAAGAAAGAACCAGTAGAAGATGTTATTTCACAGGAAATGTGGGAAAAGGATGAGAATAGCTTTTCAATATGCTGGTCTGAAAACAACTCCATAAGAATAAACACTGAAGACCTAGCTAAATACGAGCAGGTTTCAGTAGAGACTATATTACAAAGGACTACTGGTGTAAAAATAGACATAGAGGCATCAGGTCCTTCACTTAAGGACGTCCTTGAAAAGAACGGAATAGACATAGCTGATTATGAAGCCATAGGCATTACTGGAAGAGATAATTATTATACTATGATTAGCAAAGACATTATAGAAAATAGAGATATAATCCTCGGTATTAGATTCGATGGAGAAGAAATACTTAGAGAGGAAAAGCCAGTAAGGATTGTTGTTCCTGATGAAATGGGCGTCTATTGGGTAAAGATGGTCAATAGAATTGATTTATATGAAAGCATTTCTCCAAAGAATATTGAAAATGTACATATATTTCATGCCCTGACTAGAGATATTGAACCATATTATTATGAGTACTATGGTAGTAAGGACAAATCATATTTGGTAGGGAAAATATTATCTAAATTCTCCTATGTAGATCCAAATGGTTTTTTCACTATGGCAGGCTCAGACGGGCTTATTAAAAATGAAACCATAAGTGTAGTCAGAGATAGATACTATATAAAAACTGAGGGAGATAATGCACCTATGAACATTAGTCCTGCATTTAAGCTAGGGATGAATGTAAAAGAGATGAGCTATTTTTCTACTACTAAGGATGCGGTCATATTCCCTGAAATAATGATGAAAATTCTTGATGAAAAGACAACCACTCAAGGCAAAGGAATGGAGCTTAGAGAAGTACTTGAAGCTGTTGGTATGATTTTAGATGAGAAAGATGAATTTGTTATTATAGATAACAGCGGAAAAGAGTATACATTATCTATAGAGGACATAGAGAATAGCTATTTAATCCCAACACAAAATGGTGCCAATGCTATTATAGAGGACAGAGTAATTGAAGACATTCAATGTATCTCAAAAATGTACTAGGGACAGTTTCTTTAATTTTGTATTTCAAATAGCTCTTAGTAGGTGGTGAAGGCTTTGAAGATGTTCAATACTAAAAACATAAGGGCTCTAATTCAATCCTTGATAATGCTGGCTCTTATAGTTATAGTCATTGTCTATGGTTATTATACTAGTGGGGCGTTGGATTTTAAAATCTTAAGCATAAGTGATATGAATCCTTATGGAGGCTGGAGTGCTTTACGTGAACGCATAGTAGACAGCAGCTATGACTTTGAAGGAATCAGCATGAGTATAGCCTTAACTATAGCTCTGCTGACTATGGCTATTATTGGAGGAAGGTTTTTTTGTGGATGGCTTTGTCCCATAGGAGCTGTTCAAGATTTTACTGCATGGGCTGGCAGAAAGCTAAGGGTTAAACAACAAAAAGGCTTGAGAATTAAAGGAGCTGACCTATTAGTACTTAAGTACCCGCTTTTATTGTTGTTTTTAGTGAGCTCCATATTAGGCTACGAAGCAGTTATTTCTGAGCTATCTCCTTGGAGAACATTTTTAGGTACTCTAAGCTTAAAAGTTACTTTTATGGATATGAAGCTAGGATTCACTATATTATTGATTATATTTTTAGCTTCTGTCTTCATTTCAAGATTTTTTTGCCGTTACCTATGTCCTTTGGGAGCGGCTCAGGCTCTTTTTAGCTCCTTTAGCCTATCTTCCATAAAGCACCATAAGGGCTGTTCAAAATGTAATAAATGCTTAGACAAATGTCCAATGGGCTTAAGCTTTTCTGAAGAAGATAATACAATATCTCCTGAATGCATTAGATGCTTGAAATGTGTGGATGACTGTAAAGTTAGCCCAAACAATAGGGTTCATATGGGCTTTTTAAAGAGGAATATGCAGAGTAAGTATTATATTTCTTTAATGCTAGTATTATTTTTATTGATATGGAATGTTGCTTCCAAGCTATGGGGAGGACATGCTAGTAGAGACGATATACTATTAGGAAATTTAAGAGATGGAGCTTATCTAGGAGAGTCTAGAGGCTTTGCCAGTAAAATCACTACAGAGGTAAAAATATATGATGGGAAGATTACTGAAATTAAGATAATAGACCATAAAGAAAGCAAGGGCTGGTATGAGGAAGTCTTTATGATAATTCCCAGGGAAATAATAAATAAGCAAAGGCTCAATGTAGATGTAATTAGCGGAGCAACAAAATCAAGCAAGGGATTGATTAACAGCATAGAAAACGCCATAAAAAAGGCTGCTGATAATTAAACTTATAAACCTCCTATAAGGAGGTTTTTTTCATTAAATATAGAATATGTAAAATAAATAATAGCTTTAGTTTAGAAGGGAGTGCTTTTATGGACAGGCATGTATATCAGACCTCGAGGTTTGAAAGGCTATCGTATGGCGGTTTCTTTTTAGGTCAGAACATTATTTATGTACTTCAGCTTCAGTTTCTTGTCTATTTTTATACTGAAAATGTGGGGCTGAGCTTAGGCTCTACTACATTAATGCTGCTCATTGCAAGACTATGGGATGCATTTAATGACCCAATTATGGGAGCAATAGTTGATAAATGCAATCTCAAATCAGGAAAATACCTTCCATGGCTTAGATTTTCAACATATTCCATACCTCTTTCACTGCTTTTTATATTCATTAATATTAATGGCAGCTATTCAGCAAAGCTAGTATACGCTTATATTACATACATTACTTGGGGAATGCTGTACACAGTTTCTGATGCGCCTCTTTTCTCACTTTCTACTGCCATGACAAATGATATTTACGAACGTGATAAATTAATTTCTCATGGAAGGCTTGCGGCAGCTCTTGCGGCTATTTCCAGTGCTGCTTTCATGAGCCTAAAAACTTCCTTTGGATGGACGTGGACAGTTGCTATATATTGCATTATTGCTTTTCTTGTTATGTTTCCATTGCAGTTTGCTGCTAAAGAAAGAGTAAAGTATAGGAGAAGCGAGGACATAACCTTTGCGAGAATATTTAAGTTCTTGTTTAAAAATAAATATCTTCTAATTTACTATGCAGGCTTTTTGGCCATAAATGGTACAAATACACTACAAACCATGGCTGCATATTTTGCAAATTCAAATCTTGGTGACGAAGGACTAGTTACAATCATTATGGCTACATCAGTTCTGCCAGTAGTATTAATTGCACCTTTTTTACCGATTCTTATCAAGAAATTTGGTAAGAAGAAGCTCACTATATATTGCTCAGTTGCAACTATATTTTTGTGTGCTATTCAATATATTATAGGATATGATAATTTCGTAATTTTTCTCGCTGTTTCAGCAATTAGAGTTCTCTTTATGCAGATACCTCTGTTGATTTATGGAATGTTCACTGCTGATTGTATTGAATATGGTGCATATATTAATGGAGAAAGAACTGAGGGAATTGCTTTTTCTGTTCAGACGCTAGTAACTAAGCTATCTGGTGCTATTTGTTCAACAATATGCCTAATGCTGCTAGGACGCTTTGGCTATGTTCAGCAGGCAGTTCAGCAGTCAGAAGCTGCACTTCATGGAATATGGGTTATCCTAACTCTCGTACCTGCAATAGGCTATGTGGTCATGATTTTAGCAATGGTATTCTATAAGTTAGACGAAAAGACAGTTTCTGAGCTTATAAATAATAATATTAGTCAGGAATGGGGTGCTAGTAATTGAAGAAGGCTGAGCTAACAAAGAATAGTAGAATTAAAGAAATATATGCAAATCCCATAGGACATGACGTCATATATAAGATATTGCTTCAGATGGGCAAAAGCGAAAAGCTAATCGACAATCCCTTAATAGGAAATATGAAGCTTGGGACTCTGTGCAGGCTAGCAAAGGGAGTACTAGGGGAGGGGTTTATAGATACTCTTTTAGAGCTTCTTAATAGTGAACAAGAGCATTTAGAAAGGGGAAAAAATGAAATAAATCCCACTTGGTGGAAGGAATCCATAGTATATCAGATTTATCCACGTAGCTTTAAGGATTCAAATGGAGATGGAATAGGAGATATCAATGGAATCATTGAAAAGCTTGATTATTTAAGGGAGTTGGGAGTGGACATAATTTGGCTTTCACCAGTTTATGATTCGCCAAATGACGATAATGGCTATGATATACGTGATTATCAGAAAATCATGAGGGAATTTGGAACTATGGAGGATTTTGATAGACTTTTAGAGCAGGTACATTCTAGAGGAATGAAGCTAATTATGGACCTTGTCATCAACCATACCTCCGACGAGCATTTTTGGTTTCAAGAAGCTTTAAACAATCCTAATTCACTCTATAAGGATTATTATATATGGAAAAGCTCATCAGATGATAATCCACCAAATAATTGGACTTCATTTTTTAGCGGCAATGCATGGAATTATTATGAAGAGCGCAATGAATGGGCATTGCATCTGTTTTCAAAGAAGCAAATGGATTTAAATTGGGAAAATGAAAGCTTAAGAGCAGATATATGTAAAATGATTAACTCGTGGCTCGGGAAAGGAATAGATGGCTTTAGGCTTGATGTCATTAACTATATATCAAAGCAGCAGGGATTGCCGGATGGCAATGAGAGTGTTGGGAAAATGATGGGATATTACGGAATAGAGCATTATTTTTATGGACCTAGACTTCATGAATATCTAAGAGAAATGAGACGTGAGACATTTGACAATTACGATGTGTTCACAGTAGGAGAGACTCCGGGTACAGGTATGGAGATGAGCAGGCTGCTGACATCTGAATATCGCAAGGAGCTTGACATGGTTTTTTCCTTTGATCATCTTGAAGCTCCAGGTAAAGTACGTTTTGATGATTATAGATATGATTTGAACTATCTAAAGAAATACCTTATTAATTGGATGCAAAACTATGGAAATGATTGCTGGATGACGTTATTTTTTGAAAACCATGATAATCCGAGAATGATTTCTAAGGTCAATCCCAACCCTGAATATAGAAATGCTTTGGGTAAGCTATTAGCCATGATTCAGCTGACACTAAAGGGGACTCCATTTATTTATCAGGGACAAGAATTAGGTATGATTAATGTTGATTTTAGCTCTATATCCGAATTTAGGGATGTTGAGAGCATCAATCTCTACAATGAAATGCTAAAGGACAATGCTAGCACTGAAGCCTTGAAAAAAGTCCTATGTGGTAGTCGTGACCATGCTAGAACACCAGTCCAGTGGAGTAGTGAGCCAAATGCAGGTTTCTCAAATGCTGAGCCTTGGATAGGTGTAAGCAGAGATTATAAAGAGTACAACATTGAAGAGCAGCTTAAGGAACCATTATCTATTTTAAATTTTTATAAGAAATTAATTTCTATACGAAAATCAGACCCCGCTCTTGTATATGGGGACTTTGTTCCTATTAAAGAAAAGACAAGAAATGTATTTTGCTACTATAGAATTTTAAGGAAAACGAAGTATTATGTGGAGTTAAATCTAAAAGAAACTCAAGAGAGACGACCGTTTAAATGTGATTCCTATGAACTCATATTATCTAACTATGAAGGGACAAAAACTTATCTCAGAGCCTATGAGGCTAATTTATATAAGGTAAATGAATAAGTCGTACAAAGTCGAAATTGTTGCATTTATGTAGCAATTAGTATAAACTATAACAAATAGTTAAATTCTGGGCTAATAGGAAGACTATTAGATTTGGAGGGATGAACTTGGTAAATGCTTGGAAAAATGTTTTTAAGAAAAACAAGGAAGAGAATACAACTCAGCTAGTTACATATGAAGAAAATAATATAGCAGCTTCAAAGCTTAGCTTTATTAAGCAAAATGAAGAAAACCTACTTAAAAGATTAGACACAAGGATAGAAAATTCATGCAGCCAGGTGGACAATTTAGTCAATATTATTGAAGCCATATCTAAGAGAGTAGAGGAGCAAACCAAAGCAATTTCAGAAGTGGTATCTGAAATCAGCAACTATTCAGCTATGGCTGAAGAACTGAATGCCAGCTCTAGTATGTCATATCAAACGGCTCAGGAAACATTGCATGTAGTAGAGGAAGGCAGCGACGCTGTACATAATACAATTGAAGCAATGAAGGAAATAAATGAGTCTACTTCTTCTGTAATGGGGGAGATAAATGAACTTAAGATTAGTACTGCGCAAATAGATAATATTCTAAGCTTTATAAAAGAGATAGCAAGCCAAACTAATTTATTAGCCTTAAATGCTACAATAGAAGCTGCCAGGGCTGGAGACGCAGGCAGAGGATTTGCTGTTGTAGCAAATGAAGTAAAAGAATTAGCCAATAAGAGCGCAAGGTCAGCCAATGAAATATCTGAAATTATAACTAATATAAACACTAATGTAAATAAGACTATTAATGCCATAGAAAAGAGTAATGAGAAGATAATCGAAGGCTCAAATATAGCAGAACAAACTAATTCTTCATTTATGAAAATCGAAGAAGCTATTAAGGCAATGATTGAAACCATAAATGAAATAAATAAAGCAATATCCGTTCAAACAACCAGCCTTGAATCAATAGTTCTTTCTACAGATGATATGTCTAAAATCTCAGACAAAGCTATGTCCATGGTGGAAAATGCTCTGATGAATACTCAATCTACAAAAGCAGCATTGGAAGCACTAGGACGAGTTTCTGATTTGCTCAATAGCATAACAATGGAGCTGTTAAGTGAGACAGTTCAAACAGCGAAAGAGAAAATAGTTTTAAGATGCAATATTGGCGAAATAGCCACAATGGACCCAGCAGTTGGAAATGCTGTGGAGACAATTAGATTCTTAAACAATATTCACGCTAGTCTACTTTCTATTAGCGATTCAGGAGATGTATTGCCACTTTTAGCAAAGAATTGGTATGTAGAGGACGATAATTTAACTTGGATATTTAATCTTAGAAATGATGCAACCTTTCATAATGGAAAGAGAGTTCGTGCAAAGGATGTAAAATATTCCTTAGAAAGAATGCTTTCTCCGCAATTAAAATCTCCAAATACCTGGTTCATAGACTATATAGAAGGGGCAAAGGAGTTTATATCTGGAAAAGCTAGAGAGGTAAGAGGAATACAAATTATAAATGACAATAGATTATCTATTAAACTAACTATTCCCTTCAACGGCTTTCTATTATCCATATCACAATACTGCTGTGCAGTAATGGACTCAGAGGAGCTAGAAAAAGGAAATTTAGTAGGCTGTGGACCCTACAGACTAGTAGAATCTAAGGATAATCTATATAGACTAGAGGCATTTGAAAACTTTGTAGGTGGAAGACCATATTGTGATGTATTAGAGATGAGAAGTGAAGATAATGATGCTATTAATAACTTTATTGATGGGAAATATGATTTTTATATTGTACAAAATAAAAAAGCCTTGGAAGCCATTAAAAATACTCCATACTACAAAAGCTTCAAAACCACAGAACTATTATCTATATTTTATTTAGGCTTTAAAGCTAAAAATACAGATTCGCCTTATACACAGAAAAAAGTAAGACAAGCTATTAATCACGCAATAAATAAGAAAAGAATAATTAATGAAATGTTAGGCGGACTTGCCTCTGAGGCAAAATGCGTCATACCAAAAGGGTTAATTCCTACTGATCATATAAAGGGTTATGATTATAATCCTGAAAAGGCAAAGGAAATCCTTAGAAGAGAGAAGGTAAATCTAAGTAAGCCTTTGAATATTCTATGCGGAGAAAATATTAATCCTACTCTGAAGTTTATAGAGGAAGACCTAAAGGCTATAGGAATAACCTGCAAATACAGCCAAGTATCTAATAAAGAATTTTCTCAGTCAGTGAAGCTTCAAAAAGGGTATGATGTGTTTATTTATGGTTGGGTCGCAGATGCTATGGAGCCATCTTCGTTTATAGAGCCTTTATTTGCACCAGACAGCTCATCTAATTACTGTGGATATGAGAATCAAGAGATGATGAAGCTGCTTGAAATGGCAAAATATACGGTAAATCCTATTAGAAGATTAGAATTGTACAAGGAAATACAAAGCATGATCTCTGAGGATGCTCCCTGTGTTCCTCTATATCATTCTCATAATGGTATATGCTCAAGAGAGGGGATTATTTGCAATGGATTATCATCCTTAGGAATGCTTAAGTACGATAATATTATAAAAGAAAAATAAGTAATAGGGTAATAAAAAAGAGATGTCCTTAAGAATTGAATTCTATAGGGATGTCTCTTTTAGCTAGTATAGTGTAATTTTAAGCACTAAGAATTTAAGTTAAATTTGACTGGAGGTGTAAAAGTATGTAATATAGTATTATATTGGAATTTTAGTAATAGAGATTAAGGAAGTGATAATTTTGAAAAAAAGACCTGAAGTTTTGGAGCTATATTATATTAGGGCTATTGCTGCCTTTGGCATATTTGCCATTCATGCAACTGGAGGCTTTGCCTTATATTCGGAGTTTAATACTAATGCTATGAATATAGGTATATTCTTGAATCAATTTTTTAGATTTGGGACTCCTGTATTTATGATGGTTTCTGGATTTGTACTTTTTTATAACTATAGGACACCAAAAGAATTTGACTGGATTAGGTTCTATAAGAAAAAGGCTATATTTTTAGTTGTACCTTACATATTGTGGTCTGTTGGATATTTTCTATTTTCTAGCTATATGTACGGAATTCCCATAACCTCAGAAAGGGTTTTAGGACTTCCTAAAGCTATATTATTGGGAGAAAGTTTTTCTCATTTGTATTTCATTTTTCTCATAGTACAATTTTATATTATTTTTCCTTTACTGATTAGATACTTGTCTAAGGCTATGATAAATAAACCTATTAAAGTGTTTACAATTACAGTATTGCTTCAAGGGGCAATACTTATTTATGAATTTTATTTTAGAAGGCCTACAAACATTGATATTGTTAATATTATAAATACTTATTACTGGAAAACCTTTATAGGCTGGTTCTTTTACTTCATAACTGGTGGGATTATAGCCTATCATTATGAAAGATTTGTTGAATTTATAAAAAAGAGAATACCACTGACGGTATTTATATATATAGTGTCACTGGTATTATTTTTAGGAGAGATGTACTTAGATATTTATGTAAATCAAGGCAGAGATAATTTTGAAAAATATGGGTCCATAAGACCTATGAACATGTTGTACGGACTACTGACCTTTATAATGTTAGTATTACTCACAAGAAAAATAAAGGATAGGAATAATTCTTTAATAGGGCTAATTAAATCCTTTGGTACATATTCTTTAGGTGTATACTTCGCACATCCAATGGTGCTGGAATACATTAAAATTAGACTGATATCAAATTTTCCAAATTATATAGGATATAGCAGAATAAGCTCCATTGCAGTCATTGTTGGACTAGGATGGGCCCTTACAATGTGTCTGTGCTACTTTTTTGCACTATTTAAGTGGAGATGGCTATTTATAGGAAGGGTACCTCAATTGCTAATTAAAAAAGAAAAATCCGAAAAAGCAGTATAAACATAGCTCCTTGCTAACTATTAGTAAGGAGCTTTTATTAAAGTTAATAGCAGTATACTATTGAAGTGTCGTGCCATAGCTGATAGTATTTATATAAGTAACTGAAACTTTAAAAGAAGGTGAATTATGGGACATAAAAACAGAAGCTTTATAATTGCTTCATCTATAATAGCTTGCATTATACTATATTTTATAGAACAGGTATTAGTAATGAGCTATTTAGTTAAAACTCTATGTAAAATAGTTTTCTTTACAGCGCTACCCTTTATTTATATCCGTTTTATCAATAGATCCTCTGTGTCAAATAGAACTAAGTTAAATAAAAAGGAGTTATATATAGGGGCTGGACTAGGTATACTATGCTTTGTAGTCCTTATGGCAGCATATTTCATACTAAAGGATGTCATAGAGCTAAATACTATAGCCAATGAGCTGCAAACTAAATCTAAAGTAAATCCTAGCAACTTTCTCCTAGTAGCTTTTTATATAACCTTTGTAAATTCTTTTTTAGAGGAATTTTTCTTTAGAGGGTTTGTTTTCATGAATTTGTTTGAGCTTGGATTTAGAAAATTGGCATATATATTTTCATCAGTCTTGTTTGCCCTGTATCATATAAGTATCTTCAAGAATTGGTTTAATCCATGGCTCATAGCATTAGCCATATTTGGACTTGTTTCAGTAGGCTTTATTTTCAACTATATAGATACAAAATCTAAGAGCTTCATTAATTCGTGGATAGTTCATATACTAGCTGATGCGGCTATTATGCTGATTGGAATGAGAATGTTTGGTATTATTTAGCCTAAAAAATTTGTGCAAGGTAGGATGATGACTTTTATGATTGAGGATAAATTTAATATTAGAATACAAAAACAAAATGAGAACATTGAAAAATACAACAAGATGTCTAATTTGCTTAGCACTGCTAGAATTATTAATTTTCTGATTATAATATTTTTTATATATACCATCTATAAGGCTAGCTTTTCTAGAATCTATTTATTAGCAGGTGCCGTCTTATGTATAATATTTATTTGTCTAATAATATATCACAATAAAATTAAAGAAAAGCTAAGGTTTTCAAAGGGAATTGTAGATATAAATAATAGATATTTAGCTAGAATAGATGGAAGCTGGGTTGATTTTAAAGATATTGGAGAAGAATTTATAGATAAGAAGCATAGGTACTCCTATGATTTAGATATAGTAGGCAGAAGCTCCTTGTTCCAGCTTATAAACATAACAAATACTTGGAATGGAAGAATGAACCTAGCTAATACTTTGCTAAAGGCTAAATATGATAAAGATGAAATACTTGAAAGGCAGCAAGCAGTAAAAGAATTAAATGATAAATTAGATTTTTGTCAGAATGTGGAATACATATCAGGTAAGTATAGTGAAAAGCTACAAGACCCAGAGAAGCTAATTGAATATGCTGAAAGTGAAGAAACTTTGTTTAAATCCCAAAAGCTAAGGAATTTAATACGCTTTGCTCCATTAATTTTCACACCATTATCCTTTGGAATACTGATATTTAAGATTAATAACCTATATGCATTGGGTATAGCATTGATATCTATTCAATTTATAATGTGGCTTTTAGGCTTTGCGAAAATCATTAGAATTTTAGGTCCAGTTGGAGATTTTAGATATAATTTAGAGACATATAAAAGCATATTGGAGTTAATTGAAAAAGAAAGCTTTGAATCTAAAAAAATCAATCGTATAAAAGAAACACTGTTTAGTAAAAAGCTTTCATCTATATTAGCATTGAAGGAATTAGATATAATTTCACAAAAAATCAATCTGAAACATAGCCATATAATATATTTTTTGTTAAATGGATTACTGTTATGGGATTATGAATGTGTTTTCTCATTAGAAGATTGGAAAAGAAAGTATGGTTTAGAAGTTAAGAAATGGATAGAAGCCATTGGTGAGATAGAATGTCTCATGAGCCTTAGTGTACCATTACACATAGATGAGAGTATTGCTTTTCCTACTATAGACAATTCAAGGCTATGTGTAAGAGCAGTATCTATGGGACATCCTCTCATAAATAACAAGGATAGAGTATTAAATGATGTTGAGCTAGATGACAGTATTTTTGTTATTACTGGGTCAAATATGTCTGGCAAGACCACATTCTTAAGAACATTAGGTATTAACCTAGTACTGGCATATAGCGGAGCACCTGTATATGCTTCTAAAATGTCATGTGCAATATTAGATATATTTACATCTATGAGAGTGACAGATGACTTAAAGGGTGGCATATCAACCTTTTATGCAGAGCTTCTTAGGATTAAAGAAATCATTATCCATGCTGAAAAGAATAATAAACTAATTTTCTTTATTGATGAGATTTTTAAAGGAACTAATTCTAAGGATAGAATATTAGGAGCTAAAAATGTCCTTGCAAATCTTAATGAAATAGGGGCAATTGGAGCCATAACAACCCACGATTTAGAGCTATGCCAACTAGATAAATATGATAGAATAAAAAATTATAACTTTTCTGAGCAATATAGGAACAATAGAATTTTCTTTGATTATAAGCTAAGGAAAGGAAAGTCAACCACAACAAATGCTAAATATTTAATGAAGCTAGTAGGTATTAAATTACTAGAGGATTAGGGAAGTGAGAGTAAATCTCTTCTTGTATATTATTTCTGAATTTAAGTATTGGAGGGTGTTATGAAGAAGGCAATTAGCATTTTTTTACTAGCTATTTTAGCAGGTTTACTTATTAGCTGCAACTCAATTAACAAAAACATTGAGATTCCAAAGCACATAAGTACACAAGAAGAAAGGGAATTAGTCAAAGAAGTTAGCCGTGTAGTGACTCAAGGTAGTACTATTGAGTCTAGATATTTGCCTGTAGAGGGATTTAGACGAGTAGAAGTAGAGGATGGCAGCTTTGGAGAATTCTTGAGAAATCAAAGATTAAAGCCTTATGGTGAAAAGGTCTTATATTTTGACGGCAGGGAAAAATCTTCAGAGGGGGTTTATGATAGCGTAATAGATGTTTTCATTGGAGATAGGGACCTTCATCAATGTGCCGATGCTATTATGCTTTTACGAGGGGAATATTTATATTCTATTGGAGCCTATGATGAAATGAACTTCAACTTCGTATCTGGTTTTAAAGCTGAATATAGGAAGTGGATGGAAGGATATAGAATTAAGGTTGTAGGAAACGATGTAAGCTATTATAAGGCAGTTGAACCATCTAATACATATGAAGATTTCAGAAAGTTTATGGATATGGTATTTGCTTATTCAGGCACTTTATCTTTAGAGAAAGAATTAAAAAGTATTGATATAAAAGACCTAGAAATAGGAGATGTATTTATAATTGGCGGAAGTCCAGGTCATGCCGTTATCATTGTTGATATGGCGGTAAATGAGTTAGATGAAAAAATATTCCTATTAGCTCAATCCTACATGCCTGCCCAACAGACACAAATACTTATCAATCCCATGGACGAAAGCATCAGCCCTTGGTATTCCCTAAAGGATTGTGATAAATTAATAACCCCTGAATGGAAATTTGAATTGAATCAATTGAGAAGGTTTAAAGGATGAAAGGGTATAAAGGGGAGAAAATTCCCCTTTAATTAATCCAATGGACCTTGTATTTAATTATGATAAATATATTTTTAAATAGTTTTTTGTGATATGGAACTTTCTTTTTTATTAATGCGTCTTAAATATAATTATCAGAATAAATAGGAGGGTTTATCGTGAAAAGGAGTATAAGTCTAATTTTAACATTATTGATGCTATTTACCTTTGTAATGCCTGCTAGTGCTCTTGAAGGATATGATAAGGAGCTAGAAGGTGTTATTAAGAAAGCAAAAACTGTATTTAATATCCCTGATGCTTTTGACAAGTTTGAATATCATATCAGTAGCTATTCGTCAAATGTGGAGTATTATTTAAGATGGTACGACAGTACAGAAAAAGCAGGCGGATTAGAGGTGACTATTGATTCTGACGGGATGATAAAGAGCTACTATAAGTACAACTACAATGTACAAAGAGAAGAAAACGCTCTTCCTAAGATTAGCAGGGAACAAGGACTGGAAATAGCAAATAAATTCTTGGAGAAGGTAGTTCCTGAGCTAGCTGACAAGGTAACATATGTAGAGAACAATGATCCTTTAAATGTCCGTGATAGGGTACACTATTATAACTATTATGGAATAGTAAATGAAGTGCCTTTCTATCAAAACAATATGTATGTAAATATAGACAATATGACAGGAGAAGTACAAAGCTTTAATTGCTACTGGGAAAAGAATATTAAATTTGATACTATAGATGGAATAATGGGATTAGAAGATGCCCAAAAAGCTTATGCTGATAAAATAGGCCTAAAGCTAGTATATAAGCTTGAATATCGTGATGGTGAAATGACTCCTTATACAGTTTACACAAGCTTATATAGCAGTAAATCAATAGATGCAAAGACTGGTGAGCCAGTAAGCTTTAATAATTATATAAGATATGCAAATGATGGAGTAGCTACTAAAGAGATGGCTGCAAATGACAGTGTAGCAGGTGGAGTAACTCTTTCCCCTGAGGAGCTAGAAGCAATTTCAAAGGCTAAAGAAATAATAAGCAAGGAAGAGGCAGAAAAAACTGCTAGACAGCTCATTCAAATAAGTAGTGAATACAAATTAAGCAATATAAATCTATATTCTGTATGGAATGAAAAGGATAGCTATACATGGAGTATGTATTTTACTAATAAGGATGAAAATAACATCAGTATATCCATAGATGCAAAAAATAAAGAGCTAAAGAGCTTCTATAAGTATACTCCTTATTCAGAAAAGGAAGAAGTAAAATATGATAGAGAACAGCTACAAAAGAAGGCTGAGGAATTTATTAAGAAGGTACATAAGGATAAATTCGACTCTGTAGAGCTTTTAGATGTAAACGAGCCAATAGTAAGACCACTATCAGAAGAAAAACCAAGGCAACAATATTTCACATTTATTAGAAAAGCAGGGGATGCTTATTTCCAAGGAAATGGCTTTAACCTAAATGTAAATGGGGTAACAGGTGAGATAACAAGCTTTGATTACAATTGGTACAAAGGACAGCTACCATCAACAGCTAAAGCAATAGGACTTGATAAAGCATATGAGATTTTATTCAACAAAATAGGTATGGAGCTTCAATATGTAAAGGATAATGTATCATATGACGAACAAGAAAGGGAACAAAATGCTAAGCTTATTTATGCAATTAAAGGCGATAAACCATTAAATATAGATGCTTTTACAGGAGAGCTTTTATATGGACTAAACAGACCATATAAGGATAGCACAGTTTCTCAATATACTGACATTGAAGACAGCTATGCAAGGACTCAAATTGAGACATTAGCAAAGTTTGGTATATCACTTTCTGGAGATAAATTTAGTCCTAAGGCAAATATTAAGCAAAAAGAATTCTTATACTTGTTGTTAAAGGCTAAAAGCTACTACTACGATATCTCAGATCAAGACAAGGATTTTATTGAAAAGCTATATAAATACATGATCAATGAAAAGATAGTAAAAGAAAATGAGAAATCACCTGAATCAATAATTACAAAGGAAGAAGCAGCAAAATATATTGTAAGAGCATTGGGATATGAGAAAGTAGCTAATATAAATGAAATTTACAAGCTGAGCTTTAAAGATGCAAATAAGGTGTCTCCAGAGCTTATGGGATATGTAGCCATAGCAACAGGATTGGGGATTGTAGAGGCAGATGGGGATAACTTAAATCCAAAGTCTAATATGACTAGAGAACAGGCAGCAGTTGTACTATATAACCTATTAAATGCAAAATAGATAACACAACCATAAAAAATATATATTGTACTTTAGGAGACGACTTAGGTCGTCTTTTTTTTGACCATTATTAAGCTTTTCTCAGCATAAATTCAGGTAAATTCAGGCAATCTCAGGTTTATTAGCATTTTTAGCATTTTTATGTTAACATAAAGAGGAAAAGGGTGTATAATAAATTGTGTATGTATTTAAAATATGCATTTATTAGTAGCATTTAGTTTGGAGGATAAAACTTATGATTAAAAATATTTTTCAATTTAAAAACAAACTTATAGAGAAGATTTTTACTGTATTTGTGTTATTAGCATTAAGCTTTTTGATAATGTCGATAACCTTTATTTTTTCTAGCTCCGCATGGAATATGCCCATGTTTTTAAGCTACTTTAAAGATGTAAAGCTTATGATTATGAATTTCATTCCAATTTTTTTATTTATGACCTTTATTTATTTTCTTTCAAATAGACTGTGGGTAGGATTTCTTTCATCATGGGTATTATTTGTTACTATGTCTATAGTAAATAAGTTCAAGCTTACCTTTAGAGATGAGCCTTTTTCATTCTTAGATATAACACTAATTAAAGAATCTATGGAGATGAAAACCAAATATCATATTCATTTGACTCGAAATATGATTATATTGATTATTGGATTAATAATTATAACAGTGATACTAAAAATATTTTTAAACTATAGAATCAGCTCTAAAAAGAAAAGATGGTCTCTCTTAGCATTTATCTGTGTGTTAAGCGCAATCATATTTGGGAAGCCTTATTTTAATGATGAAACATATGCTAGCGTAGGGGACAAGTCCTTAATAAATGTATGGTCGGAGTCTCAACAATACCAATCAAAGGGCTTTATCTATCCATTTACCTATAGCATCAAGGGTGCAAAGGATATAAAGCTTGAGGGATATGACGAAAGCAAAGCCAAAGAGCAATTAGGCAGGTATGAGTATCAAAATATTTCTGAGGAAAAAAAGGTCAATGTTATAGCTGTTATGCTAGAGGCATATAATGATTTTTCAAAATTTGATGATGTAGAATTTGGAATTGACCCCTACAAAAACTTTCATGAGATTCAAAAGGAGTCTTTACATGGAAATTTAGTAACTAATATTTTTGCTGGAGGTACGATTAATACAGAAAGAGCATTTCTGACTGGTTTCTATGGTCATCCTAAATACTTGAAGAACACTAATTCCTTTGTAAGATATTTTAACGAACAAGGCTATAGAACGGAAGCTATGCATCCTATTTATGGATGGTTTTATAACAGGCGTAATGTAAATGAATACCTAGGATTTGATTCATTTGATTTTTATGAAAATAAATATCAGGCTATACGGGAGACTTTCTATGATGATATGGAATTTTTCGACTTTATAATAGAAGGCTATGAAAATAGTAAGAATGACAAACAACCTTATTTCAATTTTTCTGTAACATATCAAAATCATGGTCCTTATTCTAGTGAAAAGTATTCAGAGGATCAATATTTAGCTAAGAAAAGTCACTATGATGATGAAAACTATAATATAATCAATAATTATCTTTCAGGTATTTACAGAACTGATGCTGCAATGAAGAAGCTTGTAGACTATTTTAGAAATGAAGAAGAACCAACAGTAGTTATATTCTTTGGAGACCATAATCCTTGGCTTGGAGAAGGGTCTACAGGCTATGATATGTTGGGTATAGATCTGGACATGTCCAGTGAGGAAGGTTTTTTAAACTATTATGAAACTCCCTATATAGTTTGGGGAAATGATGAAGCAAAAGAAGCTCTTAACAAGGATTTTAAAGTTCAGGGCAATGCTATAAGCCCTATGTTTCTAATGCCAGAGGTATTGCAATACTTTGGATGGGAAGGCAATGAATACATGCAGTATTTAACAGATTTTAAGGCTAGCATAGATGTAGTCAATAGAGTATATTTTAAGGAAAATGGGAAATATACACCAGAGCTATCTCCTGAGAACCAAAAAAAGTATGATGATTTTGTGAATATGGAATATTATTATAGCCGTAACTTTCTTCAGGACAAGTCCCAAAATGATTCAAATTAACCGATTAACCGAAATTAGTCCATGAAGCTTACTAACTTAAAAAAGTATATTTTAGATTTTCCCTCAGACTTAGGTTTGGGGGATTTTTATATTTAAGCCATGGAATATAAATGGCTGTTTTACATATGAATCGGTGACATGCTCTACGCACAATTTGCATAATATTCAAAATAATGGTACAATTAATTTAATTGAGTTCTAATGAGGAGATGATTCAAGAGAAGGTGACTATATTAAAAGAGGGGGGCATTTTGTATATGAGAAATATAAAGATATTGATTATAGTCATAATTGCTATGTTATGCTTTGTAGGTTGTGCTGTTTTACCAACCAGTAAGGAATACAGCTATACTATTACAGTGGCTGAGGACATAACAGATGAACAGGTAGAAGAGATAAAGTCAAAAATAGATAAAGTGTATAAGTATTTTGATGAGAAGGGTTATGAGCTTGATGAAGTGAAATTTATCATGGCAAAAAATACAAGAATTGATTATCCCAAAAATGAAATAATAATTGACTTTGAAAACATAAGTGATTTTGAACTGATGCAGATTATTTTACAACATGAATTTTCAGATTATCTAAATTATGGACTTATGTATGGTTTAATATATGATATAGCTAAAACCTATGACTTAAAATTTGAGGAAGTTAATAATTATAGTATTGAAGAAATAGAAGAGTATTGGGATTACATGTTCTTATCCTATATTAATTTCACACCTGAGATTGCTTCTGAAACAGAGGTGAAGATATCAAAATATGTTGCAACAGAATTAGTTAATTATATTTTAGATAAATATGGAGGCGAGTATTTATTTGATTTAATGAAAAAATCATCGGAATTAGTACATGCTAATAAGGTTAGTGAGGTTTTAGATGAATGGATTGAGAATAATGGCAGTGATTTTAAGGACATTAGAATAGTAAATAGAGAAGTCTTTAATCAGAACCCAAATGATGATACTATTGCTTTTTCTACAGAAAATATTTATTGGGTTTTGTACCTAAGTAACAAAGAGGTATATTCGGAGCATTATCCTAATATTCATGATGATACAAAAACATTCTATGATTATATGAATATTTTCTATGAGGAAATATCAAGACTTGAAGAAGTATTGGAATTTGATAGCAGTATGCTTCCAACTATTACTGTTGAAATTTATAATGGGATTTATAGAGACACCCGCGGTAAATGGGCTGGGCAATATAATCATTATCCCCCTAAAATTAGCCTTGATACAGCATATGCATTTAGTCACGAATTTGTCCATTATGTTGATTATTCCCTTAATCGAAAGCCTAAATATGCAGCATATGCTGAAATGAGAGCAGAATATTATTCTCGTAACTTTCAACTGAGCTATTTCCTGAATTATTGGTATAAAGCTGTGATAGAGAATATTCAAAAAAATGAGCATATTTTAATCGACCCATTAGCTGAAGTTGAAGAGTATTTAGGAAGAAAGCTAAACCAAGATGATTATTACTTACTTTTTAATGATTTATTGATTCATACATTAATTGAATCTGGAGAAGAGATACCCAAGTTATTTTATGTGAGCGACGGGAAATATCCAACTATTCATTGGATTTCACTGTTTAATTTTATAAATAGGACATATGGAGAAGAAGCTATTGATACTATTATGTTTGAAGAAAAATTACCTGATGGAACTATGAAAAATATGACAAATGCTATAGAGGAATGGAAAATATATATTAGCAATTTAACCAAAGATGATTATGGTAACTATTATGATTAAGGCAGTCTATGTTTTTTCATACAGATTGGTACAAAATTCTGTTCAAGATTATGAGCATGCTAACTTTGAGTCCTTTGAATTTTTCTGAGTATATTTTAGATTTTCCCTCAGACTTAGGTTTGGGGGATTTTTATATCTAAGCCATTACCGATTGAACGATATTCTAATGAGGAGATGATTCAAGGGACAGTGACTATATTAAAAGGGGGGCATTTCGTATATGAGAAATATGAAGATATTAATTATAGTCATAATTGCTATATTATGCTTTGTTGGTTGTGCTACTTTACCAACTAGTAAGGAGTACAGCTATACTCTTACAGGGGCTGAGGACATAACAGATGAACAGGTAAAAGAGATAAAGTCAAAAATAGATAAAGTTTATAAGTACTTTGATGATAGGGGTTATGAGCTTGATGAAGTGAAATTTATCATGGCAAAAAATACAAGAATTGATCATCCCAAAAATGAAATAATAATTGACTTTGAAAACATAAGTGATTTTGAACTGATGCAGATAATTTTACAACATGAATTTTCAGATTACTTAAATTACGGACTTATGTATGGGGTCATATATGATATAGCTAAAACCTATGATTTAAAATTTGAAGAAGTTAATAATTATAGTATTGAAGAAATAGAAGAGTATTGGGATTACATGTTCTTATCCTATGTTAATTTCACACCTGAGATTGCTTCTGAATCAGAGGTAGAAATAGCAAAATATGTTGCAACAGAATTAGTTAATTATATTTTAGATAAATATGGAAGTGAGTATTTATTTGATTTAATGAAAAAATCATCGGAATCAGTACATGCTAATAAGGTTAGTGAAGTTTTAGATGAATGGATTGAGAATAATGGCAGTGATTTTAAGGATATTAGAATAGTAAATAGAGAAGTCTTTAATCTGAACCCAAATGATGATACTATTGCCTTCTCTACAGGAAATATTTATTGGGTTGTGTACCTAAATAATAAAGAGTTATATTTGGGTCGTTATCCTAATATTCATGATAATACAAAAACATTCTATGATTATATGAATATTTTCTATGAGGAAATATCAAGACTTGAAGGAGTATTGGAATTTGATAGCAGTAAGCTCCCAGCTCTTACTGTTGAAATTTATAATGGTGTTTATAATGACATTGGACGGGTTGGACGCTATGACGAACATTACCGTAAAATTAGCCTTGATACAGCATATATATTTAGTCACGAATTTGTCCATTTTGTTGATTACTCCTTTAATCGAAAGTTTAAATATTCAGCATATGCTGAAATGAGAGCAGATTATTATTCTCGTAACTTTCAGCTGGATTATATATTAAATTATGGATATAAAGCTGCGATAGAGAATATGCAAGAAGATGAGCTGATTTTAATCGATCCATTAGCTGAAGTTGAAAAGTATTTAGGAAGAAAGCTCAATCAAGATGATTATTACTTACTTTTTAATGATTTATTGATTCATACACGAATTGAATCTGGAGAAGAGATACCCAAGTTATTTGATGTGAGCAGTGGGAGATATCCAACTATTTATTGGATTTCATTGTTTAATTTTATAATTAGGACATATGGAGAAGAAGCTGTTAATACTATTATGTTTGAAGAAAAGTTACCTGATGGAACTCAAAAAAATATAACGGATACTATAGAGGAATGGAAAATATATATTACCAATTTAACCAAAGATGATTATGGTAACTATTATGATTAAGGCAGTCGATGTTTTTTCATACAGATTGGTACAAAACTTTATTCAAGATTATGAGCATGCTAACTTTGAGTCCTTTGAATTTTTCTGAGTATATTTTAGATTTTCCCTCAGACTTAGGTTTGGGGGAGCTTCTTTATTTGGATAAAGAAAGTTTATGGTTAGAGTTGTAAAAAATAAAAATAAAGGTAGAGAAGCACCTGCATATACTAAAATTAAAGTATTTGCCATAGTAGACATAATATCTTTTCCTATGAATTAGGTCAAGCTATTGCAAAATTAAAGGCAAAAATTAAATATCCACAACTATAATTTTTCTGTTGCAAATCTATACTATATCTGATACAATTTTGAAAAATACAAAAATAAATTCGAAGACAAAGAGGAGTAGTTAATTCTTATCTTTCACAGAGAGCTAAAGATTGGTGAGACTTTAGCATAGAGGGACTTAATGAATGGACTTTGTAGAAGCTGGTGGAAATCTATAGAGAGTACCCCGTGCCGGAAGCCTACCGTTACCCAAGGACAGGATATGTTAGTATCCCCATAGAGAGATGCAGTTTTGCATAATTTAGGTGGCACCGCGAATTCAACCTTCGTCCTATTTAGGATGAGGGTTTTTTTGTATTTAAAAATAAATTGGGAGGAATATAAAAATGAAAAGAGAAAATGGATTATTTGGACAATATGGAGGAGCCTATGTACCAGAAGAATTGAAAGCAGTATTAGACGAATTGGAAAGGGAATTTTATGATGCTACGGAGGATGAAAAATTTTTAACGGAACTAGACTACTATTTAAAGGAATATGTAGGCAGAGAAAATCCACTATATCTTGCTGAGAGATTAACAGAGGAAATTGAAGGAGCCAAGATCTATTTAAAAAGAGAAGATTTAAACCATACTGGAGCCCACAAAATCAATAATGCCATAGGACAGGGATTACTGGCTAAAAGGATGGGGAAAAAAAGAGTAATAGCAGAAACAGGAGCAGGACAGCATGGAGTTGCAACAGCTACAGTATGTGCCTTACTTGGATTAGATTGCACTATTTATATGGGAGAAGAGGATACCAAAAGGCAAGAATTAAATGTTTTTAGAATGGAAATGCTTGGAGCAACAGTAGTAGCTGTAAAAGAAGGAAATAGAACTCTAAAAGAAGCAGTAGATAAGGCCTTAGAAGACTATGTAAAAAATAAGGATAATACTTTTTATCTTCTTGGTTCAGCAGTAGGACCTCATCCATTCCCAATGATAGTAAGAACATTCCAATCAGTAATAGGAAGAGAAGCAAGAAAGCAAATTCTAGAAAAGGAAGGAAAACTACCTGATTATGTAATCGCTTGTGTTGGGGGAGGAAGTAATGCCATAGGCTTATTTGCACCATTTTATGATGACAGAGAAGTAAAGATGATAGGAGTAGAACCAGCTGGAAAAGGAATTGATACTAAGGAACATGCAGCTAGTATAAGCGGAGGCAATATTGGGATAATACATGGTTTCAAATGTTATTTACTAGAACATAGCACCTTCTCTATCGCAGCAGGACTAGACTATCCAGGAGTAGGTCCAGAGCATAGCTATTACAATGATATTAAAAGAGCTGAATACAAATCCATAACTGATAGTGAAGCATTAAATGCATTCTTTAGGCTATCGAAAACAGAGGGAATAATACCAGCTCTAGAAAGTTCTCATGCCATAGCCTATGCAATGAAATTAGCCAAGAATTTAAGTAAGGATAAGATTATAATAGTAAATCTTTCTGGCAGAGGAGATAAGGATGTAGCGCAAATAAAAGATATGATAAGATGAAGAGAAAACCCTCCCTCCAGTTTATCAAATAGGAAAGGAAATAAAAATACAAGTTTGCAAAGATTGTGAAGAAGGTAATCTTAGTTTTGAGGGATTTTTATATCCAAGCCATGGGGATATTTCTGCTCCTATTTAAAATATTTCTACTTGACAAATCAGTCTACAACATATAGACTAAGCTTAAAGAGTCAGTTTACACAATGTAGACCGAAGGAGTGATTAAAGTATGAGAAAATTCAGGCTAACTGAAGCAGAAGAAAATCTTGCAGATATTATTTGGCAACATGAGCCTATTAGTTCACCTGAGCTAGTGAAATTATGTGAGAAGGAATTCAATTGGAAGAAATCCACTACTTACACTATGTTAAAGCGTCTTGAAGAAAAAAAGATTTTCAAAAACAATAATAGTATTGTAGTGGGACTAATAAAAAAAGAAGATTTTCACGCAGAACAAAGCAAAAATTTCATTGAAGAAAATTTTGGAGGCTCGCTACCAAGATTCTTGACTGCTTTTACAAGGAAAAACAAGCTAACTAATAAAGAAGTTGAGGAATTACAGAAAATAATAAATGACTATAAGGAGGGATAATGATGGAAAAAATATTTTTGCAGATAGTTAATATGAGCATTACATCTTGTTATGTGATTTTAGCTGTTATATTACTCAGATTGCTTTTAAAGAAGACGCCTAAAATTTATTCCTATGCCCTTTGGTCAGTTGTATTATTTAGACTAATATGTCCTTTTTCCTTTGAAAATGTATTTAGCTTCATATCCATTAACACTAGGACCATACCTCAGGACATTGTATATACACAGACTCCACAAATCCATAGTGGCATAACGGTAATAGACAGAGTAGTAAACAATTCATTACCTGTCCCACCTACAGGGGCAAGCGTAAATCCTATAGGAATATGGATAACTCTAGGAAAAACAATATGGTTAATAGGATTAGCAATACTCATAACCTACAGTATATTTACAGCTGTAAAATTATCAAAAAGGTTAAAAACAGCAGAGCTTATTTCAGATAATATATATGAAGCAAGGAATATTGATACACCTTTTGTCTTTGGAATAATAAATCCTAAAATATATTTACCCAGTGGTCTTTCTAACATAGAAAAATCCTATATCATAAAACACGAAGAGGTTCATATTAAAAGGTTTGACCATATAATAAAGCCCTTTTCATTTTTAGTATTGTCTGTCCACTGGTTTAATCCACTTGTTTGGCTGGGATTTTATCTCATGAGCAAGGATATGGAACTGTCCTGTGATGAAAAAGTAATTAAAGAGATGGGAAGTGGCATTAAAAAGGATTATTCAAGCTCCTTATTATCCTTATCTACTGGTAGAAGATTAATCTCTGGCTCTCCTTTGGCATTTGGTGAGAATAATACTAAGAGCAGGATTAAGAATATACTAAACTATAGAAAACCCAGATTTTGGGTTTCTATATTAGGAATTGTAGTAATAGTAGTAGCTGGTATAGGCTTATTAAGCAATCCAAAGGGAAAAGAAGCTGAAACAAATAATCCAATAGTATCTGAGGGATTAACAATAGAGGAATATGCAGAAAAGTATTTACAAGAAGAAATAAAGATGTACGAGAAAAGCTTTAAAATAGTAGACGGAAAGGTTACAAAGCTAGAACGATTGGCTAGCTTTAACGATATTCTACCATATCCTATAGAACTATGGAGTATTGAATATCGTCTAAAGCCTGAAGACATCAACAATGTGGTCATAGCAGGTGGAATGGGTGTAGTTGATGGTTGGATTACTGAAGAAAGTAGTATGGGAAAACCTACGTTAGTTTTCGGACTTGAAGGGGAAAATGTGAAATACTTGGGAAAAATGAATACAGTAGAATATAGGACAGATTCCCTATCAAATCAGGAAATATCACTTCGTATTTTCCTAGAGAATATAGGACTGTTATCAAATGAAAGCTACAAGGGCAATCATGTAGTCATTAAGTTTTCATTATCTACGGGAGAAACCAGTCAGCTACTCCTTTCACAGCCAGTAGTTCAAGGGGAAAAGGGTATATGGGCTGTGGAAAGATGGATGGACGGGAATGGAACTGTTTATCATGAAGGACCTAATACAGAGCTTAGGATAGAAGACTATTATAATGAATTACAAAAACAATTTGATAGCGGTGAAAACCTAAAACTTGGTGATCCTGTGGAGGTTGGCTATGATTTTATTATTAATTATCTAGGTCAAATCCTTGTAAAGAAAAGCGACTTAGTTGTTATAGACCCTGCTGCCATTGATGACTTTATGAATACTCCTATAAGTCACTATATAGGCTATATATCAGACTTCACCCAAGAGGAAAGGTATTTTCATTTAGATAGGGTGGAATTTTTAGGACTTGAGGATGAAGAAAGATTAAAGGAATTGAATATAGACCCTGATGAAGATATGCCTTCAGGCTTCTATATCCACAATCCTCATAGTTATCCAGATTCATTATTTGTATCAGAAGAAACTGAATATTATATTTTAGACTGGGAGAATCTATCAGCTCATAAAAAACTTAACAAACTCGAGTTTGCCCAGCATCTTGACGTGCTTTCCTATGATTTGCTATTTCATGTATATACAAAGGATGGATATGTAACAAAAATCGAGGAACAATATATACCATAATTAAAGAATAATATTCATCATACTAATTTTACTATCTTTATAAGCTTCTCCCTCAAGCTTAGGTTTTGGGGGAGCTTCTTTATTTGGACAAAGAAAGCTTATGGTTTAAGTATTTCCGTGAAATATATGATGTTGTATAGCTTCTATGCCTTCATAGAAGCTATAAATGATGCAAGAGGTATTGCTAAAACAAGACCTATACTGCCACAAAGAGAACGCAATATTTCTTCAGCTATAAATTCCATATTTATAACATTTGCAAAAGAAGTATCCAGAGTTGTGAAGAATAAAAATAAAGGTAGAGAAGCACCTGCATATGCTAAAATTAGAGTATTTGCCATAGTAGACATAATATCCTTTCCTACATTTAAACCTGATATAAATAGGGATATAGATGATGTATTAGGATGTTTTGCTTTCATTTCAAAGATAAAAGAAGTAATAGACATACCTACATCCATTACAGCGCCCATAGTTCCTAAAATAATTCCGCTAAACAATAAGCCACGATAGTCTATAAATATGCTTGTATGAGTTACTAAAGTTTGTACATGGTCATCTGAAAGACCTGTTAGAGCCATTAGATTGCCAAAATAGAATGCACATAAACCAGCTATAATAGTTCCCCCTATAGTGCTTATGATTGCACAAAAGCTTTTTTTACTAAAACCGCTTATTAATAAGAAATTTATTAGTATAGCTATAGAAGAAGTGATTATAGTAGCCAATATAGGATTGAATTTATTTAATATTAAGGGTATTAAACAAAAGAAAATTAATAAAAAATTTAGTATTAGGGAAAAAGCCGCAAGTATTCCTTTTAATCCTCCAAATAAAAGCAATGTAGCCATAAAAGTGATACTGAGTAGTTTAATTGTATCTCTTCGATTAACATCATATAAACTGGCTTGTTTAATATTTCCATCTACTAGCTCCAAACAAACGATTATAGACATATTTTCTTTGAAATTAATGTCAAAAGAAGTTCCTTTAATAGGCATATATTCAAGGTTAACTATTTTATTTTCATAGGGACCTTCAGTAAACTTTGCTTTAATTTTATATGTTATAATTTCTCCTTTTAAATTTTCTTCTATCTCAGTAATAGTAGCTGTATAGTATTCATATATGCTATTTTCGTTTCCATAGCTAGGGACGCAACATGAGAATACAAATATTAAAATCATGATAAAAATGCTCGTCCTATATAATTTTTTCACGAGTAACCTCCCACCTTGTATTTTATGATAAAGCTTGAACATTATCTTGTAATACATATGAAAGCCTAAAAAAGAATATGACTAGAAATCTCACAAAACCTATTTTAGGATTTTATGTTCAGCAAGCTTTATAAGTGGACCGAGGGAACGCTTTGTTTGTCATATAATAAATTATTAATTGAGCTATATCTAAAATTCAGGTGACTATGCCAAGTTGATGATTATTTTAATAGTATTTTTAAAACTCTTTCTAATAAGATAATAAGTTTCTTATCAAAGAAGGAGTTTTTTGATGCCTACATAATATAAATAGCTATCATTTAAACTTTCCTAAAATTACTATACAGTTAAAAGTATTTTTAAATATGTTGTAACGAATTTAGATTTCAGGAGTTATATAAGTGAAGGGAGTGAAAAGGAGTGGACTTTGAGGAGATATATTACCTATATTTTCGGGAGGTGTTTTTATATATAGGGTCTTTATCTGGGGATGAGATTTTTGCAGAGGAAATTGCACAAGAGGTATTTTTTAAAGCATTGAAGTCTATTAACAGCTTCGACGGCTCGAAAGATATTCGCGCTTGGTTATTTACTATTGCAAAAAACACTCATGAATGTTTTATATCAAAAGTGGTCAAACGCAGAATTAAGTTACAACTCATATCTTCTACCATCAGCAAGTGTGAAAAGATGCAATTCAAATTTGCAAAGGGTACGTCTTTCATATTTGTATTGACCAAATACACAAAGGGAAGCTGAAGATTTTTATACTTTAAAATTTGAATTACCAGATTCATATGATAAGATATAGTTATAAATAATACGAGGTAGGGGTGAGAATGATGAAATGGACTGAAATTAGAGAATTATATCCAAATCAATGGGTAAAGCTAAGAATTCTTAAATCTCATGAAAGAGAGGGTTATCTTTATATTGATGATATAGAATTTATTAAGATCATTTCAAATGATAGAGATGCTACTAGAGAATTAGTAGGTAGCAAGGATGATAGCCTTGTATACCATACTAGCCATGAAATCATAAGAACTAAATTGATAAAGAATCTTGGACTCTTCAGGAGGATACCAAGTTGAAATTATTATATAGGGATGGCTTATTATTTACTTCTGTTAAATTGAGATATCAGGGAAAAACAGTTGTAATAGACAATGTGGTTGTTGATACTGGTGCTTCAGCCTGCATATTTGAACCATTGGCAATTGAATCTTTGGGAATTGTTTTTACAAAAGAGGATGAAATAGAAACCTTCTTTGGGGTAAATGGTATGTATAATTATGTTAAAAGAGCAGTTGATAGTATCATTGTTGATGATATGTCACTAGATAACTTTAATTTTTATATAGGCTCTGTTGAAAACAATATTAACGGGCTTATTGGGTTAGACCTTTTAGTTAACATGAATGCAATTATAGATTTGAAACAGATGGAGATACATTTTGAATAATAATTAAGACCAATATAAAATAATGTATTGGTGCCTATTGAACCTCTTGGATAAAAATAGATTCCACGAGGTTTTTAGTTTAAATTTTAATAAAAATAGGGTACAATTAAAGTATATGGAAAGGAGACAAGTTATGCTAACTGGTGAAATTAGAAATAAAATAGATAAAATTTGGACTGATATGTGGGCAGGAGGAATAACTAACCCACTTACAGTTATTGAACAGCTTACATATCTAATGTTTATACGTTCTCTAGATGAAAAAGAGCTTGAAAACGAAAGCATGGAGACTTTAGGAGCAAGTGTGAAAAAGATATTTCCACAGGATGGAGAAGGACAATTAATGCGTTGGAGCAAATTTAAAACTAAAGATGCCCGTGAGATATATGACATTGTAGGAACTAAGGTTTTTCCATTTATTAAAAGCATGAATGGAAATAGTGAAACAGCTTTTTCTCGTTATATGGAGGATGCTATGTTTTTAATACCTACTCCTCAGGTCTTGCAAAAGATTATTACAGGATTAGATGAATTGTATGAGCATGATATAAAAGACCTTGATATGCAGGGTGACCTTTATGAATATATGCTAGGTAAATTATCTACTGCTGGACAAAATGGTCAATTTAGAACACCAAAGCAAATTAGAGATATGATGGTGAGACTAGTATCGCCTTCACCAACTGATAAAATATGTGACCCAGCATGTGGAACTGCAGGTTTTTTAGTTTCAACGGCAGAATATATAAGAGAAAATTATGAATCAAAAATGACTAGCGAGGAGTGGGAGCTCTTCGAAAGTAGTATGTTTAATGGTTTCGATATGGATAGAACAATGCTACGTCTATCTTCAATGAATTTAATGCTTCATTCAATTACAAATCCTAGAATAGAGTATATGGATAGCGTTTCAAAGCAAAACGACATATCATCAGTTTATAATATTATACTAGCAAATCCACCATTTACAGGAACAATTGACGCAGAAAGTATAAATGATAATCTTAAAGCAATATGTAATACAAAAAAGACAGAGCTTTTATTCATAGCCCTATTTATTAGAATGCTAAAAAAGGGTGGAAGATGCGCATGCATAGTTCCAGACGGAGTATTATTTGGTACAACAAAGGCTCATAAGGCATTGAGAGAAGAGCTAGTAGAAAATCACCAATTACAAGCAATTATCAGTATGCCAAGTGGAGTATTTAAGCCATATGCTGGTGTTTCAACAGCAGTTTTAGTATTCACAAAGACAGGAGCAGGTGGAACGGACAAGGTATGGTTCTATGACATGAAAGCAGATGGCTTTAGCCTTGATGATAAAAGAACACCAATAGAAGATAATGACATACCAGATATAATAAATAGATTCCACAACCTAGAAAATGAAGCGGATAGAAAGAAAACAGAGCAAAGCTTCTTCGTAGATAAGAAGGATATAGTAGAAAACGGATATGATTTGTCCATAAATAGATATAAAGAAGTAGTATATGAAAAAGTAGAATACGATGCTCCCGAGGTCATCATGACTCGTCTAGATGAACTATCCCTTGAAATAGCTTCCAAGATGGAGGAATTGAGGGGGTTGTTGGATGAGTAAGTGGGAAATGGTTAGGTTGGGGGATTATATTGAGCAGATAAGGGGTATATCTTATAAACCAAAAGATTTAAGTAATACTCCTTTACAAACTCATATAGCTATAATAAGGGCAAATAATATTCAGGACGAAGGCTTGAATTTTAATGATTTAATTTATATTGATAGGAAAAAGATAAATAATCAGCAGTATCTACGTAAGGGTGACATTGTTATTTGTGCTTCTAGTGGGAGCAAAAACCTTGTAGGCAAAGCTGCACAGGTGCAAAATGATGCTAATATCTCTTTTGGAGCTTTCTGTAAAGTAGTAAGGACAGAAAAAATATATAACCCTTATCTAGGTAATTTTTTTAAAAGTAAATATTATAGGAGAACCATATCGGATTTATCAGCTGGAATAAATATAAATAATTTAAGAAGTGAGCATATAAATGATTTAATTATTCCACTTCCCCCACTAGAAACCCAAGAACAAATTGCCAAAGTTCTAGATACAGCCTCAGAACTAATTAGTTTACAAAAACAGCAGCTTGAAGAACTAGATAATCTGATTAAATCTGCATTTTATGATATGTTTGGAGATCCTGTGACAAATGAGAAGGGATGGGAGAAAAGACGACTAGGTGACGAATGTAAAATTATTACAGGTAATACTCCTTCTCGTAAAGAAAAAGAAAATTACGGATCATTCATTGAATGGATTAAGTCTGATAATATAAATATAGAAGGTATGTATCTGAGTAAAGCTACCGAATGTTTATCAGAACAAGGATTTAGTAAATGCAGGTTTGTAGATAAACCTAGTGTGTTAATGACATGTATAGCAGGTAGTATTAATTGCATTGGGAATGTTGGTATTGCAAATAGAAGGGTAGCATTCAATCAACAAATTAATGCAGTTGTGCCAGGTAAAAATAATGTTTATTATATGTATGTAATGTTTATGTTAACCAAGAAATATATTCAAAGTACTATAAATATGAGCTTAAAGGGTATTTTATCAAAAGGAAAATTATCTGAACTTGAATTTATTTTTCCCCCACTACCCCTACAAATCAAATTCGCCCAAATAGTATCTAAAATAGAAGAACAAAAAACCCTAGTACAAAAAGCTATTGATGAAAGCCAATATCTATTCGATAGTCTAATGAGTAAATATTTTGATTAACATGAGCTAATCCAATCAATAGCAAAAAAACAATAAATACGTGAGGTGTAAACATGACTGCTAATTTTGACTTCTTACAAAATCATAGTGAATATGAACTATTTGCAAATGCTTGTATTGAAGCTGAAAGGGTATTATCTACTTCTGCCGCCATGAGTGCCATTGGCAGTAGAAAAGCTTTAGAGCTAGCTGTAAAATGGATATATTCAGCAGATAATACTATTTCTATGCCTTATAAGGATAATCTACAGGCTCTGATTCATGAGCCATCCTTTAAGTTTGCCCTAGAAATAGCTACCTGGAACAAACTGCCCTATATAATAAAACTAGGAAATTTAGCAGTACACACCGAAAAGAAAATTAACCGCAGTGATGCAATTCTATCACTTAAATCCCTTTTTGAATTTATTCAATGGATTGATTATTGCTATGGAAAGGATTATGTAGAGCGTGAATTTAATGAAGAACTAATCCCTAATAGGAAAGTAGCTTTAAATCAAGATAAGATTAAAGAAATGAATAGCCTAATTTCTCAAAAGGATTCTGAAATAGAAACACTAAGATTGGCCATAGAAAAAATGAGTGGTAAGCTTACAGAAGAAAAAGAGAAGCATAAGGAAGAACGTAACTTTACCCCTGAAGATATTTCAGAGTTTCAGACTAGAAAGAAGTATATAAATGTAGACCTACAGCTTTTAGGCTGGACAATAGGAGATGATTGTCTAGAAGAAGTTGAAGTAGACGATATGATGAATATAAAAGGACAGACTGGATATGTGGATTATGTTCTGTATGGTAAAGATGGATTACCTCTTGCATTAATTGAAGCAAAACGTACATCAAAGGATCCAAACATTGGACTTCAACAGGCTAAGCTTTATGCAGATTCCTTAGAGAGAAAAACAGGTAGACGCCCTATTATATTTAATACAAATGGATTTGACACTTATATATGGGATGATAAAACTTCTCCTCAAAGAAAAGTAAGCAGTGTATTTAGTAAGAGCAATCTTGAAAAGCTAATAAATAGAAGAAGTAGCCGCAAGGCTTTAAATAAGCTAATCATAGATGATAGGATTACAGATAGATATTATCAGAAAGAAGCAATTAGAGCCATATGTGATGCTATAGAAAAAGGTCATAGAAAGCATCTATTAGTCATGGCAACAGGAACGGGTAAGACAAGAACAGCTTCAAGCCTTACTGATGTACTATCAAGAGGAGGGCATATAACTAATGTTCTATTCCTTGCAGATAGAACTGCACTAGTAAATCAGGCTAAGGATGACTTTAAGAATTATTTGCCTGACATGTCCCTATGCAATCTTTTATCTAATAAAGACGATAAAAATGCAAGAATTGTATTTTCTACTTATCCTACTATGCTAAATGCAATTGATACAGCTAAAAATGAATCTGGTCAAAGATTATTTAGTCCTGCACATTTTGACTTAATAATTATTGATGAGGCACATAGGAGTATATTTAAAAAATATAGAGCCATATTCGATTATTTTGATAGTATTTTAGTAGGATTAACTGCTACACCAAAAACTGAAGTAGATAGAAATACCTATGATTTCTTTGAAATGGAGCATGGTATACCTACCTATGCTTATGATTATGAAACGGCAGTAGAAAAAGATAATGTACTTGTTCCATATTATAATATTGAAGTGACTACAAAGATATTAGACCAAGGTATAACATACGATGACTTACCAGAGGAAGAAAAGGAAAGATACGAGGAGGATTTTACGGATGAAGATGGGGAAATGCCCGATTTCATACCTCCAACTGATGTTAATAAATTTATATTTAATCAAAATACCGTTGACATGGTACTAGAGGAGCTAATGACTAAGGGTATTAAGGTAGCAGGTGGAGATAGAATTGGGAAGACTATTATATTTGCTCAAAATAAGAACCATGCTCAATATATAATTGAGAGATTTGACAAACTATATCCTCAGTACAAGGGAGGATTCATAAAAAGAGTAGTATGTGATGATAATTATGCTCAAACCATTATTGCTGAATTTAAAATCCCTGAAAAAGCTCCATATATAGCGGTATCAGTAGATATGCTTGACACTGGTATAGATGTGCCTGAAATAGTGAACCTGGTATTCTTTAAAAGAGTTCGTTCAAAGGTTAAGTTCTGGCAAATGATAGGTAGGGGAACAAGGCTTTGTAAAGACCTTTTTGGAGAAGGCAAGGACAAGAAATTCTTTATTATATTTGATTATCTAGGAAATTTTGAATTTTTCCGTGAAAATAAAGAAGGCTTTGAAGGAAATGATTCTAAGAGTCTAAGTGAACTGATTTTTTTAAAACGAGTATCTTTAATTTATAATCTACAAGATAGTACCTTTGCAGATGAAGGGTATCAAGATTTAAGAAAAACATTAATAGATACAGTAGTAGGACAAATCTTAGCCTTAAATATAGAGCTAATATCTGTAAGATTACAGCTTAAATATATTGAAAAATACAAGATAAAAGAAGCTTTTGTCTATATTTCTGAATTAGATAAACATGACCTAACAACATATTTAGCGCCTATTGTATTCATGGATGATAAGGACGAACATGCTAAGGGCTTTGATAATTTTATGTATGGTCTTATGCTAGCACAAATTGAAGGAAGGAAAGGGTTTAGAAGAGCTCAGAAGCAGCTTAAAAATACTTGTATTGAACTTTTAAAAAGAGCTACTATACCACAGATAAAAGAAAAACTAGAACTAATTAATATCATCGGAACTGATGAATTCTGGGATAAAACAGATATTTTAACATTTGAAAAGGTTAGAGTGGAACTAAGAGAATTAATAAAATTTTTAGTAGATGAAGGTAAAGGTAAAATTATATATACTAATATCAGTGATGATGTACTTCTTGTAAAAGAAGGAGAAGAGATGGACGCAGCTTATGATTTTACAGACTATAAATTAAAGGTTAATAGATACATAGAAGAAAACAAAAACAATGTTGCGATTCATAAGCTTAGAAATAACATTCCGCTTACTAAGTTGGATTATCAGACTTTAGAAGAAATTTTAACAAATAAGCTAGGGACAAAAGAGGACTATACACGAGAGTTTGGAGATACCCCATTTGGACTAATGATTAGAAAAATAGCCAAGATAGAACAGGATGCAGCTATGAGTGTATTTTCAGACTTTATTAATGAACAATCTTTAAATCAAGAACAGATAGTATTCATAAATAAGATAGTAGATTACGTAGCTCAAAATGGATATATAGAAGATGTTTCAACACTAGTTCAACCACCATTTGACAAACCTCATAAATTTATAAAGCTATTTGATGGCTCTAAGCAGAAGAAAATAGTGGAATTAGTTAATAAGATTAAGGAAAATGCAATAAATGTAGTAGGGTAGTGGCTCATATTGAGAGCCATTATCCAATATATGTTGTTACGTTAATGCAGTTTTCTGCTTTGGCTCAGAGCTTTTTAATATATAATTAAAATATAATTATTATGGGGTGAGTAGTTTGAAGTGGAAAGGAGTAAGAGAACAATACCCCAATCGATGGGTGTTAGTAGAAGCATTAAAAGCTATATCTCAAAATAATAAAAGGGAAATTCAGGATATGGCAGTTATTTCTGAATATAATGATTCTACAAATGCATGGAAAGGTTATAAGACTCTGCATTTAGAGAATCCGTCAAGAGAACTTTATATATTCCATACTTCTAATGAACAAATTGTAGTAACAGAGGAAAGATTCATAGGAATTTAAAATTAATTTAGATTTCTCAAAACTAAGAATAATATAAGCAAATTTATTTTTATACCTTATCCAAAAGCCTTCACCTCATTTACAATTATACAGGAGATATCGTTTCGTATTTAAATCTAATGATATAATAATAGATAATCTATTCTTAGAGAAGAATAATCAGTAGTAGTTTTTGAAAAATATATAAAATGAATGAGAGGTATATTATGTGTACAGGTATAAAAATAAACTATGAAGATGGTTGTGTCATGGGAAGGACAATGGATTATGAGATTCCTTTAAAATATAATGTAATTTATTTGCCAAAAAATTATAATTTTTGTGATGACTTAGTGGGCAAGCCCTTGTATTCAAAATATAAGACATTAGGGATATGTTTTGAAAATAGAGATCCATTAAAAGATGGTGTAAATGAACATGGATTAATAGGGATTACCAACGAATTTTCAGGATTTAATCTTTATTCTAAAAAAATAGAACCTGAAAAAGTTAATATTTCTAGCTTAGATTATTTTACCTATGCTCTTGCAAATTATAAATCCGTAGATGAATTAACTAAAGACTTACCAAATATCCATATATCTACTAAAGACCATAGGGAAGAAAATGTAATATCGCCAGATTTTCATTTTATGTTTGCTGATTCAACTAAAAGATGTATAGTTATTGAACCTAAAAAAGGGAAATTGGTGTGTTTCGAGAATCCATATGATGTAATGACCAATTCACCAGGCTTTGAATCTCATGTTAGAAGACTGCATCAACTTTTAGATTTAGATAATCTTGAAAGCTTTAACTCTGCTAAAAATTTGCCGGGCGGCTATGATCCAGTTTCTAGATTCATTAAAGCCTTTTATTTAACTAAAATGAATGTTAAACCTAACAGTTCTAAAGAGGCACTTTCATATTCTTATAATATAATGGGCGCAGTGGCTATGCCAAATGGATTTGTAAGAAACAAAAAGTATAATCACAATACTTATACTAGATACATTTGTTCCTATGATTCAAAATATAAACTACTAACTGTAAAATCTAATACTAATCCAACAGTTTACCAAATAGGATTTGAAGACATAGAGGACAAGGATAAAAGACAAGCATTTTTCTTAAATACAGATTTTGTGGTAGAAAAGTTAAAATAGATAAGATTACGAAATCAACAACCTCTTCATGAGGTGCAACTCAATATAAAAGTGAAAAAACAAGAACCTTTTAAAGCAGTTAGCATAGAATATTAATAGGATAGTTATTGAAACCTTTAAAATAATAAATAAAAGATCAGGCCATGCAATGAATAAAGCATGAAGCCGGGCCTTATTTGGCAGCAGGAAATAAAACCTGTGGGACTATAAAATATACAATATAGTTTCACAGGTTTTTGTCATAAATAAGGGTCTCATTATAAAAAGGGGGAATTTTGTGAGCAGTAGCTTTAGAAAAGTAAAACTTATACTATTAATAATTCTATCTGCTAACTTAATTGTTGCAATACTAAAGATTGTAATGGGAAATATTATAAATAGCACTAGTATGACCGCAGATGGGTTTCATTCATTGACAGATGGTTCCTCAAATATTGTTGGATTAGTTGGAATACATTTTGCTTCAAAACCTGTAGATGAGGACCATCCCTATGGACACAAAAAGTTTGAAACCCTATCAGGATTGTTTATCTCAGCTATGTTAATTTTAATAGGGGGAAAAGTAGTTCTAGAATCAGCTAATAGGATATTTAATCCTGTTGTGCTAGACATAACAGTAGAAAGCCTTTTAGTCCTTCTACTAACTCTATGTATAAATATCTTTGTATGTTTATTTGAATACAGAAAGGGCAAAAAGCTAAATAGTCAGATTTTGATTTCAGATTCTATGCATACGAGAAGTGATATCTATATATCACTTGGAGTTTTAGTGTCTATAATATGCATAAAGTTAGGGCTACCATCAGTAATTGATCCAATTGTGTCAATTGTTGTATCAGGATTTATTTTTCATACGGCTTATGAAATTTTCATGTATAATAGTAGTATTTTAGTTGACAAAGCAGTAGTAGATACAGAAACCATAAGAAACATTGTATTGAGCTTTGAACAGGTTAAAGATATACACAAAATAAGAAGTAGAGGCAGCGAAAGCGATCTTCATATAGATATGCATATAATGATGGAGCCAAATATCAGTGTAGAAGCATCTCATCAACTAATTCATTTGATTGAAGAAAGAATACGGCAGGATATTAATGATAATATACACCTTATAGCACATCTAGAGCCATATCGTGACAAAGAGCAGCGACAAAGGGAGAGTTGCTGTCACATAGGCAATAGCCAAGGGTAACCAAGGGACATCCTGGATTCCCATTGGCACTATTGACAAAAAACTATTCTTGAAATATACTGAAATCGAAAGACAATTAAATAGTTTCAGGGTGCTTCTTTAAAAGGAAGTTAAAAGGGAAAGAGGTGTAAATCCTCTACAGCCCCCGCTACTGTAAACAGGGATGAAATCTTCTATTATCCACTAGGAAACTGGGAAGGAGAAGAGAGTAAAGCGATCTGTAAGTCAGGAGACCTGCCATGAAACAAGGTACTAACTGTTCCGGAGGGGAGCATGTGATTTTCATTATATGAATTTAACACATAGGGCGCCCTATGTNNATGCTTTTCCGAAAGAATCGCTGGTAGGTCAAATGCACCAAACACCAAATTTGCACGACCGTAGGGAGTGAACAAATTTGTGTTGTTTGACTGCTAATGACCTAACCCGATTGTTTCGGACGCTTACATACTTCCTCTTCGAACTAATTAATTTTCTCGATTCACATCAGATATATATATGGGAGGTGATTTATTGGCAAAGAATATTATGCTTCAAGGAACTGCATCATCTGTTGGTAAAAGCATACTAACTGCAACACTATGCAGAATATTAAAGCAAGACGGCTATAATGTAGCTCCTTTTAAATCACAGAATATGTCTTCTAAGTCCATTTTCATAAAAGATAATAAAGAAATATCAATTGCACAGGCTATCCAAGCAGAGGCTGCCATGATTGAGCCTACTTCCAATATGAACCCTATACTTTTAAAACCAATGAGTGATATTGGAAGCCTAGTCATACTAAATGGAAAACCTATGAAAAACATGAATGCAGTTGAATATCACAATAAAAAACCAGAGCTTAGAGGCATTATAAAGGAAGCATATGATAGATTAGATTCATCCTTTGAAGCTATAGTCATTGAAGGGGCAGGCAGTCCAGCAGAGATTAATCTTAGAGAAAATGATATTGTAAATATGGGATTAGCAGAATTAGTAGATGCTCCAGTAATCCTAATAGGAGACATAGATAGAGGTGGGGTCTTTGCAGCTATTTATGGTACTATCATGCTAATGTCAGAGGATGAAAGAAAGAGAATAAAAGGCTTCATAATAAACAAGTTCAGAGGAGATGTTGAACTGCTAAAGCCAGGCATAAAGATGATAGAAGAGCTAGTGAATAAGCCTTGCCTCGGTGTAATTCCTTATATACAAGTAAATCTAGAAGAAGAGGATAGCCTTGTTGATAGCAACAAGTGTACAAGAGAAAGCTTATTCCAGCAATTAAATATGGAGGAAGAGTCCAGCTTAAACCAACACCGCTACAAGGAGCTAAGAAATAATGAATTTGAAAGACTAGCAGACATAGTTAGAAATAGTGCTGACATAGAAAAGATTAAAGAAATAATGGGGTTGTAAAATGTTTAATAGTATTATACTCATTGCCTCAGTAGGCTTAGATTTTATTCTGGGTGATCCACCTAATTGGCCTCATCCAATACGCTTCATAGGAGTAACCATAAAGAAATATGAGAAGCTTATCAGAAGTATAAAATGGTTGGACTTAAAAAAAGGTGGATTTATACTAACTGGAGCTACAATAGCTACGGTTTTAGCATTATCAGTTTTGATTTTAAATTTAGCAGAATTAGTACACCCATTTTTTAAAACAGCTTTAGAAATATACTTTATATACTCATTATTAGCTGCTAAGTGCCTAGAAGTAGAGACCATGAAGGTATATAAAGCCTTAGAATTAAATGATATAGAAAAAGGCAGACGGAAGCTGTCTTATCTAGTGGGCAGAGATACTAGCCAGTTAAATAATGATGATATAACAAGGGGTGCCGTTGAAACTGTTGCAGAAAATACAATAGATGGAGTTCTTGCTCCACTATTCTATTTAGGAATAGGATTTTGCTTTGATGCTCCTGTTCAAGGAATTCTCTTGTATAAGGTAATAAACACACTAGACTCTATGGTGGGCTACATGCAGGAGCCTTACACTAAGATAGGCTTTGCATCTGCTAAGCTTGATGACATTGCAAACTTTGTACCAGCTAGAATAGGAAGCGTTTTAATGATATTAGCTGGAACAGTACTAGGATATAAGGGCAAGAAAGGAATGGAAATACTTATAAGAGACAGAAAAAATCATAAAAGCCCTAATTGCGGATATCCAGAATCAGCAGTTGCAGGTTTGCTTGAAGTACAGCTAGGTGGTACAAATACATATTTTGGACAAAGTGTATATAAACCAACCATGGGAGATGCCCATAAAAAATTAAATCCAATGCATATAAAAGATACCATAAAGATAATGTATGGTTCAGAGCTTGTTATGGTCCTCATCATAATAGCAATATTAAATATTATCTAAGCACTAATACATATAGCAAGGAGAAATTTGTATGAATAAACATGGTGGATACTACGGAGACAATCATGAAGAAGTAATGGATTTTAGTGTCAATATAAATCCATTAGGAGTACCAGAGAAATTAATAGAAGCACTTAAAAAAGAGCTTGAAAAAATGGCAAGGTATCCTGAAATAGATGGTGCAACTGGAAAGGAAGCCTTAGGCCAATACTTAGGTGTTAAAAGTGAAAAGCTCATACTTGGAAATGGGGCTACAGAGCTTATATACCTATTTGCTAGAAGCCTAAGACCTAAAAAGGTACTTATTGTAAAGCCTACATTTACTGAATATAGTAAGGCCTTTAGGCTATCGGGGAGCAGCATATATAACTACTATACTGATGAAGAAAAGGATTTTACCGTACAAACAGAAGAGCTTATTTCTGAAATAGATAGTATAAAACCAGAAGTATTAGTTATCTGCAATCCAAACAATCCGACAGGAGTATTTACGGATATAGATAGGCTGGTTCCCATACTTCATAAGCTTGCTGAAATAAATGCATATTTATTTATAGATGAGTCCTTTATAGATTTCACTAATAAAGCCTCTTGCATATCCCTAATTGAGAAATATAACATATTTATACTTAGATCAATGACTAAGATATTTGCAGTACCAGGTCTAAGACTTGGATATGGCATTGGAAAAGAGGATATTATACTCAAGCTAAACCAAATGAAGGAGCCCTGGACAATAAATAGTCTTGCCCTTAGTGGAATACCAGTGCTTCTAGAAGACAGGGGTTATTTTAATATGACTCGAAGCTGGTACCTTGAGGAAAAGCAATTTCTCTACAATGAATTAAAAAAAATACCATATATCAAGGTAATTGAAAGTGAAACAAACTTTTTTCTAATAAAGCTTCTTAAATGTAATGCAAATTCATTAAAGGAGTATTTATTAGATAAAAAAATTTATATTAGAAGCTGTGATGATTTTCAAGGATTATCAGATAAATATATTAGGATAGCAGTAAGAACAAGAGAAGAAAACTGTAAAATAATATCAGAGATTAGACAATTCATAGAAGATTAAAAATAGGAGGTTAACATAATGAAAAAAATATCTAAATTACTTTTGATTTCAATTTTAATAACTGCACTTTTTTCAGGCTTAGCATTTGCAGCAACAACTAATTTAAATCTAGATGGAAGTATAAAAGCATTAACTACCAATTCAAAGGAAGGAAGAAGCTTTGTAGCAGGCAGCAGCTTGAAAAGCCTTGGATTAGATTTTACACTAAACCAAAATACAGCAACAGTAAAGAACAAAGAAGTGGAATTTAAATTTATTTTGAACACAAATAAGGTTAAAGTAAACAATACAGAATTTACACTAGACGCTAAAGCCTATAAAAGTGGACAAGAAACATATTTGCCACTTAGATTCATACTTGAAACACTAGGCTATGATGTTACTTGGGATAAAAGCACTAATGGAACAAAGGTTGTCAAGCAAAGTAAAATAACTTATCCTGTAACAATAGAAAGCAATGGAATTAAATATACAGTATCAAAGGAGCCAAGCACAATAGTATCCCTAGCTCCAGATGTGACAGAGACATTATTTGCCATAGGCGCGGGAAACAAAATAAAGGGAAGAACTCAATACTGCAATTATCCAGCAGAGGTTTCAGCTATAAAGAATGTTGGTAGTATGACTGACCCTAGTATTGAGACTATAGTAGACCTGAATCCAGAGCTTATAATAGCAGCTACTCATTATAAGGAAGAGGTTCTTAAGAAGCTGGAAACAGCTAAGATATCAATACTTGCTAAAGAATCGCCAAAAACATTAGAAGAGGCTTATGCGGACATATTAAAGCTAGGAGCTATAGTAAATAAAAACTATGAAGCAAGAGCATTAGTTTCTAGTATGAAGTCAAAGGTAGAGACAGTGAAGATGTATACAAATAATATTAAGAATAAACCAACAGCTTATTATGTTGTAGGAACAGGACAGTATGGCGAATATACAGCAGGAAAGGATACATTTGTAGCAGAGTTAATAAGACTAGCTGGTGGAATAAATGTAGCAGATGATGTAACAGGCTGGAATTATAGCTTAGAACAGCTTATTGATAAAAATCCTGACATTTTATTCGGTGCAGAATGGGATTATGACACTATGACTAAAAGCTCCAACTATAAAGGATTAAAGGCTATTAAAAACAATAATTTCAAGGTAGTAAATATAGATTTATTCAGCAGACCTTCAGCAAGGGCAACAGATGAGGGATTAAAGCTGCTTATTGAGATGTTCCATAAAGATATAGTTAAAAAATTAAGCTTCTAAATATTTTAAGGTATGTGATAATACATGATGAAAAATAACAGAATAAAGATTTTAATATTGCTAGCTATACTAGTTTTTTCAATACTCTTTTCTATAACTCTAGGTTCGGTAAAGATACCTTTAGAGGATACAGTAAAAATAATACTCAGCAAGATTAGATATTTAAGTTCTTTAATTGATATTAGCGATATTAAAGAGACAAATATATTTATTGTATTAAGCATTAGATTACCTAGAATACTACTTGCAGCTATAGTAGGAAGTGTTTTAGCAGTTGTAGGAAGCTCCTATCAGGCTATATTTAAAAATCCAATGGCAGATCCCTATGTAATGGGAGTATCATCAGGGGCTGCTTTTGGGGCAACTATTGGGATTCTGTTAAAGCTTAACGCAGGGATAATCGGTTTTGGTGCTACCTCCATACTAGCTTTTGGTGGAGCATTGATTACTACATTTATAGTCTATAATTTAGCTAGAATAGGGAGTAAGATATCTACTACATCCATACTTTTAGCAGGTATTGTGATGAGTTCTATTTTATCCTCTGGAATATCCATAATGATGATATTCAATCATGACGAGCTAGCCAGAATAGTCAATTGGACTATGGGCAGCTTTAATGGTGCTAGCTGGGAGCAAATAGGAATAATAATTATCCCTGTAGCAATAGGGCTTATATTTCTAATATCACTTTCAAGAGAAATGAATGCTATTGTTATGGGAGAAGAAGCTGCCCAGAACATAGGTGTAAATGTGGAGAGAGTAAAGAAAATTATATTAGTTACTGCCTCCTTGCTATCTGCCTGTGTTGTATCAGTAAGCGGAATAATAGGCTTTGTAGGTATAATAGTACCACATTTATTTAGGCTCATATTTGGTGCAGATCATAGAGTAATTTTACCTGTATCAGCTATAGGCGGAGGTATATTTTTACTGGTAAGCGATACTCTAGCAAGAACCATAGTACCAGGAGTTGAGATACCTGTAGGGGTGATTACCTCATTATTTGGAGGGCCCTTCTTCCTATATCTATTAAAAAAATCCAAAAGCAGGAAGCTAATATGAGGTGGTTAAATGGCTGAAATTATTGTAGTTACAGGAGGAGCTAGAAGTGGCAAAAGCAGTTTAGCAGAGATAAAAGCCAAGGAGCTTGGCAATAAAGTAGTTTATATAGCTACAGCCATAGCATTTGATGAGGGAATGAAGGATAGAATATCTAAACATAAAGCTTCTAGACCAAGTACTTGGGCCACCATTGAAAGATATAAGGAATTCTGTGAACTAAAAAAAAGTCAAGATTTTATTGAGGCTGATTTGGTTCTTTTAGACTGCATGACACTGATGGTTTCTAATATTCTTTTAGAAAGTGATGTGGATTTTGATAATTGCTCTATGGAAGAAATAGAACATATAGAAAAAAATATATCAAATGAAGTAACAGAACTACTAAAGATAGTAAATAGATATGAAAAGAAGCTGATTATAGTAACTAATGAGGTGGGAATGGGGTTAGTTCCTTCCTATAGATTAGGAAATATATTCAGAGATATTGCTGGAAGAGTAAATCAGTATCTGGCAAAACAAGCTAATGAGGTGTACCTTACAGTATCAGGCATCCCTGTAAGGATTAAGTGAGGTTTATTATGAAAAGCATACTATTGATGATAACCTTTTTTACAAGGATACCAATAAGGTATAACTATGAATATATCGAAAAGGATTTTATAAGAGGAATTAAGCTACTTCCTCTTATTGGCTTGCTAATAGGAGCTGCCATGTACATTCCAGTGCTTTTTCAAAATGTAATCCATGGACCTATAATGGCTTTATTAGCTTGGGTTATTTATATATGTATAACAGGTGGTCTGCACATAGATGGACTGGCAGATACATTTGATGGTATATTCAGCAACAGAGATAGGGAAAAGATTCTGGAGATAATGAAGGATAGTAGAATAGGCACCTTTGGAGTTATTGGTATATTCTTATTGTTAATATGGAATGTAGTGTTTACAAGCTATATAGATGCAAAATTCATTATTCTAGTCCCTATAGTAGGACGTAGTGCAGCTATGTTATCAGCTTCAATCAGCAAATATGCCAGAGAAGGACAGGGAATGGGAAAAGCATTTGTTGAAAATTGTGGAGCAGGAGAAGCTATTTTTGCAATTATATTTAGCTGTATTTTTACAATTTTGCTTCTTAATTTGCAGGCTCTTATTATACTGATTATTACATATTTAGCTGTACTTATAGCGACTAAAAATATAAAACAGAAAATTGGCGGCATGACAGGTGACACTATAGGCTTTATGATAGAATTTTCCCAAGGAGTATTTATATTTGCTCTATATCTATTTAATATATTTGCTTCATGAAATTTTTCTCTAGTATTTTATAATAAATTGGAGGGGTAAGAATGAAGACATCTAACGTCTTTCACAATAAAAGCAATGCTATGAGATTAACCTATTGTGGAATGCTCATTGGTTTATCCGCAGTAGGAGCAATGATAAAAGTAAGTGGAAGTATTGCATTTGATTCTATGCCTGGATTTTTTGCTGCATTATTTTTAGGTCCAGTTGAAGGTGCTATTGTAGCATCACTTGGACATTTACTTACAGCAGCAACCAGTGGATTTCCTATGACATTGCCTATGCATATATTCTTAGTCATAGAGATGGGGTTAATAGCTTATTTATTTGGAGCTATCTATAAGAAAAGAGGAGGCATTGTTGCTTCTGTTATTGCAATAGTATTAAATGGACCTGTGGGAACTTTAATTGCAGTGCCATTGTCAATTATCTTTGGACTTCCATTTAGTGGTTGGGCTCTTTTTAGTGCTCTTATCGTGCCTCTTACTTTAGCCTCAGCAGCTAATGTACTCTTGGCTCTGTTAGTTTTTAAAGCACTCAATAAAAGAATGAGCTAGGACTGATATTATGAAGATAAGCAAATTTAGAGATCTGACATTTATCGATATAAATAAAGAGCAAGCTATTGTAATAGCCTGTGATTCATCTGGTGCCATAGGAAACAAAGAAAGGGATTTAGTTCAAGTAGACCCAAAGATTCTAGGAGATTTAACTGTCCAAGTGGTCCTTAAGGAAATATTAGCCATTGGAGCAGAGCCTATAACCATAGTGAATACTCTGTCAGTAGAGATGAACGATACTGGAGAAAGAATAATTGAAGGAATTAAGAAGGCTGTAGAACCATTGGGTTTAACTGATATTCAAATAATTACAGGAAGTACAGAAGAAAATTTTCCAGTATGTCAAACTGGCATGGGAATAACCATAATTGGCATGATAGACAGGAATAATTGGAAGCAGCCAAGAGCTGTATCATGCTCATTAGCCGTAGTAGTTGGAATTCCCAAGGTGGGTCATGAGATATTAGAGGACGAAGGGGATATATTATCTATTCAGCATTTATTAGAGCTGAAAAATAACCCTAGTATATACGAAATTCTACCAGTAGGCTCAAAGGGCATATTATATGAGCTGAAGGAAATAGCAAGGACTAATAATCTGACCTTTTGCTTGGATGAAAATATGATATTAGACTTAAATAAATCTGCGGGACCTGCAACCTGTGCTATAATTTCTATAGATGAAAATGAATATGAAAAGTTGAAAGAGCGTTTTCCAATACCTGTTAATAGAATTGGAAGGTTTAAATAAAATTTATCTTTGAGGTGTACATTATGAATACTGCAGTGCTTATAGAGAATCTAACATTTAAATACGATATGGATGAAGTGCTAAAGAACACTAGCATAGATATTCCCAAGGGCAGCTTTGTAAGCATATTGGGACCAAATGGTTCCGGTAAGACTACTCTTTTAAAAAACATATGCAATATCCTAAAGCCTAACAGTGGAAACATACTGATAAACAATAGAAATGTATCTAATATTAAATACAAGGAGCTAGCTAAGATAATAGCAGTTGTTCACCAAAGCGCAGATATTCAGTTTGATTTTTCTGTTTTTGATGTTGTGCTTATGGGAAGGTATCCTTATATAGGCAGATTCAAAAGCGAGAGCAGAAAAGATATAGAAATAGCTAAGGAAGCTATGATAAATACTGGAGTCTGGGAATTTAGGGATAAAGGCATCAACGAAATAAGCGGTGGAGAAAAGCAGAGAGTTATGATAGCCAGAGCCCTTGCCCAAGAACCAGAAATACTCATATTAGATGAGCCAATATCTAATCTGGATATAAAATATCAGGTTGGAATACTGGAGCTATGCAGGAAGCTCAACAGAGAAAAAAAGCTGACTATAATAATGACATTACATGATATAAATCTTGCAGGAAGATATAGCGATTATCTTATACTGCTAGATAAAGGGGAAATCAGAATTATGGATACCCCCGAAAAGGTACTGACTCAGGAAAATATATCAAGTGTATATGATATTAAAGTAGATATATTAAAAAGAAATGGAGATAAGACTCCATATATTATACCTGTTTAATAGACGGACTTTTACAATTCACGATTAAGCAGAAATACAATAAAAATATACACTCACGGTTTCGGTCACGAATAATTCTATAGCTCATTCCAGCTAAAAATCCTACAGCTTGCAAACTCGCTTCGCTCGGACAGTGCAAGCTGCTTAACGGATTTTTAGCCTACATTCGCTAAGAATTATAGTCGTGCCCTGCAAATGTTCGCTTAATATTTTTATTGTATTTCTAAAGTTGGTTGAGAATAGTAATTACAATAAGGTTTAGTTTATTTTGCCAAAAGGGAGGCTAATGTAATGAAAAGAGTAGTAATAGCTGGGACCCATAGTGGTTGTGGAAAGACTACAGTAAGCTTAGGGATTATGGCAGCACTTACTAGGAGAGGAAAAAAGGTTGCGCCCTTCAAGGTTGGACCTGATTATATAGATCCTAGCTTTCATAGGTTTGTTACAGGAAATCCTTCATATAACTTAGATAGCTGGCTTTTAGACAACGATACTGTAAGGTATTTGTTCAATAAGAGCAATCAGAACATGGATATATCTATTATTGAAGGGGTCATGGGAATGCATGATGGCTTTGGAATAGATAAAAGCAATGGAAGTACAGCTCATGTAGCTAAAATCATAAAGGCTCCAGTAATATTAGTAGTTGATGGAAACGCCATGTCCACAAGTGCAGCGGCTCTTGTAATGGGCTATACGATGTATGACAAGGATGTAGATGTTAAGGGCGTAATATTTAACAGGGTCTGTGGTGAAAAGCACTACGAGATGATGAGGCTTGTGGTTGAAAGGGATTTAGGAATAAAATGTCTAGGATATTTACCTAAGAATATAGGAGTATCCTTACAAAGCAGACATTTAGGTCTAATACCTGCTGATGAAGTAGAGGAGCTAAATAAAAAAATAGATGTGCTGACAGAGCTTGTAGAGAAATATATTGACTTAGATGCTTTAGAGGATATTGCAAATGTAGAGGATATTGAGCCAGCAGCAAATCCTGTTAAGGATATACATATGAAGTATAAGGAGCTTAAAATAGGCATAGCAATGGATACTGCCTTTAGTTTTTACTATGAGCACAATCTACAGTTGATGGAGGAAGCAGGAGTTCAGCTTCTACCCTTCAGTCCTATAAAAGATACTAAGCTCCCTGCTGAGCTAGATGGTCTTTACATAGGAGGAGGCTTCCCAGAAATATTTGCAGAGAAGCTGGAAGAAAATGTTTCCATGAGAAAAGACATTAAAGAGTGGCTAGATAAAGGACTCCCTGCCTATGCAGAATGTGGAGGATTAATGTATCTGACCAAAGGGATAGTAGACTTACAGGGTCAATATCATGAAATGGTTGGTTTTTTCGATACTAAAGCTATGATGACAAATAGATTGAATCGCTTTGGCTACTTAAATATTGAGACTAAAACGCGAATAAAAATACGAGGTCATGAGTTCCACAGATCCTGTATAGAGGAAAATGATAGACTAAAATACTACTATCATGTAACCAAGTATAGAGAAAAATTCATAGGAGAGTGGAAGTGCGGATTAGTAAAGAACAATGTAGTAGCCGGATATCCTCATATTCACTTCTATAGCAATATAGGCTTTTTAGAGGAGTTTTTAAATAAATGTCAGGAATTTAAAAATAGGTAGACTGGAGGGGAATATAATGGACAAAGGCTATGTACATGTATACACTGGAAACGGTAAAGGTAAGACCACAGCAGCTTTAGGCTTATCTCTAAGAGCAGTATGTGCAGGAAAGAAGGTGTATTTTGGCCAGTTTATAAAGGGAATGAAGTATAGCGAGCTTGAGAGCCAAAGCATATTGCCTAACTTTGAAATACATCAATTTGGTAGGGACTGCTTTATATTTAACAAGCCTACTAAGGAAGATATACAGCTAGCTAAGGATGGATTAGAAGCCTGTAGAAAAATTTTAACAGAAGGAAAGCATGATGTAGTAGTATTAGATGAGCTGAATATAGCTATATACTATAAGCTTTTTACTGTGGAAGAGGCTATTGATGCTATAAAAAACAGAGCTCCTCATGTGGAGGTAATAATAACAGGCAGATATGCAGAAGAAAAGCTAATAGAGCTTGCTGATTTGGTTACTGAAATGACAGAGATAAAGCACTATTATAGACAGGGAGTACCTGCCAGAAAAGGAATAGAAAACTGATAGTGAAATTGTTTAGCTAAAGCTGAACATCGGGGTTTCAGATAGAGACTCTACCCCACCTGAAGTTGAAAAGGTACCCTACACTTATAGAAGTGGAGGTCATAATAATTTGTTCACTAGAGTGCCTCAAAACTGTTACCAATCGGAAGATTAGGAGGAAATTAATTTTGAATGATTATGTAAAAGACCCCAAAGAAATAGAGCGCAGAAGCTTTGAAATAATAACTGAAGAATTGGGAGAAAAGAAATTCGAAGAAGCTATGGGAAAAATAGTCAAGAGAGTAATCCATACTACTGCTGATTTTGAATATGCAGATTTGCTTGAATTTCATCCAGAGGCTATCGAAGCAGGGAAGAAAGCAATAAAGGACGGATACTGTATATATTCAGATACTCAAATGATTATAGGCGGAGTAAATAAAAAGAGCCTTTCTAGGTTTGGAGTACGTATGTTCAATTTTGTTCATGATGAGGATGTAGCAGAAAAAGCTATAGAAACAGGTATTACTAGATCTATGATAGCTCTAGAAAAGGCGGCCTCAGATGCAAGCATAAGGATATTTGCAATAGGTAATGCTCCAACAGCATTGTTTACACTAAAAAGGCTAATAGAAGAAGGAAAAGCAAAGCCTGATTTAATAATAGGGGTACCTGTAGGCTTTGTTGGAGCAGCAGAGTCCAAAGAGTCTATTAGGGACTTAGGCATACCCTACATAATAACTAGAGGAAGAAAAGGCGGAAGCACTGTTGCAGCGGCAATAATCAATGCCTTTTTGTACATGCTGTAGGATAAATTATGCTAGAAAGATATATAGTTAAGGATGGTAAAAAGCTTAGATATGGATATACTACAGGCTCCTGTGCAGCAGCAGCTGCAAAAGCTGCTGCTGAAATGCTTTTTTCTCAAAGAATCCTAGAGTTTATAGAAATAGATACTCCCAAGGGATGGAGGCTCAAGCTTAAGGTTGAGGAGTCATCCTTTAACAATGTAAGCGCATCTTGCTGCATAAAAAAAGATGCAGGAGATGATCCAGATTCTACTGATGGTATTAGAATATATGCAGAGGCTACTAGAAACCGTGAAGGAAATATAAATTTAACAGGTGGAGTAGGCATAGGTCTAGTTACTAAGCCAGGACTGTCAGTACCTGTAGGAGAGTACGCTATAAATCCAGTGCCTAGAGAAATGATATTGTCAGAGGTTAGTAAGGTGCTCACTGAAGGTGAGAGTGTGAATATCAAAATATTTGCGCCAGATGGAGTTGAAATAGCTAAAAAAACCTTTAACCCTAAGCTGGGTATCGAAGGAGGAATATCAATAATAGGTACATCTGGAATAGTTGAGCCTATGTCAGAGGAAGCACTTAAAAGCTCCTTAGAGCTAGAATTATCTATATTAAAGGAACAGGGTGCTAAAAAAATAATTTTTTCACCAGGAAACTATGGAAAGGATTTTGGGGCAAAGTACGATTTGAACGAAAAGGTGCTGATTAAGACTAGCAACTATATAGGATTTATGATAGACAAAGCAGTTGAATACAATATGGAAGAAATCTTTTTTGTAGGACATATAGGAAAGCTCATTAAGGTTGCTGCTGGAATATTTAACACTCATAGCAAGGTAGCAGATGGCAGACTAGAAACCCTTGCGGCAAACTGTGCACTCCTTGGAGGCTCCGGACAGCTCGTAAAAAGCATAATGGAGAGCAACACTACAGAAGAAGCTGTAGACTTTATCCTACAAAATAATATGGAAAAAGTATTTGAATTTATTGCACAGAAAATAAGCCAAAAATGTGAAGAAAGAGCCTATGAACAAATAAAGTTTGGAACACTAATTTTTTCTTTGAAGCATGGTATGTTAGGCATATGCAGCAAAGGTAGTCTAATGTTGGAGGCGTTCAAGGCATGAACAAAATATCAGTAGTTGGACTTGGACCAGGTCATCCTGATTATATATTACCTAAAGCGCTGAGTGTTATTGCTCAGTCAGATATAATAATTGCAGGAAAGAGAAATCTTGAAAGTATTGATATAAGCGGAAAATCTACTTTTATAGTGGGAAATAACCTATCCCAGATGATAGAGTTTATAAAAGAAAATAGAAATAGTAAAAGGATATCTGTAGTGGTCTCAGGAGATACAGGATTTTATAGCATGCTTAGATATCTAAAGAGACATTTTGATGCTGAGGAGCTGGAAGTAATAACAGGCATCAGTTCTATGCAGTACATGTTTGCAAGGATAGGGCAAAGCTGGGAAGATTCTTATTTGGCAAGCTTACATGGCAGAGAAAATAGATTTGTTGAAAAGGTTAAAGAATATGATAAAGTAGGACTGCTTACTGATAATAAGTGGACTCCAGATAGAATTGCCACTGAGTTATTGATAAATGGGATTGACAAAAAGATAATGTATGTGGGAGAAAATCTATCATATGAAAATGAAAAAATAACTAGAGGAAGCATTGAAGAATTTACTGAGAAAAGAGAATACCATATTTGTGTGGTGGTGATTAGCAATGAGTAGATGGGCTTATGCCACATCAGGAATACCTGATAGCTTATTTAAACGCGGGAAGGTTCCTATGACTAAAGAAGAAGTGAGGACCATTACTATAAGTAAGCTAAGACTTAAAAGCACAGATTCTATAGTAGACATAGGTGCAGGAACAGGCTCTATATCTATAGAGGCTGCTTTAGTGGCTAATGCGGGAAAGATATATGCAGTAGAGAAGAATAGTGAAGGCACACAGCTTATTAAGGAAAATATGAGTATTTTTGGAGTGTCTAATGTAGATGTGGTAGAAGGAATAGCTCCAGAAGCTTTAACCGAAATAGGAGAAGTTGACAAGGTAGTATTAGGAGGAACTGGAGGAAATATAGCAGGTATATTTGAATGGGTAACACAAAATTTGAAAACAGGTGGCAGAATAGTAGTCAATGCTATTACAATAGAAAACCTGCATAGCTCACAAGAGCTTATGAAGTCAGGTGGATTTGAGAACATAGAAGTAATATGTGTATCTATAGCAAAAGGAAGAGCAGTAGGCAGCTTAACCATGATGGAAGCTCAAAATCCAATATACATTATATCCGCAGATAAGAAGTGAGGTGAGGCTAATATGAGTAAGGTATATTTTATAGGTGCAGGACCTGGAGACCCAGAGCTTATAACTATAAAGGGTAAAAAAATAATAGATGAAGCTGATGTAATCATATATGCTGGTTCCCTTGTAAATGAACAGGTGCTGCAAGGGAGAAAAGCAGGAAGCTTAGTGTATAATAGTGCATCTATGACATTGGAAGAAGTAATAGAGGTAATAGATAAAAGCATTAAAGAAGGTAAAAAAGTAGCCAGAGTTCATACAGGAGATCCTAGTATATATGGTGCCATAAGAGAGCAAATAGATGCTCTTGAAGAGCTGGATATAGACAGTGAGGTAATACCAGGAGTTAGCTCCTTTGTAGCATCAGCTGCTGCCATTAAAAAAGAATTTACACTTCCAAATGTGTCACAGACAATAATATGCACTAGACTAGAAGGAAGAACAAAGGTGCCCGAAAGAGAGAGTCTTGAGAGCTTGGCATCACATAAGGCTTCTATGGCAATATTTCTATCCGTACATATGATAGAGCAGGTTGCAGACAGACTAAAGGAGCATTATGGAGAAAATACACCAGTTGCAGTTATACAAAAAGCCAGCTGGGAGGACCAAAAGATAGTGATAGGAAATCTCAGCAATATAGCTGAAAAAGTGAAGGCAGAGGGAATAACTAAAACCGCACAGATATTAGTTGGAGACTTTCTAGGTGATGAGTATGAATTATCTAAGCTATATGACAAGAGCTTTAGTCATGAATACAGGAGTGCAAAGTGAATTGGGCAGTAGTTACACTAACTAAAGGAGGAGTTCAGCAGGCCAAGAAAGTAAAGAGACTGCTAGATGATATAAGCTTAGATATTTACACCTTAGAAAAATGGGCTGATGAAGAGACCATAACAATAAATAAAAAGCTTGATGAATTTATAGGAAGTGTATTTTATAGCTATGATATTATACTTTTCATCATGGCTACTGGAATAGTAGTCAGAAGCATAGCCAAGTATATAGTAGATAAGACTACAGACCCTGGCATACTAGTTATGGATGAAAGAGGACAGTTTATAATAAGTCTGCTGTCAGGACATTTGGGGGGAGCAAATAAAGCTGCTAAGCTATTGGCAGATAAAATAGGAGGACAGCCTGTAATAACTACTGCGTCAGATGTGAATGGTCTAATAGCAGTGGATACCTTAGCAGAAGAGTTAGATTGCCGTATATCTAGCATGACTAATGCTAAAAATGTTACAGCGCTCATAGTAAATAATGAGCTAGTCCGCATAGAATCAGATATTAATATTGATATAAAGCTTCCTGACAACATAGTAACAGAAGGAGAAGCAAAGGGGACAATCTACATAACTAACAAGGTTGTGAATATTGACAACATGTATCAGGTCCAGCTAATACCTAAGAGCATAATAATAGGAATAGGCTGTAAGGCAGGTACTAGCAGTGAAGCCATAATAAATGCAGTAGAGGAAGCATTGAGGGCTTTGAATATTGACTGTAGAAGCATACTGCATTTTGCAACAGTGGATGTAAAGCAGTATGAGGTAGGAATATTTGAAGCTGCAAAGCACTATAAAACTGTCGTTAAAATAGTGGATAGAGAAGAAATAAAAACTGTAGAGCATAAGTTCCAATGCTCAGAGTTTGTGAGAAAAGCAATAGGAGTAGGTGCAGTTTGTGAGCCCTGTGCCGCACTTACGGCTAAGAGAGGACATTTTTTAATGAGAAAAAAATCTTATAATGGAATAACTTTGTCTATATGGGAGGAAGTATAGATGAACAAAATAGGCAAGATATATGTAGTAGGTATAGGACCGGGAAATAGAGAGCATATGACTTTTCACGCTAAAAGCGCTATAGATAAATCGGATATAATAGTTGGATATAAGACTTACATTGACTTGTTGGAGGATATGATAAAAGATAAGGAAGTGGCTTCTAGCGGAATGAAAAAGGAAATAGAAAGATGCATAGAAGCCTTAGAATATGCAAAGCAAGGAAAGGTAGTATCATTAGTCAGCAGTGGAGACTCTGGCGTATATGGAATGGCTGGAATAATGCTAGAGGTAGTATTAAAGGATAAAAGTGATATAGAAGTTGAGGTAGTACCAGGAGTTACAGCCGCAAATGCAGCGGCAGCTTCTCTAGGAGCACCTATTATGCACGATTACGTCACCATAAGCTTAAGTGATTTGCTTACAGACTGGTCTCTAATTGAAAAAAGACTTCATTGTGCAGGAGATGGAGATTTTGTAGTATGTTTGTATAACCCTAAAAGCAAGGGAAGACAACAGCAAATAGAAATAGCCAGAGAGATACTCTTGAAATATAAAAGTGAAAATACAGTAGTAGGCATAGTCAGAAATGCTAAAAGAGCTGGCGAATCAGTTACAGTGACTACCCTTGGTGACATGCTAAAATATGAAATAAATATGTTTACTACAGTTATTGTAGGAAATTCAAATACATACTCGGTAAAAGAAATGATGATAACTCCTAGGGGATATAAGCTATGATACTGGTTTTGTCGGGAACATCCGATGGCAGAAAAATAATAGAGCTGCTGTCAAGCACAGGATATTCTGTAATAGCTTCTACAGCTACAGAGTATGGAGGCATACTAGTTGAACCAGCTCAAAATATAACAGAGATAATATCAGGAAGATTAGAAAAAGCTGATATGGAAAAGATTATAAGAGAAAAAAATATACAATATATAATAGATGCTACTCACCCATATGCAGACAAGGTTTCAAAAAATGCCATTGCTGCAAGTAAATTTATGGGAATACAATATTTAAGATTTGAAAGGGAAGGACATATATACGATAGAGTACATTATTTTCCAGACTACAGCAGCGCAGTGCTATATTTAAAGGAGACTCAAGGGAATATTCTATTGACTACTGGCAGCAACAACCTACAGACATTTACATCTTCCCTTGATATAGATAGGCTATATGCAAGAGTCCTTCCTACCTATTCTGTAGTGAAGAAGTGTGAAGAGCTAGGATTACTTCCAAAGCAGATAATAGCAGTCCAAGGTCCTTTTACAAAGGAGCTTAACAAAGCCATATATCAAAACTATAATATAAAGCATATAGTGACAAAGGATAGCGGAGACGCTGGAGGAACTAAAGAAAAGGTTGCAGGAGCAATAGAAGCAGGAGTAAATGTAGTTTTGATACAGCGTCCTGATATAGAGTATCCCAATATATGCAATAGTATAGAAGAAGTCGTAGAGAGAGTCAGCAGAAATTACAAAGCATAGCTGATTAATTAATGAATTACTCAATGTATGAACAATGGGTTAGACCATGTTTAGAAATTACAATTAAATAGTTAAAAATTACAGGTGCTTTAACGAGAATAATAGGGAAAGCGGTGAAAATCCGCTACAGCCCCCGCTACTGTAAGTGGGAACGAAATCATAATATGCCACTGGAGAAGTTTTTCTGGGAAGGTTTGAGAGTAGGGAGTACCACAAGTCAGGATACCTGCCTGTAAATTTTATAGATAAGCCTTCGGTGGGAAGTGGTTATTTTATGTATAGTTTTTTTATGCATATTATTGAACCATAGTTTTTAAAGGCTATGGTTTTTTGTTTGTTTAAAAACTACAACCTCATTACAGAAGGAATATTAATCATGAGGAGGGTAAGATGAAAAAAGGAATAATTGTAGCAAGCTTTGGCACTAGTTATGAAGAAACTAGAAGACTATGCATAGAAAGCATAGAAAACAAAGTAGAAAAAGAGTTTATCGAATATCAAGTAGAGAGGGCATTTACCTCTCAAATGGTAATCAGTAAACTAAAAAAGCGAGATGGCATATTAGTAAACAATGTAACAGAGGCGTTACAGAAAATGAAACAAGAAGGGATTGTTCAAGTGTTTATACAGTCTCTTCATATAGTACCTGGACATGAGTACAACAAGCTTTTAAGACAGGTGAAATTGTTTAATGAAAAGAACAATGATATGAAAATACATGTAGGAGAACCACTGCTAAATGATGATGTAGACTATAAAAAGGTAGTTGAGGCAATTGAGATTAAGGCTCTAAATCATAATGAAGCTGTGGTTTTTATGGGACACGGAACTGACCATGCTTCAGACAGCAGCTATGATTTATTAGAGAAGCATTTTAGAAAAGAGTATTCAGACAATATATTCATTGGAACAGTAGAAGGAGGTACTAAGTTAGAGGATATAATACCTCAGCTTCTAGAGAAAAAAATAAGCAATGTGAAGCTAATGCCCTTTATGCTTGTAGCAGGAGACCACGCAATGAATGATATGGCTGGTGATGAAGAAGATTCATGGAAAAGCATGCTAATAGACAATGGATTTCATGTAGAGATAGCTATGAATGGATTAGGTGAAAATGAAAAAATTCAGGATATATTCCTATGGCATTTAAAGGATGCTATGAAGAATAATTAACTAAAAATATTGGGAGGAATAAGCTATGAAAAAATCAAGATTATTATCATTTTTACTAGTTATTATTATGATTAGTGCAATATTTGCAGGCTGTAGTCAAAACAATGGAGCAAAGGGAGATATACCAAGTGGTGTAAATGAAGGCAGCAATGGAGACGTAAAGGATAATGAGGATTCAAAGGTTAATGAAGATCCAGAGTCAAATCAACCTGTATCTGAATATGGAGTAACTATAAACGAGAATAATGTCGTATTTACAGATGCCAGAGGGGAAGAAGTAACTATAAAAAAGAATCCTCAAAGAGTAGTTTGTTTATATAATTCCTATCTGGATATTTGGGATAGCTGTGGAGGAAAGGTAATAGGCAGAGTAGAGGAAGCAGAGGAAAAGCCTGTTGAAAACGCTATGTCAGCTGAAGTAGTTGGGACATCAGGAGCTCCAAGCCTTGAAAAGGTTTTGGCATTAGAGCCGGAGCTAGTTATCGTAACTAATGGCTTCAAGGCTCAAGTAGATATGGTTCCAATATTTGAACAAAATAATATTCAGGTTATATCCTTAACAAATGATTATCTAGAGGACTATTATAAGTCGGTAAGACTTTTTACTGCAATAACAGAGAGAGAAGATTTATATGAAAAGCATATCAGTGAAGTTAAAAAAGGTGTAGACGCAATAATAGAGAAAGCACCTACGGATAAAAACTACAAAACTTTAATCATATTTGCCACAGCAAAAAATATTACTGTAAGAAACTCTGAAACAATGGTAGGAGAAATGCTTAAGGATTTAAATACTATAAATATATCTGATGCAGAAACTGATCCTGCAAATGCTAAAGTCTTCAGCATGGAGAAAATAATTCACGAGGATCCAGATTTTATCTTTGTACAAACTATGGGAAGTGACAAGGAAAAAATAATGGAAAGATTAAAGCAGGATGTAGAGGATAATCCAGCATGGGCATCACTCACTGCTGTAAAGGAAGGAAGATACATAGTTCTTCCAAAGGACTTGTATTTATACAAGCCAAATGCAAGATATGCAGAGGCCTATGAAGGACTAGCTAAAATACTTTATCCAGAAATATTTAATTAAATATTAGAGCTGTATAGCTGTTATTGCAAAGAGCCAATTTAAAAATCTAATAAGAAATATATTTCATTGCAATCACTAGCATAGACAACTTAGACAATAATTTAACGATAGCTTGACTACTATTTATCTACTGTTCAGCTATCGTTAAACTCATACTACTAAGCTATACAGCCTATATAAAACGCTAATACTAAGGGGAATTGAAACCATGACCAGTAGTGATACAAAGAACGAAGTGATTAAAAAAAATCTCATACTATTTATTTTCATATGTATTGCAGTAGCTAGCTTTTTTATAAGCATAGGAAATGGAGCTGTGAACATATCACCTAAGGAAATAATAAAAGCAGTATTTTTTGACAAATCTACAGTAAACTATCAAATAATATGGAATGTTAGATTGCCTAGAACTATAGTAGCTGCATTTGTTGGGACATGCCTAGCCTTATCTGGAGCCATATTACAAGGAGTTATGAGAAATCCTTTAGCAGGACCTAATATAATTGGTGTTTCATCTGGTGCAGGGCTTATGACATTAATCATTTTAATACTCTTACCTGACTTGTATTATTTAGCCCCTGTAGGAGCCTTTGCTGGTGCACTACTAGCTACTTTATTCATATATTTCCTAGCATGGAAGGAAGGAGTAGTACCTACTCGTTTAATACTAGCAGGTGTGGCAGTATCCTCATTATTAGGAGCTGGAACAAATGCAATAATGACCTTTTTCCCAAATAAGGTAGCTGGAGTCATTGGATTTATGGTAGGAGGTCTTTCCGCAACTAACTGGAAGCACGTAAGCATTATATTTCCATATGCGACAGTAGGAATAATATTGCTTTTACTTATACCAAATAAGCTAAATATATTAATGCTAGGTGACGAGGTAGCAACGGGTCTAGGAGTGAATGTAGAAAAGACTAGATTCATTTTCATCATAATATCATCACTATTAGCTGGCAGTGCAGTAAGTGTAGTAGGACTTTTAGGCTTTGTAGGTCTTATAGTGCCACATATGACTAGGCTATTTATAGGCTCTGATTATAGATACCTTTTGCCAGCATCCATATTTACAGGCGCCAGTATAGTAATGCTATGTGATACTATAGCAAGACTTTTATTTGCTCCTACAGAAATACCTGTAGGCATTATAATGTCAGCATTGGGAGCTCCGTTTTTCTTATACTTACTTAGAAGAAGAGGAGATTATTAATATGAAAATGAAGATTGAAAATATAAGCGTAAATTATGGAGAGAAGGAAGCAGTTAAAAATCTTAGCTTTGAAATAGATTCTGGGCAGATAGTAACTATCATTGGACCTAATGGCTCAGGAAAATCTACCTTGCTTAAAGCTATGAGCAGATGCTTAAAGCCGTCAACTGGCAATATCTATATAGATGAAACTAATATAAACGAAATAAATACCAAAACTATTGCACAAAAATTGGCTATATTGCCACAGGTGAAAAATGTATCCTCAGATGTTTCTGTAGAAGAGCTGGTATCCTACGGCAGATACCCTCATTTGAAATTTGGTAAAAGGCTAAGAAAAGAGGATAAGGAAATAATGGACTGGGCGCTAGAAAAGACTGGACTTGACTCCTTAAGAAAGAGATTTGTTGCTACACTTTCAGGAGGAGAAAGACAGAGAGCATGGATAGCCATGTCATTGGCTCAAAAGCCTAAAATACTTTTACTTGACGAGCCTACAACATTTCTTGATATATCCTATCAGGTAGAGGTTTTAGAGCTGGTAAAGGAATTAAATGAAACATTGGGCTTGACTGTAGTCATGGTTCTGCATGACTTGAACCAGGCAGCAAGATATTCAGATACAATTCTAGTTATAAAAGATGGCGAGCTGTGCAAATTAGGAAGACCTAGTGAAATAATCAAGGAATGCTTATTAAAGGATGTTTTTAGGATAGAGGCGGATATATATGATGATAAGGTAAATAATTGTCCATACTTTATTCCCAAAAAAACTACTGCCTAAATAAATATTTTGGAAGTGATGATGTGATACAGATAAACAATGTTACAAAAAGGTTTGAGGATTTTATTGCTGTAAATAATGTAAGTCTGAGCATTGATAGTGGAGATTTTATAGGACTTCTAGGTCCAAATGGAGCTGGAAAAACTACAATTATAAAAATGCTTACAGGACTATTAAAGCCAACTCAAGGAGATATTTATATTAATGGCCAGAAAATGACTAGAAATAATAAGGACATAAAAAAAATACTAGGAATAGTGCCTCAATATACTAATCTAGATAAGGAGCTTACAGTATATGAAAATTTAGTCTTTGCGGCAAAGCTCTTTAGTATCAGAAATTATAAGCAAAAGATATCTGAGCTATTAGAGTTTATGGAGCTGGAAAGCTATAAGAATAGAAAGGCAATGAATCTGTCTGGAGGTATGGCCAGACGGTTAATGATTGCAAAGGCGCTGATAAATAATCCGGAGATTATAATTTTGGACGAGCCTACTGTAGGCATAGATTTAAATGGCAGAAGAAAAATATGGGATATACTAAAGGCAATGAAGACTATGGGCAAAACTGTACTACTGACCACTCATTATATTGAGGAGGCGGATTATCTTTGTAATAAGGTGTGCCTAATAGACAGAGGACAAATAATCGATAATAATGCACCTGATAATCTTAAAAAGAAGCTGGGAGCTTATACTATGGAATACTTTGATGATGAGATGAAAACCATATACAGGTATTTTAAGAGCAAAGAAGAAGCAGTAAATTACTCCAGCAAAATCATGAGCTTAAGCTATACTCTTAGGGAAACTACTCTAGAGGATGTATTTTATAATTTTACAAATAGGAAGGTAATATAAAATGGAAGTACTTACTGTAATGTGGAGAGAATTTATATTTTTCAAAAGAAGAATTGGCAAGATTACTTCTAGCGCCGTTATGAATCCTATTTTATATCTTATAGCTTTTGGCTGGGGACTTGGAGGGGATATGATAATAGAAGGCTCAACCTACATGCATTTCATAATACCAGGCATAATAGCCCTCTCTACTATGAATACCAGCTTTAATGCAGTAGCTACTAGAATAAATATATCTAAGCTGCATGAAAAGAGCTTTGAATATTACTTAACCGCCCCTGTCAGAATGCCCTTGATGGCATTAGGTCATATATTATCAGGAGCACTAAGGGGCATGTATGCTGCTGTGCTCATAGTGCTTGTATCCTATATATTTGGAATTAAAATAGATGTGAATATCTATTTTATAATAATATGCTTTTTAAATAGCTTTCTATTTTCTGCCCTTGGATATGGAGCAGCCTTGTCTATAGACAGTCATTACGATATGAACAGATTTACTACCTATATAATGACGCCTATGTCTTTTTTATGTGGAACCTTTTTTTCATTGAACAATCTGCCTTTAGTCATAAAGAAAACAATAAGCATTTTGCCTCTTTCTCAAGCATCTATTTCTCTTAGAGGCATTGTTCTAAGGGGTGAGTTTCATTACAAAGCTATTTTAGTGCTTCTTATATATTCTATTGCTTTTTATATTTTTGGAGTTCATATGAGCTTTAGAGAAATGAAGTAGAAAAGGACGTGATTAATCTGAATACAGAAAGCATAAAAAATTACCCATTTACTGCTATAGTTGGTCAAGAGGAAATGAAAAAAGCATTGCTTCTCAACATAATCAATCCTGCCATAGGAGGAGTTCTCATAAGAGGCGAAAAGGGAACAGGGAAATCTACGGCTGTTAGGTCTATTGTAGATCTTTTGCCCAGCAGAATAGAGACAAAGAATTGCACATTTAGCTGTGATCCATTAGAGCTAAGCAAAATGTGTGAAGAATGCAGAAGCAAAGTAAGCATTGGTGAAAAGCTTGAAACAAGAAAAGGAAAAATGAGAGTAATAGAGCTGCCTATAAATGCTACAGAGGATAGAGTGGCAGGCACATTAGATATACAGACAGCCATCAAAAGGGGTGAGAAGAAGTTTGAGCCTGGTATACTTGCATTTGCAAACAGAAACATTCTCTATATAGATGAAATAAATCTTTTAGAGGATCATATAGTAGATATACTGTTGGATGCTGCTGCTATGGGAGTAAATAACATAGAAAGAGAAGGTATATCTTATGCTCACCTATCTAGGTTTATACTTGTGGGAACTATGAATCCAGAAGAGGGAGATATTAGACCACAGCTCATAGATAGATTTGGACTTGTTGTAGATGTAATTGGAGAAAAGAACAATGAAAATAGAATAGAAGTAATAAATAGACGTATGCGCTATGAAAACGATCCAGAAGCTTTTATAAAGAGCTTTGAGAGAGAAAATGCTGCTCTTACAGAAAAGATAATTAACGCTAAGAATATATTGTCACAGGTAACATATGGAGATGATATATTAGAGGCTACAGTTGAAATATGTATAAAGCTTGGACTAGACGGACATAGGGGAGATATAACTGCTATTAAGGCTGCTGCTACAATAGCTGCTTTCAATGGCAGAACAATAGTAACTAAAGAGGATTTAGCCGAAGCCTTGAAATTTGTAATACCACATAGAATGAGAAAAAGACCCTTTGAAGAAGGAAGCTTAGATATTGCAGTCATTCATGAGCTGCTGGAAAGCTAATAGGAGGCTTTAAATTGAATAGGACCATATATCCTTTTGCTGCAATAGTAGGTCAAGAAAAGTTGAAAAAGGCCATATTGCTGAATTTAGTAAATCCTAGGGTTGGTGGAGTACTCATAGGTGGAGAAAAGGGAACAGGTAAAAGCACTATTGTAAGGTCTATACCATCAGTATTTGACTCAGTTAAGATTGTAGACCTTCCCTTAAATATTACAGAAGACAGGCTAATAGGCAGTATAGATTTAGAAAAAGCAATATTATTTGGAAATAAGGAGCTTGAAGAGGGAATCCTTAAAAAAGCCGATGGAAATATACTCTATATAGATGAAGTGAATTTATTAGGAGACAGCATTATAAATACTGTATTGCAGGTATCAGGTTCAGGCTTTAACAATATTGAGAGAGAAGGAATCTCCCATAGGCATAGCTCTAGATTTGTGCTTATAGGAACTATGAATCCAGAGGAAGGAAGCCTAAAATCTATATTTTTAGATAAGTTCGGATTATTTGTATCTGTAAATGGGGAAACGGATTTAGAAAGCAGAAAGGAAATCATTAGAAGAAGATTATTATATGAGCGAGATAAAGTGAAATTTAATGAGCAATGGCTTGAGGAATGCATAGTATTAAGAGATAAAATAGAGAATGGAAGAAGACTTATAAATCAAGTCAAAATATCTAATGAGCTACTGAACACTATTGTCAGCACTTTAAATGCTTGTAATTGTGAAGGAAATAGAACTGAAATAATAGTGACAGAGGCTGTAAGGGCAATAGCAGCACTAGATAATAGAATAGAGGCTAATGTTGAGGATATAAAAGAAGCCTTTGGCTATGTTCTTCCTCATAGAATGAGAAAAAGCCCAAAGGAAGACAATAGAGATGATAACAACGAGAATAGAGATGAGAATAACAATCAGAAGAATGAAGATGATGATAAAGAAAAGGATTTAGAAGACAGCGACAGCCTAAATGACTTCGATGATTTAGATTCCAGTTCACTATCCTCAGATACAGAACTAGTAGAGGGTATTGGACATACCTTTAAAGCTAAAAGTATAAGGCTTAGAAGCACAGATAGAAAGGTAAGAAAGGGCTCTGGTAAGAGAAGCCTGACTAAAACTGATTCAAAGCAGGGCAGATATATAAGATATATGTATAAAAATGATGAAATAAATGACATATCTCTAGATGGTACTCTTAGAGCTGCGGCACCATATCAAAAATTCAGACAAAAAAATGGAGTTTCTATAGCCATAGAGAAGAGTGATTTAAGGGAAAAAATACGGGAAAAAAGAACTGGAGCAACTATATTTTTCTTAGTAGATGCCAGTGGGTCTATTTCTGCAAAGAAAAGAATGAAGGCAGTAAAGGGAGCCATAATGTCTCTACTGACAGATGCTTATGAAAAAAGAGATAAGGTATCATTGATAGCCTTTAGAAAAGAGACAGCGGAGATTTTATTACAGCCTACTAGAAGTGTAGAGCTGGCAAGAAAACACTTAAAGGAGCTGTCATCTGGAGGCAAGACACCCCTTTCAGCTGGGATGAATACAGCATATAACCAAATGAATAGTCAGATGATAAAGGACAAGGATATGATACCATTTCTTGTCATCATATCAGACGGAAGAGCAAATGTATCTTTAACAGGAGAGGATCCCTTGTCAGAAGCATTAAAAATTGCGGAAAAGATGAGGGAAAAAGAAATAAAGGCATTAGTAATAGATACTGAAAGCGGTTTTATTAAGTTTGGAGCCTTAAGAGAGCTTTCAAATGTATTAGGGGCAGAGTATTTAAATATAGAGGACCTAAGTGACAATATGATATATGACTCTGTAAAGAATGTGGTAAATATAGATTAGATTGCAATAGCTAATGTGGAGGTGACAAATATGGTTAAATTAGTCGTAGTAAGTGTGTCAAACCCTGTTATAGCAGATATTATAGCTTCTAAAAGGAGCTTAACAGAAAAATATGGAGATGTTTTAGAATTAAAGCTTTTCTACGTTGGCAGAGGTACGGAATGTGATGATTTAAAAGGAATTGAGAAGGCTATATTAGACAGCGATTTTGCTATACTTGACTTAATGGGAAGCGGAGAGACGGTGGGAAAAACTTGTTTTAATGCGTGTAAGTCCAGTAGCTGCAACGCAGTTATAATAGGAAATGTAGGAAGAAATAATTTAAGCTCTATTTCAAGATTAGGGGAGTTTTCAGTAAGTGAAGTTACAAACAGGGCCAATAAGTCTGATAAAAAGCTGCTTACAGATGAATTGCTGAATATGGCAAAGGAAATAGAGCTTATAGATAAAGATATGTTATCTAGAAAGCATAAGGATATTATAAACTATGTGAACATAGGAAGGTATTGGAAAAATGCAGGTATTGAAGAGATAAATAATATGCTTTACCTAATATTAAGAGACTATGGAGGATGTGAAAAGCTTCCAGAGCCTAAGGAGCCTAGCCAGTATAATCCAATATCAATATGTGCACCTATAACCATGGAGAGATTTCTAAGTATAGATGAATATATAGCTTCTGGATATATAGAGTACCATAAGCCAACAGTTGTCATATTTTATTATGGCAACAGTGCACCTAATAGGATACAAAATGCCATAGGCAAAATATGCAGTAGAATATCTGAATTTGCAAATGTAATACCTATAGCATTCATGTCATATGGAAGAAGACATCTAAAGGAAATTGAAGAGATTCTATTTTCTCCCAAATCACCAAAGACAGATTTAATAATAAATTTCATGTCATTTAGATTAGGCTCAGGTCCTATGGGAGAGGATGCACAACAGGCTATGGAGCTTCTGACCAAGATAGATGCTCCCTGCTTTCATCCTTTTTTTATGCCTAAAAGGCAGGTTTCAGAATGGAAGGAATCAGAAAGAGGCATCAGTACTGCTGAATTTTTAACTACTGTAATGCTACCAGAGATAGACGGTTCAATAGAAACCTATCCAGTAGGCGCAATTACCAGCCATAGATGGGACGAGGAATTCAATATTGAGTTAATAGAAGTAGATATATTAGAAGATAGGGTTGAAAAGCTAATAAATAGGACAAAGAAATGGATTGAACTAAGACATAAGAAAAATCAGGATAAAAAAGTAGCTATCATATGCTACAACTATCCTCCCTCTGAAGGAAATATATTTGGAGGAGCTTTTTTAAACACCTTTGAATCCGTAGAGAATATACTCAGTACACTAAAAAAAGAAGGCTATAGTGTAGATGCATTGAGTAAAGAGGAGCTAATGGATTACTTTACTGCTGGGAAAATAGTAAACTCAGGAAAATGGGGAGAAGACCAGCTAAGCGCTCACATGATTAGGTACAGCTCAAAAGCTTATATAGAAGAGATGAAGGATACATTATCCTATAAGGAAACCTGTAGTCAGTGGGGAGAAGCCCCTGGAAGCATAATGACAGAGGGAGCGGATTTTTTAATACCAGGAAAGGTATTTCAAAATGTGTTCATAGGTTTGCAGCCTACTAGGGGAGTACATGAGAATCCAGAAAAAGCATATCATGATAAGGCACTTACACCCCATCACCAGTATCAGGCATACTATAAATGGTTAAAGGAAGAATTTAAAGCTGATATAATGATTCATGTAGGAACCCATGGAACTCTTGAGTTTTTAAAGGGTAAGGAATGTGGCATGTCCTCTGACTGCTATCCGGATATGCTTGTACATGATATTCCTCATGCATATATATACAACTGTACCAATCCAGCAGAGGCTTCAATAGCAAAGAGGAGAGCTCATGCAGTTCTCATAAGCTATCAGCCTCCTCAATTTATTCAAGGAGAATTGTATGGAGATTTGCTGCTGATAGAGTCTTTGATAGATGAATATCACAGTGCGGAGCAGACTGATCCTACTAAATGCGAGCAAATATTTAGTAAGCTCAAGGAGAAGGCAAGAGAGATAAATATTGAGCTAGAAGATTTAGATACTTTAGAAAATGAGCTCTATAGAATGAAAAGAGCCTTAGTACCCTATGGTCTTCATACCTTTGGGAAAGGATATTCAGATACTGAAGCAGCAGAGTATATGAAGTTCATACTAAGATATGACAGAGCAGAGGTTAAAGCCCTAAGAAGAATAGTGTGTGAGCATGAAGGCTTAGACTATGACAAGCTTTTACATACTAATAAGGTTGACATACTGCAAAGGCTGGATGAAAGAGCTTCTGAAATAGTAGACGAATTTTTAGAAGGCAAAAATGTGGACAGTATCTATATGGACACGTTAGAGTACGGAAAGAAATGCATGGATAATGTAAAGCAGTGTAATGAAATGAAGGGCTTGCTGAAGGTATTAAATGGCGAATATTTGCCAGCAAAGCTTTGTGGAGATGTATTCAGAAATCCGGAGGTGCTTCCTACAGGATATAATCTATATCAATTTAATCCCCACTCAGTCCCTACTGAGGTTGCCTATGAAAGGGGATGGAGAATAGCAGAAAATACTATAGAAAAATACATAAGGGAGAATGGCACTTATCCTAACAATGTAGCTATTGTTCTTTGGGGAATAGAAACCTCTAGAACTCAAGGTGAGACATTAGGACAGATTTTAAGCTATTTAGGAGTGCGAATACTGAAAAACAAAAGCCAGTTCGGTTTTCAATATGAGATTATTCCTATTGAGGAGCTAGGTAGACCTAGAATAGATATAACTATTGACATGTCTGGCTTTTTTAGAGATATGTTTCCCAATATGGTTGATGAGCTCAATAATGTATTTAGACAGGTTTATGCTTTAGAGGAGCCTGATGAATTAAACTATTTTAAGGCTAACAGCAAAAAGCTATATAAAAAGCTTATTGAACAAGGCTATACAAAGGATGAAGCTGAGGAATTATCATATGCTAGGCTATTTGGACCTAGAGAAGGAGAATATGGTAATGGAGTGACTAAGCTAATAGAAACAAAGAATTGGAGCATGGAGGAACAAATAGGAAAGCTGTTTATACAGAATACAGGGAATGTATATACGAAAAATCATAGAGGAAAAAATGTAGAGGGTTTGTTTGAAGATATGCTGTCTAAGGTAGATATAGTATCTCAAATAAGAAGCTACCATGGATATGAGGTTACGGATTTAGATGATTTTTATGGGCATTTTGGTGGGCTAGCTAAGGCAGTTGAAGTAACTAAGGGAGAAAAGGCCAAGATATATATCAATGATACTACTGGAGAGAAGATAGAAACTGATAGCGTGGAAAAGTCTATAGAACGGGGAGTAAGGACCAGACTATTAAATCCTAAATGGATAGAAGGAATGCTGCAAAATAAATATCATGGTGCTCAAAAGATAGAAAAAATATTTGAAAATCTAATAGGCCTTTCATCAACAACAAATGAAGTAAAAAGCTGGATATTCGACAGCTTGCATTCTACTTATATATCAGATGAAAATATGCGTGAAAGAATGAAGGAAAACAACAGATGGGCATATTTAGATATACTAGAAAGAATGCTAGAGGCTAAAGAAAGAGGATATTGGACTGCTACAAAGGAACAGCTGGAGGAGCTTAGAAGAGTATATTTTCAAATAGAGGGAAGTATAGAAGAAAGAATATAACATGCATAAAAAATCCCTACAGCTTAAATTAGCTTAAGGGATTTTTGAGTTTCTTTTTTAATAGTCCATAGAGTAGTCCCACAAGGCCAATGATTTATTCAAAATGATATGGTAAGCTATCTTGAAAACTAGATATTATTATGTCAATCAGATACACATAAAAATGTAATTTTTAACAATATTTTTATTATAATAATGTGATTATCTTGACTGATGATAATAATTCGATTACACTTAATCGACAAGTAAGACTCTTACTGTATTTCCGAACTTTTCATCATCTAGAACCCTTTCACAGAAACTTTGATTTTGAACCATTCTATCAATTACTATATTCATAAATACATCTTTTGATCTGTTTCTCTTTTGCACTTTATACGGGATAATTTTTTGTTTTCCGACATGTAAAGCACCCTTACTCTCATTTTCAGCAATATTTTATTTAAGCAATAATATTAGCTTATTTACATTTTGCAATGTTTTAGCATCAGGATTTGTAAACATTAAAGGAGAATGACAAAGCCATTCAAATTCTTTCCCAAAAATCGTCCTGTCACCACCGCCGCAGTCTTTCCAAGCCGCATGGCAATGTTCGCACTTACTCGTGTATGCCCAGGCGGTTTCCTTGAGCTCATCGTCCGCCGGGTCGCCGCCAAAATCGCAGGAATTGAACCAAACAGTCCAGGGACCGGGCATTTGTTCAGCGCCGTTGACCAACATAAAACCAACACTATTCTCGACAATTCCCCCGACGGCCCATCCTTCACCATCACCGCTGGAATTGAGAGATATTTCGTTTGCGCGTAAAAAGGCGACAAAATCCAGCGCGTTTCTCTGAGCGTCGCCCGTTAATTTTTCATTGATAGCATCCTCGATTTTAGTTTGCGTGCTTGTGGTGTTTTGTTCAGACATATGCATTTCTCCTTTAATTTTTATTCATACTTCACTGGATACCAGCAGTAAACAATGCTTCCCGTTTCTTTTTCACTGCCGACCTTACCGTCGGGCCAAACCGTGAATGAACCGGAAATTGTGCCGTTCCATGTATAACCCAATTTCATACATACACTGTGGTCATTGAATGAATCGCCTTTTTCGTGTTCAAAAATCAACCACCTCGAAGCGTCGATCGTCCTGACATACAGATCATGCTTTATAAACGCTTTAACGTCCGTAATGTCGGATTCTGTGAGGCAAACTGAATCACGATGGTCGCCTCCCCGTATTTGCGCGTCCATATCAAGTGAGCCGAAAGTAAAAATAGGCGCGCCGGGTTTTCTGTACTTGTTCAGAATATCCATGCGTCCGTCTGCGATTAGCTCGTCCATAAATGGAACAGAATCGTTCGAGCTGGGAGTTATAATCTTTGTAAATCCCATGATTCTGAACTTGTTTTTGGTGACAATGCTTGCCTTGAATCCACATTTTTCTTTACTGCCGGGTATTTCTATAAGCAAATCTTCAATCTCGTAATACCTTTTTACAGGGAAAAACACCTCATATTGTTTGTCGGTCTCTTGACCGTGATAAATATCATAATAATTGATGATTTCTTCCGGATCGAGCCTTACGCCGCCAAAGCTGTCAATTTCCTCAATGGGCGGCGTGACACGCGTCAGGTTTCCATCATAGTCATATTGATATTTGTTGCTCTCATTGATCCAGTCCTGCATACCGAGATAGGTCAGGAAGCCGTCGTCGCCCAATAAATGCGCCGCATATTGTCCTCCGTGGAACTTTTTCTTCGTCAGCGGGGCAGGGACATCATAATCGTCAGGAATTGATACCCAAACCTCATTTCCAAAATTTTGGCCTGTCGCATTTGAGCGCTCATGTCTAAAAACACGCAAATCGGGCTTGATATCCATCAATTTATTTTGTTTGATAAAATTATGTACTGCTTCCCACGTCTTTTCGTGGGAGTTGTCGCCTGTGAAAAAGGCAGACGCCACGGTCATAGGCGGAAGGTATACGATCCTCACTTCTTTTAGTCTGTTCAGCACATCCGACGCTTTATTCAGGTCACTCATTGAGATGTTGTCTTTTACATTTTTTTGAACTAAAGAGAGCGAACAGGTTAATTTCAAAACGGAATCATCACCTAAAAAATCAAGATTCAAATGGAGATCAGCGATTTTTTCAATCTCGCTTACGAATTTATTTAAAATGTTCCTAATGGTCGATAAAGCTGCTATTTCATTGTCTAATTCCGATATGTTTTTATTAAAAATATCAATCACGGTTTCCGCATTAGGATTGTCCATAATAACGCATATTTGCTTGACTGGAATTTGCAATTTACGCAGGATGATAATCTGCTGCACGCGTTTCAACGCGGCTTCATCGTAAAGCCTGTAGGAATTATCTTCATTTCTGATGCTTTTTATAAGACCGATTTGTTCATAATATCGAAGCATACGTGAGGAAATATCATATGATTTTGAAACTTGACTGATTGTTTGTAATTCCACATCAGAACCTCCTTTCAAGCGGCTTTAAATAGATTATAAACTATGACATCGTGTCAATGTCAAGCGTATTTTGGAAAAATTATTATTCTTATTATACTTCGAAAACCTTTCCTAATCAATCATGTTTAGCCATCTGTGGCGTTATCCCTGAATTCATCTAACTTTGTTTTAAGGTCATATACAATGGTGGCATCCGTAGTTTCTTCTACTGTCGTTACTGACTGCTCTATCCGTCAATATGCTATGACGATAATGACCGTAAGTATATTTATTATTAGGTGATTTAGCTGCGATTTTCAATCCAATCCGGCTAATTAGTAAGGCAAAGAAATTTGTAATAAGATGTAGAGAATCGCTTAATAATGCCAAGCTGTTGGCGAATATACCGCCAAACAGCTTCAGAACAAATAAAATGCATATAAAACCATAGAATAAAGTATTTTTCTTTCACTTTGTTTCAAATAAATATCATTGAAAGATTTTTCACCCATAGCAGATACTCCTAACTACACTAAACCAAGGAGGTGTGCACCTTGAGCTACTATAAAGCAAATAGCAATACCAGCTAAAGTCGGGATTAGGAAGGATAATCCAGTCCACTTCCAGCTTTGAGTTTCCTTTTTAATAGTCCATAGAGTAGTCCCGCAAGGCCAATGATTTAACGAAAACAACATAGTGCAGACGGCAGTTAGCCAAGTCCAGCCATTGTTAATAAATAACTGTCTCATTTGGTCTAAGGTATCTAATTCTAGCATAGAACCCTTAGCCATATAACTCATAATCAATATTGGAATGACTATTTCATTAGCTGGCAATCCAAGAATAAAGGCCATCATAATGTATCCATCCATTCCCAATAATCTGGAAAACGGGTCTAAGAATTGAGCACAATGTGTTAATAGGCTTGCATTTCCAATAGTTATATTAGCCATAAACCAGATAACCAAACCAGCAGGAGCAGCAACTGCGATTGCACGACCTAATACGAAGAGTGTACGGTCAAATATTGAGCGAACTACAATTCTTCCAACCTGAGGCTTTCTATAAGGGGGCAATTCTAAAGTAAAAGAAGAAGGAAGTCCCTTAAGTATAGTTTTTGATAATATCCTAGATATAAGTAATGTGAGCATGACTCCCAATACTATTGCAGCTAACACAGATAAAGTAGCTACCGCAGAACTAAAAGCACCTGCAGCACCAATAAAAATACTTGCAAGAGCAATCAATGTTGGAAAACGTCCATTGCATGGAACAAAATTATTTGTAATTATGGCAATCAGCCGTTCTCTAGGGGAATCAATAATTCTACATGAAACGATACCAGCTGCATTACAACCAAATCCCATACACATGGTCAATGCTTGCTTTCCATGAGCGCAAGCTTTTTTAAAGTAATTATCTAGGTTAAAGGCAACACGAGGCAGATAGCCTAAGTCTTCTAATAAAGTGAACAATGGGAAGAAAATAGCCATTGGTGGTAGCATCACAGATATTACCCAAGCAAGTGTACGATAAACGCCCAGTATAATAATATCATGTATCCATACTGGAGCATTAATTCCAAAGAAAAACATGCTTAATTTATCTTCAATCCAGAACAAGCCATCAGCCAGCATAGAAGATGGAACATTTGCTCCTTCAATTGTAAGCCAGAATATTAGACCTAAAAGAGCAATCATAATAGGGATACCAAAAATTCTAGATGTCAGGACACGGTCGATTTTACGATCCAGCTCATTATGTGTTTTATTTTCTGAAGTAACAACCTCGTTTCCAATATTTTCAGCAGTCTTTACAATATTGGAAACGATATGGTCTCGAAGAGCTTTTAGCTCAATATCTTGTTTTTTTAGGTCAGAATGTACTTTATCCAATGTCCTATTTAATTCATTATCCTTTGACAAATCATATTCAAGGTAGTCATTTAAAGAATCTAATAGTGGAGTATCTCCATCTATTAAACGAAGAGATATCCATTTGCTATTAATTTGAGTACCTACTAGGTCACTGATATGGGGCTCCACCTCTATAATTGCTTCTTCTAGGACTTCGTCATAATTTATTTTTGTAGGAGATGTTTTAATTTCCCCAGAGACAACTTTTCTAACTGTGTCCTTTAGTTCTACTAACCCTTTTCCTTTTCTTGCAGTAGTTCCTACTACGGGTACACCTAAAAGCTTAGACAGCTTTTCTAGATTTACATTAATTTTTTTTCTTTCTGCCTCATCTAATAGATTTACACATACTATTACTTTATCTGTAATTTCTAGGATTTGAAGCACTAAATTAAGATTTCTTTCTAAGCATGTAGCATCTGTAACAACTACAGTTGCATGGGGATTACCAAAACAGATAAAATCTCTTGCAATTTGTTCTTCAACTGAATTTGCCAGTAAAGAATAGGTTCCAGGCAAATCAACTAAGACATATCTTTCATCTCTGTGTATATACTTACCTTGTGCATTGGTAACTGTTTTGCCAGGCCAATTACCTGTGTGTTGATTAAGGCCTGTAAGACTATTAAACACAGTACTTTTGCCTGTATTAGGATTCCCAGCTAGAGCTACTATGATGTCGTCAGGTGATTCTAATTGTACCTCAAACATTTCATTTAATGCGTTTGTGCCAGTAGATTGGTTTGTTAAACCCATTCCCAAGCCTCCTTTTATTTAATAATTATATTAATTCTACATGGATTTTTGATGCTTCTTCTGAACGTAAAGCTATAACGGCTCCTCTGATTTGATAGGCAATAGGATCCCCAGCGGGGCTTTTTATCAATGATTCTACGATAGTATCATGGATTAATCCAAGGTCTAGCATTCTTCTACGCGAATTTCCTTCTGAAGTGAGTTTTTTTACCCTGCAAAAGGAGCCAATAGGTAATTCGTGTAAGGGTATTAGATTATTTTTCATAGTAAACCTCCTAAATCATTAATTTTTTATAATCTTATTTAATAAGTTAGTCATAGGAAACTTTATTGCCTACGGCTAATAATTAAGATATGATTTTATGCTTGTTTTGGTTACATAAATTACGAAGAAGGAAGGTATAGAATATGAGAAGAGATAGGGAATTTCATACAGTTCGTGGATATCAAATACTAAATTCAGAAAACAAAATATTGACCTCTAGTATGGAGGATTATTTGGAAATGATTTACCGTGTATGTATTGAAGAAGGATATATACGTATAAATCAATTAGCAGAAAAGTTAAATGTCAGCCCTCCATCAACTACAAAAATAGTCAAGAGATTAAAGGAGCTAAGACTAGTAAGTTATCAAAGGTATGGGATTATACAGCTTACAGAAGATGGTAAGGAGATGGGTGCATTTCTCTTAGAAAGGCATCAAATCATAGAAGAATTCTTAAGAAACATTGGAGTAAAAGAGACTCTTCTTAAGGATACAGAAATGATTGAGCATTATATAAGCATAGACGCTCTGGAAAAATTCAATATACTAAATGAATTTCTATTCAATAATCCTGATATAGCTCAGAGATATAAAGCTTTTATAGAAGAATATGAAGAATATAATAAGGAGCATATTAAAACATAATTAGAGAAATGAATTTTTATTTTATTGAAAAGTGTCATTTTGATTTATTTTTAAAAGAACCATAAAACGATAATTGTTATTGACTTAACATGGCCTGTCCTATATAATAAAACTATGAAAATTGGCTGTTTTGTTGATAAAATAATTAACATAATAAACTAAGTGAAAAGGCAAAGGAAACTAAGCCTTTTTCTTAAGTATTCGTTATATTTTATAAAATATAACGAATACTTTATAAATCCGATATATTATACAAAATATAACGATATGTTTTATATTATGAGGGAGTATTTTCGAATAGCAGGACATGAAACATTATGCATCTAAGGGGATGTGTCTCAATCATTTTTTATGAATACATAAAAAATTTAGAAGTAACTTCAAATTGTAAATATATTGCTAATTATCTCTATTGAATTTAGTAGCTGAAGCAGATTGAAATTTAGCTTTTATGCGGAAAGGAGCAAAAAATGAAGCAGTTTAATAGGCATAACATAATAGTCATTAGTCTTGGGGCTCTTTTAATTATTGCAATTATTTTTTCCTTTAGACTTGGCAGATATCCTATACATACTAAGGAACTACTTGGAATTTTGATATCAAAAATTTATCCAATAGAACAGTTTTGGACTAACAGGATGGAGACTGTTTTATTCAATATACGTTTACCACGTATCGTTTTGTCTTGTCTGGTTGGCTGTTGCTTGTCGGCTTCTGGAGCGGCATACCAAGGGGTTTTCCAAAACCCAATGGCAGCGCCAGAGATTTTAGGTGCATCATCAGGTGCTGCTTTTGGCGCAGCTCTTGCAATTTTAAATTATGGAAATAGCTATACTACCACCATAAGCGCTTTTTCGTTCAGCATATTAACAGTTGCTTTAGTATATATAATCAGCAAAAGAGCCAAGGGAAATACAATATTAGGATTAATATTATCTGGTATCATGGTTAGCTCGATTTTCTCTGCGGGAACATCATTTATTAAGCTAGTTGCAGACCCTAACGATCAGCTTCCTGCAATAACTTATTGGCTTATGGGAAGTTTAAATGGGGCTAAGATTAACGATATAAAATTTGTAATTATACCTATGGCTGTAGGTCTCATTCCTCTACTCCTTCTAAGGTGGAGAATGAATATTCTCACGATGGGAGATGACGAAGCGAAGACCATGGGGGTAAATTCAAATCGAGTTAGATTGATTGTAATCATCTGTTCTACACTCGTTACAGCATCTAGTGTGTCAGTAAGCGGTATGATTGGCTGGGTAGGATTAGTGATTCCTCATCTGTCCAGGAAGCTTGTGGGCAATGATTACAGGCATCTCATGCCTACATCCATGTTATTTGGTTCGATTTTTTTATTAATGGTGGACAATGTATCAAGAAATTTGCTTGCTACAGAGATACCTCTAGGTATACTTACTTCATTTATTGGAGCACCTTTTTTCATTTATCTGATAACAAGAAAGGAGGAAGCTTAATGAGCATTGAGGTATTAGGACTCAATTTTAGCTATGGAGATAGACTCATTCTCAATAATATTAATTTTGAGGCTAAGGATAATCAATTATTATCAGTTTTGGGACCAAATGGCGTAGGTAAAAGTACTTTATTTCGTTGTATGTTAGGCTTGCTGAAAGGTTATAAGGGGCAGGTTCTATTAGATGGAATAGATATTAAGAAAATCAGTGTAAAAGAAATGGCAAAACTAATAGCGTATATTCCTCAGGCCCATTATCCTGTGTTCAACTTCAGTGTATTTGATATGGTTCTCATGGGGACTACTGTTCAGGTATCTAGCATTTCAAGTCCTGGTAAGAAACAAGTAAAGCTTGTAGAATCAGCTCTTGATAGGCTTGGAATTTATCATTTAAGGAACAGGGGGTATACTCAGATAAGCGGCGGTGAGCGGCAATTGGTCTTGTTAGCACGTGCCTTAGTTCAAGAAACTAAGATTCTTGTTTTAGATGAGCCAGCAGCAAATTTGGATTTTGGAAACCAAGTCAGGGTTCTGGCACAGATGAAATCCTTGGTGAAGGAAGGATATATCGTTATACAATCTACGCATAATCCTGATCAGACATTTTTATTTTCAGATACTGTAATTGCTATGAAAGATGGGGAAATTCTTGCTTGGGGTTTACCAAGTGATGTCTATACCAGTGATTTGATTTACAATCTCTATGGAACCGAAGTAGAGATTCAGAGTTTATATGGTGATAAGGTAAGAGTATCTATTCCAAAAAGCATAATTAGCAATATGGTCAATTATTAGCTGCTCTTACTTAGAATATAAAAAACAATAAAAAGGAGAGAGAAAATGAGTAAAAAAATTATTTCATTACTAATTGTAGTTTGTTTACTTCTGTCCATGGTAACTGCTTGTAGCAATAGCGAATCAAAAATACCATCTAATACAGAGCCAACAAACAAAGTTTCAAACGAGCCTGAAAAAAAACCTGAAGATGAGAGTAAGACCCTAATTTTTACTGATTCTGCAGGACGTGAAGTAGAAGTTCCTGCTAGCATAACACGAATTGCAGCTTCTGGTCCACTTGCCCAAATTGTGATTTTTGCTTTAGCGCCAGACATGCTTATAGGACTTTCAGATAAATGGGGCTCTGTAGCTGAACAGTATATAGACACGAAATACTATAATCTTCCTATATTTGGGCAGTTTTATGGTAAAGGTGAGCTAAATCTTGAAGAGGTAGCTAAGGCCGATCCACAAATTATTATTGACATTGGTGAATCAAAATCGTCTATAGTTGAAGATATGGACGGTATTTCAGAACAAGTTGGTATTCCTACTGTACATATTGAAGCAACAACAGAATCCATGGGGCAAGCCTATAGGACGCTAGGTAATCTTCTAGGAAGAGAAAAAGAAGCTGAGGTATTAGCTCAATATTGTGAAGAAATCTATAATAATACACAAGAAGTGATGCAAAAGGTTGGAGAGGCTGGAAGGATTAATCTAATATATAGTGTAGGCGAAGACGGACTTAGTGTCCTTGCTAAAGATTCTTTCCATGCAGAGATTATAGATCAGGTAGGCAATAATGTAGCCGTAGTAGATGATATTTCAAGTAAAGGCTCTGGGAATCCTGTGGACATGGAGCAGATTATTTTATGGGACCCTGATGTTATAATTTTTGCGCCAGGAGGCTACTATAGCAGCATAGCTGAAGATAAAGCATGGCAAGAGCTTAGGGCTATTAAAAATAACAAATACTTTGAAGTTCCCATGGGTCCGTATAATTGGATAGGATCTCCTCCATCTGTTAATCGATATATGGGCATGATTTGGATAACACAATTACTGTATCCAGAAGTAGCTCAATACAACTTATATGAAGAAACAGCCAAATATTATAAGCTGTTCTACCATTGTGAATTATCAGAAGACCAATATAATGATTTGATAAAGAACTCAAAATAAAAATCTGAAACATAGTTGTATAATAGGCGGTAAAAGGGTATATATATATATCTTTTTGCCGCCTTAAAAATAGTGGGGTGAGATTTAAATGAATTTCAATTGGAATCCAGATACCATTAGATGGTATCAAGATGCTAATTTTTATACAGGTTACTATAAAAGGGTTGCAGAATTAATTGCAACTAAATTAGAAGGCTACTCTACATTTTGTGACATAGGCTGTGGCCTAGGTCTTGTGGATTTAGAGCTTAGTAAATACATTGAAAGCATTACTTGTATAGACATCAATAGTGAGGCTATCTATGCTTTGAAGAAAAGTATGGAGTTAAGAAAAATTACAAATATTGAGACACGTTTAATGGATTGTGAATATATAGAGAAGAACTGGGATGTTATTTTTATAAGCTTTTTTGGAAGTCGTAATATAGAAAGATTTCTTCCTAATTGTAAAAAGCTCATTGCTGTTGTAGGAAAAGATAATAATGACGAACTATTTCCTAGAAAATGCGGTTCATTTAAAAAAAACACATATGATAAGGTTGAAAAAGAATTAATTGACAAAGGAATTCCCTATTGCATTGATAAGGTTTTGCTAGAATTTGGTCAACCCTTCATATCCATGGAAGATGCCGAAAAATTTGTTAGGACCTATTCACCAGGAATCAGCCAAGAAAACTTAGAATTTTTCCTAACTAAACGGATAGTTAAAACAGGGGAAAAGGAATACCCATATATAATTCCCAGAAAGAAACCGATAGGTATATTTGAAATTCAAGGATACTTAAATGAATAAGATGTTACAGAAATATGAAGAGTTTTAAAAATAGTTAAGTAATACCTGACAATCTTTGTGATGAAATGATTGAAAGGTATTTGAAAAACCGTAGAGGTAGTCAATATGAAACTGAACATGAAAGAAGCATTGACAACTATAAATTGTGATGATATATTTTAATTGAAATTAAAATTGAATATTGTGGCTATTGGTGTAGTTTTGCTTACAAAATTACTTAAAAGGGAAGTTCGGTGAAATTCCGTCACGGTCCCGCCACTGTAATGGATAGAATCTTGCAGATACCACTGTACAATATGTATGGGAAGGTGTAAGGTTTGTCATTCCTAAGTCAGGAGACCTGCCAATGGTAACAGCGCTGTTTATTACTCACGAGGATGAGGAGGTGTTATTTGATAGTAGGACTTACTTTCTATTTGTTCTGCTATGCATTAATAATACCCTTTCTAATTATAAGAAAGGTTTTTTTATTGTGCAATAACTCATGTGTAATAAACTCAGCAAATTTCTGCTGAGTTATTTTATTTGGAGGGATGACATTTGAACTTAAAAGAACTTGCAGCAAATCCCCTTTTGCTTTTATTTTTTAGCATATTTATAGGTCAAATATTGGGAAGAATTAATTATAAAAATATTAAATTAGGAAGTTCAGGAGGACTATTTGCTGGTATCATAATAAGTTACTTTGTCACTAGATATTTATTGGCACACACCAGCAATTCTTCAATTTTAAATGAAACCATTATACCCAAGGAAATATTTGAGTTAAGCCTTATAGGTTTTATTGCATCAGTGGGATTAATAGCATCAAAAAATATTAGAAGTACCATTAAGAAAAATGGATATAGATTTATGATTTTAGCACTTACGATAACCTTTTCAGGAGCATTGTCAACGTGGTTTTTTAAGAGCATATTGATTGATGGTTTGAAAATAAGTGTAATTGGAACTTATGTAGGGGCATTAACCAGTTCCCCAGGACTAGCTACCGCTCTAGAAATAGCTAAGAGATTAGGTGGAAATACAGAAGCAATGATTGGATTAGGGTATTCAATTTCTTATATGCCAGGAGTCGTGATTATAACTGTTTTTGCTCAGATTTTGGGAAAGTTTCACAGGAAGGAAAATGGACTTAAGGAGTTAGCAAACAAAGAAGTAGAGGAGAAATTTAAGGAATCTAATTTTAATATAGTATCTTTTTGTTTTGTTTGCTTGCTAGGTGTTATAGTTGGGCAAATAAACATTTATTTGGGAGGACACATTGGTTCTTTTTCTGTGGGCTCTACTGGAGGAGTGCTTATTGTAGCATTAGGGTTGGGTAGTATTAAAAAGCTGGGATTTCTAAGCTTCTGCATGAATAAAAACCAATTATCTACAGTAAGAGACATCTGTCTAAACATGTTTCTTGCTACAGTAGGGCTTAACTATGGCTATGGCGCCATAAATCTAATTCAAACACTAGGAGTTCAATTACTACTAGTGGGAGCTGCTACATCAATTTTCAGTATTTTAGTAGGGGGCATTGTTGGTAGGAAGCTAATAAAGCTAAACACTATACAGCTCTTAGGAGGCATATGCGGAGCTATGACCAGTACACCAGGGCTAGCGGCTTCAATGGAGGCAGCAGACAGTGATGATGTGGCAGTATACTATGGAGCAGCATATCCCTTTGCACTGCTTTTTAAGATTGTATTCACAAATATTTTATTCAAAATATAAAGTTGGAGGTCTAGAAAATGAATATTCATGAATATCAAGCGAAAGAAATACTAAGGAATTATGAAATACCAGTACCTAGAGGAGAAGTTATTCATAGGACAGAGGATGCTGAAAAGGCTGCGTGGAAAATTGAAAGCGATATAGCAGTAGTAAAGGCTCAAATTCATGCTGGAGGAAGGGGAAAAGCGGGAGGAGTAAAAATAGCTAAAAGCATAGAAGAAGTCGTTGCGCATTCAAAGGAATTATTAGGGAAAAGGTTGGTAACCCATCAAACTAGCTTAGAAGGAAGAGAAATAAAAGCCCTTTTAATAGAAGAAGGCTGTGATATAGATAAAGAATATTACGTAGGATTAACATTAGATAGAGTGACATCCAGAGTAGCTATAATAGCCTCGCAGGAGGGCGGGAGTGATATAGAGGAGGTGTCATTAAAATCACCACATAAAATTTTTAGGGAAATAATCGACCCTCTAATAGGACTATCTGATTTTCAAGCTAGAAGACTATGCATAAATATTAATATGCCAGAAGTCTTTATAAATGATTTAATAAAAATATTGAAGAGCCTATACAGATGTTTTATTGAAAAAGACTGTATCTTAGCTGAAATAAACCCTCTGGTGATAACAAAGGATGGTAAGGTAGTTGCTTTAGATGCAAAGCTGAATTTTGATGACAATAGCTTATACAGAAATGAAGATGTACTAGAATATAGAGATTTAAACGAAGAGGATAAAAGGGAAATTGAGGCGTCAAAGCATGATTTATCATATATTTCATTAGAAGGAAGCATTGGGTGCTTAGTAAATGGTGCAGGTCTAGCCATGGCTACCATGGATATTATAAAGACATATGGAGGAGAGCCAGCTAATTTCCTTGATGTTGGTGGAGGAGCATCTGAGGGAAAAGTTACTAATGCCTTCAAAATAATCTTATCAGATAATCGTGTCAGAGGAATTTTTGTTAATATTTTCGGGGGAATACTGAAATGTGATGTCATTGCTAGAGGAATAGTAAATGCAGCTAAGGAGGCAGGGTTAAATATTCCTTTAGTAGTACGCTTAGAAGGGACAAATGTAGAGCTAGGTAAAGAAATATTAAATAATTCTAATCTAGACATAGTAACTGTAACAACTATGGATGAAGGAGCTAGAAAAATAGTAGAGCTAACTAATATGGAAGGGAAGGGATTGTAATGAGCATATGGATAGATAAGCATACAAAAGTAATAGTGCAGGGGATAACTGGGAAAACAGCATTGTATCATACTAGGCAAATGCTTGAATATGGTACACAAATAACCGGGGGAGTTACTCCCGGTAAAGGAGGGATAAAAGCAGAGAATATACCTGTATTTGATACAGTAAAAGAAGCAGTTCATGAAACGAATGCTACAGCTTCTGTAATATATGTTCCTGCTAAGTTTGCAAAGGATGCTATTCTAGAGGCTATAGATGCTGAATTAGAGATTGTAATCTGCATCACAGAGCACATACCTATAAACGATATGATAATAGTCAAAAGGTATTTAGAGGGTAAGAAAACTAGGTTAATTGGACCAAATTGTCCAGGAATTATTACACCAGGAGAATGTAAAATTGGAATTATGCCTGGATATATACACAAGAAAGGAAGAATAGGAATAGTATCCCGTTCTGGGACATTAACCTATGAAGCAGCCTATCAGCTATCTCAAAGGGGAATAGGACAATCTACAGTCGTAGGGATTGGTGGGGACCCTATTAGCGGAACAGATTTCGTTGATGTTCTAAAGGCATTTAACAAAGACGATGAAACTGATGCAGTTGTTATGATTGGTGAGATTGGAGGAAATGCAGAAGAGAAGGCGGCACTTTGGGTTAAAGAAAATATGGTAAAGCCAGTAGTGGGATTTATTAGTGGAAAAACAGCTCCTAAGGGAAAACGTATGGGTCATGCAGGTGCCATTATTTCAGGAGGGAAGGGAGCAGCAGAAGAAAAAATCAAAGTAATGACAGATTGTGGTATACATGTAGCAAAGAATCCTACAGATATAGGAGCTGTATTAGCTGAAACCTTGAAATATAATAATTTGTGGAGATGTGAATATGAGAGCACATATAGAGAGATTTATAATTATTAATATTGGCATTTTAATAATGGCATCAGGCTTGTATTATTTTTTGATCCCTGCAAACCTGGCTACAGGTGGGGTAACAGGTCTAGCTATGGTTGTAAATAAAATATTTCCTATTATACCAATAGGCATAATAATGATAATTTCAAATATTATTCTTTTTGCCTTAGCTTTTTTGATAATAGGAAAGGATTTTGGCGGATATACCATATATTCAAGCCTTCTTTTGTCAGGGATTATTTATGTGTTTGAAATTATAACCCCTATGCAAGAGCCAATAATAAAAGATATAATGTTGAACTTAATATATGGCATTATTATACAAGGAATAGGTATGGGAATAGTTTTTTATCAAAACGCTTCTACTGGAGGAACTGACATTGCAGCAAAAATAATAAATAAATTTTTCCATATAGATATAGGCAAAGCATTGTTTTTGTCAGACTTTGTAATTGTAGTATTGGCAGGATTAACATTTGGAATTGAACTGGGACTATATGCACTATTAGGAGTTTTAGCTAATGCCTATGTAATTGACAATGTAATAGCAGGATTTAATACAAAGATGAACATAATAATCATTAGTGAAAAAAATGAAGCTATAAACAAATATATAATTGATGAAATAAAGAGGGGAACTACACTGTATTTTGGGGATGGCGGTTTTTCAAAGAATAGAAAAATCATAATAAATACTGTGGTTGAGAAAAAGCAATATATAAAAATTAAAAACTATGTTAAAACTACTGATCCAAGTGCATTTATAACAGTTGGATTTGTGCATGAAGTATTAGGGGAAGGATTTAACTTTAACTTATAATTGCAAATTATTTTGAATCTAATACTATTTTAAATCTATCCATTGACCTCTATATATAGTGTGTGTTAAAATTAATATACTATATATAGAGTGATATGGATATTATATTATCTATAACGCTATTACTCATATGCAGAAAAATATATTAGATTATGTATAGTGTTAAGGAGGAAAATAAATTGATAACTAAAATAGTCAAAAGAGATGGACGAGAGGTTCCATTTAATATTGAAAAAATAGCAAATGCGATTTTTAGGGCTTCAAGCTCTGTAGGGATAAAGGACTATGAAGCTGCATTTGCTTTAGCAGAAAAAACAGTGAATTGTATTGAAAAAGAACTAATGAATGTAAATCCATCAGTTGAGATGATACAGGATATAGTTGAGAAGGTTCTCATAGAGAACGGATGGATTGAAACTGCTAAGGCATACATACTTTATAGAGCAGAAAGAACAAGACTTAGAGAAATGAATACTAAAATTATGAAGATATATCAGGATTTGACCTTTAAAGAAGCAGAAGATAATGACGTAAAGCGTGAAAATGCAAATATTGATGGAGATACAGCAATGGGAACCATGCTTAAATACGGCTCAGAAGGTGCAAAGCAGTTTTATAACATGTTTATTCTAAAGCCAGAATATTCAAACAGTCATAAAGAAGGAGATATACATATACATGATCTTGACTTTTTAACCCTTACAACAACCTGCTGCCAAATTGATATTGAAAAGCTTTTTAAAAATGGTTTTAGTACAGGGCATGGACATCTAAGAGAGCCGAATGATATTCAAAGCTATTCTGCCCTTGCCTGTATAGCAATACAATCAAATCAAAATGATCAGCACGGAGGTCAGAGCATCCCAAACTTTGACTATGGAATGGCCAATGGAGTTAAAAAGACTTACAAGAAGCATTATACTAAAAGCCTATCTAATGCTATAGAATTGCTTACAGATAATAAAGAAGCTGGAATCATAGTAGAAAATATTATAAAAGCAATCGAGGATAAACATAACCTTGTGCCTAATTTAAAATTAGAAGAAGAATATATCCAAATTGAAGAGAAGCTACTATTAGACTATTTTAAGGATGCAGCTTTAGTTAAAAAGGCTCAGGAATTTGCAGCAAGTAGAGCATACACTCAAACAGATAGAAGTACATTTCAGGCTATGGAGGCTTTTATACACAACTTAAATACCATGCATAGCAGAGCAGGGGCACAGGTACCTTTTAGTTCTATTAACTATGGTACAGATACCTCTTTAGAGGGAAGAATGGTAATTAAAAATATACTTTTAGCCACAGAAGAAGGACTTGGCAATGGAGAAACTCCTATATTTCCTATACAGATATTTAAGGTGAAAGAAGGTTTAAATTACAATAATGGAGATATTAACTACGATTTATTTAAGCTTGCATGCAGAGTAAGTGCTAAAAGACTATTTCCTAACTTCTCCTTTATTGATGCTCCATTTAATATTAAGTATTATAAGGAAGGCAATCCTGAGACTGAAATAGCCTATATGGGCTGTAGAACAAGAGTAATTGCAAATGAATACGACCCATCAAGAGAAATAGTCTATGGAAGGGGTAATTTAAGCTTTACAACTATTAATCTTCCTAGAATAGCTTTAAAAAGTAATGAAAGCATAGATGGATTTTTTAGAGAACTAGATGAGAAAATAGACTTAGTGATAAATCAGCTTATGGATAGATTTGAAATACAGGCAGGAAAAAAGGTTAAAAATTTCCCTTTCCTCATGGGACAAGGCGTTTGGATTGACTCAGATAAGCTTGGCTGGGAGGATGAGGTCAGAGAAGTACTTAAGCATGGAACTCTATCATTAGGATTTATAGGATTAGCAGAATGTCTCAAGGCATTAACAGGAAAGCATCATGGAGAATCTGAAGAATCACAGAAGCTTGGACTTAGGATTATTGGACATATGAGAAAGCGCATGGATGAAGCCTCAAGTAAATATAAAATGAACTTTTCTCTAATTGCTACTCCAGCAGAAGGTACGGCTGGAAGGTTCATAAATATAGATAGAAAAGTATTTGGAAGCATCGAGGGAGTTACAGATAGAGACTATTATACAAATAGCTTTCATGTGCCTGTTTATTATGAAACGACTGCATTCAGCAAAATTACAATAGAAGCTCCATACCATGAGCTTACAAATGCAGGACATATAACATATGTTGAGCTGGATGGAGATCCTTCAGAGAATATAACAGCATTTGAGAAAATCATAAGAGCTATGAAGGAAAATGGCATAGGCTATGGCTCCATAAATCATCCAGTGGACAGAGACCCTGTATGTGGCTATTCTGGAATAATAAAAAATCAATGTCCCGGATGTGGAAGAAAGGAAGACGGTGTAAAATTTGAACGAATCCGAAGAATTACAGGCTATTTAGTAGGTACCTTAGACAGATTCAATAATGCAAAAAGAGCAGAAGAAAGAGACAGAGTAAAGCATTTCTCTATGAAATAAAAAAATCATTTTAAGGTAGTGATGAAGTATGTGTGATGATATAAGAATTGCAGGTATAGTTAAAGAATCAATTGTAGACGGACCAGGAATACGCTTAGTAGTTTTTACTCAAGGCTGTAGGCACAACTGCTTAGGCTGTCATAATCCACATACTCACTCCTTTGAAGGAGGAGGGCTGATTAACATTGAGAGCATCATCAGCATGGTTAAAGAAAATCCTCTATTAGATGGAATAACATTAAGTGGTGGCGAGCCCTTTGAGCAAGCAAAAGCACTGTCTAAATTAGCTAAAAGCATTAGAGAATTAGGCTATAATATAATAACATATACAGGCTATACCTATGAATTCATAATAAGCAGCTTCTCTGAAAAACCTTATTGGGAGGAACTGCTACAGAATACTGACATATTAATAGACGGTAAGTTTGAAATTGAAAAAAGGAATCTGACTTTAAAATTCAGAGGCTCTGAGAATCAAAGGATTATTGATGTCGGTAGAACAAAACAAGAGGGAAAGATAGTACATGCATTAATTTAGTTTAAATGACATGGGCTAAAAATCTATAAGAAGTAGAGTATAGTATGGAAAATACAAAGACTTTTATTTATATTTCTAAAATATAACTGTATCATCTTAAGCTAATTAGGTAATATATTGACAAAATATAGCAGCTAATATATAATAAAAACGAAAACTAAATATTTTTAAGGTGCTTCTTTAAAAAGAAGTTAAAAGGGAAAGAGGTGAAAATCCTCTACAGCCCCCGCTACTGTAAACAAGGATGAAATCTTCTATACCACTGGGAAACTGGGAAGGTGAAGAGAGTAAGTTGATTTGTTAGTCAGGAAACCTGCCTTAAAAAGAGAAACCAGTACTTCGGAGGGAGGTATGATATGTTATGGTATAAATCTGACACATAGACTTCCTATGTGTTTTTTTGTTTATTTTTATGCAATAACAAGATTAAAGGAGAGATTTAAAATGAAGGAAAAAAAGCTAATGCTAATAGTATTCATATTTTTAATGATTTTAAGTCCAAATCTTTCATATGCAATGCACATAATGGAAGGATACTTATCTCCAATTTGGGCTATTATTTGGACAGCCTTAGCAATTCCCTTTGTTATTAGGGGATTTTCTAGAATCAATAGAATTTCTAAGGACGATAGCAGCAAAAAATTGCTGTTAGCTCTGGTGGGAGCTTTTGTATTCGTGCTGTCTGCTTTGAAGATTCCTTCTGTTACGGGAAGCTGCTCTCATCCTACAGGAGTGGGATTAGGAGCAATATTATTTGGACCAACAGTTATGAGTGCATTGGGTGTAATTGTATTGTTATTTCAAGCTTTATTATTGGCACATGGAGGCATAACAACCCTAGGCGCTAATACCTTTTCAATGGCAGTAGCAGGACCATTGGCTTCATATGGGATATTTAAGCTATTAAGAAAAAATGGTGTAAATACTAGTATTTCTGTGTTTTTAGCAGCAGCTCTGGGAGATTTAGTGACTTACATAGTGACATCTATACAGCTGGCTGTAGCATATCCTGACCCAGCAGGAGGAATATTTACATCTTTAGCTAAGTTCTTATCAATATTTGCATTAACTCAAATACCTCTTGCTATTGTAGAAGGAATGTTATCAGTAATAGTGTTCAATCTCATAACAGAATATTATGGAAAGGAGGATGGATTAATTGAAGGCATCCACTAAAAATATACTTTTATTGATTTTAGCAGCTTTACTTGTCATTGCTCCCCTATTATTAAAAAGCGATGCAGAATTTGCAGGGGCAGATGGGATGGCAGAAGAACTTATAACAGAGATAAATCCTGATTACGAGCCATGGTTTGAACCGTTTTGGGAGCCTCCTAGTGGAGAGATAGAAAGTTTATTATTTAGTCTTCAGGCAGCATTAGGGGCAGGAGTTATATTCTATTGCATTGGATACATGAAGGGAAGAAAAAAAGGTGCTTATAGTAGATAAATTTGCATATACAAATAAGCTTAAAGATTTCAGTCCTATGGTCAAGTTTTTACTTGCCATAGGACTACTAATAGTTTCGCTAATAAATAAAGTCTTTTATATTCACATTGGCATAATTTTTTTTATGGTTTTTACTACTGTTATAATTGCAGGTATTCCATTGAAATCCTATTTAAAGATTTGCAAGGCTCCCATTTCCTTCTTGCTGCTGGGAATAGTTGCTATCTTATTTTCCATATCCCAAAACTCTATTGAATCCATATGGGGTATTAAGTTATTTGGATTTAACATAATAATGACTAACGAAACAATGGATGCTTCTATTTTTATATTTTTTAGAGCCTTATCTGCGGTCTTGAGTACCCTTTTTTTAATTCTCACTACTCCTATAAATGATTTAGTACATATATTTAAAAAATTTAAAATTCCAAAGATTTTTATTGAGATGACAGTACTTATTTATAGGTTTATTTTTATCTTGCTAGAAGAGATGAGAGATATACGCGAGGCACAGGAAATTAGACTTGGATATTCCAGCTTAGGTAATTCTTATAAATCTCTTTCATTGCTAATAACATTATTGTTTATTAGAGTGATGAAAAGATATGAAGATATGGAAATAAGCTTGAAAAGCAGAGTATTTAATGATAGTTTTTGGATATGAAGGGTGATATGATGATTAAGGCAGAAAATATAGTTTACAGATACGAAGATGGTACTATAGCTTTAAATAAAGTAAGCATTGACTTCTCCATGCATAGTATAATAGGAATCTTAGGTTGTAACGGTTCTGGGAAGACCACATTGTTTTTAAACCTATGTGGAATACTAAAGCCTTCAGAAGGAAGAATACTGTTTAATGGAGAAGAACTTAAATATAATAAAAAATCCTTACTAAGACTTAGAAAATCTATTGGAATAGTATTTCAAGATCCTGACAAGCAGATATTTCATTCAAAAGTATATGATGATGTAGCTTTTGGACCTAGAAATATGGACTTTTCAGAGGAAGTAGTAGAAGAAAAAGTAGCTAAAGCAATGAGCTTATCAGGCATAGAGGAGTTAAAGGATAAACCAGTTCATTTTTTAAGCTATGGACAGAAAAAAAGAGTTGCAATAGCAGGTGTTTTGGCAATGGATAATGATATAATATGCTTTGATGAACCTACAGCAGGGCTGGATCCTAAAATGACCAGAGCTATGATAAAGATGATGAAGGATATAGCTGCTCAAGGGAAAAAGATTATTATATCAAGCCATGATATGAATCTGATATATGATGTATGTGAATATGCTTATATACTAAATAAAGGCTTCATATTCAAAGAAGGCAATATAAATGATATATTTCTTAATGAAGAAGTACTGGCACAGACAGGACTTGAACAGCCATGGCTAGTAAAGCTGCATTGCAAGACCAAGATACCATTATTTTCAGGGGAAGAAGAGCTTTATAATTATCTCAAAAAATTATTATAAATTATAAATTAGGCTTAGGAATATAACCTCTTGTATAAAAATTCTGAAAAACTTTTAAAATTATGAAATAATGAATAGCATATTAAAATGAGGGATGAATGTATGAAATTTATATTAGTTAGACATGGGGAGACAGAAGCGAATATTGGTGGTATATACAGTGGATGGACAGATTTTCCCTTGACTGAAAAAGGAAATTTGGACATACAAGCTACAGCTGAAGCATTAAAAAGGTACAGGGATGTAGATATAATATATTCAAGCCCTTTAAACAGAACCTTGAAAACAGCAAATGCTATATCAGCATCACTTAAAAAGAACATACAAATAGTTGATAGCCTTAAGGAAATGAATTTCGGCATATTTGATGGTAAGCAAAACAAATATATAGAGGAAAATCATCCAGAGGAATGGGAAGCTTGGCTTAAGGACTATGTAAATTACAGAATACCAGAGGGAGAAAATCTAATAGATGTATTTGATAGAATAAAGGAGCTTGTTGACAGACTAATAGAGAAGGACAAGGACTGCATAATAGTAACCCATGGAGGTATTATTCAGGTCATGATTACCTACCTTCTTGATTTAGGATTAGATAAAATGTGGCATTTTCAATGTCCTCCTGCTGGATATGTTGAAATAGAATATGTAGATAATTTTGGATATATGAGAAGATTATCTGAACCCGGATACTAAGATACTTGCTGAATTCTGCAAAGAGATTGGTATTATTTAATTCTTAGACATGAATCTAAAGAAATAGCTTTCAAAAAACGAATAGTTGCACAAAAAAAATTTTAAGGAAACCTCGAAGGAAGCGTATATCAAAAAGAGATGCTACAAAAAAGCCTTAGCGTTGGAAGAAATATTTTCTCATATAAGGTCTAAAAACGTACCTAACACGTAAAAACTATATGTTATTTTCGCAAAAAATAGTTTATGAAGCAATCAATCAATTGAGTAAATCTATAAATGATTTAACATCAAAAATGAACCCATGGTAGTTACTGTGGGTTTCTTTATTTGATATGCTGGTAGAATACTAAAATAAATCTGAGATACTTGTTAACAAAATAACAGTTAGGGTATATAATAGAGACATACAATAAAGGAGGGGTTCTATGCAGTTTTTAATAGTGATTGTGGTGGTAGCAGCATTTTTGGCTTTTGAGCAGATAAAAAAGCAAAAAATGAAAAAGAAATATGATGACAATGTGATTGAAATTAATCCTAGTGAGAAAAAGAAGATTAATTTAAAGTTTAATACAAAAATTATTTGGGGTATAGTTATAGTAGCTATAGTAGTATTTGCTCTATCTTCTAGCTTTTATACTGTTGATCAAACTGAATTTGCCGTACTTACAACCTTTGGCAAACCAAGCAGCGATATAGTTGGCTCTGGACTTAAGTTTAAGTTGCCTTATCCAATACAAAAAGTGTACAAGCTATCAAAGGAAACCTTCTCTCTAACATTAGGATATCAGGAAAGAGGAGAACAGATACAAGCAAATGAAGCAGAAGCTAAAATGATAACTGGAGATGAGAACATTATATTAGCCGACCTAGAGGTTCAATGGAAAATAGTTGACCCTATAGCATTCTTGTATAATACAAGTGACCCAAAAACCATATTACATAATGCAACATCCTCATCCTTAAGGTCCGTAATAGGAAGTGCCACAGTAGATGATGCATTGACAGACGGTAGAACTAAAATAATAAATGATATACGAGAAAACTTAATCGAATTAACTAATCATTATGATTTAGGCATATCAATAATAAATGTAAACCTTCAGGATGTAGATTTACCAACGTCAGAGGTAGATGCTGCATTTAAATCAGTGACAGATGCCAGAGAAGAAAGAATAACAAAAATAAATGAGGCAAATAAGTATAGAAATGAAAAGATAAATCAGGTTCAAGGTGAACAATCAGCTATACTTAGTAAAGCAGAGGGAGAAAAGATTAGCAAAATAGAAAAAGCAAAGGGAGATGTAGCTCAGTTTAATGCTATTTACTCTGAATATAAAAACAATCCTAGTACAACTAGACATAGATTGATTATAGAAGCACTAGAATTAGCTTTCAGAGATGCAAGAGTTATAATAGTAGATGACAGCGGCAACACAGTAAAATACTTACCAGTAGATGAGCTAATTAAGAAAGGGGGCAATTAGATGGAAGCCGTTAAAAATAATAGTATAGTAAAAAAGTTATTTTTCATTTATGTACCTATCTTAATTATTGCAATTCTCTTGTTAAGCAATTTATTTGTAATAAAGCCAAATGAATATGCAGTAATTAAACAATTTGGAAAAATAGTTAAGGTAATAGATGAAGAAGGACTAAAGATAAAGCTGCCATTTATTCAATCAATATCTAAATTACCTAAGCATATACTTTTTTATGATGTACCAGCTACTGAAATAAATACCTTTGATAAGAAAAGGATATTGGTTGACTACTACACATTGTGGAGAATAACAGATCCCGTACAAATGCTAGAGACTTTAAAGACAATAGATGCGGCAGAAGCAAGATTAAGTGACATTATGTACTCTTCTGTCAGAAATGAGCTTGGAAAGCTGGAATATGGTGAAATTATAAATCCTGCTGATAACAATAGAGGAAATATAGATTTAGTAGTTCAAGATAATATAAACAACATACTTGAAAGCAATTTAAACGGAATAGAGATAGTAGACATTCAAATGAAAAGAATAGATTTACCAGAAAGTAATGAGCAGTCTGTATATAAGAGAATGATTTCAGAGAGAGCAAGTAAAGCTCAGGAATACTTGTCCCAAGGAGATGCAGAGAAAACTAAAATAATGGCAAATGCAGACAGAGAAGTAGCTGAATTAATTGCCAGAACCAATTCACAAGCCAAGGAAATAGTAGCAGAGGGAGAAAAGGAAGCGGCTAAGATTTACAATGATTCATATGGGCAGGATCCAGAGTTTTTTAAGCTGTATACTACTTTAAACTCATATAAAACATCCATAGATGAAGAGACAGTTTTAATGATACCTATAGATTCCCCTTATCTAAAATATCTAATGGGTCAATAATTTTTAAAATTATTTGTTGACATATTTGGCAGATTACAGTATATTATATAATAATACATGAGAGTGTACCTAGGGTTCCGGCTAAAAGCGCAGGTCCAAGCGGTACAGGATTACTATCTACACTTCTAGGAGAAAAGCCTGGAGGACGAGTCTCAAAAAGACTTGTTTTCCGGGCATTTTTTATGACCTAACCCGATTGTTTCGAATGCTTCTATCGAAAGAATCGTAGGTAGGTCAAACGCAATGAGAACCAAATTTGCACGACCGAATGGGAGTGAACAAATTTGTGTTTCGAAACTGCGATATCTAAGGGGAGGGAAAGCAATGAGCATAATACAAGTAACAAACCTACAAAAGACATTTAAGATAAAAACTAAAAGCGCAGGATTAAAAGGAAGTATGAAATCAATTTTTTCTCCTGAATACAAGGAGATTCAAGCAGTAAAGAGCATTTCCTTCGATGTGGAGAAGGGGGAAATTCTTGCATTTATTGGTCCCAATGGTGCAGGTAAATCTACAACCATAAAAATGCTTACTGGGATACTTTATCCAACTTCAGGAGAACTTAGTGTACTTGGACTAAATCCATCTACAGACAGAAAGCAGCTATCCTTTAGAATAGGGACTGTTTTTGGACAGAAGTCACAGCTATGGTTTCATCTTCCGCCTATTGACAGCTTCAATCTATTAGGAAGGATATATGAGCTAGAGGATGAATACTTGAAAAAAAGAATTTCCTATCTTACAGAGCTGTTTGAGATTGATGAGCTATTAGAAACTCCTGTACGCAAGCTTTCTCTAGGACAAAGGATTCGCTGTGAAATAGCAGCATCTATTTTACATAATCCAGAGATAATTTTTTTAGATGAGCCTACTATAGGATTAGATGTAGTAGTAAAGCACAAAATAAGGGAGCTAATAACAAAGCTAAATAAGGAAGAAAAAACAACTATATTCCTTACATCACATGATGCAGGTGACATTGAGCAAATGTGCAAGAGAGTTATGATTATTAACCATGGAGAGGTAGTCCTTGACGAATCAGTGAAAAGCCTTAAATATAACTATTTGGATCAAAAAATAATTGACATAAAATACATGGAGCCTGTTGAAATCAATATTCCTGACATAAAAGTATTGAAGCATAAGAGCTACGCTGCAAAGGTAGAAGTGAACAGTTCTACCTGTGATATAGATAATGCAATAGCAGAATTAATGAAGCTTGGGAAAGTAGCTGATATAACTATTTCTGAACCTCCTATGGAGGACATAATATCCTATATCTATCAGCAGAAAGCAAAGGTAGGCGATAGCTATGAAGAAAGTCAATAAATACTCATATATCACTAAAATAAGCTTATCAAACAATCTTGTATATTTTGGAGATTTTCTAATTCGTAACTTTTTCTTTGTATTTATAATCTATATCTATATGATGCTGTGGACTAATATTTATGGAGGTAAGGGCGATAATATTGCTGGTTTTACCCTAAATCAAATGATATGGTATCTAGTGGTGACAGAAATTGTTACTCTATCTCGATCTAATATATTTTTTGAGGCAACGCAGGATGTAAAGAACGGAAACATAGCATATATGTTAAATAAGCCTTATAACTATATTCTCTACTGTTTTTCCAATTCATTAGGGGAGATGGGGGTTAAGCTGCTGACTAATGCTATAGTGGGACTGATTATAGGACTTTTATGTGTTGGACCACTCAGAAGCTTTAATCCTATTCATCTGCCTTTAATAATAATTTCTATATTGCTAGGCATATTTATTAATTTTTTCATTCATATTTCACTTTCGCTTACTTCATTTTGGCTTGAAGAAAACAGTGCCTTTTTCTGGATATATGGGAAGTTAGTATTTACACTAGGTGGTATGCTAATACCATTGGAGTTATTTCCTGAGTGGCTTAAGAATATTGCGATAAATCTTCCCTTTGCATATGTTACTTATGCACCAGCAAAGCTGGCTGTCGATTTTTCTTTAAATAGATTTCTATATACTATAACTTTTCAATTAATATATCTAGGATTTTTCTTCATACTTTCTATGACTATATTCAGAAAGGGGGCACGAGCATTAAATGTTAATGGAGGTTAGGAAAAACTTAAAACTTATTGCAATGTATTTTAAATTTAATCTATCTGCTTCTATGGAGTATCGTGCAAGCTTTTTGACTCAAACCTTTGGAATGATTATAAATAATGCCTCATTTATTTTCTTCTGGTGGATATTGTTTGAAAACGTTGAAAGTATTGGCGGATATGGATTTGAGCAGGTTATGACACTATGGGCTATTTCATCCTCTTCATTCGGTATTGCCTTTATTTTGTTCGGAAATGTAAGAAATATATCTCGAATGATAATAAATGGAGAGCTAGATACTTACTTATTACAGCCTAAGGATGTACTTCTAAATATTATTTCATCAAGCACAGTAGTGTCTGCCTGGGGAGATTTCTTTTATGGAATTATCCTATTTATTGGAGTAAGTGGATTTCATTTAGGTAATTTTCTGTTGTTTCTGGTGTTTTGCGTAACTGCATCATTAGTATTTTCTAGTATTATAGTTTTTGCAAATTCATTGACCTTTTACATGGGAAATTCTCAAGGAATAAGCAGTCTTATAATGGAGTTCATGATATCCTTCAGCATTTACCCAGAGGGAGTGTATAAGGGGGTAGTAAAGCTTATAATATATACAATAATACCTGCTGCCTTTATCTCATTTGTACCTGTAAAGATATTAACTGCATTCTCATGGAAGTGGTTCGGCATATTAATATTAGCTGTAGTAGTATGGACTACATTTTCATATTGGTTTTTCTACAGAGGGCTTCGTAGATATGAATCTGGAAACTTGATTATAAGTAAGCTATAAATTGAGTAAGGCAAATGTCTAATCGCCGAATAGCTACCTGTCAGACTGCATAAAAACTGTTACCCTAAGCGAATGAATGGGTCTCATGATGACAAAAAGTGAGTTGATTTAGTTATATTAGCTGTTGCAAATTCACCAATTAAAGTGATATTATTTAATAGTGCAATGTACTTAATTGTATTTATAACTCATAGATTTAATAAAGAATACAGCATAACTAAATACTTTGGGGGTAAATATTATGGAGTTATTAAAATCAATCCTTTTAGGAATCGTTGAAGGAATTACTGAGTGGTTGCCCATAAGCAGTACAGGTCATATGATACTAGTTGAACAGTTTGTCCGTTTAAATGCTTCAGAGGCGTTTATGGAAATGTTCCGTGTGGTAATTCAGCTAGGAGCTATTTTGGCGGTGGTCTTTCTATATTTCCATAAGCTAAATCCTTTTTCACCTAAAAAGTCTCTTAAGGAAAAGAGAAATACAATGTTCATATGGTATAAAGTAATTATTGGTGTTATTCCAGCAGGTATACTAGGTACTTTATTTGATGACTGGCTAGACAAACATTTATACAATTATCAAACAGTTGCTATTATGCTAGTTGTATATGGAATCTTGTTTATTATTATTGAAAATAGAAACAAAAAGCGCAGAAGCAAAATCAATTCCTTTGATGAGCTGACTTATGGAACAGCCATTCTAATCGGTATGTTTCAGGTTCTATCTTTAATTCCAGGAACATCTCGCTCAGGGGCAACTATTTTAGGTGCAATTTTACTAGGAACATCACGCTATGTTGCAGCAGAATATTCTTTCTTCATGGCTATTCCGATAATGTTTGGTGCAAGTGCATTGAAGCTTTTTAAATTTGGTCTCAACTTTACTGGGACAGAGCTTAGCATTTTACTTACAGGAATGATTGCAGCCTTTGCTGTTTCTATTGTAGCCATCAAATTCCTTATTGGATATATTAAAAACAACGACTTTAAAGCCTTTGGCTGGTATCGTATTGTTTTAGGCTTATTAGTAATTGGATATTTTACTTTTATGGGCTAGAGAAAAATTAGGGATAAGGTGCATTTATGCTTTATCCCCATATAGCATTAATAAAATATTCAATATCTATGGATTTTATGAAGTCTTCAATACTTTCAAGCTCACCAATGCTGAGATTAGATTTTATAACTTGAAGCTGAGCATTGTCATAGTCTACTGTAATAATATCTCCCTTTAATAATGATATATAATAAAAATTGCTACCAACTTCTTTTTCGGTTATTATATCCCAAACTAATTTTGTATTTTTATCATATGCTATAGTATATTTCTGATCATTTAGGGTCATAGACTTAGTTTCATATTCTTCAGGATATTCAGTGTCAATTTGAGAGCTCCAAGTAATACCTACTCGAAAAGCACTATTATCTTCTGTGCTATTTTTCTTATATTTAAGATAAACTTCATCAATATTTTTTCTATCCATATCCATTTTGTATTCTTTCCCAATTTCATAAGAGTTCTTATCTATTAATAAGGTGCCAATTTCTATTATACCATCATATATTTTTACATGTGTATTATCAGATATATTTGTTTCCCAAAGGCTGTATTCATTGTACTTTTCTGGTAATTCCATGTCTGTGTATATATCTTTAATTGATTGTAAATTATTAAAACTACCATTGCTTTTGATTACCGGAAAAGGCTTATCTTCTAGCATAATGATTTTATAACTACCAAAAGGCAAGCCTTCTATTGCTTCTGAGTATAAATTCATTGTATACTTGTCTTCTACGTATTTTATTTCATTATTTTCATTTGCTGCATGTTGATTTATTTCTTCTTTAGAAAAAATGCTAGATTGATTGCTTATTATGAAATCATAAAGGACATTTGCAAATAGGGAAATGTATTCATCGTCTACTTCTGATATGATATCCTTAGTAGTATGTATATTGTCAATCTTTAAATTACCTAAATTTATAGAGGGAATCTGGGCTTCAGAAAATGATATATGATCTGACACTAAATCGGTATTTTCCATTATTGAGTTAATCTGATTTTGGTTGAAGAAATTCAATATATCAGTTATCAATAAACCACTTACTTCTTCGCTTCCAGCTACAACTAAGACACTATCTCCTTTTATTCCAATACAATCTATATTGATATTTACAATTTCTGAATATTTCTCCTGAACTTCTTTAACAAATGCTTTGCTTCCTTGTCTATTAGACTCTTCGCCGTTAAAAGCACAAAATAGTATATCGCAGTTAGGCTTGTTATCATTATAATATGATTGTATTTTTTTCCCTAGCTCTATTAGAGCAGATACTCCCGAAGCGTTATCAATAGCTCCGCAGAAAACCTTATCATTAGCTAGTTTACCCACATGATCGAAGTGAGCTGAGATAATAATGACCTTTTCATTATTGTATCCTTTTATCATTCCTATGACATTATTAGCTTGGATTTCTTGGATATTTGATTCTTGAAATATATGAACTATAGAGTTAGGATTGTTTAATAGTTCATCATAGATTTGTGAAGTAATTTGAATAATAGGAGTTCCCTTTCCCTGCATGCTTAACAATTTTTTAAAGATTTGTTTTTTTACTAAAATAGCTTTGGGTTCAATAAATTTATTTTCATTTTTGTAGTATTCTGATAATCTGTCTATATCATCTATAACTAAAATAGATTCATTTATTTTTTCTTCATAAAAATTGAATACTACTGGATAAGCTATATCTATATTTACTATATTATTTTGTTCTAAGAAATCTTCACCATAATTTAGTTCCTTAATACTATCTTTTGAGAATTCTATTTTTATATTGTAATTTTGTTTTTCTGGTGGTAAGTACATATGTTTGTACTCGTGGAGATAACTATCTTTCATAAAAGGTTTTAGTCCTATATCTTTAAAGGTAGTGACGATAAATTCTTGGGCTGTTTTGTTGCCGTCAGTTCCAGTTAACCTCCCTTCTAGATCTTTAGATGCGAGAATGGATATACTATCTTGGATACTTGAACTATGGGTGTCTAGTATTTTATTAGTAGAGCAAGATACTTGCAGAAGTATGACTAGACACGCAGTAATCAATTTTACTTTTTTCATTTATTTTTCCCCCTTGTAGTAGTTGTTTTGGTCATTTTGAGTATTTTGTGGACAAAATAATTATAACATAGTGTTGTATATAATTCAATATTATGGTATAATTTCCTTATAACATAAGAAAGGGGGAATCATGGGTGAAAAGGAGAATAATAAGTCTTTTTATGACGTTAGTACTCGTTTTTACAGTTTTTTCAGTTACTTATGCTAATAGGGATGATCATAGTACCATTACGCCTAACTATGTACCATGTGATTATACAGGTGGGCAACATGTTTACGTAGATGGTCATGAATGGCAAAATACCGATTCTACCATGCATCAGCACAAAATATCAGATGGCTATGGCGGGTATGTTAATGCACTGTGTGAAAAAGTAATAACGTACAGGTACATAGAACAAAGATGTCCTTGTGGTGCGAGCAAGACTAAAAGAAGTAAGATAGCTGAAGATCATTACCTTCAATAAAATCTAGTTTTGATTAGAATAAAGATAACTGCAACTTAAGTTGCAGTTATCTTTATTCTAGAGTAAGAAAAATGCTATATTATTAGCAGATGTAGTAATAAATCTTTCTATTGAAGTGACTATGCAAAGAGAAACACCTGATAATATGAGAGAAAGACACTACACTTGCTATGTCATGATCCCTTGGAATTATAGTTTCGGGTGATTTTCATTATTATTATTATTTATTTTGATTTATTATCCAGGGAGGAATAATATAGAAGGTATGTTAGTTTGTAAGAATAAAGGGGTAGATATGTTGACTAAAATTTTAAATCAATATATACCTGCCTTTTTGTTTTTTAGCTTCTGGTGAATAGACAAAATAAATGAAACCTTTGTTAGAGTAAATAGGACTGAGTTGTAATAATTGTTCCGAAGGCAAAAGATCTTTTGATTTTTGGGGTGCACCTTTTTTATTTTAAAGAAATAAGGGAATGCTTTACAATTTTTTTTTAATACTATATAATCAACTTTAATTACCAAATAGACTGCATGCAATATTAAGCGAGCAATAGATGAGAGGAGGGAAATAGATTAAATGTAATAGTATATTTCATATAATTAAAGGACCAGAAGATAATAACATAATAGAGGTGTGCATATGAAGAAAATTGACTTAAAAAGCTTTAAAATGAACAGAAATTCAGGAAAAAAAGTGAAGAAGTTAAAAGCCAAATCAAAAAATAAAGCTACAAGAATCAGTCTAACAACTAAAATTTTTATAATGCTTTTAACTGTTATGTTACCAATGACCTGTATGAATGTTTGGCTAATGAGTAGCTCTAGTAAATATAATAATCAGTATGACATTATTCTATCAAATATTATTTCTGCCAACGATATAAACAGTGACTTGGAAAGCGTAAAAAAAGAGGTTAAGGATACAATCATTACTCAAAATAAAATATTACACTCTAATTATAAAGAGAGCTTTGATGAAAGTATTACAAAGCTATATGATATAAAAAATAATACTGTAAGCAATAATAGTACAAATATGGTTAATACAATTGAGCGTAATATAAAACGCTTATTAGAAGATATAGAAGAAAAAGGCAAGCTTTTAGATAGTGGACATAGAATAGATGGTATGGAAAAAAATAAATTAGTAAAAGATTTTTCAACCTCTATAGAAAGTATTCAATATTTCACGCAAAACCTAATATTATCAGAGGTTAAAAGCAGTGACAGTATAAAACAAAATATTTCTAGTAGTTTTAGAACAAATATATTAGTTAGTATAGCTGTATTTTCAGGCATAGTGCTCCTTATAATCATATGCACCTGGAGTATATCTCATAATATCAATAAAGCTATAAAAGATATATGTAATAAATCTGACTTAATCGCTGAAGGAAAGTTGAATATTGAAGAGATAAAAATCAATACTAGGGATGAATTAGAGGATTTAGCAGTTGCATTTAATCATATGGTGAAAAACCTTAAAGAAATAGTACATAAGTTAAATGATGTAAGTAAAAAAGTAAAATCCTTCTCTAATCAAATTGCTGAAAGCTCTGAGCAAAACAGCAAGGCAGGAGAAGAAATTGCAGGATCAATACAAGAGATGTCTGCAAGCTTAGAGGTTGAGCGTAATGAGGTGGAGAAATCTGTAGAGACATCAAATAATCTATATGAGGTATCGAAAGAGATAGAGGTATATTCAGAGCAGATATTAAATAATGCAAATAAATCTGTTGAATTGTCACTAGAAGGAAATAAGAATATTAATGATTACATGAATCAAATAAGAATTATAAATAATTCTATAGGTGAGACGGCTAATGTTATCAATGAGCTAAACAAAAGATCACTTGAAATGGGCAATATACTTAATATAATTTCCTCAATATCTAATCAGACTAATTTATTATCCTTAAATGCTGCAATTGAGGCAGCTAGAGTAGGGGAAGCTGGTAGGGGCTTTGCAGTAGTAGCAAATGAAATCAGAGACCTTGCAGAAGAATCAGGAAGCTCTGTCAAAAGAATCGGAGTCGTGGTAACAGGTGTGCAAGAGGAACTAGCTAAGCTGAATATAAAAATGGAGGAGAGCTTAGCTCAGTTAGAGCAGGGTAATGGAATTGCTGAGCAAGCAAAACAGTCATTTGAGCTTATTGAAAGTGCAAACAAAAATGTGGACAAGGATGCACAATTCATTACGCAAAGACTAAATATTTTGTCGGATAAGATAGAAGACACAAATAAGAATATGCATGAAATACAAAACACTATTAATGTTAATGCAGAAGCAAGTGAAAGTATATCAGCAGCTATCCAACAACAGACTGCAAATTTAGAAGAAGTAACATCTGCGGTACTTTCTCTTTCTCAATTAACTGAAGAATTAGACATGATGGTGAATAATTTCGATATATAGCTATATATTTGACAACTCAGCAATGCAATGCTGGGTTGTTTCCATAGATAAATATTAAATATTATCACAATACTAACACAATAGTTTATTATAATATATTCATATACAAGTTTTATCCATTGGAGGGGTCTCTATGTTTAAAATTCTAATAGTAGATGACGAAGAAAAAATTCGTGAGGTAATTAGAGAATATGCAGAGTTTGAGGGACACGTTACCTTAGAAGCCAGAGACGGAATGGAAGCAGTGAATCTTTGTAGAACAGAAGACTTTGACGTAATAGTAATGGATATCATGATGCCCAAGCTGGATGGATTTTCTGCATATAAGGAGATAAAAAAGCTCAAAGAAATACCTGTTCTTATGCTTTCAGCACGTGGAGAAGAATACGACAAGCTATTTGGATTTGAAATAGGAATTGATGATTATGTAGTTAAACCCTTTTCACCTAAGGAGGTTATGGCAAGACTAAATGTAATAGTCAATCGCAACAGAAGAGCAAAGGAAGAAGCTCCTCAATGCTCAAAATTAATCTTTAGTGGTCTGGAAATAGACATGATAGCTAGAAATGTGTTTGTAGATGGCATAAAGGTTGATATGACTCCAAAGGAATATGAACTCTTGTTTTATCTTGCCAAAAATAAAAATGTGGCTCTTTCCAGAGAAAAACTATTAAATGAAGTATGGGGATTTGACTTCTATGGCGATGACAGAACTGTGGATACTCATATAAAAATGCTACGAAACAGCATAGGTCCTTATAGGGACTATATAGTGACCTTAAGAGGATTAGGCTATAAATTTGAATATATTTAGATGAAAAGTGGTGAGTTAATTGAAAAAAACCATTGATACTAATAGTCTTAGATTTAAGCTTTGGACCTATTTCATACTCTTTGCTGCTGTTATAATGATAATACTTTGGCTTTTGCAGATAGTATTTTTGAATAGCTATTATAAGTCTATGAAGACAAATGAAATAAAAAGAATAGGTAATTCATTAGTTGAGGAGTATAATGAGGAAGGCTTTGAAGACTTGATTTCCAGCATGTCCTTTAGTAGAGGAATAATAATTCAAGTGGTTAACAGGTATGGAGAGTCAGTATCTCCCATGAACAGCTTTGGAGAAATAAGGCCTCCAAGAAGGGAAATACCAGTAACGGGAGAGCTTATTAAAAGGCTGAAAGACAGTCCAGAGGGTAAAGTGGTATATACAATCGAAGATTTTAGAATGAGAACTCCCTCTGTAGTTTATGGTGCTGTCTTAGATGGAGGCAATGGTGAAGAGTTGTACCTCTATATTAATGGAGCAATAGACCCTATAGACTCAACTACTTCTGTATTGAAAAACCAATTGATTATAGTGACTATACTATCACTGATTTTGGCTATAGGTCTTTCTTTTATAATAGCAACTAAGCTATCTAAACCCATAACTAATGTAACAAATGCGACAGCACTGCTTGCCAAAGGCAATTATGATGTAATCTTTCAAAAAGGGAATTATACAGAAATTAATCAACTAGCAGATACATTGAATTTTACTACGAAAGAGCTTTCTAAGACAGAAGAGCTTAGAAAGGAGCTTATTGCAAATGTTTCTCATGATTTACGCACACCTCTTACCTTAATAAAGTCCTATGCAGAAATGATAAGAGATTTATCTGGAGATAACCCAGATAAGCGAAATTCTCATATAAAGGTAATTGTAGATGAGTCAGATAGATTGACTGCATTAGTCAATGATATGTTAGATCTATCAAAATTACAATCAGGAATAAGTAGATTAGATGAAAAGGCATTTGATATAAGAGAAGCCGCTAATAGCATAATAAAAAGCTTTTCAGTTTTTACGGAGCTTAATGGATATAAATTTGTCCTAAATAGTGATGAAGACACTATAGTAATTGGAGATGAAAGAAAAATAGAACAGGTAATTTTCAATCTAATTAGTAATGCTGTAAATCATACTGGTGAAGATAATCTAATAATTGTTGAGATCAAAAACAAAGGAGATTATGTAGAAACTAGAGTTATTGATACAGGAGAGGGAATTCCACAGGAGGAAACAGAGCAAATCTGGGAAAGGTACTATAAGTCTAGAAAAACTCATAAACGGGGAGTAATAGGAAGCGGTTTAGGTCTGTCTATAGTAAAGGAAATACTAATAGCCCATGATGCAAGCTTTGGTGTAGAAAGCACTATGGGTAAGGGCAGTACATTTTGGTTTCAATTAAAGGCCGGGGAATCAGAAAAAGCTATATAATAATCTAATGCTAGTATAGTGAAAAGAGGGTAATTACCTTCTTTTATTTTTTTGTATTTTCACCTGCATTTCTGAATAATATCATGAAATTATCACAAAAGCAGATTAAAATTATACTAGTATAAAGGCTAGGAGGTGGACAATGAATAAAATTAAATACAGACACGAATATAAATTTTACATCAATATAGGAGACTACTGTATTTTAAGGACTAGGCTAAGGTCTTTAATGAAATTAGACAAAAATTCTGGAGACAGAGGAGAGTATTTAATCCGAAGTATATATTTTGATGACATAAAAGATACTGCCCTTTTTGAAAAGATAAATGGTGTCAATCACAGAGAAAAGTTTAGAATAAGATTTTATAATGAAGATGCTTCATTTATAAGACTAGAAAGAAAAATTAAAAATAATGGACTTACAGCAAAATTTAATACACAAATATCCGCAGAAGACTGTATAAAAATCATCAATGGAGATATTGATTGGATTAAGTCTAGTAATGACGAGCTGTTGAATCAACTATACACAAAGATGAAAAGTCAGCTATTTAGACCTAAAACTATAGTTGATTATATTCGGGAAGCCTACACTTATCCAGTAGGAAATATAAGAGTTACCTTTGATAAATCAATTAAATCTGGATTGTTTTCAGCTAATATATTTGACACTAAATTGCCTACTATGAAGGCACTAGATCCTAAGATTATTATTCTTGAGGTAAAGTTTGATGAATTTCTTCCAGACTTTATTTCTGATATTATTCAAACCGGAGAACGAAGGACCGTATCTGTGTCTAAATATGCACTATGCAGAACTTTAGTATAATAAAAAATTTAGGAGATGAAAAAATGCCAACAAGTACAAATACTATAAATTTCAGCGATATATTTAAATCAAGCTTTCTAAACAAAATAGGCTCAATTTCAGCTGTTGATATGATAATTGCATTAGGACTTGCATTTGTATTGGGACTATTTATAATGACAGTTTATAAGAAAACCTTTAAGGGAGTCATGTATTCTCAGACCTTTGGAGTTTCATTGATGGCTCTGACATTGATTACTACGCTAATTATTTTAGCAGTAACCTCCAATATAGTTCTATCACTAGGTATGGTTGGTGCATTATCTATAGTACGTTTTAGAAGTGCCATAAAAGAACCTATTGACATAGCATTTCTTTTCTGGGCAATTTCAGGAGGAATAGTTTTAGGAGCAGGACTTATACCATTAGCCATATTTGGCTCCATATTTATTGGAATAGTATTAGTTTTATTTGTAAATAAAAAATCTAATGAAATACCATATATAATGGTTGTCAATTGTGAAAATGATGATGCAGAAAGGCAAGTCCTGTCTGATATAGATAAGAAAGTAGAAAAGTATATTGTTAAATCCAAATCAGCATCTAAGTATAGTGGAATTGAAGTTACCGTTGAAATTAGATTAAAGAATATGACTACATCCTTTATCAATGATTTAAACAAGATTGAAGGAGTATCTAATGTAGTCATGGTTAGCTACAATGGTGATTATATGGGGTAGTTAACACTAGAAGCTTTTTTAGAAAGAGTGGTGAATGAGTTTGATTAAGGAAAAGTATGCAACTACTATAAGCATTATATCTATGATACTAGCTTCCATTCTCATAATATCCCTATTTGTATCTGTCCAAAGGACTGGGGTTTTTTTTGAAATCTCTCAGCCTGAGCATGTGTCTAAAATATTTGATAATGATAAGATATCAGAGATAAATATAACAATTGATGAGGATAAATGGCAGGAGCTTTTGGATAATGCAATAAAGGAGGAATACTATAGCTGTGACATATCAATAAATGGTGAAGTATTTTCAAATGTAGGCATTAGAGCAAAGGGAAATTCAAGCCTAAGTACTGTGGCCAATGACAGCACTACAGACAGGTACAGCTTTAAAATAGATTTTAGTGAATACATTAAGGGTCAAAGCTATTATGGTCTTGACAAGCTAGCTCTTAATAACAATATGTCCGATGCTACCTACATGAAGGAATATCTTTCCTATGACATGTTTTCAGAAATGGATATTCCTACACCAGGCTTTGCTTATTCTAATATAAAGATTAATGGAAAGGACTGGGGGCTATATTTGGCAGTTGAAGTCATGGAGGAAAGCTTTATTGAAAGATATTATGGAAGTACAGACGGAAATCTCTATAAGCCTGAAGGAATGGAGATGGGTGGAAATAGGAACATGGAAAACAGAAATATAGAAAATAGAAATATGGAAAATGTAATAGACAATATACAAAGGAATATTCCTGAAGGGAAGAATCAAAATAATGGGAACAGAAGCCCTAGAGAAAACATGAGACCTCCAGAAAATATAAATACGAATCTATCAGAGCAAAGAGACAATCAGCAGGCAAACATGCCTAATAATATGGGGGGCTTTGAAATGGGCAGAGGCAGCAGTGGTACTAATTTAGTATATACTGACGACAATCTGTCAAGCTATTCTGGGATTTTTGACAATTCCATATTCAAGTCCACAAATGAAAAGGACCAAAGAAACTTAATCAATATACTAAAAAATTTAAATAATGGTACTGATTTAGAAAAATATATAGATGTAGATGAGGTACTTAGATATTTTGCTGTAAATACATTTCTAGTAAATCTAGACAGCTATGCAGGGAGTTTAAAGCATAACTATTATCTTTACGAAAGGGATGGAAGGCTTCAAATACTACCTTGGGATTTAAATATGTCCTTTGCAGGTCATCAGATGTCAGATGGGAGTAAGGCAGTAAACTTTCCAATAGATGCTCCAGTTAGTGATACTATGGAAAATAGTCCCCTTATCTCGAAGTTATTAGAAGTAGAAGAATATAAGACATTATATCATCAGTACTTAGAGAGGCTGGTAATTGAATACATCAATTCAGGCAAATATGAGGCTACCATTAGCAAGGTAAATGAGCTAATAGCTGATTATGTAAAAAATGATGCTACTGCCTTCTATACTTATGAACAATACCTAAAATCATTACCTGTACTATTACAGTTTGGAAAGGATAGGGGAGACAGTATCATAGCTCAGCTAAATGGTCAGCAGCCTTCTACTGCTTATGGAACCATAACTACAACCGTAGACTTATCTGCTCTAGGCTCCATGGGCAGAGGCATGGGAAATAGAGAAGGAATGGGGCAAGCAGAGAGGCAAAGAGATAACGCTTCTGGAGGACCTGCACCTATAGAAAATGATGCTATGAGTCAGGCTATGGAAATAATTATGGGGATAAAAGATAATAGCCTAACAGAAGAAGAAAAAGCAAAGCTAAAAGAGCTAGGTCTCACTGACGAAGAAATTGAGCAAATGCTCCAAATGGCAAAGGGGGGAAATAGAATGTCTAGGACAGACAGAATTTTCCTATCAAATTCCGAAAACTCAAGCAAATATACAAATGAAGCCATAATAATAGGTGTAAGCATCTTAGCTTTGGTAATAGCCTATATATTTGTTTTTAAATTTAGACGCAGAAAATACAAGTCCATAAACCTCTCTTAAATTAATATAGATGTAAGCACTCCTTTTGAAAAATTATCAAGGAGTGCTTATTTTATTTTTTTGAATATGGAACAATATTCCGTAATGAACGTCTAATTAATATTTGGAGAAAATGGCATTGGAGTGAGAATTCCTTGAAACTAGATAAAGATCAGAAAATAATAATTGTTCCTGCAATTTTAATAGCTGTCATTTTGGGAGCAGTTATTATAAATTCTTTACAGGAAAAACCTAATATGGACTTAGGCCTATCTAAAAATCAAAAACTAATAGATTACGCATTTAATCAGAACTGGCTTTTTGCAATTATTGAAGAAAAAAATGAGAATGATTATAAAAGTAACATTTTTATCTACAAGTCAGAGAATTCTTCTGATAATGTAAAGTGGGAAAAGACAGCAGAATATGATTTTACATTTGTTTCACCATGGAAGATAAAAATAGGAAATCTGGACTATACAGATGGACCACAAGTAGTTATTGGAGTTAACAAAGCCACTTATTTTGATAAGGAAGTAAATAATAGATTTTTTGTATTTAACTGGGATGGGGAGAAGCTCTATAAAAAATGGACTGGAACAAGATTAGGCTATTTTCTAAAGGATTTTTACATAATGGACCTTTTAGATATAAAGGGAGAAGAACTGGTGGTTATAGACCAGAACCAAGATGGAGAGGAGAGAGTATTAGTATATTATTGGATGGATTTTGGATTCCAGCTTTTGGCTGAAAGTGAATTTTATGATATAATAGAGGAAGTAAAATACGTAGATAATAACCTACTGGAGCTTAAATATAGAAAACAGGGTAAAAAAATAACTTCAATGGTAATGATAAAAGATGGATGGGTTATAGAAGTTGATTAATGGGGAGGGAATGTATTGAGGAAAATAGGAATATTACTAGCTACGATAATCATTCTAAATAGTATTTTATTTGGCTGTACAAGGGACGATAATATCTCTAACAAAGAGGATAATACTACTAATATGCAGGGAGACTTAAATGAAGTTATAGATGTAGGGAATTCTAATATAAACTGGACAATACCAGAAGAAATAAAAAATATCCAGATTCCTTATACTCCTACATCATATACTGCAAAGGTAAAGCCTTATACTATCAATGAAGACCTTTCAAATATTGAAAACATAAATCGATTTGATGGCTTTACTGACGAACAAAAGAAAATGCTTTCAAAAAATGGCTTCATTGTATTGCCAAGCAGAAAAACTAAAATAAACTACATATATGAAGAAAACGAATACTTAGACATACCTAACTTTGTAACTACAGATGCAATACTGCATCTATACCATCAATTTTTTGGAAAATCCCTTATCTACGTGGAATCAGAGCTCTTATCCAAGGATTTAGAAGTATTGACAGATAACATGCTAAAAAAATCCATTGCATTACTTGGTAAAATAAAGGATGAAAAATTAAAAGCTTTACAGGAAAAGAATGTGGCATATTATCTAGTCGCTAAAATGTTAGTAACAGATAATGAAAATGTAGATATGGCTGTAGATAATCATATTCTAAATTTAGCAAAGAAGGAATATGAGCTTATCAAAGATGCATCTGGTATTCTTCCGTCATTTCTATTCGAGAATGAAGAGCTTGACTATTCGCAGTTCACAGTAAGAGGTCATTATACTAGAAGTGAGAAGCTTCAAAGCTTCTTTAAGACTATGATGTGGTACGGATTTACACCAATTAATCTGATGAACTTAGAAACAGAAGAGATGTATTATGAAGAAACCTTAAAGGCGCTTTTAATAGCCTATACAGCATTTATGGAGTATGAAGGCTCTAATGATGTTAAATTGTGGAATAATATATACGAGCCAACTGGCTTTTATGTAGGTCAATCAGATGATATAAATATTTTAGATATGAGGGACTTAATGCTTTCAGTTTTTGGAGAGGATATAGATATAAATAGACTTAGTGATTCTTCCTATATAGATAAAATCCACCAAGGAGTAAAGGAGCTAAGGGAGCCTAAAATAACTGGAAAGTTTATATCTAAGCCTGTTAATAAGAGCTTTAAGTTCATGGGGCAGAGATATATATTAGATGGTTATATAATGCAGGAATTAATGGAGCCTCGCCAAAGACCTGTTCCTAATGGATTAGACGTAATGGGAGCATTGGGAAGTAGGCGAGGAGAAGAGCTGCTATTTAAGGTTTATGAACCTCATAAAGCATGGGAAGAATATGAAGAAAAATATAATGCGTTAAAAACAGAGGTTGCAAGCTACAAAGATGAGCTGTGGCAGAGCAATTTATATAACGGCTGGCTTTGGTCAATTAAAAAGCAGCTGAATGAATTCCATAAAAACTCTGGGATGCCTATTTTTATGACTAATTATGGTTGGAAAAGCAAATCACTAAATACGGCATTATCCAGCTATGCAGAGCTAAAGCATGATACTGTTTTATACGGAAAGCAGCCAGTAGCCGAAGCTGGTGGACCAATGGCAATCTCTGATCAGCATTATGTTGAGCCTAACATAGAATTATATGATACTATGCATTGGCTAATGAAGTATACTGTAGAGAATTTAAAAGCAAGAAATTTACTTAATGAAAGACTATTAGAAGGGACTGAATATCATATAAGACTTCTGGAGCTATTAAGAACAGCATCCATTAAGGAGCTTAATAATGAGCCTCTATCAAAAGATGAGAAAAAAAGTCTTCTGTGGGTTGGTGGTGCAATAGAGACTATAATGAATTGGTATGTATTTGGAAGTGCATCTGAGGAGAATGCGTACAATGGTGCATATTCTATTGAGCAAAGCTCTATGCTGGTGTCAGATGTAGCCACATTACCAGGTGAACACTATCTCTGTATGGGCACAGGATATTTTGATGAAATATATGTAGTTGTGCCTGTAGAAGGCAAGCTATATTTAACAAGAGGAGCGGTATACTCCTATTATGAATTTACAAACAACAAGAGATTAACAGATGAAGAATGGTGGGAGCTTCATGGACTCAAGACCATTAAAGAAGAGAGCTTTGAATATCTAGAACACGGAGAACCATCCAAACAACTACCAGCCCAGCCTTTCTGGGTAAATACCTTCAAGTCTAAAACAAATAATGTTAAAATAGAACCACCAGAAGTAGACTGGGATAATTCAAATGAGTAGAATACAGGAGGAGAATGTTATGTCAATTCAAAAAGTCAAATTCAATGAATATTCAAAGGAAGCCTTAGAGCAAATAATCAAGGGGGCATTTCTAACAGTAAAAGACGGTGAAAAAGTAAACACCATGACTATAGGATGGGGCAATATAGGAATAGTATGGAATAAGCCAATATTTATGGTTGCAGTAAGATATTCCAGATATACATATAATCTTTTAGAAGGCTCAAAGGAGTTTACTGTAAGTATACCAATAAATAAGGAGCTGAAAAAAGAATTAGCCTACTGTGGCAAATACTCAGGGAGAGATGTAGATAAATTCAAAGAATGTAATCTGACTATGATAGAAGGGCAGAAGGTGTCGGCGCCAATAATAGGTGAATGTGAGCTACATTATGAATGTAAGGTAGCCTACCAGCAAGCCATGGAGCCTGCTACCTTAGCAAAGGATATTAAAGAAAAATTCTATACAAACAATGACTATCATGTATTGTATTTTGGTGAGATAGTGGATAGTTATTTGAAAGAATAAGAAATTTGCTGCTCATTTCATATGCTCTAGTATAACCTATGCTAAAAATATAGGACAAAATAAGTGAAAAAAACTCTAGGATAGTATATAATATAGATAATTAGTCACTAAGGAGCGTGTGATTATGTCAAGTGAAATTCTTCAAAAATTACTCAGTGCAGTGGAAGGCATACAACAAGAGATAAAAGGTATAAACAATCGTCTTGATAATCTAGAAAATAGGTTTGATAGTCTAGAAAATAAGTTTGATAATCTAGAAAATAAGTTTGGTAATCTAGAAAATAAGTTTGGTAATCTAGAAAATAGGTTTGATAAGCTTGAAACCAAGGTTGACAACAATCATCAAGAAGTTCTGGAGCGATTTGACAGGATTGAGGATAAACTCATTGATTTAGAAGGAAAAAATGCTGCAAACCATGTAGCATCTAATACTAGACTTGACAAGATTTCAGAGGATATTGCCTTTTTGACTCACAAAGAGTTTCAAACCGAAAAAGAAGTATTTAGCATTAAGAAAAAGCTTGAAGTAATTAAATAGTTTTTTTAAAAGGAACTTTAGGAATATATTTCTTATGTTCCTTTTTGCTTTTTTATTTATGACATACATCGACCTAATATTTTAATATACAATAAATCTTGATAAATGAATCCAAAATCAACGGTTTTTCTAGTATTACACCTATATAAATGATAACATATAAGATAGCAGTAAAGTCTGTCGGAAAATGTATTTTAGGAGGACCGCATGGATACCATAAGAAATGTAATAAACGTTGTAGGTGCCATATATAAAGACGATAAATGGCTTATGATAAAAAGAAGCGAAAAAGAAGAGTATGCTCCTGGAATAATTGCTATGGTAGGAGGCAAGGTTGAGACTAAGGGAGAAGAATATAATATTCTTGAAAGCACATTGAGACGAGAGGTAATGGAAGAAGTAGGCATAGAGATTAATGAAAATATGACTTATGTTGGAAGCGTAGGATTTATATCTAAAAAGTGGGGTCCTGTTGTGGATGTAATATTTTTCTGTAAGCATGAGAAAGGAGAGCCTTACCCGGCATCACCTAGTGAAGTTGCAGAAGTTTATTGGATGACGACTGAAGAAATTCTGGATAATGCTCAGATTCCAAAATGGGTAAAGAGTTGCATTATAAAATCAGATAGGCTCAGAGCTAGTTTATAAGATAAGTTGGTAACTTCAAAATGTAAATATATAGCTTTATAGTCCCATAGATAACAACTCGGAGCTCCAGTTTCAAAAATAAAAGAAAAGGATGATTTAATGCTTAAATTTTTGCCTATAACAAAAGAAGACATGAATGAAAGAAGCTGGGAACAGCTTGATTTTATATTGGTCACAGGAGATGCATATGTTGACCACCCTTCCTTTGGCGCCGCCATAATTGGAAGATTACTTGAGAATGAGGGCTTTAAAGTAGGAGTTATATCTCAGCCCTCTTGGCAAAACACAAGGGATTTTAAAAAATTAGGCAAGCCTAGACTCGGATTTATGATAACAGGCGGCAATATTGACTCAATGGTAAACCATTACTCAGTAGCTAAAAGAAAAAGAAAGACGGATGCATATTCTCCTGGCGGGAAAATGGGACTTCGGCCAGATAGAGCTACTATAGTATATGGAAACAGAGCAAAGGAAGCCTACAGCGATGTACCAATTATTCTAGGAGGAATAGAGGCAAGCCTTAGAAGATTGGCACATTATGACTACTGGGATGATAAGGTTAGACGTTCTATATTATTAGACTCTAAAGCAGATTTATTAGTATATGGAATGGGAGAGAAGCAAATAATTGATATTGCTCACGGATTGGATAATGGAATAGATATTCAGTATTTGAATTTCATAAATGGAACCGTATACAAGACTAAATCAATAGACCACATACATGATGGTATAATATTACCAACATATGATGAAATAATTCAATCAAAGAAAAAGTATGCAGAGAGCTTTATGCTGCAACATAATAATATGGATGCAATATGGGGCAAGACTCTCATAGAGCCTTATAGAGATATATATGTAGTAGAAAACTCACCTGCTAAGCCATTAGAGCAATCTGAGCTGGATAGAACATATTCTCTTCAATATATGAGAGCTTATCACCCAATATATGAAGAAGCTGGTGGAGTACCTGCAATAGAAGAGGTGAAGTTTAGTATCATAAGTAATAGAGGCTGCTTTGGAAGCTGTAGCTTTTGTGCATTGACATTTCATCAGGGAAGAGTAGTACAAGCAAGGAGCCATATTTCCATAATGACGGAGGCAGAAAAGATAGTATGGGAGCCAGATTTTAAAGGCTATATTCATGATGTAGGTGGACCGACAGCTAATTTTAGACATAGAGCCTGTGAGAAACAGGTAAAACATGGGGTGTGTAAAAATAAGCAGTGCCTTTTCCCAAATCCATGCAGTCAGTTGAATATAGACCATCAAGACTATTTAAGTCTTTTGAGAAAGCTTAGACGACTGCCAAATGTAAAAAAGGTGTTTGTTCGTTCTGGATTGAGATATGATTATTTGATACATGATAAAGACGATGAATTTTTTAACGAGTTGTGCAAGCATCATATAAGCGGTCAATTAAAGGTTGCACCTGAGCATATATCTCCAAATGTACTGGAAAAGATGGGTAAGCCCAGTAGAAAGGTATATGATAAATTTGTAGCAAAATACAAAAAAATTAACGAGGAACTAGGCTTAAATCAATTCATAGTTCCATATTTAATGTCTAGCCATCCGGGCTCCACATTAAAGGAAGCCATTGAGCTAGCAGAATATCTAAGGGATTTAGGGTATATGCCTGAACAGGTTCAGGACTTTTATCCAACTCCAGGAACATTATCTACATGTATGTATTATACAGGCTTAGATCCTAGAACAATGAAAGAAGTATATGTACCTAAATCTCCTCATGAAAAAGCAATGCAAAGAGCATTGATTCAGTATAGAAATCCTAAAAATTATGAGCTAGTGCATGAAGCACTTATAAAAGCTGGAAGAGCTGATTTAATAGGTTTTGGAGAAAGATGCTTAATATGGCCTAGAAAAAAGGGAAATAATAGGCAAAGACAAGATTTAAAAAATAAACCAGATAGAAAATCTAACAGGAGAACAAATAAATAGCTTATAAATAGAAAGATATATAAAAGAAGCTTAAAATTGAAAAAATATCTGTAATTAAGAAAGTTTAAAATTATAGATTAGATTTTCTGAAAAGGAATGAGAGATATGTTTACTCTAAATTCCTTTTCTTTTTTTTGCTGGGCTCTATTATTTAAATCAAAATTTTGTTTAATGACATGAGGCTTCAGAATATATTAAGATATCTCTCATAAAATATCCTTCTAAATTATCTTAATATAGAAGATTTTTAAATAAAATGCTTCAAAAAGAGGAATTATATGTTATAATACATACAAATGAATACAAAAATGGTGCTTTAGTCCTATAAAACGACATATGTAACTTAAGTAATATTAGAAAATCACTTAACAAGCAAAATCATAATTTAAGAATGGAGGAAAAAAATGAAACTCAAAACAAAGATACTGGTCATCACTTTATTATCAATAATACTTGTATTTGTAGCAGCAACAGGAATTATATTAATTGATTCAAGAAAGTTAGCGAAAAATCAAGCCATAGCAATTGCTGAATCAGCTGCTAGAGAGCATTCTAAAAAAGTGTCTGAAATATTAAATGATGCTTTAAATACTGCAAGAATTATAACAGATACCTTTGAAAGCATGAAAGAAAATGGACAATTAGAGCGCATGAAAGCAATAGAAATGCTCAAGTACTATTTAGAGCAGTATCCAGAGTATTATGGCATATGGACAGGCTGGGAGCCAGATGCCTTTGACGGGAATGATTCAGTCTATAGAAACACTACATATCATGATAACACAGGTAGATTTCTTCCTTATTGGCATCGTGAAGAAGATAATATTCAATATGAAACTATAACTGGCTATACTAAAGAGGGCGAAGAAGGGGACTATTATCTAATTCCCTTAAGAGAAAAAAGAGAAATTATTACTGAACCTACATCTTATACTATCGGTGGGAAAGAGGTTTTGCTGACTTCACTAGCAGTTCCTATCTTATACAAAGGTAAAGCCATAGGAGTTGTAGGTGTTGATATTACTCTGGAGCAATTACAGGATCTTGTTTCTGAAATAAAATTATATGAGACAGGCTTTGGAAGAATATTGTCGAATAAAGGAATTGTCGTTGCTCACAGAGATGCAAGTCGTATCGGTGATCTTGCAGGTGAGCTACAAGAGGGTACAGAGGAAAAAATAAAGGCATATAGAGAATCCATTGAACAAGGTAAGGAATATAGCGATTTTTCATACTCTATAGCAGAGAAGCAAGAAGTATTTAAAGCGACAGTACCTATACACATTGGAAATATAGAAACACCTTGGGCATTTGGAACTATTATCATGGAAAAAGAAATGTATAGAGAAGCAAATAAAAGCATGAAGATAGTTTTATCCATTGCTTTAATAGGTACTACTATTCTAGCCTTGATTATTTGGCAGATTTCTCAATACATGACAAAACCTATACTGTTGGCAGCAGAAACTGCTGAAAGGATAGCTGACTTAGATATTACATTTAATGTTGAAGAAAAATATTTAAATCGAAGAGATGAAGTAGGAAGACTAGCAAAAGACTTTAAAAAAATAGGAGTTAATTTAAAAGGCATTTTAGAAAAAATCACATCTGTCTCTACAGAGTTAAATAATTCTTCAAGTACACTGTCTACTGTATCAGGAGAAGTAGCATTAGCATCTGAAGAAGTAGCTAAAACCATTGAGGAAGTAGCAAAGAGTACAAGCGAACAGGCCTCTGAAATAGAACAGGGCTCAATAAAAGCAGCGGACATGGATCAAATAATTGAACAAATGATACTATACATAGAAGAATTAAGAAATCAGTCAGAAAAAGTTAATATGCTAGCGGGAGAGGGTAATAATGTTGTAAAGGAGCTTATTGATAGTACTAATATTAGCAATAATGCTGCTAAAACGATTGAATTAGGGATTATATCTACTAACGAAAGCGTTGAAAAAATAGCTCATTCTAGCCAAATGATACAAAGTATTGCAGAGCAAACAAATTTACTTGCGTTAAATGCAGCAATAGAAGCTGCTAGGGCTGGAGAAGCTGGCAGAGGCTTTGCAGTTGTAGCTGAGGAGATTAGAAAGCTAGCAGAGGAGTCCAGTGCTTTTACAAAAGAAATCAATAACAATATCAGTGAACTTCAAAAAAAATCACATGAAACAGTAAAGAATACAGAAATTGTATCAAAAGCAATAGAAAAGCAAAATCAAAGTACTAACGAAACAGAAGCTAAATTTAATGATATAGTTCAATCCGTTAGTGGTATTATGTTAAATATTGAAAATCTAAAAGACTTAGAAGAAGATGCTAAGGATAAAAAGGATAGTTTGGTAGACATGATTCAAAACCTTTCTGCTATAGGAGAAGAGAATGCAGCGGCAGCACAGGAAGTATCTGCTTCTACAGAGGAGCAAGTGGCTGCTATACAAGAAGTTGCAGGTGCTAGCGAAAATCTATCTAAACTAGCAGAAGAATTAGATAGTCTTATTTCAGGGTTTAAAATCTAGCTGAGAAAATAAGATTTATGTTTTTATAGTTTTATAGCTACCAAAATTATAAATTTATTGTTACATAATAAAAATAGGAGATGGGTCTTATGTGGAGGCATAAGGTGAAAAAAATTGGATAGCAGGTTAATATCAATGTATAAAGGTGTAGATGGCTACATTATTGGAGAAGTTTTATCAAAGGATATATATGATAGCAAAGGCATATTGTTGCTAGCAAAAGATACTATAATTAACAGATATATGCTGGAAAGAATAAGAGAACACAGCATTAGAGAAATATACATATACGATGCTATAAAATATGAGGGTAAGTCACAGGATAAAGTACGAGAATTAAAAATTGCTTATAAAAAGAGCATTTATGAAGTTAAGAATATTTTGCGGGAGCTAGCAGTAGAAGGTAAATTAAATGTAGATTTAATGAAAAGCCTAAGTGACTCTATATATGAGCAATCACAAAATAGTGAATTTGTTATTAATTGTATGCATAATCTAAAGCTTAGTGATGAGTATACTTATACACATAGTATAAATGTAGGGATATACAGTTTACTCATGGCAAAATGGTTAAGCTTTTCTGAGCTGCAAAGGAAGGAGTTAATAGCAGCAAGTATACTGCATGATGTAGGTAAGATGAAAATCCCAAATGAAATATTAAACAAGAAAGATAAGCTAACCTCAGATGAATTCGAGATTATAAAAAAGCACACAACTTATGGCTATGAAATAATAAAGGACATGCCTGAATTAAATGAAGAGATAAAACTATCTGTTTTAATGCATCATGAAAGAGAAGATGGTAGTGGATATCCCTTAGGGAAAAAAGGGGCTGAACTGGGAATATATTCAAAAATTATTGCTGTTGCAGATGTATATGATGCACTAACTTCTGAGAGAGCTTACAAAGGAAAGATGACTCCTTTTGATACATTTAAAGAAATGGCTAGAAATGGTCTGGGTCATTTTGACACAGAATTATTACTAATATTTCTAAATAATATTGCTGACTATTACATTGGCGCAAAGGTACTATTGAATACAGGTGAAATTGGAGAAGTCGTATTTGTCTCTCAAACTAACGATTTTAATCCTATTATTAAGATAGAAGATAGAGTTATTAACTTAAAGAATCAAAAAGAGTATACGATAAGAGAAATGATTTAATGAAAAATACTTTTTTGAGTTATGCCTACAATGAAGGGAAAAAAGTATTAATTAAAAGTTGTCAAACACGTATAATGGGTATACTATATTAAACTATTAATACAATATACAACTAAACCGTAAAACTTAGCCACTTCACTATATTAAAATTCTTTAATTATGTGGGCTTCAGGATTAGCTAATGAGCTAAAAAATAATTTATACGGGGGAGATGGTGTTGTGAAATTCAAGAGTATAAGATCAGCTTTATTAGGCATCACTATATCTTTAGTAATTGTAGGCATGTTTGCAGTTATGGCAATGAGCTATTTCTTTTCTAAAGCAATAATTAATAATGAAATTGAAGAAAAGATGGCTTATCAATTAGGTACTATTACAGAAGGTATTGAAAAAAGATTATTGAAGCATGAGCAATTAGCTGCTACCTTAGCAAAAACGGTAGAATCTACCTTAACCATCAAAGACAAAAATACCTATATTTCAATACTTAGAAACGTTTTGAATACTAATGAAGATACTTACGGAAATGGAATATGGTTTGAAGCTTTTGAATTTAATATGGAAGAAAAGTACTTTGGCCCCTATGCATATAAAGATGGAGATAATGTAGAATTAACTATGGATTATAGCAATGCAGAGTATGACTATTTTAGTTATGATTGGTATCAAGATGCAAAAAAGACGGAGAGCGAAGCACATTGGAGTGATCCTTATTATGATGAGATTTCTGATATAACCATGATTACAACTTCTATCCCATTTTTTCATAATAGAAAGTTTACTGGAGTTGTTACAGCAGATATTGACTTGAACAGTATTCAAAAATTAATAAGTGATACGACAGTAGGGGAAACAGGGAAGGCATTTTTACTTAATGGTGAAGGCCTTTTCATTGCTGATAAAGACTCAGAAAAAGTAGTGAAAGAGAATATTTTAGAGAGCTCCAATCAGAGTTTAACTGAAGTTGGAAAAGAGATTTTAGAAAATAAGAATGGCAATGCTACATATTTTGATGGAAATGAAAGATATAAGCTATATTACCATCATTTTCCAAAGACTAACTGGATAATTGGACTTTCCATATCTGAAAATGAATTGTATTCTCCATTAAATGGTTTGCTAAGAAATGTATCTATCTTATTCTTTATATGTATTGTTATAGTTGCATTGGTGATTATATTATTTGCAAATAATATAAGTAGCAAACTAGGTAAGATTAAATTAACAGCTGAGCTGCTTGCACAAGGTAATTTCACTGTAAACTGTGATGTTAATTCTAGCGATGAGTTAGGGGTTCTTTCTGATAGTTTTAACAAGATGATTAAAAATATAAGTAAGTTACTAACAGGTGCAAAAAAAGCAACTGAGGAAGTAGCCAATTCATCCAATAGTTTAGCTGCTATATCAGAAGAAACAGTTGCTTCATCTGAAGAAATTTCTAGAGCAGTAGAAGAGATAGCAAAAGGGGCTGGGGAACAAGCAGCGGATGCAGAGCAAGGGTCAATTAAAGCAGCATCCTTAGATGAAAAGTTTGAGCAACTGAAAATTAAGAGCATGAAGATGTATGATAGTGCCAAAGAAGTTAATGATGCTAATAAGACAGGTATGGTTGCAATTGAAGAGCTTATTGAAAAAACAAAATTAAACAATGTATCAATGGATAAAATAGGACAAGCAATTAAAGAGCTAAGTATAAAATCTGGCAATATTAATGAAATACTAAGTACAATATCATCTATTGCAGGACAAACAAACCTATTGGCACTTAATGCGACTATAGAGGCTGCAAGAGCAGGGGAGGCAGGTCGTGGTTTTACCGTAGTAGCAGAAGAGATTAGAAAGCTTGCTGAAGGCTCAGAGGAAGCAGCTGATAGAATAAAAGTAATAGTGGAAGAACTACAAACAGAAAATAATAATACTGTAAACAGTATGGATGAAGTAAGGTACATAACACAAGAACAGACAACAGCAGTAGAAGGAGTAAATAAAATATTTAGTATTATCTCAACTTCCATTGATGCTGTAACTGATGAGATAGAAAATATCAATAAATTCATAGATATATTAAGCCAAGACAAAGATATCATAGTAAGCTCTATTGGCAGCATTTCGGCAGTATCTGAAGAGACAGCAGCTGCAACTGAAGAAGTTACAGCTTCAATACACCAACAAGTGTTGGCTATTGATGAAGTGTCAAGAAGTGCAGAAAGATTAAATGAACTTTCTGTAGAATTGAATCAGCAAGTTAGTCTGTTTAATGTTTAGGTGAAAAACAGAAAAGCTTAGGACCAGTCATTAAGGGTCTACATTCTCACTAGGGAGCTAGTACAAAATTAATGAAATAAATGCTTCTAAAGCTCAGCATAAAATTAGTATGAGAAAATGAAAAATCCGTAGGGTTGACAAAATGTTAAACCTACGGATTTTAAAAATGTTTTTAAAAGCAACTATAGCATACATTAAAAAAGATACTGCATTTTTAAAGAAGAGTAAAGTTTATTGTTTCAATGTTTTTGAACGCGATACTTATTTTTTATTCTTATAAATTCAATTAAGAAGTCAAAATCATGTTCGGAGTACTGATTAGTAAGAGCAATAATTTGATTCTGATAATAGGTTGATGAGGAATCATCTACATTATTTGCATCATTCATCATAGAAAATAGTAAGTAATCTGTGCTGACTTTAAAAACATTTGAAAGTTTACATAATGTTTCAATGCTAATTCCTCTTTGTCCTCGTTCTATTAATCCCATATATGAAGGAGATAGACCTAATATTTCTGCTAGTTCTTCTATAGTCAAATTTTTTTTTATTCTTTCTTGGCGAATTTTCTTTCCTAAAGCGATATAATCAATATCCATTTAATCACCTCATAATAACTCTATAGTTACAGATAATATTGTTCCATATACTAAGAGAATTAAAAATAATTCTTTCGGCATTGACAAAAAATATTAAAGTCGTATATAATTAAGTCAAAATATTCTATTAAAAACGAATCTATACCAAAAAACAACATTATTCTTATATAAGGGTTTTAGATTATGTATTATGTATAGACATTAATTTTAAAGTATGAATCTTGATATGTTTTGTGGGTTTGATAAAAAAGTTGGATAGCAAGAGGTGAGGTAATGCTGTCAAATATAAAAAATGAGGATATGTTAAATAATTATTGCAATTTAGCAGAGTATTATTTTTCTTTAGAAATTTTTATACACTCTGTAAATGTTGCTAAAATAGCGAAAAAGATAGGGGATGATATGGGACTTCATTCAAAAGAAAAGTGTTCTTTATATGAACTAGCACTATATCATGATATTGGTAAAAGTAAAATACCAAAATCAATTCTATGCAAAGAAGGGAGATTATCATCAGAAGAATGGGATATAATGAAAAAACATGCTTTATATTCTCAGGAATTGTATTTAGCAATAAAAAGATTAGATGATGAAAATACCAGAAATGCATTAATACTAAGACATCATCATGAAAACTGGGATGGCTCGGGATACCCAGATGGTATATCAGGTATATGTATACCTCTTTATAGTAGGATCATAAGAATAGCAGATATATTCGATGCAATTACACAGCCTAGAATTTATAGAACTTTTAAAATAATCAATGCAGTAGAAATGATGGAACAAATGGAAGGTAAGGAGCTGGATCCTTATATCTTTAAGAAAAGCTATGATACACTAAATGAATTGTTATATTATAGGATTAATGAAAATACAGAAAATTGGGTTATGCAGAAATTGTAAAATAGCATAAGGATTATTTTTTATTTTAAATTGATTTTAGGTCTAAATCTAAAAATACTCTCCCTCAATTAGTGGAGAGTATTTTTTTGCAGGTATGAATTGGTTTAATATATACATTGAAATTGGCAAAAACTAAATATGAATAGTTTAAAGAATTTTAAGACTAATTCAAAATCTATATATTAACAAACTTCTATTATTGATTTTTCTTGATTTTTGTATATAGTATGATAAAATAACTTTTGTTGGAATTTTAATTGGAAAGAGGAATAATAGTGAAAACAAAAAGAGATGATATACGAAATTTAGCTATAATTGCCCATGTCGATCACGGAAAAACTACATTAGTGGATCAGCTTTTAAGACAAAGCGGTACATTTAGAGCAAATCAAGTTCTTACAGAAAGAGTTATGGACTCAAACGACCTAGAAAGAGAACGTGGCATTACAATATTATCAAAAAACACGGCTGTGCATTATAAAAATACAAAAATAAATATAATAGATACACCTGGACATGCGGACTTTGGTGGAGAAGTGGAACGTGTTCTAAAAATGGTAAACGGTGTAATTTTAGTAGTTGATGCATTTGAAGGAGCTATGCCGCAGACCAAGTTTGTGCTTAAAAAAGCATTGGAGTTAAATTTACCTGTAATAGTTTGTATAAATAAAGTAGATAGACCAGAGGCAAGACCAAACGAAGTGATAGATGAGGTACTTGATTTATTTATTGAACTAGGTGCAGATGAGAGTCAGCTAGACTGTCCATTTGTATTTGCATCTGCTAAAGGTGGTACTGCTTCACTAGATATAAATGAACAAAAAGAAAATATGGAAGAGCTTTTTGAAACCATATTAGAATACATTCCTGCACCTGAAGGAGAAAAGGATGAGCCTCTTCAAGTGCTAATATCTACTATAGATTATAATGAATACGTAGGTAGAATAGGTATAGGAAAAGTTGAAAGAGGAAGTATTAGGGTAAATGAGCCAGCTGTAATGGTAAATTATTTAGAGCCTGGGGTTCAGAAAAAAGTTAAGATAACTAAGATATATGAATTTGAAGGGCTAAATAGAGTAGAGGTAGAAAGTGCAGAAATAGGAAGTATAATAGCCATATCTGGTGTGGAAGGAATACATATAGGAGATACTATATGTGCACCAGAAAGCCCAGAGCCACTTCCATTTGTAAAGATATCAGAGCCAACTATTGCAATGACATTTTCAGTTAATAATAGCCCTTTTGCTGGTCAGGAAGGTAAATTTGTAACATCAAGACAGGTTAGAGAGAGATTAATTAAAGAGCTAAATACTGATGTAAGTCTAAGGATAGAAGAAACTGAATTGACAGACTCATTTAAGGTATCAGGTAGAGGTGAGCTCCATCTTTCAATATTAATCGAAACTATGAGAAGAGAAGGCTATGAATTTCAAGTTTCAAAACCAGAGGTCTTGTTTAAAACTATTGAAGGAAAAAAACATGAGCCTATAGAAAAAGTTACTATAGATGTACCAGAAGAATACGTTGGCTCGGTCATAGAAAAGCTAGGACAGAGGAAAGGCGAGTTAGTCACTATGAGTCAACCTAGCGGAGGATATACTAGACTAGAGTTTATGATACCTGCGAGAGGTCTTATAGGCTATCGTTCAGAATTTATGACTGATACTAGAGGAAATGGAATATTAAACTCTGTATTTGAAGGATATCAGCCATATAAAGGAGATATTCCTAGAAGGCCACAAGGCTCACTAGTAGCCTTTGAATCTGGAGAAGCTGTAACGTATGGATTATATGCAGCTCAAGAAAGAGGAATACTCTTCATATCACCGGGAACAAAGGTATATGAAGGTATGGTAGTAGGTCAGAATGCTAAGTCAGGAGATATAGAAGTAAATGTATGTAAGAGAAAGCAGCTTACAAATACTAGAGCATCAGGCTCAGACGATGCATTAAGACTTTCGCCACCTAAGGTTATGAGTCTTGAGGAAGCATTAGAATTTATAGAAGATGATGAGCTGCTAGAGATTACTCCTGAAAACATTAGAGTAAGAAAAAGCATACTTGACAACAGCTTAAGATATAAATCTAAGAAGAAATAGATTATAGACCATAGCAGAGATTATTCTCAGCTATGGTTTTTATTTTATCTTTTTTAAATTCATGAAATAATTGTTAATTTTCAACAAGTTTATTTGACAAAAATATAACAACAAATTAAAATTAGATTAGAAAGAGAATAACTCCGAGCTTATATACCTAAAGATATAAGTCAATGGATATAAAGCCTATGGGTGTGAATAGAAATGTTCATGCCTCCTGTGATTGGAAAGGAGATTTTTTAGCTGACGTAGTATTAAGGGGATTTTCTGCTTTCTATTATTTGTGATAAGGGGGACAGATATATGGAAATGGTAAACTTAACAATCGATGGAATTAAAGTACAAGTACCAAAAAATATAACAGTTTTAGAAGCAGCTAGAGGAATAAACATTCATATTCCGACTCTTTGCTTTTTAAAACAAATCAATGAAGTAGGTTCTTGTAGGATGTGTGTTGTTGAAGTAAAAGGGGCCAGAACTTTACAAGCATCATGTATACTTCAAGTTCAGGAAGGCATGGAAGTTTGGACTGCTTCAAAGAAAGTTAGAGAGGCTAGAGCTGCTATTCTTGAGTTAATTTTAGCACGTCATGAGAGAGAGTGTCTTACCTGTTCGAGAAATTTAAATTGTGAGCTTCAAAAGTTATCTGAAGAAATGGGTGTAAGTGATATCAAATATCAAAATAATCGTGAACCATATGCCATTGACTACGCATCACCTTCTATAGTTAGAGATCAAAACAAATGCATACTTTGCGGAAGATGTGTAAGTGTTTGTAAAGATGTTCAGGGAACAGGGGTTATAGATTTTGCTGGAAGAGGAATTGAAGCTGTAGTCACTACTCCTTTTGACAAGAGCTTGTCTGAGTTAGCGTGTATAAATTGCGGTCAATGTATAAAGGTATGTCCTGTAGGTGCATTAAGAGAAAAAGATGATAGAGATAAGGTATGGGAAGCTCTAGAAGATGATAAGTACGTTATTTGTCAAACTGCTCCTGCTGTAAGAGTTGCTTTAGGTGAAGAATTTGGTATGCCTGTAGGAACTAATGTAGAAGGAAAAATGGTAGCAGCACTTAGAAGATTGGGGTTTGATAAGGTATTTGATACAGATTTTGCAGCAGATTTGACAATTATAGAGGAGGGCACAGAATTACTAGGAAGAATAAAGAATAATGGGAAACTGCCTATGATTACTTCCTGCTCTCCTGGGTGGATTAAATACTGTGAGCATTACCACAATGATTTTCTAGATAATCTATCGAGCTGCAAGTCTCCTCATCAGATGCTTGGTGCATTGACTAAATCATATTATGCAGAGAAGATGAAGATAGATCCGAAAAAAATATTTGTAGTATCTATAATGCCTTGTACAGCTAAAAAATATGAATCTACAAGAGAAGAATTAGCTGTAAATGAATTAAGGGATGTAGATGCAGTTATTACAACAAGAGAATTGGCAAAGATGATTAAGGAAGCAAGAATAGATTTCAAATCTCTTGATAATCAAAGCTTTGACAAGGTTATGGGAGAATCTACGGGTGCCGCGGTGATATTTGGTGCAACTGGTGGTGTCATGGAAGCTGCCCTAAGAACTGTAGCTGATATATTAACAGGACAGGATTTAGAACAAATTGAATACGCTCCTGTGAGAGGATTAGAGGGAATTAAAGAAGCATCCGTAAAAATAGGAGAGCTTGATGTAAAAGTAGCTGTTGCACATGGTACAGGAAATGCAGGTAGGCTTTTAGATAGAATAAGAAAAGGAGAAGCTAATTATCATTTTATTGAGATAATGGGCTGTCAAGGCGGATGCATAAACGGCGGAGGTCAGCCAATCATAATGGATAAGGAAAAGACTGAAGAAGTATGCAAGCAAAGAATACAAGGTCTATACAATATTGATAGAGAAATGCCTTTGAGAAAATCTCATACAAATCCAGAAATCAAGGCTCTGTATGATGAGTACCTAGGAGAAGCCAATGGTCATAAGGCTCACCAGCTATTACACACACACTATGTAAAAAGGGAAAGGTTTTAGGTGTTGTTAATGGATAAAAAGACAGGCATCTTAACTAGAGCAGCGCTGCTATTGGCAATTGCTTTAGTGTTTCAATTTGTTAAGATGGGTCAGCTAATAACTGGTTCTGGTATCAATGCAGTCTTGATATTAGCAGCACAAGTATGTGGATTACCTTGGGCTATGGCTATTGGATTCACTACACCATTTATGGCAGTAGTTTTAGGAGTTCAGCCTTCTGCTATGATTATAGTTGTGCCATTTATTATAGTTAGTAACATTTTATATGCAACTATCTATTCATTGTTAAAGGGCAGAAGCAGAATAATTGGAGTTATTGCCGCAGCATTTGCAAAGTTTGGATTATTATATTCTGCCGTAAATTTATTTTTAACAGTGCAACCTCCAATAAAGGCCGCACTTAGCTTTCCTCAGCTTTTAACTGCATTGATAGGTGGTACTATAGCACTTGCTGTCATAAAAGTCACTGAAAAAATAGAAAAGAAATAAATAACTAAGTACTATAATATAAGAAAAGCTTCCTAAATTTTTAATATTTAGATGGAAGCTTTTCTTGCATTTTATAGATAAATACTATATAAAAACACAATATATCCCAAATAAGCAAGCAATAAAATTATACCCTGTGTTCTATAAATCTTCTTCTTAATAAAGGACGGAATAGCTAAGAACAGCATTACTAAGAGTGCAACAGGAAAATCAAGAAATATATTTTGCTTCAATATTTTAAGCGGTGCTATAAAGGCAGATACTCCAGTAACCATTGTTATATTTAAGATATTTGCTCCTACTATATTTCCAATTGCTATATTGGAATGCCCTTTTTTTAGAGATGTAATTGCAGTTGCCAGTTCAGGCAGAGAAGTACCTATTGCAATTATTGACAGTGCTATAACTGATTCAGGAACACCTATTTCTTTTGCAATTACTACTCCACTATGTATTAACAGTTCTGCCCCGCCAAATATGGCTATTGCCCCAACTATGAAAAGTACTCCAATTCTTAGCTTTATTTTAGGCTCTAATTTAAGCTTTTCAACAACAGTTTTTTTCCCCAATCTATTTTTAAGAATAAAAAAGTCACAAATCACATAGATAATAATCATAGAAATAAGCAATAAAGAATCTGATTTGTCAATTGTACCGTCAATTGCTAGATAAGTCATTATAACAAAATATGAAATCATAAGAGCGGATTTCAGTCTAAAGAAATTACTTGTTATTTTACAAGGCCTCATAATACAGATAAATGCGAGAACTAGTCCAATGTTGCATATAACTGAACCAACTGCATTTCCAACACTCATAGTAGTGAATCCATCTTGAGCAGCTGATATAGAAACAATAGCTTCAGGCAGAGTAGTAGCTAAGCTTACTATGGTGGCTCCAATAAGAACTTCTGGTAATCCTGAAGCTCTAGCTAAGGAAATTGCAGAATCTGTAAACCAATCTCCGCCCTTAATAATTAATAATAAACCTATAACAAAAAGTAAAATGGCATATATCAATAGGATACCTCCTTAGGATAGTATTGTTATTTTATATGTATTATAAATAATTTAAAATATACATATGATTACATGTTGAAGGAAAATTGGATTTTATAGAGAAATGTAATATAGATGAGTGATTTTTAGCTTGATTATTAAGCCGTCTATCTATATTTTAACATATATAAAAGGAGGAAATATTATGGCGTTAGAAATATTAACAAAGAAACTTTCAGGTGATTTTTCGGAGGCAATTGTGCTAGCATGTTATGAAGGTTTTTCAAACACAGATATAAATACACCAATAAAAGAAGCTGGAGATATGATAAAGCACTTGCTAGAAGAAGAGGAGTTTTCTGGGAAATATAATGAGATTCAAAGTTTTAAATTAGCCAGAAAAGACAATCCTAAGAAGGTTGTATTAATAGGTCTAGGTAAGAAGGAAGAATTAGAGCTAGAAAAGATTAGAAAAGTTTCTGCAAAAGCTATAAAAGAGGTTATGGGACTTAAAGCAAAGGATGTGGATATGTATCCTTTTAGTAGCTATAATGGATTGTCATTAAGTCAAATTACAAGAGCAATGACAGAAGGGTTAGTTCTAGGTAGCTATAAGTTTGATAAATACATAAAAGACAAAAAAGAAAATTCAGTTAAAAGCGCATATATTATCGGAATTAATGCTGATGAAATAGTAGACATAGATAAGGGAGTAGAGGAAGGCAATGTTCTAAGCAAGGCAACTATAGCTGCTAGAGATATGGTAAATGAGCCTGCAAATGTATTGACACCTGCTAAATTAGCTGCCATTGCTGAAATGACGGGTAAGGCAAGTGGATTTGAAGTGGAGATATTGAAGGAAGATAAAATACAAGAGCTCGGCATGGAAGCATTTTTAGCTGTTGGAAGAGCATCAGAAAACAGACCAAGATTAATAGTTATGAGATATTTTGGAGACAAAAAGAACAAAAAAGAGATCATAGGTCTGGTGGGAAAAGGATTAACCTATGATAGCGGCGGTCTTTGCATTAAATCAAAGGATGGCATGGTCAACATGAAATGTGATATGGGTGGAGCAGCGTCAGTAGTAGGAGCCATGGAAGCCATTGCAAAGAGAAAGCTAAAGGCAAATGTAATTGCTGTAGTGGCTGCATGTGAAAACTCCATAAGTGGTAATTCATATAGAACAGGAGATATAATTGGCTCTATGGCAGGGAAAACAATATTTATTGGCAGTACAGATGCAGAAGGTAGGCTTACATTAGCTGATGCCATACATTATATAATTGAAAAGGAAAAAGCTACAAAGGTATTAGATATAGCCACATTAACTGGAGGAGCAGTAGTTACATTAGGCTCATTAACTACAGTAACAGTATCTAACGATGATGAATTCTATAAACATTTAGAGGCTGCATCAAAAGTAACAGGAGAAAAGATTTGGAGAATGCCTCATTTTGATGAATATAAAGAGCTTATAAAATCTAAAGTAGCAGACCTAACAAATTCTGCTGGAAATCCACAAGCCATCACTGCGGCACTATTCGTAGGAGAATTTGTTCAGAATAAACCTTGGATACACATGGACATAGCAGGAACAGCTTTTACAAGTAAAGCCAGTGAATATATAGCAGAGGGTGGTACAGGAGTAGCAGTAAGAACTATTTATGAGATGGTGAAGGAAATATCTAAATAGGTAGCAGGATGGTTAGAGGCTAATGAAATAGCCATTTTGTCATTCTGAGCTTTAGCGAAAGAGCTGTGTGACATCTTTTTAAGCACCTTTATTTCGAGATTAAGTATATATACCTTGAAATAAAGGTGTGTTTTTATGCTTGTTCTATAATAATTAATAATTTTAATTATTTAATTAAAATTATTAATAATAATATTGACATTGTTAATTGTTACTATTATAATTTTAATTAGAAAATATTGTATAGGGGTGATTAAAATGGAGAAAAAGGATAACCTAGGAAAGTTTGTGAGATTACTTAGAACCTTTCCTAAGAAGTCATACTTTATTATCGGTATAGTATGTACAGTCTTTATATCAATAACAAGCATCATAACATCTTATATTATAAAGGAATTTCTAGATGCAGCTGTTAATAGAGACATGGCTCTTTTTAAGCATACAGTTTACCTAGGAGCTGCTATATTTATAATTGATACAGTACTAGTCTATTTTAAGAATAGATTATATGGTACATATACTGAATCTGGAGTAACTAGACTAAGACAATTAATAGCTGAAAAAATAGCTTGCATTTCTTTTAATAAGCTAGAAGAAAAGCATTCAGGGGATTATGTGTCAAGGGCAACTAATGATATTAACAAAATAAAGACTTTTCTATCAACTACAGTATCGGAGATGATATCAATTCCTCTTTCTGCAATAGGGGCTTTGATATACCTATGTATTTTGAATTGGAAGCTAACCATAATAAGCTTAATCTTAACCCCCATATTGATAATAGGTGCTAGTATTTTAAGTGCTCCCATAGGTAAAATAAGCAAGGAGCTTCAAGAAAAGCTTGGAAAGGTAAACTCCATTGTTCAAGATGTAATTGGAGGCATAGAGATTTGCAAGGCGTATAATCTTGAAGAAAGCTTAGGAAAAAAACATGATGATGCAGTCAATGATAGTGTGGTAAGTGGGAGACGACTTGCAAAGACAATGTCAGTATTAGAAAGCTTTTCTTTAATATTAGGAATAATACCTTTTTTCACAACATTTATAATAGGTGGATATTGGGCTATTGAAGGCACTATGACTGTAGGTAGTCTACTAGCATTTATTAATTTACTAAACTATTTGACTCATCCGATAAGCTATTTTCCTAGACTAATGGGAGAGCTAAAGAGTAACCTGGCAGCTGTAGATAGAGTCTTTGAAATAATTGACGAGGTAGAGGAAAGGAAATATGGTTCTAATTTTGATATAGTTAGAGCTTCAAATATGATTAGCTTCAACAATGTAGCATTCTCTTATCCTGATAGTGAGGATACTGTATTAAATGGTCTTAGCTTTACTATAAAAAATGGAGAATCAGTTGCTTTAGTAGGTCCAAGCGGTGGAGGAAAAAGTACAATTATCAACCTATTGCTTGGATACTATGATAATTATTATGGTGAAATAAAAGTAGGAGATAAGGAAATTAGACAGTGGAACTTAGGAAGCTTAAGAAATATATCGGCACTTGTTTCGCAGGATACCTATCTGTTTCCTGAAACAATAAGAGAGAATATCAGCTATGGAAAAATAAATGCTGAAAATGAAGAGCTCATTTATGCTGCTAAAAGTGCTAATGCAGATGGCTTTGTTAATGAATTTGAGAAGGGATATGAGACAGTTGTAGGTCAGCTAGGAAACACTCTTTCTGGAGGACAAAAACAAAGATTGTCTATAGCTAGAGCAATATTAAAGGATGCACCAATACTTTTACTAGATGAAGCAACCTCAGCTCTAGATACAGAATCAGAGGCATTAGTTCAAGAAGCACTTGAAGATTTCATAAAGAATAAAACTAGCTTAGTAATAGCCCATAGACTATCGACTATAAAAAATGTAGACAGGATTCTAGTCTTAAAAGATGGGAAAATAGTCGAAGAAGGAAGTCATGAGGAATTATTGGAGCTAAATGGAGTCTATACTGAGCTTTATAACAAGCAGCTTAAAAACCAAGAATTAACTCTAAGAAAAGAGGTGGTGTAAGTGAAAAAGGATGGTAGTTTTTTAAGAATCTTTAAATTTATGAGGAAGTCATTTATACCATATACAGTTGGATTATTAATGATTGCTTTATTTTCCCTCTTATTTGAAGTATTCATTTCTTTAATTTTCAAGAATATGTTTGATGCCATAGCATTAAAAGAATGGGCAATGATGATAGATGCAATAAAGAAGTATGGAATATATGCAATACCCATGCTTGTCAGCTATCCAATATTTGCTTATATAGCACAATATTCTGCTGTAGTGACTACAGGTAATATAAGAAAGAACGTATTTAATAAAATAAAGATTCTACCTCTAAATTATATAAAAGGGAAACATAGTGGTGAATTAGTTTCTAGACTTACTAACGATATAAATGAGGTTGAAAAAGCATACTCAAGCTATTTTATTAATTTTTCCACTAGGATATTAAAAGGGATAGGTACCTTAATATTTACATTTATTTTAGATTGGCGCTTAGGTGTTATATCTGTAGCAATTGGTGGCTTAAGCCTTTTTGTGAATATCTATTATGCAAAAATTCTTAAGAATATGAGTCTAAAGGTACAAGAAAGCCTATCTAAATTAAATGAAAGATTGACAGATTTATTGGAGGGAGTTCATGTCATTAGAAGCTTTAATATAAGCAATGTAATATTAAGTAAATATAATAAGAGAAATATAGAGTTATATGGAGTTTCAAAGGATAGAGTAAATCAAAAATCCTTAGTATCAGCATTGAATAATATTATTGGAATAATCAGCTTTGGGGGAACTGTAGCAGTTGGTTCATACCTAGCAATTAAAGGGGACATATCATTAGGGGTAATCATTGCAGTAGTTCAGCTTCAAAATGGAGTAAGCTCACTGGCCAGGGGTTTTGGAGATTTTATATCTGAGCTTCAAGGCTCTCTTGCAGCTGCTGACAGGCTGTTTGAAATATTAGATGAAGATGAAGAGCCTGAAAGCTTTAAATTAACTGAAGACTATGAGATAGAAGAAAACTATGAAATCAGCTTTAATAGTGTTAGCTTTGAATATGACAATGAAAAGGTATTAGACGAGTTGACATTTAGTGTACCTAAAGGCAAGGTCTATGCACTTGCTGGTCCTAGCGGTGGAGGGAAAAGCACTATTTTTAAGCTCTTATTAAATCTTTATCCACCTAATGAGGGTAATATCGCCATAAGTGGAAGCTCAATTGCTAACCAAACTATAAAGGATATAAGAAAGAATATTGCATATGTTCCGCAGGATGCATACTTGTTCTCAGGAACCATAATAGAGAATATAAAGCAAGGTAAAGAGGATGCTGGCTTTGAAGAGGTAGTAAATGCGGCTAAAATTGCTAATGCTCATGATTTTATAATAAATATGGAGGATGGCTATGACACATTTGTAGGAGAAAAGGGCACTAAGCTTTCAGGAGGTCAAAGGCAGAGAATAGCCATAGCAAGAGCAATACTAAAGGATGCACCCATACTTCTATTAGATGAGGCTACTTCGTCATTAGACACAGAATCAGAAAAGCTAGTCCAAGAAGCTTTAAATAAGCTAATGCTAGGCAGAACAACCTTAGTTATAGCCCATAGACTATCTACTATTGAAGATGCAGACGAAATATTAGTAGTGAAGGACGGAAAAATAGCTGAAAGAGGAACACATAGTGAACTACTAGAACTAAATTGTATATACAAAGGCTTGTATGCTCAGCAGTTTGGTAATGGATTGAAACAAGTTATTTAATCGATGTACCTGTCTCTTAAGAAACAAAAGGAACAAGAGGAATGGTTTAACCTCTTGTTCTTTCTGTTTGATTATATAACTAGTAACTAGGAACGTTAAATATGGCTTCTTGTTCTAAAATCTCTACATTATCTAAAGCCCACTCTTCTTCTTCTGTAAGGCTATAATCAACTTTAGTAATAAATTTAAAATAACCTACATTCAGGCGAGCTGTACGATCCGAAGTAGACATAACATAATAATTGGGAAAACGAATATTGACTTCTACATTTACTGTGGCTGTTCTATTTTCATCATCTATTTTGATATTTCTTTCATATACATTAACTCGAAATTCATGCTTTTCACTATTGTAGACAAAATCTTCTGTAAATATTAGCTTAAAGTCAGGAGTCGTTGGTGAGTTATTGTTATTTACATCAAGTCCAATTATTGTGTCCTTTTTCAGAGTGATAGGATTGGCATTAATCCAATACCTTAGGTCATTGGATACCTGCTCCTTTGTCAGAGGTGGTGGAGGCTCTGGGGAACAAGCAGTTAATAAAGATAATAACAATAGAGTTATTATAAAAAGCTTTTTCATTTTTTTGCTCCTTTTGCTATATTTAAATTAATGTATTTCGTGTGGGTAGGTACGAATTACATCATATGATTATTTATTATAGTTTTTTACAAAGTCATCTGTCTTTTGGTACAAATCATCTATTATTGATTTATACCCTTCAATCATTTCATTAGATATTTGTGCTATCATGTTTAAATTATCGTCAGTATCTAAAGCTAATTTTTTTGCATCTTCAACAAAATCTAATATTTCATTTCTTAACTCTTTAACTGATAATTCCATGACATGGTTTTCTACAAAAGGAACTATTTTTTCTAAAACGAGAGACAGTAAATTATCAAATTTAACTGTAGTATAAGTCTCACTGTCATATTTATCTTCCATTTCTTCAATGGAATTTTTACAATCCTGTAAAACACTTCTAAATGGAAAAATAAATTTTTTGATGCTATCATTAGTATCACTGCTAGGTTTTTTAATCAATTTTGCTATAATATCTCCCAAACCTTTTACCACGTTTACTAATGCTAACGCTTCAGCTATATTCATTTTTCAATCCTCCTTATGTTTTGTAATTATTTGTTTAATGGCTCAAACCCCACGTTGTAAAAGATTCCACAAGAATATGCCCTCATATATAATTTTTCGACTCCTATTAAATCTAAATCAATTGGAATCACTTTACTGCCAGGTAGAATATCGTCAAAGTGTCCTGTTGCAATAATACCATCTTTTTTAGCATAATCCTTGGTATCAAATATTAGTTTCTTATCAGCGTAAATTTCTAAATGACCATAGTTTTTAGACCCATCTGGTACTGCAAACTTACCTGTTAGTCTTTTGAAGTCACCATTTAATAAAAAAGTAGCATCGCCATAACGAATTGCATTTTCTCCTGATTGACGTTGCTGCAAAACTTCGAAAGCTTCTATGTCACCTATTTGTCCCTCCCCACTATATTTTGGTCTTGTCTTTATCAACTCAGTGATCCCAATATTCCCACTTTCAGTCTTCTTAGTTCCTATAACAACTGCATTTTTTTCTGCATCCCATTCAACTGGTTGTCCAAGTGCTTCTGCTATGACTCTAACAGGTAGATATGTAGTATCAGCCACTACAAAAGGCTCTATTCTATTTCCATTTGCATCCCTAGGAGTTATCTCAATTCCGTCAATGATAATCTTAATATTGTTGTACACTGCATTTAGAGTCTTCTTTGCCGTTTCTGCGAAACCAAAATTTCCAATTAGCAGAGCTACTAAAAATCCTACCACAAAGCTTCTCATTTTCATTTTTTTAAACATCGTAATCTCCCTTAGTTTTGTTTTTTTGTACTCAAATTGTTTATTCAATTTCATAAACTAAAAAACTGTATCCTCCTTCCATAGAAAGATATGGATAAGACGTTGCCACAATTATACAAAAAAAAGATGTCAACAGATGTGGAGTAATGTTATAATACTGAATTATCTTGAACCAATGAATCACTATCACTATCAATTAGACATTTTTTCAACTGAGAGACTTTATATACGATTCATAATGGGGTATAATAAAGATGATAGAACAATGGGGGCGTGGTATAATGGGAAACAGTAAATTACTAAAACCATTAAATGATATAGTGTTCAAAGCCTTATTCGGAAGAGAGGAAAGAGAAAGCAAAATAATACTAACGGATTTTCTAAACAAGTTATTAAAACTAGAAGGTGAAAATAGCATAAAAGAGATAGTATACTTAAATCCTTATAATCTTCAAGAATTTGACGGAGATAAATCCTCTATATTAGATATAAAAGTAAAGACAGAAAGTGAAGAAAGAATCAATATAGAAGTACAGCTAAACAACACAGATGATTTCAGAAAACGAAGCCTGTACTATTTGTCTAAGATGTATGCAGAAACAATCAAAAAAGGAGAAAACTATATTAATCTAAAGAAAAGCATAGTAATAAACCTATTAGACTTTAACCTAATAGATGAAACTAAAAGATATCATACAGAATATAAGATAATAGAGAAAGAAGAAGGATTTGAGCTGACAGATGACTTAGAGATACACTATATAGAGTTAAAGAAATTTGAGAGGATATTAGAAGAAGAAAACCTAAAAGAGCTAGAAGGAATAGAGCTATGGCTGACATTCATAAAGAAAACAGGAGAAGAAGGTACAGAAGAATTAATAGAAAATTTGGCGAAAAGGAGTGAGGCGATAAAGATGGCAAAGGAGATGTTAGAAAGAGTTAGTGCGGATGAACTATTAAGACAAAAATACTATGCCAGAGAAAAAGCAATCCATGACGAAATGTCCAGAATAGGATATGCAGAAATGAAAGGAATAGAGAAAGGTATAGAAAAAGGCATAGAGAAAGGAATAGAGAAAGGAATAGAAAAAGGGAGGCAACAGGAAAAATTAGATATGGTTAGAAATCTATTAAGCCTAGGAATAGAAGTAGAAAAAATATCTGAAGCATCTAAACTATCAGTAGAAGAAATTTATATGATAAAAAAGGAATTAGAAAATTAGACAACAAAAATCAAGAAGAAAAGGTATAATTTTGTTGGAGGTGTTTGTTTATGAAAAATAGAAAGAATGGGTTTCTAAAGAAATAGGTCAAATGGTGTAAAATCATTTAAGTGCCTTATTAGGATAGCCTTTGCAATACCTTAACAATTACTATTTGGTAAGGGGGCAAGGATTATGGGATATAATAAGGCATCTGATGTTCTTCCAGATGAATTAATTTCGTTAATTCAGAATTATATAGACGGAGAGTATCTATATATTCCGAGAAAGAAAGGTAATGAAAAAAACTGGGGAGAAATAAGTGGAGCTAAAACAGATTTAAGTATTCGAAATAGAGACATTTATTTAAAGCATCAATCTGGAATCACTATTTCAAGTCTTGCTGAATACTATTATCTTTCAGAAAAGACTGTTCGTAAGATCTTATCTATTGAAAGACAACGGGTCAAAAGCACATAATTAGTAAAGGAAGGTCATAAATNNATTTATGACCTTCCTTTACTATTTCTCTTCTGAAATGAATTGGAGATTGAGTTATTATGCTGTAGACTGTATACTGAAAATGGATAAACCATAGAATACAAAGGAAGAAAAACTCCACCAAGAGGAGTACCTTAGGGGTTTATTATTGCAGCTTATAGAAGATTAAATATATTTTTAGGAGATAAAAGAATGATTACTTTGGAAAAGATCACATGGGATAATTGGGAATCATGCTTAAGGCTTAGAGTTAAAGATGAGCAAGATGATTTTATTGCTTCTAACATGTATAGCTTAGCACAATCATATGTTGCATTATTGAATGACGAACTTCCACCTATGACATACGCTATATGTAAGGACAACAGTGTTATTGGATTCGTGATGATGTATCACGATACAGCTGAAGAGAGCGATTATTCAGAAGAAAGCTATGGAATCTGTAGATTTATGATTGATAAGGATTTCCAAGGGAAAGGATATGGAAAAGAAGCATTTGCAAAAGCATTGTATTTAATCAAAACATTCCCACAAGGAGATGCAGTTTCTGTATTTCTTTCATATGCTCCCCAAAATGAAGCAGCACGAAAGCTATATGCTTCATTTGGTTTTGTTGAAACTGGAGAGATATCTGATGGTGAAGTTGTTGCAAGATTGGCACTTTAGATAAGAGGTAACTGAAATACCACTATCAAACAGAAAGAACAAGAGGAAAGATTTAACCTCTTGTTCTTTCTGTTTGTTGTAATAATTATCCTTCCGAGATTGAAGCCAAAATTAATATGCCTGTCCCTTCGATTTAATTTTTTTGCTATTCTCTTAATTATTACTTTTAGCTTTCTAATATATTGTCAATGCTTATAAAAACAACTAACAAACTAGGCACCACACTTTCAATATATGTTATAATTAGTATAAAATCATAAAAAAAGGTGGAAAAATGCAAATAGATGACAGACTCTTAAAGCAAATAACAGAAACTAAATATTTATCTGCTGAAAATGCTTGGAGATATAGGACAATCCTTAGGTTTTTCTATTTACAATATGAAAAAATGAAGCATTGGATGTACAAAGAAGAAGTGTTCAATGAGCTAAAAAAGCATGAATATTTCTTAGAGTACAATATGGACATGTGCAAACAGGATTTGGATACATTAGCAGAATGGGGAAACCTTATTCCGGCACAGGATACTTCCAAGGCAACTACAGTAGAGGAATTTAAAAACAAACAGTTTAGATACCAGTTATCTGAATATAGCGTAGAAATAGAGCGTATGACCATAAGGCTTGAGAACTTAAAAGTTGAAAGTGCATCCCTAGAGCCATCTCTTCTTGAAAGACTTAAAAACGAGCTTAAAAGATTTAAAGATATAGTAGATGAAGATTCGAGCATAATAGGAATGTGGTGGAGTTCATTATATGCAGACTTTAGAAGGCTAAATCAAAACTATCAAGACTATATAAGAGATTTAAATTCCCTAAAGGCAGAAGAAATGATGAGAACAAGAGAATTTCTAGTATTCAAGGATAAGTTTATTGACTATCTAAGAAATTTTATCAAGGGACTCCAGCAAAATGCCTATGCCATAGAGGCAATACTAAAGAACTTAGACAGTCAAGAGGAAATAAAAGTCTTAGAAAAGGTTTTTGAATATGAAAGCTCTATTCCAAGACTAGATAATGAAGTAAGCCTAGAAAATATAAAAGAAAACATTTTTGGAAGATGGGAAAGCCTGAAAAGGTGGTTTTTAGGTGAAGAAGGCATAGACAGCGAAGTATCTAAGCTATTTGACAATACAAATGAAATAATAAGGAAAATAACCAGATATGCGTCTCAAATAGTTGAAGCTAGAAACAGTGCAGCCAATAGAAAAGAGGAATACAAAAAGCTATGTGAAATGTTCCTGAAGGTTAATAGTATAGATGAAGCCAATAAGCTTTCATCAGTGGTATTTGGAATATTTAACACTAGACATATAAAAGGAAACATCATAAGAGAAACGGAAAGCATAAACAGCAGTGTATACGAGGAAAAGCCTCATGAAGTAATCATAAAGCCCAGAGTAAGAACCTATAGAGAAACAAGGGGTAGAAGCGGCATAGCTGATAATAGAGAAAACAAGAGAAAGGTTCTAGAGGAAATAGTGAAAAAAAGAGACGAGGAAAAGAAAATAATAGATAGCTATGTAAAGGATAATGTCATTGATTTTGGAAAGCTGCCTAAAATAGAATCCCACGTAAGGATAACCTTGCTAAGGTGGCTTAGTAAAGGCAACAATTCATCTAATGGAGAAGGAAAAACTGAGGACGGAAGAAAGTACAGAATATTACTGCCAGATAAAAACAAGTATTGTACTCTAGAAAGTGAGGATGGAAGCTTAAATATGCCTCATTATATAATTAAGTTTACTCAGGAGAATGCCTTATGAAAGAACTAGACCTACTTTTAGAGAATTATTGGATATTAAAAGAAAATGACAAAGAGCTTTATTATAAAACAAGAGATTCATTACAGGAAATAAGACCATTTTTATATGAGAAGCTAGGATATCAGATTATAGTAAACCCCTATCTAGTAAAGCTGGAAAAAATGCCTGGCAAAAGCGAAAGCTGGATGGGAATAGAGGACTTTGAAGATAAGATGGAGTACAGCTTTCTGTGCCTAATGCTTATGTTTTTAGAAGATAAGGGAAGAGAAGAGCAATTTTTACTATCAGAGGTAACGGAATTCATAGAAGCCACATTTCCAGGAGAAGAAAAGGTTGACTGGACATTATATAGACATAGAAAATACCTTATTAATGTAATGAAATTTTTAGTAAACATGGGAATTATAAAAATTAATGATGAGGACGAATATGATTTTACTAATACGGAGGATTCAGAGGTACTGTATGAAAATACAGGAATATCTACTTATTTTGTAAGAAATTTCACAGGGAATATAATGGACTACAGCTCATTAGAAGACTTTGAAAATGATGAATGGATTGATATAGATAGAGACAGAGGAAGAATTAGAAGAAATAGAGTATATAGAAGGATTATAATGTCTCCTGCCATATATAACGAAGGAGTGGAGGATCAGGATTATCTATATGTAAAAAATTATAGAAATATGATACAAGCAGATGTTGACAAATATTTTGATTCAGAGCTTCATGTTCACAAGAATGGGGCACTTCTGGTGCTTAGTGAAGACAAAAACTATAAAAAGGCCTTTCCAGAAAACAAGACCATCAGTGATATTGTGCTGCAAACTAATGGATTAATCCTAGAGAAGTTAAGGGAAGGAAAACTAAATAAGGAAGCTAATGACATCATAAGCATATCCATACAAGGCTTTAATGCTTTAACTAGAGAACTAAAGGAGAAAAACTCCTTTGGCTGGAGCAAGGAATATAGGGAAATGAAGGAAGAAAAGCTCTGTGAAAATATTGTGTCATATATGAAGGACTATAGCATGATAGAGATAAATGAAGACTTTAATGAAGTGAAAATAATGCCCATGGCAGGAAAAATCATAGGAAAATACCCGCAGGATTTCCTAGACTCCCATAAGGAGAGTGAAGAAGATGTATAATGATAAATGGATGATGAACAGAGCAGGACTCATAAACTTCTGGTATTACGATGAAGAAGAGTTCGATTTTTTGTACGGAAAGCTACTACTAAGAGGCTCAAATGGTTCAGGAAAATCTGTAACAATGCAGAGCTTTATACCTCTTTTACTAGATGGAAACAAAAGCCCAGAAAGACTAGACCCCTTTGGCTCTAGAGCTAGAAAAATGGAGAACTATCTCCTAGGAGAAGAAGACACAGGAAAAGATGAAAGCACAGGCTATATATACATGGAATTTAAAAAGCAGGACAGTGAAAAGTATATAACTATTGGGATGGGACTTAATGCTAAAAGAGGGAAAGGCTTAAATTCCTGGGGCTTTGTCATAAGCGACGGGAGGAGAATAGGAAAAGAGCTTTTCCTATATAAAAATGTAGGGGGAAAAGTACCCTTAAGCAAAAAAGAACTTAAAAATAGAATAGAAAACGGCGGAGAAGTAGCAGATGACCAGAAGCAATATATGTCCTTAGTTAATAGATATTTATTTGGATTTGATAATATAGATGATTATGATGAGCTTATAAAGCTGCTTATTCAGCTCAGAACCCCTAAGCTTTCAAAGGATTTTAAACCAACAGTAGTCTATGAAATAATGGAGAATTCTTTACAGCCTTTATCTGATGAGGACTTAAGACCAATGTCAGAGGCCATAGAGAATATGGATAATATAAAGGTGAAGCTTGAGGACTTGAAAACTAGCTTGAAAGCAGCAGAACAGCTTGAAAAATCCTATGATCAATATAATAGATTTGTATTGCTTGAAAAATCTAAGGATTTTACTAAATCAAATGAAATTTTAAGAAATATTAAAAAGGAGAAAAACGCACTTACCACTAAAAAAGAAGAATTCCAGAAACAACATGATGAGGCAGATAAAAGAATAACGGACCTTGAAATAAGACAAAAAACCCTAGAAGAAAAGAAAAGAGAACTGGAAAAGCATGATAGCTACAACATCAAGGTAGAATTAGCTAAATTAGAAGAAGGTTTAAAGGAGCTTAGTAAAGAAAAAAATCAAAAAAATGATTCTCTAAATATAAAGCTAGATAAGGAAAGAGAGCTTTACCAGGAAATTAAAAAAAGAGAAGAAGAAAAAACATGCAAGGCAAATGAGATAAAAGAAAAGTTACGAGAAATGGACGAGCTGGCAGAGGCATTTAAGTTTCATGAAGAAGTATTTATGAGAGATGAGATATTGAAAAAAATGTATGAACCCTATGATTTCTCATATGTAAAGTCTCAAGTCAGAGCTTATAGCGAAAGAATAACAAATGCAAGAAAAGCTTTAGAGGAAGAGGAAGCAAAAATGCTGAATACGATAATGGACTTATAGAGCTAGAGAGAAGTAAAAAAGCAAAGGAAGACAGGGGAAAAAACCTAGAGAGGGTAAGTCTTCTTTTTTCTGAAATAAAAGAAGAATTCATAGAGAACATGCATATATGGCAAAAAAACAACAAAGAGCTTAAGCCTTCTGAAGAGATTCTAGTAGAAGTAAGGAGAAAGGTAAATCTATATGGAGAAAAGACCACCTTTGACGATATTATAGGAGACATTAGAACAGAGCATAACAGATTTGAGGGTGACCTTAATCAAAAACTATATAAATTGAACTCAGCAGAGAAACAGTATAAGGAACAAAGAGATGAGAAAGAGCAGAAAATATTAGATTGGAAAAACAAAAAAGATCCAGAACCAGAGAGAACAGAAAAGGTACTGCTAAATCGTAAGAGATTAACAGGGGAAAATATTCCATTTATGCCTTTTTATCTAGCTGTAGACTTTAAGGAAGAATTATTAAAAGAGGAAGAAAAGGGCAAATACGAGGAAGCACTGTTAGACATGGGAATACTAGATGCTCTTATAATTCCTCACAAATACAGAAAAAGAGTATTTGAAATGGATAAGGATATGGCGGATAAGTATTTGTTTGCATCGCCAAAAATTTTCACCCATGAGTTATCATTAAAGTTAAAATCAGAAAATTCTTTGGTAGAGGGTCTAAGCAGAGAGGAAGTTGAAGATGTACTAAGAACTATACTAGTAGATGAAAAAGAAGAAACCACCTATATAAATGAGCATGGGGAATATGGAATAGGATTGATAAAAGGAAAGACAAGCAAAGCCTACACTCCTAAGTTCATAGGCTCATCTGCTAGAAAAACCTATAGAGAAGAAATTATACTAAGGCTTACAGAGGAAAAGAAAGAAATTGAAGAAAGAATCAAAGAATTACAATTAGGCATTAGTGGAATAAAGGATAGATTATTAGTTTTGAGCAAGGAATACAGCTCTTTTCCAGATAAAAAAGATTTAGAAACTGCTATAGGGGAGTTGAAGACATCAGAATTCGAATATGATAATTCGTTAAAGGATGTAGAGCTTAAAGAGGAAATAGTAGATAGACTGTACAAAATCCTTAAGGAAGTGAGACAAAAAGTACATTCCCTTACTTATAATATGGAAATAGGGAAAAATCTTAAAGCCTTCATGGATGCTGAGGAGGATGCGACCACATACAAGGAGGTCTTAAGCGATTTAGAAAGAGAGCATCTAATGCTTTTACAAGTGGTAAGTTTAGAGAAAAATGCTGAAGATAGAAAAGAAGAAATAGATGGAGACATAGAAGAAATAAGATATGATTTATCCAAGATAGAGCTGAGATTTAAGCAAAGCCAAGAAAAGACAAACAGCTTATATGAGCAGCTCCAAATATCAGGCTTTGAGGATATAGAAAAAGAAATTAGTAATTGTATAGAAGAATTAAACAATTTACCCAAAATGATTAAAGAAAACATAGAGAAAAAGACTAGTATGTTTTCTGAGCTTAAAATTATTTCTGAAAAGCTGGAGAACACTGGTAGAGAAATTTGCATTAATGAAAGCTTAAACGAGATTTTAAAAGAAGGCTTTAAAGAAGAATATATGCTCCAGTATGTATTTAAAGCAGAGGAAAATGCAGATATTGAAAAAGCTGCTGATAATATATATGGAGAATTGAAGTATCTTGAAAAGCAAGGAAAATCAAGAGATGATTATATGGGAAATTTACAAACTAAATACCATGAAAACCGACAGTTTATGGCAGAGTATAATCTTAAAATAGAATATATTTTTGAGAAAAATATTGAAGAGTTAGAGGATGAAATTAAGGAAGCTTATCTAAAGCATAAAAGATTAGAGCTTATGGGAAGAATTAGAGGTACCTATGTGAGCTTTTACAGTTTGCTGGAACACATAAAAGAAGGAATAGCTGAAAATGAAAAGCTACTCAGAGAAAGTGATAGGCAGCTATTTGAAGATATACTGGCTAAAAATATTAGTAAAAAAATAAGAGGAAGAATATACAGCAGTGAAGAATGGGTAAAAAAGATGAATTCTCTCATGGAATCTATGAATACATCAAGTGGACTATCATTTAGTTTAAGCTGGAAAAGCAAGAGCGCAGAAACAGAGGAACAATTAGATACTAAAGAACTGGTTCAGCTATTAAAGAAGGATGGGAATCTATTAACTGAAAACGAAATTAACAAGCTGTCAGCTCATTTTAGATCTAAAATAGAAGAAGCTAGAAGAAAAATAGAAGAAAAAGAAACGAGTACTACCTTCCACTCTATAATGAAGGAAGTACTAGATTACAGAAAATGGTTTGAATTCAGGCTGTTTTATAAAAAAACTAACGAAAATAAAAAAGAGCTTACAAACAATGCATTTTATAAATTTAGTGGCGGAGAAAAAGCCATGGCAATGTATGTTCCTTTATTTTCGGCTGTATATTCAAAATACGAAGGGGGCAGAAAAGATTGCCCTAGAATAATTTCCTTAGATGAAGCTTTTGCAGGTGTGGATGAGAATAATATAAGAGATATGTTTAGGTTGCTAAATGAATTAGGACTAAATTATATCATAAATTCCCAGATATTGTGGGGAGACTATGACACGGTACCTTCACTTGCCATATGCGAGCTTCTTAGACCAAATAATGCAAACTTTGTTACAGTTCTTAGATACAAATGGAATGGACAATTTAAAGAATTAATTTTAAACGAAGGTGAAGCTTATGGAGAAGAAGCTGCTGCAACAATGCTGTAAATATTTTAAGAGTAACCCTGGGTTTAACAGGGTTCTCTTAAAAATCAGAGATAAATATATATCCTTAGGAAAAATTGGAGGTACAATAAAGCTTGAAAAGCTATCTCAAGCAGAAAAGGAAGCAATATCTGGATACTTAAAGGAAAACTATTATAAGGATTCAGTAGCTATAAAAGTTGAAAAATTTCAAAATGCCCTTGAGGATACTCCATTTAAAGGATTAGATTTAGTTGATATACTAAGTGAATATTTTAGTAGGGATATAATAACTAAAAAAGAAAGCCAAAGCATTTATGAAGAAGAGAAGAGGCAGTTTTATGCTGATGTTTTACATCAGATAAGGGGGGAGCGGGGACACAACTGGCTTGAGGATATATTAGAAAATAGGATTAATCCCTACAACCTATTATTAAGAAAATATGATTCTGACAAAGACAAGCTGAGAAAAGGCTTAATATTAGTGTCCAATGCTTTAGATAACTTGCCATACCTAACAAATAGAAAGGAAAGACTGGCTGTTTTCTCCTCGCAAATCAGCAAAAATCCCCATGAATTTGATGATAATACAGATAGTGGTATTCTGCTCATGTATGGAATAGTATATTTTCTAAAGGAAAATTATCCAGAAAATGCAGAGGAAAGAGCAGAAATATTATATAAGGCTGGCTTAATAAGAGATGAGATATCCAACTATACTACATTAAGTGGTCTTTTAGCATATACAGAACAAAGGATTCATCAAGGCTGGCAAGGCTTCTACAATCAGGGAGAGCCATTACAAGTATCTCTATGGAATATTAGCTTACTAAATAGAGCCATAGCGCCTAAGGGTGTAGTATATGTATTTGAGAATCCAACAGTTTTTAGTGAAGTTCTATACAGAACATATGAAACAAAATCTGCCTTAATTTGTACCTATGGTAATGTAAAGCTGGCTTCATTAGTTCTTCTAGATTTATTGGTAAAAGAAAATGCTAAAATATATTATTCAGGAGATTTTGACCCTGAGGGTCTAATCATTGCAGATAAGCTTAAAAGAAGATATGGAGAAAGCTTGGAGCTGTGGAGGTTTTCTATAGATGATTATGAAAAAGTAATGTCAGAAGAGCATATTGAAGAAAACAGAATAAGAAAATTAGATAGACTGCGGGATAGTTCATTGATTCATTTATCACAATTTATTAAACGAGAAAAAAGAGCAGGGTACCAAGAGCTGCTAATTGATGAATTAATAAAAGATGTGATTTCGAGAGGTGAATGAGGAATTAGTAGAAAAAATGAAGCCGCCAAAAAATATATAATCTTTAGATAATATATTTACCTGCATTCAAAAATACAATAGAACATTATAAATACATAAGGAATACCTATTGTACTTTACTAATAGATAAATTGATGATATATTTAAAATACAGGATAATGTGTCTAATTTAGATATTATCTTTACTAAATTGACGATAAGGGGTTTGAATATAGTGACTAAGAAAGTTCAATCAGATGAAATATATGATTTATTAAAACGAAGAATCATAGAGCTAGAATATAGTCCTGGGGAAGTATTAAATGAGGAAGATGTTGCAAATGAATTTAGTTTAAGCAGAACACCCATAAGAAAGGTTTTTCAGCAGCTAAGTGATGATAAATTACTTAATATAATACCTAGATTTGGAGCACAGGTTACTCCCTTAGATTTTAAATATATAAAATCTGTATTTGAAGTAACTAGAGAAATGGATCCATTTGCTACAAAGTTAGCAGTTGAAAGAATTAGCAAGGAAAATTTACAAGAGCTTGAGGCTATAGTAGAAAGATTGAATAGCTATGATATAGAAAGCGATTATCAAAAAGCCATAGATGATGATGAAAGATTTCATAAAATAATATCTCAAAGCTGTGGCAATCCTTGCTTGTCTGAAATCCTATCTAGTCTGCATATTCATACTGAAAGATTGTGGCATTATTCAGAGCAATTTTTTGATTCAATGGAGCTATTTACCAATACATTAAGTAAAGTATTAAAAGCTATTAAAGAGAAAGATACAGCTAATGCAGAAAAGTATGCAAGAGAGCATATTGATGATTTTGTAGAGAAAATAAAGCAAGAATTGTTATAAAAAAGACTTCTATAAAAAAGTAATTAAAATAATTAAACTTATAAGGTAAAACCTTAACACTGGCTTAATTTCAACGTGGATTAAGCTAGCGTTAAGGTTTTTTTATACTTTTTTTTAATGCATTGATAAAATAGTAACAAAAAAATCCTTAAAGCACTTGAAAGATTTTATAAGTTAATGTATAATAAAATTAAGAAATACATAAAAGATACTATTAAAATACAACAAAAAACAAATCAGAAAAACTATATTAAATTTCATCTGTTATATATTCTGTTAATCACTCATTAGACATACTACTCAATCTATTAAAAACCTAAAATCTTTTATGAAAGGTGGGAGCACTTGAAAAATATAATTGTCACCAATAATCCAATGGTAAAAGAAGACTTAGACAATATTTATTTCATTAAAGGTACTTATGAGGATGTATTAGTTAAAGTAAGAGATTTATTACATGATGGTTATGAATTAATTAGTTCTCCACTAGGTGCTAGTATAAGGATGTTGTATTCTCCATATCGCTCTGTAATAGTTGGAGAAAAGAAAAAGGCTATTAATGATTTTCATATAGAAATATTAGAAAATAGCATTTCAACCTATAAGAAAAATATGGAGGTGAGAAATCCAGACCAGAAAAATGCTGATGACTATGCAATGATTGACTTTAAACTTTTACAATCAGCATTACAGGAAGCACAGATATTATAATTCATATTTTTTATTTAAATAATCTGGAGGTGACTTTTTTGAAATTAGAACTTAGAAGAATTCATATTAAAGACATTCAGTTTGGAAATGAAACTGCTGTAAAAGATGGTGTTTTAACAGTAAGAAAAGAAGACATAATTGAAAAGCTTATGGAAGATGAAAGAATTAAAGAGATTAAATTAGACATTGCAAGACCTGGAGAGAAGGTTAGAATAATTCCAGTAAAAGACGTTATTGAGCCAAGAGTTAAGATTGAAGGTGAAGGTAATGGTTTTCCTGGAGTAACATCAAAAATGGCACAATTAGGAGAAGGTAAAGTAAATGTTTTATACGGTGCAGCCATTGTTACTATAGGTGATATAGTGGGATTCCAAGAAGGTGTAATTGACATGTGGGATGAAGGAGCTAAATGGACTCCATTTTCAAAAACCTATAATTTAGTTGTAGATATTACACCAGTTGAAGGGCTTGCTCCACATACTCATGAGGCTGTAGTTAGAGCAGCAGGGCTAAGAACTACTGAGCTTGTAGGTGAAGCAGGAAGAGAAGTAGAGCCTGATGAAGTATTAACCTATGAAATAGGAAGTATGGCACAAGAGATTTCAAAACATCCAAATTTACCAAAGGTACTATATGTAGAAATGTTAATTTCTCAAGGATTACTTCATGATGGATATATATATGGAGTAAATAGTCAAAAAATATTACCAACTCTATTACATCCAAATGAAGAACTAGATGGAGCTGTAATCAGCGGTAACTGTGTTGCAGCATGTGATAAGATTACAACATATCAACATCAAAATAATGCAGCTATACTAGATTTATATTCACAACATGGGAAAACGTTAAATTTCTTAGGAGTAATATTGACTCCAGAGCTTACTACACTAGAAGGTAAATTCAGAACCTGTGATTATACAGCTAAGCTATGCAAAATGTTAGGTGCAGACGGTGTTATAGTATCAGAAGAAGGATATGGAAATCCTGACTCAGATTTACTAATGATTTGTAAGAGATTAGAAAATGCAGGAATAAAAACTGTACTAATTACTGATGAATGTTCAGGCAGAGATGGAATGTCTCAGCCACTAGCAGATACAGCTAAAGAAGCAATAGCAGTAGTATCGGGAGGCAATGTAAGCCATGTAGTGACTCTTCCACCTGCTGATAGAGTTATCGGAAATCCTGAAGCCATATCGACTTTAGCAGGAGGCTGGGATGGAGCCTTGCTAGAAGATGGAACATTAATGTGTGAATTAAATGCAGTTATTGGTTCTACTTCTGAAATAGGCTATCACAACTGTACAGCAAGATTATACTAATCGTAACTGAAAGGAGGTACAAACATGACAGATAAATACAGAGTTTTATATTATGTTAATCAATTCTTTGGACAAGTAGGAGGAGAAGACAAGGCAGGTATGGCTCCTGAATACAAAGAGGAAACAGTAGGGCCAGCAATGGGGCTTAATGGATTGTTGAAGGATGTAGGTAAAGTTGTAGGCACAATTATTTGCGGTGACAATTATTTCAATGAAAACAAGGAAGAAGCATTAGATTATATATTTAATGTAGTTAAAAAGGTTAATCCAGATATATTAGTTGCAGGGCCAGCCTTTAATGCAGGTAGATACGGTATGGCATGTGGAGAAATAGCAGAGGAAGTTGTAGATAAATTAAATATTCCTGTAGTAACTGGTATGTATGTTGAAAATCCGGGGGTAGATGTTTGTAAGGATAAAGCAATAGTTGTAAGTGTATCTGATTCAGCAGCAAGTATGCGCAAAGCATTAGATGCTATTGCAAAAATAGTGAAGAAGGTACTCAATAAAGAAGAATTAGGACTTCCACAGGAAGAAGGCTATATACCTCAAGGCAAGAGACTGACAGTATTTACAGAAAAAAGAGGTTCTCAAAGAGCTGTAGAAATGCTATTAGCAAGATTAAATAATCAGGAATTTGAAACAGAGCTTCCAATGCCTGTATTTGACATGGTAGACCCAGCTCCTGCTATAAAGGAGCTAAGTAAGGCAACTATAGCTTTAGTTACTAGTGGTGGTATGGTACCATTAGGAAACCCTGATAGAATACAATCAGCTAGTGCTCAAAAATGGGGAAAATATGATGTAGAAAATCTAGATGAGCTTAAGGGCGAATATTGCACTATCCATGGTGGATTTGACCCAGTATATGCAAATGAAGTGCCTGATAGAGTAGCTCCACTTGATTTATTAAAGCAATACGAAAAAGAAGGAGTCATAGGAAAAGTATTTAATTACTTCTACACAACTACTGGAACAGGTACATCAGTAGGAAATTCAGTTAAGTTTGGAAAAGAAATTGGAAAGGAACTAAAAGAAGCCGGAGTAGATGGAGTTATTTTAACATCAACCTGAGGCACCTGTACACGTTGCGGTGCAACGATGGTAAAAGAAATTGAAAGATATGGTATTCCAATAGTTCATATGGCAACAATTACTACAATTTCTGAATCAGTAGGAGCAAACAGAATAGTACCAACTATAGCAATACCATACCCAGTTGGAAATCCAAGCCTTACACCGGAGGATGAGCTGGCATTAAGACGTAATTTAGTAAAGAAAGCATTAGGTGCTTTGACAACTGAAATCACTGAAGTAACTCAATTTGAATAGAAGCATGAGCATCCTTGCGTTTGAACTCCCGAGAGGGGGTTCAAATGCAATAACTAAAAATTGCAATCAGAATGGGAACAGCTCGACTTATTCTAGATAGGGGTGGATACTTATGAGTAATCAAACAGTAAGCATGAAAAAGGTGATTTCTTTTGCAGGAGCATTCATAGCATTTTTAATAGGTTCCGGATTTGCTACAGGGCAAGAAATAATGCAGTATTTTGCATCTTATGGATATATGGGTATTGTAGGCGCCATAGTTATGTTTATTATGTTTCTGTATGTTGGAGTTAGCTTTATAACAGTAGGACAGGAGCATAAGTTTCCAAAAGGTAGTGATATTTTTACCTATTATTGTGGTAAAACCATAGGCAAGTTTTACGACTATTTCTCGGTGATATTTATTTATATGTCATTTATTGTAATGATTGCAGGAGCTGGAGCTACGCTAAATCAACAATATGAGTTACCTGTTTCTATTGGTGGTATAGTCATGGGTATACTTGCAGGAGGAACAGTTATTTTTGGACTAGGTAAAATAGTTGATGTAATAGGGAAAATTGGTCCAGCAATAGTTGTATTATCTATATTATTAGGGTTGACAGCTATCATTAAAAATCCTGGAGGATTAAATAAAGCAAGTGAGGTTATACCTACTTTGAATTTAATGAAGGCATCGACTAATTGGTTGTTTGCAGCAGGTTCCTATGTTGGCTTCTGCATGCTTTGGTTAGCATCTTTTGTGTCTTCTATGGGAGCAACAGCAAATAGCAAAAAAGAAGCTGCTCTTGGTGCAATTTTTGGCGCTATAGCTTTTTCAATAGCTGTTATAATTGTAGCTTTAGGACTTATGGCAAACATTGAACAAGTTGCTGGCTCTATGATTCCATCATTAATATTAGCAGCCAACATACATCCAACTATAGCTGTAGTGTTTTCAATAACAGTTGTAGCAGGAATTTATACTACAGCAGTACCACTTCTTTGGACTGCTTCGGCCAGAATTACAGATGAGAAGAGCCGTAAATTTAAAATAGTTACTATAGTTTTAGCAGTCGTAGGGATTTTTATTGGATTAAAAGTACCTTTTGATAAATTAATTAATATTATTTACGTAATTAATGGATATGTAGGTATATTATTATTAGTGCTGATGCTAATTAAGAGTATTAAAAATAAAGCTTTTTAATCATTAGATAACTAGAAATGTGACAAGGATGATTCTTACCTACTGATAAACGATATTTAAGGTAAAACTTCAATATTAAGATAATTTAAGACTTAATTCAGAAGGAGAAGCGTATCTCTTTCTGAACTGTATTAAATAACACAAATATAATATAACTTGAGAAAGGAAGTGTGATGATGAGACTATTTGATGATAAAAAAGTTATCATAATAGGCGATAGAGACGGTATACCAGCTCCAGCGGTAGAAGAATGTCTTAAAGGAACTAGCGCAGAAGTAGTTTTTGCATCTACAGAGTGTTTTGTCTGAACGGCTGCAGGAGCTATGGACCTAGAAAATCAACAAAGAGTTAAGGATTTAGCTGAGAAGCACGGTGCAGAGAACATAATCGTTCTTTTAGGTGCTGCTGAAGGTGAAGCTGCAGGTTTAGCAGCTGAAACAGTTACAGCAGGAGATCCAACTTTTGCAGGTCCATTAGCAGGAGTCCAGTTAGGACTTAAAGTATATCATGTTGTAGAGCCAGAAGTTAAAGATGAATTTGACGTAGATGTATATGATGAGCAAATTGGTATGATGGAAATGGTTCTAGATGTTGATGATATAATAAATGAAGTAAGCTCAATAAGAAACGAGCATTGTAAATTTTAATTTGATAATTTAGGATTTCTTTCATAATATAAATCCAGAAGTAACTAATGGAGTTTTAGCTGCTGATTAATCTTTTCATGCTGGGTTAAGATTAATCTATTCACTATTAATAGTAAGGGGAGATATGGGAATATCAACCTTTACTATTTTTATTATGTTACCTTTATACCTATACTTTTTCTTTTTTATCTGATAAAGTAATTATTAGGGACTCAAAACAAAAAAGAGGTGACACAATGAAAAAGTATTTAGAAATGTTTTCAGTTTTTTTCAAAATAGGTGCTTTTACAATAGGCGGAGGATATGCAATGGTGCCACTTATTGAGGCAGAGGTTGTAGATAAGAAAAAGTGGATTGAAAAGGATGAATTTATAGATACCTTGGCACTAGCTCAATCATCACCGGGTCCAATAGCTGTAAATACAGCAGTATTTGTGGGATTTAAAATGGACAGGTATAAGGGTGCTTTTTTTACTACATTAGGAGCTATACTGCCGTCATTTCTAATTATTTTAGCTATTGCAATGTTTTTTAGAGAAATTAAAGATTTAGAAGCAGTAGAAAGTGCATTTAAGGCTATAAGACCAGCAGTAGTAGCTTTGATAGCAACATCTGTTATTAGTTTATCTAAAAGCTCAAAGCTAAAAGGAAAGGCCTTTATTATACCTGTAGTAGTTGCAGCAGGTGTTACCTTCTTAAAAATTACTCCTATTTTGTTTATTATTTTAGCAGTAATTGGAGGAAATTTGTACATGGCTAAAAAGGGAGGTAAGAAATAATGATTTATTTAAGACTTTTCATTACATTTTTCAAAATAGGACTTTTTAGCTTTGGTGGAGGATATGCTATGCTGCCCTTGATACAAACCGAGGTAGTAGATGTAAACAATTGGCTTAGTGTCAGTGAGTTCACAGATATAGTTGCCATATCACAGGTTACTCCTGGACCTATTGCAATAAACAGTGCTACATATATTGGGTACACAGTTACAAATAGTGCTTTAGGCTCTGCTTTAGCAACATTAGGAGTTGCAGCGCCATCAATAATTATAATGCTTATAATATGTAATTTCTTTTTTAAATTTAAGAATAATAAATATGTAGAGAATGCCTTTGTAGGTCTTAGACCAGTAGTAGTAGGACTTGTATTATCAGCAATGATGCTGTTAATCAATAGAGAAACATTTATAGATTATAAAAGCGTTATATTTTTTGCATTGGCTTTCTTTGCAACATATAAATATAAAATGCACCCAATACTACTTACATTGGTAGCAGGGATTTTAGGATATATTATTTATTAGCAGTAGTCTAAAAACAATTGAAGACGCCCATCATAATCTTTATGAAGGATTATGATGGTAAGGAGCAGGTAAATTGAAAATAGGTTCTATAAAAATGAACTTAATAAATGCCTCCCAAAATATAGTTGATTATATTTTGGGAGGCATTCTTAATAAGTATAAAATAATGCTATTATATTCTAATTTCCTTACTATCTTTTATTCTTGAGACAATTGTACTGCATCTTACATTTACTATTCCTGGCAGTTCATAAATTACATTTTTTAAAAATGACTCCAAATGTTCGTTAGACTCTAACATTGCATGAATGTGTAAACTGGTATTGCCTGTCATCTGGTACATTTTTATAATGTAAGGATTTTCGACTAAAATATCACATACTTCGTTAAGGTGTATTGGGTTAACTTCAATATCAAAGAAGACAGCTAAAGTATTGCCTACTTTTTCAGGATTAATAATAATACTATATTTTTCGATAATCCCTTTACTTTCGAGAGCTTGGATTCTCAATTTTACGGCAGTTCGGGACAGGTTAACTTCTTTTCCTATATCTACAAAAGATGCCCTTGCATTTTCAGCAAGAAGCTGCAAAATCTTATTGTCAATTTCATCAAGACCATTTATCATATTAATTTTAATACCCCTTTCAATCATTTTGGAAATATTCAGTTTTGTGAAAATCCTATATGTTAGTTTTGCTATATACCTCCTTATTTTTATTTAGTAATAGTTACATATCAAGACAAAATATAAAACCATGAATTCTTTATAGGCCTTTGTGTGTACTTTTCCCCCAATTTTTCATCCGTATTATATTTGGTGAATCAAAACTCGTATTTCAGACAAGTATTCTTTCACACTTACATTAAAAATAATACCACAGCTAGAATAAATAGTAAATAAATGACATGATATGTGCAAATAAAGTTAGCTAATTGATATCAAAATTGAGCTAGATATATTTTGATGTCTAAATTACTAAATTTATTTAAGGCATTATAAACATTATAACATTCACATTGCTAAATGCAAACAATAAGTTTCTATTTGTTATATGTTTCAATAAAATAACTAACATAAGAAAAATAATTATTTACATTTCGTAAACCATATGCTATTATTGTTTACAAGAACATTACTAAAGAAATCATATTACTTTATATTAAAACATTTACTAACGACGCATTACTAAAATACATAAGATAGGCAATCGATTTCCTTGTAAGGTTCAAAAAATAAAAAATAAGGGGGTTTTACAATGAGTCAAGCAACACTCAATAAAAAAGAGGTAACTGTCAGCTTCTTTTTTAAACTATTTATTCCTTTTGCATTAGCTTTCTTTATGTCATGTCTTCTGAGAACAATTAATAGTGTTTTGTCACCAACATTTATTGAAACATTTAATATGAGTGCTAGTGATCTTGGAATCATGACAAGTGCATATTTTTTAAGTTTTGCATTTGCACAGATTCCATTAGGGGTGTGCCTAGATAGATATGGTTCTGGACGTACACTTTCTATTTTTATGGTATTTGCAGTTATTGGATGTCTAGTGTTTGCATCAGCTCAAAACATATTTTTCTTGTTTATTGGAAGGGCTTTAGTTGGCTTAGGTGTATCGGGTTGTTTAATGGCTGCATATAAAGCATTTGGAGATTGGCTTCCAAAGGAAAAGCTACCTATGTACAATAGCCTAGAATCATTTGTTGGTGGTGTTGGTGGAATGGTTGCTACTACTCCAATCAATGCTGCATTAGGATTTATGAGCTGGAGAGGAGTGTTCGTTGTATTAGGTCTTCTTACATTATTTGTTGCGTTTATGCTATACTTTTCTCCACGTCATCCTAACGAGAAAAATGTAGGAGAAAGCATTAAACAACAGCTAAAAGGAACATTGGATATCTCTATATCGAAACGATTTTGGAGATTAGCTCCTGTAGCCGTATTGGGTCAGTCAGTATACCTAGCATTGAACTCTTTATGGATTGGGCCATGGTACCGCGATGTTGCAGGTTACTCAAAAGATGCTGTGCCAAATCTTCTATTTATCTGTGCATTTGCCATTACAGTAGGATATCTAATAAATGGATTTTGCGCTAACGCATTGAAAGCACGTTTAGGTACAAAAGTATTTTCTGTGACAATCGTTGCAATGTCCATATATACTGCGATTTTAGGGCTAATTATTCTCTTACCCCAATATGGTAATATATTATGGCCTGCATTCGTACTATTGGGACCGTTTTCACTACTTACATACCCAATTTTCTCATCTATGTTTGATGCAAAGTTATCAGGTCGTGTGCAGACTACTTATAATATGCTAGTATTTATTATGTCTACTGTTATTCAGTCAGGAATTGGTGCGATTATTGACCTATATGAACCACTAGCCGATGGTAGATTTAATCCAATGGGTTATAGAACAGCGTTAATAATAGTATTTGTATCTTTAGCTTTATCAATTGTATGGGCTATTTTCTATCGTAGAAATAAAAATGAAATTCAATATTAATAGATTATTAGGTTAAAATCTATGAGCATGCTATTAAGATAATAAACTAATAGCTTTTCAGGAATCAAAGAGCTATCTTTTGCCAATTACTCTAGTTCAATTTTAGCGTTAGGATATCCTAAATAAAAAACAAAAATAAAATATTAGTATTTTTAGATGTTATAAAACTATGTCTAAATACAATATATAAGGAGGGAACTTTTGTGGACTTAAGAAAAGAATTATGCGAAGAAATTCTAAAGCAAAAACAAAACATGGTAGATTTATGTATCAAAATGGTTCAGATTCCTAGTGAAACTCCGCCATCTAACACAATAGAGGTTGCAGAATATGTATATGATGTTCTTAAGGAGATTCCTGGTATAGAACTAAATTATTATACACAAGAAGAGCCTGTAAGAAATCTTGTTGCTAGAATAAAGAGTGGCAAGCCAGGTAAAAGATTAATCTTTAATGGACATCTAGATACTTACCCAGTTGGAAATCCTGATGACTGGGATGAATCCCCTTGGTCTGGAATTGTAAAGGATAATTTTATATATGGACGTGGTTCTTCTGATATGAAAGGTGGAATTGCTTGTTTCATTACTGCATCCAAAATATTAGCAGAAAGAAAAGACTTATGGAATGGTGAGATTATTCTTACTCTTGCAGGAGATGAAGAAGCAATGGGACCTAGAGGAACAGAGTTTTTACTAGCTACTGTTCCAGAAACTACAGGAGACGCAATGATTTGTGCTGACGTAGGTGCTCCTAATGCATTACGATTTGGGCAAAAAGGTCTACTATGGATTAAGCTAGAAGCTACTGGAAAATCAGCTCATGGTGCACATCTTCATAAAGGAAGCAGTGCAATTAATAGCTTGATTAAGGCGATATCTATGATAAATGAAGAGCTTCCTAAATTACAAGTGAATGCTCCAGAAAAGGTAAGAAGGGCAATTTTAGATGGTGCAAGAATTTCCGAGGTAGGCGCAGGACCAGGTGAAACGGAAATTTTGCAAAAAGTAACTGTAAACTTTGGCACCATTAAAGGAGGAATTTCTCCAAATCTTGTTCCTGCATCAGCAATGGCAGAGGCAGATATAAGAATTCCAGCTGGGGTTACCATACAACAGATAGAGGACAAGCTTAAAGAAATAGTATCCTCTATAGATAATGTATCTTATTCTGTTATGCGTTCATACGAAGCAAACTGGTCTGATGTAGATGATATTTTGTTTAAAGTTGTTAAATCATGCAGTGAAGAAGTTCTTGGCGAGGAAGTTGTAGTAACATTCCGTGTAGGTGCATCTGATGCTAGAATATATAGATTGAGAAAGGGTGTCCCAAGTATAAACTGTGGGTTAACTCCATACGGCTTAGGCGGACCAAACGAACATGTCTCTATTGATGAGATGGTAAAAATTGCACAGATACATACATTATCTGCATATGATTTTTTACAAGCATAGAAAATTAAACAGATTTATTATATATAATTAGGTTCTAAGAATAGTTTTATTTAATCTAATGATTTCCCTGTTTTGTACCAAAAAACAGGGAAACTTAATCTATTTCTAATTCTAGTATAGAAATCTATTACTAACTTTTTAGAAAATTTGTGATAAAATATTATATAATTCGAGTCTAGAATAAGAGATAAAATTTCACATGTTTAGTATTCTAAAAAAATTTTGTACATGGTTCCCTTGGCTATAATTCTTATAATTCATATACATTTTCAGAACTTATATTTATAAAGGATTTAGGTTATAAAATAGTTGACACAACTAAGAAATTATTAAAAAAAGAATTGCATTAAAAAATGAACAAGATAACGAAAATAGATACTAGTTTTCTATAAATATATTTAGAAATATTTTACCCTTTTTGGCAAAGTTCTGTTACGCTATAACTCTAGGGAACTAATAACCTTTTTTAATAGTAACTAGGTGAAATACTGCTTACATTGAATAAGTATATATATTCTATTACTAAAACATCTGCTAGTAATAGTGATAGTCCCTATTCTAATCAATAATCATTTATTAGAAAATTACTTAATATAACCATGAAAATATATATAAGAAACTTTCAAATAGGTAAGCGGATTCCCTGATAGATTCAACAAAATTAAAGGCTAAGGGGGTTTCACAATGGCTCAGGTGTCACTCAACAAAAAAGAGGTAACTGTCAGCTTCTTTTTTAAATTATTTATTCCTTTTGCATTAGCTTTCTTTATGTCAGTTCTTTTGAGAACAATTAATAGTGTTTTATCACCAACATTCATTCAAACATTTAGTATGAGTGCTAGTGATCTTGGGATTATGACAAGTGCATATTTTTTAAGTGTCGCGTTTGCGCAAATCCCGCTAGGAGTATGCCTAGATAGATATGGTTCTGGACGTACACTTGCAGGTTTTATGATATTTGGGGTTGTTGGATGTTTTGTATTTGCATCAGCTCAAAACATATTCTTCTTGTTTATTGGAAGGGCTTTAGTGGGTTTAGGTGTATCAGGTTGTATGATGGCTGCATACAAGGCATTTGGGGATTGGCTTCCAAAGGAAAAGTTACCTATCTACAATAGTTTATTATCATTTATTGGTGGTGTTGGTGGAATGGTTGCTACTACTCCAATCAATGCCGCATTAGGATTTATGAGCTGGAGAGGTGTGTTCGTTGTATTAGGGTTTCTTACATTATTTGTTGCGTTTATGCTATACTTTTCTCCACGTCATCCTGACGAGAAAAATGTAGGGGAAAGCATTGGACAGCAGCTAAAAGGAACATTAGATATCTCTATATCTAAACGATTTTGGAGATTAGCTCCTGTAGCTGTATTGGGTCAGTCAGTCTATCTAGCACTGAACTCTTTATGGATTGGACCATGGTATCGTGATGTTGCAGGTTACTCAAAAGATGCCGTTCCAAATCTTCTGTTTGTTTGTGCATTTGCCATTACAGTAGGCTATCTAATAAATGGATTATGTGCTAACGTATTGAAAGCACGTTTTGGTACAAAAGTATTTACTATAACAATTGTTGCAATGTCTATATATACTGCAATTTTAGGGCTAATTATTCTCTTACCTCAATATGGTAATATATTATGGCCTATATTTGTAATATTGGGACCGTTTTCATTACTTACATATCCAATTTTTTCATCTATGTTTGATGCAAAGTTATCAGGTCGTGTGCAGACGACTTATAATATGATAGTATTCGTTATGTCTACTGTTATTCAATCAGGAATTGGTGCGATTATTGACCTATACGAACCACTAGCCGATGGTAGATTCAATCCAGCGGGTTACAATACAGCATTAACAATAGTAGTTGTAGCCTTGGCTTTATCAATTGTATGGGCTATTTTCTATCGTAGAAGCAAAAATGAAATTCAATATTAATATGCTATTAGATTAAAATCTGTTTTGTAAAAATAACTGCTGGTTAAAGCAAAACTAGTTGGGTAGGTATTCGTTGAATACCTGCCTTTTTAATTATTAGACTATATTTTCAACTAGAATAAAGATGTGATTGCCTTTAATAAATGTTTTTAAAATATAATGCTTTGACATTATACCTCAAATTCAATCATATACAACTTTTCAAAACATCTATTTTTTGCTAACATTATCTATGTTAAGATTTTTATAGATGTTTTCAGTTTTTTTGGGGATTCTATTTATTAGGAGGTAAGTATTATGAGATTTAAATTCGATCCATTGACTTATAGCTATCCATCAAAGCGTAACGTAATTTATGGTAAAAGAGGTATGGTAGCCACAGGTAATCCATTAGCCGCACAAGCAGGATTAGAGATACTAAAAAAAGGTGGCAATGCAATTGATGCAGCTATTGCAACTGCCGCCACCCTAACAGTTGTGGAGCCTACAGCCAATGGAATAGGTGGAGATGCTTTTGCACTAGTATGGACAGGAAATAAGCTTCACGGTTTAAATAGCAGTGGTCCTTCACCTAAATCAATAAGTGCAAAAGCATTAAAGGAATTAGGACATACAGAAATGCCTAAATATGGTCTAATACCAGTTAATGTACCAGGTGCACCTGCTGCTTGGGCAGAGCTATCCAAAAAGTTTGGAAAACTTCCATTTGAGGAAGTTCTAGAGCCTGCTATTAAATATGCAGAGGAAGGCTTTACTATTCAGCCAGGGGTAGGAGCAGGATGGGCAGCAGCCTTTAGAAACTATACTAAGGAAAGAGAAAATAAAGAAGAATTTCAGACATGGTTTGATACATTCGCATCAAATGGGAATTGTCCTAAGATTGGAGACTATGTCACATTAAAAGACCATGGAAGAACCTTAAGAGAAATAGCAAAAACTATGGCAGAGAGCTTCTATCGTGGAGAATTGGCAGAAAAAATCGATTCATTTTCTAAGAAATATGGCGGGTATATTACTAAAGAGGATTTAGCAGACTTCTATCCAGAATGGGTTGAGCCAATAAGCACTAATTATAAGGGATATGAAATATACGAAATACCACCAAATGGTCATGGAATAACTGTACTTATGGCATTAAATATATTAAAAGAAATGGAACTAGGCTCAAGAGATTCCTTTAACAGTACGCACTTGCAAATAGAAGCTTTAAAGCTAGCCTTTGTAGATGCACAAAAATATGTGGCTGATCCAAAAATAATGAGAATAAAAACAGAAGAATTGCTTTCTCAGGAATACGCTGCGGAAAGAAGAAAGCTGATATCAGATAGGGCAATATTGCCTGAGGCGGGACAGCCTTCTAAGGGAGGAACAGTTTATCTATGTACAGCTGACGAAGAAGGAAACATGGTTTCATTCATACAAAGTAACTATATGGGTTTTGGCTCTGGAATAGTAGTTCCTAATACAGGAATTTCACTTCATAATAGAGGAGCCAACTTCAATTTAGACGAGGAATCAGATAATTGCATCGGAGGCTGTAAGAAACCTTACCATACAATTATTCCAGGATTTTTAACTAAGGATGGAAAGCCAGTAGGACCTTTTGGAATCATGGGAGGATTTATGCAGCCACAGGCACATCTTCAAGTTATGATAAATACTATAGATTATAATATGAACCCCCAAGAGGCACTGGATAGACCTAGATGGCAATGGGTTGGAGGTAAAACTATAGAGGTAGAGCAAAGCTTTGATAATAGGCTGGCTTTAGAGCTAATGAGAGCAGGGCATGATATTGTAGTAAAGGCAAACAGTGTAGCTTTTGGAAGAGGTCAGATAATTTGGAGAAATGATGATGGTGTGTTATGTGGTGCTACAGAACCGAGGACAGACGGACAGGTAGCAGTTTGGTAAATAAATAATATTTGAATGAATGTTCCTCCTGTGTGGACAGTTTAAATAATAAAACTGCTTATTACAAGGAGGAGCTTTTTTATCCTAATTTCTATTTACTTCATTTGTTGCCTATTCTAACTGGGGTGATGCTGATAATGTTATTGTTTGGGAACCATACAAGTTTTGGTGATATCTTCGAATAATGTATGCTCATATTTACATTTTTATATTTATGGTCAGATATTTGCTTGGTAAATATTTGATAATTTAAAAAGAAGGAACTTCCGCCTTTGACATAGAAATAACATATTAATCAGTATAATCAAAAGCAATATTTAATATAGTTTCAATAGTGATATATTTTACATAAAGGAGGGATAAGCCTTGATTGAATGGTGGAATGGCATTCCTGCATTTGAAAAAGTTTTTTGGTATTTTGCGATACCCTTTAGCTTAGTTTTTATTATACAGCTAATATTAACCTTCATGGGAATGAATGATGACACAGATGTCGGAGAGGACCACAGTATATTTGACCATTCTGATGCACATGATTTAGACCTTGACAGTGGAGAAAGCTTAGATAGTATGTCATCATTTCATTTTTTTACAGTAAGAAATTTCATCATATTTTTCACTGTTTTTGGTTGGACAGGGATAGTAGGTGCAAATTCTAATTTAAGCGGTGCAGCAACAGTTATACTATCAGTATTTTTAGGCTTAGTAGTCATGGCAATAGTTTCAGGTATATTTTATCTTACAAATAAGCTTGTTGAAAATGGCACCATGAGCTTAGCAAATGCTATGCATTGTATAGGTGAAGTATATATAACCATTCCTGCCAACGGAAGTGGCATCGGAAAAGTTAACATAACCTTACAAGGTTCATTGAGAGAAATAGAAGCAACCACCGAAGGAGAAGAAATAAAGACGGGAGAATTGATAAAAGTTGTAGGAGTAGTGAATAACCAGATTCTTCTAGTAGAAAAGCATTCCAAAAGCTATGCAGTAGAAGAGGAAGCATATTAGAAATTTAAAGGGGGAAAATATATGAATTCATTGTATTCAGTAATACTAGTTACTGTAATAGTAATAGTAATATTTGGTACTATTGCTGCCATCTTTAGAAGGTATAAGAAATGTCCTTCTGATAAAATACTTGTAGTCTATGGTAAGACAGGGAAAGGTGCAGATGGAAATTACAGATCTGCTAAATGTATCCATGGTGGAGCAGCTTTTATTTGGCCAGTAATACAAAGCTATGAATTTTTGGATTTGACGCCAATATCTATTGAAGTAAATCTTACAAATGCACTTAGTAACCAAAACATAAGAGTGGATGTACCTTCACGGTTTACAGTAGGTATCTCAACAGAGCCAGGAGTAATGACTAATGCAGCAGAAAGATTATTAGGACTTCAGCTTAGAGAAGTTCAAGAGCTGGCAAAGGATATTATTTTTGGGCAGTTAAGACTTGTAATAGCTACAATGGAAATAGAAGAAATCAACTCAGATAGAGATAAATTTCTTGCAAATGTTACTAAAAACGTTGAGGCTGAGCTTAAGAAAATTGGGTTAAAGCTTATAAATGTAAACGTAACAGATATCAGAGATGAATCAGGTTACATAGAAGCACTGGGAAAAGAAGCCGCAGCTAAGGCAATAAACGATGCAAAGAAAAATGTCGCAGAAAAAGACCGTGATGGAGCAATAGGTCAGGCAAATGCACAAATGGAAGAGAGAGTTAAGGTTGCTGAAGCCAATGCTACAGCTGTAGAAGGGGAAAATAGATCTAACATTACTATAGCTAACTCAGAAGCAGAAAAAAGAGAAAAGAAAGCAGAGGCAGAAAGAAGGGCAGTTGCAGCAGAAAAGGTCCAAGCTGCGAAAGCTCTAGAAGAATCTTATTCAGCGGAGGAGCAGGCAGAAAAAGCTAGGGCAAGTAAGGAAAGAGCTACAAAAGAAGCAGATGTTATTATTCATGCTCAGATAGAAAAAGAAAAGGTAGAGATAGCCGCAGAGGCAGAAGCAGAGAGAATTCGTCGCCAAGCAAAAGGGGAGGCAGATGCAATACTATTTAAAATGCAGGCCGAAGCCCAAGGTATTATGGAAATCCTAAGCAAACAGGCAGAAGGCTTCCAAAAGCTTATTAATGCAGCAGGCGGAGATTCTAAGGATGCTGTTATGCTTATGATAGCTGATAAGCTGCCAGAGCTTGTGAAGACTCAAGTTGAAGCTATTAAGAATATTAAGATAGATAAAGTAACAGTATGGGACACTATGAATGGCAAAGGTGATGGAACTCCAGCTACAGCAAACTTTTTATCAGGAATGTTAAAATCAATACCACCATATGAGGATTTATTTAAGATGGCTGGAATGGAATTACCTAAATATTTATCAGCATCTACTAAGGAGCCAGAAGTAGGTGGTGAAAATGCAGCTAGTCAAGAACAAGAAAGCATTTAAAAAATACTTCCATAAAATTATTAATAAATTTAGGTAGCCTTTTCTGAAATTCATATACGAAAAGTTCATATTAAGGAAAATTTTGACTTTTTGTGGAGTGTAAAAAATAAAAGCTCACAATAAATTAAAAGCAATTATCTTGGATATACTAAATCTGAGGTGATTGCTTTGTTTATTTTCAAGAAAAATATAGCCATAAGGCTTTTATTTGTTATTCTTTTATTTGTAATTATGCTTACACCCACAGCTTGCACTAAAAAGCAAGAAAAACCAAAAACACAGAGCCAGGAAGAGAAGATTCCTGAAAAGCTAAAAGCAATGCAAGGAAGAAACGAAGATATAATAAAAGAAATAGAAAAAATCGTTGAAGAAATAAAGAAGCCAGAAGAGCCAAAGAAACCTGAGGAAAAGGGCCAACAGCAGCAAGGACAAAACTCACAGCAAGGTGGAGGCGGCGGAGGAAGCGAAGGCGGTAGCCCAAGCTCAGAAGGAGGAAATGAACAAAACCAGCAGAAAACCTCTGAAAAATCTGGTGGACAAGAGAAGGAACCACAGACAAAGGAACAGAAAATTGAAGAAATGTGGAATGGAGTAAAGAAAATCTCTGGGGAAATCCATAATTCATGGGGAGATTACGAAATACAAGCCATAGAGAACGGCATCAAAAAACAAGAACTAAGAAAATTTGAAGAAACAATAAATAAGCTTACAATAGCTATTGATAAAAAAAGCGTTGAAGAATCCTTAGTATATTCTAATGATATTACTTATGATATGGCACCTTTCTTTGATTCATACAAAGGAAATCATGAGGGCGAGCTAATGAGATTAAGATATTTTACAAGACAGGCACTTTTATATGGCATGCAGGGAGATTGGGATAAGAGTCAAGAAAGTATAGCTCAAGCAGAGGAATCTATGAATACTGCAAGAGCAAAGATAAAACTAGACAAGGAAGACCAAGAGCTTATGGAAAAGCTAGGATTGTCTATAGCAAATATGAAAACCTCAATACCTATGAAAAATATTGAGCTTTTAAAGATTAAAAGAGACATAGTATTAAAAAATGCAGATGAAATAAAGGATAAGTTATAATGGAACAAAGGCCACCTATTTCCGTCTAATATAAAAAAGGTACGGAGGTGGCTAATATGTTATTAAGGGGTAAAAAAAGACTAACTAGCTTCTTGCTAATTATTTTCTTATTAGTGCTGATGATTTCAGGCTGTTCTTCTAAGGGATATATGAGTACTAAAGATAGTGCAGCACCATCTGAGAAAGCGACTTCTTCTAAAAATGAATCTCAATCTATGGATAATGCAAGTAACGCAACTGTGGAATTCACAGGAAATGCTGGCTTTGGTAATAGGAGCGATGCAGAAGAGGCAGAGCAGGGTGTAGAAAATACAAATAATCAATCTCAAAGCAGTCGTAAAATCATAAGATCCGCAAACGTGGAGCTAGAAACAAAGGAATTTGATAAAACAGTTAATACAATCACTGAGAAAACAAACTTTCTTGGAGGATATATTGAAAACTCTAGTATAACAGGAGGGCGATCAGTTAATAAAGAAGATTTTAGAAATAGAGTAGCTTCATTTAAGCTAAGAATTCCTGAAAAAAGCTTTGAAAAGCTTTTGCTTGACTTTGATGACATTGGAAATGTAATAAGTATTCAACGTGGCGGAGAAGACATTACGAGTCAATATTTTGATTCTGAGGCAAGACTAAAGTCCTTAACGATACAAGAAGAAAGACTACTAGATATATTGAGAAAAGCAGATAAAATAGAGGATATCATAAATCTAGAAAGAGAGCTTTCAAATGTTAGATATCAAATAGAAAGCTACACTGGCACTCTTAGAAAATGGGATAATCTAGTTAGTTTTTCAACTATAGATGTAATAGTTTATGAAGTAAGAGAAATAAAAACGCCAGAGCCTGTTACACTTGGAGATAGAATAGTTGATGGATTTAATAAATCAATAAAAGGAATTATTAACCTAGGAAAAGAGCTCTTAGTTGCAATAGCTGCACTATTACCTGTAGTATTTGTTTTATTAATCATAGGATTAGTAATATTTTATATTTTTAAAAAGGTTAGTAAAAAACAAAACAAAAAAATCGATAAAGATGAAGAATAGATTTTGGCTATCTGAACGAATGTGAAGACTCTTCCTCTTTTAAGTCCATAGTATAAGCAGATTGTACGAAATCAAGAATCGTGGTAATTTATTTAAAAAGTACTATAATTTTTTTTCTAATAAGCTATAATGTATATGAAGATACTAACAATATACTAGAGGTGAATACAATGGATAATGAAGCATTGCTAAAGTATTATATGTATAATGGGGAATTAGTACCTACTTCAGATGCTAAAGGCTTTATGGAGGCTACTTCACCATTAATATACGAAGTAATTAGGCTTATAGATAGTGTTCCTATTTTTTTAGAAGGACATATAAAGAGGATGAGAAAATCAGCAGAGCTCATAGACAAGACCATAAAGAAATCAGATGAAGAAATTACAGAAGAAATACATAAGCTAATAGATGCTAATAAAGAGTATAACATGAATATAAAGCTTTTATGTACAAATGTTGATAGTCCAGAGCAAACCTTCATGGTTTACTATATAAAAAGCAGCTATCCGGAAAAAGAAGTATATGAAAAAGGAATACACACTATTCTATTCCATTCAGAAAGAGAAAACCCTAATGCTAAAATAGTAAATGCTGGTTTAAGACAGAGAATTAATGATGAAATAAAAGAACAAAATGCCTATGAAGCACTCCTAGTAAATAGAAATGGCTATATAACTGAAGGCAGTCGCTCTAATATGTTCTTTGTAAAGGATGATAAGGTCTTTACAGCACCAGCAGGAGATGTGTTACTAGGAATAACAAGAAATGAAATCATGAATGTGTGTAATGAGCAAAACATAGAAGTAATAGAAAAGGAAGTTCATAAGGATACTTTAAGAGACCTTGACGGAGCATTTATGACAGGAACATCAGTTAATGCCCTTCCAATAGCAACTATAGATGATATTAAATTAGATTCAGTAAATAACACTATTATCAAAAAGATAGCAGAAGGTTATTTACAAAAGATGCAGGAGTATATAAAAATAAATTTGAGAAAATAAAATAAAATTTCTAAAAAGGTATTGCATTATGTAAAAAATGGTGGTAATATGAAAAGGTAGCTTAATCTAGTAGAGTTTACCAATAATGAAAGGAGGCCGTGAAAGATGATGATGAGAATTTTAAACAGAACTTATAAAATTGAAAACACAAATAATAACGGCCTGCGAATAGGTAGAAAAATTAATTTATAGTTATTTTTTATGATAAAATAATTATGATGTTTCTAGTCGCAGGTGTATAGTCTGCGACTTTCTATATTTATACACTTTTTGTGTCTTGAAGAATAATATAGTCGTGGGCTTGATGCTCGCGACTTTTTTTATTGTATTTTTGTATTTAAAAGCCGTAGAGTAATTATCTGCGGCTTTTATTGTGCCTGAGCTTCAAAAATATACAATAAATGTATAACAGAACCATACTAGATATTTTTACTTGCTAAATATATAAAATCCACTAATAATATTGCATTCTCTTACTTGTCATTCTGAGAGCAAAGCTCGAAGAATCTCTAGATAAGTGTAACTTAATAGAAGATACTTTGCTATCGCTCAGATATCATAAAGGTGATGTAACTTGTTTAATGCATTTTATATAGCTATACATATTAAAGCACAGAAGAGGAGGGAGATGTGATGTATTAAAAATATATAAGGAGGTGATTTGCATGAATGACTTATTACAATTAGCCGCTTCATTTTATTTACTTGAAAAAAGCGTCAAGGCAAAGGAAAACAAAAGACATAAGGATTTTAAGTTAAACCCAGATACTGAAAAAAGAGTATATTAGTATAACATATAGAATTGGAGGTGATAGATATGTTTAGACAAAATCCCATAGAAGCAAATATTTTACAATATTATTTAAATAGAACTTCTCCTTTAGATGAATTTTTAAGGCTAGAAAGCAAAAAGACCAAAAAGAAAAGACAGGTGAAGTAAGTATTATATTTAGAGCTTCTAAGCTAAATCAGATAAGTAATTAGATTTTCTAAATATAGATTACAGGATAGGCAGGTGATATGTATGAATTTATTAGGACTAACTGTTATAGAATATGAGCCAAAAAAATATGAGCATAAAAAAGATACTGGTTTATATGAGTATTTAAGATTAGAATTCAAAAAAGATAAAAATATTGAGAGGAGATAATGTAATGTATTTAAATATTATGAGCAATTTCAAATCTACATTTGATAGAGGTCTTTATGAATCCTATAAGATTGAATTTGAAAATGATACCTAGCTGTGCTATGAGACAAATTAAATATAGGCAGATATTAATAAATGTAATATCTGCCTGCATATCAAATCAAACGAGGGGGCTATAAAATGGGAGATATTAAGATAGTAGAATACGATAAAATGTATGCTAAATCATTAGCAGACATGTGGAATATGAGCATGGACAGTTGGGGGGGCTCTGATAGTATATCTACTGAAGAAAGTGTAATTGAGGAAAATGAAAATACAGGTAATTTAAATACATACATAGCTTTAGATGGAGATGAGGCTGTTGGATATTGCAGCTTTTCAGAATATAGACAGGATGAAGGAGCATTATATATTCCTACATTAAATGTTCGTACAGATTATCATGGGAAAAAGGTAGGAAAAGCACTAGTACTTCAAGCTGTTAAAAGAACTGTAGAGCTAGGGTGGCCTAGACTTGATTTATACACTTGGCCTGGCAATACAAAGGCGGTTCCACTATATAAGAAGTGTGGATTCTTCTGGGAAAAAAGAGATGATTCAACACATTTAATGAATTTCATACCTACAGTATTGCAAACAGAAGCTGTAAAGGAATTCTTTGAAGTGTTTGACTGGTATGAAGATTGTAAAAGAAATATTGAAATAAAGCCAGATGGAAAGGAAGAAGACAAGTTTTCAAATTATGAGTACATATGGAAAAAAGACGGAAAGCATCTAAGAATGGGTTTTGATAGAAAAGGGAGAGGCTTGCGTTTAATCGAGACTGATGATTATCAAATAAGTGCAGATATTAAAGAGCAAGAGCTAGTTTTCGGAAGAGAATATAATATAAGCTATAATATTGTAAATAAAACTGGTAAAAAACTAGATATAGCTATTAGTGGTAAGGATGATAAAAATATTAAGTTTTCCTTTAGGGCAGCTTCATCAGTAGAAGATAAGCAAACCTTTACTGCAAGTTTTTTTGTTGATGCAATAGAAGAGGAGCAAAGTCATTGGAGAACCCATCCTTGTGTAGTAGCTGATATAACACTCAATGGAAAAAGTGCTTTATTTAAAGTAGGAATAAAGCCTAAGTTTCCAGCAAAGCTTTCTTTATCAGCACCTAATACACATAAGCTGAAAAATATAAGCTCAGAATTCTATATTGATATTGAAAATAACTTTAATGAAGACGCTGTATTCCAGTTTATTTTACCTGAATCAAATAATATAGCAATTGAAAATAGGAGCTTTAGTATAACCTTAGCTTCACAGGAAAGAGCTTCCATAATTGTGCCATACATTTTAAACAAGCCATTTTCATATGATGCTACATTGAGTATTAAGGCAAAGCATTCAAACAGCTCTGTAGAATTCAAGAGAAAGATATCCTTACAATTTAGTGGATATGATAGTAGATTCGGTGGAGAAACAGATGAACATTGGTGTGTATTTAATGGCAGCTATTCATTACAGTTAACTAAGTTCGACAATGATTTAATATTAAAGAGAATACCTGAAATCAGTCATGAAATGATAGTATTCTATCCAAAGCTTGGATTACCATTTTCTCTTGAGTTTTCAAAGGAAAGGCCTCACAAAGTAGAGAACTATTGTGAAAGCGATTACATTGCCTTAAAAGCTTTTTATAGCTCAAGAGATTTTAAACACATTCAGATTATATCTATATCTAAGCTATATGCTAATGGTTTAGTTGAACACAGCTATGAGATACAAAACATTACTGATGTAGATGCTGATGAGGAAGTATGGTTTAGTCAGAGCTACTATTATGAGCTTATAGATGCTATTATTCCATATGAAGGTAAGTACATAAAAATAGCTGGGGAGGATAGCAGCGGTCTAGATTTTTGGGATAGCAGTAAATTTACTGAGAATTGGATTTACTCCAATGAAAAAAAGGCAACTATCAGTCTATGCTGGCCAGTGAAGGATAAAATAAAATTCAACAACTGGTACTTATCAATTGACAAAAACCTAGGAAAGATTCCTGCTCATTCAAGTATGTGTACAGAACCCTGCTATATGGCAATAGATACCTTTAAGGATTGGAAGGAATTAAGAAGATTTGCTACGAAGGATGATTGTCAAGATAATAATAAGCTGAATACCACTGATAAGCTTGAACTAAATATTCACAATGGAAACCCATTTGTAGGTGACAGATTTGATGTAAGGATAAAAGACTATAGGGAATCGTATTTTGATGGAAAAATGAAGCTAAGCTCAATTAAGGATTCGTTTAAGGAGCTTGACAAAAAATTCAGTATTGCTGATCAAATTAATGAAACTGTATTTTCTGTTACTGGAAATAATATTCCCAAAATTGATACACTTTCATTGAATATTGATTTTGACACAGTATTGCTACAAAAGAAATCGGCAGTATTTAAGATTGATGACAATGTAGTAATTAAGAAAAATAGAGATATGGAAAACGGAATTGAGACCCTATCACTTGATAATGGAGAAATGATGATTAAAACCTCTCCACAGTTTTCAAGTACTATATATTCTCTATTATATAACTCTAAGGAATGGCTGGATACTTCATTTCCTACACCTAGACCTAAGTCATGGTGGAATCCATGGGTTGGCGGAATAGTAACAATACCAAATGAAATGACTATAAGGTCACTTATGGAAGAAGATAGAGAAGCAGATTTCGTACAGCTAAAGGACAGTGTGGGAAATACTTGGAGTGGAATAGTCGTAAGAACAAATATAAAGAAGAATGAGAAATTCAAGGGTCTTAAGATAGCACAATACTATTTAATGCTTCCAGGAGTTCCAGTATTGTGTCAAACTACAGAAATTACCCAAGAGACAGGCTATTATTTTAGTTCAATGCCTTTCATGACAGATATGTATCTGAAGCTAGATGAGGAGTATAAAGACAGCATGGTAACCGTAAGAAATCTCTCAGGACAATTAGCGACATATAAGGCTGTAAAGGATTACGGGATGAGAACAGAGGGGGTCCTAATTTTCAGCAGTGCAAATAGAGAAGATAAACTGATGGTTTGTAATAATGGCGACATTCCTATAGGGGGCTTTACTGATAGCCAAGCAATAGGAGCATATATAATTAACAAGATGGATATTAAGAATAACGAGAGGGTCTTTTTACCAGCAAGCTTCTTAATATTCACTAAGGAAGCGATGGACGACGACTTATTAAAGAATTTAAAAAATATAAGATTTTAGGAGAATAGTCATATGAAAATAATAGATGCTCACTTGCACTTTTCAAAAATTGAAAGCTTTGAAAAGACAGCTAAGGATATTTCTTTTGTAGATTATTCTGCAATAGGACTGACAAGGGAATTTGAGAATAATAACATTATAGCAGGGATTGGGATGGGAGTAACAGAGGAAATTAGAGGGGGATTCCCAGATGTTTCCTCCTCTAATCCCATGGCTCTCGACCTAGAAGATAAGCTACCAAGGAAATTAGCATATTGTGTTGGTGTTAACCCAGTTAAGCTGGTAGGAGAATCAAAAGAAAAAGAGCTTTTACAAATAGAAGAAGAATTAAAGAACAATGCCATTGGCATAAAGATATATGCTGGATATTATCCGTTTTATGTGTACGACTCTGTATATGACCCAATATATGCCTTGGCTGAAAAATACGATATACCTGTTGTAATCCATAGTGGAGATACTTATTCTGACAGAGGGTTGCTTAAATACTCACATCCCTTGACAGTAGATGAGCTAGCAGTTAAATACAGAAATATAAAGTTTGTAATAGCACATTTAGGTGACCCTTGGGTCATGGAAACAGCAGAATTAGTTCGCAAGAATTCAAATGTATTTACTGACATTTCAGGGCTTATTGTTGGAGATAAGAAAGAAATTGAACGAATGAAAAGTGAAAAGCTCTTTGTGGAGCATATTAAGAGGGCATTAGTATATGCAGATAACAACTTTAAAATATTATTTGGCTCAGATTGGCCGCTTGTCCAAATAGGTCCATATATTGAATTTATTAAGGAGCTTATTCCTACAGAATTTCATGAGCATGTATTCTACAGGAATGCGCTACGTGTGTTTAGCAAGCTACAGAAGTAAGTAAGCTTTAATATAAACGATAAGTTATGCTATATATCTTTGATTTTTAGTAATCAATGTGGTAAGTTAGTAATATATGTTATTAGCAGCAATATTTTGAGGGGGTGCAACAATGCAGGTTAGTATGTCAAGGTATTTGCAAGGGAAGAAGCAGCTATTGAAGGAACTAGTCTCTGAATTATCCAAATCTTTTAGATATGCTTCAGTTTTAGGTACAGATATATGTGGCAAGACATATTCTGTCTATAGGACTGGGGCTGGCATTAACGATTCAGAGTGGACTGAGAGAGGATTTGTAGTAAGAATTCATAATGGATACAACTATTCTGAGTATTCATTTAATGAACTTTCAGAAGAAGGATTAGATGCACTAATTGAAAGCATAAAGAATAGAGTTAACGAAGACATTAAAAATTTAAAAGATTCATCAGTGAGGATAAGCACTTATCCAGTAATTGAAGAAGATGAAATCACAGATGCTCTTTTTAAAGAGGTGGAAGTACTACCTGAAGCAGTAAGTGCAGAAGAAAAGATCAAGAGAATGACCAAAATTAAAGATGAGGCCTTTACATATTCTAGTCTATTGGTAGACTTCAGAATAAACTACGGAGAATGTCATGTGTCTAAAATATTTATTTCTCAAAATAAAGACCTTGAGCAATCCTACATATGGAGTCAAGGTAGTCTTTCAGCAGTGGTTAGAAGAGATGATAATACAAAGTTTTACTATGATAGTGCAGCTGGATTAAAAGGTGTTGAACTCCTTGATGAACTTCAGAATAAAGTAAAGGAAGTAGTAATATATGCAGAAAAACTACTAGATGCAAAGAAGATTGTACCGGGAGAATATGATGTCATCTGTTCACCTGGGATATCAGGATTAATAGCTCATGAAGCCTTTGGGCATGGTGTTGAGATGGATATGTTTGTTAAAAATAGAGCAAAGGCTATAGAATATGTAGACAAGGAAGTAGCATCGGAATTAGTGATTATGCATGATGGAGCAGCTGCAGCAGAGAATGTGTCTTCGTACTTTTTTGATGACGAAGGTGTTCTTGGAACAGATACTATAATTATAGACAAGGGAATCCTTAAAACTGGGATATCGGATTTGCTTTCAGCTCTTAGATTAGGTACAAAGCCTACAGGAAATGGTAAAAGAGAATCTTTTGAGAGAAAAGCCTATGCCAGAATGACTAATACCTTCTTTGAAGGAGGAATAGACAGACTTGAAGATATGATAGCTTCAATAAAAGAAGGATACTTGCTTGACGTTATGTTAAGTGGTATGGAGGACCCCAAAAACTGGGGAATACAATGTATGATACTAGTAGCAAAGGAAATAAAGGATGGAGAGCTTACTGGAAACATCATGTCTCCTGTTATTATGACTGGATATGTGCCAGATGTTCTAAAATCCATCTCTATGGTATCTGAGGAAGTTGAGATATTTGGCTCAGGAGCTTGTGGCAAGGGGTACAAGGAATGGGTTAAAGCAGCTGATGGAGGACCATATATTAAAGCAAGAGTGAGGTTGGGATAATGATAGAGAAAATAAAAGAAATATTATCAAAGCTTGATGGAATAGATGGTTGGAAGCTCAATGAGAAGAGAATTGAATCAAAGGAATTATTCTTTATAAAAAAAGAACTTGATATGAATAGAGCTAAGGATGTACACCATATTAAGATTACTGTTTATAAGGATTTTGAGGAGGATGGAAAGAAATACAGAGGCTCATCAACAACTACAATACATCCTACAATGAATGATGAAGATATAAGAAATGCAATAAAGAGTGCATTATATGCTGCGGGCTTTGTAAAAAATGAATATTATCCATTAGTGAAGCCTAAGGTAGAGATTCAACCTGTAATGGAAAACACATTTTCAAAGCATTCTCATTCAAGCTGGATGCCTAAGCTTACAGAAGAAATATTTAAAGCAGATAAATACAATAATGGCTGGGTTAATTCGGCTGAGCTTTTCTTAGATAAGATAAATACAAGAATACTTAATTCAGAGGGAGTAGATGCATCATACGAAACCTATAGAGGAGAGCTTGAATTTATTACAAGCTGGAAGGAAGACGGAGAAAGCGAGGAAGTGGAGCTTTATAATGACATTGTTTTTTCAGATTATGATGAGAAATTAATTACTGAGTCTGTAGATGAAATGCTACAAATAAGCAAAGATAAGGCAATAGCAAAGCCAACACCTGTATTAAAGGATATAGCAGTAATATTAACAGGAGAGCCTGTAAAGGAATTTTTCAATTATTATTATGACCAAGCAGGAGCTCGTTCAGTTTATGAGCAGACTTCAATCGCTAAGATAGATGAAAGCATACAGGGTGATGCTATTATAGGAGACAAGGTAAACATATCTCTTGACCCATTTATACATAGCTCTACGGCTTCAGCGCCTTATGATGAAGATGGTCATAAGCTGGCAAATGTTTCGCTTTATGAAGATGGCATATTAAAGAGATACTGGGGAAGTACAAGGTTTTCCCACTATTTGGGTATCAAGCCTACAGGCAATATAAGAAATATTGTAGTAGAAGGCGGAAGCAAGACTCTGCAAGAAATTAAAGAAGGACCTTACCTAGAGCTCAAAGTGTTCTCAGATTTTCAAATGGACACATTAACAGGCGATTTTGCTGGAGAAATTAGATTAGGCTGGTATAATGACGGACAGAAAACAATACCAGTGACAGGAGGCTCTATTTCAGGCAATATCAGTGATGTTCATAAAGAAATGTACCTATCAAAAGAAACACAGAAAATAAATAATTTTAGTGGACCAAAATCAATTAAGCTATTAAATATAAGTATAGCAGGAGTAGAATAAAAAATTGAACACCGTCTAATCAAGAGTAATAAGTTGATTAAACGGTGTTTTTTATTGTTTTTTATGATTTCGTTAAAGTAGGATTAAGATTTATAGATGAAAAGAGATTATTTCAAATATCATAGAAATACAGAAAGTGTCTTTGACCTCATAAGAATTATTCAATATAATAATACTTAATAGATTTTGAGATGAAAGAATATTGTATTAATTTGACGAAAATATATAATTACATTTAAATACTATCTGTAAAAAAGAGTGGGGGATTTTTGTGGGTAAGATAGCATTAATTGCACCGTTCCCCAAGTTGGCAGAATTAGGGGAAGAAGTATGTAATGAATTTAATGAGCAATTGGATATAAGAATAGGAGATATGGAAGAAGGGGTAAAAGAAGCTCTAGATGCCATAGACAATGGAGCACAAGCAATAATAAGCCGCGGAGGTACCGCCATAGCAATTAGAGAAGCTGTCAAGGTTCCTGTAATAGAAATTGCTGTTACTGGATATGACTTAATGAGAGCAATTAATAATGCTATGAGATTTAGTGCTTCTATTGGTGTAGTTGGCTATAAGAACATTATTTATGGTGTAGGAACCTTAAGAGATATTTTGAAGATAGATTTAAAAGAATTTTTGATAGGTTCTGATAAAGATGTGGATGATGTAATTATAAGAATGAACGATGAAGAGATAAAAATGGTTGTTGGAGACACTATTGCTGTAAGAAAAGCTTCTCAAAATGGTTTTTTTACTGTTTTAGTTCATTCGGGTAAAGAAGCTATTATTCAAGCTATAAGAGAAGCATATAACACTATAGAAATGGTAAACAGAGAAAGGGAGAGAACAGAGGAAATTAGGACTTTAATCAACTTTGTACATGACGGAATCATTACACTAGATGCATTAGGAAAAGTTAAATACATAAATCCTATTGCCGAAAGAATTCTCAATACAAATGCTGAGGAGATAATAGGACATTATGCAAATGATATGTTGCCAGGATTATTAACTGATGATATTTTTAAGACTAGCAAACCATTACTTGGAGAAGTAAGTTACGTATCGTCAGGTCTAATTGTAAAAGATATAATTCCTGTTATTAGTAAGAAAAAATTAGTTGGAGTAATAATAACAATTCAGGAAGCCCATAAAATACAGAAAGCAGAAGAAAAGGTTCGAAGGGAGTTGTATTTAAAAGGGAACTCTGCCAGATATACATTTGATGATATGAAAACTGTTAATGAAAAGATGAAGGAATTAAGCGAAAATGCAAAAAAGTTTGCTATTGTTAATTCTACAATTTTAATAAGCGGAGAAACAGGAACAGGTAAAGAGGTATTAGCTCAAAGTATACATAACTATAGTTTAAGGAGAGAGGAACCTTTTGTAGCAATTAACTGCGCAGCAGTACCCGAATCCCTCTTGGAGAGTGAACTTTTTGGATACAATGAGGGCGCTTTCACAGGGGCAAAAAAAGGGGGTAAACCAGGTTTGTTTGAAATGGCGCATCAGGGAACGTTGTTTTTAGATGAGATTGGAGAGATGCCATTAAAATTACAGGCGAGACTATTGAGAGTACTACAAGAAAAGGTAGTTCGTAGAATTGGAGATGATAGAGTAATTCCTCTAGATGTAAGAATTATTTCTGCAACAAATAAGAACTTACTTGAAGAAGTTAATAATGGTAAATTTAGAGAAGACTTATATTATCGTCTTAATGTATTATCATTACATCTACCTCCTTTAAGGGAAAGAACTGAAGATATTCCATATCTTATTGAAGTATTTATTAATAAATCAGTAAGAAAGACTGGGTGTAAAATGGTAGGTATTGAAAACAGTGCTATAAATGAGCTTAAAAAATACTCTTGGCCCGGGAATATAAGAGAGCTTGAGAATGTAATCGAAAGATTAGTGGTTTTAAAAAATGGAGCTATAGTTACTGTAAATGATCTTTATGGATTATATGAGAAACATATAGTAAGAGAAGTACATGATGAGGGTAAAAATGAAGTGACAACGCTAGATATAGCAGAAAGAAAAGCAATACTTAAAGTATTGGATAATAATGGGTGGAGTATTAAAAAAACAGCTAAGGAGTTAAACATAAGCAGGACAACTCTCTGGAGAAAAATGAATAAATATGGTTTCAACAAAGAAACATAAGTTCCATTAATGGAACTTATGTTTCTTTGTTTGTATACTTGATAAAAACTGAATTTTAAGCATTTATTTAAATTTTTAATAAATGCGTTTCAATAATGGAACGCATGGGAAGGATATTCCACATGCTATCAGATATTTTTTGTTGAAATATAGCGATTACATGACTTTTTTACGGTTATTTAATTTTGGCATAGTTTTCGCATATAAAATAAGTAACTCTATACATTAACTAATTTGATTAAAAAAGGAGTGCTTACATTGGTGGGCAGAAAAATAATTGGAATTACAATAGGAGATTCTCTGGGAGCTGGTGCACAGATAGTAGTTAAAGCTATGGAAAAAGCATCTCTTTACATGGATTTAGGATTCGTAGTTATAGGAAGCTTAGATATAGTTATAAATGCATTGAACTTTACTGGCTCATCTTTGATATTGAATACAATTAAGGAGCCTTCTGAAGCGTGTTTTAAAGAAGGAGTACTTAATCTAATAGATATAAACATGGATTCTTCAAAGGACTATTTTAATAATGATGATAATACGAGTTCTGACGAGATGAGTTTAACTTATGGCAGAAAGGCTATTGAATTATGTGCTAATAAAAGCCTTGATGCATTTATTCTTGGACCTGCAAGTAATAATTATAATAATAAATTGTTATGTAGTTTTCATAGAGGAATTGAAAAGGTTTTCCTGAACGATGAAGAGTCAGATGTTTATTCTGTAATGATAATAAGAGGTTCTCTTAGAATTGCATATGTTTATTTTGAGAGCTTTAGTGATTCTGTATTTAAAAATATAACTCAAAATCGAATACATGAAATGATTAAGCTTACAAATGAAATCTTAAAAAAAATGAATATAGATGCACCTAGAGTCGCTGTAGCAGATATATTTTATTCTGGAGAATATAAGGACACTAATATCAGTGATGAAATATTAAGTGCCATTGAAGCATCCTATAGAGAAGGAATTCTTGCATATGGGCCTATTTCACCAGATAGTATCTATTTAAAAGCTGCATCAGGAGAATATGATGCAATAGTGGATATGTATCATGAAAGGAGCAATATTCAGATGGAAGCTATTGGCTTCGAGTTTGATGATAAAAGTAATAGGTGGAACTCAATTAATGAAATAGAAATAGCTTTAGGAGGCTCAATGATTGGATTAGCAGTCAGTCATGAATCTACAATCAATAGGATTGCAAAAAAAACAGGTGACACAAAAGTTCTTGAAAAAGCTATAGACATAGCTTCTAAACTAGTGAATACTGAGACACTTAATAGGTGCTCTGTTTATTCTAGATAAATGTTATTATCAAACGAAAAGGAGGTATGGATATTTAATTTTCTCTAATAGTTTTCTTTTGTTTAAATTTTATATAAAAAATGGGGGGTTAAAGAATGAAAAAGAAATTAGCTTTATTTTTAGCAATTGCATTATTAGGTATTTCAATTACAGCATGCTCATCAAATCAGCCTGTTACAAACAATGATTCTGAAGGAGTCAATGATAATGCTTCAAATTCTGAAGTTAATTATCCTACAAAGCCAATTCAGCTTATATGCGTTACAAAAGCAGGGGGGGCTACAGATGCTGCTGCTCGTTTAGTTGCACAATATATGCAAGGAAAATTAGGACAACCTGTAGTTGTGGTTAACCAAGATGGTGGTGGAGGTTCAGTAGGAGCAGAAACCGTAAGAAATGCTGAACCAGATGGCTACACAATTCTTTTCCATCACACACTTTTACAATGCAATTATCACGGTGGAACATATGCTTATTCATACAAAGATTTTAGACCAATTGCTACAATGCCACATGTAAGTCAAACAATATCAGTGAGAGCAGATGCTCCATGGAATACTTTAGAAGAACTAGTTCAAGATGCAAAACAAAATCCTAACAAATATATATTTGGTGTTCAGTATGGTGGAGTTAGTCAATTTATCGCAGGTATATTGATGAATGAGGCAGGCGTAGAATTTAAAATGGTTGACTCAGGTGGAGAAGCAGAAAAGTTAGCTTCACTTCAAGGCGGTCATCTAGATCTTATCCAAGCAACAGTAGGAGCTGCTTCACAATATGTAGAAGCTAATAAAGTAAAGGTTCTCGCAGTAGCTTCAGAAGAAAGAGATATATTAGCACCTGATTTTCCAACGGCAGTCGAGCAAGGCTATAACGTAATTCTCCCGACTATGCATGCTATGTATGCTCCAAAAGGACTACCTGATGAAATAGCTAAAAAAATAAATGGACTTTTTGCAGAAATGGAAGCTGATAAAGATTTTATGGACAAACTTAACAATATTGGACAAAGCTATAAATATAGAGATTTAGAAGAAACTGAAGCATATTTAGAAGCAGAATTTAATTCTATAGAAGCTGTTGCAGAAAATTTAGGATTAAAGAAATAGCAGTGCTATTAAATATATTAGAATCAACTCTATTAAGAGTTGATTCTAATATATAAATAATAAATGAAATGGAGTGATAATATGAGCAGTAACAAAAAAACAGGAATCATGTTATTAATCATAGGAATTATAATTACAATACTAGCTAGCCAGATTCCTAACCCTAATCTTGAAAATGATGTAGGGCCTAGATTATTTCCATATATCTCTGGTATTGGGTTGATAATATGTGGAATAGGGTTAATGCTTGAAAAGACAGCAGAGAAGGCAAAGGTATATTTAACTCCAGAGGGCTGGAAACGCCTGTGTATAATGTCAGGTGTAATATTATTATACGCTATAGGACTTGTAACACTTGGGTTCTTAATTGCTACACCTATTGCAGTATTTGCTTCAATAATTGTCATGAATGGAAATATGAAGATTTATAAGACAGCAATAATATTTTCATTATGTATTACAGGCTCGGTATATTTAATTTTCGAAAAGGTGTTACTGGTGATGTTACCATCAGGAAAATTATTCTAAAGACTTAAGGAGGGGAAAAAATGGATTATATTATTTCAAGTATAGGACAGTTACTCCAGCCAGTAACCTTTTTATTGCTTCTATTTGGTACTATAGTAGGAATAATATTTGGGGCAATACCTGGCTTGACAGCAGTTACAGGGGTTTCCTTGTTATTACCTTTAACATTTGGAATGTCTCCAGAAATGGGTATGGCTCTTTTAGTAGGTATTTGGATAGGAGGAGTGTCAGGTGGATTTATTTCAGCTACACTAATTGGTATTCCAGGAACTCCATCATCAATTGCTACATGCTTTGATGCTTACCCAATGACTAAAAAAGGTCAGGCAGTTAAAGCACTTGGAACAGGTATAGTAGCATCATTTATAGGTACATTTTTAAGTGTTATTATTGCAGCAATATTAAGTCCATTTATCGCAGAAGTTGCATTAAAGCTTGGACCATGGGAATTCTTTTCTCTATGTACTTGCGCCTTAGTGCTTGTAGCTGTTTTATCTAAAGGAGATATGTTCCGAGGACTTGCAGGTGCTTTTATTGGTATAGGACTAAGCTCAGTTGGGATGGCTCCTATTGACGGAGGTCCAAGATTTATATTTGGAAATGTTATGCTTAGTGGTGGTATAGACATATTGGCCATGATACTTGGTATATTTGCCATAAAACAAATTGTAAAGGATTTTGGTACAGGCCAACAGCAGCAACCCGATGTATCATTAAAAGTTTCTGGCTTTGGAATTACAATGAAAGAAGTCATAAGTAATGGCTGGAATATTATTCGTTCATTTATGATTGGATTATGGATTGGTTTTTTACCTGGCATGGGAAGTGGACTATCAAACATGGTTGCATATGGTCAGGCAAAACAAGCATCTAAGAGTCCAGAAGAATTTGGAAAGGGATGCGTAGATGGAGTTTGGGCAAGCGAGGTATCAAATAACGCATCAGTTGGTGGTGCAATAATACCTATGGTTACTATGGGGATACCTGGAGACAGTGTAACTGCAATTCTTCTTGGGGGACTAATGATACATGGTATTCAACCAGGACCACTACTATTTGTAAACAATCCATCAGTAGTTTATATAGTATTTGCAGCAGCAGCATTATCTGCTATTTTAACATTAATACTTCAATTTGGGGGTATGAGATTATTCCCGAGGCTATTAAAGGTGCCATATCATTATCTATACCCTGCGTTAATGGTCATGAGCTTCATTGGAGCCTTTGCAAGTAACAATTCTACATTTAATATCTGGATTATGCTTATATTCGCAGCAGTAGGTATAATACTTGAAATTGCAAAAATCTCCATAAGCCCTATGATTTTAGGTTTTATATTAGGACCTATGGTAGAAGTCAATTTAAGACGTGGTTTAACTTATTCAGATGGAAGCTTTTTACCATTTCTAACACGTCCTGTTTCATTAGCTTTTTTACTTATAGCAGTATTAACTATAGTTTGGCCGCTTATTAAGAATCAAATTAATGCGAATAAGAAAAAAGCTGAACCACTTAGCTAATAGAAAGTAGAGAAATAATACATATGATAATAACATAAAAAACAAGGGGGTAAAGTTGTGGATAATTTAATAAGCTTAAATACTCCAGGCAGAGTAATTTTTGGAGCAGGAGCGTATAATCAAGTTTGTACGGAAATCGAGCAAATGAATGCTGAAAGAGTACTGCTTTTAAGTGATAGACCTTTTAGAGCACACTTAGAAACTAAATTAACATCTATAGGGCTAGAAGTATTGACTTTTTCCTCATTTAAAGGAGAACCAGATATTGAGGTTGTTAATGAATGCTTAAAATTAGCCGAAGGATTCGACGCAGACATATGTATAGGACTTGGTGGTGGAAGTGTATTAGATACTGCAAAATTAGTAGCTTGGGTAAAGGGAAATGGATGTACAAAAATAAACGATTTAAGTAATATTAGCTTTTCCAAACATGGTATCCCAATGATTATGATACCTACAACAAGTGGCACCGGTTCTGAAGCTACTCCAAATGCTATTTTCCTCGATAAAGAAAAAAATAAAAAAGCAGTAGTAAGCAGACATATGATACCAGAAATAGCTATAGTCGACCCAGAACTAATGATTACTCTTCCACCAAAACTTACTGCATTGACAGGGATAGATGCATTAGCACATTGTGTAGAATCCTTTTTATCTAAGAATGGCTCCTTGTGGTCAGATGAATTGGCAATTAAAGGTACCAAACTTATATATAAATCTCTACATGCAGCTATTGATAATGGCGATAATCTAGTAGCTAGACAAGATATGGCATTAGGTTCATTACTTGGCGGTGCAGCATTAACAAATGCAGGTACGTGCAGTGTACATGCTCTTGCCTATCCATTGGCTAAATACGGAATTTCACATAGCCAAGGAGTAGCAATGCTGTATCCCTATGTTATGTTGTATCTTGATTCTTTAAAAGTTGAAAAAGTAAATACTCTGAAAAAAGCTATTGAGGTTTCTGATATAAGAGGTTTAATAAATCCTATTATAGATGGATTTAGAAAGATAAATGTTCCTTACAGACTAAAAGACGCTAATATTCCAGAGGAGGATATTGACATTGTTTTAGAAGAGGCCATGATGCAAGAAAGACTTCTTAAAAATAATCCAATTGATTTAAGTAAGGATAGCATAAAATCAATCTATGTTAAAGCTTTTAATGGAGACTTGGATTGAGGAATTGGCGATGAAAGGAGGTTACTAAATGTTCGATTTAATAATAAAAAATGGAACTGTTATAGACCCGGAAAATAAAATACATGGTCAAAGAGATATTGGGATTGATGGAGGCAAAGTGGTTGAGGTTGCTGAAGAAATAAATACTAATAAGGGCATAAAAGTACTCGATGCTAAGGGAAAGACTATTGTTCCAGGAATCATAGACATGCATGTACATACTGGCTTTACGGGCAAAGGCGGACAAGCTGCTATGAGTATGCTAGCAAGAGCAGGAACAGTTACTGCAATGGATTGTGGAGGTCCACTTCACGAATTCTATGATTTTTCTATCAATAATGGTACTGGAATGAATATGATTTGTTTACAGATGATAAGACCAGGTTGGAACATTAGTGGAATAGCTCCAACAAAAACAGAGATAAGTGAGCTTATTGATAAAAGCTTGGATGAAGGAGCAATTGGTATGAAGCTATTAGGTGGTCACTATCCTATGACTCCAGAGGCAACACAAAGAGTAGTAGAAGTTGCAAATCATAAAAAAGCATATGTAGCCTTTCATGTAGGAACTACAAAAAATGGAGTTGGGAATTTTAATAGCTTTAAGGATGCTGTAGATATAGCTAAGGGATTTTCTATGGACCTAGTACATGTAAATTCTTATTGTCGTGGACAAGTATTAGGTGATCCCATTGAAGAAACATTGGAGGCACTGAGAATTTTAGAGGATAATCCAAATATTTTCAGTGAATCATATCTTTCTGTATTTAGTGGAACACCAGCTAAGTGTTCTGATGGAATGCCTGAATCTAATGGAGTTAAAAATTCTTTAAGCATGGGAGGATATGAAGGAACAGAGAAAGGTCTTAGACAGGCTATACTAGATGGATGGGCGTCGGTGGTATGTCATGTTGGAAACGACAATTTAAGACTTACAGGTAAGGAAGGGATAGAATATTTTGATAAGGAAGGAACAGATGTAACATGCACTTTTCCTGTTACGCCTGCATCGACTAGATTTTTGCTAGCAACACAAAAAGCTAAATCTGGCAGATTCATAGTAGATGCAATATCAACTGATGGTGGCTCTATTCCAAGAAATTTCATTGTAGAGAAAGGAACAGCTCTTGTAAGAATGGATATGCTTACATGGGAAGAGTTTGTAACAAAGACAAGTATTAATCCTGCTAAAATTTTTGGTCTTAAAGATAAAGGACATCTTGGAGTTGGTGCAGATGCAGATATTACAATACTTGATGGAACAAGCGGAAGAGCATACGGTGCAGTATGTTCAGGAAATATCATAATGTTAGATGGAGTGGTGTTAGGAAAAGGCACTACAGTATTAACAACTGAACTAGGAGTTAATGCTGTTAAGAAGCGTGGACTTAAGGCAAAGGTGGTAGACCTTGAATCAGGATGGTTCTATGGAGGACGTCCTAGAATATAAATGCGGAGGTATATAAAAATGAACAATTCTTATCTTATAGGATTATCGCAAGATTTGATACCAACTCCAGCATTAGTGTTGGATGCTGATATATTTGAAAGTAATATGAAGAAGATGATGCAATATTTATTAAAACAAGGAGTAAGTTTAAGACCACACACGAAAACGCATAAAACACCTATGATAGCACATCAACAAATAAAATCAGGAGCAATAGGACTCTGCTGTGCAACCATAAGTGAAGCAGAAGTTATGGTAAATTCAGGTCTTGATAATATATTAATTGCCAATGAAGTGAAGGACGAAGATAAAATAAGACGTCTAGTTAGCTTAGCGCGATATGCTAATATGATGGTTGCAGTAGATGATACTGAAAATTTAAAGAAATTATCAGAAGCATCCTTTGAAATTGGGGTTGACTTGGGAGTAATAATTGAGATTGATGTAGGAATGGGAAGATGTGGCGCAAGAAGCACTGAAGCAGCAGTTGAGCTAGCAAAGCTTGCAAATTCTCTAAAAAATATAAATTTCCTTGGAATCATGGGCTATGAAGGACATGCAGTATTCATAAAAGATAGACATGAAAGACAAGAGACAGGCAGAAAAGCTAATAAGTATCTTGTTGATACTGCTGAGGCTATAAGAAAGGCTGGAGTGCCTGTAGAAATAGTAAGTGGAGCTGGAAGCGGAACCTTTGATATAGCTGGAGAATATCCAGGAATTACGGAGATTCAGGCTGGTTCATATATTTTCATGGACTTAACTTATGAAAAGGTAGGATTACCTTTTGAACAATCTCTTACAGTTCTTGCTTCTGTAGTAAGCACTCCTGATGATGAAACAGTTATTTTAAATACAGGAATGAAATCCATATCACCTGAGAGAGAGGTTCCAAAAATCAAAGGAGTAGAAAATGTTGAGGTAGTAAAGCTAGCTGAGGAGCATGCAAAATGTCGTGCATTAACTCCATATATAGGACTAGCAGTAGGTGATAAGGTACATCTAGTGCCAAGCCATTGCTGCACTACTACTAACTTATATAATCAAATTTATGTAGTCAGGAAAGGAAAAATTGAAGGTATCTGGGAGATTGCAGCGAGAGGCTCTTATTAGTTCCAAAACAAGTTTAAAGAAAGGTGTGAGAAAATTGAAAAAAAAGGTTGCTGTAATTCATACAAATTTACTTACTGTAATGGATTTAAAAGAATTATTTAAAGAAATAGTACCTGAAGTTGAAATGATAAATATTATAGATGACAGCCTCTTAGAAGATGTTATGAGGTCTGGAGGGCTTACAGAGTCTGTTATTAAAAGAATATGTATATATGCTATACAAGCTGAGGAAATGGGTGCACACATTATTTTAAATCAATGCTCATCTGTAGGAGAAGCTGTAGATGTAGCTAGAAATATGTTGACGATTCCATATTTGAAGATTGATGAACCTATGGCTAGAGAAGCAGTGAAAATTGGGAGAAGAATATCTGTAATTGGCACAGTAGCTACTACACTTGACCCTAGTGTGAGGCTTATTGAAAGGACTGCTGCTGAATTAGACAAAAAAGTTGACATTAATAAAGTACTAGTAGATGGTGCCATAAGAGTGCTTATGGAAGAAGGAGATAGAGAGAAGCATAATAGAATGGTACTAGGGGCTATAGAAGAGGTAGCTAAAAATAGCGATGTTATCGTACTTGCTCAAGGTAGCATGGCTATATTGTTACCATATCTTAATCATATAAAAATACCTGTGCTTACTAGCCCTCGTTCTGGGGTAGAACAATTAAAACATGTATTAGAATTGGAGGGTTAGCATGAAAGTTCAACTGCCTATACTTGCAATTACAATGGGAGATCCTTCAGGAATAGGGCCTGAGATAGCTGTAAAAGCATTGGGAGAAGAAAGCATATATAATATTTGCAGACCTCTGATAATAGGAGATGCAAAAATTATTGAGCATGCGGTGAATCATATAGCCAGATTAAACTTAAAAGTTAGACCTATCTATGAAGTAAGAGATGCTAAATTTGAACATGGAGCAATCGATGTAATAGATTTGAAGGATGTGGATATTAACCAATTAAAGCATGGAGAGGTACAAGCTATGTCTGGGAAAGCAGCATTTGATGCTGTAAAAAAGGCAATAGACCTTGCAATGGCGGGAGAAGTAGATGGGACAGTAACTGGACCTTTAAATAAGGAAGCACTAAATTTAGCAGGGTATCATTATAATGGACATACTGAAATATATGCTAATTTCACAAAAACAAAGAATTATACCATGATGCTTGCCGATGGAAATTTGAGAGTTGTTCATGTATCTACTCATGTTTCACTAAGACAAGCATGTGATAATGTTAAAAAGGATAGAGTATTAGAGGTTATTGAATTAGCTTATGATACAATGAGAGGATTTGGAATAGATAATCCAAGAATAGGGGTTGCGGGATTAAATCCTCATGCAGGGGAAAGTGGAATGTTTGGTTGGGAAGAAGAAAAGGAGATAAAACCAGCTATAAATGAAGCAACTAGGCTAGGAATGAATGTAGATGGACCTGTTCCTCCAGATACATTATTTTCTAAAGCAAAGGGAGGACAATATGATATCGTCGTTGCTATGTATCATGATCAAGGACACATACCTCTCAAAGTGGTAGGATTTAATTGGGACGAAGAAAAAAATAAGTGGGAATCCGTAAGTGGAGTCAATATAACTCTTGGATTACCAATTATAAGAACATCTGTAGACCATGGTACTGCTTTTGGAAAAGCTGGTAAAGGAACAGCAAATGCCGAAAGCATGTTAAATGCAATTGATTATGGAGCTAAGCTTGCTAAAAATAGAAGGTAGAATGGAGGGCAATTACATGAAAGCCATTATGAAAGTTAACAGAAGTAAGGGAGTAGTTCTTAAAGACATAGATGTACCCAAAATTAAGCCTGATGAAATGTTAGTAAAAGTTAAGTCTGCTGCTATTTGTGGTACTGATATACATCTTTATCATTGGAATGAATGGTGCGAGAATGTAGGAGCTAAGAATCCAATGGTAATAGGGCATGAGTATTGTGGAGAAGTTGTTGAAGTAGGTAATTTAGTTAAGAACTTCAAAGTAGGAGATTTGGTGTGTGCAGAGACTCACATACCTTGTGGTATTTGCTTTCAATGTAGAACAGGTAATCAGCATGTATGCAATAATATGAAGATAATAGGTGTCCATACTGATGGGGCTTTTGCTGAATATACAGTACTGCCAGAAGCATGCGCATGGAAATTGGACGAATCAACAGATCCGTCAATAGGAGCCATATATGAGCCTTTTGGCATTGCGGTACATGCTTTACAAGCTGAGCAAGTGGCTGGTGTTCCAGTAGTAGTCTTAGGATGTGGACCAATAGGATGTTTTGCTACAGAAGTAGCAAAAGCATTTGGAGCCTCACAGGTATTTGCTGTTGACAGAAATGAACCTAGACTAAGAATGGCTAGACAAATGGGTGCGGACTACACAATAAATACTAATACTGACAATTTAGAGGAAATTGTACTTAGCAAAACAAATGGATTGGGGGCAGGAGCCATAATAGAGCTTACAGGAAGTGAAGCTGCCTTAAACTCTGGATTGAAAGCTTTGAGAAAAGGCGGATGGGTGTCTTTAATTGGACTGCATTCAAAAAAGACTTCATTGGATTTAGTAAATGATGTGATATATAAAGAAGCAAGAATTTACGGAATTACAGGAAGACATATGTATAAAAGCTGGTATGCTGCTGACGAGATTATTAGGTCAGGAATGGTGACTCCAGAGAAAGTAATTACTCATCACTTCAAATTAGAAAAAGTAGAAGAGGCAATTCAGCTTGCGCAAAGTGGCGATGCTGGAAAGATAATAATTGATGTAGATTAATAATTTTTATGATGGTGGATTTAGATTAAGAGTGCCTATCAATGTAAGAGAGGTGACATAATGGTTAAGCTACTTGTAATAGCAGATGATTTTACTGGGGCGCTTGACACTGGGGTTCAATTCTCAAAAAAAGATATCCCGACGATTGTAAGTACTGATGAAAATATTAAATATGAATTATTAGATGAAAAAATCCAAGTAGTTGTTTTAGATATTGAAACTAGGCATATAAATTCTTTTGAGGCATTTTTAAAAGTTAAAAAGGTTGTAGACAAAGCGAAGGAATATGGAATTAAGTATATTTATAAGAAAACAGATTCAACCTTGAGAGGTAATATAGGAAGTGAGCTTGCTGGCGCAATCAAGGCATGTAACAGCAATGAATTATTCTTCATACCATCATTTCCAAAGGCAAATCGAACTACAATAAATGGTCAGCATTATGTAGATGGAAAACCATTAAATAAAACTGCATATGCAAATGACCCTTTTGAACCTACTAAACACAGTAGTATTGCGGAGATTATTAATTCCCAGTCAAATATTGAAGTAGTGACAATAAAGCAAAAGGATTACGAGACATTCCAGCTAAAGGAAGATAAACAGGCAATTTATGTTTTTGATGCTCAGAATGATTTGGATTTAATGAAAATAGGAAAAGTGCTTAAGGAAAGAAAAAAGCTAAAGTTAACCGCGGGATGTGCAGGGTTTGCGGGAATATTGACTGAAATTTTAGAGCTAAAAAGAGACAAAGCAGAAACTAAGCAATATGAATTGAGTAGCTTAATCATCTCAGGTAGTGTCAATACAGCATCAATCAACCAAGTAAAGTATTCAGAAAAGCTTGGATATAAAAGTATAATTCTTACACCAAAACAGTTGCTAGCTCATGACTATTTTAATAGTAGTGAGGGAGAGGCTTTCATACATGATATTGTCTCTAAGATTAATAAAGGTGACAAGATTATTATAAAGACAGCTGAGGATAGAAGTCAGGTGAAAGAATGTCTAGATTATTCAGTAAAGTTAAATATAAATCCCAAAAAAGCACATTTATTGATAGCAGAAAACATTGGAAAAATGGTAAAACAGGTATTAGATAAGACAACTATAGGGCATTTAGTAATTTTTGGAGGAGATACTGCCTTTGGAATTATAAAAGCACTAGGGTGCAATGGAATTGTACCACAAAATGAGATTTTTTTAGGGGTAGTTGCATCAGATATACTTAGCAATAAGTATAATGTTCAAATAATTACAAAAGCAGGCGGCTTTGGTAGTGATGATACTCTTATCAGAATAGTAGAATATTTAAAATAGAATTTCATGACTTATAAATCTGTAGTGAATAAAAAGAAGTATAAAAGAATTTGCTTATAAGCAGGATATTAAGTACGTATTTGATATTAAAAAACTTAGAAAATAAGCAATTTTGCAAGCCTATGCTCAATAATATTATTAATAGCAGGAGTAGAATAAAAAACTTTAATAGCACCTTGTTAAGTTTATAGTGAAAAACCTTAAACAGCCTTAGCTTGATACATCAAGCTAAGGCTGTTTAACTAGTACGACATCCTAATATTTTCCCATCATAGCTTCTTTGGGACTTGCACGACTTTGTACATTACTGATATACTGTAGATAAAAGTAATGCTTTTATCGTAGCTAACTTTTGTTCTTTGAATTTTTCTGTGCAGGTTCATCTTTTTCTTTTTGTCACATGAACTGGTTTTTTCTATTTATTTAGTTTACATAACTCTATTTTATAATATATAGAGTATTGAATCTTAAAAAAGGAATAGATAATATGAGATGGATAAAAGATAGCTTTAAATTTTTCATAAATACAAGTAAGAAAGCAGATAAAATTTATATAGACTTTGAGCAGTATAATAATCTATTAGTACTAAGCAGAATAAGAACCATTTCCATTGCCGCAATCTGCATGGCTGTGCCTTTTTTATATTTTGATTTAATAGTAATTAAGAATATAACAGATAAGATTTATAAGATAACTATAATGTCTTTACACGTAACAAGTGTAGTTGCATCTATTTTGTATTTAATATTCTATAAGCAGATTTCGAAAAGAGATGCTTGGGATAAGTTTAATATAACAGCTGTAACTCCAAGAGTGTATGCTTTCTTATATGTTCTTGTCGGTACACTTTCCTCAATAAATAGTCAAAAACTTACTGGCAATATAAATTCCTATATAATTATGGTACTTGTTACTGCGGTTGCATTTACTATAAAACCATTGTATATGTTATTTATATTCGGAGTAAATCACATAATTTTTTTAGTGGGCATTGGCATACTGAACGATGATAAGTATGTACTTGCAGCAAAGCAAATTAACTCTACAGCTATTTTTGGTATAGCTTTACTGCTCTCTTTTTCTTTTTATAGATTTATGATGAGCGATTTTATAAACAAGAGAAGGCTTCAGGAAAGTGAGGAAAATTTTAAAAGACTGTTTTATATAAATCCATTCCCAGTTTTTATTACAAGGCTAAAAGATGGAAAGGTTATAAAAGCTAGCGAACAGGCTTGTAGCTTCATAGGATTAAGCCAAGATGAATTAGAAGACTTTAACATAAATGCTATATATGTAAGAAAAGAAAATAGGATTGATATTATCAGAGAATTAAAGAGGAATAAGAGTATTCATAATCGCATTGTCGAATACAATGTTAAAGGAAAAAACAGATGGGTATGTTCTAATCATGAACTAGTTGATTATCAGGGAGAAGAGTGTATATTAACTGGCATAATGGATATTACAGAAAAAAGAAAAATTGAAGAGGAGCTTTCAAAATATGCTTCTACAGATATGCTTACGGGCATTCTTAATAGAAGAATGGGTATGAAAATAATACAAGAGCTGATAAATGAATCTAAAAATAAATATATGGAATTTGTTCTCTGTTTCATTGATATAAATGATTTAAAGATTGTTAACGATACTTATGGACATTTAGAAGGGGATAATTATATTAAAACCTTTTGTAGATTAATAATACAAGAAATACATGAGGATGATATGTTTTTCCGAATGGGAGGAGACGAATTTATTATAGTATTTATGAATAAAACTATGCACGAAGTCGAAAATCTATGGAGAAGGCTTCTACAAAGCTTTGACAGAACAAATAAGCTAAGCAGTCTGCCTTATCCTATAACAGCTAGTCATGGTCTGTTTCATTTTAAATCGGGCATGAAGTTTGATTTAGAGCAAATTATTGATAATGCAGACAGGCAGATGTATAAAGAGAAGCTTTTGCATAAGAAAAAAGCTTAAAAAATTCCCCACCTTATTTTACAAGGCAGGGGAATTTACTATTTCATTGTATCTGCCAATTCAATAAATTTCTCAATATCCTGTTTAACAAGCTCCAATGAGCTTCTCCAGAAATCTACTGAGCGCACATCTATACCAACCATATTAGTCACATCTGCAATATTATTTCTTCCTGTAGCTACTAAAAGCTTATTATATTCAGGAACAAAGTCATTGCCACGTTTTAGATATTCTGCATAAATTCCCTTGGCAAATAATAGTCCAAATGCATATGGGAAGTTGTAGAAGTTTCTTCCAGCAGAATAATAGTGTGTCTTGTTAATCCACATATAAGGATGTAAGTACTCAGGATCTAATCCATCGCCGTAAGCTTCTTTTTGTGCATTTATCATTAATTCCTTAAATTCCTTTACAGATAGCGCACTGTCTTTTCTCTTTTCAAATAGATTAGTTTCAAATATATAACGGCTCAATATATCTACAATAACCTGACCTGCATCAGAAATAGAAGATTCTAGTATTCCAAAGGCTTCTTCTTGTGACGCTTCTTTTAATGCAGCATTAACAACTATAGTTTCGCAGAAAATAGAGGCAGTCTCTGCTAAAGGCATAGGATAGCTGCAATTTAAAATGGGTTGATTTTTTAGGCAGTGTCCATGATATCCATGACCTAGTTCATGAGCTAAAGTAGTCATATTGCTAAAGCTTCCATTGAAGTTGGACATTATGCGGCTTTCCTGTATTGGACGAAGATTTGAACAAAAAGCTCCGCCACGTTTTCCCTCTCTAGGCTCTGCGTCAATCCAGTTCTTTGCAAATGCATTATCAGCAAAATCTGCAAGTTCATTACTAAAGCTTCTAAAATTCTTAACAATATAGTCTTTAGCCTCTTCATAAGTAAATGTAATATTTACCTCACCCATTGGAGCAAATATATCATAGAAAGGAAGTCCATTAGAATGACCTAGAAGCTCAGCTTTTTTTCTAAAGTACTTACGGAAAGCAGGTAGACTCTCTTTCATAGCAGTTAGCATAGCATCAAGAGTTTCCTTATCCATTCTAGATTTAAATAGTGTTTCCTCTAAAGGAGAAGAATACCCTCTAAGTCCAGATGTAGCTATTACTTCACCTTTTATTCCATTTAAGCAAGCTGCTGATGATTGTTCGATTTTCTTATAAGATTCTAGTTCAGCATAATATGCTGTTTTTCTTGTTTCAGGATTTTTTTCATATGCCAAGTTTCTTATGGCAGGCAATGGCAGCTGTTTCTTCTCGTCGTTTAATTCTATATCTACTAGAAGGGTTGAAGTTACCATATTTTGAAGATTAGACCAAGCCGTAGAACCTGTGTTTCTCAGCTTAGAAATAATAATTTCTTCTTTTTCGCCAAGTAGATATTTTGCATTGTTTGCGGCGTCTTTTATTATGAATTCATGCTCTTTTAACAAATCAGATGAGCTGAATAATTCATTAAGGTTTTCAAGGCTACCAATCCATTTTTGATAGCTTACAAAAGCTTTTGTCAATTCTGAATATTTAATGCTTAACCTGTCTGAAACCTTAAGTGCTTCTTCATTTTTTGCATCTACACTTGCTGTAAGATGAGCAAATGAAGATAATCTTGAAAATAAAGTTACAAATTCAGACATACGCTCTATGTATTCCTCTGCCTTTTCTACTGCATTTTCTTTTGAATTAAAGTTTATCTCTGTCCATTCCTTAAATTCATCAGCTTTTTTGTAGAGTTTATCCATATCAGAATTGAATTCTTCTGATTCAAAGGATGGGCAAAGCTCTTTCAAACTCCATCTCATGTTCATAACATCACCCCAGAATATATATTTTGTGTATATACTTATAATACAGTTAAAATATAATATTTTCAATAAAAATATTTAGACACTCGAAATACAGTTATATTAAGTTCAAATATTTTTATATTGTGAAAATCTTACATACTTGTAATGCAAACTTTCTGATAATATATCTATATGACAAAATAATTTGGAGGGAATTTTTATGCTAAAGAGCTTACTCTTAAAGGACTATGGAAAAGAACAAAAATATAATTGTGCAGAAAAAATAATATATGGAGCTAATGAAGTTTATAATCTCGGTCTAGGAAAGGAAACCATGAAGCTAGCTGCTGGATTTGGTGGTGGCATGGGTATAGAGAGCACATGCGGAGCTTTGACGGCGTCAATTATGGTACTAAGCAAGCTTTTCGTAGAAAATACAGCTCATGAAAGTAAAATAAGAGAAATAACAAGTGAGTTTTTAAATAGATATAGAGATGAAATGAAAAGCATAGATTGCAGTCCATTAAAAGCTGAATATAGAAATGAAGAAAAGGGCTGTGATGATGTAATTATGAAAGCAGCTGAAATATTGGATAATATAGTAGCTGAAAGGATGAATAGAAATAATGAGAGACTAGCTTAGTCTAGTCTCTTTCACTTCCTATCCTTATTACTTGTTCCATCTTATCCATTATGTATTCATATCCTCCCGAACTGTGGGGAATAACGCATTTGGAACAATCTTTTATGCCGCTACTATAAACAAAATTTCCGCCACATTTATCCTTTAACATATAAAGAGGACAGTAGCAGAATAAACAATTAAATTTTTCATTATCCTTGACCTTATGACAAGGGAAGTACTCACATTTTGAATTTTGTACGAACTTGTAATTATGATCCATTTTAAAATCTCCTTATTATGTCATATTGTGTGTAAGAAAATGTACTTAAACCTTTTGCCAAAATAGCAGAATAATACATAACTTACTTTGGCTATATTATATAATAAAAAGTAATGTATTTCATTACTGGAAATATATTTATTAGTTAATATAGGCAAACAATTTCAATCTTGTTTACCTATATCTCAATTTTTTAAAAAAATTTGATATAGAGGTGATTAAAATAAAAGCCATTTTTTTAGACAGAGACGGTGTCATTAATGACAATAAAAAGCATGTCAATAAACCTGAGGACTTAATAATATATGAAGTAGCTAAAAAAGGGATAGAGCTTCTTTATAATGCAGGCTATAAGCTTTTTGTAGTAACTAATCAAGGTGGAATTGAACGAGGACATTTGACCCATGAAAGGCTTGATAAAATACATGAAAGGATGTTTATTGAGCTAAAGCCATTTTGCAGGATAACTGAAATATTGTACTGTCCTGATTTTAAAAAAGAATCAGACTGCAGAAAGCCAAAACCAGGAATGATATTGGAATTAGCTGAGAAGTATGATATTGACTTAAGTAATAGCTGGATGATAGGAGATATGGAAACTGATGTTGAAGCAGGAAAAAGTGCAGGCTGCAAAACAGCAAAAATAGGAGAAAGAAGTGCAAATGCAGATATAAATGGAAAAGACTTAGAGGAAGTAGCTTACAAAATAGCTAACTTCGATACTAATATTCCTTATAATGAATAGGAATGCTCTAAAATGAGATTCAAGAAAAGCTTCCTTAATTTCTTAATGCCACAATTACTTATAAAAGAATATAAAAACAAAAAAATGCATATAAAAACATATATAGATTAATAGAACTTGATGTCCTAAAACGGACTAAGAGCTATTAATTTTTTGTTTTAGCTATCCGACTATCTTTATACTCTTCTATTCACTCATCATAACTAGTATAAATTTTTATAAGAACCAAAAAGATATTTCTTAGAATAATTTTTGTATTAATACTATATTTGTAATTACACTAATATAATTTATAAATATAAGCTTTAGGACAAGATATGAAATTAATTAAAGGGAGTTGCAGATATGAAAACACTAGAATTTAAGGATTCTAACCTATTTTTTGCAGGGCATGATACTGTAGGCTTGGCAAAAAAATATGGTACTCCATTGTATATTCTTTCCGAAGATATAATAAGGCAAAGATGCTGGGAATTGAAAGCTAATTTTCTGCATAGATATAAAAATACAAAGGCAGCATATGCGAGTAAGGCTTTTCTTACACTAACTATGTGCAAAATTATAGAAAGGGAAGGCTTATTACTTGATGTTGTATCAGGAGGAGAATTATATACTGCTCTAAAGGCTCGCTTTCCTGCCGAAAATATAATGCTTCATGGAAATAACAAATCTTATGAAGAACTGAAGATGGCTATAGAAAACAATGTAGGACGAATAATAGTTGATAATATTGATGAGATTGATTTGATACATGAAATAGCAGCCCAAAAGAAAAAAAAGGTGAAGATTCTAATTAGAGTATCGCCAGGAGTAGAGGGAAAAACACATAAGTACATATCAACAGGACAAAAGGATTCTAAATTTGGAATTCCTTTAGTAAAAGGAATCATTGATGAAGCTGTATTGAAAGTCCTTCAGTCAGACAATATTGAGCTTATGGGGTTTCATTTTCATTTAGGTTCAAATCTCTATGATAATGACGGATATGCAGTAGCTATTGAAATACTTTTGAACTTAATGAAATGGCTTTATGATGAATTTAGTTTTGCTACAAAAGAACTTAACACTGGGGGAGGATTTGGAATATACTATAACAATGCTGATGAAGTCAAGGAGCTTGCCTACTACACAGATGCTATAATGGCAAAGGTAATTTCATATTGTAACAAGCTAAGGTTAGATATCCCAACTATTATAATCGAACCAGGCAGATGGATAGTTGGAGAAGCAGGGGTTACTCTTTATGAAATAGGGACAATTAAGGATATACCTGGAGTTAGAACTTATGTAAGCGTAGATGGTGGGCTGCCTGACAATCCAAGACCAGCCTTGTATAGTGCAAAATACAGTGCAATAGTTGCAAACAAATGTAATCTCAGTCCCAACAGTCTAGTGACTATTGCAGGAAAATGCTGTGAAACAGGTGACATACTTATATGGGACTTAATGGTACCTAAAATTGAGAGGGGTGATATCCTAGCAGTTCTAAGTACAGGTGCATACAACTACTCTATGTCTAGTAATTATAATAGATTACCTAGACCTGCAGTAGTGCTGCTAAGTAAGGGCAGGGAGTATGTAATTGTAAAACGAGAAACGTATGAAGACCTACTTTTAAAAGAAATCGTACCTGAAGGATTTTAAATTTAAAGGAGGGGGACAATGAAAAGATTAATAGCATTAATGCTAGTGCTGTTGTTGATACTAGCAGGTTGCACAAAAGGAGAGCAGAACACACCTACTGATACCGAAAAGCCGAGTGAAACTATAGGAGACGAAGAAAAAGTAGAAGAGGTTCCAGACGTAGTACAGGAATACAGAACAGTTTATTCTGGGGAGATATCGACAATAAACTACTTAGTAACTGCAACTACAAGCGAGTTTGGATTAGCAGCAAATTTTGTGGATACATTAATTGATTATGACAGATATGGAGTTCCGCAGCCTTGTTTAGCGACTGAGTGGAAAGTATCCGATGATGGTTTAGTTTGGACATTCAAAATTCGTGAGGGAGTCAAATGGTTAACCTATGATGGAAATGAATATGCGGAAGTTGTAGCTCAAGATTTTGTAGATGCTATGGCGTATATTTTAGACAGTAAAAATGAATCTCAAACTGCAAACATAGCATATTCAGTTATTAAAAACGCTGAAAAATATTACAATGAGGAAATTACAGATTTCAACGAAGTAGGAGTAAAAGCTATAGATAAGTACACATTAGAATATACCCTAGAAAAGCCTACTCCATATTTTCTTTCAATGCTTAGTTATGTATGCTTCTTCCCGGTTAATGGACAGTATTTAAATGAAGTAGGAGACAGGTTTGGTACAGATAATACTACTATATTATATAACGGTGCATATATAATGGAAACATTTGAACCACAGACCAGAAGAATCCTAGTAGCAAATGAAAACTATTGGGATAAAGAAAATATTCATATCAAAAAAATCACATCTACTTATAACAAAGAAGCAGCTACATTAGCTCCAGAGCTATTACAGCGTGGAGAAATAGATTATGCAGATATTTCTTCATCAATTATTGATGAATGGATGAAGGACCCTGTAAAGAAAGATATGGTACGTCCAAATAGAACTGGATTCTATACTTATTTCTACGCTCTTAACTTTGATCCAAAATTCCCTGCGGAATATGAACCAGAAAACTGGAAAATAGCAGTAAATAATCTAAACTTCCGTAAATCACTATTCCATTCATTAGATAGAAAAGCAGCTATGCTAACGGCAGAGCCATATGATCCAGAAAAGAGAATATCAAATACTATTACTCCAAAGAATTTTGTTGACCTAGATGGAACAGATTATACACAGCTTGGAAGCTTAGCTAATTTCGCAAATACAGATTCATTCAACGAGAGTAAAGCAAAGGAATATAGAGATAAGGCAATGGAAGAGCTAAAAGGAAAAGCTACTTTTCCAATTAAAGTTCTAATGCCTTATAACACAGGCTCGACTGAATGGGCAAATCGTGCTCAAGTTATAGAACAGCAGATAGAAGGTTTATTGGGAACAGATTATATAGACATAATCGTAGAGCCAAAACCGCCTACAGGATTCTTAGCAGAGGTGAGACGTGCTGGAAACTATGCATTCTTAGAGTGTAACTGGGGACCAGACTATGCAGATCCTGAAACCTATACAGACTCATTCTATCCTGGTGGAACGTATAACTGGCCTGAATTAGCAGAAGGTTATGTTGAAGCTAATGGAAACACTAAGTATCAAAACATGGTGGATGCTGCCAAAGCGGAAGTACTTGATAATGAAAAGCGTTATAATTTATTTGCTGAAGCTGAAGCATTCTTTATAGATCAAGCTTTTGTAATTCCTTATGCAGTGGGTGGTGGTGGATATTCAGCTTCTAGACTAAATCCATTTGAATCACCTTATTCACCATTTGGGGTTTCTGCAGAAAGATATAAGGGTCAGAAGGTTATGGCAAAGCCTATGAACTCAGAAGAATTTACTATAGGACTTGCACAATGGGAAAAAGAACGTTCTGAGGCATTAAAGGCAGCTGGACATTAAAAAAGATAAGGCAAGGACTATTAATAGTCCTTGCCATTTAAATAAAGCGTTTTAGACAACAAAAAAAGGGGGAGGGATATGGTAAAGTACTCACTCAAAAGATTATTTCAATCCTTAATCACACTACTTATTATTATCACAGTAGTATTTCTTCTAATGAGGCTTATGCCAGAGGAAGGATACTTTGGAAGTGGATATGAAAAACTAGATGAAGCACAAAAAGAAGCAATTTTAACTAGTATGGGGTTAAGGGACCCACTTCATATACAATTAGGTAACTTTTACAAAGCGCTTCTATCAGGAGATTTAGGAACATCAATAATATATAGACCTAAGGTACCAGTCTCAGAAATCCTTAAAACTAAGATTCCTTATTCATTATATTTTGGTTTAGCTGCCATGGGAATATCTTTATTTGCAGGTGTTTTTCTAGGAATAGCCATGGCACGCAGCAAAAGCAAAATATGGGATAAGCTTGGAACAGGGTATATTGTATTTATAAATGCAGTTCCAGCAGCAGTATACTATCTGTTTTTGCAGCTATACGTTACAGATATTTTAAAATTGCCGATTCTATTTAATCCCGATAAACCTGTTAGCTGGATTCTGCCAGCCATATCTATGTCCTTAGGAGGTACGGCATCCTATGCTATGTGGATGAGACGCTATATGGTAGATGAAATCAATAAGGACTATGTAAGATTAGCTAGAGCTAAGGGACTCAAAGACAAAAAAATTATGATAAAGCACGTTTTTCGTAACGCCTTTGTTCCTATGGCTCAGTACCTACCCACATCACTGTTATTTACCATATCAGGCTCTATTTATATAGAGTCATTATACTCCATTCCTGGTATGGGAGGGTTATTAGTTGATTCCATACAAAGACAAGATAATTCACTGGTTCAGGCTTTAGTTCTCATATACTCATCAATAGGCATAATTGGACTTCTTTTGGGAGATATACTCATGGCAGCATTTGATCCACGAATAAATTTGCAGAAAAAAGGAGGCGCTAGATAATGAGTAAAGAAAAACTCGATAATCTGTCAAATAGTATAAAAGAAAACTTATTTGCATTTGCTGAATATGATGACGAAGCAGCAAAGCGTGCAGGGTATTCTAATTATTCTTATTGGCGCTCCACTTGGCAGGTATTTACCAAGAAAAAAGTTGCTGTTTTTCTATTAGCATTGATTACAATAATACTAACCTTCACATTAATTCAACCATATTTGCCAAACCAAAAGCTTCCAACTAAAATATATATTGATGAAAATACAAAGATGCAGCTTAGAAATCATCCTCCAGATTGGGAATTCTGGTTCGGAACTAATTCCATAGGTCAGGATTTATGGGCACGTATATGGAGTGGTACAAGAACTTCTCTTCTAATAGGTATAGTGGTCAGTCTTTGGGAGGCAGTAGCTGGAATTATAATAGGAGCATTATGGGGATATGTAAGGCATCTAGACCGTTCAATTACTGAAATTTATAATGTCATAAACAATATACCAACAACTATTATTTTAATACTCCTAACATACATAATGCGACCTAGCTTAACTACTATGATTTTTGCAATGTGTATGACAGGATGGTTGGGAATGGCAAGATTTGTACGAAATCTTATAGTAATCATTAGAGATAGAGAATATAATCTAGCCTCCAGATGTTTAGGTACACCAACTAGAAGAATCATAACGAAAAACCTACTGCCTTACCTAGTTTCAGTTATTATGCTTAGAATGGCACTGGCTATTCCAGCTGCTATAGGCTACGAGGTTTTTCTGACTTATATAGGACTTGGTCTGCCAGTCAGTATTCCATCTTTAGGAAATCTGATTAACGAAGGCAGGGCACTTATGATGGTTCCATCCTTACGCTATCAATTAATTTTCCCAGCTATAGTTCTTTCAATTATTACTATATCATTCTATGTAATGGGCAACGTATTTGCAGACGCAGCTGACCCAAGAAATCATGTTTAGGGGGTGAGTGGCAATATGACCAGTGAGGAAATTATTTTATCAGTAAAAGAGCTAGTAGTTAAGTTTAAACTGAGAGGTAAGGTTTTGACCGCAATAAGAGGAGCTTCTCTAGACCTTTATGAAGGAGAAAGCCTAGCTATAGTTGGAGAATCTGGGTCAGGAAAATCAGTGTTTACTAAAACTTTCATGGGGCTGCTAGATGCAAATGGTTGGATTGCTGGTGGAAACATAATCTACGGAGGGAAAGACATAGCTAGATTTGACAAAGAGGATGATTGGGTGAAAATTAGGGGTAAACAAATAGCCATGGTATTCCAGGACCCAATGACTTCATTGAATCCTCTTAAAGCCATAGGGAAACAAGTTCAAGAGGCAGTAGAGCTTCATCAAGGTCTAAAAAAGGAAGAAGCTAAGAAGACTGTAATTGAAATCTTACATGATGTAGGCATACCTAATCCTGAAAAAAGATATAAGCAATACCCCCATGAGTTTTCGGGAGGTATGAGGCAAAGAGTTGTCATAGCTATAGCTATAGCTTGCAAGCCCAAAATACTTGTTTGTGATGAGCCTACTACAGCTTTAGACGTGACAATTCAGGCGCAAATATTAGCTCTCCTAAAGGCATTAAAGAAGAAATATAACCTGACAACCATATATATAACTCATGACCTAGGAGTCGTAGCAAATGTAGCAGACAGAATAGCTGTGATGTATGCTGGGGACATAGTAGAGATAGGTACCAGTGAAGAAGTATTCTATAATCCGCAGCATCCCTACACTTGGGCGCTGTTATCATCACTTCCGCAGCTTGGAGCTAAGGGTGAGCCTCTACATTCAATTAAAGGAACACCTCCAAATCTTTTTTCAGAAATTAAGGGAGATGCCTTTGCCTCTAGAAATCCAAAGGCACTTAAAATTGATTTTATACAGAGACCCCCGTACTTTACAGTAAGTCCTACACATAAAGCAAAAACCTGGCTATTAGATTCTCGTGCACCAAAGGTAGAGCCACCTGAATCTATAAAAATACTTCGTCAGCAATGGGGGGGAGAAAATGCCTAATAATGAAAGAGAAATACTACTGGAGATTAAAAACTTAAGTGTAGAGTTTGGTAAGAAGAAAAAGAACAGGTTTGTAGCTGTTAATGATGTCAGCTTTCATATATATAGAGGAGAAACCTTTGGATTAGTAGGTGAATCAGGTTCAGGGAAAACAACAATAGGCAGAGCAATTATAAGATTAAACGAAACTGCCAGCGGGGAAATATTCTTCAATGGAAAAAAAATAAATGGGAATATAGATAAAGAGCTAGATAAAGAGATTACTAGAAAAATTCAAATGATATTTCAAGACCCCATGTCCTCACTAAATGAAAGAGCAAAAGTAGATTATATAGTATCGGAAGGCTTATATAATTTAAAGAACTATAGAAATGAAGAGGAAAGAAAAGAAAAAGTAGAAAAGGCACTTTTAGATGTTGGATTGTTACCTGAGTTTCTAAGTCGTTTTCCCCATGAGTTTTCAGGAGGACAAAGGCAGAGAATAGGAGTAGCTAGAGCATTAGTTATGGAACCAGAGCTAATCATAGCAGATGAGCCAATATCAGCATTAGATGTTTCTATTAGGGCACAGGTCTTAAATCTGTTATCAGAGCTTCAAAAGAAAAAAAGACTGACTTATCTCTTCATAGCCCATGATTTATCAGTTGTACGATTTATAACTGACAGATTGGCAGTAATACACAAGGGGAAAATAGTAGAATTAGCAGAGACAGAAAAGCTTTTTAGAAATCCGCTGCATCCCTATACTCGTGCGCTTTTATCTGCCATACCTCTTCCAGATCCAAGAGCAGAAAAGAAAAAGGTTTTAGAGGTATATGAGCCCAGTATTCATAATTATAAAGAAGCTCCTCCAAAATGGGTAGAAATAGAAAATGATCACTTTGTCTTAGGTAATGATAAAGAGCTTGAAGAATATAAAAAGATATTGGAGAGGAATAGATATGCAGAGACCCAAGCCACTTAAAATTGGTGATAGAATAGGTTTAATAGGAGCTTCTAGCCCAACTCCCCCTGAAAGAATAGAGCCAGCAATAATGGCTTTAGAAAGTCTTGGACTAAATGTAGTAGTAGGTGAAAGCTGCTACGGTTCACATGGCTATCTTTCAGGAGAAGATGAGCTAAGAGCAAGAGATATTAATGATATGTTTAGAGATAGGACAATTTCGGGAGTGTTTTGTATTAGAGGAGGGTATGGCTCAGCAAGATTATTAGACTTAATAGACTTTGATATGATAAGATTAAATCATAAGGTTTTTATAGGATATAGCGATGTGACTGCTTTACACATTGCCATTAATCAAGCTTGTAAGCTAGTTACCTTTCATGGTCCAATGCCCTCAACAGAGCTTTACAAGGATATTGACAGCTACACCATGGAATATTACTTCAATAATATATTTGCAGATAGCCCTCTAGGTTTAGTAAAAAATCCTGAAGGTATGAAAACCAAGACCCTTGTAGGGGGTAATAGTGAAGGAATTTTAATAGGAGGAAATCTGTCATTGGTGACAGCTTCAATAGGCACAAAATACGAAATAGATACAAGAGGAAAGATACTTTTCTTAGAGGAAGTAGATGAAGAGCCTTATAGGATAGATAGAATGCTGCTTCAGCTTAAACAGTCTGGAAAATTAGATAGTGCTTCCGGCATTATATTAGGTTATTTTACAAATTGTGTGGCTGAAGAGCCAGAAAAGAGCTTAAATCTAATGGAAATATTTGAAGAGCTAATAGTTCCATTAAATAAACCAACTATATATGATTTCCCCTGTGGTCATAGCCTTCCAACTATTACCATGCCATTAGGAGGTAGGGTGAAGATAGATGGTGGAAGTAGTGGTGTATATTTTTTCCAATAAAAACAAGAGGTGAATAGAATGAAATTAGCTTTAGTTACTAGCACAATAGCGCCTTTAATGTCAAAACCGAAATTTGAAACAGAAAAAGCCGATGAGGCTTTATGCGGAATGACTCTAGAAATAATTGAACAGCTTCCAGATGGCTGGTATTATTGTATAACCAGCTATAGGTATAAGGGCTATATCCATGAAAGTCATATATCTATTGATACTGAAAAAACGTGCAAGTGGAAGGAAGAAGCAAAAAATATTATAAACCATAGATATGTAGACGTTATGGCAGAGCCTAAATATCAATCCTATATTATTCACAATCTAGTAAAAGGCTCTAGAATTAAATTAACTGATGAAATTTCTGATGCTTGGTCTAAGATAATCTTGCCAGACGGCAGAGAAGGATGGATAAAGTCGGTGTATATAGGGAAATATCTGAATTCCTTTAAGGATATACCTGAAGAAGATATGAGAAATAATCTTGTAAAAACGGCATTAGACTATTTAGGAACTCAATACAGATGGGGAGGAAAATCACATCTTGGAATAGATTGTTCAGGCTTATGCTCTGTATCATATTTAATAAATGGAGCTATAATTTACAGAGATGCCCAAATAGAAGAAGGATACGATATGAGAGAAATATCTAAGGAAGAATTAAAGCAAGGGGACCTGATTTTTTTCTCAGGTCATGTTGCAATGTATTTAGGTGATGATAGGTATGTGCATTCTTCATCAAGTAATAGTGGAGTATATATTAACAGCTTAAATCCAGAGCATGAGGATTATTGGGAAGGATTAGCTAAGTCCATAATTAAGTGTGGAAGTGTATTTTATTAAATTGAGAATTATGGAGGGTCTACTACTGGTCGACAGGTTGCAGGGGAGTCATCGACTGTCAGATGTGAGGGCTAGGCTTCTTGTCGGGTTGAGATAGACTAATTATAAAGGGAGGAAAACATTTTGAAAATATTTATTTCTGTAGACATGGAGGGTATATGGGGAGTTGTTTCATCAACCCATATAAACAACAGTACAAACGAATACCAGCGCATGAGAAAGCTAATGACTAGGGAAGCTAACGTAGTAATAGATGAGGTATTTAAAAATGGAGCTACAGAGGTAGTAGTAAATGATTCACATGATACTATGGATAATCTATTAATAGAGGAATTAGACCCAAGAGCACAGCTAATAAGTGGCTCATCAAAGCCCCTTAGCATGATGCAGGGTATAGACAATACCTTCGATGGAATTATTTTCATAGGTTATCATACAAGATGTGGCACACCTAATGGAGTATTTAATCATACATACATGGGCTCCACCATATCTAGAGTTCTCATAAATGGCAAGGAAGTTGGAGAAGGTGGGATAAATGCAGGTGTTGGAGGTTACTTTGGAGTACCTGTTTTAGCTATTTCAGGAGATGATTTGTTAGCGGCTCAAATATTAGAAGAAATTGGAAGTGTAGAAACCATAGTAGTTAAAAAAGCAGCAAACAGATATGTGGCACATAATCTCTCCTACAATGACCTAAAGAAAACCTATGAAGAAAAAATAAGAAATGTATTTGAGAACATTAAAAACTATCCAGTAATAGAGTACACAGGTAATATCATCATGGATATAGAGCTTGTATCAGAGGTTAAAGCTGAGAATATAATGCTGCTGCCACAGGCAAAAAGAATGGATAATAAAACTATAAGGATAGAATCTGAGGATTATTTAGAGCTGTTTATGCTATTTAGAACATGTATGGTTTTAGGAGGAGCTGTTCGGTAAAATATAATAATTCTAGGGAGTGACCGTGAGGTCACTCCTTTTTAAGTGTAGAGAATAATGCACTTGACAGCTTTAGAAGAATTAGAATATATACTAGGCCTAGCATAAACATAAAAACCGTATGAATAATTATTAAACAAAAAAGATTTAAGCCTATAAAAAGAGTCTTCAAGATTCTCATTAAGCAGGCAAAATAAGACGCTTTTTTATTCTACATAAGTGAAACTACACACAAGTTGAGAACAACATCCACATATGGTACAATAAGCCAGGGGGGATAAGCGTGAATAAAAAGCTAACAAGTATATTGTTATTAGTGCTTATGTTATCTATAGTAGCATGTTCAAATGATGCAATGAAGCCTGAATTTAATATGGAAAGCTCATTAGAAGCTACTATGGAGTTACTTACTTCACATGAGTTTAAGGGTAGGCTTACTGGGACAGAGGGTAATGAAAAAGCTACTCAGTATATTGAAAACAGATTTAAGGAAATTGGACTTACTCCATATGTAGATGAAAGCTATTTCCATGAATATGAACAAAATGTATGCCATCCTAACGAGCAGCAACATTTAGTAATTGTTGAATATGAAGATGGCAGTACAGAAAAATTAAGTCTTGGCATTGATTACGTGTATAGGACATTTTCAAATAATAATGATATTAAACTACCAGTAACCTTTGATATTAATGATGATGGGATATCAGAAAAGATAGTTGTATTAGATAAATCTGATGATATTAGGGAAGTTATACAGAAGTCAAAAGGGATATTTATAAAAAGCGAAAGTTTTTTGGCTCAACACGCGATCATAAGAGTCCGTATTCCATAATTGATATAAACAATGATACATATGAAAAAATGTTATCAAAGAAAGCTAAAACAATAAATATCAAATCTGAATACAAAGGTAAAACTGTAATAGCCAAAAATGTAATAGGAAAGATACCTGGAAAAAACAATAAGAAAGCAGTAGTCCTTTCTGCCCATTTTGACCACGTAGGATGGGCTGGAGAAACTGTATTTTATGGAGCGGTGGATAATGCATCAGGTACTACAGTACTATTAGATTTAGCAGAGAGACTAAAAGAACAATCAGATAATGCTCCATTCGATATGGATATACTAATATGTGCATTTAATGGAGAGGAGTTTGGACTACTAGGTAGCATGGAATTTGTAGATGATATTAGTCAAAAGTATGAAGACATATATAATATAAATATAGATTGTGTAGGTAGTAAAACAGGTGGAAAAATTGCACTAGATAATGAAAAGGAAAATAGAACTGAAGATGAACCAAGCGGTGAAGCATGGGGGAAGGCAATTAAAATGGCAGAACAAATAAAAAAGGATCAAGACGTTCAGTATGATGAAGCTTTTTACTTTAAGCTAGATGATTATTTGTTTCATAGCAGTGGCAATAAACCTTTAAATAGTGCTAAAGAAGTCAACAATTTTTATCCAGATATAAAGTTTCCGGAAAAGATTTCAAAGTATGAATTCAAAAATATAGGTATACGGCAAAAGGGACTTGACTCCACTATGGGAGTAGGGTGTATCTATGAATCTAGTTTTAATGGTGAAATAGGTAAGAAGTATAAAAGAGAGATTAATCCTGATAATATTTGGGAGATACAAATTAAATATGCAGATGAAGAATATACAGTAGATATAACAATTACTAATCATTCTATAATAAAAACTACAAATTCATTTTTAGTAAAGACAAAATTGGATGAAGATAAGGAAGGATATTATTTGATAGAAGAAAAAGAAACTAAGAATTTGAGAGGATTTGGTATTGATTATAATAGTGACGGTAATTCATATGGTATTCAAGTAGAAAGATATAAAGAAAATGTTAGTGTTATCATGGAAACTAGTAATGGAAAATATTCTAATACTGAAGAAGACATTATTAATCTAATCGAAGAGCTAGATTTAGAGAAAAATATTAAAAAATTTATTAATGACCTTGGGATGTAGGATATCGATGTTATAAACAGATGAGACCGTTAGGTCACACCTGCTGAAAAATGAAGTAGTTGGCGAACCATTCAATGAGCCTTAAGGCTCAGGCAGGTAGTTTTAATTAAACTGTTAGAACGTTACTTAATAAGGACTTTATCTGATAATTTCATTGAAATGGGGTGTAAAAATGCTGATAGAAGATATTAAATCCTGCCATACAGATACAAAAGCCAATGTATCTATAGTCTTGAAGGATTTAACTAATGATAAATGGAGATACACATTAGATGAAAATAGAGTTGTTCCATCTGCCAGTACCATAAAAGTGCTTATAATGATAGAGGCATTAAATCAAGTGCTAGAAGGCAAATACCAGCTTAATCAAAATATAAAAATAAAAGAAGAAGATAAAGTGGATTTTAGTATAGTAAAAGATTTATCAGCAGAATCCTATAATTATGTAGATATCATAACACTTATGATAATAGTCAGTGACAATACTGCCACAAATGTATTAATTGACCTATTGGGCTATGAAAATATAAATAAAATGGCAAAAAACCTAGGGCTTAAAAATACTATATTATCTAGGAAAATGCTAGAATTTAAGGCTATACAAGAAGGTCGAGAAAACTACACAAGTCCTATGGATATGGCAGCAATGATGGAGGGCATATATAAAAAACAGATACTTACTTCTCATATGTGCGACCTTATGATTGACATACTAAGAAAACAAAAGTACAAAGACTGCTTAGGAAGATTTCTTCTTGAAGATGTAGACATGGCCCATAAAACTGGAGGACTAAAAAACCTTAGCCATGACATAGGAATATTTTATTTAGACAATATTGATTATCTACTAGGGGTTTTTGTAACAGAAGCAAGTAGCGATGTAGAAGCTAAAGAGATGGTCGGAAAGGTATCTAAAGTAGTTTATGACTACTTCTATTTGAATAATTGAGCTATTAAAAACAAAGAAGGGTATGACCTAAAGGTCATGCTCTTCTTTATTCCTGTCCTACTATTTCGTTAAAAGCCATTTCAAATAGTGCTTTTAGGTGTGCCTTGTTAGTCGTATAATAATAGCGATTACTAATGCTAGGTTCGAAATTCAATATGCCTAGTTCAAGCAATAAATTTAAATGATAGGATAATGTGGCAGTAGTCAAATTGAAATAATCAGCTAATTCCTTGTTATACCAAGGGCGTTCACTAGTAATCCTTATTATTTCTAATCTTTTTTCATCTGAGAGAGCCTTAAATAAGATTTTGCATTTTTCCTGAGTTAGTTTATTATTAAGCCTAGGTTCTATGTAATGACCATATATCATGATAAAAGTACCATCTACATAATAATGAACAAATCCCAAATCAATAAAGAAGCTAACAAGCAATCGCAGTTCCTTTTCCTCAGCCACTATTTTAGAATAATCCCCCAAACCAATAGTATTTAAAAAATACATGGGGTCTTCTTGAAATAGATTATTATGTTCTATGCATCTTTTCTCCATAAAATCATAAACCTTTTTTTCAAAGGGCTGATAATACAGTTTATAAAATAGCTCAAATGTTTCTATTAATTCATCTTTAAATTTATCAGGATGATTTTTTATTTGCATAAAAAGCGAGGCTATTTCCACACTATACAGATTTATTAAAGAGTTTTTAATGATTTCATTTTCACTTTCAAAGGAAACATCTAGGTTATATCTTTCATAAACACTATATATTATATCTATACTGTTAACTTCCTTTAAAGCCTCTATTATTTCTAGGGGTTCAACCATATTTTTTGAAATAGCTAATTCAAAGCAAAAGTCCAGTGCTGCTACTAATTTAGATACTATAAGTACTATATTATTCATGAAAAAAGGAGAAATATTATCATCTACATATTTTAACCATTCCTTCACATCTTTACTTGGCGCATAATCTAATAGACCCCTTCCAGAGTCCCCTTGAAAATCTCTACTATTCCAATTAACTTGTTGCATTCTATTAGTACCATATTTATATACTGCTGCAAGAAATTCTATTGCCCTATTGTGTTCTACTTTGTATTCCACCATATCTCCTCCCAAACTTTTTAGTGATATATTAACATAATATAGTATGAAAGGGAATAAATCAACATATGTTAGAATAAGTTCTAACATAATAAGAAAATTATTGAACATATAAAAATATTGTTATATAATGAATTTGTGAAAACGTTAACCTAAGAAAGATATATTAAAGGATGGAGGGAGAATAAGGGTGAAAATAAAGAGAATTACTAGAGCTTGCATGCTATTTTTAGTAGCAATACTATCTTTAAGTATACTAGCTGGATGCTCTAATGAGGAAGCGTACATAACAACAGCTAAGGAAGCATCTTATTATGGGATAATAGAAACTAATCTAACTACTGAGAAAAAGCTAGAGGATTTTGAGTATATGTACAATCTCTTAGAAGAAAATTTCTCGTTTTTTAATGTAAACAAAAGATTACATAATGTTGACTGGATTGGAAACAAAAAGAAGTATGAAAAAATAATAAAGAATACAAAAAATGATGTTGAGTTTTATGTTGCAATAAGTAAAATACTAGATGATTTAAATAACGACCATACTCATGTTTTCTCTGGCGAAATATATAATCGCTACTATAAGCATTTTTATCCTAACAAGCATGAAGTACTTAATTATGGGAAGTCCATGGAAAGATACGGCTTCAATGGAAATGTAGAAAATATAGAGCTTAATCCTAATTCCAATTTTTTAATAAGTAATGAACCTGTTTTAGAAACTAAAGTATTAATAGAAGATGAACTGGCATATATGAAAATCAAGTCCATGTCTGCGTACCACATAAATGAGGATTATTCAAAAATAGGCAACTTTTTAAGAGAAGTAGAGGATTATGAAAAACTTATTATAGATATAAGAGGGAATAGTGGAGGATTTGATAATTATTGGAAGAATGTTGTAGAATTCTTAATAGATGAGACATTGAAGGTTGAGTATTATTCGTTTTTTAGAGGAGATTATAGGAACAGATATGAGATGTATAAAGTGCCTACTGCAAAACCAATTGAGAAGCTAGATGAAGAGATATTGAACAAATTTCCACCGGAAGTAAAGACAGACTTTCAATACTATGATAGAAATTTTGTTATAGTACAGCCTTGGTGGGGGGATTTGAATTTTAATGGCAAGGTGTATTTGTTAGTAGATAAGTATGTTTTTTCATCATCTGAAAAATTCGCATCCTTCGCGAAGGATACAGACTTTGCCACATTAGTTGGGGAAACAACTGGAGGGGATAGAGTTTTCCCTGAAATCCCATTTGCATATCTTCCTAATAGCGGATTAGTAATTAGGTTTAGCAGCGAACTAGGAATAAATGCTGATGGCACTATAAATATGGAAGCGAAAACAATTCCAGATATTATAGTAGATGATCCTACACCTAATTCAGATTTTAATTATGATAAATGTATTCAAGCTGTAATAGAGGATAAAGTTCAATAAATACTTGATATAAATTTAACAATTAGGTTGTTAGAAAAGTATTGACTAATGTTAGAAAATATTCTATACTCTTATTAAGAAATATAAAAACTAGCAATTAAAACCAAACATGGTATTATTGTCAGTGTTTGGGATGTGCTAGCCCTAAAACAAAAAAAGGAGGGACAGTATATGAGTATTAAAAAATATCTATCTCTAGCTATTGTTTTTGTATTACTTCTAACTATTCTTGTTGGTTGTGGGGAAAACGATTCCCAAACTAACAGTGAAGGAAACACAGAACAGCAAAGTCAAACAGGGGGACAAACGGCACAAGGAACTGGACAAGAACTTGACAGTGAACAATATTTAAATTTCTTTATGTCTGCTGAGCCAAGTACCTTAGACCCATCTAAGGGAGCAGACAGCTATTCAAATGCAGTACTTAATAATGTAATGGAACCACTTACTAGACTAGAAGAAAAAGAGGAAAATGGGGTATTTGTAAACTTTGTAGCAGCTGCTGGAGCAGAATCTTGGGAGCCTAATGAAGATGGCACTGTTTGGACATTTAAGCTAAGAGACAATACCTGGTCAGATGGAGTACCTGTAACAGCTCAAGATTATGAATATGGTATGAAAAGATCTCTAGATCAGGAAACAGCATCTCCATATGCATTTTTATTAATGCCTATTAAAAATGCAGCTAAAGTAAATAGAGGAGAACTTACAGTAGATGAGCTTGGAATTAAAGCGCTTGATGAAAAGACTCTTGAAATAACTCTTGAGTCATCAACACCATATTTCATACAGTTAACTTCTCTAAGAGTTACGCTGCCACAAAGAAAGGATATAGTCGAAAAATATGGTGACACATATGGTACAGAGCTTGATAAGGTAGTCTATAATGGACCATTTACTCTAGCTACTTGGGCCCATAACAGCGAACTAATATTAACAAAGAATGAAAACTATTGGGATAAGGATACAGTAAAATTACAAACTGTTACTCTGAAAATTATCCAAGATGAAAATGCAATATACAATTCTCTAGCTAATGGTTCGCTTGACCAAGCTGGTGCTAGTCAACCAGAATGGAAAGAAAAATTCATGGCAGACGAGAACCTACAATATATTGAAATAATTGAACCTAGTACTTACTTTGTATTCTTCAACACTCAAAATGAAGTATTTAAGAATGCTAATATAAGAAAAGCTTTTTCAGCTGCTATTGATAGGGAAGAGTTGGCTAATGTAATGTTTGATGGAGTTCCTGCTCCAGCCTATGGTTGGGTGCCACCAAGTATTTCAATAGACGACCAAGAGTATCGTACAGCTGTAGAAGAACCAGTTAAAGCATTAGTAAAAGATAATCCAGACCCTAAAGCTCTTCTAGTTAAAGGATTAGAAGAACTAGGAATGGACCCAGATACATCAAAGCTTACTGTTAAAATTAGTTTAGGTGGAACAAATCAATGGTTTAGAGATTATGGTGAATACCTACAGCAAATGTATATTAATAAGCTAGGTGTTAATATTGAGATTGAAACTAATGATTGGCCAATATTTAACGCAGCTGTAGAAAAAGGAGAATTCCAATTAGGATATATGGCATGGGGAGCAGATTTTAATGACCCAGTATCAATGTTAAGCTTACACACATCTGATGCAGGTGCCATAGGAACCGGTTGGGGAAATGATAGATATGATGAGCTTATAGATTTAGCATCTAAGGAGATGGAGCCAGCTAAGCGTTTAGAGTACTTTAGTGAAGCAGAAAAAATATTAATATATGATGAAGCAGTAGTAGCACCAGTAGTATATCCAAGATCAAATATATTTAGATACAAATATGTTCATGAATTAGGAGTCACACCATTTGGTACTTCAGGATATAAATATGCGCATACTATAGGTAGATAGGACAAAGATATTGATAGCAGTTTATGGGCAGTGCCTATAAACTGCTATTTTGCCAAATAGGATAAGGAGGAAGATTATGGGTAGGTATATATTAAAAAGAGTTGGATATATGCTCCTCACTTTATGGATTATTACAACACTTACTTTTTTCTTAATGCACAGCATACCGGGCGACCCCTTAGCACATATGGCTAAGAAATTACCTGAGCAAATTAGAATTAATTACTATAAGAAATATGGATTAGATCAGCCCGTTACTGTACAATATGGTAGGTTTATGAAAAATGTAATTACAGAGGGCAATTTAGGAGAATCCTTAAGGTATCCAGGCAGGTCAGTTACTGATACGATATTAAAAAATTCAAAGGTATCTGGAAGACTTGGTCTTCAAGCAATAGCAATTGGAGTATCTATAGGTATTGTTCTTGGAATAGTTGCAGCACTAAATAGGAATAAGTGGCCTGATTATTTAGTTATGTTTATTGCTATTCTTGGAGTTACAATCCCAATATTTATTATTGCAGCATTGCTTCAATATACCTTTACAGTTAAATTCAAATTACTTCCAACTACTGGTTGGGGAAAGCTTAAGCATACAATACTTCCTACAGCAGCTATGTGTCTCGGCTCTATTGCCACTTATGCAAGATATATGCGCTCTAATGTTCTGGAGGTTGTCAATCAAGATTATATCCTTACAGCACAGGCAAAGGGTGTTAGTCCATTTAACGTAGTGAGAAAGCACGTGCTTAGAAACGCAATACTTCCTGCTATTACAATACTTGGACCACAAATAGCTGGCGTTTTTACAGGCTCCTTCGTTATTGAGAGGATATTTGGTATTCCAGGATTAGGATTCTATTATATCAATTCAATTAATGACAGGGATTATACTATGATAATCGGTACTACTGTTTTTTATGCAGCACTTTTTGTTATTTCACAATTAGTAGTAGATTTACTTTATGGTGTCATAGATCCTAGGATTAGGGTTTCTAAAAACAGCAAGTAGGGGGGAAGATGATGGAAAGCATTTCAATAAATAAATTTAAAAAGATTGGCATAGATACCACTTCATCAGAGACAATTGCCCGCCCTAGTATGAGCTATTGGCAAGATGCTTGGAGAAGGCTAAAGACTAATAAAGTTGCTATGGTAGCTATCATAATCCTTTTAATTTTAGTAATTATGACAATAATAGGACCTCATATAAATGAATATAAATATGAGGAGTTGATTAAAGATGAAAATGGCAAAGTTATGAAAAATGTGAAGCCAAATTCAGAATTTTGGTTTGGCACAGACCATCTAGGCCGAGATATGTTTTCTAGAGTATGGCAGGGTGGAAGAGTGTCCATTATCATAGGTATTACTGGTGCTTTAATAGCAACCGTAGTAGGTAGCATCTATGGAGCCATAGCAGCCTATTTTGGAGGAAGGATAGATACTATTATGATGAGAATAGTAGAAGTCCTAATTTCTATACCTTATTTAATAGTTGTTATATTGATTTCTATTCTTACAGACAGCAAAAGCCTGGGAACTATGCTCATATCACTTACTCTAACTGGCTGGTGCGGTATGGCAAGACTTGTTAGAGGTCAAATGCTACAGATAAAACAACAGGAATATATTATAGCTGCCGAAGCCTTAGGAGTTAGGCCTTGGAAGATTATAACTAAACACCTGATACCAAATTCTCTTGGAATAATCTTGGTATCTATTACTTTTGATATTCCTGGCTATATATTTTCAGAGACTTTCTTATCCTATATTGGATTAGGGATTCAAGCACCAAACACTTCATGGGGTGCATTAGCATCAGCAGCACAACAGAACTTTATGTTTCACCCTTATCAAATGTTTTTTCCAGGACTAATGATTGCTTTGACTATGTTGTCATTTACGCTACTAGGTGATGGACTTAGAGATGCTCTAGATCCTAAACTAAGACAATAAGGGGGAGCTAAAATGAGTAAGATACTAGAAGTTAAAGATTTAAATGTTTCGTTTCACACTTATGCTGGTGAAGTAAAGGCTGTTAGGGGAATTAACTTTGACTTAGAAAAGGGTGAGACATTAGCTCTTGTTGGGGAGTCAGGCTGCGGCAAAACTGTTACAGCAAAAGCTATACTAAGATTATTAAAAGAACCTCCAGCAACAATAAAAGCTGGTTCTGAGGTTTTATTTGAAGGTGAAAATGTTATAAAAATGAATAAAAAAAGATTAACTTCCCTTAGGGGAGAAGATGTGAGCATGATTTTCCAAGACCCTATGACATCTTTAAATCCTACAATGACAGTAGGCAAGCAAATAATGGAAGCACTAAAAATACACAAAAAAATGGGTAAAGGTGAAGCAGAAGCAGAGGCCATTAGACTTCTTGAATTAGTTAATATACCTAATGCCAAGGAAAGGGTAAAGGCATATCCTCATGAATTATCTGGAGGAATGAGACAAAGGGTAATGATTGCAATTGCACTATCCTGTAATCCAAAGATTTTAATAGCAGATGAGCCAACTACAGCTCTTGACGTGACTATTCAGGCTCAAATTATAGACTTGCTTAATGAGTTAAAACAGGAGTTTAATACTGCAATAATACTTGTTACTCATGACCTTGGAGTTGTTGCAAATTTTGCAGATAGGATTCAGGTTATGTATGCTGGGAGCATTGTAGAAACAGGTACTAGAAATGAAATTTTCTATAATAGCTGGCATCCATATACTTGGGCACTATTAAATTCTGTACCAAGACTTGATACTAAGAGTAAGGAAGAATTATATTCATTAGGAGGTACGCCACCTGATTTAATACTTCCTTTACAAGGATGTCCATTTGCGTCTAGATGTGAACATGCAATGGAAATCTGCTTAGAGGAAAAACCAAAACAGACCCAGCTATCAAGTACTCATAAATTATCTTGTTGGCTGCAACATCCAGATGCACCTAGAGTAGAAAGACCTTTTTTATTGAGAGGTGAAATAAATGAGTGATAAAAACTTAATACAAGTAGTGGATTTGAAGAAATATTTTCAGATAGGCAGAAAATTAACGTTAAAAGCTGTGGATGGTGTATCTTTTAGCATAAAAAAAGGTGAAACATTTGGATTAGTTGGAGAATCAGGCTGTGGCAAAACCACATGTGGCAGAACAATATTAGGCATATATGGAGCAACAGGCGGGCAAGTTTATTTTGATGGAAAAGATGTTAGTTCTATGAACCGTAGTGAAAGACTAAAGTTTAAGAAACGGGCTCAGGTAATATTCCAAGACCCTTATGCATCATTAGACCCTAGAATGACTATTGGTGATATTATAGGAGAAGGTATGGACGTTCATCTGAAGCTTAGTGATAATGAAAGACGAGAGAGAATAGAGGACCTGCTTCAAAAGGTAGGTCTAAACTCAGAGCATAGATTAAGATTTCCTCATGAGCTTTCTGGTGGACAAAGACAGAGAATAGGAATTGCTAGAGCCTTGGCAGTAGAGCCAGAGTTCATAATGTGTGATGAGCCTATTTCTGCACTAGATGTATCTATTCAAGCTCAAATAGTAAATTTATTGATTAAGTTGCAGAGGGAAATGGGATTAACCTATTTATTTATTTCTCACGACCTTTCAATGGTAAAACATATTTCAGATAGAGTAGGTGTAATGTATCTAGGCTCAATGGCAGAGCTAGCTAGTAACGAAGTGTTGTATGATAATCCGCTGCATCCTTATACCAAGGCTCTAATATCAGCAATACCAATACCTGATCCAAAGGTAGAAGATAGAAGACACAGAATTAAGCTTGAAGGAGAGGTGCCAAGTCCTATTAATCCTCCAGAAGGATGTAAGTTTAGGCAAAGATGTATGTATGCTAAAAAAATATGTGGTGAGGTAACCCCAATGCTAAAGGAAGTAGACAAGGAACACTTTGTTGCATGTCATCTATTTTAAATACACAGGGAAAACTGACAGATTAAAGGGGGCAATAAAATGCTAAGTAAAGCATCTATAGAAGATATATTCAATATAGCCCTATCAAGCGGTGGAGATTTTGCAGAAGTATTTGTTGAGAACAACTTCTCTACAGAAATAGCTACTGTAGGAGGTCATATTGAAAGAGGAATGAGCGGTAGAGATTATGGAATAGGTATTAGGATATTCAACGGTTTAAATAGTATGTATGCTTATACCAATGATTTATCAAGGGATAATTTAATAAGTATTACTAAAAAGGTATCAAAAACTCTTAAGGGAGTCAAAAAGGATTTAGCAATTAACCTTGACAAATATGTAGAACCTAATATTCATAAATATAATATACTTCCAAGTAAAGTAGATTTATCGAAGAAGATTGCGCTTACAAAAAGAGCTACAGCAGCAGCAAAAAGCTATGATGAGTTAATATCTCAAGTAACAGTAAACTATTTAGATCAAGAGCAAAATGTACTTATAGCTAATACAGAAGGAGTTTATGTAGAGGATAAAAGAGTAAGAACTAGGATGCTAATTATAGTAGCGGCAGAACATGAAGGACAAATGGGAACGGGCTATATAGGACCAGGAGCTTTAATGGGGCTAGATTTCTACGACACTATAAACATCGAGGATTACGCAAGGGAGGCAGCTAGAACTGCCAAAACTATGGTGATTGCTGACTACAGTCCTGTAGGTGTTATGCCAGTGGTAGTTGATAATGGCTTTGGAGGGCTAATGTTCCACGAGGCATGTGGTCATAGCTTAGAGGCTTCATCAGTTGCAAAGGGGCTTTCAGTATTCTCTAATAAAGTAGGAGAGCAAATTGCATCAAGCATAGTCACTTTAGTTGATGATGGCTCTATTACTAACTCATGGGGCTCCCTTGGAGTAGATGATGAAGGTAAAAGGACACAGAAGAACACACTTATTGAAAATGGAATTCTAAAGAGCTATATGGTAGATAAGTTGAATGGGAGAAGAATGGGTGTAGAGTCAACAGCATCAGGACGAAGACAGAATTATCGTTTTGCACCGACTTCAAGAATGACTAATACTTATATAGATAATGGCAATAGCACAAGAGAAGAAATTATACAGAATACAGAATATGGACTATTTGCAAAGTACCTAAATGCAGGCTCTGTGAACCCTGCTACTGGAGATTTTAATTTTTCTCTTTCTGAAGCCTACTTAATTGAAAATGGAAAAATAACTAAGCCGGTTAAGGGTGCTACTCTCATTGGTAACGGCAGTAAAATTCTTCAGGACGTAGATATGGTAGGCAACAATTTACAAATAGGACAGGGCTATTGCTATGCAGCTAGCGGTGCACTGTTTATTGGAGCAGGGCAGCCTACTATTAGAGTGAAATCAATGACTGTAGGTGGAAGGGAGGAAGCATAGTGGATATTCAGCTATTATTCCAAAAAGGGAAAGAACATGGAATTGAAGATATGGAAGTCTATATTGCGAAAAACTCATCTACAGGCTTCAATATTTATGAAGGTAATTTAGAGAAATATAAGGTAGCAGAGGAAAGTGTCCTATCTCTCAGAGGCATTTATAAAGGGAAAATGGGGTATTCATATACTGAAAAGCTTGCAGAGGATTCTGTTGATGAATTACTTAAAAATTTAATTCAATATGCAGAAAATAATGACAGTGAAGACATAGAGGTATTATCTGCTCCTGATAATAAATATGAAGATATAAATGAAACTGCCAATAAATTAGGCCAATATACAGACGAACAGAAAATGGACTTTTTAAAATCTATAGAAAAAGAAGCCCTTGCCTTTGACGAAAATGTAAAGGCAGTAGAATCTTGCAGATATAATGAATATGCTAGCTCCGTGTTTATAAAAAATACAAGAAGATTAGACTTAGAGGGTAGCTATAGCTTAGGAATAATAAGTCTTTCTATTGTAGCAAAGGATGAAAAGGATGTACAAACAGGACACTCCTATATGATTATAGATGATTTGCTGGATGAATATAAAAACAAATTAGCTAGAGAAGCGGTTTCTGATGCTGTGAATATGCTTGGAGCTACGTCAATAGAATCAAGAAACTACGAAATAATTCTTAGAAATAATGTTGCAGCTGACTTGTTTAGCAGCATGTCTCAAGTATTTCTAGGTAATATTGTTCAAAAGAATTTGTCCTTAATGAAGGGCAAAATTGGTAAAACCATAGGAGTTTCAAATTTAAATATAATAGAAAACCCATTAATGGATAATGGAGTAGTATGTAGGACCTTTGATGATGAAGGTACTCCTACATACTCTAAGTATATAGTTAAAAAAGGTATTTTAAAAACCTTCCTTCACAATAAAAAGACAGGAGAAAAAGAAGGCTCAAAGTCAACGGGAAATGGCTTTAGAAACTCCCATAAAAGCTCCATAGGGGTTATGCCTACTAATATGTATATTGAAGAAGGAGATAGCACTCTAGAGAATATGATAGGTACCGTAAACGAAGGTATTATCATTACGGATATACAAGGATTACATGCTGGTATCAATCCAACATCAGGAGACTTTTCAATATCATCTAATGGATTTTTAATAGAAAAAGGACAGATAACAAAACCATTATGTCAGATGGTCGTCTCAGGGAACTTCTTTAAGATGTTAAGTGAGATAACAGCCATAGGAAATGATACTAAATTCTCATTTCCAGATGGAAATTATTTTGGTTCTCCCTCAATTAAAATAAACAGCTTAACAGTGGCTGGCAAGTAAAAACTAAATCAAGGGTGTGATTTCGCCCTTGATTTAGTTTTCCATCCCCTTGCCCTAACAACCTATGATTTTCCTTTTCAAAAATGCTATAATAAAACGTAGGAAAATATTGAAGAAATTATTAACTATCTTGGAATATGGGTACTAATATAAATGAACATAAATAAAGGAGTTGTTGATAAATGAAAATTGTAGTGTTAGAGCCTTTAGGAATAAAAGAGGAGGAAATCAGAGCCATAGCAAAGCCTATTACAGACAAAGGACATGAACTTATAATACACAATGAAAAAACAACAGAAATAGAAGAACTAAAGAAAAGAATTCAAGACATGGATGTAGTAGTGTTAGCTAATATGCCATTGAAAGGTGAAGTCATAGAATCCAATGATAAGCTGAAATTGATTTCAGTAGCATTTACTGGAGTAGATCAAATAGATTTAGAAGCGTGTAAGGAAAATCACATAGTAGTTTCAAATTCAGCAGGATATAGCACACCATCAGTTGCAGAGCTTACATATGGCTTAATTATCTCATTACTTAGAAACATAGTTCCATTGGATGAAGCCACTAGAAATGGAAAGACCATGGCAGGATTTAGTCAAACAGACTTATCTGGTAAAACCTTAGGAGTAATAGGAACTGGAACCATAGGAAGCAGAGTAGCTGAGATAGGATTAGCATTTGGGTGTAATGTAATAGCTTATAATAGAAGTGAAAACGAAGGGCTAAAAAATAAAGGAGTCGTCTATCTATCATTAGAAGAACTGTTAAAAGAAAGTGATATAGTAACTATTCATCTTCCACTAACAAAGGATACAAGAGGCTTGATAGATGCAGAAAAACTAAAACTAATGAAGAAAAATGCACTAATCATAAATATAGCTAGAGGTCCTATTATAGATAATGCTGCTTTGGCAGAGGCACTAAAGAATGGACAGCTAGGAGGAGCAGGCATAGACGTATTCGATATGGAGCCGCCGCTACCATCAGGTTATCCATTACTTAATACGCCAAATACAGTACTAACTCCACATATAGGCTTTGCAACAAAGGAATCTATGAAGAGAAGAGCAGAGATTACATTTGAAAATATAATCAAATGGATAGAGGGAAATCCTCAAAATAGAGTGATATAGGGCAGGAGAAAATTTTTCTCTTGTCTTTTTTATGACTTAAAAGTAGCAAAAACAGAAAAACATTGGGAAGCTATGAAATCATTGAAAAAGTCTTATTTTGTCATCCGAACGTAAGCGAAAGAACTCCTATATACTGAAAACATGAGGTTTTTCGATTGCATTTCATAATAAGACATGTAAAACGCCCTATGTCTAATAGCTACCCAGCAGACGGTTTTGTATGAGAGAACGGATACTCTGTGTATGGAGTATCCGTTCTTTTTTCTGTTATCTAAGCCATCGACCTGCTATAAAGTTCATGGAAATATTGGTGCTTCTCAATTAACGTATCAAATTTACCGTGTTCAACAATGTGTCCGTTTTGAAACACAATAATGTCATCAAATGACTTAACAGAGTCAAGTCGGTGAGCAATGGCGATAACCGTCTTGCCCGACAGCAAATACATGACATTTTTCATAACGGCTTCTTCTGTCAGGTTATCTATTGCCGATGTAGCTTCATCGAATATGATAATCTGAGCGTCTGAAAACCAGAGACGAGCAAGAGCGAGTTGCTGGCGTTCACCACCAGAAAGACTGATGCCTCGTTCCCCGAGGGGAGTATCCAAACCTTTTTCAAGTTTTGAATACAGGCTGTCCAGTCCCGCTTTCTTTATGGCCTCAATCAGAATATCATCGTCAATCGCATCATCAAAAACAAGATTTTCTCGCAGAGTTCCGTCAAAAATAGGAGGCTCCTGAGGGAGATAAGTGATATTTTCATAGTAACTATTGAGATTTATTTTATTTAAATCTATGCCGTCTATTAAGATATGCCCATCATTCGGATGCAGCAAACCGACAAGTAATTTAACTGCTGTTGATTTCCCTGAGCCACTCTCGCCAACAAAGGCCACAGTTCTTCCTTGCCCAATTTGGAGGTTAAAGTTCCTAAAGATTTCCCGGTCATTATAATTGAAATTGATTTCAGAAAACGATATGTCGCCCTTAACTTTAGCAACAGACATTCCCTGTGTTAGGTGCTCGTCTTCTTTTGCGTCCAAAAAATCCGTATACCTTGCAAAAGCAACCTTGTCCAGTTTGTATTGAATGTAGAGCACATTGAATATGGCGATAGGGACATAAGAATTGTTAACGAGTGCTATAAGAGCTACTATCTCTCCAATAGTCAATGCCTTTGTTATCCAGCCGTAAACGATAATACCAATTTTCACAAACCCTACAAGTATTGCAAAAATGGTGAAGAAAGCTTCGTGGATTAAAGTCATCTTAACTTTTGAAGATACGATTTCTCCTGATGCCGCCTCTGCTTTCTTAATTTCATTAGTAAAGCGGCGGTTCACCCGAAACACAACCATTTCCATAAAGCCGCGGACAAGAAAGTGATTGAGCTTTTCTTCATTTACAAGGATGTTGGCTTTAACTTTATACAATGCTTTGAGTAAAAGATTCGTGATAATGAAAACGACTATGTATCCAAGTAATATCGCTATTGTGACTGAGCGGTTGATGATAAAGATGAAAGTAATGCTAAAAAACATCTCTGGAATCAGTTCGCTGGCAACCTGTAAATAAAACCCGAATAGAATGTTGCTACCTGCTACTGCTCCGTTTTCAATCCGCTGTATTAGTGTACCTGTTCCGAGCTTAACATAAGAAAGGTAGTCGATTACAGACGTTTTCCGTAAGGCGTCAGTTTTTAAGCTCAGGCCAATACCATGTTCAAGTTTACGCCCCGGATACTCATCAAGATAGCTGATGATATAGAGTAAGATCATTGCTGCTCCATATATGGCGATGGTCGAGAACGATAAGGTATTACTTGTGAAATTATCAATGACCTTTTGGAAGTAGCGTGAGCCAAAGCTTTGTAAAAATGCCTGAGCTAGCCCCATTACGAGATAGACAAGCATAAGTGTTTTGTACTTTTTAGCGATTTTTTTCAAATGCTTCATAACCGTGCTCCTTTTCATTTTATAGTGAATGAAAAAGTACGGTTGAGCTTGACCGCATTTATTTCATATCGCTCAGCATGACCTGCGGCAGATTTCTCAACCATACTGAGCAGTTACCACGTTTATCCCTCTTCATGAGTTCACCGCCTCTCAAAACTTTAGCGAGTTTATTGTTACTGTGTTCTTGAAAATAATTTTAGCATAATCTTCGTCGTAATTCTATCGCTATTTTTCGTCCCCACTATTCCTCCGAAAGCCCTCAGCTGATAAAGTAAATGCACCCACCTTAATTCCATGGGGTTGCATTTACTTTGTCAACTGAGGTTCATACTTTTTCCATGTCTTTCACTTATTTTAAACACGGAGTATGCCTTCATAATATAATTATTCTACACTCGAAGAAAGGAGGTGGGTCTAGCTGTCATCGCCGACATAAGAAAAGCAAGTGCCCTAACACCTGCTTTTCTTATTGAGTCCAATTGTCTCGTCTCAACAATTTTTAATTGTTTATACTTATAATATACCAAAGTTCTCTATTTTATATTAAGTAGTAAAATTTATTTTAAATTATCTACTATACAACTCCACAATCTTCAAAATAACCTCTACAGCTTTTTCCATAGATTCAGTACAGATAAACTCATATTTCCCATGATAGTTATGTCCACCAGTGAATAGATTAGGACAAGGCAGTCCCATATAGGATAGTCTTGCACCATCAGTACCGCCGCGTACAGGAGTTATTATAGGAGTTATTCCGAGCTCTTCCATTGCTTTTTTCGCAGTGTCTACTATATGCATTACAGGCTCTATTTTTTCCTTCATGTTGTAATATTGATCCTTTATTTCCACATGAACAGTACCTTCACCATATTTAGCATTTAAAAAATCTACTACTTTTTGCATAAGAGCCTTCTTTTCTTCAAATTTATCCTTGAAATGATCTCTTATAATGTAGCTAGCTTTTGTTTCTTCAACCTCGCCATTCAAAGATGAAAGCAGGAAGAATCCCTCATAGCCTTCTGTATATTTAGGCTTTTGATTTTCAGGCAGCATAGAATTTAATTCCATTGCTATTTCTATTGAATTTATCATCTTGTTTTTAGAGCTTCCAGGGTGTACATTTCTACCCTTTATAACCAACTTAACCCCAGCAGCATTGAAGTTTTCATATTCTAATTCTCCTAATCCGCCACCATCAACTGTATATGCAAAGTCCGCATTAAACTTCTCCACATCAAAATAATCTGCACCTCTGCCTACCTCCTCATCTGGTGTAAAAGCAATCTTTATATTTCCATGTTTTATTTGAGGGTTATTTACTAGGTATTCAACAGCACTCATTATTTCTGCTATACCTGCCTTATCATCAGCTCCCAGTAGAGTAGTCCCATCTGTAGTGATTAAAGTTTTGCCTATGTATTCTTTAAGCTCAGGAAAATCCTTAGGAGATAAAACTATACTGTTTTCCTTATTTAAGATAATATCCTTACCATCATAGTTTTCAACTATCTTAGGCTTTACATTTTCTCCCGACATATCAGGACTAGTATCCATGTGGGCAATAAAGCCAATAGTAGGGACTTTTCTTTCTGTATTTGAAGGAAGAGTAGCCATTAGATAACAATTTTCATCTACTGATACATCCTCCAGCCCTAAATCATTTAATTCCTTCACCAAAAGATTTGCCAGCTCAAATTGTTTTTTTGAACTAGGAAAGTCTGGAGAATCATATTCTGATTTTGTATCTATAGCTACATAATTTAAAAACCTATCAACTACTTTTTTCATTGCATATCTCACCTCGTCAAATATATTTATATATAATATATCATTTAATATCTATTATAATGTATTTGCATGAAAAATAGAAGAACTTGGAACAAAAATGCTTTAGTCCAAGACACTTATGAATGAGGTATTGCGTTATGACGGTTAATAAAGATTGTATCTCAAATAGGCCTATAATTTTTAAGCATCCTAGCGTAATAGTTGTTATAAAGTATAAATAATTTAAATAAAAATTACATAAAAAGTGTTTAGTACTGTTAACCCTGGGTAATATAATAATAGATAGATGATAACGGTTATCATCTAAATAAACTACCCCCAAAATGAATAATAATTCCCCCCCTTTGACTACAGGGCAACCCCCCCTGTAGTTTTTTTTGTTTTTAAAAATGACTATGAAAAAATATCTAAAACATATGAGGAAAAGTTTGCTGGGAACATGAGAATAGTTTTTGTTTGTTTACATAATGGGAAGGATATATATGAAATAAAATATGAAGTATATAGTCTTAAATGGTGTTTATTTAAAAAATGATGGTACCATGAGAAATATGACTGTAGACATATTAGCAGAAAAAACGAGTACTGATATAATATATCCAATAAATTAATAGTGAGGTGATAAAAATCTTCTAAAAACAGAAATTCTCTATTCGTTATAAAAAAATAAGCTCTTTGAAGCTGATAGAATCTTCTTTTAGTAGTAAAAAGGCAAGTGAAAAAAGGTAAGTACGTTTAAAAAAGGGAGAAATTGGGTAGGGATAAAATACCTCATTAGATATAATTGATTTTATCAGAAAATGTCGTAGATTGTAACACGAAAAAATGCGTAAAATAAGCAAAGCGGGGTATATTGTATTGTCTTTATTGTCAGAAAATGCTATAATTTATAATATATATGCCATGCTATTACTAAAAAAGCAATACTTAGCCGAATTTTACCGTTTATTGTCTATTTTTTATAAGGAAGTGAGATTCTATGTGTAATTGTTCTACCGAGGATATAAAAAATGCAATAGAAAATAAACAAGAAGAGTTAAACAAGCTACTAGAGAGCGAAATAGTAGACAGAGCAAAAGCTCTAGAGTTAAGCGTTGAGCTGGACAAGCTAATATATAAGTATTATTCCTATACTATGTAAAGCTTAGGAATTTTATTATTAAATAGCTCGTCTTACAGAGCTGTTGCCCTCGAATATACTACTAATTCATAGGGTTCTGTACTTTTCACTCTTTTTTGTGTGGTCACATAGAACTATAGGGAATCAATCATAAGATTAGCAATAATTAAAGCGGCGAATACTCGCCGCTTTGCCTGTGACTAGCCTAAAGTGACATCTAAAAACATCATTACAGCAAATCCAATAAGTACCCCATAAGTGGCCTGCCTTTCATAGCCGTTTTTATGGGTTTCAGGTATTATTTCGTCACTGATAACAAATAGCATTGCTCCAGCTGCAAAAGCCAATATAAGAGGTAATAAAGGTCTGGCAATACTAACTAACAGCAATCCAGCAAAAGCACCAATTGGTTCAACTAGACCAGTTAATAATGCAATCAAGAATGCCTTTTTCATAGAATATTTTTCTCTAACTAGGGCTAGTGCTACTGCCATACCCTCAGGCAGGTTTTGGAGGCTTATACCTATGGCTAAAGTAATTCCGTTTGCTGCATTGCCATCGCCAAAACCTACACCTACAGCAAGACCTTCTGGAAAGTTATGTATAGTTATAGCAATTATAAATAACCACATCTTAGCTAAAGATGATTTATTTCCTTCTTCACGTTTATCTAGCAGATGAATGTGAGGAGAATGCTTATCAGTAAAATCTAAAAATATTCCCCCAAGTAAAATACCTATTAATGTAATGCCAGCTCCTTTAAACCCGCCACCACCAGCATCAATAGCTGGAATAACTAAAGAAAAGGATGTAGCAGCCAGCATTACCCCTGCGGCAAATCCTAGCATAGTGTCTAACGTTTTATTAGAAACATTTCTAGTAAAGAAAATAGGCAGAGCCCCTATTCCAGTAGAAAATCCAGCAAGAATACTAGTTATAATTCCAATAAAAATAACATTTTCTGAATTAAAAATATTTGTCATAAAATTCCCCTTTCAGATGTAAATTTAACTTTAAAATATATAGAGTACTCACTGATGAAAAAATAAAGTATAAATTGCTAATTTATCATTACCCTATATTTAACTATTATATCAAAAAGTTCACAATAAATGCTTAATTTGATAATATTGAATTATAGATTTTAAATGAGGTGATATTATGTTAGATAGCATTGATAAAGTCCTAGTAGTTGATGATGATATGGAAATATGCAATATGATAGAGCTATTTTTATTAAAAGAAAAATTTCAGGTAGTAAAGGCATTTGATGGAGAAGATGCAGTGAAAAAATTTATTACAGAAATGCCAAGTATAGTTATATTGGATATTATGCTTCCTAAAATGGATGGATATGATGTTTGCAGAGAAATAAAGAAGATTAGCCAAGTGCCTATAATAATGCTTACGGCTAAAGGAGAAACCTTTGATAAGGTATTAGGGCTTAGGCTTGGAGCAGATGATTATATGGTAAAGCCATTTGAACCAGAGGAGCTTATAGCAAGGATAAGAGCTGTTCTTAGAAGGACAAATCCTAAGGACTACAATAACGGCGAGAAAATTATTTTTCCTTCATTAATGATAGATATGGATGATTTTAGTATAAGGGTAAATGATGAAAGGCTTAATTTGCCTAAAAAAGAAATGGAGCTATTATATTTTTTAGCTTCAAATCCTAACAAGCTCTTTACAAGAGAGCAGCTCATAGAGCAAATATGGGGATACGACTTTGTAGGAGAAACAAGAACAGTTGACGTTCACATAAAGAGACTCCGAGAAAAACTTAAAGGTGTTGAAGATAAATATGAGATAAAAACAGTGTGGGGAGTAGGCTATAAGCTTGAGGTGAAAAAAAGTGTTTAATACAGTATTTAAAAAACTAGTATCAGTATATCTTATAGTAATATTAGTTATATTTGCTGTGCTAGGGGTATCCATGATAAAAATATTTGAAAATTACTATTTTGAAAAAAGAAGTGAAGCTTTAATTGTCGAAGGGCAGAAGCTCAACTCCACAGTAATAAAATACCTTAATCATCAGGTTACCTATGAAAGACTTGAAATAGAAATGGAAGCCATAGAAAGATTTTTAAATACAAAGGTATGGGTTGTAGATAAAATGGGATATGTCTATGGAGTGTCTAATAGATCTGAAACCAAGTTAATTGGAAGACAGCTTACAGAAAAGGATATTGTAAATGTTTTAAAAGGAAACATTATTGCTAAAAGAGGAAGTTATGATGAATATTTTGAGAGTCCAGTCATGACAGTAGGGATACCTATATTTATTAATGGGAAAGTGGAAAATGGAATTTTCATGCACTCACCCATATATGAGATTAAAGAAACCTTGAACGAGACTTATAAAATAATCATTTATTCAATACTAATATCCATGACTATAGCAGTAATACTACTGTATTTTATTTCTCAAAAGATTTCAAGACCCATAAAAGAAATAAATCAAATAACTAAAGTAATAGCCTCGGGAGAATTTGATAAAAGAGTATCAATAATGTCAAAGGATGAAATTGGGCAGCTAGCTGTTTCATTTAATCACATGGCAGAAGAGTTAGACAAGCTAGAAGAAATGAGAAAAGGCTTCATAGCAGATGTATCACATGAATTAAGGACGCCATTAACACTTATAAAAGGATATGTAAAAGGGCTTATGGATGTGGAGCTTTCCGAAGAGAGAAGAGTAGAGTATTTAGACATAATTAATAGAGAAACAGGCAGGCTTACTGAGCTTATAAATAATCTTCTTGACTTATCTAAAATGGAGTCAGGAAAAGACATTCCGAATATGGAAGTGTTTGATATCAATGAGTTAATTAGAAGAATCATAATAAATTATAGCAATAAGCTTGAAGAGAAGGATATTAATGTAGAGGTCAGATTTAATTATGATCCTACACTGGTTTTGGCGGATAAGGAGAGTATTTCCCAGGTAATATCGAACCTAGTAGATAATGCAATAAAATTCATGAATAGTGGTGGAAATTTGCTTATTGAAACTGAAACAAAAGAAAATAAGGCTTTAATATCAATTAAAGATACAGGCATAGGAATACCTGAAAGTGACCTAAATAACATTTGGCAAAGATTTTATAAAGGAGATAAGGCAAGATCAAGGCAGATAAAAGGAACAGGCTTAGGACTTTCCATAGTGAAGGAGATCATAAAAAATCACAAAGAGCAAATATGGGTAGAAAGTAAAGTTGGAGAAGGGACAGTATTTAGATTTACACTAGAGCTTTTTAATGGTAATTAGACAATAATTTAACGACAGTATAGCAAATAGCCCAACAATAGTTTAATTACTGTTTGGCTGTTGTCACACTGTCATCCTAGGATTAGCAGCATAAGTCTTGCTCACGAAAGAATTATCTGTGTAGAATAATAAATTTACAATCTGTTCATATTTTATTAAAAATTTTTGTCTATAATATAATTAAAGAAGGGTAACTACTTAATGTATAAGATTTTATATGTAGGGAGGGTTTTTCATGGACGACTATAATATGAACAATAATTATGATGCTTCTAATAATGATTCTAATAATAGTGCAGACGAGAACTATAAAATGACCTATGGCAATAGTTATACTACAGGGACTGGTTTTGTCATGTATAATGATGAAGATGAGAAAAGGGGCTACAAGAAAAAATATAAAAAGAGCAGACTACTTAATATAGTACTTGCCTCTATGCTAATTGGAGTATTAATAGGAGGAGCATTTACTTACGGCATATTACAATTTGGAGGTCTAGAGCTATTAGGCTTTGCTGAAGCAACATCTCCATATAATAATACTACTAATCCTAACACTCCTACTAAAAAATTATTAAGCACAGATTGGTATACAAATCCTGTAGCAAAGGTGGCTGACGAAGTACTTCCATCAATAGTCATGATTAAGAATAAAGTAAATGTTAATAGAGGCTTCCAAATTCAACAGGTAGACAAAGGTACTGGCTCGGGAATTATATATAGAAAAGATGGATATATAATTACAAATCAGCACGTTATTGATGGAGCCACAGAGTTAATAATAACTTTGCATGATGGAACTGAATATAAAGGAAAAGTATTAGGTCAAGATACAAAAACTGATTTAGCAGTAGTAAAAGTAGAAGCAACTAATCTTCCAGCAGCTAAAATTGGAGATTCGGACCAAATAATGGTAGGAGAGCTTGCGGTTGCTATAGGAAACCCTGCTGGAGAAGAATTTTCAGGAACTGTGACAGCAGGTATAATAAGTGCTTTAAATCGTTCCTTAAATATTGGCGAAAAGAAAATGAAGCTTATACAGACGGATGCAGCCATAAATCCTGGTAATAGTGGTGGAGCATTAGTTAACCAAAACAGCGAAGTAATTGGAATAAATAGTATAAAGCTATCATCACCAGAAATAGAAGGAATGGGATTTGCTATTCCTATAAATGATGCATTACCTATAATAAATGAATTAATACAGAATGGATATGTTAAACGACCTTGGATGGGAGTAGGAATATCCACTATAACAGAGCTGATTTCAAAGCAATATAATCTTCCAGTAGGTATATATATAGGTCAAGTATATTATAACAGTCCAGCTGAAAAGGCAGGACTTAAGCCAAATGATGTAATAACAAAAATAGACGAAATAAAAGTAGAGACAGTAGAGGATTTATCCAATGTCATCGAAGGATATAAAGCTGGAGATACCATTAGAGTAACAATATATAGAGATGGCCAATATAGAGATATAGATATAACTTTAGAAGTAATGCCACCAACAACAAACTAGAATATCCCCCCATATTCTTGTTTGATAATATATATATAACCTCCATAGCAATGTAAAGAAAAGGTAACAGAGAATGCCTATAAGGACTTAACTACTATCGTATTAAATTAAGTCCAAACTAGAATAGAACTCTGTTACCTTCTTTACATTTCTGTAAACAAATACAATATGAATATAAGGCAGCATGAAACTATGAGCATATACTTATATTATATTTATATCAATTCCTTCTTGCTTAATATATAAAGAACTATATATCCAACAACAATAAACACTAGAGAAAGAATAATTTCAATAATTAACCTTTTCAATATCTATCACCCCATAAAACTTTCACTATAGAATAGTATAATCAATATAAGAGCAAAATATAGATATAAATATTCATTGGGAGCTGATAATAGTTGAAATTGATTATAGAAGTTATTGTGCAAACACTATTGGCATTTTTTTCAATATTATATATCACTAGACTGCTTGGTAGACAGCAGGTGTCACAACTAACATTCCACGAATACATAAATGGCATCACCTTTGGCTCAATTGCTGCTACCCTTGCAACAGATGTTGACCAAAAAACCTGGCAGCATTTTATTGGTCTAGTTTTATTTGGTATACTTACTTTTCTAATGTCCTATGCAACTATGAAAAGTAGGACGATAAGCAAAGTTCTAGAAGGAGAGCCAGTAGTAATAATACAAAATGGAAAAATACTTGAAAAAAATTTAAAGCGTGTCAGATATCATATGGATGAGTTAAACCAGCTTTTAAGAGTAGAAGGCTGCTTCTCACCTGATGATGTAGAGTATGGACTACTAGAAGCAAACGGTAAGCTTAGTATTATAAAAAGAGGAGATAAACGAACTGTAACAACAGGAGATTTAGGATTAGTACCTAGTCCAGACACAATTCCCACAGAACTAATTATAGGTGGACAAATCATATATGAAAATTTAAAGAAGATGAAGATAGATGGCAAGATATTGATAAACAATTTAAAGATGTATGGAGTCAGCAAAATTGACGAAGTCATGTATGCTACTTTAGACCACAGTGGAAACTGGTATGTAGATAAATTTGAAGATAATTTAGCTGAGAAGCTTGATATGAGTGAGGATAATAAGGGTATATAAATAGAAATATCCAAAAAATATCCTTGACATATTATTGAAATAAAAATATAATGTATTAAATAAAACTAAAAAAATAAAGCATTGATAGGACGAGTAAATTAGTAAACGGTCTATAGAGAAGGGATGCCGTGGCTGAAAGCAGCCCTAGACTAGTCTAATTGAAAACTACCCTTGAGTTGTATCTGAAACCAGTTTACTGGGTAAAGATTTCCGTTGATTACGTTATAATCACTTGAGTGGAATTTTTTATTATAAAGATTCTAATTAGGGTGGTACCGTGGGATTAATAGCTCTCGCCCCTAGATAATATCTAGGAGCGAGGGCTTTTTTAATTTTAAGCTTTAATGTCATTCTGAGACGCAGTCGAAGAATCTTTCTTCTAAAGGATATATTCGTTCACTGGTACTCAGAGTAATAAAAGATAATAATTGAAGGAGGTTATACAATGTCAAAAATAAACATTAAACTACCAGACGGCTCAGTTAGACAATACGATAGTGGAATAAAAGTCATAGATATAGCAAAAGACATAAGTGAAGGATTAGCAAGAGTAGTTCTAGGAGCAAATATAAATGGAAGTTTGCTTGGGCTAAATGATGAAATCATTGAAGATGCAGATGTGCAATTATTAAAATTTGAAGATGAAGGTGGACGTGAAGTATTTAGGCATACAAGTGCTCATATGTTAGCTCAAGCTGTGAAGAGACATTTTCCAGATGCAAAGCTAGCCATAGGTCCTGCAATTAAGGATGGTTTCTATTATGATATAGATGTGGAACACAGATTTACACCAGAGGACTTAGAAATATTAGAAAAAGAAATGGTTAAGATAGCAAAAGAAGACCTACAGCTTAAGAAATTTGTTCTTTCAAGAAATGAAGCTCTAGAATTCGTAAGCAAGTCTGATGAAAAATATAAGGTAGAGCTTATTCAAGACTTGCCAGAGGATTCAACAATTTCATTCTATGAACAAGGTGAATTTGTGGACTTATGTAGAGGACCTCACCTACCAAGCACAAAGAGGGTAAAAGCTGTTAAGCTAACAAGTATTGCAGGAGCATATTGGAGAGGCGACGAAAAAAGACCAATGCTCCAAAGAATATATGGAACATCCTTTGAAAAACAAAAAGACTTAGATGCTTATTTAGAGTTCCTTGAAGAAGCAAAGAAAAGAGACCATAGAAAACTAGGCAAAGAGCTTAATTTATTTAGTATGCATGGAGAAGGGCCAGGATTCCCATTTTTCCATCCAAAGGGAATGGTATTGTGGAACATCATACAAGATTTCTGGAAAAAAGAGCATGTTAGAAGAGGCTACGGAGAAATTAAAACTCCATTAGTATTAAATGAGCAATTATGGCATCAATCAGGACACTGGGATCATTATAAGGAAAATATGTATTTTACAACAATTGATGAAGGACAATATGCTATTAAGCCTATGAACTGTCCTGGTGCAATGCTAGTGTATAAATCACAAATGTATAGCTATAGAGATCTGCCATTAAGATGGGCTGAGCTAGGTCAAGTACATCGTCATGAGCTAGCAGGAGCGTTACATGGACTTATGAGAGTTAGAACCTTTACTCAAGACGATGCCCACTTATTCATGCTTCCAGAGCAAGTAAAGGAAGAGCTTATTAAGGTAATAGATTTAGCTGACTATATGTATCAAATATTTGGATTTAAATACCATGTAGAGCTTTCCACAAGACCGGAGAATTCTATGGGAACTGAAGAACAGTGGGAAAGAGCTACAAATAACCTAAGAGAAGCATTAGATGAAAAAGGTATTGAATATATTATCAATGAAGGTGATGGAGCATTCTATGGTCCTAAAATAGACTTCCACCTAGAAGATAGTATTGGACGTACTTGGCAATGTGCTACTATACAATTAGACTTCCAAATGCCAGAAAGATTTGACTTAACATATGTAGGTCAGGACAATGAAAAGCATAGACCAGTTATGATTCACAGAACTATATTGGGAAGTATGGAAAGATTTATAGGAGTGTTAATAGAGCACTATGCAGGAAAATTCCCTGTATGGCTGTCACCAGTACAAGTAGATATATTACCAATATCAGACAAATTCAATGAATACGCTTATGAAATACAGAAAAAGTTTCAAGATAAGGGCATAAGGGTAGAAGTGGATGCAAGAGCAGAAAAGATAGGCTTTAAAATTAGAGAGGCTCAACTAGCAAAAACTCCTTATATGCTAATAGTAGGAGAGAAGGAAGCAGAAAATAACCTAGTATCTGTTAGAGTGAGAGATGATGGAGATATTGGACAGATGGCGGTACAAGACTTTGTGGATAAGATAGTTAAAGAAATTGAAGAAAAGAAATAGAAAAGATGACCATTTGGTCATCTTTTCTATTTTAATTACAAACATATTGTAGGCAAAAGGGTAACTATTATATTCATATTGATAATTCGAAATGGGCTTTGAGACTATAGATCTAATAGATAAAATATTCAGAAATTTCATTGACATATTAAGAAAAAAGTAGTTTAATAATTATACAGACCGTAGTCTGTATAGTTTCAATAGGATAATATAAAGTATAGTAATAATAAATGATTAAAGGAGACTTAATTACATGAATAAAAAAGTGATGCAAGGAATGGAAACCAAAAAAAGACTCATAGAATGTGCACGGAAACTATTTAGCGAAAAAGGCTTCTACAATATAACAGTTGATGACATTATAAAAGAGGCAGATTCCTCGAAAGGAAGCTTTTATACACATTTTAAAACTAAGGAAGATTTAATAATCCATATGTTACCTATAGTTGACGAAGCATATATCGCATTTTCAAAAATGGATATAAAGCCTGAAAATAGTATAGACAAAATTTATATGTTTATCCGATATGCCTTTAAGTTAATTGAAAAAGAAATTGGTTTAGAATTTATTTCAGCCATATATTCCGCTCAGATTAAGGATTTTAAGACAGATAGATTCTTAATTTCATCAGAAAGAACATACAATCAGTTGTTAGAGAAATTTATAAAGGAAGGACAAGCAATAAAGGAAATTAAGCAGGAACTAGCGCCACAGCATATTGCAACTATTTTAACCAGCTGTATTCGTGGAGTAATATTAGATTGGTGCTTATATAAGGGCAAATTTGACCTATCTGATTATGGAGGTGAGGTAATAAATATGATATTAAATCAAATAAAAGCATAAAGGTAGCTATTTCATTGGTATTTTGTTATATAGAGGAGGTATTATGTTGACTAAATATTATCTTAAAAAGATAATTAGCATAATTTTGGTCTCAAGTATTTTATTAACCATGTTACCATTCAATACTGCTTCAAGTATTAGTCAGAGCGAAGACTTGTCTACTGAGTATAATTCATTTTCACTAATGGATGAGGGAGGCATAACTTTTACACCTGCAATAGATCCCAATATACGTGTATCCTTTGAAGTTGAAGAGTCTGTTGCAAATTATGAAAGTAATGAAATTGTCAAGGTTACATTTAAGCTAAATAAAGCTATTGAGCATGAAGTTTCTTTTGATTACATGATTTATACTGGCAGTGCAAGCAATAAACACTATGTTGCTGATAGCGAGCAGGGTACTATTTCATTTAGTCCAGGAGAGTCTGTTAAAGAGCTAGACCTAGGGATAAGTAAATTAGTAAATAAACCAATTGAATATGGACAACCTTCAGAACCTTGGGAGTTTTGGACAGGAGATAGAGTGTTTTTTATAAATTGCAGAAACATAATTAATGCTCTATTTGAAAATGAAAGTGAAAGTATGATAATTCCCATTAGAATGAAAAATCTATTTAACCTCTCAGAAAGCTATGAAAATGCCACAAATACAAATCTATTAGACTTATCTAGTTTAGATAGTGAGGAAAGTCTTACAGTTACTGATACAGTCTATAAAAAAACAGTAGAAACCTCTATTAAAAGTGGTGATATAAGGACTATGATTGATACAGGTGTATTTACCCATGTAAATATGCCAAGTGGATATTTTCTAAATAGTGACCCTGATTTAATAGGCAGCATAAGATTTTTTATAGAATCAGTAGTGTGGGATTCTCCACATGAAGTTTTTACAACTTCAATATATATAGAAGGTGAAGAAAGGAAAGAATTTACCTTATTAAATACAGAAGAATCCAATGTTTTACCAATAGATATGCTAGGCTTAGGAAATCATATGGAGGGCAATGGCATCGTTAAATCGCTGAATATAGGATTTGATTACACAGAAGTATCACAGATTTTAGATACTCACTTAAATGAGCCAATGAATTTTGTAGATATGCAAGCTCCTCATGTAATTGAAGTAGCAATACAAAATGATGAATTCCATTTTGGCGAACATGTGCCTATAGTAGTTAAATATAATGAACCTGTATTAGTTGATGATATTAGTATAGTTGCCAATGGGATAGAGCTACTCCCTGTGGAAAGGAAGGGAACTATATCTGAGTCTGTAACTTTTTTATATGAGATAAACAAGAGTTATAATGGAATCATAGAAATAGCAAATATAATAGGTGCTAAGGATTTATCAGAAAAATCACAGGAAGAAGCATCAGAATATATCCTATATGATGCTAGTTTAATAGAATTTGGAGCTGATATAACAAGAAGATTTTCATACTTAGCTGATACAACTGTAAATACCACTCTAAATATTAAAGATGACTACAGCTTAGATATCAATGGAGAAATAATAATGTCTTTGGAGGAAAACTATGAACTGGCTAATTGGATATCAAATAATAAGGATGCTGAAACTGGATACTCAACTGTAGTCAAGGCAAGAGCCATAGGACAGGATAATAGAATAATAGATGTTCCCCTATATGTAAACGACTCAATAACAGAGCTAATAGGTAGATTTGTAGCTCCTGCAAATCTAACAGAAGAAGATTATGAATATATTGTAGAAATATATCTGGATCATAATAATTCTGGTGAATTTGAATTAATATATGCTTTATCGGAAAAATGTGTTATTTCTCCAATTGTTTATATTGACGACGAAGCTGATTTAGAAATTCTATATGCAAACTGGCCTCCTACTAATAAAATTCCAGCAGATAGCGATAAAGAAATTTCTTTAGGATATAGAATAAAGAACAATGCCACATGGCAGAAGCCTAATGATTTCATGTGGACAAGCAGTGACCCTACCATTGCCAACATCACTAGCAATGGAGCTATTGCATTGACAGGAAAACCGGGGACAGTTTCTTTTACATTAACTGCACTTAATGGAGGCTTGCCAGATAAACAACTAAGTGTTTCCAGTAAAACACTTGAAATAGTAAGAGCAGATTCCAGCTTTCTTAATATATCTGTTGGTACTGGGAACATAGAAATATTTAAAGGTGACAGCGCAAAGGTCTATTATTCTACTAATTTAACAGAATTAAACAATCAATTCCAAGGGGAAGGAACCGTCACAACTTATAGCTATGACCTTTACGAAGCCGCATACATTGACTCTAAGCTTGTAAAGGGAGAGTTAAAGCTTAGTGATAAAATAGAGGCTACAGTAGATAGTAGGACTAATTACTATGTAATTGATGAAAATTATCTGTTAAATACTTCTCCTAGAGGAGAATACGGCTACATACTTGAAATATCAGCAGAGGACATGCTAACAGGAGAGATATTATACGCACAAGCAAATATATGTGTAAAGGCATTACCTGCGAGGGCAGTTCTAAGAAAACCAAATGATTATTTTATGATAGATGAAAACACCCAATTTTCGATAGAATTTAGCGTTGATAATTTAGAAGAAGACACAGAAATTCTTTTAAATGTATTAAAAAATGAGTCTACTGAACCTGTTTATTCTACTGAGGATGTTTCGGACATTGGTTCAAAGCTATCAATAGATATAGAGCCAGTTGAAAAAAATAAATTACTGGATGTATACACTATAAGTTTTAGTGTAAAAAATCCATTTGATGAAGGCTATTCATATGATTCCTACACTTTATACGTGTATAATTCACAAGCATTTAAAATACTTGTAAATGGAATTCTAAAGGATGAGCTAGAGATGAGCATGGATGAGGAGTTATCAGAACTCAGTAGCCAAGACATCATAGCTCTTAATAGAAAGGTCAGTCTAACTGATTATATAAGTATAAACAATAAGGAGCATAAGTGGAGTAGCTATGCTGACAAAATCAAATGGGAGGTTGGAGATGAAGATATAATCTCTCTAAAGTATAATAACAATGGTATCTATGCAAGTGTAAATCCTGATATTTCATTTTCACCAGAAAGCAGCTTTATTTTGGAGGGTGTGTCAAGTGGCAGCTCTTATATAAAAGCTACACATATTGCAACTGGAATGGAGGTAATATTACCTGTTATAGTTGAAGAAATAAGAGATAAGCTATTTGTTTTTCAGGTATATCCACAGCAGCAGGCTATTATTGAATATAAGAACGGAGAAAATCAAACAAAAGAAGCTTCAACTGATTCATCAGGGCGTGCAGGAATTTATGAAAAAAGCAGTATAATTAGTGATGTAACAATTAAACCATATAACTCAAAATCATATAAAAAACAGATTCTAACTAATAGTCAGCTTTTAGCTAATCAAGCAGGCAATAATGAATCATTACTTTATCCAATAAACAATATAGCTTTAAGTAAAGTAGATTATACATTAAAATTTACTATTGCTGGAGATTTTGGAGAGTATGGTAATTTTACCTATTACCAAGGGAATATATTCATAAGGGGAGGAGTATATAGGAATGGTGTTTATTGCCCTGGTGCAAAAATCAATGGTAAAAGTGGTAAGGAGACACAGATAGTAGAATTTAAAGATAGGTCATATACTCTGACCTTTGACCCATCAGAATTCATTACTCATATTGATAATACTCCAGTGACAGCTGATGATAAAATTGAATATATAATAGAGATTTCTTACCCTGACAATTTGTGCTTTCCAACTCTCATAAAAGCAGATGTAGAAAATATAAGCTACGGCAGTCAATATATGAGTGTAATAGCTGAGATGATGGAGTCATCGAAAATTAAAAACAATGTAAGCGTACTATCTAAGTCCATTGTATTAGACAATGAAATACAAACAGATTCTAATATTATTAGTTTTTATAGGATGCCTGAAAGTTCAAAATTTACGGTAGAATTTGCATTTAAAGGTGATCCTAAAAAAGCATATGGAATACATCTATATGATGAGCATGGCTACTGGAGGGAACTGACAAACAACATAGAACAATTGTCCTATGAATTCACAGACAATATAGTACTGAAAGGAACCTTTGATTTAAACCGTTTTATAAGTGCATATAATGACACGTATTTGAAGCCAGGAGAAAAAATAAATTTATATGCAAATATTATGTCCTATGATTATGATAAGTCTTTAATGGTAGACGAAATTATACAATCTGAGCCTGTGTTTACATTGCAAAAAATGATTGGAATACCTGAAGTAAATAGTCTGCTGGGAACTGAAATTAAAGAGCTTTCAAAAGAAATAAATAGTATGGCTGATGGACCTGATGCTGTTTCCTTAAGTGGTAAGGATGACAAAAACGGAATTGTAAAAAAGAGCCTAGACTATCTTAGCCAATATTCTTTAAATAAAGAATCAGTTGTACTAGAGCTTTATCCTACAGATGATCCTCTTGTGTATGAAGGGATTATAAAATTCTATTATGGAGAGCTTAGTGGCAAGAATCCTTCAGGGGTTAAGGTTGTTGAAGGGGTTGGTGTCGAAAAAAAGATGCTTTTACAAGCTGCAAAGCATGCATCTAAAGGTGAGTTCCTTATCTGGGCATCTAGAGAAGCTAACAAGCATCTGAAGGGCTCAAAAAACTTTTATAAGACATATGGAGGAGGCTTTTTAATAGAAGGAGAAATATACTATGATATTGATGATGAAAAGTGGAAGACACTGCCTTTAAATACACGTGTAGACTTGGGAACTGGTGGAGGCTACACAATGAAATTTAATACATGGCTTGGACCAGTTCCTGTCACTACAGAATTTAGGACGGGTATTACAGTGCAGGTAGGTACAAATATTAAGTCAACTAAGATTTATCTAGACGATGATGAAAAAGAATTTGACATTGCTAAAGAATATATTTACAATCTACGCCCATATATTGACATATATGCCTTTGGAGGGATAGGTGTAGATGCTGAGATTGCAAGTCTAAAGGTTGGTCCTTATGGGGTGCTGGCACTGGATCAGGATTATTTATGGTACAGAGGAGAAACAGGCAAATCCAATGGTCAGAAGATAACTCTTTCTGGAGAAACAGGTGTACGTTTAAGTGGAAGCATAGTAGGCATCGAGTACTCAAAGCATTTTAAGTTAGCAGGCTTCAGTCAACCTTGGAAATTTAATGATTATGATGACATAAATGCTATTTACAGACCGTCAAAAGGTCGTAGCTTTAATGCCAGTGAAAGCCTTGATGACTATGATAGCATAGTATTGATACCTATTAGAGAAAGCGCTGCTATAGAGGATAGGTCATATCTTGATGCCTTTGAAAGAAAATGGTATCCAAACTCAGCTTCAAGAGTTGCACTGTTTTTAGTTGACGATATAAGTATTGTAGAAGAAAATTCTTATCCATTTTCTAATCCTGTAGTAACAGATGATGGTGAACTCATGGCATATGTGTCAGATATGGGAAATGCTGATACCAATGATACTGTAATGCTTCTATCAAGAAAAAATGATTCAGGAGAATACTCTGAAGGCATAGAAGTTGATGAATCAGGCTATCGTGATAGCGATGTAGCCATTGATGGAAATAAGACAAGTGGTGCCATAGCATGGACAAGATTGTATACTCATATAGGGAAAAAACCAGGAGAGGAGGTAACTAATGAAGATTTGCTCAATATACTTACTAGTACTGAAACTATGGCAAGCTTCTATAATGAAGATAAATTTATTACAAAACGATTAACTGAAAATACTATTGTTGATATAGCACCTGTAGTTGCATCAAATGGTGAAAGAGCAATTGTTGCTTGGAGAAGTGTCTATACTGATGAAATAGAGGATGAGTTGGATTTTAGTGGCAGAGACAGCATAGTATATTCAATATTTGATGGAGAGATTTGGAGTGAAGAACAAGTTCTCTATGATGGAAGTACTGATTCTGTAAAGGCCCTGAATATTGCAATGCTGTCTGATGGCAGTTCAGCCATTGTATATCAAATAAATGCAGCAGATACTGAAAATACAGAGATTATTTGTGCTGTACTTGATGCTAATGGAGAAATATTGAGCAATACAAGATTAACAAACAATGAGGTTGAAGACTGGAATCCTCAAATAACTAATATTCTGTTTCCTGATGAAGATGAAATAGAGAGGTTTATTATTGGATGGAATTCGGAAACTATTGTAGATGAAATAGCTGAAGATAGCGTTATTAGATTAGCTGTGATGAATAACAATGGAAGCTTGTATAATGAATATAATACTGAAATAGAAAACACTTATCCTATAAGTAATTATAACAGCTTCCAATTTACAAAAGGTGCAAAAAATCTTGAGGATTTATCCATAGTATGGAGTGAACCAAATCAAGAAGCTGAAGATGGCTCTGGAGATTTACTAAGCTATAGTATATTTGGGAAAAAGCTTCTACAGTCGAGTGACGGTGGAATAAAGGTCTCACCAAAGATTAAGCTGCTGGATTTAGATAGCAATAATGTCATTGACTTTTTCGATTCATATATGGATACGGATACAGAGGAAATTAACTTTGTAATGCTACTATCAGAATACGGTAATGAAGGAGTAATGAGTAAAATAGCTACAGCGAACTCCAGCTATAAAAATAATCTAGAAGTAGATGAAGTAACATTCTCACGAGAAGAGATATTACCCGGATTAGATATGCCTATAATGTTTACTTTATATAATGACGGTATAGAGCCTATTAAGGAAGTTATTATTGACTTGGAAGGAAAAACTAATGATTTTGATGAGACCATTAATCCTGGAGAATATAAGACCTACATAATATCCTATACTGTGCCTGAAATAATAATCAATCCAAATTATAATATAACTGCACAATTTGAAGACTCTAAAGATGAAAAGGATGGTTCAATTAACTTGAATATTCCTGATGTAGGAATAGGGCGAATTGATACTATATTTGAAAAGGGAAGACAAAGGATATTTAGCCTTCAGCTATATAACAATACATTTTCAAAGCTGGCAGCAGGAAAGCACAAAGTAATACTTAATGTATATGACAGTCTTGATTATAGCGGCCTGCCTTTAGTCACAGAGGTTATATCAGATACAGATAGTCTTGCAAGAATTAATGATGGTAAATTTAGACAAAATATTATATTAACTGAAGAGTTTCTTCAGATGTTCTTAGATGATACTGGAGAAATACCCAGGGATGGAGCAAGAATTTACTTTAGTGTAGAGCTAGAGGAAGATGGAGAAATTGTTGAAGATGCTTTTATGAGCAATAACTATAATTATGTAAAAATACAGAGCTTAATTGACAAAAGGGGCAAGGCTATATCCTTTGCTGCTGCAATAGACAGGGAAGGTAATGATACAACAGTTAGTGTTGAAGCCTTCAACAACTCATTGAAAGAAATCAATAATGGAAATATTATAGTCAGATTGAAGGATGAAAAGGGAGAAATAGTTGATACCAAGCAAACCTATAATACTGTTGGTGCAATAAAATTAAATGGAGAAGAAGCCTATTATGAAGTTTTCCATTTTAGTAAGTTAGGCACTACAGTTGAGACTATATTCTCAACAATAGGAGTTAATAGTTCCTTGCTTTCAGAATTGAAGTTTAAAGGAATACCATTTAATTTTAACAAGGAAGTATTTGAATACAATATTGAAGTAACAGAATTAAAAGGAACTCAAATAACAGTAGCAGTAGAGAACCCTGAATCAGAAATTGTAATATTTAAGGATGGAAAAGAGATAGAGCCCACAACTTCTATCCCATTATTATATGGAAGGAACACTTTTAAAATAGTAGTCCAAACTGGAATAGAACAGGTAATATATTCAATTATAATCCAAAACAAGCACAAAGAAGATAATGGCGATAACACTGGAGAAGAAGATGCCTATGACAGTTCCGATGATAAGGACAAAGAAAAGGACAAGGAATCCACAATAGAGTATAAAAATCCATTTAAGGATGTTTCCAAATCAGACTGGTATTATGAAGCAGTTAAATTTGTAAATGAAAATGGGCTGATGGTTGGAATCTCTGAGGATGAGTTTGGTCCAAACAATCACACAACAAGGGCTATGTTTGTAACCGTACTCTATAGAATGATGAATGAGCCGAAGGTCAATAATATTAACTATTTCGCAGATATAGAAAGCAGTGCTTATTATACGGAAGCAGTGGCTTGGGCTCATAAAAACGAAATTGTGAAGGGTGTAAGCAATACTGAGTTTGGACCAAATATCAGTATAACACGCGAGCAGCTTGTTACCATTCTTTATCGATATGTAACCTATATGGAGCATATTACAGATACAACGGCTGATATATCAAGATATGAGGATAGTAGTTTAGTTTCTGATTATGCGATTCCTGCCATGAGGTGGGCAGTTGGAACAGGACTGATTAAAGGTAGAAGTGAAAGAGAAATAGTACCTCAGGGCTATGCCACAAGAGCTGAGGTAGCAGCTATATTTCAGAGGCTTCTATTAGGAAGAAATAATGCAGAGGAGAACAAAAACTAGGACAGATGTATTTGCAGAAAAATTTAATGAGGCTGTTGCACAACTAACTAAATAGTTTGTTGTGTAACAGCTTTTTTTGGAGCACTCACCCCATGTTTTTAATCTATTATAAAATGGATTGAGTACTAAAAGGATATTGGACACCAATTATATGAAAATATTGATAATCTTGAACTGATTTATCATATATTTACGATACATATTGTTTGCATTTGCAATAAATGATAAAATATAATATACTTGTTGTCATATATATAGGAAGGAACTCGTCAAAAAAATAAAGGAAGGGTTACTCAATGAACCTTATAATCTTATTTGAACAGGATTTTGTCGCAGAAAATAAAGTTAGATTAAAAGATAGAAGACTAAAGCATGTATTAGATGTTCATAGAGCAAAGCTAGGAGATACTCTAAGAGTTGGTTTGTTAAATAATAAAATGGGAAGAGGCTTGATAACAAAGCTTAATGAAGAAGAAATGGAAATGGAGGTGGAATTAACAGATTCTAGTCCACCGCCATTAAATGTACAGTTAGTTCTTGCAATGCCGAGACCAAAGGCATTAAAGAGAATAATCCAGGATGTAACCACCATGGGTATAAAGAAAATATATATAATAAAGACATGGAGAGTTGAAAAGAGCTTCTGGAGTAGTCCTGTCTTAGAAAAAGAAAGCTTATTTGAAAATATGGTATTGGGTTTAGAGCAAGGTAAAGATACAATACTTCCTGCTATAGAAGCAGTTAAGCTTTTTAAGCCCTTTGTAGAAGACTGTATACCAGATATTATAAAGAACACAAGAGCTATAGTAGCTCATCCCATTGCAGATAAAGAGTGTCCGCGGAGCATCAAAGAGCCAGTGACCTTAGCCATAGGACCAGAGGGCGGATTTATCTCCTACGAAATAGATATGCTAGAAAAACAGGGATTTGAAGTAGTTAGCTTAGGAGAAAGAATACTTCGAGTAGAGACAGCAATACCAGTAATATTGGGTAGGCTTTAGTTCGTAATTTTGAATATCAGTGAAGAATATATTATTTTAGACAAATAACCTAGTACAAGCTATATTATCAAAGTACTTTAAATATAATTGTATTGTTGCTAATTTATTTTAGATAACAATCTTAATATTTAATGTAAGATACGACTTGTTAAAACCTTACTTCACATGACACATGGAGGGAAAAGTAATATGAATAATGTACTAAATGTTGGATTAGATGTAGGTTCAACTACAGTAAAGATAGTTATATTAGATGAGATGGCTAACATTCTCTATAAAAAATATTCAAGACATTTGTCGGATATAAAAAATACAGTTATTTCAATGTTTGAGGATGCAAAATCAATTCTAGAAAGAAATAGAATCACAATGATGATTACTGGTTCAGGAGGACTTTCTATTTCTAAAAAATTAGATGTGTCATTTATACAAGAGGTCATAGCTTGTACCAATACCATCCAAAGCTATATTCCATATACAGATGTTGCCATAGAATTAGGTGGTGAGGATGCAAAGATAACCTATTTAGGAGATTCAATAGAGCAGAGAATGAACGGTACCTGCGCTGGTGGGACTGGAGCATTTATAGATCAAATGGCTTCACTTTTACAGACAGATGCAGAGGGATTAAATAATCTAGCTAAGAGTCATAGAACCATATATCCAGTAGCATCCAGATGTGGAGTTTTTGCTAAAACGGATATTCAGCCTCTATTAAATGAAGGAGCTGCTAAGGAAGACATTGCAGCATCGGTACTGCAGGCAGTAGTAAACCAAACCATAAGCGGTTTAGCCCAAGGTAAGCCTATAAGAGGAAATGTGGCTTTTCTAGGAGGTCCTTTATTTTTTATGTCAGAGCTTAGAAAGAGATTTATAGAGACCTTGAATTTAGAAGAGGAGAATACCATATTTCCCGATGATTCACAATATTATGTAGCATTAGGTGCAGCATTATCCTCTAGAAGCGAGGAGCCTGTCCCCTTTGAATGTCTATATGAAAGAGTGCCCTATATAAATAGAATTGAGTCAGATGAACAAAACAAGCTATTACCCTTATTTAAGGATGAAAATGAATATATTGAGTTTAGAGAAAGACATAGTAAACACAGAGTTAAGAGAGTACCGATAGAAGATTATAAAGGGAATGCCTATTTAGGCATAGATGCAGGCTCTACTACTACAAAGGTTGCACTGATAGATGAAGAGGGAGGGCTATTATACTCCTTTTATGGCAGCAACATGGGGAGTCCCCTGCAATCCACAATGGATGCATTAAGAGACTTGTACAGCAAGCTTAATGATAATATAAAGATACTGAATTCAGCAGTCACAGGCTATGGAGAGCATCTTATAAAATCTGCCTTAAGAATAGATATTGGAGAAATAGAAACTGTAGCACACTACAAAGCAGCAGAATTCTTTCTTTCAGGAGTAGATTTCGTCCTAGACATAGGTGGACAAGATATGAAAAGCTTAAAGATTCACGATGGAGTCATAGATTCTATTATGCTTAATGAGGCATGCTCGTCTGGCTGTGGCTCTTTCATTGAAACCTTCGCCAATTCATTAAATATGGAAATTAAGGATTTTGCAAAATCAGGCCTAAGCTCTAAGCATCCTGTAGATTTAGGCACACGTTGCACTGTATTTATGAACTCAAGAGTTAAGCAGGCTCAAAAAGAAGGCGCTGATGTTGGTGACATATCAGCAGGTATATCTATTTCCGTAATCAAGAATGCACTATATAAGGTTATCAGACTTAGAAGCGTTGAAGACCTAGGCGAAAAAATAGTAGTTCAAGGCGGAACCTTCTACAATGAAGCAGTGCTAAGAGCCATGGAGATTATAGTAGGTAGGGAAGTAGTTAGACCTGATATAGCAGGAATAATGGGGGCGTTTGGAGCTGCAATAGTAGCAAAGGAAAAATGCAGTGAAGGATATCAAACTAAGCTGCTAATGAAGGATGAGTTGAAGGATTTTTCATCTGAAAGCTCCATGAGACGATGTGGATTGTGCGGAAATAACTGCTTGATAACAATTAATCACTTTTCTGATGGACGTGAATATATATCAGGAAATAGATGTGAAAGAGGCGCAGGTATTGAAAAGGTAGAAAGTGATATACCAAATCTTTATGAATATAAATACAATAGACTTTTTAGCTATAAGCCTTTAAAGTCAGAAGAAGCTAAGAGGGGAAACATAGGTATCCCTAGAGTATTAAATATATATGAGGACTATCCATTCTGGTTTACATTCTTTACAGAATTAGGATATAGGGTAGTATTATCTGGTCGTTCCTCAAAGAAAATTTATGAGCTGGGAATGGAGACTATACCCTCAGAATCAGTCTGTTATCCTGGTAAGATGGTTCATGGTCATATCATGGATTTATTGAAAAAAGGGATTAAGAAGATTTTTTATCCTTGTATAGCTCATAATGTGATTGAAGATGAGACAGCAGGCAATCATTACAATTGTCCTATAGTTACATCCTACCCGGAGACCATAAATGCAAATGTAGATGATTTGAAGGAAGATGAAATCATATTCTACTATCCATTTTTACCTATTGACGATTCAACTAGACTCAAGAAGAGGATATACGAAAAGCTAGCAGCAGAAGGATTAAGTAAGAGTGAAATTTCTGATGCTGTAGATAAGGCGTATATAGAGCTTGAAAAATACAAATCAGATGTTAGAAAAAAAGGTGAAGAGGCAATACGCTATATAGAAGAAAAAAACATTAAAGGAATATTATTAGCTGGCCGCCCATACCATATAGACCCAGAGATAAACCACGGGATACCAGAGATGATTAAATCCTATGGCTTTGCAGTTATTTCAGAGGACGCAATATGTCATTTGGCAGAAGTAGAGAGACCAATTAGAGTCGTAGATCAATGGGTATATCACTCAAGAATGTATAGAGCAGCCACATATGTAGCCAAACGAAAGGATATTGAGCTAGTTCAGCTAAATTCCTTTGGCTGCGGATTAGATGCTGTAACTACTGATCAGGTACAAGAAATACTAGAACGCTTTGGAAAGATATACACTGTAATTAAAATAGATGAAATAAATAATCTAGGTGCAGTAAGGATTCGTATTCGCTCCTTAATGGCAGCCATAGCAGAAAGAGAAAAACGAGATTTTGAGCCAGTAGAGCTGCATGGTATTCCAAAAAGAGTTATATTTACAGAAGAGATGAAGAAGAAGCATACAATTTTATCTCCACAGATGTCACCCATTCATTTTCAGTTTTTACAAACTGGATTTAGAAAATCTGGATACAATATTGAAATATTGCCATCAGTAGACAAAAAAGCAATAGATGAAGGACTAAGATATGTTCATAATGATGCCTGCTATCCTTCAATTATAACTGTTGGACAGATAATGGAGGCTCTAAAGTCTGGGAAATATGACATTAACAATACATCAGTTATCATATCTCAAACTGGAGGAGGATGCAGGGCTACAAACTACATTGCTTTTATCAGAAAGGCTCTAAGAGATGCAGGCATGGAGCATGTACCTGTCATTTCTCTTAATGCTGTTGGACTTGAAAAAAACCTAGGATTTAAAATAACCATACCTATGTTAAACAGCCTACTTATGGGTATGACCTATGGAGATTTACTCATGAGAGTTTTATACAAGGTAAGACCTTATGAAAAGGTGTTAGGCACTGCAAATAAGCTTTATGAATATTGGGTAGATAAGTGCATGGAAGCTTTAGAAAATGGTACTAGAAAAGACTTCGTAAAAAACATATATGGTATAGTAGAGGATTTTGACAAGCTTGAAATACATGAGGATATGGTTAAGCCGAAGGTAGGAGTAGTTGGTGAGATATTAGTAAAATTTCACCCTACTGCCAATAATGATATAGTGAGTATATTAGAATCAGAAGGTGCCGAGGCTGTAGTACCTGATTTAACAGACTTTTTCTTATATACTGCGTTTAATAGCAAAATAAAATACAGAGAATTATCAGGAACCTTTAAAGGCTCATTATTTGCAGGTATCTCAATAGGAGCAATTGACTATTATAGGAAGCAAATGAAAAAAGCCTTAGCTAATAGTAAAAGATTTACACCTCCTGTATCTATTGAAGAGCTTGCAGAAGGAGCAGAGAAGCATTTGTCTCTATGTAATCAAACTGGAGAAGGCTGGTTCTTAACTGCTGAAATGGTGGAGCTAATAAATAGTGGAGTACCTAATATAGTGTGTTTACAGCCTTTTGCATGTCTTCCAAATCATATTACCGGCAAGGGAATGATAAAAGAGTTAAGAAGAGCTTATCCTGAATCTAATGTAGCAGCTATTGACTATGATCCAGGTGCCAGCGAAGTCAATCAGCTTAATCGTATTAAACTTATGTTGTCCGTAGCCTTTAAAAATCTTGAAAAAGAAAAGGAAGAAAAAGGACACCATCAAGAAGCAGCTTTAACAAATTAAGTAGATAGCAAAAAATACGTTTGGAAGGACATTATAGATATTGAAAACATAAGCTTCTTCATTACGTTTAGAATGACTCAGCACTTGTCATTCTAAACGTAAATGAAGAAGCTATATACTATCTGCTTTACCTTGGCTTGCTAATAAATAATTCTACAAAAATATTCCCATATCTATTACTGTCCTGTGCTCCTATACCTATATGAGTATAATTGGGGCTCAAAATATTTTTTCTATGACCTTCAGAATCCATTAGAGCCTGATGGGCACTCTCAACAGAAGAATTTCCTGCCAGATTTTCACCAGCATGCAGATACTTAATACCATGATTTTTTAACATATCAAAAGGACTTCCATAAGTAGGAGAGTTATGACTGAAATAATTATTGTCAACCATGTCCTTAGCCTTTATTCTAGCTACTCTTGCTATATCCATATCTACAGTTAATGGAGGAAGATTTGCCTTGCTTCGTTCTTGATTTACTAAAGTTACCAACTGTTGCTCTTCAGCAGTCAATCTAACTACGCCTTGTATTTGAGTATCTTTAAAATCGTCTATTACAGGCTCTACATCGTTTTCTGATACTGTTCCTATTTGATTATTTTCTGTCCTTACAATATACCAACTATCCGATTTTCCTACAGCATTAAGTAATGTGCCTTTATCAACTGTTTGTATTACTTCAGAATCATTGCCAGTACCACTTCTTATTTCACAGTTATCTTTTGTTGTCCTAATAGTTTTAACAGTATTGACACCATCAATTGACGATTGATTTTTAAGCATTCCTTCAGTTCCTGGTCTTTGCTGCTGTATAGTACATGAAACTGTTAAAAGCAAGCAAAGAATCACAAGAGATATTTTCTTTATCATTTTAACTCACATTCCTT
>DFOH01000024.1 GCA_002376545.1 Firmicutes bacterium UBA3546 | reverse complement strand
TCAATTATTGATCGCTTACAAAGTATCTGAATATACGCCTTTGTTAGGGATTTTAAAAATGTCAGTTGCAACATTGAATTCTATCTTAGAGTTGGAAAGCTCACATCTTGGTGCATTGCCGTAAGCTAAGAGAGACCGAGGGGACAGTCCCCTTGGTCTCTTATGCATAAAAATAACAATTATTTGCCATTAAGTGCATAACTCATGTTAGAAACAATACAATTGATAAAAACCTTCATCTGCTAAAATTACATAATTAGTACAAATACACTTATAATCAAATTATGCATCAAAAGAAAGAGAATACGTAAGAATATTTATATAGTCCGTTATTGTGTTTTTCCAATTAAATAAATTAAGCCCTCCGCTAGTTTTTCTCCCCAACATAAATAATCATGTCCACCTTTAAACTCTTCATAATAAAAATCATAGCTCTTTTCTTTTAGTAAACTTTCTAACTTTCTGTTTATACTTATCATAGTTTCCTTTCTTTCTAAAACTCCTACATTAAAGTATATTTTTAAAGGAAGTATATTTTTAAGTTCCTTAGTTATAATATCTTCATCTTCAATTTTAGGAGCACTCCAAAATGAACCTGATTGGCACAATACATTCTCAAATATCTCTGGATATTTAATAGCAACATATGTTGACATCAATCCCCCTAAACTAAAACCAGTAATTATATTTTTACTTTTATCTTTAGAAACATTATATCGTTCCCTTATCCACTGCATTAACTCTTCAGCAATAAAAAAAGCAAAATCATCATTACATTTTAATTTTTCTAGTCTATATTCAAATCCTTTATCTGTATCTATTAATACAGCCATTGTAGGTGGTATTTTCTTATTATATAGTAAATTATCTAATATATTGCTAATAGGCATACTCTCATTATTAATAAACTCCCACCCATCTAGTGCTGTTAACAAATTATATGGTTCCCTATCATTACTATAATTATAGGGTAGATATACCCATATCCTAATATCTTCTTTTAATCTATCACTATAAATAGAGTGCTCATGAAAAGCTCCTGTTAGTGCATTTGCTCTTTTCTTTATCCATATAAACTCTTCTGCCTTTGGGGCCTTAAAATAGGAATATATATTCTCCTCACTATATATATTATTCTCATCTTTGTTAAATATAAGTTTACAATCATTATACTTATCTGGAATACAAGAATTATCGTATGATTCTGAAGGATTGTCTATAGGGTAATCTTTCATAAAATAATAAAAAGAATAAATATCATTTCTTACTTTATAGGTTTTATACCACAAATCAGTATTTAATAAGTTACTCATAACTAAATTTTTAGTATCTTTTTCTTCTGAAGTTATGGAAGCAATAAGTAAAACGTTTTTTATCGGACATTCAGCCCTATATATGAAAGTCACCAGCACATGGTCGTCATCGCTAATATCTTCTATTAATGGTGTACCTTCCTTAGATATTTTATTCCAGAATTCTTCTAATGCATAGGCATTATTTTTTCTCAGTTCGTTTTCTAAGTTTATTATTGTATTGCTTATACATTTCCCTTCTTTATCCATTTACTAACCCCTTCTTTCAATTATTTCATTTAACGAAACCAAGGGGACAGCCCCCTCGGTCTTTCCTTGGTCTTATGGCTCCCAAAGATAGGCTTCCTTAGTGAAACTTTGCCCCGTCCCAACCAAGTACATCACTCTAAGATGTCCCAATGCACCTTTGCGTAAATACATCGTTATCTAAAAACCTGTGCTAATAACGCCTTTTCTGCCTCAATTCTAAATTCTTTTCTCCTCTTTTACTCAACATTCTTTGAAAGTTCACTAATAATCATATCTTTTATTTGTCTAAGACTCTGCTTATCGTCATTTTCTTCACTGCATGTCCAACCGAAACCATCACCTTCAAGAGACCGAGGGGACAGTCCCCTTGGTCTTAACCGAAAACCTATCATAACAATAAATAGTTTAATCTGAAAAATTTAATATAGAATAATCATGCATCATTGCTAAAATCGCTAAGTTCCCACATGCCATCTATTTTTTTAAATGTCATTTGGTGAAATAATATAGATTTACGAGGATTTTCTTCAATGCTAACGTATACATTAATAGTTTTATCAGTATTGATATTAAATGAATTGATTTTGATCTCTGTTATCTCTACCTGTTTTCCCTTGTTAATATTCATTGTATTTAGTAAATAAGGTCGAGAGCTATCGGTAGAATTTTTAATTAAAACATCTTCTGTACCCATATAAGTACTTAAGCTCAAAATAATAGCCTTCTGCTTAATATACTCTATTTCCATATGAGTCAGATTATTTTTTTGATTAATATATCCATACCCAAGAAGCAGTAACAAGCCCACTAATACTAACAGTAAAAAGTTTTTACTCCTCACGTTTGCAATCACCTCAATTCTTAAAATCCTGACTAAGGGTTCAAGAGGCTCAACCAAGAGGACAGTTAGAGACTACTGAAAAACTATAGTTTTCTCGTTTGTCATTCTGGGAGGCAGATGAAGAATCTCATATTTTCAATACATGTGAAAGCCTTTGCTAACGCTCAGGATGACAAAAAAGGACTTTTTCAGTAGTCTCGAACATTTACCTTGGTTATCTATAAAACTAAAGGGATTCAAGTGCCTCTTTTATAACGTCTATGAGAAATTCTTTGTTCTTTTGTGGCAACAGCCTAAAATACAGACTTCTTAAAAAATTTTTAGTATTGACCTGTACATATAAATCAAAAGGAAATACGCCAATTCTTTCCACTTTTCCACAGCTTATGATCCAACTGCAAATTTCATCTTTAGTTAATATACTACGCTCATATACACACATGAAAGCCGTAACCATCCGCTCATCTTCGTTACTAGCACAAGAATACTCTCCAACCGATATTTTTTTCCTCATTGCAACTAACAGATCTATTAAATCGTCATGTTCTATATATTTATCAGATGCAATATCTCCTATAGCATCTGATAAATGAGCTCTAGAATCAGCCCATCCCTTGCCATCTACATATCCTCTCATATCTTTTTCTTGCTCAATGTATTCTATTATTTTATCCTTTACATTCAAAACTTCAGATTTTGTTAAAAAATCATACTGCCTATTTACATAAAATACTAATGGTATAATTAATACAGAAAAAGTGCGTGTAAATACCGAATCAGTATCTTTTTCACCTATCCTATAGAACAAATGCTGTTCATTTAAGCAAATACTCAACAATTGTCTCATCTGTTCTGGAGTAAAAGTTCCGCTAATGGTCCATTTATACAAAGTTGTATAAATTAACTTATCCCTAAGTTCTGGGTCAACATGACCTATATGTTCTGTCATATCCATTACCAAATTGAAGGCATCCATACCATCAGGAACTCTGTATTCGTCATTTTTTATTTGTTTAAGCAGTTTTTTTAGCTCCTCAGATGTTCTCAAATTATTTCCCCTTTCTATCATTAACATACTGTAGCAACCAAGGGACCTGTCCCCCTAGTCTATCTCCCCCTAGTCTATCTCCCCTTAGTCTACTCTTGGTCTTACAAAGATAGATATTCAAAGCTCCGTGGCCTTGCTTCATAATCCATAACAAGATGTCGGGACTATTGAGTATCGTTTTATTTATATATTTGTTAATACTACATTCTATATAATCCAGCCTTTTCCTTCTTTGTTACTCATACATCTACTACATATGCTAAGGAACAACCAAAGGGCTTGTCCCCTAGGTTTCAGTCTCTTGCAAGGCAATAGGTCTCTGTCATATTTTGCTTCTTTGTTTAAGATAATTAGATATGCTTTTTCCAATAAGCCCAATAAAGGAGCTAATAGTAATTGCGGTTATCGCTAGTAAAAAATATCTTTTGAACTCACCTGTGTATATTTTAGTGTGCATTTCACTTCTAAAAAGTTCCCCCGCTATTATTAGATTAAAAAAGTGACGAAAACCTGTAATGGCTATAAATAGTGTGATTGGTATAATTGAAAATAATATTTTGTTTTTTGGTGACATAATACTTATTATTAAAGGCGTAATAACAAAAAATACCATTGCTATATTAATATCATATGTAAAAGAATAAAAAACAGCTATGGTCAAAAGAAGTATTGTGCATAGTGTCACTATTAACCTTTTCAAAGTAGCCAACCCCTCTTGTCTCTCTTTATATCAATACAAAATAATTTAGTAGACAAATTAACGAAGTGTACTGTTCCCTTTTTACCTAATAATTCTTAGATTCATTATATCATGTAGAATACAAAAACAGTAGGTACCTAGCTAGCTAGATACCTATATACAAATTTTATTCCTTTATTTGTTCATTAAAATTATTATAAAACAATTTTGTGACTAGAAAAAAGCATAAGCTCATTGTTAAATAACCTACTAAGCCAACTTCATGCAATAAGTTATTTGCTATTATAGGAAGTAATCCCTGTCTTGGAGACTTATCATATGATAAAGAAAGTATATCAAATATTTTTATAATTTCTACTACAGATGCTATAATACTATTACTTAGCAACTAAATAGAAATACTATATAAGTTTTTGACAAAATTATGTAACGAAATTAACTTCCTATGCCTCATTATTTTGAATAGTTTAATGAAAATCACTATATATAGAATTATATTTATACAGGCAGTTACTGAGTAGAAAGTTATACTAACATTTACAGGTGTGATTAGAAATAATACAATTATTTTTGTAAAAAAGTATATTATAGAAGCAATAGAAAATATTAATAAGTTTTTTTTCATATTTATAAGTCTCCCTTTAAAATATATATGCTATAATTAAATCTCCCACTTTTTTCCAAAAAGTGGTCAGCCTTTTCAAGCTAAGTATGGCCTTTCGGAACAACCAAGGTGCCTGTCCCCTTGATCTCTCTAATTATTTTTGTATATATGCTTCATAAACACAAATCGCCGTACCAATTAGGTTCATAACACAGAATAGTATAAATATAAACATATTTCTAGTGCCTAACAAAAAACCTATTAGCCCATCAATCCCGTTATATTCCCAAGGATTAAATACAGACGCAAACATTAATGCTATCACTCCATTTAGTCCTCCGAAAAAAAGTAGTCCTCCAAATATCATTTTCTTCAATCTTATCCCCCCAATATAAATTGTCTTTATTATATACATAATTCTAAAAATACGTCATAGTCAGCATCTATTTCTTTTACTACATCATAATATTGTTACCGTTATTTGTCAAAACTTATTAATTAAGGCTAAGGAAATAAAAAATTAGCAAATAAAAATACATGATATGAAAAATCCTATATATTTCATATCATGTATACTGTTTTAGTAGGCTCTTAAATACTGTTCTATTTCCCATTTATGGACTTTAGCTGTATATTCTTCCCATTCTTTTAATTTACCTAAAATGTATTTGCTGGTCACATGGTTTCCTAATGCTTCTTTTATTATTTCATTTCTAGATAATTCTGTTATTGCCTCGTATAGACTCTTTGGCAAAGCTTCAATATGCTTCTCTTGTCTTTCTTCTTGGCACATTTCATAAATGTTTCTGTTTACAGGCTCAGGAGGCAAAGTTTTGTTTTCTATTCCATTTAGCCCAGCAGTTAATGCTGTAGCAAGAGCTAGATAAGGATTACATGAAGGGTCGGGATTTCTAAGCTCAACTCTTGTACTTGAGCCTCTTTTAGCAGGTATCCTTATAAGCGGACTTCTGTTCTTTTCTGACCAAGCAATGTTCACTGGAGCTTCAAATCCACTTACTAGTCTTTTATATGAGTTCACTAGAGGATTGGTAATAGCTGTGAAGCCTTTCACATTTTCTAGAAGTCCACCTATAAAATACATAGCTTCTTCACTAAGTCCACTTTCCTTGCTTTCATCAAAAAAGATATTGTGCTCTTCTTTAAATAACGACATATTTATATGCATACCAGAACCGGCAATTCCTTCTACTGGCTTGGGCATAAAGCTAGCAAATAAGCCAAAGTCATCTGCTACCTTTTTCACTACATATTTAAATGTCATAATATTATCAGCAGTAGTAAGTGCATCTGAATATTTAAAATCTATTTCATGCTGACCTGGACCGCACTCATGATGTGAGGCTTCAACTTCAAATCCTAAGCCTTCTAAAGCAATGGTTATGGCTTCTCTAACACTTTCTCCTTTATCCATAGGGGCCATATCAAAGTATCCTGCTTTATCATTGTTTTCTAGTACAGGATTCCCTTTTTCATCAACATTAAACATATAGAATTCAGGCTCAGGTCCAACATGAAATGTATATCCCATGCTTTTAGCCTTTTCTAATGCTCTTTTTAACACGTATCTAGGACATCCCCCAAATGGTTTTCCGTCAGGCGTGTATACATCACAAATCATTCTAGCTGTTGTGTATCCGTTATGAGTTTTCCATGGTAGAACAATAAATGTAGATAGGTCTGGATGAAGATACATATCAGATTCTTCAATACGTGCAAATCCATCAATTGACGAGCCATCAAACATAACTTCATTGTTGAGAATTTTTTCAATTTGGCTTACGGGCATTGTCGTGCTTTTCACAGAACCAAGTATATCTGCAATCTGTAGAATAATGAACCTAACATTTCTTTCCTTGATTGTGTTTTGAATGTACGTAATTTGTTCATCTCTTTTATCTAATGCTTTTATCATAATCATCATCCCTTCTGTAAGAATAAAAAATAATACAGTATATTATACAATAAAAATATATAAATATAAAAATATTTTTTTAATTATAAATTATGTTCTCCTTGGGTAATTTTTAGTTTTGTGCCTATGTTTACCTAAGATTATTACTCTTTTTCCAAAAATAAAAAGTTCTGAGAATACTCTAATTAAAATCTTTACATTAAAAGCTGATAGGATTATAATTCTAGTGGTAATAAAAAAGAAAGGAGTTTTTATATTGCGACCTAAATTATTCACATCATCTAAAGGGTATTCAAAGCAAGATTTCTTCAAGGATTTAAGTGCAGGTGTCATCGTAGGCATTATTGCTATTCCCCTTTCCATAGCATTAGGGGTGGCTTCTGGGGTTTCCATCGAAATGGGATTAACCACAGCAATTGTAGCAGGATTTTTCGTTTCATTGCTAGGAGGAAGTAGAGTTCAAATCGGGGGGCCTACTGGAGCCTTTGTGGTAATAGTCTATGGTATTGTAGCGCAACACGGCATAGAAGGACTAGTATTAGCCACCATTATGGCTGGACTTATTATGATTCTATTAGGTGTCCTCAAACTAGGTACCTTTATCCAATTTATCCCTTATCCAATTACTACAGGATTTACCACTGGAATTGCATTTACTATTTTTTCAACTCAACTGAAGGATTTTTTAGGACTGACTATGGCAAAAGTACCATCAGAGACAGTTCCTAAGTACATAGCTTATTTTAATGCACTAGGCAGCATCAATTGGACCAGCTTAATCATAGGGATTGTAGCCATTTTAATCATTGTATATTGGCCTAAAATCAATCAAAAAATACCAGGTTCATTAATTGCAATTATTTTTACTACTGTTATTGTGGCAGTATTTCATTTAGATATAAATACAATAGGTAGTCAATTTGGAACTGTAGGTTCCCCAATCCCACATTTTCAGATACCTGTTTTCAATTTAAATATGGTTCAAAGCCTAATTCAACCAGCCATTACAATAGCATTGCTGGCATCTATTGAATCTTTGTTATCAGCGGTGGTGGCAGATGGTATGATTGGGGACAAGCATGATTCTAATATGGAGCTTATGGCTCAAGGATTTGCCAATGTTGCTTCAGGGTTTTTAGGTGGCATTCCAGCCACAGGAGCCATCGCTAGAACTGCTGCCAACATAAAAAATGGCGGACGTACTCCTATTGCTGGTATTATCCATGCTTTGACAGTACTTATGGCAATGGTTATATTTATGCCATTAGTTAAACTTATTCCAATGACTACATTGGCTGCTATTTTGATTGTAGTGGCCTATAATATGAGTGAAGTTCACAGATTTGTAGGTTTGTTTAAATCAACTAAAAGCGATATAGCCGTTTTGCTAATAACCTTTATATTAACTGTTTTTATGGACTTAGTTGTAGCTATCGAAGTAGGCATGGTTTTGGCTGCACTTCTATTTATGAAACGTATGGCCGATACCACAGAAGTTGGTTCTATAGATAAAATGCTTCATGAACGCTACTCTGAGTCTGAACATATCCGCAAAACATTGATGGACAAGGATATTTTGTTTTACCAAATTAAAGGTCCATTTTTCTTTGGGGCAGCAAGCAAATTTATTGACACCATAGACGAAATAAAGATAAGACCTAAAACATTGGTGCTTAAAATGAAAGATGTACCAGTTATGGATGCCACAGGCTTTAATGCACTTAGAACTATACAAAAAAGATGTGAAACCTACAGTATAAGACTTGTTCTTACTAATGTCCAAAGGCAGCCCTATGATTTAATGAAGAAAAATGGGTTTGTTGAAAAAGTAGGCGGCAAAAATATTTTTATGAATATTGATTTAGCTCTCAAGGAATTAACATCAAAAGCATCGTAATTCTTGTTGACAGGGAAGGATAATTCGATATTCCATAGGTTCCTTATCAATACATTTATCCGCTCTTTAGACATTCTATGAATCGTACTAAACCTTAGAGGCTTTGCTTTAAATGAAAAAAGACTATTGGCTGTAGGTTTATTTCTACAGCCAATAAGCCTTTTTCTTTTTTATTTCTTCTGTCCGTAAGTTTTAAATTTCTCTAACATTAAAATCATTTCTTCCTCTGGAAGTATAACAGGTTCTCCTATACATTTTGTTCTGTAGTATAGCTCTGCACAGTATTCTATTTCCTCAGTAACATTAAATGCATTTAATAAATCATTTGCACCTGCTAAAAGTCCATGATTTGCTAATAGAACTGCTTTTCTATCCTTCATAGCTTCAAAAGCATTTTCAGCTAATTCCTTTGTTCCAAAAGTAGCATATTTAGCACATCTTACATCTAATCCTGCTAAGGCTACCATATAATGAACTGGAGGCAGTGTCCAGTTTAAGCATGCTATTGTAGTAGCATACATAGTGTGAGTATGGATGATTGCATCTATATCCTCTCTTCTTTCATAAAACACTCTGTGCATCTCAGCTTCACTTGATGCCTTTTTATCTCCATCTACTTGTTCTCCATTTATGTTTAATATGACTACATCTTCTGGTTTAATCTGAAAATAATCTATACCACTAGGACTAATAGCCATAAGCTTTTTTTCTCTATCATAAATGCTTAGATTTCCACCTGTTCCCTTTGTCAAACCGCTGGTCGCAAGTTTTTTACCATATTCTACTATCTGTTCTTTCTCTTTTTGCATTAACATATAAGCACCACCTAAACAATTTCGTCTTATTCTATCTGTAGCTCGAATAAAGAACTTATTTTTTTCACCAAAAATTCCTCAATGCCCTTGCCTAATACTAGGTATTAGATATTCCACCATCTACAACAAGTATATGTCCATTAACGTAATCAGAAGCATCTGAAGCTAAAAATACTACGGGTCCTTTAAGGTCATCTGGATTTCCCCATCTTTTTTTGGGAATTCTAGCAGTTATTTTATCGGTTTCTTCTGTATTTTGTCTTAGGTTAAAAGTATTGTCAGTAATCATATATCCAGGGGCAATGGCATTTACATTTATTCCCCTATCTGCCCATTCATTAGCCAGAGCCTTAGTAATTCCTATAACCGCATGCTTACTAGCAGTATAGCTGGTAACTTTATAGCCACCACCTAATCCATGGATTGAGGAAACATTTATTATCTTTCCATTGCCCTGCTCTAGCATATGAGTACCTATCTCTCTACATAGCTGAAAAACTGCCTTTGTGTTAACTTGAAGTATATGGTCCCAAGCATCATCAGTATGCTTCTCAGTATCAGCAAGATGTAATACTCCAGCATTGTTGACTAAAATATCTATTCTGTTATAAATACTATAGGCCTCTTTAACAAGCATAGATATAGACTCTGGTTTGGATAAGTCTGCCTTTATACCATGAAATTCTGAACCTACAGCCTCAACTTTTTTCTTAGTGTCTTCTGTAGATGATGTCCCAACCCCAATAACCCTTGCTCCTGCCTCAGCTAGTGCTAAAGCAATACTTGCTCCTAATCCCTTTGTAGCCCCAGTTACTAGGGCTACCTTATTATCTAATCTAAATAAACTCATATTAATCCCTCATTTTTTATTTTATATGGTTTATAGATACTTTACTTTTTAGGGAACATAAATTCATCAATATGAAAGCTTGGACTAACTACACAGGATACTAGAACAAAGTCCTCTCCAGCACAAGGAGCTGATGTTTGCCAGACTCCTGAGGGTATTATAGCCTGGAGCTGCTCTCCTTTATCAATTTTATTTCCTAAAATTATTTCCTTCTCTTCCTTTGGTAGTTCATCACTACCTCCTAAAGTCATTTTAAGAGAGCCTCCTGCATGCCAAAACCAAACTTCAGCAGAACATAATTTATGCCAAGCTGAAACCTCTCCTGCTTTCAATAAATAATAGATAACCGAGGCACTAGCTCTATCTCCAGTATATTCATCTCCTAAAATTGACTTAGGTATCATGTTATCGCTCTTCCAGATGAATTTATACCATCCGCCTTCATAATGTGGTTCTAGTTCCAGCTTCTTTATATAATAATCTGCATCATAGCTATTCATTGGAATCTCCCTTATTTATCAAATAATTCTTTTAAGCTAACATTATAAGGGGGTCTAGCTATGCCTTTTTCAGTGATAATTCCAGTAATCAGCTCATTTGGTGTCACATCAAATGCAGGATTAAAAACTTTTATATCTGTAGGTGCTGTTTGTTTTCCAAAGCCATTGATGATTTCGCTAGGCTCTCTCTCTTCTATAGGAATATCCTTACCAGTAAGTGTATTTAAATCAATAGTAGATAATGGACCAGCTATATAAAATGGTATATTATGTGCTTTAGCCAATAATGCTACACCATAGGTTCCAATTTTATTAGCAGTATCTCCGTTAGCAGCAACTCTATCACAGCCTACAATAACAGCATCTATCCATCCTTTACTCATAACCATAGCTGCCATATTGTCAGTGATAAGTGTAACATCAACTCCAGCTTCCTGTAGTTCAAAAGCAGTTAATCTAGCACCTTGTAATAATGGTCTTGTCTCATCTGCAAAAACCTTAATATTGATTCCTCTTTCCTTACCAACATAAATAGGTGCTAGCGCTGTACCGTACTTTGCTGTTGCTAATCTTCCAGCATTGCAGTGGGTTAGTACTGTCATACCATCCTTCAATACTTCTAACCCATTTTCTCCTATTCTTCTGCAAGTTTCTGCATCTTCTTCATGAATTAATATTGCTTCTTTTTCTAATAATTCTTTTATCTCTTTTACTGCAAGAGCTTTGTTTTCTAATACTGTTCTATCCATTCTTTCTAATGCCCAAAATAGATTTACAGCAGTAGGTCTAGAGCTTGCTAAGTATTCTGAAGCTTTCTTAAACTCTGTATAAAAGCCCTCAAAGCTGCTTTCATCAGCATTTCTTGTTCCTAGAACAACTCCATATGCAGCAGCAATACCTATAGCTGGTGCTCCTCTAACCTTTAGTTGTTTAATTGCATCCCAGCAATCCTTAATATCATCTATTTCTAAAACCTCAAGTATAGTAGGTAATTTAGTTTGGTCTATAATATACAGTTTCCCATTTTCATATTTTACACTATCTATCATTATTGTTCCTCCTTATAGTTTAATCATTAGCTTTTATCATTTCTATATTTCTTGATTCAAAAAAATCAATCCATTTATCATTTAAAAACTCGTCAACTACAACTGCATCTATTATATTAAAATCATCAATTAGCGAAAATGCCACTACATCAAATTTAGTATTGTCTATTATTAGATACTTCTTTTGCCCCCTATTAAACATAAGCCTTCTTATTATGGCTTGAAATTCATAGGAATCTGTTATTCCATGCTCCATTGAAATCCCTCTACAGGATACAAAGGCTTTGTCTACAAAATACTTTTCCAGCATTTTTTCAGTGTCATATCCCACTAATGATAAGGAGCTGTGATCTAGCATTCCACCAAGTACCACTAATTTTATGTTAGTATGGTTAGACAGTTCTCCAGCTACCTTAAGAGAATTTGTTAATACAGTAATTTTCTTCTTATCCACAATGTTTTTAGCTATTTGAAAGGACGTAGTACTAGCATCTAGTATTATGGTATCCCCATCATTTATTAGCTCACTGCATTTCCTTCCTATCTTTTCTTTAGCATCCAGATAAATAGTTTCTCTTATTCTAATATCTATATCGTTTTTTACTCCATCCCTTATAAAAGCCCCACCATGCGTCTTTATGAGTTTACCTTCATTTTCAAGTATAGATAGGTCTTTTCTTATAGTCTCGGCAGTAACCTCAAGTTTTCTACTTAGCTCTCTTACTAATACACTCTTGTCCTCTGCTAAAAGCTTAAGTATGGCTGTTCGCCTATCATGTGCTAAAATAGCAATCCCCCCCTAGACCAATTTTTGCTAATTATATTCTATATCATATCAACTATATTTTCCAATAGGTTTCTAAATTTATTTCCTGCTATTGTTGCAGTTTCAAAAACTTCCTCTACAGTCAGTGGTTGGTCTAATATTCCAGTACCTAGGTTTGTAATACAGGATATGGCCAATACTTTTAATCCGCCGTGGTTAGCTACTATAACTTCTGGAACTGTAGACATTCCAACAGCACTTCCACCAAAGGAACCAAATAGTTTGATTTCAGCAGCTGTTTCAAAGCTTGGACCAGTGTAGCCTACATATATTCCCTGTCTAAGTGATATATCAATTTTCTTAGCAGCCTCATGTGCAATTGCTATTAAGCTTGGATCATATGGCTTGCTCATATCTACAAATCTAGGACCAAATTCCTCACAGTTTGGACCTATTAGTGGATTATCTCCCATATAGTTAATATGATTATCAATAACCATTAAATCACCTGGAGTAAAGTTAGGATTAAGTCCACCAGCTGAATTGGTGATTATTAGCTTTTCTACCCCAAGCTTCTGCATAACACGAATAGGATAAGTAACATCTTGCATAGAGTATCCCTCGTAATAATGGAATCTTCCCTGCATACAAAAAACTGCTTTTCCCTTACACTCACCTAAAACTAATCTGCCCTTGTGTCCTGGTGCTGTAGATACTGGGAAATTTGGTATATCTTCGTATGGAATTATAATCTGATTTTCAATTTTATCTACAAATTCTCCTAATCCAGTACCTAAGATAATGCCTATCTTTGGCTCTAAATTTGTTTTACTCTCTATATACTCTACAGATTCAATAACTCTTTCTAACAACATGAACCCCTCCTTAATAATTATTCTTCAATATTTCTTCCCATGGCAGCAGGTGCTTTTACATATTTGACTGCGAACACTATTACAAATAGAGTCACTATATATGGGATAGTCTGTAATAATTGCCCTGGTATCTTATCGTTTTGCAGAATCATCTGTAACGCGTCAGTAAACCCAAACAATAAGCTTCCAAGAAAAGTTCCTATAGGGTTGTATCTACCTAATATATCAACTGCTAGTGCTATAAATCCTCTGCCTGCGGTCATATCCCTTACAAACATATTTAGGTGGTCTATAGATAGATATGCTCCCCCTAAGCCTCCAAAGAACCCAGTTAATATCATTGCTATATACTTAACTCTTTTTACTTTTATTCCAACTGATAGCGCTGCTTCAGGATGCTCTCCTACCATTCTTAGATGAAGTCCGTATCTGGTTTTATATAATATTGCCCAGCTTAGAATAACAAAAACTATTGTAGCTACGAATAGTGGAGATATCTCTCCTAGAACAGGTAAGGTTATAGATTTTATTCTTGGGAGCATAACAGATTTACCTCTATTGCCCCAAATGACTTGCAGGAGCAAGGTAGTCACTCCTTGGGATAAAAGATTAAGTCCAATACTGCTTATTACCTGATCAATATTATATTTTATTGATAGCACTCCATGTATCATAGCGAAAATAATCCCTGCAAAGATACCTGTCAAAAGTCCTATATATGGATTACCTGTTAGATAAGTACCATATGCAGCTCCAAAGGCTCCTCCCAACATTATTCCATCCAATCCTAATGCTACGATTCCAGCTCTAGCGCAAAAAATACCTCCTAATGCTACTAGGGTTAATGGAATACTCATTCTAAAGGTAGCCAACATTAGCATTCCCAGAGTGTCTATGAAGTTTTCCATGTCTTTTTCCTCCTAGTATCATTTTTTTTGAATCTAGAAATTATATTTTGTGTAATCTTAGGTGCTGCAATAAATATAATGACTAATGCTTGAATAACAACTACAAAATCAAAAGGTATTTTTGCCACTCTGTTAACAGTCATGGCACCAGCATTCAATGCTCCAAAGAAGAAACCAGATAATAATAAGCTTAATATATTTCCACCTGCAAGTGAAGCTACTGCAACGCCATCAAAGCCATATCCAGATGAAAAACCATTTATGAATCTATGATTAACACCTAATACAATGCTTGCTCCTGCTAATCCTGCTATTCCTCCGCTTATGAACATTGCAATAATACTTATTTTCCCTGTATTAATTCCAGCAGTTTTAGCACTTCTAGGATTTTTTCCTGATGCCTCCATCTCATATCCAAGTACAGTTTTTTTGAACACATAATTCATAAGCACTATTGCAATTGCTGCAATAAATATTGCTATTGTCAATTGATGTCTTGTGCTCAAAGCAGGTAGTATAGAGCTGCTTTGAATTTGAATAGTCTGACCTATAGTACCCTCGTCTTTTAAAGGAAAATTAGCTAAATAACCTGTAAAGTTTATAATTATAGTATTCATCATTATGGAAGTGATAACTTCTTGAGCCCCAAAGCGAACCTTCAATACTCCAATTATAGCTCCGCATATTCCTCCAGCCACTATTGCGGCTAAAAGAGAGATAATAATATGAAGCCATAAAGGCAATCCTTTTAGATAGGCTCCTGCAATGGCTGCTGCCATAGCACCAGCATAAAGCTGACCTTCAGCTCCTATATTTAATACTCCAGATTTATAGGCTACTAAAAAAGCTAATCCAGTAAATAATATGGGAGTAGCCTGACTTAAAGAAGTCATTATAGCACCAGGGCTTCCTATGGCACCTTTAAAAATAGCTGCATATGCACTTAATGGAGAATAACCAGATATTAAAAACAGTAGCCCTCCTATTGCTAAAGCTAGAAAAAGTGAAAATATAAGTCTAAAAAGTGTTTGAAGCCTCTCACTTGTTATGTTCAATTCTTTTCACCTGCCTCTTTTTCTAGTTTTCCGCCAGTCATTAAAATACCTAATTCTGTATCAGTAAACATTTCTGCTTTTCCCTCTGCTACTATTTTTCCTTTGTACATTACCACAATTCTATCACTTAAGGTTTTAACCTCTTGTAGGTCGGCAGATATCAATAATACTGCATTTCCTTCGTCGCGGAATTCAATCATTTTCTGATGTATATATTCTATAGCTCCTACATCAACTCCTCTAGTAGGTTGGGCAGAAATAATGACTTTAGGTTCTTGCTTTAGCACTCTAGCAACAACAACCTTTTGCTGATTTCCTCCAGAAAGTGAGCTTATATAAGCTTCTTCATTAGGAGCTTTAATACTAAAGCTCCTAATGGCATCACTTCCATATTTTTTAATTTGGCCACGGTTCAATATACCTTTTTTGCTAAAGGGTTGTTGTCGATGATAACCTAATATACAATTTTCTGCTATAGTCATATCCACAACAACAGCACTTTCGAGACGGTCTTCAGGAATATGACCTATACCACTAGCTATAAAGTTAGATGCATTGCCTTCTATTAGTTTATTGTCCAATTTTAGCTCCATAGAATTAGGTGTCTTTATTCCTGTTAAAGCTTCTATAAGCTCTGTTTGCCCATTTCCTTCAACTCCAGCAACACCTAATATCTCTCCTTTGTGTATCTTAAAGCAAATATCATCTAATATAGGCTTGTCCTTATCCTTAATAGTTAAATTGGATACTTCAAACAATACTTCTCCAATATTTTGTGAAGGTCCTCTCTTACCCATTTGAATTTCCCTGCCTACCATCATATTTGCTAGTTGATTGGCATCAGATTCTTTAGGAGAAGTGTGTCCAACTACCTGCCCATCTCTCATTACTGTTATTTTATCAGATATTTCTAATACCTCATGAAGTTTATGAGTAATAATTATAATGCTTTTTCCTTGTTTTTTAAGATTTCTCAATACTATAAATAGTTCATTTACTTCTATTGGAGTTAAAACAGCAGTTGGCTCATCTAATATGAGTATGTCTGCCCCTCTATACAATACCTTCAATATTTCTACCCTTTGCTTTTCACCAACTGATAATTCTTCAACACATTGATTTACATCAACACTGAAGCCAAATTTTTGAGACATTTCCTCTATCTCTTTTTTTGCTTTATCATAATCAATTAGGGAGCCTTTTCTAGGCTCTGCTCCAGCTATTATATTTTCAAGTACTGTTAAAACGGGTGCCAGCATAAAATGCTGATGGACCATGCCAATGCCAAGCTCGATAGCTTTTAAAGGACTAGTTATATTCACTTTTTCACCCTTTATGCTTATGCTGCCTTCGTTAGGCTTTACCATTCCATAAAGGACCTTCATCAAAGTGGATTTTCCTGCTCCGTTTTCTCCCAATAATGCGCGTATTTCGCCTGCTTCAATAATTAAATCTGCTTTATCAAGAGCTCTTACTAGTGGATACTCTTTTGTGATATTATTCATCTCGACAACTTTCATGTAGCCACTCCTCACTAGGTAAAATTAAATATTATGAATGTAATTATTTTACTTCCTTTAGCCAAGCTTGTATTTCTTCAACTGTACCAGGTACACGTAGCTCGCCATTTATTACTTTTTCACGTACTTCTTCAACTTTATCTTTAATGCTCTGTGGTATTTCCACTTCACTGCCTTCATAATCTAAATCTACAGCATTTTCTTTTAATCCACCAATTTCTGGCCCTGGCTTCCAAGTGTCTTCTACTATTGCCTTCACATCATCATACATACGTACTGCTAGGTTCTCTGTAGCAGAAGCTGGAACATTTTTAGGTGCTAAACCACTTTGATTTGATGCTCCTCCAAATGCATATAGGTTTGATTCTTGGGCCTCATTGATTACCCCTAGTCCAGAACCACCTGCAAATTGAAGTATCATATCTGCTTTTCTTCCATACTGAGACTTTGCTAATTCTTTACCTTTTGCTGGGTCTCCAAAAGAACCTACTGTACCTACTAGCACTTCTACCTCTTCATCTGCATATTTTGCTCCTGCTGTATATCCAGCTATCGCTGCACGCATATTTGGAATATCTAATCCTGTTATTATACCTATAACTTTTTCTGGATTTACTTTATCTATAGATGTATCACTTGTCATCAATCCAGCAAGAACCCCATTTAAGAAAGTCATATGTGAAAAATCTTTAAGTATTGATTTTACGTTAGGTGCATCCACTTGTGCATCAACTATTGAAAATTTTTGGTCTGGGAATTGAGCTGCAACTTTTCCTAAAGCACTAGCTGCCTCATTAGTTACTATAGTTATTAAATCATAGCTTCCATCTTGGGCAAATTGAGTAATAAAAGTTTCAAAATCAGAAACTGATTGTGGCTCAACATAATCAAGAGTTATTCCAAAGTCTTCTTCTGCCTTTTTAAGTCCAGAATATGCAATATCATTGAAGTTTTGATCTCCTAATCCACCTGTACCTACAACAAGACCTACTTTAACTTTCTTTTCGCCTTCTACTTCAGAACCATTTGAACCATTATTTTCTTCAAGCTCTACAGGCTTTGCGTTACAGCCTACAAGCATGGATACCATTAATAACCCAACTAATATAAGTGATAATACTTTTTTTGACATTTCAAATTCCTCCTTAATTTTAGCTGCATGTTTTTAGTAAAATATATTACTTGATAGCTTAGTTTTTAATACAAGTATCAGCCCCCCTACACATGCTTTTGTTATATAAGTAACTTTAAGAAAATAGAAAATCGTTTTCTTAAAGCACAAAAAACCAAAACAAAACCAAAATAAAGCCAAAACTAAAACCAAAATTATATAACCTAACTAAATTGCTACATATAAACTGCTAAACTACCAGTAACTTACTTATTAAGTATGTATTAAACATACGAGTATTATCTTGATTATATCATTTACAAAAATAAAAGCAACTATAAATTTGGTTTTATTTATTTTTTATTTGTTTTGTTTGGTTTTTAACAAGGGTAATGAATAAAATAACACCTCCATTTCAAAGCGTATTACTCTGAAATGGAGGTGTTAAGATAAGAAAATCATAACTTATAAATTTAATGCATTATCTAAATCTTCAATTATATCCTCAGAACCTTCTAATCCTACAGATATTCTTATCATGCTCTCAGTCAATCCAAACTTTGCTAGCTCTTCCTTTGGGTATCCTCTATGTGTCATAGCTGCCGGAAGCTCTATAAGTGTTTCACAATCTCCAAGGCTTACTGCAAGTTGTGCAATTTTTACTGAATTTACAACTTTTTTAGCATGCTCTAAGTCTCCATCTACCTCAAAACTAATCATGGCACCAAATCCACTCATTTGATCCTTTGCAATTTTATTTCCTTTAAACTCTTCAAGCCCAGGATAAAAAACTTCTTTTACTTTTGAATGTCTTTTTAAGAACCTTGCTATTTCTATTGCATTTTTCTCATGCTGTCTCATTCTAACTCCAAGGGTTTTTAATCCTCTTATCAAAAGCCAAGCATTGAAGGGGCTCATAACCCCTCCAAACTCACACATATAATCAAATTTTAGTGATTGAATATAATCAAAATCTTTTGCAACTGCCACTCCACCAACAACATCTCCATGTCCACATATATATTTAGTAGCGCTGTGTACAACCACGTCTGCTCCTAATGTTAACGGTCTTTGGAAATATGGCGTTGCGAATGTATTATCAACTACTACTCTGATATTTTTGTTTTTTGCTATCTCACAAACTTTCTTGATATCTATTATAGTTAAATTAGGATTTGAAGGTGTCTCAAAATAAATAACCTTTGTGTTCTCATCAATAAGCTCAGTAAGCTTGTCTATATTGCTTAAATCAACTATCTTGTAGTTTACATTATATTGGGGAAGCACATGAGTAACTACATTGTAGCTAGAGCCATACAGTGTTTTATTTACTATTACATTGTCACCAGGCTTTAGCAGTGAAAATAGAACTGAGCTTATGGCAGCCATTCCCGAAGCAAATGCAACTGCTCCACTTCCTTCCTCTAATGCTGTCATTCTATTTTCAAAAAGTCTTAAAGTTGGATTATTTCCTCTAGTATATACATAATCGTCACTCTCAAAGGACATAACTTTCTCAACATGCTCTATATTATCAAATACGAAAGTAGATGTCTGATAAATAGGTGGATTTAATGCGTTATTTGCATTTTTTCCTTCACTACCTGCATGTATGGACATAGTATCAAAGCTATATTTTTTATTCTTATTCATCTATTTCCCTCATTTCTATTGTATTAGTGAGTATAAATAGCAGTTTTTCTATTACTTAATTAAACTTTTCGCACATCTTTCTGCGTTAAACATTACTTTCTCTAAATCAATTGTCTTAAGTTCATAGTTTTCCATCAATATCTTTCCATCGACTATTACTGTCTCCACATCTGATGCCTGAGCTGAATAGGCTAATGATGCAACCAAATTGTATCTCGGATAGAAATGTGGTTTATTTAAATCTATCATAATAATATCTGCTTTTTTCCCAGCTTCTAGTGTACCCACCTCTTTATCTATGCCTAATGCTTTTGCTCCATTTAATGTAGCCATTTTAACCGCAGTAGTTGCAGGTATGGAAGTTGTATCGCCTGTATATCCTTTATTTATTAATGCAGCTAAGTTTATTTCTTCAAACATATTAAGATTATTATTGCTCGCAGAGCCGTCAGTTCCAAGGGCCACATTTATTCCACTTTTTAGCATGTCTTCAACTCTTGCAAATCCATTTCCAAGCTTTAGATTGCTTCCTGGATTATTGGCTACACTTACTTTCTTTTCAGCCAGTATTGCTATATCGTCATCTGATAAATGTACACAATGAGCAGCTAATGTAGGTAATTCAAAAACACCCAAGTCATCGACATACTTTATCGGAGACTTGCCACGTAGATTATAGCTGTCCTCTACTTCCTTCTTACTTTCTGATAAGTGTATATGTATTCCCATTCCCTTTTCTGATGTCATATCTATTACTTTTGATAAGAACTCAGGTCCGCAGGAATATGGTGCATGGGGCCCTGCCATTACTGATATTCTTCCATTTGCTTTACCATGCCAATTATCATAGAATTCTTTAGTATTTCTTATTTTTTTCTCTTGGTCTCCGCTATCAGACAGACCTATACATAGACTTGCTCTTATCCCCGTTTCTTCTACAGCTTTAGCAACTTCATCCATAAAGAAGTACATATCTGCAAAGGATGTTACTCCAAATTTAATCATCTCAACTATACTTAGCATAGAGCCCCAGTATACATGCTCTGGTATTAGCTTTTCTTCGCGAGGCATTATTCTATCAAATAGCCATGTCCAAAATGGTAAATCATCTGCATAATTTCTAAAAAGTGACATAGCTATGTGAGTGTGCGAATTTACTAAACCAGGCATTGCTAGCTTGTTTGTTCCGTCTATAATTCTGTCTGCCTTAAACCCTTCAGGAATTTGTCCAATGCTTTTAATTTTTCCATTCTCTATGGCTATACTAGTATCAGCATTCATTAACTGTATGTCTCCTGTCATAGTGAGAACAGAAGCATTTTTAATTAAAATGTTCATGAATTTTCCTCCTCATTTTTTAATTATAATCTTATTCTTATCATATTTCAAAATTCTACTATGCTCTATAATAGATTATATATAAAAACAAATAAAAATATAAGATAGCATTTTCAGCAATCTCCCAACACAAATCAGGTTAGGTCATAAAAAGGCAGTCCATTAATTACATGAACTGCCTAATCTATAGGTTATATTAATGAAGGTTCGAGGAAATAGTATTTCCTAGTAGCTCTCTAATTTCATTAGCTGTGAAATCTTTTACATCTATCCAGCCATTTTTGTTTTTATTATAGTCATTATAGTTCTTACAATATATATATCCGTCTCCACCTTCATTAAAGCCTTTTGCTATAAGCTTATGTGTATTTTCACCAGTTAAATAATAAGAAAATATATTATTATCATCCTTCACTTCTACAACATCGTTAAAGGAATTTAGTATTGCCCTTTTTTCCTTTAAAGTTACAAACATCATTCTCATAAATACAGCCTCCCTTTTCCTATGCTTACTACATAATATTTTACCTAAGTCGGGGCTGTTTTATGCTATTAGAAATAAATGCTCATGATTGCAGAATTATATCTCTAGCTCTTTAATATTTTTGCATTTTGCTCTTCTATGAACTGGTTTGTATACAGCCTATAGTAGTATCCCTTTTTCTGTAATAGCTTGTGATGGTTTCCTTCTTCTATTACTTTTCCATCCTTTATTACAAGAATTCTATCTGCTGTTCGTATTGTAGAAAGCCTGTGCGCTATAATAAAGCTAGTTCTACCCTTTAATACCTTATGGATAGCGTCTTGTATTTTTTGCTCTGCCTCTGTATCTATTGAGGAAGTAGCTTCATCTAATACGAATATTCTAGGATTAGCAAGGACTGCTCTAGCAAATGAAATAAGCTGTTTTTCACCAGTAGATAGCTTGCCTCCGCCTTCTCCTACTTCTGTATCATAGCCTTTTTCAAGCTTTTTGATGAAATCATGGGCATTTACAAGTTTTGCCGCCCTTATTATATCTAACTCACTAGCATCTAGATTTCCGTATCTTATATTATCCTTTATAGTTCCACTAAATAAGTGTGGCCCCTGTAGAACATAACCTAAATTAGAGTGTAGCCAAAGCAATGGCATTTTTTTGTAATCAATACCATCAATTAATATTTGACCACTTGTAGGCTCATAGAATCTGCAAGCTAGATTTACTATAGTGCTTTTTCCTGAGCCTGTTTCCCCAACTAGTGCTATAGTTTCTCCTGCTTTAATATGAAGGTTAAAATTCTCCAGCACCTTTTCACCAGTATTATAGGCAAATGTCACATCTTTATATGTTATATCACCTTTTATCTCTGGCCAAGCTTTTTTATTTGGATTAAGTGGGTCTCCGTATTCCTTTATTACATCCTCACTATCCTTTATTTCAAGATTAGTGTCTATCATAGACATAACTCTTTCAGCAGAAGCTTGAGCCGATTGCAATTCCGCAAAAACACGTGCCACCTCTCTAACAGGCTCAAAGAATTGAACTGTATATGATATGAAGGCTACTAAAGTACCATAGCTAATTGCTTCTACAAACACGCTTTCTCCCCCATACCAAATAGCTAAACCAGTTCCTATTGAGGATAGTATTAATACTACTGGCTGGAATAATGAAGAAAATACTGCGGCTCTTATAGAATTAGCCTTCATGCTTGTTGTCAATTCAACAAATTCATTCAGATTTTCTTTTTCTCTAACTAAAGTTTTTGTAGTCCTTGCACCCATTATTCCCTCATTAAAAGCACCAGTAATACGTGAATTTATTTTTCTAGTTTGTCTATGTGCTTTTAAAATCTTATTTTGGAAGTACATGCTTACAACTGCAAGTACTGGCATAACTAAAAGTACAAGTAAAGCTAGCTTCCAATTTAGAGAAAACATTACACAGGTCATAGCAATCATCAGAACAAATCCCCAAACCATATCCACAATACCCCATGCAATGGTATCTCCTAGTCTTTGAACATCCGATGTCATACGAGCCATTATCCACCCTACAGGAGTAGTATCATAATATGAAAAGGATAGCTCCTGCAAGTGCTTAAAGCCTTTTCTTCTAATTATATGAACAATTCCAGTTTCTACTTTACCTGCTATAGCTATGAAAAATCCTATTGTAAATACCTGAATAACTATTAATAAAAAATACACCGCTCCAAAAACTACAATTCCATCAACATGAATTCCATTAAAGATTGTAATTCCCTTTAGATTTTTTTCTACTACATAGTTATCAACTATGTATCTTGTCATAAGTGGAAAAACAGCATCTGTAACCGCAAGGCTTACCATTAAAAAACATAGTATTATTAATTGCTTTTTTAATGGCTTTGCATAATACAAAATCTTTTTCCATAATTTTAGGTCAAATTTACTGCTATATTCTTGTTCTTGAAAAGAACTCATCTTTTACACCACCTTTTTTGTCAAAACCTCAAAGCCTAAACTGTTTTTGTCCCCATTAAAAGCTCTTCCTCCAAGGAATTCTGAATTTCCCAAATTCGTTTATATAATCCTTGCTGTGCTATTAGCTCTTCATGAGTACCAGTTTGAGCTAACTCTCCTCCATCTAGTACAAGTATAATATCCGCCTCTGAAAGTGTTGATATTCTATGAGATATTATAAATGTTGTAGTTTTTTCCTTCCTTGCTTTCAATGCCTTTCTTATGTTTGCATCAGTTTCAGTATCTACTGCACTAAGAGAATCATCAAATACAAGAACTGGATAATCATTTATTATAGTTCTAGCTATGGCAACTCTTTGCTTCTGTCCTCCAGAAAGAGTGACCCCACGCTCTCCAACTAATGTGTCGTAGCCTTTTTCAAAGTCTAATATTACATCATGAATGGAAGCCATTTGAGCTGCTTCAAAAACCTGAGAATCAGGTGCATCCTTCCAAGCAATTCTAATATTATCTTTGATATTCTTTGAATATAGAAAAGGCTCCTGTAATATAATACCTACATTTTTTCTAATCCATTTCTTATCTATTTCCTTAAGCTCTATTCCATCAATTTTAATAGAGCCTTTCTGATAATCATAGAGTCTTCCTAAAAGATGAATTAAAGTAGATTTACCAGCGCCTGTAGGACCTAGTATAGCTACTGTTTGCCCTTGTTTAACCTTAAAAGACACATTATTTAGAATAGGTCTTTCCTTTTCATATTCAAAATAGACATCCTTAAACTCTATATTTCCTTTTATTTCAGGCTTTAATTGAGCTTCATCCGTTATTTCTAAAGGCTCATCTAATATTTCAGCTATTCTCTTCAAGGAAACTATCATTTTTCCGAAATCTGCTAGCACTCTACCCATTTGTCTTATTGGCCATAGAAGCATACCCTCATAGGTAGTAAATACTACTAATGTACCTAAAGATATTTCTCCCGCAGCAGCCCAATATGCCCCAAATATGAGCACTGCTCCAATCTGTAATAGGCACACAATATCTGATAACGCCCAATACCAAGCAAGCAATTTAATCAATCTATAAGTTAAACCTCTAAACTCAGTATTCTTTTCATCAAATTTATCTATTTCATATTGCTGACGAGCAAATGCTCTAACCACTCTTATTCCAGTAAGATTTTCTTGAAGCACATTTGATAGTCGTCCTTCAGCTTCATCTGATTTCTGAAACGCATCTCTCATTTTTACAAAGAAAACCATTGCTGCAACGAAAATTATAGGAACTACTGCCATTGCAATCAAGGTAAGCTTAACATTAAAAGAAAGCAATATGCTCAGTACAAATGTGACCATAAATATGGCATTACCTATTTCAACAAATTGAACTGCAAGAAATCTCCTTATAGTTTCAACATCTGAAGTACATCTTTGAATTAAATCCCCTGTTTCAGCCTTTACATGGTATTCATAGGATAAATGCTGTAGATGATCATATACATTCTCCCTGATATTTTTTGCTATGGATTCAGATGCCACAGCAGACCATTTACCTCTTAAGAATATAAATAACCCTCTTCCTATAGTTAAAACTATGAGGGCAAAGCTGCATAACCAAAGATTTTGAGCTAATGTTTCTTTTCCGCCTACTAAATCTATTATATTTTTTATCCAAATTGGCACTTCCATTGGTTCATTACCTATTACTGAGTCAATAGTAAAGCTAATAACTAAAGGACCTGCCAATGTAAATGCTGTAGCCAATGCTACACTCAATATTGCTCCAACATATAATAATTTGTTGCCTTTCATTGCTTTCATCAATAATTTAAAACTGTCCATTAATATTCACCGTCCTTTTGATGTTTTTGTAAGCCCATTTGTCAACCCGATTCGAGAATAAAATTCTGTTCCATTCTTCTTTTAAATAATTTTGTCATAATAATTCCTCCCTGCAATCTGTAGTTCGCAGTTTCGAAACACAAATTTGTTCACTCCCATTCGGTCGTGCAAATTTGGTTCTCATTGCGTTTGACCTACCATCGATTTATGATAAAAGATTTCATAAATCGGGTTAGGTCATAAAAAAACCATAGGATTATTATTTCCTATGGCTTCAAGAGAATACAAAGATATTATGCTTCAAAAAGACAGTATAAATCCTTATAAATACAAAAAGCCATAGGATAGTATACACAACCCTATGGCTACTTTTACCTAGTACAAACGTTGAAAATACTAAATAAGCACCTCAAAAAATACTGGTCGTGTATATAAATTATTTAATTCTATTTTACCTTTATTGCCTTTACTGCTTTTATTAATTAAGATATTCATTCTGATGCTCATGACACGACCTCCTTTTTGAAATATTTTCTAACATAAATAGTATATTAAAAAAATCTGGAAAATACAACTATTTTTTTACTTTGTAATATAAATGTAATATTACTAACAAAATATAATGAAATATTTAGAAAATTCGAGTATTAATAATATATTTATAAATATTACCTCTTGTTCCCTTATTATCGTTATTTTTCATCTTAAATCAGACTTGATTACAGTCAAAAATTATATATAATAAAGATGTAAGGTCAAAGAAAGTCAAGGTCAACTAATATTAAGGAGGTAATTGTATGTTTGGTTTGAGTCCATATAACAAAAGAAACAGAGGGATGATGAATAGACCAAGTGACTTCTTTAATTTTGATAGCTTCAGCAACTTTGTAGATAGCTTCTTCAATACTGATTTCTTTCCTCAAGCTCAAAATGTCGGTCAAATGAAGGTCGATATAAAAGACCAAGACAATAAATATATTCTAGAAGCTGAACTACCAGGAGTAAATAAGGACGAAATAACAGTTGAGCTTAAGGATGATATGCTTACAATATCCGTGCAAAGAGATGAAAGGTTTGAAGAGACTAAAGAAAATTACATCAGAAAAGAGCGCAGATATGGTTCTCAATCAAGAAGCTTCTATGTAGAAAATGTAAATGCTGAAGATATCAAGGCTAATTTTGAAAATGGAATATTGTCAATCTCTCTTCCTAAAAAAGAAGTAAAAGCAAATAACAGCAAAAAGATTGATATAAATTAATTTATACAAGCAAGAAAAATAAAATTTTCAGTGATTTTAAAAAAGTCCAGCTTGATTAGGCTGGACTTTTTTAATTCTATGTCTTTAATTATTTCACAACTATATTAAATATTCTACCTGGCACATATATTTCTTTTACTATGGTTTTACCTTCTATTAAGCTATATAGCTTTTCATCCTCTGCTAGCTTTGCTTTTGCTATGTCTTGAGTTGCATCTGCTGGAACTGTAATTGTGCCCTTCACCTTGCCGTTTATTTGAACAGCCATTTCTATTACGTCCTCTACTGTTTTAGCTTCATCATACATTGGCCAAGGCTGCTCGTTTAGCATTCCATTAAATTCATTTACATCCCATATTTCCTCTGTTATATGTGGAGCAACTGGATTTAATAGTGCAAGGAACGTCTTAAATTCTGCCTTATTGACTTTTCCATTATCATTGAATTCATTTAGTAAGCTCATTAGTGCTGCTACGGCTGTATTGAATTTCAATGATTCGTAGTCTTCGCTCACCTTTTTAATTGTCCTATGCATACTTGTTTCTAGTTCTTTTGAGTATTGGTTTCCATCCACTAGTATCTCTTGAAGTCTCCATACTCTATCTAGGAATCTTCTACAGCCTTTTACTCCATTTTGAGACCAAGGAACACTTTTCTCAAAATCTCCTATGAACATTTCATATAGTCTTAGGGTATCTGCACCAAATTCATCTACTATTTCATCTGGATTTACTACGTTTCCTCTTGATTTAGACATCTTTTCATTATTTTCTCCAAGTACCATTCCATGGGATGTTCTTTTTTGGTATGGTTCTGGAGTTGGCACTACACCGTAATCATATAAGAACTTATGCCAGAATCTTGAATACAATAGGTGAAGGGTAGTATGCTCCATCCCACCATTGTACCAATCAATTGGTAGCCAATAATCAAGGCTTTCCTTGCTTGCAAGCTCTTTATCATTATGCGGATCTGTATATCTTAAGAAATACCAGGACGAACCTGCCCATTGAGGCATAGTATCTGTTTCTCTTTCTGCATAGCCTCCACATTTAGGACAAGTAGTATCTACCCAATCTCTAATATTAGCAAGCGGTGATTCACCATTATCTGTAGGCTCGTAGCTCTCCACCTCTGGAAGCAGTACTGGAAGCTGTTCTTCAGGTACCGGAACCCAACCGCATTTTTCACAGTAAACCAAAGGTATAGGCTCTCCCCAATATCTTTGTCTTGAAAATACCCAGTCTCTTAGCTTATAGTTTATTTTTCTTTCTCCAAGTCCCTTTTCCTCAAGCCAATCACTAATCTTTTCTTTTGCTTCTTTAACTGGAAGTCCATTTATGAAATCGGAATTTACGATTATTCCGTCTTCTGTATCAGTAAATGCAGCTTCTTCAACATTACCTCCAGCAACAACTTCAACTATAGGAATACCAAACTTCTTAGCAAATTCCCAGTCTCTGCTGTCATGTCCTGGAACTGCCATTATAGCTCCTGTTCCGTAAGACATCAGTACATAATCAGATATCCATACAGGGATTTCTTTCCCAGTGGCTGGATTTACAGCTTTTATTCCGTCGATTTCTATCCCTGTTTTCTCTTTTACTAATTCAGTTCTTTCAAAATCTGACTTTTTGCTTGCATATTCTCTGTATTCTTCAATTTCATCAAAGTTATTGATTTTATCCTTAAGCTCATCTATAAATGGATGCTCAGGTGATAAAACCATATAGGTAACCCCAAAAAGCGTATCTGGTCTTGTTGTAAATACTCTAATTTTTTTGCCGCCAGTTATTACAAAGTCTACCTCCATACCTTCTGAGCGACCTATCCAGTTTTTCTGTTGTATTTTAACCCTATCTATATAGTCAACTAAATCTAAGTCCTTGATTAGTCTTTCAGCATATTCAGTTATTTTTAGCATCCATTGATTTTTAGTTTTTCTAACTACTTCTCCTCCACAACGTTCGCATCCGCCATTTACTACCTCTTCATTGGCTAGACCGACCTTGCAGCTTGTGCACCAGTTAATAGATGCTTCTTTCTTATATGCTAAACCTTTTTCAAATAGCTTTAAAAATATCCATTGAGTCCATTTAAAATATTCAGGATCAGTTGTATTGACTTCTCTTGACCAGTCAAAGGATAGGCCTAAAGACTTTAACTGTTCTTTAAATCTAGCAACATTTCTTTCTGTTACTACAGCAGGATGAATCTTATTTTGTATTGCATAGTTTTCTGTAGGCAATCCAAATGCATCCCACCCCATTGGATATAGTACATTATATCCTTCCATTCTTCTTTTTCTAGATACTACATCAAGAGCTGTATATGGTCTAGGATGACCTACGTGAAGCCCTTGACCTGATGGATAAGGAAACTCTATTAGAGCATAGTATTTTGGCTTTGATTTATCATCTGAAGCATAAAATGTCCCTTTCTCATCCCAAATATCTTGCCATTTCTTTTCAATTGATTTTGGATTATACTCTTTCATTTTTCTCACTCCTCAACTCACAATATAATATTTTTGAGTTTTTAATAAAATACTAAACGAACATTTAAAAACTCTACAAAAATAAAAAGACCCTTCAACTCATAATAGAGACGAAGGGTTCGCGGTACCACTCTAATTGACAGCAAATACTTACTGTCCACTCAATAACTTTAACGGAGCTATCCGATTAGAGCTAATATATTTCACCCTAATAGCTCAGAGACGAGTTCGGTAATTGCCGCTATCGTTTTTCACCAGCCAACGACTCTCTACAAGCAACTTCATAGCCTACTACTTCTCTTCAACGCATTTATTCTAATTATATGGTATTGTACCAAATTTTTTTGTATAAAGCAAATATTATTTTTTACTATTATCTATAGCATATGATAAACATCTCACATTGGATGTATTATTTGTATAATCTAGTGAAAAAATACCTATGTGCGGTAATATTAAGAAAGTAGGGACTAACATGGAAAAAAGATATCTTGCGCCTTCTGAGGTTGCACAAGCAATTATAACTTCTGCTGAGACAAAGACAAGTTTGTCTGTAACTAGAATGTCAATTCTAGGAGTAATGGCAGGAATTTTTGTTGGTTTAGGAGGATATGCATATATTGTAGTTATGCAGACTCTAGGAAGTTTAGATACAGGTTTAATGAAATTTTTTGGAGCTGCTGTCTTCCCAGTTGGTCTGATGCTGGTAGTTTTTTCAGGAAGTGAACTTTTCACCGGAAACAATCTAATGACAATGGGACTTATGGATAGAAAAATATCTCTAGCTGGAATGTTGAAAAACTGGTTTTTTGTCTATCTAGGAAATTTTATCGGCTCTGTTATTTTAGCATATATAATTCACAAATCACAATTAGTAAGTAAGGATGTATTGACAACTACACTTAATGTAGGTGTTACCAAAACATCCTTAAGCTTTCAGGCAGCTTTTCTCAGAGGAATCCTCTGTAATATTTTAGTTGTTCTAGCTGTATGGACTGCCTCTGCGTCCCTTGATATTGCATCAAGAATACTTTCAATGTGGTTTCCAGTTATGCTTTTTGTACTATCTGGATTTGAGCACTGTGTAGCTAATATGTTTCTCCTCCCCCTAGCTAAGTTTTCTGGGCTTAATATTACCTGGGGAACTATTTGGATGACTAATCTTATTCCAGTAACCTTAGGCAATATAGTTGGAGGTGCAGCTATTGTGCCCATAGCATATTATATATCTTATATTTTGCCTATAAGAAAAGCTTCTTCAAAACGTTGAAAATCAAGGATGACCGCAGGAACTGTCCCTGCGGTTTCTGTTATTGTTCAAATGTTCCTTTTACCTTTACTTCACCATTCTCATACATTACTTTCCCTTTAGCAATTACAGTATTTATGTTTAAATCATCTTTATTTAATAGCACTATATCTGCGTCCTTGCCAGCTTCAATATTTCCTTTGCTCTTGAGTACGTAAGTATTGGCAGGGTTCTTAGTAATGACCCTTAGAGCATCCTCTATAGACACTTTTTCTGTTAGTATGGCTTCTCTTACGGCAGAGTATAAAGAAGTTACTTTTCCAACACCAAGTCCCTTAAATTTTCTATGTTCATCAAAAATAGGCAAGCTTCCCTGACCATCGGAGGTAAATGTTATATTTTCAATATTTACGCCTTCTTCAAGCATAATTTTAAGTGCCTTTCCAGGTGTAAGCTCTTTTTCCTCTGAAGAATTTGTTGTACTTGTTGTAAAGTCTACTAATCCTCCTTTTCTTGCATAATCTATAGATGCTTCAAACAGCTCTGGGCTACGCAGTACATGTGTCAAAACAAATTGTCTAGGTGGTATCTCTGTTTCTTCAGTTATTCTCTGTATGAAACTAAGATTTCTATGCCCATCTCCCATATGTATGTTTACAACTCCTGCCTTACCAGAAAGTATTCCCCCTACTCTAGCTTCAGCGGCAACCTTAGCTATATCCTTCATTGTAGGCTGTGAAGATCTGTGGTCTGATAAAGCTATCTCTCCTGCACCAATTATCTTATCTATGAGTATAATATCATCCTGAATACTGCCTGTTACAGTTCTAACTGGGACTTGATATGAGCCTGTTAAAGCGTAGCAGCTTATGCCTTCCTCTTCTAGAGCATAAGCCTTTGCCAGTAAGTTTGACATAGTCCTAGTTGTTCCATCTGTCCCAAGGACTCCTATGACTGTAGTAACTCCACCTGATGTAATGTCAGAGAGCTGTATTTCTGGTGTTCTAGTTTTAAATCCGCCTTCTCCCCCACCACCAGTTATGTGAACATGACCATCTATAAAGCCTGGAGCTACTATACATCCTGATGCATCTATGACTTCAATATCTACAAAATTATCTGGTACATTGATACAATCGTCTATATATCCGATTTTATCAGCTGTTAACAAGACATCTTTTTTCCCTAAATATTCTGGAGAGTATACTTCTCCGTTTTTAATTAGCTTAATCATCATATTCCCCTCCCTAGGTTTTTGTCTGCGCCTCACTGTTCCTTCCTTCGCCTAAATTTTAATAATGACTGATACTAAAATTGGCACGGCAGTGGAGAGTATTACTCCGCTAATAAATGCTATTATTGCAGTTTGTGGATTTGTAGACTTTGCTATTAGTGGCAATGACGTATCCATTGAAGTAGCCCCTGCTGGTGCAACGCTTTCAACATCACCTATATATTTTGCTATTAATGGAATTGTAAGTAGTGCTATAATCTCCCTAGTCACATTAGATATAAATGCGAGTGCACTAAGCTTTGATGAATATGTAGCTAGCATCATTGAAGATAATGAATACCAACCTAAGCCTGCTCCTACTGCACCTGCTTCATTTATTGGCATTCCTAATATAGCTCCTGCCACAATACTTCCAAATATACTTCCTATTATAATCATAATTGGAATTAAAAGCACTCTGAATCCAATTTTCTTAATTTTATCAAGAACATCTTTATTCTTCCCTATATCAATCCCAACAAAAAATAAAAGTAAACATAACCCTATATCCAAAATATAATCAGTATATCCTAGTATTTCATTAGGTAATGCGAAGTATCCTACTCCTATGCCCGCTGCTACTGCCAATATAATCTTAATGCTCATTATTCTGCTCTCCTTGCTGTATATTTTTTAGAACAAAGCCCTTAACCAGCTTTACTAATAAAACACTAAATGTAATTGTAAAAATTGAAATCACTATAGCTTGGAAGCCCAATTCGAAAAAAGAAGAAATTACTTTTTCATCTAATCCCATTTTTAGTCCCATAATAAAAAGCAAAAACAAAAGACATATAGTCTGGATGGCTCCAAGCTTAGAATCAAGCTTTTTTCCACCATATCCCTTGTATCCAAAAAATCCACCAACAATCAAAATTCCTAAGTATAAAAACAATCTGACGCTCATCTATTATCCCCTTTCTTTTCTATCCTAGAATTAGATTATCATTACCATATATGTTTGGTCAATAATATGACTATTAAAAATATTTCTCATAGAACAATTATATTCTATCTCGTGCAAATATATCTTTTTTATTAACTATACCTTTTCAACCTTACATTTTTGGGGTATATTATTCTATGTATGACAAAGTAAACAAAGGGACGGTGTAAAGATGTTATATATCAAAAATGAATCTAATAATCCATACTTTAATCTCGCATTAGAAGAATATGCTCTTAAAAATCTAAATTTTGGAGACGACATCATAATATTATGGATAAATGAGCCTACTGTAGTTGTTGGAAGAAATCAAAATACTATTGAGGAAATTAACAGCAAATTCATTAAAGAAAACAACATTAATGTAGTTAGAAGAATGTCTGGCGGTGGGGCAGTTTACCATGACCTTGAAAATGTAAACTATACATTTATCACTTCTAGTGAAGGCGATAGCGCAAATAACTTCAGAAAGTTTACACGACCAGTTATCGACCTATTAGCTGAGCTTGGAGTAAAGGCAGAGTTTACAGGAAGAAACGACATCACTATAGATGGTAAAAAGGTTTCAGGTACTGCCCAATACTACTTTAAAAATAGAATGCTTCACCATGGTGCGATTCTATTTAATACAGATTTAAATGTGCTTAAGGATGCATTAAATGTAAAGCTTGAAAAAATTGAATCAAAGGGAATAAAATCTGTCAGAAGCAGAGTTACAAATGTCTATGAACATTTACCAAATAAGATGAATGCAGGTGAGTTTAAAGAAGCTCTATCACAGTTCATACTTAATGCAAGTGAAGAAAACAAAGAATATGTACTTACAGATGAGGATATTGCCGCTATAAATAAGATGAAGGATGAAAAATACAATACTTGGGAGTGGAATTATGGTGAATCTCCTAACTTTGACCTTCAAAAGTCTAAGAGATATACAGGTGGTAGTATAGATATAAGACTTAATGTTCAAAATGGAGTTCTTAAAGAATGTAAGATATTTGGCGATTTCTTTGGAAAGAAAGAAGTTTCTGAGCTAGAAGGCCTTTTAATAGACACTAATTTTAATGAAGCCTCTGTAAGAAATGTCTTAAATTCTACTAATTTTGAAGATTACTTTTATGGAATAACAATTGACGATTTTGTTGATTGCATGTTTTTTGAATAAGATTTAGGAAATGATTAAGCCACTATTTCTTGAAAAATAGTGGCTTTTGTTTAACTGCTATAACTCCTTAAAACCCTGAGTTAATATCTTCTATCATTACCTTTGTTCCTGTTAGCCCGCCTGATGCTACATACCATACTTGAGAGCTTAGATATATTATTTTTCCATTCTTATATGCATCTGTTTGTTTTATAATTTCGTTATCAAAAATCTTCTCTGCTGTTACACTTCCTCCAGTAGTTGCTGCTCTATCTATGACAAATACATAGTCTGGATTTTTTTCTAAAATGTATTCAAATGTTATACTGTTTCCATGATTGCCTACCTTAATTTCCTTATCTACTGGCTCAAAACCAAAATCTCCATGGATAATTCCAAATCTTGAGCCTTCGCCAAATGCGCTTATATTTCCATCATTAGCCATGACTATTAAAGCATTCTTACCACTTTCAGCTGCTCTTTTATTTAGTTCTTCAATGGATGTGTTAATACTTGCTAGCTCTTCTTCTATAAACTTTTCCTTACCAAAGATTTCTCCTAAAATCTTTAGATTCTTAGTAACAGAACCCATATAGTCAGCACCATCTACTTCAAAATATACAGTAGGTGCAATTTTAGCTAGCTCCTCATATACTTCTGCTTGTCTTCCTGAAACAAATATTACATCTGGTTGAAGCTCAAATATCTTTTCAAAATTAGGTTCAAATAATGTTCCAACATCCTCATATTTTTCGTCATTAAACTTCTCAAGAAAAGTAGGTATATTAGATTTTGGGAGACCTATTATTTCAATACCCATTGCATCTAGTGAATCTAAAGTAGCATAATCGAATACAATTACCTTCTCTGGGTTTTTATTTACTACAGCTTCACCTAGAGAGTGCTTCACAACTATTTCTGTCTTTTCATCTTCAACAACATCTTCGTTTTCTGTTTGCACATCTGCTTGATTATTGCCTTGCTCATTTTGGTTAGTTTCTACTGGCGTTGTCCCACAAGCAGTTAGTGTAAATATGGCTATAACTAGTAATAACGATAAAAATAGTATTTTTTTATTCTTCATTTTCTCCACCTCATATTTTTTAGTATATTATTTTAGTTAGATGCTTTAATTATAGTAAACACAAATTCTACTATTTTCTATAGCTTGCACGCTAAACTCCATATCATATATTTCTTCTAATACATCTTTATCTATAATCTGGTCAACCCCTCCTTCCTTAGCTATTTTACCATCGCTTAGGGCTACAATATGATCTGAATAACAGGAAGCAAAGTTAATATCATGTATTACTATTGCAACTGTTTTTCCAAGCTCATCTACTAGACGCCTTAGTGTTTTCATAATTTCTACTGAGTGCTTCATGTCTAAATTATTAAGAGGTTCATCTAAAAGAATATATTCTGTATCTTGAGCTATGACCATAGCTATGTAGGCTCTTTGCTTTTGTCCTCCACTTAACTGGTCTAAGTATTTATGTTGTATATCTTCAAGCTTCATATAGCTTATGGCTTCATCTACATACTCCCAGTCTTCAGCTGTAAGCTTTCCATTACAGTAAGGAAACCTTCCAAAGCTTACTAATTCTCTAATAGTAAGTCTAATATTAATGTGATTTGATTGCTTTAAAATAGAAACTTTTTTAGCAAGCTCCTTGCTATTCCACTGACTAATTTCCTTATCCTCTATAAAAACCTTACCGTCATTTTTATCTATAATTCTGCTTATTATTGATAATAAGGTACTTTTGCCTGCACCATTGGGTCCAATAAATGAAGTTATTTTTCCCTTTTCTATTTTTACACTAACATTATCTACTACGCTTTTACTTCCATACTGTTTAGACACATTTTTTACATCTATCATATTCTTTCCTCCCTTAACAACATATAGATAAAGTAAAGCCCTCCAACTAAATTAATGACCACACTTATAGGCGTGCTAAAATTCATTATCCTTTCCGCAATTAATTGTCCACCTACAAGGGTAATAGAGCTAATTAGCATAGAGCCAATAATTAAATACTTGTGCTTATAGGTATTTAGAAGCTGACGAGTAATGTTGACTACTAATAATCCTAAAAAAGTAATGGGACCGACTAAAGCTGTAGAAACAGATACTAATATAGAGATAACAATAAGCATCCTTTTTACAACCTTGTCATATTCCACCCCTAGATTAATAGCGTTTTCTCTTCCTAGTGACAGAACATCTAAGCTCCTTAAATATTTATAGGTATATCCCATAGTTAACAAGGTTCCTATAATTGCTAACCATAGAATCTTTGTGTTCACATTATTAAAGCTGGCAAACATTTTGTTTTGCACAACCAAAAACTCATTAGGGTCTATTAAAACCTGCATGAAGGATGTTAAACTTTGAAAAAATGTTCCAAAGACTAATCCAAGTAGAAGAAGAAAAAATATGTTGTTTCCTTCCCTTTTAAAAAGTAGTTTAAATAGAACTACCGAAAACAACGCCATACATCCAACAGCTAAAATAAAATTAAAGCCTTCTCCTGCTTTAGCTAAGGTAGTAGAGCCAAAGACAAATACAATAAATGTCTGAATAAACATATAAAGCGAATCTAAGCCTAGTACACTTGGAGTTAATATACGATTGTTCGTTATCGTCTGAAACACCAAAGAGGAAAAAGCTATGCCGCTTCCTGTCAATATAATTGCAATTATCTTTGGTATACGCCTAGATAAGGCATAATCCCAGTTCCTGCTATTTAATCCTATAAAAATAAAGAGTGCAACTAGTACTAATAGTAAAATTGAAAGGAAGTATATTTTCTTTTTAGAGCTCATTGTGCATTCCTCCTAACTAGCAAGTAAAGAAAAATAAAACTTCCTATAACACCTACAGTCAAGCCAATGGATATTTCATATGGATATATTAATAGTCGCCCTAATATATCACAGAACAAAAGAAATACTGCTCCAAACAGAGCCGTAGGTAATAAGTTTTTCTTTAGATTATCCCCCTGATACATGGTAACTATATTAGGTATTATGAGACCTAAAAAAGGTATTCTTCCCACCGTAATAACAACTATGGATGATATTAAAGCTACAATAGCAATACCAATGTTTACAACTCTATTGTAGTTTAAACCTAAATTCGTTGAGAAATCTTTCCCCATACCAGCTAAGGTAAACTTATTAGCATACATAAAAGCAACAAATACAAGTGGAATACTAATATATAAAAGCTCATATCTCCCCTTAATTATCATGGAGAAGTTACCCTGTAGCCATGAAGATATATTTTGTACAAGATCATATCTATATGCAAAAAATGTTGTTATAGAATCTATCACATTTCCAAGCATTATACCTAGAAGAGGTATAATAATTGCATTTTTAAATTTTAGTTTCTTTAATATAGCCATAAATAAAAAGCTTCCTGCCAGTGCAAATATAAAGGAAACAATCATCTTTGTCAAAGTACTAGATGTGGAAAATATTATTAGTGAAACTAAGATTCCAAGCTTTGCAGAATCTATGGTAGCAGCTGTAGTTGGAGATACAAACTTATTTTGAGTTATTTGCTGCATTATAAGCCCGCTTATACTCATACCTATACCTGCTACGATTATACTAATAAGCCTCGGTAGCCTACTTAAAAACAGTATTTGAATCTTATCATCTCTTAGGTTAACTATATCTAGGAAAGATATCTCCTTTACTCCAATAAATACGGAAGCTATGGATAGTACAATTAGTGCTGATATTAAATATCTTTTCTTCATGATGCCTCTCCTCTTGTAGACCTTACTATATTTGACACAAGTCTTTAGTGTTTGATATAATAAAACAAATTACGATTTTGATAATCATTATCACTTGTATCAGTTTATCATTTATCCTCTTTTTAATCTTAACTATATTTACTTTTTTATAACTAGATTTAGGTGAATTACTTGAATAAGAAAAGGAGAGCACTTTTATGGAGAAAAAAGATTTACATAAACATAAGGGAGTCTATAATTTTCATGTAAGAAGAGCCATGGATTATACTAAGGATAATTATAAGAGTCCCTTAAACCTTGATGAGATTTCAAAATATTTAGGATTAAATAAATGTTATTTTTGCAATTTATTCAAAAAAGAAACTGGAAAAACCTATTCCCAGTTTCTTAATGAAGTTAGAGTTGAAAAAAGTAAGGCGCTACTAACAAATACTAATTTATCTATATTAGACATATCTCTTTCAGTAGGCTACAATAACCAAAATTATTATAATATGTCTTTTAAAAAAATAACTCGAATTACACCTCTTAAATACAGGAATATAAAACAAGGGTAAATCAAGGGAACTAATTTGTTGTCTCAGGACATAATTAAAGCCCCTATCTTATTAAAATAGTGGCTTTTCTTTTACTTACTCTTGTATACTATCTCTATATTGTAGCCCTAGAAGATTTTCAACAGGTACTGTAAATATAATACCTGCTCCTGGCTCATTTAGCTTTCCTGCTTCTACTATTGCATCGTATATAGGTTTCATCTTATCCTTTTCAACTAATATAATAATTATTTCCTTTGATGATTCTATATGAATATTAAACAATTGATGCGCCTCATGGGTACCTGTTCCTCTTCCATAAAGAACAGTAGCTCCCTTAGCTCCAGCTTCCTTTGCTTTTTTTACAACATATTCTGCCTTTCCTCTTTCAATTATTGTAATAATGCCTACTACATCAAGCATCAACACACTCTCCTTTATCAAACAATAAAATATACACTGTCTACCTGAATATTACCTGAACTACTATCCCTATGAGCTTTATTACTATAGCCACGTTTAGTAGACCGTTTACAGATTTTATAATAGATATAGCTACATAATCTCTTATTATTCATTTTACATTATATAAATATATTGTCAATTGAAGAATAGGAGTATCTTCGTTAAAACTTTTATAAAAAAGCTACGATTTTATCTTTCAAAATACATATTTGCCATAAAATGTATGAGAAGTGTTTCAAATTATTGCGCATAATAATTAAAAGGTCTTAAAATGAGAGGAGATTATTATGTCTATAAAAACCGTAGATTTAAGCAATTTTAATCATAACGATAAGCACAAGGCTATATTTGATGCCTTTGATACTTTAGATTTAGGAGAACAAATGCTACTAATTGACAACAGCGATCCTAGCAGATTGTTCAACCATCTTGATAATGAAAGAGAGACAAAGCTTGATTGGAGATATGTGGAGGAAGGTCCAGATCGTTGGAAGGTAGCGGTTGAAAAAAGATATTTAAGCTTTATTTAGTCTCTTTATGTAAGAGGAATCAAAGGAGACAGTATTATTATTTCATAATGAAACAATAATACTGTCTCCTTAATTTCTCCTCATGGTTTTTATAAAGCCTTCACTTTAACCAAAACTTTATAAAATATAAGCAATGCAATTAAATAAATCATTCCAATAAATCCATAAGCTTTAAGCCCTATAAATATTGCAGCTAGTATCATTATCGGATGAATGTCTAAAGTCGTTGATACAAGCTTTGGCTCTACTGTTTGACGCACTACTGTAACTACTGCTAGTAAAACTAATAATCCTATGGATATAAAGGTTTTACCTGTAAGAAAATAATATATAGCCAGTGGAATATAAACTATGCTAACACCAACTATAGGTAATACATCCATGAATGAGGCTAGCAAGCTTAAGATAAATGCATAATCAACGCCTAGTATTGAAAAGCCTATCAAGGTTTCAATAAAAGTTATTAGAATTACTGTACAAAATGCTTTAATATAACCTGTAACCATATCGATAGCCTGTTTTACAATATACTCCATTCTTTCTTTTCCATCAGAAGAAAAAACAGAATAGAAGTTTTTATTGAATGCACTCATATCTTTAGAAAATAAAAAAGTAGCTAAAAGAGTAATAAATCCAAGCATTAAGACAGATGGCAGCTTAAGTATAAAGGATAGTAATGAATTCAGTATTTTAATTGTTAAATTCAACGCACTGGTAGCCATTGAGCTTAAATATTGATAAATCTTTTCTACCACAGTTGGATCTAACTGACCGAAAATTGTATCTACTTCACCAACTAATTGCTTTATATAATCCAAAACTACATCCATGCTAGGTATCTTTGCAATAAGTAATATAGCGTCATTTGTAACTTTATAGATTAGAGCAGTTACTACTATGATTAATAGTACAAATACCAATATTGTAGTAATCAAAGAAGAAATCCCATTAGGAATCCTAAGTTTTTTTTGAATGAATATATTTATGGGTCTTATTAATAGAGCTAATATAAAAGCTAAAACAAAGGGTAGTGTATAAGGTAATGTAAAGAAAAACAGTATGTATATCACTGTAAATACTGCAAAAAATATCCCAGTTTTCTTAAGCTTGTTTACAAATAATTGATCAAACATATTATTTCCTCCCCATCCGAAATATTATAGCTCTTCAAAACCTATTGGCTCGTATGAAATAATTATACTATATAATATCATAAAAAAACTACCAAACAAAATTATTTTTAAGTATCTCTAAATCACTTTGCAAAAATTTATAAACTTTTCAGCCATAACCTTATATTCTTATAGTCTGCATTCTTATAAGTTCTTCTTGTTTGAAAGCACGTAATTCATAGCGCACAAAAAAATTATAATTTGAGTCATGAGCAATTTTTTCTATGCTGATAGCGGTATAGATATTTAATATGATAAGTATAATAACAAAGGCTGAAGTAATTTTACTTTTCATAATAGATTTTATAGAATATTTTATAGCACTTCTCCCTCTTTATGCTATATTTATGTAGTGATGCTACTATCATTTTTCAATCAGCGGTTATTCTTGCTTTAAGTTATGCTTTTGAATTTATGCCTGTCGTAAATATTCGACTTTAGGAAATATAAAAGTACTTCAAATAAAAAACATAGCTAGCATAATATCTATTTCATGCCAGCTATGTTTTGGTTTAAAGACATATTTTTGATCCATGGTTTTGTCTCCTGTTTACTGCTTAGTAGTAGCCTTTAACTTTTCTTAAATGCTTTTTTATTCCTAAGTCTCCCCCTTTTGTCTGACTTAGATTGTATTAGGTTATTCATTAAGCCACATGTTGTATTTATCCTCTAGTTTTTGGAGCTCATTGCCTAGCTCTTTATCTGAATAAGGCTCATCAGCAAATATATACTTTGCAAAATCTTTATAAAGCATGCTCAGCATTTCCTCTTTCTTCTTACTACTGTAGGAACGTCTATAATTACCAGTTTTGATTTGACTCAAGATATATTTTCTTAATTCTACAGCTTTTTCATTAATGCTTTTTTCTTCTTCAATTTTACTAATTTCATCTTCTATTTCTTTATTGACTGGATAAGCACTGTATTCTTGGGTAAACATCTCCAACTGTACATCATCCTTTAGTAATCCATTTATAAACTCCATGCCTAACTCTATGTTCTTTCCATTTCTGTTAACGATGAATCCCCATATCCAAAATATTTCATCTTCTCCGTATACTACATCAGGTAAGACTATATCATTATTTATGCCAATAACATCAGATACCTCTAAAGACTTTAATCCATCGCTTGATCCAGAATATGTAGGCGTTAACCCTTTACTGTCAAAATATTGTTCTAAATACTTTGAGTTCTTGTATTCCTCTGATTCCTTCTCAAAAATCATATTATAATAGTTCTCGTATGTGTAGTCCTCATTTAATATATATTTATCTGAAAAAATCTCTTTCCTTACATCATTTATACAATCAATAGCCTTTGAGTTATTTAAGCTTACTTTTTTGTTTAATTCATCCAAAATGTCTAGTTCATTAAGTGCAGGTATCAAAAGCTCCCAATATTCAAGTCCAGTAAAATGCTCAGGCTCTAATTTTAACCACTTTTCTTTTATACTTAAATAATCATCTCTAGTCCAATCTGGCTTAGGCTTATCTATACCTAGCTTTTCAAGTGAATATCTATTAAGTGTGGTTGTCAAACAGCTCATACCAATTGGGACAAAATAGCTTTCATCATCTATTAGTCCATTATAGACCTTTTCCAAATTTGGTATTTTCCCTTTAATATCAACAGCTATGCCTTGTTCTATATAATTTTTATAAGGCTCAAATTCAGAAATAAATATTAAAGTTGGACCATCATTTAAATATAGCTTTATATTCTTTTTTTTATCATAGTCATCGGCATTGCTTGCTGTAATTATATCAAAGTTTATCTTGACTCCTTTTTCTCTCTCAAATCTTTGCTTATAATTTAATAATATTTTGGCGGATATTTTCATATATTCATAATCATAGCCAGTTATCAAAATAGTAATTTCTTTCTGCTTATCGTTTTGCTTGTCTACCTGTGTTGTATTATTATTTGAGCAGCCCACAGTTAATATTAGTAACAAAATAATTATGATTATAATTTTACCTTTTCTCATAACCACTCCCCCACTTTTTTGGAAAATCATTTCATTCGATGAGATTATATATTGAGTCCAAGTCTTTGAAATTTTCAGGTTTAATTTTATCTGTTATTTCCCCTAGGGACTTTAAAAGTTAATTTCTCTTTTTCATCATGTAATCTCATTCATTAAGCCACATGTTGTATTTATCCTCAAGCTTCTGAAACTCTGTACTTAGTTCTTTATCTGAATGAGGCTCATCAGCAAATATATACTTTGCAAAGTCTTTCTGAAGCATGATTTTCACCTCTTGCTTTATTTTACTACTGTAGGAACGCCTATAATTACCAGCTTTGATTTGATTCAAAATATATTTTCTTAATTCTACAGCTTTTTCATTAATGCTTTTTTCTTCTTCAATTTTACTAATTTCATCTTCTATTTCTTTATTGACTGGATAAGCACTGTATTCTTGGGTAAACATCTCTAACTGCACATCATCCTTTAATAATCCATTTGTAAACTCCATGCCTAACTCTATGTTCTTTCCGTTTCTGTTAACGATGAATCCCCATACCTCAAATATTTCATCTTCTCCATATACTACATTAGGTAAGACGATGTCATTATTTATACCAATAACATCAGATACTTCTAAAGACTTTAATCCATTGCCTGCTCCAGAATATGTAGGAGTTAACCCTTTACTGTCAAAGTATTCTTGTAAATAACTTGATTCTTTGTATTCCTCTGATTCTTTTTCAAAAATCATATTAAAATAGTTGTCGTATGTGTAGTCCTCATTTAATATATATTTATCTGAAAAGATCTCTTTCCTTACATCATTTATACAATCAATAACCTTCGGGTTATTTAAGCTTACTTTTCTGTTTAATTCATCCAAAATGTCTAGTTCATTAAGTGCAGGTATCAACAGCTCCCAATATTCAAACCTAGTAAAATGCTCAGGTTCTAATTTCAACCATTTTTCTCTTATACCTAAATAATCATTCCTAATCCAATCTGGATTAGGCTCATCTATACCTAATTTATCAAATGAACTTCTACTAAGTACAGTCGACCAACAGCTCATGCCAATTGGGACAAAATAACTTCCATCATTAAGTAGTTCATTATAGACCTTTTCCAAATTTGGTATTTTCCCTTTAACATCAAAAGCTATGCCTTGTTCTACGTAATTTTTATAAGGCTCATATTCAGAAATAAATATTAAAGTTGGTCCATCATTTAAATATAGCTTTATATTCTTTTTTTTATCATAGTCATCAGCATTGCTTGCAGTGATTATATCAAATTTAACTTTTACTCCTTTTTCATGTCCAAATCTTTGACTATAATTTCTTAATATTCTATATGTGCTATCAACATAATTGTAATTAAAATCATTTATCAAGATTGTAATTTCTTTCTGTCCAGAATTATGTTTTTGAGCTTCTTTAATGCTATCATTCGAACAGCCTATTATTGATAATATTAGGATTAAACACATAAACATTATACATACTTTTTTCAAAATCACATCCCCTCCCTGTTTTAATTATTTTTTTATTAGTTCAATGGGACCTATGCATAAAGAATGGGTAAACATTCTATAGACAATGATATTTTATTTCAGGTTTAAGATATCTCTATATTTCTGTATACTAGTTACTTGTTTATTAAACATTATATAGAGTAACATATTTATTTCCGATATTACTACTCCTATCTGTCCTAGCTTCAACATTATCACCAATCGTATCTCTCTTGATGCCTTTTTTTGCTGTTCTGCAATTCTATTATTTGTAATTACTATTATGGGTGCTGTTAGACAGGATATTAAAAACATAATTATATTTAATTTGACCATTATAATTATCATACCGACTAATGTAATACAACTTGTAAATAGCTCAATAATTTGACTATCAACCATAATGCTAAGAGCACCTATATCACCATTTACTCTTGATGTTATTTCTCCTAGATTATATTTTTCAAAAAATGACATTGGAAATCTTAATAATTTCTGAAAGACAATTCTTGATATATTGTAAGTATATTTATTAGATATGTAGGTAGAAATGTAATCTTGAAAAGATGAGATTAATTCATATATGAATTTGACTATAAAAATCATGATTAAATAGTAGAATATTTAATTAAAGTTACCTCTCATTAATCCTTTATCTAGCAAATCCCTCTCTATTAAGGGAATAAATATACTTAAACTGGATGTTAAAAGCATAAGTATAAATACAATTATAATTAGTTTTTTAAAACTCAATATATATTTTGAAAAATACTTGATAAACTTTTTTTCTTTATCAGATATTTTAAACACATCGTCACTTCCTATAATTACTCTTCTTGATACAACTCTATCTATTACATACCAAAAGTCTATGATTTATTTATACATCGATTAAAAGTAAATCAGTTGTTCTTTTCCTTAATTATACATCTATTCATCTTTTGAAACAACACTTCATTTTAGAGTTATTTCATTTTGTTTAATTTTGTATTTTACTCATTAAGGTATATATTTAATTCATTCTCAACTTTTTTAAGACTTAAACGTATTTCTTCGTCTGAAAAAGGCTCATCGGAAAATGCTATTTCTGCTATTATTCTATGATACTTGTCTCTTATTTTAAGTTTCATATCTTCGGATATATTATTAACTGCTTGGGTATCATCGTAGTTATTCATTACATATTTCCTTAAGTTTTCTACCTCTTCACCAATTGTAGATTCATCTTGACTCTTTATGTTTTCGATATCTCTCTCTATTGTTTAGTAGCAAAAAATAACAAAAACATCAAGAAGATTGTTTTTTTCATTGTCTCTATTGGCATAGTCAGATTCAAAGCTTTTAAAATGCTCACTTGATCTATAGTTTAAAAACATATTATAGTAATCTGTATATGAAATAAACATTGGGCATTTTTTCACTTCTTAGCTCCTTATATATTTATATTTTACTCAGTAGTATTGCATAAAACAAGTTTATAAAGGTCAATAAATAAATCGGATTACCTAGCTAAACTATATTACTTTTTCAGTCTCCTTATCAAACAAATGTATTCTATTGGTATCAAATAAAATTTCTATATTATCTGTACAGCTGTACTTGTTTTTAGAGTGAACTCTAGCTGTAATATTGTCGTCCTCTACTTTAAGATAGAGAAATGTTTCAGCTCCTAGCATTTCTATTACCTCTATATTAGCTTTGATTTTGCTATATCTTAACTCATTTTCTAAGTGATTTCCTTCATGGATATCTTCAGGTCTTATGCCCAAGGTAATTACCTTACCAATATATCCTTTATTCTTTAATAGCTTTGTTTGTTCTTCTGTAAGCCTAATCTTAGTATTTCCAAACACTGCATAGCAGTTAATATCTTCTTCTACCCTTACATCTATGAAATTCATTTGAGGGCTGCCCATAAAGCCTGCTACAAAAAGATTTGAGGGATTTTTATAAATTTCCTGCGGAGTGGCTACCTGCTGTATTATTCCATCCTTCATAACAACTATTCTGTCACCCATTGTCATGGCTTCTATCTGATCATGAGTTACATATATAAATGTAGTCTGTAGTCTTTTGTGAAGCTTTACTATTTCGCTTCTAGTCTGAACTCTTAATTTGGCATCAAGATTAGACAGTGGCTCGTCCATGAGAAACACCTTTGGTTCTCTAACTATAGCTCTGCCTAAGGCTACTCTTTGTCTTTGTCCTCCTGATAATGCCTTTGGTTTTCTATCTAAAAGCTTTTCTATGCCAAGTATTTTAGCTGCTTCATTTACTTTCTCATATATTTCAGGCTTTGGAATTTTTCTTAGCTTCAGCCCAAAAGCCATATTTTCATAAACAGTCATATGAGGATATAATGCATAGTTTTGAAAAATCATTGCAATATCCCTGTCCTTAGGAGGAATGTCATTTACAAGTATATTATCAATATATAGCTCACCCTTTGTGATTTCCTCAAGTCCAGCTATCATTCTAACTGTTGTAGATTTGCCACAGCCTGAGGAGCCTACTAGTACTAAAAACTCTTTGTCTTTTATTTCTAAGTTAAAGTCATTAACAGCCATAACATTATCAGGCTTGTATATTTTAAATACATTTTTAAAGCTTAATTTAGCCATGCTTTTGCCTCCTGTTTACTGATTAATTAATTCAACATCTTGATCTTGTGCTAATTGTGTTAAATGCTTTTTCTTCTTCGCTATTTTTCTGCCTATAATCATCGTTATAGTTATAATTATTAGTAAAGCTGAAATGTTTATGATTATCGTGTCTATTAATATATCAGTGAAGCCATTTTGTAGATGCAAAATGAATTGATTGTACTTGAATTTTAATACATTTAAATAGCTGCTTGGTGAAAATAAATTGTCTGGTATTATGGTATCTGCTAGGAAAAAATAAGACTTTATCTTTAGTATTCCTAGTAATAAGACTAGAACTCCTGTTAGTTTTGTAAGTATTTTAGCTATTTCTTTTATTTTGGTTTTTATAAACCTATACCATTCTGTACTGTTTCTCTCTTTTATGTATTCATGTATTAGTTGTAAAATTTCTTTTTTAAGGTATTTATATATTTTATATATGAATAAGGCTAGAACATATATGATTACTATGATGACTAGGTTCTTGTATCCATAAATCTTCTCTTTGTAAATAATTGTATCATATACTCCTATTTCTCTTTGGTTTCTAAGCTTGCCTTCTACTTTTTCTATTGCTGCATATAATGGTTCTCTGTCTTTTACGGTATATTTTATGCTTTTTGTTTTCCAGTCTAGTGACTTTAATTCCTGATTAAATGGAATATATATTTCTTTGCTTTTCTTTAATATTCCTATTACTTCATATTCTTCTCCTTGGATTCCTATGGCTTTGCCTATTGCTTCTTCTGTCATAAAGTATGCGTCTGCTACCCTATCTCCAATAACTGCAACTTTTTTATCTAGACTGGATATGAACTGTCCATAGGCAATATCAATATTCTTTTGCTGTCTATCCATTCCAGTTGTCATTATTAGTTTATTGTCTCCATATGGCAATGAATAGTTTACTGTTACATTGTCTATTTGACTTATTTCTTTAATCTTGTTTATATCCTGTTCTGTGATGTTTCCTCTAATGCTTAGCTCTACTCCCATAGGGTTATATTTGTTTTCTAGCAGTATGAATGAACTTAATGCAAGTATTACAATTAAACTTAAAATAACGGCTCTTTTTATTTCCATAGGAATACCTTCACCCCATCCTTAATCTTATATGAAAGATTGATTATTACTCTAGGCTTGGTGAAGCTCTCATAACCTATTATGCTTACATTGTTGTCTCCTACTCCTGTTAATGTGACGTTGACCTGTTTTGCAAAGTATTCTGTGCCCAGTACTCCTTGTTTTTCTTCTATTATGTAAACTATTCCCTGCTTTCCTAATTCTAGACTGCCTGTGGGGATTATTGCATCTTTGGGAATGGTTCCTTCTAGGTTGTATTTTTTTGAAACTTTTCCTCTTATTCTTTGACCGATTATGGGCTCTTTGGTGCTTTCGCTGAATTCTCCTTCTATTTTTATCATGTTGTTATCTGACAGCTTGCTTAGGCTGGTTATTTTTACTTCTTTTGGCATGCTTTTATTTTCAAAGTCTAGCTCAATTGTCATTGTGCTGTTAATAAAATCATAGTGTTCTTCTGAGATTAATGCTTCAAACTGTACTGAATCAAATCCTTTTACTAGTCCTATTTCTACAATGGGGGTGTCTTGGCTTAGAATATTTCCGGTATTGTTTATGTCTAAAACTATTCCATCAATTTCTGAATGATAGACTCCGTCTGCTCCTAGGCTGGAGTAAAATTTCTTCTTGTTTTCAATGTTTGCTATTTCTTCTTGAAGTTTTTTTATGTTGTTTTGTAGTTCTGCTTCTAGTATGGCGTTTTCTGATTTTTTATTTTCTATTTCTATCTTCTTTATTTCTAGGCTTATTTCGCTTTCCTTTAGCCTCATGCTGCTCTGCTCTAAGGCTGAATAGGCTACCGAGCCGCTTTCATACAGCTCTTCAAGCTTTTTTTGTTCTTCTTTTTGCAGATTTAGCTTTTCTTCTAGAAGTTCTATGTTTTTTTCGTCTACATCATATGTCTTTGAGGACAGCTTTTCTAGCTCTAATTTGTTCTTATCTAGGCTTAGCTTTAGGTCCTCAACCTTTTGTCCTGATGCTCTTATGCCAAATGAGCTGTTTATCTTAAATACTGGCTGGTCTTTTTTTATTTCCTGACCTGCTTTTATGTAAAATTCGTCTACTATTATGTCACCGTTTATTCTTACTTTAAAGGTTTCTTTTGGCACTATTGAGCCTTCTATATCTAGGGTTTTGCTATATGCGCTTTTCATGATTGGAGCAACCTGAACCTTTGGCAAGAATAAGGCTATTGTTGATTTTGAAAAAAAGCCTAGGATGAAAATGATCACAAAAAAACCTATTACTATATTTTTTATTGTTTTTAGTAGCTTGTTATTCATTATTTATCTCCCCCTATGACAAGACCTTCCTGAAGGTATTTTTCTCCTTTTATGAATATGATTAATGCTGGAATAATGTATAGGACTGCTCCTGCGAAAAACACTTTGTAGTCATTATAATATATGTTCTCTAAAAATACTGATAAAGGCATTTTTGCTGGAGTGTCTATAAATATGACTGCCTGTTCTATAAGGTTCCAGTTGTCTATGAATGTAAGAATTACTAGTGAGAAGATTGCTGGCTTTATCATAGGTAGTACTATTTTAAACAGTATTTTTATGTATCCTGCTCCATCGATTCGTGCTGCTTCTATTGTTTCATTTGGTATTCCTCTTACGAACTGTCTTAAAAGAAATACTCCAAAGGATGTGAATATACCTGGTAAGATTATGGCTAGATGAGTATCTAGTATCTGAAAATCTAATACTCTATGTACCTTATCTAATACTAGGTAATTCGGTACTAATGTAACCTGAAATGGCAGTAGGACTGCTAATATGTATATCATGAATATGAAGCTTCTTCCTGGAAAGTCTATTTTAGCAAATGCAAAGGCTGCAAACACACCTAATACTATTTGTCCTATAATTATTATTGCTGTCAATTTGACTGAGTTCATGAAGAATTTAAAGTACTCTGCCTTATCTGTTACTAGTGAATAATACTGCTGGATATTAAATTCATCTGGTATGATATGTACATCTTCTGTGTTGATTTGGGCTTCTGTCATAAAGGAATTAGTAAATGTATAAACTATTGGATATATGTAAATAAGTGATATGACTATTATTAAAATAAGTAGTATTTTCTTCATTTTAGCTGTCCCCCACTTTCTTGGCATGGTTTTTATCTACCATGAATATCAGGAATGCAAATATGAATATGAGCAGTGCAAACACATATGCTGCTGATGTAAGCTTTTCGTATTGTAAATCTCTGAATTTGTTGTTCATGTAGTGCTGGAGCATGTATATCTTTGGATTGGGATAGCTTCCCTGTAGTATGTATATATCCTTGAATACTTTAAAGGAGTTGATAATGGTTACTATTGATACAAATACTGTAGTGGGAATAGATAATGGAATTATGACATGCCACAGCTTTTGAAGATAGTTTGCGCCATCTATCTCGGAAGCTTCGATTACTTCCTTGTTTATCTGTGACAGTCCTGCTAGATAGATTATTAGATTATATCCTGTGTTTCTCCATATGAATATGAGTATTACAACTAGCATTGCATAGTCTGAATCTATTATATTAAAGCCTGCTGTGCCGAATACTTTTCTAAAAAAGCCTGCAACTGTTGCAGATGGAATTATCATTGGAAGTATTATGAATAGCTTTATTAGCTTTGGAGCTTTTATTTCATGTATAATTAAGGATATGATAAATGATAATACGATAATCAGTGGTATGGCTATTCCCATAAAAACACCTGTATTTTTAAGTGCAAGTCTAAAGGCTTCACTTTCAAATATTTCCTTGTAGTTCTTTAGTCCTACAAATGTGTTGTTAAATCCACTCATACTAAATGAGTACCTTATTCCCCCTATAAAAGGCAATACAAAGAAAAATGCAAAGCCTAAAAGACTTGGTAATATGAAGTAATAGCCTTTAATTTTTCTTAAATGCTTTTTCATGCCTAAGCCTCCCCCTTTTGTCTGACTTAGCTATTCAGTATTTTACTCTATTATTCCTATACCTATATATAGTAATTGTATAATATACAGTACTTTGTTTATTTATAATTACAGTTATCACTATTATAGCATATAACTACAAATATAGTAAGATTTTTCATATGCTTTATTCTAACTCAGGTAATGTAATTAGAGCAGAAACTAGTTCTGCTCATTGTATTTTACTCATTAAGGTATATATTTAATTCATTCTCAACTTTTTTAAGGCTTAAACGTATTTCTTCGTCTGAAAAAGGTTCATCGGAAAATGCTATTTCTGCTATTAATCTATGATACTTGTCTCTTATTTTAAGTTTCATATCTTCGGATATATTATTAACTGCTTGGGTATTATCGTAGTTATTTATTACATATTTCCTTAAGTTTTCTGCCTCTTCACCAATTGTAGATTCATCTTCACTCTTTATGCCTTTGATATCTCTATTTATTGGTGCAAAATAGCCACCTTCTACAAGGAATTCTTCTATACTAGACAGTTTTAATTGAACTTCCTCACTTAAAAGATAATCTAAAAATTTTATCCCAGCATCTATGTTCTTTCCATTACTATTAACTATAAATCCCCATGATACAATTTTAGGTTTATCTAGTTCTGGCAAAGGGTATAGTAAAAATTCATTATGATTTTTTAAAAAAGTATGTGTATTTATAGTATTTAGTATGTTTACATCATTAAAAACAAAAAAATGATTATCAAGGGTTTCTAACCAATACTTATCTGTTTCTTTAAATTCCTCTGAATCTGCTTCAAACAACATCTTATAATAGTTTTTACTATCATAGTTATCATACAATATGTATTTCTCTGAAAATACTTCTTCTCTTATTTTTTTCATAATTTCAACTTGATTATCATTACATAAGTCTAATTCTCCATCTTCATTAAAATAAGACAGGTTATGATTTGATAAAAGTCTTTCTACTAAAAGAGGAAACTCAAGACTTGACATATATGGATTGTATTTTTCAAGCCATCTGTCATAAATACTAAAAAATTCTTTCATTGTCCAATTCAGTTCTGGAGCTTCAATACCTATTTCATCTAAAATATTTTTTCTTAATGCTATAGCCTTAGATTTCATACTAATAGGTACAAAATAATCATTTGACAACCCATCATATACATTCTGCAAATTAGGTATCTTGTCTTTTATATTTAAAGCTATACCTTGTTCAATTAATCTATCATATGTATCATAATATGGAATATAGATTAGTGTCGGACCTTCAACCTGATATAGTTTAGTGTTTTTCTTTTTCATATAATCATCTTTATTAGAAGCAGTTATTTTTTCAATTTCTATTTTTATTCCAAGATCTCTTTCAATATCACCTTTAGTAGCTTTAAGTAACTGATCAATCTGAATACCTGGTGCGATATCATCAGGCATCAGTATTGTTATCGCTGAATTTTCTTCATCATTAGTAGTTGTAGTTTTATTTGAATTAGAACAGCTGGTGCTTAGTAGCAAAAGTACTACCAAAAAAAACATAAATAAGCTTTTTTTCAATATATCTCCCCCTAAATAGTAAAATATTTATATATGTCTATTATAAAAAATATTAATGTAAGATTTACATTAAACTTAATTGATTTAAATTTTATGTCCTTATAACAAGATTTTCCCCATAAGAATTCTATTTCGGAATATCATCTTCCTCAGCAAAGATTATATCCCTAGAATTAATAGCTGTAGTTAGATCAAGTAATGTCATTAAACATATCATAATAATAGCACTTCTCTTTCTAAGCATCAGTTTCCATCTCCTTTACATAACTTACTTTATTTTATATAATATATTTAAGCAAGACAGTTTACAACCGAATTTAAATTGGGTTGACTTTTTAATATAATTATGTTATACGTCTTTTTTATATTCTTTGCAAAATACCTCAAGGATGTGATTGTTTTGTATTATGACCTTAGTTCATTCGGAAAAAAATTAATCGAGATGAGACAAGCCATTGGCTATAGCCAAAAAAGGACTTCAGAATTGTCCGGTGTACACATTGAAACCTTAAGAAAAATTGAAAATGGAAAAGTAATTCCTAAACAAGAAACATTAGATTTTCTATCTACCGCATATAAAAAGAACTTGAATGTACTTTTACTTAAGTGTAAGTATAATGATTATTCAAAATTCAATGATATCAAGAATAGAATGGAATCTAAGCTTGATAAGGATGAGTTTTATACTTTAGGAACTGAATTAGATGAGTTTAGGCTCTTGCTTTCTAATACAGAAAACTCATATGTAAAAACACAAATTAATCAGTTAATATTATTGATAGAATCAGTAATGCTAAATAAAGGAGAGCATAAAAGGAATGAGGCTCTAGATAAGCTGATTGAAGCTCTCGAAATAGGCAACCTTGAATTTACTATATTCAATTATAACTCCTACGTATATAGCTCTTTAGAGATTAGAATCCTAATGAACATAGCCTTAATATTAAATAAAATTGAATCTGCAAAAAAATCCTTAGAAATCTTATCTTTTTGTTATGAAAACGTGGAACCTGATGACAATGTCTATTCTAAGGTTTGTTACAATCTATCCTATGCCTACCACAGAGTTGATTGTCATAAGAATGCTTTAAAATATTCCTCATTGGGAATAGAATACTGTATTCAAAATAGGGATTTTAATGGATTAAATCTCCTATATTTTAGAGAGGGTATTGCAAAATTTCTTTTGAAGCATGACAATTATATAATCTCCTTAAGAAAAGCACTCGCTCAAACAGAAATACTTGAGCAGTATGAGTTAAGAGATTCAATGATTCGTAGCTGTAAAAAAAATTATAATATAGACTTATAAAATGTACTCTATAAAACTCTAAGATGTTTTATACACCAAAATAGGGGTCTGGGACCCCTATTTCTTATTGCTTTAAAAGCTCTTACATTCTATTTCAATGTATGAATCGGACTGCCTAATGCTAAATGTGCTGCTTCCATAACTGTTTCTGAAAGAGTTGGATGTGGGTGGATGCCCCTTGCTATATCTTCTAGAGTTCCTTCCAGCTCCATTGTCATGACTCCTTCTGCTATCATGTCTGTAGCTGTGGTTGCCATCATGTGAACTCCTAGGATTTCACCGTATTCTTTGTTTGCGACTATCTTTACAAATCCGTCTCTGTCTCCTTCTGCTAAAGCTTTACCGTTTGCGCTTAGTGGGAATTTACCTACTATTATGTCTAAGCCTTTTTCCCTTGCTTCGTCTTCTGTAAGACCTACAGTTGCTATTTCTGGGAAGCTGTAAATACACGAAGGTATTTTGTCATAGCTCATTTTACTATCCTTGCCCATTATATTCTCAACTGCTACTATTCCTTCCGCTGAAGCCACATGAGCTAATAGCTGCTTACCATTTATATCTCCTATTGCATATACACCCTCAATGTTAGTACGTAGTCTCTCATCAGTAACAACCCAATTTCTGTCAGTTTCTAGGTTCAAGCTCTCAAGACCTTTTAGGTTTGGAGTTCTACCTAAGCTAACTAGTATCTTATCTCCTTCAAAGGTTTTTTCTTCTCCATTTACCTCTACTGTAACCTTGTTGCCTTCAAATTTCTTTTGTTTTACTCCGTAAATTATCTTTACTCCCTTTTTAGTTAGAACCTTTGCCATTTCTTCGCTTAAATCCTTGTCTATGCCTGACAATATTCTTGGAGAACGTTGAAGTATGGTAACCTTGCATCCTAATGCATTATACATTGTAGCGAATTCAATACTAATAGTTCCTGCGCCAATTACTATTAGATGCTCTGGAAGCTCTTTTGGGTCAAGAACCTCTGTACTAGTTACTGCATAGCCCTGCTCAAAGGATTCATTTATTCCTTCGATATCTGGAATCATAGGAGATGAGCCTGTTGCAATGACTAAATTCTTAGTATTCAATATTTCATCGTTCACTTTTATAGTGTTCTTATCAACTACCTCACCAAAGCCTTTATAAATATCTACTCCATTTTTCTCTAGAAGCATTTTGACTCCGCCTGTAAGTCTCTTCACGGCTTGATTTTTTCTCTTAACCATTGCATCTAGATTAACTGATACTAGGCTCTTGTCTTTAATGTCTATACCATATTTTTCTGAATTCATTATACTTTCGTATACCTTGGCACTTTTAAGAAGTGTTTTTGTTGGTATACATCCTACATTAAGACAAACTCCTCCTAATTCTCCTGCTTCAACTACTGCTGTTTTTGCTCCCATCTGTGCTGCTTTTATAGCAGCTACATAGCCTCCTGGACCTGCTCCAAGAACTAAAATGTCGTACTGTTTCATCCGTTTTCCTCCTTTAGCTTAGTAACAGCAACATAGGGTTACTTAAAAGCTCCTTAAGTCTTAGTAAAAATCTTCCTGCATCTCCTCCATCGATAATCCTATGGTCTATACTTAATGATATAGGCATCATGTGTCTAATGACTATTTCATCATTTAGCACTACAGGCTTTTTATCTATCTTGCCTATGCCAAGTATTGCTACCTCAGGATATCTGATTACAGGAACTCCGTAGGATGAGCCTAACGCTCCATAATTTGTTATTGTGAATGTTCCTCCATATAGCTCTTCCAAGCTTATGGTTTTGCTTCTAGCTCTCTCTACAATACCTTCAAGCTCCTTTGCAATCTCTAGAATTCCCTTATTATCTGCTTCCTTCATAACTGGAACCATTAACCCCTCTGGTGTGTCTGTTGCTATACCTATATTATAGTATTTTTTATAGATAATTTCATCCTTTATATCGTCAAAGCTAGAATTAAATACAGGGAATTCCTCTAATGCAATAGTTAGAGCCTTTATAATAAATGGCATATAGGTTAGGCTAATGCCTCTTTCTCTAGCCATCTCCTTCTGCTCTGTCCTTAGCTTCACCAATTCAGTCACATCAAAATCGTCCATAACTGATGTATGAGGAATTACAGATTTGGATAATACCATGTTCTCTGATATAGTCTTTCTAATTCTAGAAATTGAAACTCTTTCTACTTCTCCATAAACCTTTATCTCTTCACGCTTAATTTCAGGTTTTAGGAAAGTACTTCCTAGTGGTTGAACAAATACATTGGTTTCTTTAATTTCTTTAGACTCATGAGGCTTTTTAGTTTTTTCATTATAGGCATAGATATCCTCTTTCATTACTCTGCCTGCTGGTCCTGTACCTTTTACGAGGTTTATATCTATCCCTAAATCCTTAGCTGCCTTTCTAGCAACTGGAGTAGCTAAGACCTTAGTCTTAATTTCTTTTTCTTCCCTATTTCCTTCATCACTGCTTTCTATGACCTCAGAGGACACTTCTATTTCTCCAACTACTCCTGCGCCTTTTTCATCTTCACTTAAAGGCTCCTGCTCTGTCTCTACCTTATTATCTCCGCTTCCGTCATCTATTATAACCACTGTATTTCCTACATGGATTGTATCTCCAACTTCTCCAAAAAGCTTATTTATCTTGCCGCCTACAGGCGATGGTATTTCTGCATTTACTTTGTCTGTTTCTACAAGGAAGAGTGAGTCCCCTTCCTTAATAGTATCTCCTTCTTTTACAAACCATTTTAAAAGTACACCTTCGTGTATTCCTTCTCCTATATCTGCAAATTTGAATTCAAACATCTTTTCACCCCCATTAAAACTTTACTACTTTTTTTATCTTTTTAGCTATTTGTTTAGGTTCTATCATAAAATGATGCTCTCCTCTTGGCAATGGAACAGTTATATCAAAGCCAGTAAGCCTTGTTGGTGGTGCTTCAAGATGAAGAAATGCCTTCTCGTTGACTATTGATATAAGCTCTGCTCCTGCTCCAAAGGATTTTACTGCCTCGTGTACAACTAAAAATCTTCCAGTTTTCTTAACTGAATCTATTATTGTATCTTTATCTATTGGAGATATGGTTCTTAAGTCTATTAACTCAACGCTTATTCCTTCTTTTTCTAATTCTTCTATAGCCTTCTGTGTCTCCCTTACCAATGCTCCCCAAGCCACTACTGTTATGTCACTTCCCTTTTTCACTATCTTAGCTTTTCCTATCGGCACTATATAGTCTTCCTCTGGAACCTCCTGCTTAAATGCTCTATATATTCTCTTTGGCTCCATAAATATTACTGGATCTGGGTCCCTTATTGCAGCTAAAAGCAAGCCTTTTGTATCATATGGTGTAGAAGGTATGACTACCTTAAGTCCTGGTATATGTGAAAATATTGCTTCTAAACTTTCTGAATGGTGCTCTAGTGCTCTGATTCCACCGCCATAAGGCATTCTTATTACCATAGGAAGGCTATATTTTCCTCTGCTTCTGTTTCTCATTCTTGCTGCATGTGCTAGTATCTGATTTAATGCTGGGAGTACAAAGCCTGAAAACTGTATTTCTACAACAGGCTTTAGCCCATTTATAGCTGCTCCCACAGCTGAACCTACTATAGCAGCCTCTGATAGAGGTGTGTCAAAGCATCTTTCCTTGCCATACTTTTCTTGTAATCTGACTGTTGCTCTAAAAACTCCGCCTTCGTAGCCTACATCTTCACCATATACTATAATAGAGTTATCTCTTTCCATTTCACTATCTAAAGCATGTGTCAGTGCACCTATATTATTTAATAATGCCATTATATTCCCTCCTCCTTGAGATAATTCTTATATTCTTCATATTGCTCGACTAAATTTGGAGTCATTTCTGCATAAGTGTATTTAAATGTATCCTCTAGTGGAACAAGTCCTGAGCCTTCTACTCTCTTGAAGGTCTCGCCGACATAGTTTTCATATTCCTCATATTGCTTCTTATCTTCTTCTTCACTCCATAAGCCTTTATCTATTAAATACTTCTTAAATCTCTCTATTGGGTCTTTCTTTTCCCACTCTTGAACCTCGCTGGCATCACGATATATTGTCGGATCATCTGATGTAGTGTGAGGTCCTAATCTATAGGTTACTGCTTCAATAAGTGTAGGCCCTTCTCCATTTCTTGCTCTCTCTACGGCTTCCTTAGTTGCTGCATATACTGCTAATACATCATTACCGTCTACTTGAATTCCAGGTATTCCATAAGCAATAGCTTTTTGTGCTAGTGTTTTTGATTTTGTCTGAATGCTTCTAGGAACTGATATAGCCCATTGATTGTTTTGAATTAGAAATATTACTGGGGAATTAAACACAGCTGCAAAATTAACTGCTTCGTGGAATTCACCCTGAGAAGTTCCTCCATCCCCAACATATGCAATAGCTACGTCCTTTTCACCTTTTATTTTAGATGCCATTGCGATACCTGTGGCATGATTGAGCTGTGATGCTATGGGAACTGATACAGGAAGCATTTTTACATCATCAGGAAACTTGCTTCCCATTTCATTTCCATACCAATATAGGAATACTTGCTCTAGTGGCACTCCTTTGTATAACCATGCTCCTAATTCCCTAAACGCTGGAACTAGCCAATCATTTTTTTCTGTAGCTGCAATTGAACCTACTTGTGCAGCTTCCTGACCTCTGTTTGGTGCATATGTCAGCATTCTGCCTTGACGCTGATATTGAAGTGCTTTTATATCTGCTGCTTTTGCAAGAAGCATTGTCTTATACATCATCAATAGATTATCATTCTCAATAAAAGGCTCTAAATTTTTATCTATTATTTTTCCATCCTTATCTAGTATATTAAGCATTTCTTCTTTTAATGGATTAAATCTGTCTGTAAGCATTTAACCAGTCCTCCTCATATTTTAGATATTTATCTAACCAATTTATTATGAAAACTAATTGTTTATTTTCCTATTTTAATGATACCCTGTTTTTTGGAAGTAAAACTATAGTTAAGTTATTATCAAATGTGGAAGGTTAAGGGTTAAGCGTTCAGAAAATCGGGTTAGGTCATAAAAAAGAGAGCGTATAATTTTGCTCTCTATTTTAACGACTATTTACTTATTCTTCTTTCAATCTATATTTATTCTGAGGTCTTCCTACTTTTCCGTATTCAAGCTCTAGAATGATTTTTTGCTCTTTTTCAAGTAAATCTAAGTATCTTCTTGCTGTTATCCTAGAAACTCCAATAGCCTTTGCTACCTGCTGTGCTGTAAATGACTTATCCTTCATATCTTCTATATAGTCTATTACCTTCTCATAGGTATATTGGCTAAAACCCTTTACATCTCCAATTTCATCTAAAAGATTGCTATTAGTTTTCTTTTCATTTAATAAATACTTATCAATTGTCTCTTGATCTATTGCTTCATTAGATAATAAGTTCTTTTTTCTGCTTCTATACTGTAGCATTGCTTCCTTGAATCTTTCAAAAACAAAGGGCTTTACTATATAGTCCACTGCTCCATATCTAAAAGCTTCTTCAACAGATTCCATATTTCTATCTGCTGTTATTAAAATTACATCGATTTTCAAATCTTTTTTTCTTGTCCATTTTAAAAGCTCCAAGCCTTTTCCTTGTGGGAAAAATATATCTAATAGTATCAAATCTGGCTTATCTTGGAGAATGACTTCCTTTGCTCTATCTATGGAGCCTACACTGGCACATAGTTTGTATCCTTCTACCCTCTTTAAGAACTTTTCATTAATTTCTCTAACCATAGGATCATCTTCAACTATAAGAACCTTTATCACATTAATTCCCCCTTCTCATGGGAATGGTTATTTCCCAACAAGTCCCATTATCTGATTTGAGTTCTATTGTTCCTTCCGCTCCATCTACGATTTTCTTTACAATATTTAATCCAAATCCTCTATATCCAGATTTACTTGTATATCCTCTTAAAAATATCTTATCTCTAATTTCTTCACTTATACCCAATCCATTGTCCTTTACTATAATTTTAATTTCTTCTATATTTGAGTTTATTTTAATATATAGCTTCCCGTCTTTCACCTTAACTAGCTCTTCAATAGAATTATCAATTAGATTCCCTAGTATGGAGCATACATCGTCTACACTAATCTCTTTAGGTATTGCTGTTACATTTGAACCAGCATCTATTTCCATCTCAATTTTGGCTTCAGCTGCCTTATTATATTTTGATAAAAGTATTCCTGCAATATGAACATCCTTTATCTTATAGGTTAGTGTTCCTAATATTTCATGCCTTCGCTGGGACAAATCAGAGATATATTTTACTGCTTTATCATACTCTTCAAGTTGAATAAGTCCAGATATGGTATGAAGCTTATTAGAAAACTCATGACTCTGTGCCCTTAGCTCATTTGTCAATTTCTTTATACCTGTCAGCTCTTCAGCCATCCTCTTTACCTCAGATAAATCCTGAAAGCTAGACACAACACCTATACTTTCATTTTTATGGTTTCTCATAATAGAATGACTGCAAAGAAGTATTTTTTGAGGTCCAAGTCTCACTTCTTCATTATAGATGGATTCTTTATTCTCCAATACCTCCATTATTTCTCTTGTGTATGCTTGATTAAAATCTGTAATATTCTTGCCAACATCACTATCCTTAAATCCTAAAACATCCTTTGCGTTTTTATTTAAAAGAATAATTTTACCCTTTTCATCTACTGCCATTATGCCGTTTTTCAAGCTATGGAGTATGTTATCTCTCTGTCCTAGTAAGAGAGCGATTTCCTTTGGTTCAAGTCCAAATATAGATTTTTTAATACTATAGGAGTAAAGTGCTGCAAATATAATACCTACAATTATTCCTATTATAATAGTCATTTGGAAATTAAATATATATGGTCTTACTTCTTCATAAACAGTATTGTTCAGCAATCCTACTAAAACTGCTCCTACCTGCTTTCCATCATAATAAACTGGAACAAAGGCTCTTATTGCTGATATCAACACATTTTTATCTGCGGATATATATGATTCACCGTATTTTAGTACCCTTTCTTCCCCACCGCTAATATATTTCTTTCCTAAATCATATTCTATTGGATAGGAGTATTTAATACCATCCATATCCATTACAATTATATAGTTAAATCTTGTATCATGCTTGAAGCTTTCAATCTTATTTTGTATAACTCTATAATCCTTTGTTGTGGCTAGGGTTTCTTTTATAATATCCATAGAAGCAATAGTTACTGCTAAGTCCATTGCATTGCTTCCCATCTGGTGCTCTATTGTATTTTCAACTTGTTTAAAGGTCAATATGCCAATTCCACCTATTACGGTAACAAGCATAAGAGTTATGAAAATTGTTGTTTTATACTGTAGCTTCACATCAATACACCCTTTTATCTAGTTATTGGTTAATTGCAGCTTTACTGAGTCCATCATTGATAGCGTTAATGAGCCCAACACTTGTATAGGATGCACCTGCAACCACATCTACATCAGCATTGTTAAACTTAATTACCTTTTTAGGTATCTCCTCATATACTATCACTGCAAGCTCTGGCATCTCATATTCTTCAATAACCTGAATGCTTAATATACTATATTCATCAGTTATTATCTTAACCTTTATAGGTCCATGATGACCTTCACCAACGCCGATATATTCCCCAGAGATATATAGCTTTTGCTTTGAGGTACAGGATACAGTACCAAAAACTAATAAAAAAACCATTAAAATTAACAAAGCTCTTTTCATAACATCTTCCCCTTAAAGTCAAAGGTATAAAAATCTTAAAAAAAATTTTGGTCGTATTGTAAATCTGATTATTATAATTATAACATCTCAAGGTTTTTTTGTCACATAAAAAAGACCTCTAATATGTATAGTGTACATACCATCGGTCCTTAAAGTTCGTACTAATACTCTCTATTTAACAGCTTCTGTACTGAAGCTGCAATTATTTCTTTAGCCTCACAGTCAGGCAGCTTTGCTATTCTTTCAATTGCTCTTTCAGTATATTTATCTGCTACTGCCTTTGCTCTATTGATACCGCTATTTTTGTTTACTAATAATATTATTTCTTCTATTTCAATTTCCGATAAGCTTTCATTATTAAGCAGCTTTTTAAGTCTGCCATCCTTGTCATTTTCTAAGGCATATATTAAAGGTAAAGTATAATAACCCTTTTGCAAGTCTCTTAGGGCGGATTTTCCTAGTCTCTCTGTATTTCCACTAAAGTCGAGTATATCATCAATAATTTGAAAGGCCATTCCTGCATTATATCCTATTTTACCAAGAGAGTTTGTAATTGATTCATGACATTTTGCTTCATGTGCTCCTGCATAAAGGCTTATTGCAAAAAGGGCAGCAGTTTTTCCAGATATTATTCGTATATAATTTCGCAGGCTTGCATTTTTTCCATATCTAAGATTGTATTGAGTTATTTCTCCCATACATATCTTAGTTAATGCCTTTGAAATATCCCTTAGATTCTCCATACTATAATCATATTTGGCCAGCATATTAAAGCATTGACAGAAAAGGAAGTCTCCGGTATATACTGCATAATCCTTTCCGTATTTATGCTGTACAGTATCACAGCCCCTTCTAAGCTTTGCGTCATCTATTATGTCATCATGCACCAAGGTAGCCATGTGGAGCATTTCTATTACTGCTGCTAAATTATGAATTTTTTCTAGGTCACATTCCCCGAATCTACTAGCTAGGATAAGAAAAGCCGGTCTAAGCATCTTGCCGCCATTTTCAAGCATTGGCGATATAGATTCTTCTAAAATACTCTCTCTGGACTTGATATTCTGTTTTATGATGCTCTTAACTTCATTTAATTCTTCAATCAATGCAGGATAATCGTTCCAAAATTTATTCATCTTCTCACCTTTGCCTACTAGTTTTAAATATTTTTATACCATATATATGATTCTACATAATAATGAAATGTCCTTCTAAAGAAATCTTTAAAAGGACACTGGATTCTAGTTCACTAATCAATATACAGGTATGTTTTCTTTGCAATTCCTGTATTTTTCCACCATCTCTTTAGAACAGGCAATACATAGTAATCAAGACCTAAAGTGCTTCCAGAACCACCGATTAAAGCAATTCCTGCTGCAAAGTACCATAGCATTTCTGTTGGCGCCATTCCAGAAGACCATATCATAAGTCCCATGGCTACAGATACTATAGAAGCTAGAGCTGTAAATAATCCTGCAAGTAACAACAATCCTACTATTACTTCACCTATTACCATACCTGCTTGGAAGATTTCAGCTAGTTTTGTAAATCCACCTTCAGATGTATAGAAGAATGTATCCATTGACCATTTTACAATATTTGATATGAATTCAGGTACTGGCAATGCTTCTCCCCATTGAGATGCTGCCTCTGCTGCACCTGTTGCTGCTGATGTTGCATCTGCTACTGCTGAAGCCGCTGCTGTTGCTGCTGCCGTTGCTGACGCTGGCGCTGGTATTAAAAATATCTTTGATGGATTCTCAAGAATACTTGGTAGTTTCTCTAAACCTTGCATTAACCATTTAAATCCTACAAATAATCTTAATGGGAATAGCCAGAAGTTTGGAGAACGTTTAGCTAAATGACCACCAACAAAGCTTCTATTATCTTTTACGTTAAAAAATTCATACATTATATATGACCAGCATTTATTAAAGCCTGCTACTTGGAAGAAATATAATAAGTTAATAAAGTGCTTAGAAAGCATGGCAAAGAAGCTTGGTAATCCAAAGAACTTTCCTGGTAAGCCTACATGAGCTGTACCGTATTTCCCACCTATACAAACCATAGCACCATGGAATGCAGGCTTATATGATTTCTTTTCTCCGCCTTTAATATCAGCATGAATGTTGTGAGCAACTAATGGTGCAGAATGTTCAGCATTCTCAACCATTTGTGGAACTGGTCTTTCTTCTCCCTCGGGTATATAGAATATATTATCCCCAACTACGTAAACGTTATCATAATCTACTGATTGAAGTTTATCATTTGTGACAATTCTTTTTCTGCCTTTTTGTTCAATATCTAAATTATCTAGTAGGTCGGCACCTTCAACTCCTGCTGCCCAAACTACTGTTTCTGTCTCTATTGTACCCTTCTCACCCATAGTAACAGAGCCTGGCTTAACTTCTGTGATTCCTGCTCCTGTTATAATCTCAACGCCTAATTTTCTGAGTCTGTTTTCTGCTTTTCTTATTAATTTATCTGGGAATATTGGAAGGATTTTTGGTAAGGCATCTACTACATAAAGCTTTACTTCATCTTTATCTACATAGAACTCTCTGCAAAGTCTATCTCTCCACTCTGCAAGCTCACCTATCATTTCAACACCAGTAAAGCCTCCGCCAACTACTACAAATGTAAGCATTTTTCTTCTTTTCTCTGCATTAGGCTCTTTTACTGCCTCTCTAAACATATGAAGTATATGCTCTTTTAATCCAACTGCATCTTCATAGGACCAAAGCTTTTTAGTGTACTCCTCTGCTCCAGGTATACCAAAGTATGTTGGTTTACAGCCTGTGCCTAATACAAGATAATCGTATTTATAAGTGCTATTTTCTGATTTCAAAGTATTTGCTTTAAAATCAATGTCAGTAATTTCATCAAGTACAAAATCTACTTTTCTCTTTGCAAAAACCTTCTTAAATTCAATTCTAATAGAATCTTCTGGAACTCTGTCTGCCGCAACCTCATGTAGTTCTGTTAACATTGTATGATATGGTTTTTTATCAATCAATGTAACTTTTACGCTGTCGTCTTTTTTAAACAATTTTCCTAGTTTTTTTGCAGCTAATATACCGCCATAACCGCCACCTAGTACTATTATTTGTTTAGTATTAGCCATTACTTGACCTCCCTTTATTTATCATTCAAATAGGTTATTATCCCATGAATGGAGCCATTACTAAAATTTGCAGTGAATAGCATATTCACTATTAAGTTTGATAATTTACAAACTACCTTAGTTAAAATATTATCACAACTCCTGCAAATGTCTATATTTACAAAGTTTTTGGTCATTACCTATACAATTTGTTTATTTTGTTCATGACTTATTTTGTACATTTTATGAAAAAATAATAATTTAGTGTTTTTTATTTGCTTTAAACCTATTTTTAATAGTGTTATAATGTTTTTATCTAATAGATAGTTTAGATTGGAGGTCAAGCATGAAAAAGCTAAAAAACGTAATAGTTATAGTCCTGTCGATTATTGTAATAGCCATAGGAATTTATACAGTTATTGAAAAAAATAATAAATTAAAGGATGGAGCAATAACAGAAAAGACTGGTTTCTTACTAGGAACAGTTATTCAAATTAAACTTATTGAGCCTCAGCCTGAAGAGCTATTTAATGGCGCCTTTAGCCTAATACAGGATATTGAAAATAAAATGAGTATTAATATTGAAGATAGCGAAGTAATTAGAATCAATGAAAATGCAGGAAAGTCTTATGTTCAAGTATCTCCTGAAACTTATTATGTAATTGAAAGAGGAAAACACTATTCTGAGCTTTCAAATGGAAGATTTGATATTAGTATAGGTCCTTTGGTGAATCTATGGGGAATAGGAAGTGAAAATGCAAAAGTTCCAACACAAAATGAAATTGAAGCAGCCTTAAGTAAAATTGATTATAAGGATATTCTTCTAAACGAGTCTGATAAAAGCGTTATGCTGGCAAAGGAAGGTATGATTATAGATTTAGGCGGAATTGCAAAGGGATATGCTGCTGATGTGATTGCAGATTACTTAAAATCAAAGAATATAAACAATGCAATTATTGACTTAGGCGGAAATGTGTTAGCTTTAGGTGGAAACGGTAAGACTGATAGGTGGAATATAGGTATTCAAGATCCCTTTGAAGTGAGAAATGAATATATAGGCATACTAGGTATTAAGGATAAAACCGTAGTTACATCTGGAGTATACGAAAGATTTTTTACTGAAAATGGAAAGAGATATCATCATATATTAGACCCTTTTGCAGGCTTTCCAGTTGAAAATTCTTTAATGAGTGTTAGCATAGTTGCTGATAAATCAATTGATGGTGATGGACTATCTACTACAGTATTTGCGTTGGGGCTTGAAGAAGGGGCAAAGTTAATTGAAAAACTTGACGGAATTGAAGCAATTTTTGTAGATAAAGACAAAAACGTGTATGCTACTAAAGGTCTTAAGGATTCTCTTAAAATTACAAACGATAAGTTTACAGAAAAAGATATTTAATATAGTAGGGACGGTTTTTGCATCTAATAGATGATGCAAAAACCGTCCCTTTAGCATTACACTTATATGCTTATTTCATCAAGCTCATGCAAATTATATTGGTCAATAAGTCTCATTAATTTTATAGGATATTGTGGGTCAGTAGCATATCCTGCTCTTCTTATAGCCCATGCGCCTAAGGTACTGTCATGCATTACCTCTCTAAAAGGCTCGTATCTTTCTCTATCTAATAATAAGCTTTTATGGTCTGCCCAGCTTTCATTTACATTATTATAGGCTCTAAATTCTGCATCAACACGGAAGGAGACTCCATTATATACTTCCCAGGTGTTAGATATTACTGAACCTGCTGTAGCACTACCCTTGATTCCAAAAAGATTGTAGGATATCTTACCGCTGTATTTATCTACTGGTACACTTTGTCCCCAGCCAGTTTCTAGAATAGCTTGAGCTGTTTGAAGAGCTGCCGACATACCTGTTTTTTCCCAAGAATCTCTAGCTAACTCAGATGCTAATCCTAAAAATAAACTCTTTTCAATTACAGGAGTTGCTGAATAGGTTTTTCCCAGATATACTCTAACTGGAATTTCTTCACTTAATACTTTCTTTCCTGAGTCATATATACCTTCAGCTTGGACTTTCCAGTATCCTTCGTCGCCTTGTGCAGGTGTAAATGTAAATTCTGTCTGAGGCTCTTGATTAGATGCTATGACTTTTTTTGCTCCTGTTGTAGTATTAATGAGAATATAGTTTACCTTGTCTATACTTACGTTGCTTATAGTCTTTAATTTTACTGCTCCTGTAATAACCTGATTAGGTCCTACTCCCTCTAAAAACAATTTTGGCGTTCCTGAAAAATTAACGCTTACTGTATTACTATCATAAATTACACCTTTTGTGTCCTTAACTCTTACTAAAAGCTCCTTAGTACCCGTGTACTCTGGGCCTGGGAACCATTTATAGCTACCATATGGTAGTTGAGCTAAAATCTCTTCCTTACCAGTAACAGGGTCCCTTAGCACATATTCGGTTTGGCTAACATAGAAATTAATTGAAGACGATAGTGTCACTGGCTTATTAATTGTTGCGCCATTTGAGACTCCTGTCAACGTCAGCTTACGAGGTACATCAGCCTTAGCATAAACTACCTGACTCTCGTAGGCATTGTTTTCACTATCATAAGCTATTACTTTAAAAGCATAACTCCCATTGTCATACATATTTGGAGTCCAAGTATATGGTCCATATGGGTCAGATTCTCCTGACAATGTTGTTTTGTTATTGTCTAAATTAGTAATTTCATATTTTACATAGGATGCAAGGAAATTTGTATCCGCACCTAAGGAAGCTGTTCCTGTTATAAGCTGGTCTTGTTCTAAACCAGTTAATGATATCTGTGGAGTAACTGCTACGTTTACAGCAATAGAATCTCCACCTAAGAATTTCCCGTTGTTGTCATAGAGAGCAGCTACAAGTACTCTCTCTCCACTCTCCTGTAAATCAGGTATCCAGATATATTTTGCATCTAACTGTTTTCCTCTTGCTATTACAGTTCCTTTAGCTGTAATAGGATCTAATAAAAGATATTTTATCTCTACTGCCCTTTGATTTCCACCATTAGGAAGTTCAATTTGCAGCTCAGTTTTTCCTGTTATAGCTTGTCCTGAATTAAGAGACAATATTCTAATATCAAAAAATGGTTCAACATCTGCTGTTTTGCTAGAATCCAACAAAATAGTATTAGTAGCTCCATCCCAATCAATGCCGATACCTAAAGCATTACTAACTAAACGAAGAGGCACATAAGTACGCTCGTTAATTATTGTTGGAGGAACATCACATAAGCTATATGCTTTTCCTTCATTTTCATAAGAAACTAAATGACTATCAATTTTTAGGGAAACTGAAATATTTTCCTTTACTACGCTGACTGTCCGATTTTCATTGTTCCAATCAACCTGCGCTCCTAGCTGTTCTGCTATGAAACGTATCGGTACAAGGGTTCTATCGTTTTTAATTATTGGTTCTGCTATTGTGGTAATATCTTGTCCGTTTAATAAGAGCTTAGGCTCATTTGTAGCTAAGACCTCGGGACTTGGCAATTGAATGAACATAAGCATTGTTAATAGTATGTAAAACTGCAACCATTTTAATATTTTTATTTTACTCGCCCCCTTTATTTTTTGTAATAAATCCTTCTACTTATATTCTACACCATATTGCTTATAAATTAAGTTACTATTTGATTACAAAAAGATGACAGAAGAGGTCGACTTCTGTCATCAAGATAAATTAGTAGTGTGTAGTTATAACATAATCATTTCCCCATTCGTAGCTTTCATAATCAATATCTACATTTGATGCATAGCCTTCTATTTTCTTATTTACTACTACTTTAACAGAGCCAATGTCATAAACATTATCGTCATCTTTGGGCTCATCCTGAGCCAAGTCGAATATTACTCCTGCTCAGCTCTTTCTATAAGGGAAAATTCTCACGGCTTTTCCACCAAATTCTTGTTCTAACTGCTCTTTAGCTTTATTTGATATATCAAATTGCATTTTCATCACCTCATCATAATTATTCCCTGCTAGCACTACGAATAAACTTATAATCTCTTACACTTTTAAGCTCCACTTCTAAGAATTCTATTCCTTTATAACTTTCAATTTAATCCCATTTTACAAGTTAAAGTAATATTATATATAAATAGGGCTAAGGAGTGAACTTTATGTATATTTATCCATATATGTTTTTTATGCCTAGTATCATGCAAGCATATAGCATCACTATTAACAGAGCAGCGCGCACCTTAACTTTATATAAAAATGGGCAGTGGTATAAATCATACCCCATAGCTATAGGCAAGCCATCTACTCCTACTCCAACAGGAACATTCACAATAGTAAACAGGGCAGTAAACCCAGGAGGTCCTTTCGGTGCTAGATGGTTAGGGTTAAGTAAACCTCACTATGGAATTCATGGAACAAATAACCCATCGTCTATTGGAAAAGCTGTATCCAATGGTTGTATTAGAATGTATAATGAGGACGTTATTGAATTAGCAAATACAGTACCTATCGGAACAGTTGTTAGAATAGTTTAATGCAAAAAATGTCCCTAATGCATTTTAAAAGCTTGGAAATATTTTTCCTCTAGGTCTTCTAAGTGTCGAATTATATGCACCAAGTCTTTTCCAAAGCTTAGAAGAGAATAGTATATGGTCTTGTCTTTAACTGTTTTCTCTATAACATTTTTTTCTACTAATATGGCTAGTTTTCTATTCAGCTCTGTATGGCTCATATATGGAATACTTTTTAATATTTCACTATAATGCTGATTCCCGAGCTGAATTGACTTTAGTATTTCAGGTACCCATCTTAGTTTTATAAGGTCTTGTATAATCTGAAATCCATTAGATACTTTGCTCTTCATATAATGTCATCCCCTCTTACGAACAAACTTGTGCCTTTTTGTATCTTTAATTATATCATATAATAAAAATAACAAATATAGTTACAGAATATTAAATATCCTAAGGAGGTAAGATTATGAAGCACATTGATTTATTACAAAACTATTTAGCTAACCTAAGCATCTTAAACGTAAAGCTACATAATATTCACTGGAATGTCGTAGGCTTACAATTTTTGAAGATTCACAATTTTACAGAAGAGGTCTATGATGAATTATTTAAAAACTTTGATGAAGTAGCTGAATTGTTAAAGATGAAGGACATAATGCCTTTATCAACTACAGCTGAATACTTAGAGAAGACAACAATTCAAGAGGTTAAAGCTAAGGATTTTTCTGTTAAGGAATCCTTAGAAATCATAAGAGAAGATATGAAGCTGATGAAGGATTTAGCAGTTAATATCAGAAATACAGCAGATGAAGAGGGAGATTTTGAAACCGTTGCTATGTTTGAGGACTATGTTGCATACTATAGCAAGAATCTATGGTTTATAAACTCTATGTTAAAATAAAGCTATAAGGTGTAAAGCCTTTAGAACATGTATTTTGTTCTAAAGGCTTTTTTAATTCTCTGCTTAGACGTATTAAAAAGACTATAAACCTGATTATTAGTTTTATAGTCTGATGGCTAGTAAAAAATTATACTAATTTGTTAGTAATTCGATACCTGTTCTTAATGCTTTTTCAACAATTTGACGATTCATTTTTCATCCATTCCTAATCAATTTTCGGAGAAAATTGTTGAACTGCATTTTTTTATAGAATAAATAATAAAAAAATGAGCAAAATATCATAGTTGTACAACTTGTTATTGTTGCACATATATAAATATTATTTTATAATATATGTAAAGGAGAGGGTTAAAAAATGTTAAAAGAAATTTATTCTTCTGAGGCTAGGGCAAATTTAGGAGAAACTTTGGATGAAATCTACGATAAAAAAATGCCTGTAATCATTAAAAAGAAAATTGCTGGAGGTTCGAAAGATTTTGTTTTCATCTCAAAAGAGATTTTTGGAGATCTTTTAAACTATGTTGAATTTAATGTAAATGTTTATAATGAAAGTGATGGAAGTATAACACTTGAACTTGAAGATTTAGAATTAGTTTCTAATGGAGATACAATAGACAGTACAGCTTATGAATTAGCTAATGATGTTATTATGTATGCAGAAGAATATATAGAGAATATTCAACTTTATTCTATTGCTCCAAATAGAAAAGATCACTTAAAATTTATTATAAAAGTTGCAAACTATAGTGATAAATATGAGCTTTCAAACAGTTTTAAATATTTTTATAAAAACTAATAGTTTTCTTATATAATAGATTTTGGAGTATATCCCATACTGCTACACCTCAAACATAAGGGATAGAATTCCTAAAATCAAAGAAAGGTGGAATTCTATGCCTCCAAAATTTAAGGACCTAAAAAATTTCTGTGAAAAAAATGGTTGGGAATTAACAAGAGACAGTGATCATTTCTATTATAGAAAAATCCTAAATAATGGAGAAATCCTAAGAACTAAAGTCAGTCATTCCCTGAGCAAAGAAATTCCTAATCATATATGGATGTTGATACTGAAAAAACAGTTAAGACTCTCCTCTGAAGAAGAATTTTGGTCCTTGCTTAAAAAGAAACAGAAGCATGGCAATCAGAGCGTCCCCTTGGTTCACTCCTCTACACTTTCTAGCTCTCTTTAATAAATATTTGATACTTTCTATACGCTCCATATCTTTAAACGAATCAGAAAATATAGCTAAATCAATAGCACTATCTACACCATAATTACCTTCAGCATATGAACCAGATAATATTGCTTTATCTATCTTGATTTCAGTGCTTAAATCTTTCAAGTAATCCTCAACTACATTTTTTATAATGTTTTCAGGGATTTTATCCCTAAAAACACCTCCTAAAAGATCTAGTGCCCCTTGTCTCCATCAATATATATTAGTAATATTCATTTTATTATAAAATCTGAATATATATCTTCATTATTATATTGTCCGCTCTTAAGCTTTATTGCTTTTCTAGGTATATATATTCTATATGCTTTTCCAGATATAAATTTATAGCTAGGATTAACAAGCAAGATATTTGAATCTTCTACTATCTCTATACCTTCAAGATTCGTAAGCTGATTGTTTTCATCATATACTTTTATCTTGTCTACACTTATTTCTTCCATGTTATCGGAAAATGTAAACAGCACATATCCGAATTTTGTATAAAAGTTACTAACAACTCTAAGATTACTCGCAACAACAATTAATTCTATTTGAAACTCAATATCGCCAGCAGCTTCTATTATAAGTAAGTATTTTTGTCCTATTTTCGAGGTGTTTTTTATATTAATGACTGCGTTTTTGTTATCGTAACTTACATTCATCAGAATTTTCTGGTTCCCCTCTATAGTGTAAAATTTTATATTTTCATTTTTAATATCACTTTCACAAAATTTCAAATTAATAGTCCTATTATTCATATCAATATTAAAGAAATCACTATTTTTGATAGTAATACTTTCTTGCTGCGTGACAAGTACATGCTTTTTTACTATATTTTTCTTTAACAACGGATTTGATATTTGTCTTAATTTATACATTTGTGGGTCTAACAAATTAAGTATGTCGTAGCTAGTAGTGTTAACAGCGATATCAGGATATAAGGAATCTTCTGCTTTAATACCCATAGGTCTCGTATTCAAACTTGATGTCATCATGAAGTCCCATTCTGTATTGGGTAATTTACCGTCAGAGCTTTCCCCATGAGAGTTAAAAGCAGGTTTTTGTCCCGTAGGTTCACCAATAGTTTTAACAATTTTATTATCTTTTAATATAGTCGAAGCATACACCGAGCAACTGAAAGATTGGTTTGAAGTTAGAAAATATACTGATCCGTCAAATAGTTTATCCTTTTTATTAACAGACGCTCCATACTCATCATAGGACGCTAAATAAATTTTATCGGTCTTGAGATATGACAACATGTCATCCAATATCAGCGAAATGCCTCCCTCGTTTCTTCTTATATCAAATGCAATATTTTTAATATCATTTTTAAATATCTCCACAAAGAAATTATCTAGTTGTTTTTTTAATTCATCATATCTTTCGCCATACTGTGGCCATTGATCAAATCTAAAGTACCCTAAGTTATTCTCTTTTTCTATATACCAGTCTATCCATTCGTTCAGATTTTTTACTAACGGTAATTTAATATTAGGTGTAAGAGTATTTTTTAACTTTTCATCAAAATCCAATATTTTTTCACCACGCAAAATTTTAATGCTTACAAAATTATTGTCATTTACTAATCCAAAATGCTCTAGGTATGCCTTAGATGTTAGAATTCTGTACGCATTGTTTCTAAGCCAATATACATTTTCCGAGCTTATCTGTTGATTGATTAAGGTGATCAGCTCATACTCCGATTTGTTGCCTATAGATAAAACTTTATCTCCAGCTTTAAAATTGTCAGTATTTTTCGTTATAATTATTCCTTCCTCAAGCCATACAAAAGGTATGTCAAGATACAAATCAGTCTGAGGATAATAATACAATATACAATGACCGTCATTAAGCATGGCGAATAATCTGTTGATTAAAAAAAAGAATTCATTTTGACTCATATTTTTATTTATATTTTTATAGACAAAATCAATTGTGTTTTTTTGTTCTTGACTGAAACCATATTTCATCACTTCAGGATGATGTGTTTTAATCCAATTAACTATAAAATCAGCATCTTCTTTCATTGCATCAATTGACAGCTTATTATCAGATTTTTGAATCATGTCTCTTCCATTGTCCAAATTCTGTCCATTTTTAATTATGTCTTCGTTTTGTTTCGCAAAAGCTGTATTTGTGCAAATCAAATTCAGTAAGATTAAAATAAATGTCATAGTCTTCTTCATAATCATCATCATTCCTTTCACTTCGCTCAAAACGCAAAATATAATGAAATAGGTTAGCTTCGAGCAAATTATTTATTATTTTACTAAAACTTCGCATATAA
>DFOH01000040.1 GCA_002376545.1 Firmicutes bacterium UBA3546 | reverse complement strand
CCGTCTACTCGACCAGGGGCGACGCAAATACGGTACGTTATAAGACATTACCTAACTTATTTCAGGGTATTTCTTATTGGTCTTAAAAAGATATGCTCGTCATGTTGCTTTATTTGAAATGAGAGTTAAGTAAATATGGAAGAGATTTTTACATTTTGCCAATATAATATTTAGAATTTGGGGAGAGAGTAATATGTTAAGTAAAGAGATAACTGAAATGATAAAAGAAGATAAAGTTAAGATTAGGAACCGAAGCCATGAACGATGTATTGAATTATTTTACCCTTTTATGTATGCGTATAGGAAAAACAAGAATACAATAAAGGGATTTTTTAGTTCTTATATTGATCAGCCATTAACAACTAGTTACCGTGAGACTGCTTGTTTCAATGGAAGATATGATAATGGCATCCGAAAAGAACCTGATAAGGTTCATCTATACATCCAGTTTGATGATGTGAGATTGAATCTCTATTATGTGAGTGACCTAGATGATTTGAAAGATTCGGTTGAATATACAGAAGAATTAGATTTTGAATATAAAGTTTTAGTATATGAATCTAATATGGAGAAACGCATTCGTGAGATTAGTCATGATAATTTGATATTAATTAATGTTGAAGAAGTTGAGAGATTAATATAGAGATTGCATGGGACTTATAAGTATTATGTTTTTATTACTTACATAAAATAAAAAGGTTTCGCTTTTAGTCTGAGAAGCAATATGAAATAGGTTCCATTTAGACATCAAACAAAAACTTTTAATGATTAGCTCAGAAGATGAGTAAGGTAACATCTTATAACAATGTATTTGCGTAAAGGTGTACTGGGGCACAAACTTTGGGCGTTGTGCACCACATCCCTTCACTGGGAGCAAAGCTCCCACCGAGAGGTCTATCTCTAGGGTCTAGCTCAGGGACGTTGCAAATACGGGAACGTTAGCTGAAAGCTTATTTGAAATAGAAACATTAGAAAGGAAGCAAATATGATGATGGATAAAAAACATGAAAAAATCAAGGAAATTATTAAAAAAGAGTTATCATGTTCAGCTCATAATTTAGATCACGTAATGAGAGTATATAGTTTATGTTTGCTATTAGCGAAACATGAAGAAAATGTTGATTTACATGTTCTTATTCCTGCTGCGTTATTACATGATATTGCTAGAGTAGAAGAAAGTAATGATAATACTGGAGAAACTGATCATTCTATTTTAGGTAGTAAAATTGCGGAAGAGATTTTAAGAGATTTAGAGTACGAAGAGGAGAAAATTGAGGAAATAAAACACTGTATTGCAACACATAGATTTAGAAGTGGAAATGAGCCAAAAACAATAGAAGCTAAAATACTATTTGATGCAGACAAACTAGATGTATTAGGTGCTATTGGAATTGCACGATCATTTATGATAGCAGGACAGTTTAGACAAAGATTATCCACAAATCAATCTTCGAAAAATCGTATAACCGAAAATACTACTGAGAATGGAAGGTTAAAAGATGTTTCAAAGCATTCACCTTTTATTGAGTATGAAGTTAAGTTTAAAAAAATACCAGGGAAATTATATACTAAAAAAGCAAAGGAAATTGGAGTTAATAGATTGAACTTTATGAATGAATTTTTCAATAGATTGAGCATGGAAATTGAAGATAACGAGATTGATTTAGTGTCAAAAGAATAGCCATCAGCTAACATGGTATTTGTATAAGGGTGCACTAGGGAGAATTCTTAGGACCATGTGCACTACATCCCCTTCGCTGGGAGCAAAGCTCCACTATGGCGTTTATCTTTGAGGTCCAGCCCAGTGACGTCGCAAATACGGGGTGTTAGCTGGCATTGCGCGCGGTTTTGGTTGACTGTTCAGTATTTTTATAAGGGGGAAATTTTATTGTGAAAAATGAAAGTATCAAAAATAAGATTGCATGGGAATATCGTGCCTATGAATTTTGGCATTTACGTGACGGAGATCCTAAGGATAAAGCCATGCAGATAAAAAAGGATCCTTTTAAGTGCTTAAAAAATCATCAAAAATATTTTCATAATATCAAAGACCTAAAGATTGCTAATCTTTGTGGATCAAATGGACGAAAAGCTGTCCCGTTAGCAATTATGGGTGCACAGGTAACAGTGTTTGATATATCAGAGGAAAACATGAAATATGCTTTAGAATTAGCTAAAAGTGCAGAGATAGTAATTGATTATGTGGTTGGAGATATTTATGATATTGATATTCAAGCATATGGAAATTATTTCGATATCTTGTATCTAGAAGGTGGTATTTTACACTATTTTAGTGATATTAATTATTTTGTCAAAATACTTTATCAGATATCTAAGAAAAACGCAAAACTTATACTAAGTGATTTTCATCCATATAGAAAAATAATTCCGATAGGACAAGGAGGAACTAGTTCATTTCATACTGGTGGAGATTATTTTGAAAATGATATTCATGATGGAGAAGTGGCATATGCAAACCAATTTGATAAGGATGAACAGAAGAACTTCCCAACTTGTCGGTTAAGATACTACACATTAAGCGAGATAATTAACGCTATAATTAATGCTGGTTTCGTATTAAAAGAATTTACTGAACATCCAAGTTGGAATGATAATAAAATACCGGGAGGATTCACTATCTACGCAGAAAAACCAGAATAGAAAAGTGAGGGAAAAGGCAACTTTGGTATGCAACATCATCTAACAAAATATTTGCGTAAAAGTGCACTAGAGTGCAAGCCTAGGGCATTGTGCACCACATCCCTTCACCGGGAGCAAAGCTCTGCCAAGGGGTCTATCTTTCAGGTCTGGTTCAGGGACGTCGCAAATACGAGACGTTATAAGACATAGCGATATCGGGGTTGTTACACATTTGTAGAAAAATACGAATCATACAAATTTATAAATTAGAATGACTTTGTTATAGATGTTTTGGAGGAGGATGAAAAATATGAAAGCACTCTTAGTTATTGATGTGCAAAATGGTATTGTTAATTTTGGTAACTTCAAGGATGAAATTTTAATAATTGAAAATATTATTAAAGACTTTAAAAGTAATAATAGTCCTGTAATCTTTATGAGGCATTTAGACGATTCAGAAGAAAGCCCATTATATAAGAGGGCTGTTGGTTCAGAATTACACAAATCACTAAAAGACTATGCTGACTATGTAATTGAAAAACAAACACCAAGTTCATTCTTTAATACTGAACTTGCTAAAATCGTGGAAAAGTTAGAAGTAAATCATCTTTTTATTACTGGATTTAATACTGAATTTTGTTGTATGTTTACCGCTATTTCGGCATTCGATAGAGGATACAAAGTGACATTTATTGAAAATGCTACAGGGACTGTTAATTCAGATGAAACCTACGAGATGCCAGGCTTGGATATAAGAGATTTTGTTGGAACAGTTTTGAATTGGTCTAATGTAATTGAAGTATTAGATTTTGAGGAATATGTTGAAAAATACTGAATAAAAAATAACAGTTAATGAAAATTATATTGTTAGTTTGCATATTCTGCATTACATGAAAGATTGTTTAGGGAAAAAAAGTCGCTACATCTTATAACAGTGTATTTGCGCAAGGGTGCACTAGGGCGCAATCTTAGGGCAATGTGCACCACATCCCTTCACCGGGAGCAAAGCTCCGCCAAGGGGGTCTATCTTTTGGGTACGGTTGTGCGCCAAGATAAGG
>DFOH01000060.1 GCA_002376545.1 Firmicutes bacterium UBA3546 | reverse complement strand
CCGTCTACTCGACCAGGGGCGTCGCAAATACGGGGAACGTTAGATGACATTATTTATATAGTTAAGAAATGTGCAATTTGGATATTTACAACGACTTAGGAGGGCATATTATGATTGATAAAAAAGTTATCTATGACAGGTATCATCTTTATGCATATATTAGTCCATTCAAAGATATAGATTATGAATATGTAGAATTATTTATGGATACAAACACATTAATTAACGTTGAACAGTTTATTTACAACCCTATACAATTAGCTGAAAAAAATAAATTAGTTTGGCTTTCAACGATGGAATTACTATTAGATACAGTTAATAAAGATACAATTTATGGCTTTGCATTGCAGGAAGCCTGTTGGGATACTAATATAGGAAATTTGAATTTAGTTCAGTATGAGAATTTTGAAAATGCTTTATCGCTATTATATGATTTGAATAAAGAAGAAATTATACAACATGCATACTCTAATGGTATTAAAGGGAGAAAAAATATTGAGAGAAAGAAACCACAACTATTAGACACATATTCAAATAATATACAGTCAAATCCATTAATTGGGCTTAGCTATGCTTCACTTTTAAAACTAGCCGAGTTAGCTAAAAAAAAGAAAAAAGGTAATGAAATTGAACTTTGCAATGAATATCTTGAATTTGTAGCAGAGGAATTGAAATCTGTACAAGCTATAGAATTTAATATGGCAATGGATCTATTTTTAGGAGATGAAGATAGTAGGAGAGAGATAGAAAAGATATTAAAATATAGAAAAGCTAATATATTACATAGTGTGTGGAATGCAACTTGGGATATTTTCTTTTTAAGAAATTTACAATTATCATATGTTCATGATTTATATGAAACTAAGAGATCCAAATTACTAACAGCAGATAAAGGGATAATAGAATTAAGCAAATACTGTAATTTAAGAGTTGGTATTAAAGATAAGGAACTAGGTAAATCAATATTAGAATTCAACAATGATGGTATTAAACCAGAATTTATTAATTACGTAAATAAGATAGAAAAAGAGGTATATTTCAGTTCAGTTGATAGAATGCAAGAATATGAATCACATAAAGATAATTATCAAAGAATTATGAAAATAATTAAAAGATTAGAACAAAGTGTGTTGAGTAGTTAGGGTTTTGATATAGATATAAACGTCATCTAACCATGTATTTGCGTAAAGGTGCACGGGGTACAAGCTTAGGGCATTGTGCACCACATCCCTTCGCTGGGAGCAAAGCTCCACTATAGGGTCTATCTTTGAGGTCCAGCTCAGGGACGTCGCAAATACGGTACGTTAGATGACAGTGCGCCACGAAAGCGCATGAAATGCGCTTGAATAGCGCAAAGCATGTAGCTATGCTATATGAGAGATGAAGGTAGGCCCTTCGAAACCGTCATACAGGTGAAGGTTTCAAACCACCTTAAGCTGCTATAGTCAAAAGCTATGGTAGTGAGCGTTAAGGAAAAGGTAGAACAAGATTCTATCAGGTAAGTATCATAAAGATGAATACAGATGAATCACTGATAAAGTGTCGAAAGCGTAGAGATGTCATCAAAACCAGGGGGGAGTCGTTAACCTGGGATAAGTATAGAAGAAACCTGTTTACTGACTATATGGTGACCGGCATGGAGGTGGCATGAGTATGATACAGGCTTTCATATGGAACGTGGGAACCTACGACCTTGATGTTAACGGAAAAGTCACAAATGGAAATCCCATAAGGACGAAATACGAATGCAAGGTATAGGGGCGGAATAGACCGTAGTAGTAATGAAATTCCGTAATGGGAATGGAGCGAAGGGTTCTATATTATTCGGTTTTGAAAATATGTCAACCAAATATGGGAGGAACACATGGACAAAACAAAGTCGTTTCAAATTTCAAAGAAGGTAGTATTAGAAGCATATCAAAGAATTAAAGCTAACAAAGGAGCTGCTGGGATAGATGACCAGTCCATAAATGATTTCGAAGAAGATTGGAAAAACAACCTATACAAAATATGGAATCGAATGTCATCAGGTACATATTTTCCACCAGCTGTAAAAGCAGTAGAAATACCTAAGAAAAATGGAGGAACAAGAGTATTAGGAATACCTACTGTAGCAGACAGAGTTGCGCAAATGGTAGTTAAAATGTACTTTGAACCAAAAGTAGAGCCTTGCTTTTTAGAAGATTCATATGGATATAGACCTAACAAATCAGCTATTGAAGCTATTGAAATAACTAGGAGAAGATGTTGGCAATATGACTGGGTATTAGAGTTTGATATTCGAGGACTTTTTGATAATATAAGCCATGAATTACTTATTAAAGCAGTGAGAAAACATACAGATAGTGCTTGGGAAATACTGTATATAGAAAGGTGGTTAAAAACACCTTTTAAATATAAAGATGGGGTAATAAGAGAAAGAAGCGCAGGAACACCACAAGGTGGTGTAATAAGTCCAGTACTTGCAAATCTTTTTATGCACTATGCTTTTGATGTATGGATGAGGAAAAACCATCCGAATAACCCATGGGCAAGATATGCAGATGATGGAATAGCACACTGTAGAACACTAAAAGAAGCAGAAAACCTACTAGAGGCACTAAAACTGAGATTCGAAGAAGTAGGATTAGAACTGCACCCAGATAAAACTCGAATTGTCTACTGTAAAGATGACGACCGTAGGGGTAAATATACGAATGAAAGCTTTGATTTTCTAGGTTATACATTCAGACCTAGATTATCCAAAAGCAAATATGGAAAATTCTTTGTAAACTTTACACCTGCCGTCAGCAATAAAGCAAGTAAAGCAATGAGACAAACAATAAGAGGTTGGAGATTACAACTTAAACCTGATAAGGACTTGAATGATATTGCTAACATGTTTAATCCAGTTATAAGAGGATGGATAAATTACTACGGGAGATTCTATAAATCAGCACTTTACACTGTACTAAGGCATATAAATGCAGCCTTAAGAAATTGGGCTAGAAGAAAGTATAAGAAACTATCACGTGGGAAAAGAAAAGCTGAGAACTGGTTAGGAAAAGCTGCTAAAAACCTACCTAAATTATTTGCACATTGGCAACTAGGAATAGTACCAACGGCTGAATAATGGGAGCCGGATGAGCTGAGAGGTTCAAGTCCGGTTCTGAGAGAGACTAAAGGTGAGACTCCTTTGGTCTACTCACCCGACAATTTTGGGGCAGCTCTTTGAAGGTCTTTTAATGAAAAGAAGATATTACACAACAGTAGTATAATATGCAACTAATAGTGATTAAATAAAAATTAAGAATTAATTTCAAAGGGGGTATAGACTATGATAAAAACAGTTAGCAAATTAGATGAAGTGATGGATTTTGCATGGGAGTTAAGTCAAGATGGTTTGTATGCAAGTTATCATAAGTTAAGTTCAATAGAAATGGTTAAGGAATATATTGAAAGGGCTATAGTTTCAGAGTTTGAAAAAATAGTAGCTTATTATCGTCAGGATGTATTATGTGGCATTTGTATTTACTTTTGGGAATCTGATGAAAAATATGTACAAACAACAATGTTCTTAATAAAAGAAAATTATGATGAGATAGCAGATGAACTTATTGCTTATATAGGTGAGCAATTACCTGGGCATGAATTATTCATAGGTGTACCTTTTTCCAATACCAATGCTAATCAATATTTCAAGAAAAGAAATATTAGATGCATCGACTCTCTAATAGATACTAGATTACATAATTTACAATCACATACAAATCCTAAACATAATATGGTGCAGAGGATTACTAAGGAAAATTTTAAAGAATATGAAATGTTTCATGACAAATATGCAATTCCTTTAGAAATGTATTATAATAGCAAGAATTTAGAAAAAGAAATAGAAAGATTTCGAGTGTTTGTTTTTAAAGAAAACGAAGCAATTAATGCAAGCATTTTCGTTAAAGCAGTTGAAGAAAGCGCAGAAATTTTTGGTTTGTTTATTGATGATGAATATAAAGATAAAAATATTGAAAGCATTTTAATTGATGAAGTATTGATGCAATTATATAACGAGTTTGGTACATTAAAGGAAGTCTTATATTTTATTGATGAAGATAATACTGAAGAATTGAATTTGGCTTTAGCTGCAGGTTTTAATATTAATGACACATACAGATGTTATAAATGTATACTTTAGATACATATAATTTATATTACGCACAAAATATTTGAAGTAAAGATATTGTCTCATCATCTAACAAGGTATTTGCGCAAGGGTGCACTAGGGAGAATTCTTAGGGCAATGTGTACCACATCCCTTCACCGGGAGCAAAGCTCCACCAGGGGGTCTATCTTTCGGGTCTGGTTTAGGGACATCGCAAATATGGGACGTTAGGTGACATAGGCTGCAGAGAGCCGCGCATCCTTGCGCGGATTATAGGCGGGTAGGTCTCTGGGGACGTATTATTGCATATTTGTTATATTTTGTGCAGTACTGATAATTTATATTTGGGGCAGGAGGTAAGCATGAAAAACATAATCACAATACAGCATACTCAATCTGTTCAGCACACGAACAGAATGCTTGGAGGATGGGCAGACTGGGATTTAACGGAGGTTGGAATTGAGCAAGCTAAACGAATCGGCGAGAATCTTTCGCAAGAAATCAAGGATAAAAAATACATCATATATTCATCTGATTTACTGCGTGCAAAGCATACAGCAGAAATAGTAGCGGGATTTTTGGGTATAAATCCGATATTAACTGCTGTGTTGAGGGAAATAAACTTAGGTGAGGCGAATGGAAAATCAAAAGAATGGGCACGGGAAAATGATTTAGGCCAGATAAAAACCATTGATGATAAACAATATAACGGCGCAGAATCTAGAAGAGAACTTTGGAATCGTGTTTTAGAATTTCACAGTGAAATTATGGCGAATACAGAAGAAAATATTATTATTGTTTCTCATGGTATAACTTTGGGCATATTTCACGCAATGTGGCTCTGTTTTGATATTGAAATGCTTAATAAATGCAGTATGCAGGGCGGTTCAGGCGGTGTATCATTCATGAATGAAGATTCGGATAAAAAACGCATTATATCTCGTTTAGGTGACCGCTCATACGTTAGATAATAAGCATTTTCTGCAACAAAACTACAGCAGTATGTTTATAATTAGCGTAATATTTAAGAAGGGCTTCGCGGGTGTTACCTGGGGGCCGCCGTCCTAGCGGCCTCCGAGTCATGGGGCAGCCTACATCACCTAACAAAGCATCTGCACAAGGGTGCTTGTAGAAGGAGCAAGGAGCGGGTCAGCGCACCACATCCCTTCACCGGGTGCAAGCACCGCCTACGAAGAAAGGCTCTGCGGGTCCGGTTGTGCGCCAAG
>DFOH01000028.1 GCA_002376545.1 Firmicutes bacterium UBA3546 | reverse complement strand
GCGCAACCCTTCTACCCGGAGCTAGCATCGTGAGGTGTTAGTCTACTCGACTGCAACCACAAATAATTACTTAAAAACTTAAAATGAAAACTATAGACGCACTTAGATATAAAAATCTTAGTGCGCCTGTTTTATATAAACCCCAAAACTAATATAGAAATCCAAAAAGGCGAAGTCTTCGGTCAACTTATGATCGATAGGCTTCGCCTTTTTTTTATTTCAAAAACTAATGGAAAGAAAGGATTGAGAACAATGTCAAAATTATTTATGTATGGCACCTCATTAGAAGGGATAGAGCAGCTAATGGTTATGGTGCCAAATTTTCAACCAAGGAAAAGTGGCATAATTATTAATAATTATTTTAATTGCAAAGGAGGTGTTGAAGATTGTAATACCAGCTTAATTAATGTTAGTAATAGATGCAATGACTGTGGCTACATTCATTCTAGCCTCTTATCGAATGTGGATAAGGTTAGTTACAAAGGTTTAATAAATGAATGCTTTAGAAAAATAAGAAATTATTCATTTAAAGACAGGCTGAAATATCTTACTGATAGCTTTAAAGGAGAAATCTTCTTAAATTCCAATCATAAGGAAAGATTCTATCGTGTGGTTGACGAACAAGATCTTGATATCTACGATATATCTCCAAGATATATTGCCGTCATATTTCTTCTTACTTCTGATGAGACTCTATGGAATCTACTAGAGCATACAGTAAAACCAAATGGATTTGATTTTAATAAGTGTAACCTTAAGCAAATAAGTACAGAAGGCTATGCCATATACCAAATGGCTAAAACCATATGGACAGGAAAAGAAAGTATTGAGATTAATGAAATAGCTGATGTAGATTTAATTGATGATAAGACCTTTAAGACTATTATTAATGCTTCACTAATTACAAGATATGGTACAGATATATTTTTAATTACAAAGTAGAATGGAGGGGATAAGACTTGAACATAACAATTAAAAAATCTAACGGAGAAAATGAAAAGACTAGAACCATATGGTTTCCCATTGAAGAAGAAAATCTATATAAGATATGCAGTGAACTAGGAATAGAAATGACTACAGAATCAAATTGTTATATTGAAGATAGCATGGATAGAAATTTTCTAGGGATACTGCATGATAAAAACTGTAATATAGATGAACTGAACTATTTAATGAAAAGATTGGATGGATTTGGTCAAAAGGAGTTAGAAAGATTTTATGCTGCGTCCTTTGCAGAAAACCCTAAGACAATGGCAGAGTTAATAGATCTAAGTTTTAATATGCATTGCTATAGTCTTGTATCTGACTTTAATAATCTGGAAAAGGTGGGAAAAGACCTATATCTAACAGAGAGGCAAGCAGTATCGACAAAAGAATTAGATGAACTTGATGGTGAATCATATGCAATGGATGTAATAAAAAATAACCATAATCCTATAATCACACCATATGGAGTCCTATATAAAAATAGCAATGTACCTGAACAAGTATATAACGGAAAGCAGTTCCCTCCATATATATGGAAAGAAACAATAGTAGCAGTACAGCTGACTGCAAAGGGAGAGAATGAATATATCTACCTTCCTTGCTCAGATGTTGAAGTTGAAAAGGCACTGATGAGATTAGAAACACCTTATCCTCATGATTGTGAAGTGGAAGTTGATAGCCATAGTTTTCCCGAAAACATACTAAATATTGTTTATGAAAGCACAACATCAGTAATTAAGGTGGATGCTTTAAACAATTTAGCAAAGCATTATAGTGAGATGGGAAATCAAGATCCAAGATATTTTGAAAAACTTATGGACCATATTAAGCCTCGAACTATTGATGAAGTATTTGCACTTGCAGAATCTATGTATGAATTTGAACTCTTTGATGGCATTAAAGACATAGAAAGCTACGGAAGATATATGATATGCGAATCAGGACGTTTTGAATACGATCCAAATCTTGATGAATATATTGATTTTAAAAGATATGGCAGAGAAAAAATGGCACAGGAAGATGGAGCATTTTCAAATAAAGGATACATTATTTATCATGGATATAATCAAAAGCTTGCCAATTTATTATTCGAAAATCTAGGCATAATGATTCCTGAAGAAAGAGAACTAAAGACATTAAAGCTATATATGCCCCTTACAGTTAATATTTACGAAATAGAAAATCAGCATGGATATCGTGAAATATCAAATGAACCTATAGAATTAGATAGCAGTGAGTTAATATACAATATGGATGAAATGTTAGAAGCCATTGAAAAAAGCAATCTTCCAGGAGAAGAGCAAAGAGGACTGATGAAATATTATGATGCCAAAGATAGTGTTAATTCTAAGGTTTCAAAATATGTATTTACTGTAGAAAAAGTTGGAGAAGAAATAATGGGGGTGGCTGTACTTACCTTAAATGATGATTTAACATCCTTAGAGCTTGAAAAGATCAAAGATGAAATAATTGGACAGGCTGCAGATGGCTATGTGCCTAAAAATAATATGGGACCAAGTGGTATAGAAATGGTTTAAACAGACAAATTTATTATAAACTTTATCCCATATTATTTTGATAAATATAAAGTTCCTTTAAAATATAATTAGGGCTTTTTAAAGCTACTAAATATTTTGGAGGTTTTTTATGAAGAAGAAATTAGAAGAACTAACTGATGAAGTTTTAAATGAACTTGAGGATTCAGGTTACAGTAAGTTAACAAGAGACAATTTCAGATATTTCTGGAATGGTATGATTAGGTATTTTGAAAGTCAAAATATTTATGAATTTAACCCAGAAATTGCAAGTGAATATTTTGAAATTAGATGTAGTAAAACAGAATCAAAAAAACGTAGTAAAAGTTTTATTAAAAGAGCTATTTTAATATTAGACCATTACAATAAATATGGTGAAATTCCCTTAAGATGCTACATTCCCGTAACAAAATTGAACAATCTTCAATACATTGAAATTTTAAATGGTTACGGAAAACATCTGATAGATGGAGAATATTCTCTCCGCACTATTGAAGGATATCTAAGTAATGTTACAGGATTTATGCAGTTTTTAGAGGGAAATGAATATTTGTGCATAGATAAGTGGTCTATAGAAATTATGTTTAAATATATTGAAACACTTTCAGAATTTAAAAAAGCCACTATTAAACATAAGACAGGCTCTGTAAGACTGTTTTTACGCTACTTGTATCTAGAAAATATTACAAAGGAGGATTTGTCACAATACATTGGTACTGTAAGAGGAACCTTTCATCAAAAGTTACCATCCTTTTGGAGCAAAAATGAAGTGAATCAATTACTAGCTGCAATAGACCAAAACAATCCAAATGAGAAGAGAGACTATGCTATGATTTTGCTTGTAGCTAGACTTGGGCTTAGAAGCAGTGATGTAAAGAAATTAAAACTTGAAAATTTACACTGGAAAGAAAATCAAATAGTTATTGTACAATCAAAAACTGGGGAGCCACTTACGCTACCACTTTTGCGAGATGTTGGCTGGGCGATTATTGATTATGTTCAAAACGCCAGACCAAAGGTAGATAATCCACACGTGTTTTTAAGGCACTTGCCACCATATACCGAGCTTTCCGAAAGAAATCATCTTTATAAAACAATAGAAAAATATATGATAAGAGCAAAACTTCCCATAAGTGCAAAGAAAAGAAACGGTATGCATTCCCTTAGACATTCTCTGGCAACTACTCTTATGAAGGAAAATATACCCTTGAGCAATATATCCGATATATTAGGCCATACTTCAGTGGATTCTACATCAATATATCTAAATGTTGATATTAATAGACTCAGATATTGTGCTCTTGAGGTTAATAATTTGGAGGTAAGTCAAGATGGCAAATTTTAATGACCTTACATTTAATAGTGGATTTGCAAATGATATCGAGGCTTTTATTAAATTAAAACATGGACTAGGTAATATATACTACAGCCCTTCAATAGTTTTAAAATCCTTTGATAAATTTTGTTATGAAAATTTTAGGGATGAAAATGTCTTATCCAAGGATATAGTAATGGCATGGTATAAGTTGGGGGTTGATAAATATCTAACACCAAAAAGCTTACGGTTAAATATGACCCGCGTAAGTCATCTAGCCAAATACCTATGCGATAAGGGTATGCTAGCATATATTTTTCCAACCAAAACTTTACCTCCGGAAAAAAGATATACCCCTCACATATACAGCACAGAGGAGCTTTCTAGGTTTTTTAATGCAACAGATAGATGTCATATTAACCATCAAAATCCAAATAGACATTTAATAATGCCTGTGTTTTTTAGATTATTGTATTCTTGCGGTCTTCGAGTTTCAGAAGCAACTAATTTATTGACTGATAATGTTGATTTAGAAAATGGCATACTAAAGATTATGGCATCAAAAAATGATGGTGAAAGACTTGTTCCATTATCAGAAGATATGCATGAAAGATGCAAAAAATATTATAATTTGGTTCATTGTAGTAATCCACACAAATACTTTTTCGCATCAAAAACGGATGATCCCATTAAATATATGAATATTTATGGTAATTTCCGTAGGTTTTTAAGAAATGCAGAAATTTCTCATGGTGGAAAGGATAATCAAATACGAATACATGATTTCAGGCATACTTTTGCTGTTCATTGCCTCAGAAATTGGGTACTGGAAGGAAAGGATTTAAATGCTTTCTATCCTTATTTAAAAGCATATATGGGGCATACGTTATTTAGATATACAGCCTATTATCTGAGAATTACAGCTGAGATATATCCTATGATAGGAGAGATTTTAGAGGCTCATTACCCCGATATTATTCCATTTCCTGGAGGTGATGAATATGAAAGCTTCTGATTTCTCCTATTATTTAACCAACTTTTTAACGACATATATGTCTGGTCAACGAAATGCAAGTGTTAATACGATTAAAAGTTATCGTGATGCATTTAAATTATTTTTGATTTTTTGCAAAGAAGAAAAAGATATTGTACCTGAGAAATTAACGCTTTCAAAAATTTCGTCACAACTCATAAAAGAATATTATGATTGGCTTGAAAATTCCCGATGTTGTAGCATAAATTCAAGGAATCACAGAAGAACGGCGATAAATTCATTTTTTGGATACTTACAAATCGAAGCACCTGAACATCTGTTTTTGTGCCAGAAGATACTTGCTATTCCTCAAAAAAGAACTCCTAAGACAGTGGTTGGATATTTAACACCAGAAGAAATGAAATCTTTATTAGCTCTTCCAAATCGATCAATTGTATCTGAAAGAAAAGAACTGGTAATATTAACTGTCCTTTATGATACAGGAGCGAGAGTTAGTGAGCTATGCAATATTAAAATCAGAGATATTCGTTTTGAACCACCGTCTATTATCACATTGACTGGAAAAGGGGAAAAAACAAGGCGTGTTCCAATTATGAAAAATACCGTTTTACTACTAAAACAATATCTATCCGATTTAGGGTATGCGGATACAAAAAATTCAAATACTCCATTATTCATAAATTGCCATCATGCTCCCTATACAAGAAAAGGTATTTCATATATTATTACAAAATATGAAAAACGTGCTATTGAATCTTCAATACATCTTTCTGATTTTAAAATTACTCCACATATTTTCAGACATTCAAAAGCAATGCATTTGTATCAAGCAGGAATTGATTTAATCTATATCCGAGATATTTTAGGACATGTTGATATTTCAATAACAGAAGTCTATGCAAGACTTGATACAGAGCGAAAACGAGATGCACTTGAAAAAGCATATCCTGAAATTACTGCATCCACACTTTCAGATTGGAATGACGATAGCGACTTAATCAATAAATTATCTAAATTGGTTTAATTTAACTTTAATATATGTGACGAAGTTTATGAAAAGTGCCCGTGTTTATTACTAGTGTTGCATTAAAG
>DFOH01000020.1:16598-62117 GCA_002376545.1 Firmicutes bacterium UBA3546 | reverse complement strand
TAGAGTAGAATGTAAATCAAATAAAATGCCGTTTTTCTGAAATCTGCCTAGCCTTTAATAGAACTAGAGTAGAATGTAAATGATGTAGAGGCATTCAGCATAGATGAATGTTTCATACCCTTTAATAGAACTAGAGTAGAATGTAAATGGCAGAGAAAAGTCTTGGTAGTGGCACAGGTGAACCCTTTAATAGAACTAGAGTAGAATGTAAATAAAGTAGTTAAAAGTGCTGCAAAAACTATATAGCTACCTTTAATAGAACTAGAGTAGAATGTAAATTGTCTTCAACAACACTTGGATAGTTTTCTAGGTCTTCCTTTAATAGAACTAGAGTAGAATGTAAATTCGGATTCTTCTAAATATCATTATTATTCTTTTTCCCTTTAATAGAACTAGAGTAGAATGTAAATACTGTAGGAGATTCTGTTGCAACATCACTTGAAGCAGCCTTTAATAGAACTAGAGTAGAATGTAAACTCTAACATCATACATACTTAAATAATGCTCCACTTAATCCACCCCTAACTGCTTTTCCTGCTATATTGTAGTAACAATATAAGAAAATCCATATTTACGCAATGTCATTGTGATAAAAGACACCTTTTAGTGTATAATAAAATCATTATGCACTAGAACGATTTAGTCAGGGAGATGAGAGTATGGATGTAAAGGATATGATGAGTTTTCCATTATTTAAAGACTTTGAGGTCATTGCTGGACATAAGGGTCTTAATAGAAATGTAAGTACAGTTAGTGTAATGGATGCACCTGATATATATGATTGGCTTAAGGGTGGAGAGTTCTTAATGACTACTGGATATATAATGAGGGAAGAGCCTTTACAGATAAAAGACTTAATAATTAAGATAAATAAGTCAGGGGCAGCGGCTCTGGGTATAAAGTTAAAGAGGTTTATTAAGGAACTCCCAAAAGATGTATTGGATATAGCTAACGAATTGAACTTTCCAATTATAGCAGTACCAATAAACTTTTCATTTGTAGATGTGATAAATCCAGTGCTATCAGAAGTAGTAAATAGCCAGGCAAGAAAGCTCATGTATTCTCAGAGAATACATGAGTCATTTACAAAGTTAGCCATTAAAGGAGAAAGCATCGATAAAATCATTGATACATTATCAAACATAATAGACAAGAAGGTTGTTTATTATGATATTTATTTTGATAATATTTATACTAGCAAACTAGATGAAAAGACAATTGAAGAACTGAAGACTGAGGGGCTATCAGAAATATTGAATGCATTTAGTAATTATCCTATAAAGATAGAAAGGGAAACTTATGGTTATTTAATCATATATGATGAAATAGGGGCTTTAGGCGAATATGACACAATAGCTGTTGAACATGCTTCTACTATATTGAAGCTAGAAATACAAAGGAAAATATCGAATTTACAAATTGAGACTAGATATAGAGATGAATTTATCCAAGACTTAATCTTGAATAACGTTAAATCACTAGAAGAGATTCATAACAGGGCAAAACTATATGATTGGAACTTTGATGAAGGAAATATAGTTGCCATTTTTGATATAGATAATCTTAAAGTCAAATATTTAAATATAAGAAATGAAAATCATAGTAGAACGCTAGAAAACACTAGGGAAAATATGCTTATGTTTATAAGGAAAAAACTGAAAACACACTTTAATAACGCTGTATACACCAGCTTTAGTGATAGTATCATTTTCATTATCAAGCCTACATGCAAAGCCCTTGATAAATTTAAAGAGCTATTAAAAATCGCTAGCAGTGAAATAAAAAGAGAGATATTTAATAAGTTTGAGTTCACCGTTACAGTTGGAATTGGGAGCTACAAGAGCTCTCCGCAAGACATACACATAAGCTATATAGAAGCTAGGAAAGCTATAAAAATTGGAAGAGGCATTTATGTCAATAATAGTACCATATTTTATGAAGATTTAGGAATTTATAAGCTTTTTGACAACCTATCCAATAACGATAGTATAAAGGAGTTTTATAGTTCTTATTTAGGCAAGCTCGTTGAATACGATAAAGAAAACAATACTGTTTTTCTAGATACCCTAAATTATTTAGTCAAAAATGACTGGAACCTAAAGACAACTTCAGAGGAAATATTTGTTCATTATAATACGATGAAATATAGGTTTAATAAAATCTCAGAAATACTAAATATAGATTTAAAGGAAAGTGAAAATAAATTAAATATTGCTGTTGCCTTGAAGCTATTACAAATGACCAAGTGATATACTTGTACTCCAAGTATAATACTTGGGCTTTTATTTTATCTTGGTTGTACAAAGACAACATGATAATAATACTATATTATGTACTTAGGCAGAGAAACTATAAAGGAGGAATTAATAAATGTATAAAACTAAAGTAGGTTCTATGGCTGATGTTTTAGCTACTGTAAAAAATAACAGCTTACATGACCCAATTGCAGCAATAAAAAAATCTGGAAGAACAATTTTAAAAGGTGGAACAGTAATAGATCCAAAAAACAAGATTCAAGATGTTAAAGACATTGCTATATTAAATGGACGTGTTAGCCAAGTTGAAAACGATATCAAACCAGAAAGTGGAGACAAAGTTATTAATTGTGAGGGACTATTAGTAGTTCCAGGTCTTATTGACATGCATCTACATTTAGGAGATCTATTTGAAGTAAGTACAGCACCAATATTTGAAGCAGTACAGGATGGAGTTACAATGGGATTATCACCTGGAGCAGGTAATACATTTATGGCACCGTCACTATTAGGCTCAGAGGTTGATAGAGGACTTCCATTAAACTTGGGTGTATATTTAGGAGCATTAAATGTAATAGGCACTAGACTTTCAACTGAAGAGTTAATTAAACTATTTAAGGGTGAACTAGAAGCTGAAACTGCTACTGAAAAAATGACTAGAAATATGATTACTTATATTACAGCACCTTTAACAGTGGGAATCAAAGACCATATGGGACATTTTATAATGCCTGATGAAAGCTTTGAAAAGGTTTACGAGATTACTTCAAAGGCAAACTTAATATTTATGTCTCATACTCAAGATCCAGGACATGCTGAGAGAGTAGTATCCTTGTCTAAAGGAAGAAAAGTTCATTTAGCTCATGCAACTGCTGCTGGATGTGGAACACATATGGATGCAGTGGAAGGTATGAAAGCTGTTATAGAGCTGATAAAGCAAGACAATGTAAGTGGAGAATTTGTAACAACTATGCTAAGGAAAGGATTAGGAAGCAGAGAAGGATTACAAATGCCTAAAAAAGCGCAACAAGCAGCCTATGATGCTCTAGAGGCTGGAATAGTTGACATTCTAATTTCTGACGGACAAAATGAAGCTACTATGAAGGGCTTTGGAGATACTAGAGATAACATACCTGCTTTATTGGAATTAGCGGAGCAAGGAGTATTATCATTATCAAGCTCTATTGCAACAATGACATGCAATCCTGCAAGGCTTATTGCAGATAGAACAAATAACAATTGGTGGACTAATGAAGTTGGTCATCTAGGAGTAGGAGCATTAGCTAATGTTACTATAATAGACAAAGAAGATAAATTAGCAACCTATACAATTGTCAATGGAGAAATTGTATCATTTGAAAACAGAGCAGTAAGAAGAGGTAATGGTGCTGGTGGTTGGGTTTCTAAGTTTGGTATGGTAAGAAATGTGGGTACTGGCGACTTAACTACTCATTCACTGCAAAAATAGATTAAACAGAATGTGATAGGAGCTTTGTTATAGAAACCTATCACATTCTTAAAAATATTACTAAGGAGAAGCTGATATGAATCAAAGCATAAAGGATTTTATCACTCTAGATAAATGCAAAACAATATTAGAGAAATTAGTAAAAATCAATTCAACTCACCCTAAGGGCAACGAGATGGACATGGTTAGGGCTATATTGACTATATTTGAAAAATACAATATAGAATACAAGGTATTTGATCATAGTGAGAATAGAGGCTCTCTTGTTATAACTATTCCTGGGACAAGCTCTAAAGAATCAATAGCGTTTTTAGGTCATATTGATACTGTTCCTGTAGAAGACTATGATGAGTGGAAATATCCTCCCTTTGATGCTGTAGTAGATGGAGAATATATGTATGGAAGAGGCTCAGCAGATATGAAGGGCGGAGTAACTTCAATGATAATAACAGCACTTTATCTATTGGAAAAGAAAATAACTCCTTCAAAAGACATACATTTTTGCTTTACCGCGGATGAAGAATTAAATGGAATAGGTGCATTAGCAATAAAAGATTCTGGAATTTTAGACGGTACAAAAGAAATATTCATTGCAGAGCCTTCAGATGAAAAGCTAGGATTAGCTGAGAAGGGAGCTTTGTGGATTGAAGTAGTAGTTGATGGATTATCAGCTCATGGCTCAAGACCTGACTTAGGAGTTAATTCTATAGAATACCTTATTGAGTATATTAACCAATTTAGAACTGCGATAGATTGTGAGAGCACTAATCCTCTACTTGGTAAAACTACTTTCTCTGTTAATGAGTTTAATGGTGGAGTTAAGACAAATGTTATTCCAACACAGTCAAAAGCGTCAATCGATATCAGAACCATTCCAATTCACAGCCATGAAGATATTATAAACAAAGGAAAAGAAATTGCTGATAAATTAATGAAGGATAAGAACAGCTTGAGCATAAGACTCAACGTTGAAAACAATAGACCAGCCGTTGAAACTGATAGAGAGCATGAGTTTATTAAAAAGCTTAAAGGGCTTTGTGAAAAATTATCATATGAAGCTAGTTATAAGGGATTACACTTTTATACTGATGCATCACAGATAATTCCTGATTTAAAAGTTCCTTTTGTTATATTAGGACCAGGAGATGATGCAATGGCTCATCAACGAAATGAAAGGATTGAACTGTCCTCTGTAGCTAGGATAGCAGAAATATACACAAATTATGTATTAGAAAATTAATAGGGAGTGATTTTAGTGGCTAATGTAAGCGCTGCCAAGGTAAATGATAAAAATAGTAAACCCATAGGTTCTTTAGTTGGTTTTATGTATACGTTGATTATTGGGTTTGGGCTATATTTCCTATTGAATAGTTTTGAGAATGTTGGAAATTGGTTTCCATATAACACAGTTATCGAAAAAATAGGTGAAGGAAGTTTATTCTATAAATTTATTTGGTTTATAATGAACTTTACAGAAGCTCAATTCTATGCTGGAGTATTAGCTTCCATCAGCATTATTTTAGGTGGATTTGTAGCATGGAGATTGAGTCTCAATAAATCTCGATTTGCTGGATTTGAAATATGCTATGGCTCAGCTACAATGTGGCCTTGGGTATTAGCATCTCAAGTCATATCACTAGGTATTGCAATTTTTATATTAAACTATACTAGCTATTTTACTGGTGGAGAATACACATGGCTCCCTACGTTTATTACAGTAGTAGGTGTGCCACCTTCAATGATGCTCTTATATGGACCTAGTTATAGTGCTTTATTCACAAGCTCAATATTAGGCGGAACATTGAGCTTCCCTATAGCATTTTGGATGATGACAAAGGTAACACCTGTTTTTGAAGTGCCAGGTGTTGTAGGTAATGTTTTAACTATGGCATTGACAGGGATAATTATTGGACAGATATGTAAGGTACTACCTTGGGTGAAAAAAGTACCTGTAAGAGCTATAGACAGCAAGAAAGTAGAACTAAGTAAAGAAGAACAATTGAAGCAAATGTCTAAACCTTCATGGCTTGTAAGAAGAGTTTTAGCAGATTTTTCAGAAGCTCAATTTTATGGAAATGAAATAGCAGGATTATTTGTTATCTTAGGAGTATGTATAGAATGGTTAATTAACTCTGGTCATGGGGCAAATGGAGCTGGAGTCATACCAGCGATTATATTATCTCAATTTATTGGAGCTGGAGTTGGAATATTACTATACTTTAATAAATATCTTGAAAATGGATGGTATGCAACATATGTTCCAGTAGTAAGTGTTGGACCTGCTTGTGTTCTGATGTTCGGGGGAACAATACCAGTGGCTGTTATTGCAGGTGCATTAGGTGGAATTATAGGCGGACCAGTAGCGGAATATATAGCATCTAAATTACCAGACCATATACACGGAACAGTTGCCAACGTTACTTCTATGGCAATAAGTACAGTTGCTGTATCATTAGTAATTAAAGCATTACCTTGGTTTTAAGAATGACTGTAGAGTGAGGCTTCTGACTCCTAACTTGTTAACTTACTGAGTGTTCTAAATCTGAAAAATTTCATGTCAAAAAGAGGCAAGGTCATACCTGCCTCTTAATAAGTTCCTATATTCTTGATTTTGCAGGACATAATCTGGTATACTTTAGAACTATTACATTGAAGAAAAGGTCGGTATTTGGAAATAATGTACCGTCCTTTTTTGATAAGTCAAAGATCAAAGGGATATTCTAAAAATATTTTTTCTACAGTACCTGACACTATCTGATATTGCAAATATTTGACATAAAGCAATGTTTTCTGTATATTGAAATTAGTGCAAAATTGTATGAAAATACGGCTCCATAGAATATTATGAAAGAAGGCTTCTTATATGGATGAACTAATTATTGCTGGGGAAATGCTTGAACAAGTAAATTTATCAGAAGATATTTTTATAAGAAAATTTACTGAAAGTGATTTTCCGTTAATTCAAGCATTATTTGAAAAAGAAGGATGGATGACTATCGTTAAGTGGCCTCATGAGGGGCTGGAGGCATGGAAGAACTCAACAATCACTCTTGTTGCTTGTGAGGGGGATAAAGTAATTGGGGCAATTCGTGCATTAACAGATAAGGAAATCACGACATATATAGCTGAAATAATAGTTGATATTAATTATAGAGGAAAAGGAATAGGAAAGGCATTACTCGACATATGTCACAATATGTATCCGCATACAAGGTTTGATTTACTTTCAACAGAGGGTTCAGAAGAGTTTTATAAAAAAAATAATTTTAAAAATTTCATCGGTTTTAGGAAGAGCTATTATGAAGGATAAAATATTGATTTAATATGTAGCATGAAAATCTGATTACTTTAAGTAATCCAGTTTTCATGTTTTTTCATTTTACCGATACACATATGATAGAGTGCCTTACTTATTTTTATCTCAGTATCTATGGTAACAACAGTTTTAAATTCTACTGTAAATTCATCATGAAATACTACCATCTTTTCAACCAACCGCATTACCAGAGTAAATGTCAATCCTAAAATGTACATCTTTTGGAATCTCAAAATGTACAATTATTAGAATCAGTTGTTGATATCTTTCTTATTTTCCATCATATTATGATATAATTGATTTCAAATAAATTATAATGCAAAAGAAGAAATAGTAGAAGCTTAAAAATCTGAATTATTAAGAGGTGAAAACATGATTGAGATTAAAGGAAAGCATAATACTGCTAAAGTATTTACCGACAATATTGACGATGGAGCAATAGCTCAGATTATAGAGCTATGTAATCAAGAATTTGTAAATGACAGTATTATTAGAATAATGCCTGATGCTCACGCAGGTGCAGGCTGTACAATCGGTACTACTATGACAATATCTGATAAAGTTGTACCTAATTTAGTTGGGGTGGATATAGGCTGCGGTATGGAAACCATAAAATTAAAACAACGAAAGCTTGATTTAGAGAAACTAGATAAAGTTATTTATGAACATATTCCTTCTGGATTTGATATTAGGAAAAAACAGCACAAGTATTCTGAAAGTATTGATTTTGAGGGTCTAGTCTGTAAAAATCACGTTAATCTTAATAGAGCAAGACTAAGTATTGGAACACTAGGAGGGGGTAACCATTTTATAGAAGTCAACAATGACAAAGATGGAGCTTTATATCTTGTTGTCCATTCTGGAAGCAGACATTTAGGAAAACAGGCTGCTGAGCATTATCAACAACTAGGCTATAAGGAACATATAAATAAATATAATCAAAAGCTAGGAAGCATTAATAAGCTCAAACAAGAAGGATTAGAAAAGGAAATACAAGATGAAATAGAGAAGCTAAATAGTACTAAAATTAACAAACAATTAGCCTACCTAGAAGGAGAAAATTTTAATAAATATTTAAACGACATGAAAATAATTCAACAATTTGCAGTATATAATCGTAAGGCCATTGTTGATGAAATAATTACAAGAATGGGGCTTGAAGTACAAGAGCAATTCACTACTATTCATAATTATATTGATTTAAACAGCATGATTTTAAGAAAAGGCGCCATTTCTGCTGTGAAGGGTGAAAAAGTTTTAATCCCTATAAATATGCGTGATGGAAGCTTAATCTGCATTGGAAAAGGCAATAAGGACTGGAATTATTCAGCTCCTCATGGTGCTGGCAGGCTAATGAGCAGAAGACAAGCTAAGGAAGCTATTACTCTAGATGAATTTGAAAAATCAATGGAAGGGATATATAGTACAACTATTAACAAATCTACACTAGATGAATGTGCACTTGCATACAAGCCTATTGATGAGATACTCAATAATATACAAGATACAACAGAGGTAGTTGATATTATAAGGCCAATTTACAATTTTAAAGCCAGCGAGTGATTAAGCTCATTAGGTGTTAAATACTGTATTTATTAGAATCCTAAATAAAAGACTCAAGATTTAAAATTTGATGTTCCTTTTAGTGCGTTCATATGATTTTTTAGATGAAAAATTGAACTATTTAGATCATCATTTACATTATAATATATTGATTTTCTTCTTGAAAAAATTCTTAAAAATGGTATGATTAATAGGTTGTATTATTTTTAAGGAGGATACTATGGAAAAAGATCAAACAAAAAACGTAAAAATAATTAATGCAGATCCATCAGCCTTAGGTCTTTTTGGATTAGCAATGGTAACTTTGGTAGCATCATCGCAAAAATTAGGTTTAACATCTGGCTTATCATTTGTTATTCCATGGGCATTATTTTTAGGTGCCTTTGCACAGCTATTTGCATGTATCAATGATTCTAAAAGAAACAATACCTTTGGTACAACAGCTTTTGGAGGATATGCATTCTTCTGGATGGGGATGGCTGTGTCTTGGATGATAAAGATGGGAGTATTTGGTGAAGAATTAGCCATGAATGTTGACCCTAAACAATTAGGATTTGCTTTTTTAGGATACCTAATATTCTCTATATTCATGACAATAGGCGCTATGGAAACGCATAAGGTATTATTTTCCATTTTCTTTTTTATTGATCTTTTATTTATTGGACTTACTCTTGACAGTTTTGGAATCATGGGAGAATTTCCACATAAATTAGCAGCATACTCAGAGATGATTATAGCTATATTATCTTTTTATGGTTCAGCTGCTTCAGTTCTAAATGAGCATTTTGGTAGAAAGTTTTTACCAGTGGGGAAACCATTTGGTATTTTTAAATAACAAAAGTGAAGTAGTAAATTGCTCCCTTCATAGTAGTCAGATTTTCATTTAATCTATCTACTATAGAGGGAGCATTTTAGTTTTAAGCAGAAATACATAATAATCAAATTTTTACTAAAGGGAATAATAAAATATGGACATAAATCAAAACATAGACTTGAGATATAGATAAACAGGTTCAATCTTGTTTATCTATAATAAAACCTTAAAAGACAAAATCTTTAATATTTCATACGAATTTTTAATAAGATGTACTGATGTGGCGGAATAGTCAAAAATTTGATATTATAATAATAGAAAGGAGTGATTTTATGTTTTATCCATATGGATTTTACGGATTTGATCCAACTATGATTATATTAATTCCTGCAATAATCTTGACTATATATGCTCAAAGTAAGGTGAAATCAAGCTTTTCTAAATATTCTAGAATACCTACACAAAGAGGATATACAGGAGCAGATGTTGCAAGACGACTTTTAGACCAGCATGGCTTGAGAGACATACCAATTGAGTTAGCAAGTGGGCAGCTAGGCGACCATTATGATCCAAGAAATCGTGTGTTGAGATTGTCGGCAGAGGTCTACAGAAACAGTTCAATAGCTTCTGTAAGTGTTGCTGCACATGAAGTAGGTCATGCAATTCAGCATGCCAATGGATATGTACCATTATCATTGAGAAATATGATTTTTCCTGTTGCAAGATTTGGTTCCTCAGCAGCTTGGCTATTTATCATTGCTGGGTTATTAGTTCCTAGTCTTGGAAGCTTAATGGATATTGGTATTATATTATTTGGAGCAGCAGTTTTATTTCAATTAATTACACTGCCAGTAGAGTTTAATGCTAGTAGTAGAGCTTTGACGTTGCTTGACAGCAATGGCTTTGTTGCCAGTGAAGAAACAAAAGGTGCTAAGAAGGTGCTCCAAGCAGCAGCATTAACTTATGTGGCAGCTATGGCAAGTGGAATGGCACAATTAATCAGGCTTATTCTGATTAGAAATAGCAGAGATTAGACAAAGCAAGAGAACAATATTATGGCTTCTTCATATTTATAGAGATAGTAAAACTATTTTCAAAGGGAAATATAGTGGATTAAACCAGACTACTGGTTTGTTGTGATAAATACTTGAAATATTGGTAAAGGGAGAGTGGATTTATGCTTGAAAAAGAATCTCATAGAATATGCCCCCTTTGTGGTCAAGACAATAACTGTCAGCATGGACAAGAGAATTGCTGGTGTGAAACTGTTGAATTTCCTAAGCATGTATTAGAGATGGTGCCTGATGATAAAAAGGGAAAATCATGCATTTGCAGGGCTTGTTTAGAAAAATATAAAAATAAACAATAAGAAGCATATAAATATCTAGTATCCTACATATACTCTATCTGTATTGAAAGCAATATAGATAGAGTATATCTTATATTTTTAGAGTATATGAGCGCACCGTATTCATTTGATTCACTTTTTTACAATAATACCATTTATGTACTGAGAATATATAAAAAGAGAAATAATAATGATATTTGTCTTCCTTGCTTATTAATGTCATACATGTTTTGTTTGAATTATATCAAACTATAAATAGACCTTTTTTACGAAGGGTTGAAGTAAAATAAATAATCCTAGGAGGATGAATATGCTTTTTAATAGAGCTAATGAAATATTGAAGCAGAAGCATGAAAATATTGAGGTTCTTCACAATGGGAATCAGGTTTGGATAGAAGATGTCAATTCTTTAAATGATACTGCTCAAGTAAGAGTATTAGAGAATAACCAAGGCATAGTGGTACCTGTTAATGAATTAAATGAAACAGGAAGAGAACTGAAATAAATAGATTTATACAACAAAAGCCCTTGTACAAGGGCTTTTGCATATAGCTAGATAGTTATTAATATATGCACTAGGAACGGCAGACTGCATAAAAATTGTCATCCTAAGCGTAGCCAATAGGTCTCAGACGGCTTTACTATTTAACAAATTTTATAAATCGTTTTTTCCCGATTTTCATAACATCATTAGGAACAATAATCCTGCTCATATTATCTGGTGTCAGTTTTTCGCTATTAAACTGAATGCCACCCTGCTCCACTAGTCTAATAAATTCGCTTTTGCTTTTTACTAGGTTCATGCTTATTAGCTGTGAAATAATATTTGCAATAGTTTCTTTATCTCCTTTAAGTAAAAGTTCTGGAATATCTTCTGGAATGACTTTTTTCCCAAAAGCTGCATTATAATATTCAACTGCATTTTCTACATCCTTAGGCATATGATAAAGTGACGTTATGATTTTAGCCAGATGATATTTAATATCCCTAGGATTTGCACCAGTATTAAGCTCTGTTCGAATTTTCTCAATTTCACTAGGATGCTCATCTGTAGCAAGCTCGAAATATTTAATAATATGACTATCGGGAATCTCCATTACCTTTTTAAACATCACCTCGGCAGGCTCGCTAATACCGATGTAGTTTCCAAGACTTTTACTCATCTTTTCTGTGCCATCTAAGCCTTCAAGAATAGGCATAAATATAGCGATTTGTTGCTCTTGACCAAATGTTTTCTGTAGCGTTCTTCCCATTAAGATGTTAAAGGTTTGATCAGTTCCGCCTAATTCAATATCGGCTTTAAGCTCAATAGAATCATATGCCTGCATCAATGGGTAAAAAAATTCATGAATTCCTATAGGAGTATGATTTTCATATCTTTTTTGAAAGTCATCTCGTTCCAAAATTCTAGCAACAGTAGTAGTAGCCGCAAGCTTAATAACATCTTCAAAATTCAGCTTAGAAAGCCACTGACTATTGAATCTTACTTCTGTTTTCTCCTTGTCAAGTACTTTAAATATTTGCTCGCAATAGGTTTTGGCATTTTCCTTTACTTTTTCGTCAGTTAATGCAACTCTACCTTTTGACTTTCCAGTAGGATCACCAATTTTTCCTGTGAAATCGCCAATAACAATTACTACATGATGCCCTAAATCCTGCATCTGTTTGATTTTACGCAGTACAACTGCATGGCCTAGATGAATATCAGGTGCTGATGGATCAAGGCCCAGCTTGATTGTTAGGGGTTCATTTCTTTCAAAGGATTTCCTAAGCTTTAATAACAATTCATCCTCATTTACAAGCGTATGAACTCCCTTTAAGATAATTTGCATCTGTTCTTCTGGCATTAACATGGTTATCATCTCCCTAAAATATTATTTCTTATAACGAATAACAAAATTATGCTCTAACTTTTTTCATCTAAGAACTTGAACTAAGCAAGTTTAAAAACTAAAAATAAAAATAAAAAATCTCGTCCTCTTGTTTCCAAAAGGACGAGATGAAATCTCGTGTTACCACCTTAAATTCATAAGTAACTCACATTACTTATCTTAATAGGTACATCATTATAAGACTGAGATACCCTAGCACGATAACGAGTGCTGATTTCCGTTGCAGCCTACTAGGTGAAACTGTTCGGTGCAAAGCTCAAAGATGTATTCACAATCCGTATCCATGCACCTCTCATCACCCGGTAACTTTCTGTTTGGCATCTTGATTGCTACTAATTCTTATCACAGCTATTATTCCTTATACCCCGAAATGTGGTATGTATTACATTTCTTAGTCATTCAGATATTAAATTAGTAGTATTATATCCCATAACCTACGACAAGTCAATAGACTGAAATTGTCAAAACTTACTTTGGACATTCACCACTTACCCACTATTGCCTCTAATTACCATTATTTTGCCATTAATTTCATCATTAAATTGTTATATAATAAGCATACAGTACATTAATACTCAGCCTATGCAAGACTGCATTGGTCAGAGAATTTATAGCGTAGGTGATAATAGTATGAAAAACAAAAGATATTCACTTGAGACCCAAAATACCATTATTCATTATAGCATAGCTAGAGCTAAGAGAAAGACCCTAGGAATAACTGTAGATATAACTGGAGAGGTTAAGGTATCTGCTCCTTTATATATTGATGAAAAGCAGATTATAGAAATAGTTGAAAACAAAGCTGATTGGATTATAAAAAAGATGGGTATAGTAAAAGAGATGCAGAAAAATATTGTGTTAAGACAGTTTGTTAATGGAGAAAAAATTCTCTATCTTGGTAAAGAACACGAATTAAAAATAGTTGAGATGAATTATAATAAAACTGAAGTAATACTTCAAAATGACACAATAACAGTATATTTACCTGAAGGAATGCAGAAGGAAAGTAAAAAACAGTTAATAAGGAAGACGTTAGTTTTATGGTATAAGAAGTGTTTTTCCGATATTATAGATGAGAAAATTAGAGAATATTCTTTACAGCTTAAGGTAGCTCCACTTAAAGTAGTTATTAAAGAACAAAAGACTAGATGGGGAAGCTGTAGCTCAAAGGGAAATATTAACTTGAATTGGAGACTAGTTATGGCACCTATCTCTGTAATTGACTATGTAATTGTACACGAACTGTGTCATATGAAGATTATGAACCATTCAAAAGACTTTTGGAATCAAGTAGAGCTTATAATGCCTAATTATAATGTAAGACGAAAATGGTTAAGAGAAAATGGAAATAAACTAATACTGTGAATATACCTTTATTAGCTCTGCTTAAGGTGCAGCGAAAGGACTGTTGAGGAGGGGAAATATGAAGCTTATAGTGGATAGATTTGAAGGGGAGTATGTAGTTTGTGAAAAAGAAGACGGCAATATGATAGACATTAAGAGAGAGACGCTTCCAAAAGAGGCGAAGGAAGGAGATATTCTTTTAGTGGAAGGAGACAATATTACAATAGATATACAAGCTACTTTAGAGAGAAAAGAAAGAATTGAGAAATTGTTGGATGGTCTATGGGAATAGTCTATTACCCATTTAATTACAAGTTGACAAGAATTTTAGCTCATTATAGAATAGTATCAAATGAGCTTTAGACATAGCTTATCATGAGCACCTATTTTGGACAAGCTACATAATAACTAAAAAGTTAATAATAAAATAAATATAAAGGAGAGATATTATGGATATCAAAGGAACAAAAACAGAAAAAAATCTATTAGAGGCATTTGCAGGAGAATCTATGGCAAGAAATAAGTATACATATTTTGCTTCTGTTGCAAAAAAAGAGGGCTATGAGCAAATTGCCGCAATTTTTGAAGCAACTGCAAACAATGAAAAAGAACATGCAAAGCTTTGGTTCAAGGCTCTTGGCGAGCTTGGTGACACTGCAACGAATCTTCTTCATGCAGCTGAAGGAGAGAATTACGAATGGACAGACATGTATGATAGATTTGCTAAAGATGCTGAAGAAGAAGGCTTCACTGCTCTAGCAGCACAATTTAGAATGGTTGGAAAAATTGAAAAAGCTCACGAGGAAAGATATCGTGCATTGCTTAGTAATGTTGAAATGAAGAAAGTATTTGAAAAAGCAGATGAAACTATGTGGGAATGCCGAAACTGTGGACATCTTGTAATGGGCAAAAAAGCACCACAGCTTTGTCCAGTTTGTGTACATCCACAAAGCTTCTTTGAAGTTAGAAAAGAAAATTATTAGTTCTTAAATTAAAGAAAAAAACACATAAAAATATGTAAAGAGCCTAAGATAAGTTAACTTGTCTAGGCTCTTTAATATTAGATTATGTCTTCAGATTATTATAAGAGCCATACTAGTTAAAGGGAAATGTATCCACGCTTTTACTTTTCTACATTTACCTTTATTAAACTTTAAGTCTGGTTCTTCATAAATAAAGCATTATTTAAAATAATACCGCATGAGCAGCTTGTATGTAGGAAACTGTAGTGTCACGCACAAACTTATTTGTCAATTACAGATAAGTAACTTCAAAAATAAACTCTATTTTTTACAAAAATCAGAATCACTTTGAATATTTATCAAAACAAGATGTAACTGCTATTTTCTAAATAAAAGCTAAATATTAACGCTGGATATCTATATCATTACATAAATGTTAAAATCTCTTAGAAAAGTTTTCAGTTTAATTATTTCTATTATTGATATATAATTGACTATAGCAAATACAAACTCAAAAATTGTTTTGGTATGAATCGTAAGAATTGATTTTGATAAACTTACAGTAATTAAGAAAGGGTATGACAACATGGATAGCACATTAAAGAAAAACTATATTTTCACTAAAAAAGACTTGATGCATTTAATAGTTCCATTGATACTCGAGCAGCTATTAGCAGTAACAGTAGGTATGGCAGATTCAATTATGGTTGCCAGCGTAGGTGAAAGTGCAGTATCAGCCGTATCACTAGTTGACTCAGTAAATATATTACTTATAAACATTTTTGCCGCATTGGCTACAGGTGGTGCAGTTGTTGCAGGTCAATATTTAGGGCAAAAAAATAATAAAAATGCATGTAAGGCAGGAGAGCAACTAATTGTATTCACCACATTTATTTCATTAGCTATTATGGCTTTAATGTATATAGGAAAGAGCTTTATAATAAATATGATATTTGGACAGATAGAACCTGATGTAGCGGCAAATGTAAATACATACATGCTTATAGTATTGGCGAGTATTCCTTTCATAGCTGTTTATAATAGCGGTGCTGCACTATTTAGGTCAATGGGAAACTCCGGAATAACTATGAGAATATCTGCTATAATGAACATCATAAATGTAGTAGGAAATGCTATACTAATATTTGGCTTTAATATGGGTGTAGAGGGAGTTGCTATTCCTACACTTGTTTCAAGAGCAGTTGCAGCAATTATAATAGTGGTACTACTTAGAGATGAAAATCTTAAGATTCATATAAGCAAACCATTTCGCTACAAATATGATAGGGGGATGGTGCTTAAGATACTTGGAATAGGTATTCCAAATGGAATAGAAAATAGTATGTTTCAGTTAGGAAAAGTCCTATTGTTAAGCGTTATTGCTGGATTTGGTACAGCTTCAATAACGGCTAATGCTGTTGCAAATGCGGTTTCTTCATTTAGCATTCTTCCTGGAATGTCCATAGGACTAGGATTAGTAACAGTAGTAAGTCAATGTGTAGGAGCACGTGATTATGAGCAAGCGAGATATTATACCAAAAAGCTTCTTAAATACGCATATTTTTCCTTGATACTCGTAAATGCTACCATAATCCTTGCTACTCCTTTTATACTAGATATCTATAAACTATCAGCAGAAACGGCAGCTATGGCTAAACAGGTAATTATATTTAACAGTATGAATGTATGCTTTACATGGGCACCAGCATTTACATTACCTAATGCTCTTAGAGCATCTAGTGATGTGCGCTATACAATGATAGTTGGAGTAGGCTCCATGTGGATTACTAGAATAGGCTTTGGCATTTTACTTGCTAAATATATGAATCTTGGTGTGCTAGGTGTCTGGGTAGCAATGTTTATTGATTGGATAGTTAGAAGTTTCTTTTTTGTAACTCGTTATAAAGGACATAAATGGGAGATTAGAAGTGTATAATCAGACTAAAATATTATCAGAACTGTTATAAAATTAATGCTGTATTCCAGAATAAAGGACTCAATCTACAAGAAGTATTTCTTTTAGATGGGTCCTTTACTTAATTAATATAATTAATTTTATTACCAAAATTGTCAATGACATTGATTTAACAATCTTTTAGAGATAGAATGAGTATGTGTCTCATATTTATTACAGGAGGAATGCAAATGAGTAATTTTAAGAAATTAGCTCTATTTATGCTTATTGCATCCATGGTATGGTTGATTGGCTGTACTTCTAAGGATGCTAATAATGCACAAGGAGAAGAAGAAAGCATAGAGAAGTACTTAAGCTTAAAGATTGGGGTAATGCCAGCTGTTGATTCAGCTCCTATTTTTTTGGCAGATAAAAATGGATATTTTGAAGAATTAGGATTAAATGTAGATGTTCAGGTATATACAAATGCTATGAATAGACAAAGTGCCCTCCAAAGTGGAGAGCTAGATGGGGCAATGACAGACGTTATTGCATTAGTTAACAATGTACAGAATGGTTTTGATATAAAGGTTACTACTAGTACTGATGGCAGCTTCCCTATATTGGTTAAAAAAGACTTTAATGAGCAAAAGGATGTAAAAGTAGGATTAATGGAGGTAAGCGTAGTTAACTATCTTTCTGATGAATTCCTAAACGAAGAATACAACGTTGAAAAGGTTTTTATCAATGAAATACCTGCAAGACTAGAGATGATAAATCAGGGACAAATAGATATGGCGGTACTTCCTGAGCCAATTGCATCTCAAGGAGAGCTAATGGGACTTGAAAAGAGAATTTATGGAAGCAAGGATGATTTTTCTCCTGAAATCATGGTTTTTACAGGAAGCTCTATAAAGAACAAAGAACAGGCTATCAAGCTGTTTCATGAGGCTTATAATAAGGCTGTAGAAGAAATCCATAAGGATGAAAGTATAGCTCGTGATGTGCTAGTAGAGCAGTTAAAGCTTAACCCAGAAGTTAGAGATAAGATTACATTGCCTAAATACAATATGGCACGAGTTCCAAGTCAGGAATACATTGAAAAGATAATGAAGTGGAATGAAAAAGTATTAAACAAAAAATTAGACCTTAAATATGAGGAGCTTGTTGAAGGGAAGTTCGTAAAATAATGATTGATATAAAGGATTTACACATAAGCTACGGAAAAGAAGTGGCTCTAGATAACGTAAATCTTCATATAAAGAAAAACACAACCTGTGCCATAATAGGTCCTTCTGGCTGCGGTAAGACTACTTTATTGTATACTATTGCTGGTCTCATAAAACCTAATAAAGGTATAATATATATTAACGGACAAGAACTAAATAGCATTCGCAAGAATACAGGAGTAATACTACAAAACTATGGGTTGCTTCCATGGAAAACAGTATGGAACAATGTATCTTTTGCTCTGCTGACCAGGAATGATATTAAGAATGATGCTATTATAAAAACGGAAAATATACTTAAGGAATTAGGAATTTACGAATATAAGGATAAATATCCAAGTGAGCTAAGTGGCGGACAAAAGCAAAGAGTTGCTATTGCAAGAACTCTAGCACTTGAGCCCGACTTGCTCCTTATGGATGAGCCATCCTCCGCTCTTGATGCAATGACAAAGGAGCATATACAAAATATTATATTAAATATTTATAAGCAGAAGCCAACCACATTGATTATTGTAACTCACAATATTGAAGAGGCAGCTTTCCTAGGACAAAAGATAATAATAATGGATAAGGCTAACATAATTCATACAATGGATAATCCCTATTTCGGAAAAGATAAATTAAGGGAGAATATAGATTTTTATAGTTTTTGTCTAGAAGTCAGAAAGTGGATACGTGAAGCTATTTAAAAATTCAAAGAAGAGGCATCTAAAAAACATTTGTGCTAGCTTTGTAGTATTCCTTACAAATACAAAATGAATATAAGATGGTACTAAACAAAACACTATATAAAAAGCAGTCACCTTTTGGTGGCTGTTTTTTTTGAAATAAAGTGCTAATGCTTTAACTAAATAACGAGAAATATGCATGATTAAGGAAAAATGTCACATAATATATCTAGATATTGGAAAACAATACTAAACCATAAGAAAGGTAGGAAGATGATGGCAAGAAAAGTGAAAACTATGGATGGAAACCAGGCAGCTGCATATGTGTCCTATGCCTTTACTGATGTAGCAGCCATTTATCCCATTACCCCATCTACGCCTATGGCAGAAGGAGTAGATGAGTGGGCATCCCATGGGATGAAGAATTTATTTGGGCAACCTGTAAGAGTAGTAGAGATGCAATCTGAAGCTGGTGCCGCGGGGGCGGTTCACGGTTCATTACAGGCTGGAGCCTTGACAACTACCTATACAGCATCTCAGGGACTTTTGCTCATGATTCCAAATATGTATAAAATAGCAGGTGAACTGCTGCCAGGAGTATTTCATGTAAGTGCACGTGCCATTGCAACCCATGCATTATCGATTTTTGGAGATCATCAGGACGTAATGGCTACTAGACAGACAGGCTTTGCTCTATTAGCTTCTAATAGTGTTCAGGAGGTCATGGACTTAGCTGGAGTTGCTCATTTGGCAGCTATAAAATCCAGAGTACCCTTTCTCCACTTTTTTGATGGATTTAGAACTTCTCATGAATATCAAAAAATAGAGATTTTAGAATATGAGGAATTAGCAGAGCTATTAGACTATGATTCGATAAAGGCTTTCAGGGAGCGTGCATTAAATCCGGAGCATCCGGTAGCCAGAGGAACTGCTCAAAATCCTGATGTATATTTTCAAGGAAGAGAAGCTGTAAGTCCTTTTTATGAAAGTGTTCCAGATGTTGTAGCAGATTATATGAGAGATATTAGCAGATTAACAGGAAGGGACTATAAGCCCTTTAATTATTATGGCTCAGAGGATGCAGAGGATATCATTGTAGCTATGGGCTCTGTCTGTGATACCATCGAAGAAACTATAGACTACTTGATGAGTAAAGGTGAAAAGGTAGGATTGATTAAGATTCATCTCTATCGTCCTTTTTCATCAAAATATTTCTTTAATATACTTCCTGCAAGTATAAAAAGAATTGCAGTTTTGGATAGAACAAAGGAGCCAGGTGCCATAGGAGAGCCATTATATTTAGACATAAAGAGTCTTTTTTATAATAGGGCTAAACAGCCTTTAATAATAGGAGGAAGATATGGATTAGGCTCAAAGGACACGAGACCTTCTCAAATCTTTGCTGTATATAAAAACTTAAGAAATGCAGAGCCTAAGAATGGATTCACAATAGGAATTGTAGATGATGTTGGCGGAACTTCTCTTCTAGAGGAGGACATTATTGATACAACACCTATAGGAAATATTGGATGTAAATTCTGGGGATTAGGCTCTGACGGAACAGTTGGTGCAAATAAGACTGCTGTTAAAATAATCGGAGACAATACAGACTTATATGCTCAAGCATATTTTTCATATGATAGTAAAAAATCTGGTGGCTCTACAATCTCTCATCTTAGATTTGGAAAAAGCCCAATTAAATCCACTTATTTGATTTATAGTGCGGATTATATTGCATGTCACAACAGTTCCTACGTGAATCATTTTGATTTGTTAAAGGGCATAAGAAAAAAGGGTATTTTTGTATTAAACTGTCCGTGGACAGAGGAAGAGCTGGAAGATAAACTGCCAGCTTCTTTGAAAAGAGCTATCGCAGAGAATCAGGTTGAATTTTATACTATTGATGCTATGAAAATAGCCAGTGAAATTGGCTTAGGTAATAGGATTAACATGATAATGCAGGCAGCTTTCTTTAGGCTGGTAAATGTAATACCTATTGAAGATGCAGTAAAATACCTAAAACAAAATATCGAAAGCCTATATGGGAAAAAAGGCGAGAGAATTGTGGAAATGAATAATCAGGCAGTCGATAGAGGAGTAAATGGCTTAGTTAAAATAAGTGTTCCATCCCATTGGTCTCAGACGCAGGATGAACATATTCTTGTTAAAGAAGAGCCCGATTTCGTGAAAAATATTCAAAGACCGATGGCAAGACATGAAGGCGATGAGTTACCAGTAAGTGCCTTTAAAGGAATGGAGGATGGAACATACCCACTTGGAACGACGGCCTATGAAAAGAGAGGTATTGCACCTATGGTTCCACAGTGGCAGACAGAAAAATGTATCCAATGTAATCAATGCTCATATATCTGTCCACATGCAGTAATCAGACCTTTCTTATTAGATGAGGAGGAAAAAGGTAAAGCACCTCATGCATTTGAAACTAAGAAGGCTGTTGGAAAAGAAATTGAAAACCTACACTATCGCATTCAGATAAGTCCTTTAGATTGTACAGGATGTGGGAACTGTGCTGATGTATGTCCTGCTCCTGGAAAGGCCTTAGTAATGGTAGATGCAGAAGAAGAAATAAAAAGACAAGATAAAAACTGGGAGTTTGGTTTGACTGTACGTGATAAAGATTATTTAGTAGACAAAGGAACAGTAAAGAACAGTCAATTTGCACGACCTTTATTAGAATTTTCAGGAGCTTGTGCTGGCTGTGGGGAAACTGCCTATGTAAAACTAGTGACTCAGCTTTACGGAGATAGAATGATGATTGCCAATGCTACGGGATGTTCTTCTATATGGGGGGCTAGTGCACCTTCCATTGCATATAGTACTACAGCTGAAGGAAAGGGGCCAGCGTGGGCTAATTCTCTCTTTGAAGATAATGCAGAGTATGGGTTTGGGATGCATATTGCAGTACGACAGATGAGAGAAAGATTAGGAGAATTAATGAGGCATGGACTTAAATCAGACATTGATGAAGAATGTAAGGATACTTTTAAGTATTGGCTTGAAAATATGGAAGACGGAGAGCTGTCTAAAAAGGCATCTCAGAAAATCTTAGAGGCAATAAAAAAACATAATCATAATGACCCTATTACTCAAGAAATACTAGAGAAAAGAGATTATCTCACTAAGAAATCCATATGGATTATAGGGGGAGATGGCTGGGCTTACGATATAGGCTACGGTGGAGTAGATCAGGTATTAGCAGCTGGTGAAGATGTAAATTTATTGGTGCTTGATACTGAAATCTATTCTAATACTGGAGGTCAATCTTCTAAGTCTACTCCTACAGCAGCTGTAGCTAAGTTTGCAGCAGCAGGAAAAAGAGTCAGAAAAAAAGATTTAGGCTTAATGGCTATGAGCTATGGATACGTCTATGTAGCCCAAATTGCCCTCGGTGCAAATATGAATCATGCAATAAAAACTATTAAGGAGGCAGAAAGCTATAAAGGCCCCTCTATAATTATCTGCTATGCACCTTGCATTAGCCACGGAATCAAGACAGGGATGGGAACAAGTGTAGCTCAGGAAAAGAAAGCTGTAGAAGCAGGATATTGGCATCTTTACAGGTATAATCCTTTATTAAAGGAAGAAGGAAAAAATCCATTTATACTTGATTCTAAGGAACCAACTGCCTCCTTTAAAGAATTTATAAAAGGGGAAATTAGATACTCACAAATCATGAATGTATACCCTGATTCGGCAGATGAGCTGTTTACCCAAGCGGAGAAACATGCAAGAGAAAGATATGAGACTTATAAGAGATTAGCAGAGATGAAATATTAGAAGTAAAAGAAAAGAAGTTCCAATTATGGTTGGAGCTTCTTTTGTACGTGTGCCCTATTATTTCTGATTGCTGTCTACCCATTCCTTAGCATTTTGTACTTGCTGATTATCTGGTATTGGAACCCTTGAAACAGGCTGTACTCTTTTAATATTTGCCCAAGCGGCTGTGTTTTGCTTTTCAATTGACAGACCTGTGCCTTTTTCTTTTTTCTTGTTTTTAGCCATCATTATCACCTCATAAATATTGTTTTCATTAAAGTAAAAAGTATGTAGAAGCAATTAGAGAAACTTAATATACATCGTTTCACATAGAGTATCTAATTATCAGTAGCATACCTATAAAAAATCACTTGAATTTTCAGAAATACGACAAAAAAGATTATCTTTTCCTAATTAGCCATACTATATCTATAAAAGAGCTATTCTATTTCGTAAAAACTATATAAAAAACATTAAATAAGTGTAAAAAGTATTGACTAATGAAAACGTATCCTATAATATTAAATCAAGTGGATATATCAACATAACGACATAACTATCAAAGACTACATAAGTCCATAGAAAGGGGAGAAATAATGGATAAGATCGCTGCAATGATGCCTAAATATTACATTGTAAAGAATAAAATAATTAACATGATCAATACAGAAGAGAACATTGAAAACGGAATGATACCCAGTGAAAGAGAGCTGATGAGCTTATTTAATGTCAGTAGAATTACTGTAAAAAGAGCCATAGATGAACTAGTTAACGAAGGATATCTATATAGAATACAAGGCAAAGGAACTTATATCAAATCTGATGAGGGAAACCATGACCTTGTTTCTTTAATGAGCTGTACTGAGGATATTATAAGAATGGGAATGATTCCTTCAAAGAAGCTAATTCATCATCTAGTTGAAGAGGCAGATGTAACCCGTATTAGAAGACTTCAGCTGTCAAAGGGAGATAAGGTTTTGATGCTTCAGAGAGTATACTATGCAGATAACGAGCCTCTAAACTATACTACCACATATCTTCCTATAAAAGTATTTCCGGGAATTGAAGAATATGACTTTAGTAAAGAATCTATCTACGATATAGTTGAAAACAAGTATGGAGTTCAAATCACAAAAACACAAAGAACCCTAGAAGCAGTTTTAGCCATAGATGAAGCTGCTGACTATTTAGAGCTAGAGCAGAAAAAGCCTGTTATGCTATTTAGAGCTGTAACCATGGGGATAGTAAATGGAAAAGAAATACCAATAGAAACCTTTAAAAGCTTTTATAGAACAGATAGGTTTAAATTCTACATCAGCCAATTAAAGTAATACATGGGACATGCCTTATAAGAATTATGTCCAAAACGGTAAATATTAACCGTTTAAATATAAAAATAAAAAAACGTTAGGGGGATTTATAATGTCAAAAATTAAGTCAGCAAAGAAAATTGCAGTAATTCTTTCTATGATAATGGTTATGAGCTTAGGAATTACGGGATGTGGCAGCAGCAACTCAACAGATGATTTAGGGATTGCACTTATTACATCAGCAGCAGGACCTAATGACAATGGCTACAATGCTTCAGCTATTAAAGGACTAGAAAAGGTTAAGAGTGAACTAGGAATTAACTATAGAGTAGTAGAGTCAGCTGATATTCCTGGAAGCCTTGCAGAATTAGCAAAAGCAGGCTACAAGGTTATATTCTCTCTAGAGTACAATTTTGATGCATTAATCAATGGTGTAGGTGGAGAAAAGTCAATTGCAGAGCAATATCCAGATACGACCTTTATTATTTTCAATGATAATCCTAATGTAAATGAAGATGGAACACCTAAGCATAAAAATGTAATATCAGTACTATTTGATGTGCATGAAGCATCATTCTTAGCAGGGGCATTAAGCGTACTAGTAAATGAAAACCATGAAGAATTATTTGAGGAAGCTGACTATAATTTTACAAAAGGTGATGCAGGAAGAAAAGTTGGTTTCTTTGGCGGAACAAAATCAAACGGAATTACTGTATTTGGCTATGGATTTGCTGAAGGCGTAAACTATGTAGCAAGTAATCTTGGTGTAAAATACACATATTTAAGTGATTACAATGCTGGATTTACTGATTCAGCTGCTGGAGCGACAAAAGCTAACACATTCTATTCAGATGGAGCTAACGTAATATTTGCATGTGCTGGAGCAGTTGGAGATGGAGTTACATCAAAAGCTAAAGAAGTTCAAAAATTAGCAATAGAAGTAGATGCTAACAAGGATAACAGCCAACCAGGCTATGTATTGACAAGTGTATTAAAGAACACAGAAGTTCCTGTATATAGCATTGCTGAACATTATAAAAACAATACAATGGATGAGATTAATGGTAAAGTACTAAGCTACAATCTAGATTCTAAAGCAACTGGATTAACTGATTTAGCAGTTATTGAATCAATGGTAAAAGAATCAGGAAAAGCTAAATGGAAAGAAATCAAAACAGAACTAGAGACTATAGCAAGCAAAATAGCTTCTGGAGAAATCGCAGTAACTAATGCACAAGCTGGAGAAGCATTTAATAAAGCAAATTTAAGTAATGTATCAATGCCTAACGATTAATTTCCAAGAATAGAGGAGATATTATGTACAAAATAGAGACTTTAAATTTAACTAAGAGGTTTGGAAATTTTGTTGCCAATGACAATATTAATATTGCAATCAAGGAAGGAGAAATCACTGCCATAGTAGGAGAAAATGGAGCAGGCAAAACTACCTTGATGAATATGCTATATGGTCTATCGCAGCCAACAAGCGGAGAAATCCGTATTGATGGTAAGCCAGTTAATTTTAAGTCTCCTATAGATGCTATCGAGCATGGTATAGGTATGGTGCACCAACACTTTAAGTTGGTGCCCAGCCTTACTGTTTTTGAAAATATAATGCTTGGAATTGAGATGAAAAAGAAAATAAAAATCGGGAATAGGTTTAAATTTGATAGCTTTATAATTGATGAAAAGAAAGAAAAAAAAGAAGTTCAAAGAATTATTGAGCTGTATAAATTTGACTTAAATCCTGATGACAAGGTTGAAAATATATCTATAGGGGCTAAACAGAGAATAGAAATACTGAAAATGTTATATAGAAATGTAGATATTTTAATCTTTGATGAACCTACAGCGGTACTTACACCACAGGAAGTAGATGAGATTTTAGAAAGCTTTAAGGAGTTAAAGAAACAGGGAAAAACAATAATTCTTATAACACATAAGCTAAGAGAGGTTATGGAAGTAAGTGATAATGTTGTTGTTATAAAAAGAGGTAAGGTTTTAGGGGAGAAAAGGACTAAGGATACTAATAGTGAAGAGCTAGCAAAGATAATGGTAGGAAGAGAAGTTTTAATTAATGTGAACAAAGACAGAGCTAAAAAAGAAGATGCTCCTGTTGTATATGAGTTAAGAAACATTTCTACAGAATCTCAATCCGGTAAAAAGTGTCTAGATGATATAAGCTTTGAAATCCATGAAGGAGAAATACTAGGAATAGCTGGAGTAGAGGGAAATGGGCAAAGCGAGCTTGTTAAGGTCATTACTGGTTTGATGGAAGCTACTGAAGGAGAAATATATTTAAAAGGTAAGAAAATTACAAATAAGTGGCCAAAGGATATTAGAAAATCAGGAATAGGAATCATACCAGAGGATAGATATGCACAAGGCTTGTGTAAGGATATGAGAATATCTGAAAACATAATTGCAGGGTACCATGATAGAGAAGAATATTCAAAAAACGGTTTTATGAGATTTAACAAAATAGAAGAGAAATCAACTGATTTTATATATAAATATGATATAAGAGTTGCAGATAAAGACGGTAATATATCCCAATTATCAGGGGGTAATGCGCAGAAGGTTATTATTGCGAGGGAATTTGAATCTGATCCTTGTTTATTAATTGCTTCTCAACCTACCAGAGGTGTGGATATAGGCTCTATAGAATTTATTCATAATCAGCTCCTAAAGCTAAGAAAGAGAAATAAAGCTGTATTGCTAATATCTAGTGAACTTTCTGAGATTATGAATTTAAGTGATAGAATTGCAGTCATGTATAAAGGGAAAATAATAGGCATAGTAAATGCTGAAGAGACTACTGCTTCTGAGCTTGGCTTGCTTATGGCAGGAATCAATAAGAATGAAGATAAAAAGCATGGGGGAATATAAGGATGAATTCCATTAATAGAAAATATAGAAAAGCTATGATTAGTATATTAGTTCCTATTCTTGCTGCTTTTATTTTAGGTGCTGTATTGATAATGTTGATAGGAGAGAATCCAATATTAACATATAAAATAATGATTCAGAAATCCCTTTTTGATACTCAAGGTATTTTAAAGACACTACATTTTGCCTCTCCTTTAATATTAACTGGATTGGCAATAGCCATTACTTTTAAGGCGAATATATTTAACATGGGTGTTGAAGGAGCAACTGTATTAGGCGGATTTTTTGCAGGAGTAGTTGGCTTTTCTGTACAAGGGCTCCCACCTGTATTGCATGTAGGACTATGTTTGCTTACGGGAATGGTAACAGGAATAATGTTTACTCTGATACCAGCTGTTTTAAAGGCATACTTTAAAGCTGATGAAATGGTAGTTACACTAATGCTTAACTATGTCGTAGTTGAATTAGTAAAATATCTGGCCCAAGGAGTATTTAGAGATCCTGCCTCAGGCTATGTTTCTACCTATGCAATATCCAATAATGCCATGTTTAAGAAATTATTTGGAACAAATATTACATTGTTCTTTTTTATAGCATTATTAGTATTTGTAATACTTTATGTAGTATTTAAAAAGACGAAGCTAGGCTATGAGATAACAGCAATTGGGAAGAACCCTGAATTTGCTGAGGCAACAGGTATGAAGGTAAGCACAAATATAATGAAGATTATGCTTATAAGTGGGGCATTAAGTGGACTAGCAGGTGCAGGCTACTTAATGAGTGAAAAATACAGATTTACACTAGACTTCTCAGGAAATCCTGGCTTAGGATGGGATGGTATGCTTATAGCATTGCTAGGCAGCCACAATCCAGTAGGTGTACTAGTTGCAGCTATATTTTATGCTGCTTTAAAAACTGGCAGTGAATATATAGGCATATATACAAATGTACCTAAAGATATTGTTGCGATTATTCAAGGATTATTAATACTATTCCTATCTGTGAAATTTGTTAATGATAGATTTCGTATTATGGATTTAATTAGAAGCAGGAAAAAATCAATGAAATTAGGACTAAATGATGTTGGAGGGAAACAATAATGAGACTACTAGATAATATATTATACGATATGGTATATCATAGTACCCCTCTAATCTTAGCTGTGCTAGGAGGATTATTTGCTTACAAGGCTAATGTACTCAATATAGGGCTTGAAGGCATGATATTAATGGGAGCCTTTTCTAGCTCTCTCTTTATTCTATTGTTTGGGAACTATTATTTAGGTATAATTCTAGCTATCCTATGCACCTTAATCGTTGGCTTAATTTTTTCAGTATTCAGTATTTCTTTAAAAAGTAACTTTATCATCACTGGATTTGGATTAAATATCTTAGTTGCTGCTATTTGTACGTTTATATTAAAATTCAAAAGTCTGCCTAATATAAATATTTCACACTTAATAAATGTAAATGACATGAAAATTCATCTGCCAATAATAAAGGATATACCTATTCTATCAAGCATACTAAGTGGACATACTCCTATAACCTATTTAAGTATAGCTCTTATTTTTGCAGTTGCAATTGTACTATATAAAACCAAGTTTGGAGTGCATCTAAGGGTTGTAGGTGAAAATGAAGAAGCTGCAAAATCAGTAGGCATTAAAATCAATAATTTTAAATATGCTGCAATTCTAATAGGAGCATTGTTGTGTGCATTAGCAGGTATCAATCTAGCAGCTGAAAGAATGGCACTATATACTGATAACATGATTGCAGGAAGGGGATTTATTGCAATAGCTGCAATTTATTGCGGAAAAGCTAATCCTTTTAAATCGTCAGTCTATGCCATAATATTTGGACTAGCTAAATCATTAGCCATTAATCTCGCTCTATATGCAGGACCTATTTCAGGATTATTTGAAATGATTCCTTATATTATGATTGTATTAGTACTATTTATAGTATCAGGAGTAGCTACTAAAAAGACTAAGCTAAGGGGGTTTTAAATAGTGACTAAAACAGCCTTATTTATTGTAGATATGGTAAAGGATTTCACAGACCCAGATGGACTGGTTTTTTATCCTCAGAATAGAGAGGTTTTACCTAGAATTAAGAAGGTTCTGGAAGAGTGTAGAAAGAAGGACATATTAGTTATATTTTTCAGACATAGCTACAGAAAAAATAAATTTGATAAAAACCTAATAAGCATGAGACCTAACTGCATTGAAGGCACAGGCGGAGACGAGATAGATTCAATGCTTATAGTAGATGAGGATAAGGATTATGTTATAAAAAAGAGAAGATATAGCGGATTTTTCGGGACGGATTTGGATTTAGTCTTAAGGGAAAATAAGATTGAAAACGTGATTATAACAGGAACTAAAACTAATTGCTGCATAAGAGCAACAGTTACAGATGCCTATTATCTAGACTACAATGTATATGTGGTATCTGACTGTGTTGCAACCAATGATGAAGTAGTGAATCAAATTCATTTAACAGATATAAGAAAGTATTTCGGTAAGGTTGTTTCTTCTGAAGAGCTTTTTGAACTTCTTGAAAAGGGAGAATTATAGATGAAATATGATATTGTCACTAGCGGTTATATCAGCATGGATAGAATTGTCAAGGTAGAAAGTCCTTTAAAGGTAGGTTATACTTCCATCATTTCAAATTCAGACAATGCAAAGGTATACTATGGCGGTTGTCCTATAAATATTTCATATATATTAGGGAAAATGGGCTTAAATGCCTTACCCATTATGAGAGTAGGAGAGGATAATGATACTGCTCAGTTTATTGACTACTTAAAGGCAGCTAATGTAGTATTAGATGCTGTTGATGTAATAAAGGATGAAGCCTCATCAAACTGCTATATAGTATCTGATAAGAATAATAATCATGTAACTATTTTTTATCCAGGAGCAATGGACTCAAAATATAGCAAAGAAATGAAGGATGAATTTTTCATTAACTCCAGACTAGGAGTTTTGACAGTAGGCTCCTACAAAGATAATGTAGAATTTTTCAATAAATGTATTAAGCACAAATTACCTTTAGCTTTCGGTACAAAGCTGGACTTTGATGCTTTTCCAAGAGAATTTTTAAGAGAAGTATTGCTAAATAGTAAAATTATATTTTCTAATGAATCAGAAGCTGAGGATATAAAAACCATTATGAGTATTGATGATATTACTGAGCTGTTTAAGATTGGGACTGCTGACATCATTGTAACGACTCTAGGTGAAAAAGGAAGCGTCTATTATGAAAGAACAGAGGCTGGATTTATATCAGATAGAATTATGCCGTCATATGTTCGTGAAATAGTAGATGCAACTGGCGCAGGAGACGCATATATAGCAGGATTTCTATATGGATATTTGAACGGTAATAGCGTTAAAGAATCCTGTTATATGGGTAGTGTAATGTCCTCATTTATATTAGAAAAGGTAGGATGCACTACAAATGCACCAAATCTTAATGAATTCAATACTAGATACGAAGAATATTTGAAGGCAATCCAGAATAACAATAGACTTTTATTTTAAACAAAAGTATAGAAAAAAATACAAAGTGAGGAGATATATATGTCTACTTTATATTTAAAAACTAACAAGGAAGATATATCGAAATACGTAATATTTTCAGGAGACCCTTGGAGAGTTGAAATATTGCAAAAGCTATTAGATGCTCCAAAGCATATTGCTTTTAATAGAGAGTTTAACACTTATACTGGGACATACCAAGGAGTACCTATAACTATTTCATCAACTGGAATAGGGGCGCCGTCAGCTGCTATTGCCATGGAGGAGCTATATGAATGTGGCATGGAAGTGGCTGTGAGAATGGGAACTGTAATGGGAATGAAGGATGACATGCTAGGTAAATTATTGATACCCAATGGCTCCATGAGATTGGAATGCACAAGTGATACCTATGCTCCTAAGGGGTTTCCAGCCGTAGCTAATATAGATTTAATAAATTCCATGAATAGAAGTGTAATACTAAACAATAGGGAATACATCAATGGTATTACTTGTACAATGGATGGCTTTTATAGCCAAATGAGAGAATCTAGATTATCTAATAAGATGGGTACTGATATACTAAAGACATTTGATGACCTAGATAAATATAACATACATGGTGTTGATATGGAAACAAGCTTAATGTTAGTTCTAGGCAGCTTAATGGACATAAAAACATGTAGCGTAACTATGACCACTGTTCTTAAGAATCTAAAAGCAACTCTTGAGGGTGAGGACAGAAGAAAAGCAGAAGAGGATTTATGCAAAATAGTTTTAGACGGGATTATTATCTATGATAGAGAGGGATATAAATATGAGTAAATTAGACTTCAATAAAAAACTAATCATCGGAATGGTGCATTGCTTACCACTTCCGGGAACAGTTAGATACAAGGATAATATGCAAGAAATTATTTCCCAAGCAATAGAAGATGCTATGACACTTGAAAAAGCTGGCGCTGATGCAATTATTATCGAAAACATGGGGGATGACCCATTTAATATTAAGCTGGACAATATACAGGTGGCAGCGTTAGCATCAGTAAGTACATTAGTGGCAGAAAAGGTTAATCTACCTATTGGAATAGATGCAGCAATGAATGACTATGAAACAGCATTGTCAATAGCTAAAATTATCAACGCAGACTTTGTAAGAATACCAGTTTTTGTTGACACTGTTGAATTTTACGGTGGAATTATACAACCTGTTGCAAGAGAAGCACTATTATATAGAAAACAAATAGGTGCAGAAAATGTAAAGATATTTGCAGATATTCAAGTTAAGCATACACATATGCTACTACCTACTGTATCTGTAGAAGACTCAGCAAGTGCCGCTATTAGCTGTGGCGCTGATGCTATAATAGTAACAGGAACACATATTGGTAAGGAAACACCTATTGAAATAATCAAGAGAGTAAAATCCATATCACCTATTCCTGTAATAGCTGGAAGTGGTGTAAATAAAAACAATGTAAAGGAACAGCTAGAAATTGCTGATGGAGCTATTATAGGCTCTGCATTAAAGAAAGGTAAAGTGATTACAAATCCAATTTCCTACGAACTTACAAAAGAAATTGTGGACAATTTAAATAAATAGAGGTGAAGTCAAATGATGAGACCAATGAAACTAGCAGGAAAAGAGCTTATGTTTGGACAGGGCTGTTTAGAGCATCTTAAAACATTAAAGGGGAGCAGAGCCTTTATAGTTACAGGCGGCAGCAGCATGAAAAAAAGCGGAATACTTGAGAGGGTTATAGACTATTTAAAGGAAGCTAATATTGAAAGCAAGGTATTTTCTGGGGTTGAGCCAGACCCTTTGTTTAGCACAGTTATGAAGGGTGCTGATGAAATGAAGGGGTTTGGACCAAATATAATAATAGGTCTAGGTGGCGGCTCTGCAATGGACGCTGCAAAGGCTATGTGGGTATATTATGAAAATGAAGAGCTTGAAACACTTCATAGTATATTACCTCCAAATACATTCCCTACTTTAAGAAAGAAAGCATATTTAGTTTGTATACCATCTACAAGCGGTACAGCAAGCGAGGTAAGCAGATCAATAGTAATTACAGAAGATGAAACTCACAAAAAATATGGTATAGGAAATATGGAAATGATGCCTGATGTGGCAATATGTGATCCTTTAGTGACAGTAACTATGCCATCAAGGATTACAGCAGAGACAGGTATGGATGCTTTAGCTCATGCATTAGAGGCATGGGTGTCAAACAGAGCAAACTATCTAAGCGATATACTTGCAGAGGCTGCGGTTAAGGATATAGTAGAATATCTGCCAAAGGCAGTTGAAGATGGAAACAATCTAGAATTTAGAGAAAAAATGCTAAATGGCTCAATGGTAGCTGGTATGGCTTTCACTAATGTTTCATTAGGTATAGTTCACTCAATGGCACACACTCTCGGAAGTCAATATGGTTTAGCTCATGGTCTGCTTAATGCTATTATTTTACCTTACGTAATGGAATATAATAGTCAAAATGAAGCAGCTAAGAATAAATACCATAGACTTGCAAAGAGCTTAAACAAAGGTATGGATTTAATAAGTGTAGTGAAAGAATTAAACAATAAAGTTAATAATCCTTCTTCTCTAAATGCATTAATTCCAGACGAGAAGAGCTACATGGATAATATGGAAGCAATGATAGATATGGCTTTAGCCGATGGCTGTACAAAAACAAATCCAATTATACCAAGTAGAGAAGAATTGAAAGAGCTATATTTATATGCTTATTACGGAAGAAAGTAGGTAAAGATATGAAATTAATTTGCTATTTATCCAATGGATACCCAACTATTGAAAGCAGTATTGAAATGGCTAAAATATATGCTGAAGCAGGATGTGATGTTATAGAAGTTGATTTTCCATCTTACGATCCGTATTTAGAGGGAGAATTCATAGCAGGCAGAATGAAGGAAGCCTTGAGTAATTGTGATGATTATGAAAAATACATGGATGGAATTATAAAGATTAAACAGGAGAATCCTAATATTCAGATATTACTTTTAGCTTATGGAAACACCATAGAAAGAATAGGCATAGAGAAATTTATAAACTTCTGTTTAGAAAATGAATTAAGGGATCTTATCTTTGTAGGCGACAATAATGAACTGCTAGCTAAATTAATAGAAAATGAGTTAAAAATATCATGCTATGTTCAGTTTCATATGCCTGAAGAAGAAATAGAAGCTGCTAAGGAATCTAACGGCTTTGTATATTTACAAGCTAAACCTATGACAGATAATATAAATGAAAAATATCCTACATTAAAAGATTGCATAAACCATTTAAAGGATTTAGGTATAGACAGACAAATTTACTGCGGTGTAGGAATCAGAGATGCTGAGGATATAAAAATGGCTAAGACAGCGGGAGCTGATGGAGTTTTTGTGGGAAGCACTATATTGAAGCTTCATAACGATATATCTAAGTTAAAAGCTACAATTGCAGAACTAAAAAACGCAACAAAATAATTATGCTAGCTTAAAGACCTATGGATTGCTTTTCTATAGGTTTTTTCTTTACTCCGAACGCATGTTCTGATAATATAATTTATAGGTACAATTCTATTAAGCTCACATATACTATAACACAAAAAGGACATGAAATTTTGAGGGAGGATTCATATGAATATTAATGTCCAACACATTCCAAAAAATACACCAAATAACAGAAGACCTGGAATAGCTATGGAGCCTGAGTATTTGACTATTCATAGTACTGCTAATTCAGGCAGTACAGCCCAGAATGAAAGGGATTGGCTAACTAATCCAAGCAACACTAGAACAGCTAGCTGGCATTTAGTAGTTGATGATAAAGAAGTCATTGAGGCCATACCCCTTGACGAAATAGCATGGCATGCTGGTGATGGAAAAAATGGTACAGGAAACAAAAAATCCATATCCATAGAAATATGTGAAAGTGGCAATAGAGAAAAAACCATAGAAAATGCAGTTAAGCTATCTGCACAGATTCTTAAAGATAAGGGCTGGAAAATTGATCGTCTAAAGAGACATTATGACTGGAGTGGAAAGCATTGCCCTAGGATACTTGAGGAAAATAACTGGACAGAATGGGATGAGTTCAAAATAATGGTTTTAAAAGAGCTAGAAGTAACGCCTGTTAGCCCTTGGGCAAAAGAAGCTATGGATTGGGCAACAAGTCCTGAGATAAACATTACAGATGGCACAGGACCCAAAGAGCCTATTACCTTAGAGCGTATGATAACTATATTATATAGATATCATAAATTAAACGAGAAAAAATAATGCGGTTATTATGAGAATTATTGTCGAGTACACAAAAATCTGCACGTTTTTGTGTACAGTATGAACAAAATAAGATATAATATTTATTGACATAACCAAATTTTCATAAGTTGCTAAAGCTGATAAAAGGGGGGGCAATTTAATGGAATATAGTAAAACAGGCATTCAGGAGTATTATGAGTTGTCACAGAAGGTTGCTGAGGCTATTGAAGCAGTTCTAGGTATTGATGTAACAATAATGAATGAATGTATGGAGCGTGTAGCAGGGACGGGCATTTATAAGCCATTAGTGAACGATCAAATTGAGAAAAACTCTGCCTTTGACAAATGCCTGTCTACTGGAAAATCTCAGGTTATTACTAATAGATGTCAAGAGAATTCTTTGTTTTGCGGGTGCTCTAGGCTTTTAACTTGTGTTGAACAGGCTACAGTGTGTGTTCCTATTAAACAAGAAAAAAAGGTAATTGGTGTGTTGGGAATTGTTGCCTTTAGTGAGGAACAAAAAAAGCAGCTTATTGAAAACGCAGATGTTTATTTGGATTATTTGGAAAAGATGGCATTTCTTCTTGAAGGCAAATATTCAGAATTTCAGGTCAATATGGAGAAAAAGATATTGTCTCATAGAATGGAGGGCATACTTGATACCATCAATTCGGGAGTTGTAATCTATGATGGTAGAGGAAAGGTCATATACAAGAACAATTCTTTAGTCAGAATACTAAATGAGATAGGTATTGAAAACATTGACAGCTTTGTCAATGAAATAAGAAAGAATGACCTGCTTCAGAGTCTGCTAGATAATGATGAATGTACCCGTCCATGTGAGATAGCTATAGACATTCTTGGAGTTAAATATAGTCTTCTCGTTACTATTACCTACTTTAAAACAGATATTTTATCCAATGAGGTTATGCTAACTATCCAAAACATAAATTATTTTAAAAAGCAAGTAATGCAGTCTATAGAGAAAAATCAGGTTAGGCTTCAATTTAACAATATTTTAGGAATTTCAAGAGGTTTTCTTGAAGTGAAGCAGCTGGCAGAAAAAGCTGCTTTATCTGACTCGAATGTATTGATACTTGGTGAAAGTGGAACAGGAAAGGAACTTTTCGCAAGGGCAATACATAATCATAGTGACCGAAAAGAGTATGCATTTGTTCCAATTAACTGTGGTGCCATACCAGATGAATTATTTGAAAGTGAGCTTTTTGGCTATGAAAAGGGTGCATTTACTGGAGCCTATGCAAATAAGATTGGAAAATTCGAAATAGCAGATAAAGGTACAGTTTTTCTTGATGAAATCAGTGAAATGCCTTATCGATTGCAGGTAAAGCTTCTAAGAATTCTTCAGGAAAAGGAAGTATCTCGAATTGGCAGCAATATTATTCACAATATTGACATTAAAATTATAGCTGCTTCAAACGTAGATTTGTATCAGAGAGTTAAAGAAGGGCTCTTTAGGGAGGATTTATATTACAGGCTTAATGTTATACCCCTTAATATTCCTCCACTAAGAAAACGTGAAGAGGATATTGTATTCATTGCAAATCATTATGTTAAATATTATTCTGAAATTCTGAAGAAGGATATTAGAGGTATAAGCCATGACGGAATGACCTTGCTTTTAAAATATCCATGGCCAGGAAATGTAAGAGAGCTTCAAAATCTTATAGAATATGCAGTAAATTTTGAAACAGGAAAGATGATAAGTAGTGAATTAGTTGAGAAAAGACTTTTAACTAATCAGGATAAATGCAAGCTGTCAGAACGTTTTGACGGCAAGTCTCTTGGAAATTCTCTTAAGGAATTAGAAAGAGAGCTTATCTGCAATTGCATAAACAAGTTTGCGTTTTCAAATAGCAAGGACTATACAGTGCAGCAGGTATGTAAAGAATTGGGGATAGGACGAGCAACACTTTATAGAAAAATCAAAGAGCTTGATATTAATATGGATTAATAATTAGGCTGGAAAGTCACTTTCTGAGAGGTACAGTAATTTATCTCAATAATGGGAATTATCTCGATATTGAGAAATAGCTGCTTTATAGCTAAACAACTTAATATACATACCTTTGTCCACTATGATGTCTCATGGTTGAGATTTCATATTAAGGATAAATGGTAAAAATACGCCTCACTTATATGGCATGACTATTGCATTATTTATATAAAGAAATAATAGGTCCGTGCAAGGGAGGTGTTCTTATTTTCTGAGATAAGAAGAATTAGTATTAGTATTTTAATAAAACATAATACAAGAAATACAAGGAGGAATACTTATGAAAAAGATAATTATATTTGGAAGTAAGCATTGACCAGGCTGTGAACCTATGAAAGAGTTTCTTTCAAGAGAGAATGTTCCGTTTTTATATCTAGATATTACTGAAAATATGATAAATTTAAAAAGGTTTTTAAAATATAGAGATAGCTTACCTGAATTTGATGAAGTTAGGGAAGCTGGCAGAGTAGGATTACCTTGCGTTGTAATCAATGACGGAGAAGAGATTGTTTTTGATAAGGAATTATTGAAAGTAGATGAACTAAGAGCATGATAAGAAGGAGGTAAATAAGTTGATAAAAGATCTCGGGGCAACATTTGAGAAAATGTATAAACGTCCTTTTTATAGAGCATTTTTGCTCATATTTGGGATTCTATCGCTTCCATTTGTTTTTATTAAGCATGTTAAAGATAAAAAGAACAATAGCTATAGTAAATTAAGAGAAGATATATGTAATAGGCTCGAAAAGGAAGGCGTTAAGGAAGAAATATTTACTAAAGCTCAAGAGCAATTTAAAAACAAGCTATCATTCTTTAAAAAAGAATTGAGTGCTGAAGAATTTGAACGTCAGGTTAAGGAAATCACAAATAAGCAATTTAACGAGATGGTTAATCACGAGTTAAATACAATATCTAGACAGAAACAGGTAAGTAATGTTACTTTTTGCAATACCTTTGTAAAGATGTTTAGTAATAAAGGGTTTCTTACTGCATCAATAATTTTATCTTTTCCGATGTATCTATTGATGTTAATCTTTAGCAATCCTTATGCAAAATATATATTCGAAAGACTTCTTATGATGGTCTTTGTTATATTTGGTGTTACTTGGCTGGTATTTACAATATTGTACTTATCTCCTATGGATCCAGCAGCCAATATATTGGGACAAACAGCAACACCAGAGCAGGTTGCACAGTTCAAGAATATTTATGGACTTAACAAGCCTTACCATATTCAGCTTTTAAGTACTTTTAAAAACCTATTTTCATTTGATTTAGGTAAATCCTATGTAGGAAATGAAGATGTGTTAACAGCTATTATGAGAAAATTCCCTATAACATTGCAGCTGACATTTGCATCTCTTATAATTGCAGTTTTGATTGCTATACCAGCAGGAATTATTTCTTCTATAAAGCAGTATTCTTCATTTGATTATATATTTATGCTAGGTGCTCTTATAGGGCTATCCATACCGACTTTCTGGATGGGACTTATATTGATTTTGAATTTCTCTATAAAACTGAAGCTGTTGCCTGCCACATTTATTGCAGGTAATTGGAAAACACTAATTATGCCAAGTATTGTTTTAGGAACCAGTTTGGCTGCCAGTGTTGCCCGTATGACCAGATCCTCTATGCTAGAGGTTAAAAATATGGATTATATCACTACTGCTCGTGCAAAAGGATTAAGTGAAAAGAAAGTAATTACAAAACATATTCTTGGTAATGCTATGATTCCTATTGTTACAGTTATAGGATTGCAATTTGGAGGAATGCTTGGAGGTTCTGCCGTTACAGAGAAAGTATTTAATATTAATGGTATCGGAAGCTTCATAGTGGACAAGCAGTTTGTTCCTGATATTCCAATTGTACTTGCAGGTGTAGTATATGTTGCTGTAATCATAAGTTTAGCTAATCTAATAGTTGATATAATGTATGCATTTTTGGACCCAAGAATTAAGTCCAAAATGAAATCCTATTAAGGAGAGTTAGGACTATGGAAAATAAACAATATCAAAAACGAATTGAGCAAAGAAAACTAAACAGCTTTCAAGAATATAAAACCTCAACATTTGCATGGGGAGCTTCACTGCTACTATTTTTAATCATTTTAATTTCAAGTATAGATATAGCAAGTGGTGAAATAAATTACTTGTCCGCAGCTGTTTCTGGTGTGTTTTTAGTATCAGCTATTATTCAGTATTTAGTTACTGCAAAAATCAGAAAAGAGATATCAAAATATGATGATATCAAGACCTCAACAAGAATAATAGGCTATTTCCTAATACCATTTGCACTAACTGGAAACTTTTTCATGGCAATAGCTGGCTTTAATCTAATTAAAAAGGAAAAGACAATAGAATACAATCTTTGTATTTATTCGATACTAACTACTCTTACAATAATGCTTATATCTTCACTTAATCTATTTAAGGAGTATGTTGCTAACACATTTATGCTTGGAATGGGTATATTGCTTGGAATTACTTTGTTCTATGTACTGACCATGTTCATGGTCTCTAAGTATGTAAAGGGGAAAAAAGTTGACAAAAAGCTAGTTCCATTTGCAATCCCTCTTATTCTTAGTATTGGAATAGGAAACATATTTGCTTTCATTTTGGGCTTAATAATCATTAGCAAAGCAAGACACAAAGACGAGGAGATATCTATTGAATGGATTGACGTTTTAAGAAGGCTATTCAGAAACTATATGTCAGTAATAGGCATGTTTATAGTGACGCTCCTTATTTCATTGTCTATTTGCAGCTACCTGACATTTGATTATTCTATTGCCATAGATAATAATTATTCTGCTATACTTTTATCCCCAAGCTTAGAGTATCCTTTTGGAACTGATAATTATGGAAGATGCGTATTTACTAGAATAGTATTTGGCGCTAGGATTTCCTTAGTTGTAGGAACAGTTGCTACGCTAGTCCCTATTGTTATAGGAGGTATTTTAGGAGCAGTATCAGGCTATTATGGAAACAAAATTGATAATACTATCATGAGACTTTTAGATGTACTTTATGCTGTTCCAAGTATATTGCTGGCAATTGCTATAGTAGCTGCCTTTGGAGCTAGTACAACGAACTTGATTCTAGCACTAAGTATTGGTTCTGTGCCTATGTATGCAAGAACCGTCAGAGCTACTGTAATGAGTATAGCTAACCAGGAGTTTGTAGAGGCTGCAAAGGCCTGTGGAGCAAAAGATTTTACAATTATATTCAAGCATATAATACCTAATTCTCTTGCACCTATTATTGTTAGGGCAACATTAGGAATTGGTGGGGCTGTGCTTTCTACTAGTTCACTAAGCTATCTTGGCTTAGGAGTTGAACCACACATTCCTGAATGGGGAAATATCCTTAAGGTAGGAAGTACTTATCTTGAGACAAGCCCATATATGGCTATTTTCCCAGGACTAGCAATAATTTTGATTGTTTTGGCTTTCAACTATTTTGGAGATGGACTTAGAGATGCACTAGATCCTAAATTGAAGTAAGGAAGGAGGGTATATTTTGGATAATAAAAATATATTAGAAATAAAAAATCTGCATGTTCATTATATTACAGAGGATGAAACAGTTAGAGCAGTAAATGGGGTAAACCTCTTACTTAAGCAAGGAGAGAGCTTAGGCTTAGTAGGTGAAACTGGTGCTGGTAAATCAACTACTGCATTGTCAATAATGCAGCTAGTACCATATCCTCCTGGTGTTATTACAGAGGGCGAGATTATATTCCAAGGCAAAAACCTTATTTATAATACAGATAAAGAAAACCAGCAAATGAGAGGAAATGGGATATCTATGATATTCCAAGACCCAATGACTTCCCTAAACCCTATAATGACAATAGGAGAGCAATTAGTAGAGGTTGTTTTAACTCATAAAAAGATAAGTAAAGAAGAGGCAAAAAAACAGGTTATTGAATTATTAAAGGTTGTTGGTGTTAAGGAAGATAGGTTTAATGATTATCCTCATCAATTTTCAGGCGGTATGAAGCAGAGAGTAGTTATTACTATGGCACTTTTATGCAGTCCGCAGCTTTTAATTGCTGATGAGCCTACTACTGCTTTGGATGTAACTATACAAGCTCAGGTTTTAGATATTATTAGAGACCTGCAACTGAAGTATAACATGTCCATGATTCTAATAACTCATGACTTAGGTGTTGTAGCTGAAACCTGTGATAAGGTTGCTATAATGTATGCTGGTGAGATAGTTGAAACAGGTACAATAGAAGAAGTCTATACAAATGCCAAGCATCCTTATACTAGGGGGCTATTTGAATCAATACCAAAGTTAGATGAGGACAGTGAAAAGTTGATACCTATTCTTGGAAGTACTCCTAATGCAGCGGCGTTACCAAGTGGGTGTTTCTTCCATCCAAGATGTAAGTACAAGCAGGATATATGTGAAAAGGTATCACCATCTGTTCAAGGAGAAGGACACTGCTATAAATGTCATTTTTCATTATTTGAAAAGGAGCAATAATTATGAGGCCTTTGTTGGAAGTAAAAAACCTAAAAAAATATTTTACCGTGCCTAATGGATACCTTCATGCAGTGGATAATGTAAGCTTATCTATTAAAGAAGGAGAAACATTGGGGATTGTTGGAGAATCAGGATGTGGGAAAAGTACATTGGGAAGAGTAATTCTTCGCCTTCATGAGCCTACATCTGGAAATATAATATACGATGGAATGGATATCACAACGTTTAACAAAGAAGAGATGCGACAGATGAGAAAGCATATGCAAATCATCTTTCAAGACCCTTATGCATCTCTAAATCCGAGGTTCACAATTTCTCAGATTATTGAAGAACCCCTAAAGCTGCATAATATGTATAAAAACGAAAAAGAAAGAAAAGAACGGGTAGAGAGCCTTATGGAATATGTAGGCTTATCTAAACGTGCATACAACCTATATCCTCATGAATTCGACGGTGGAAGACGCCAGCGTGTAGTTATAGCTAGGGCACTGGCAATAAATCCAAAGTTTATCGTATGTGATGAGCCAGTAAGTGCTTTGGATGTTTCTGTACAAGCTCAAATCCTTAACTTGATGATGGAGCTTCAGGAAGAGCTTGGACTTACCTATGTGTTTATATCACATGATTTATCAGTTGTTAAGCATATATCCAATAATATTGGTGTTATGTATTTAGGTCAACTTATTGAAAAAGCACCTAAGAAAGATATATTTAAGCAGCCACTGCATCCATATACTATAGCCTTGTTATCAGCTATACCTTCTACTAATATCAAGGCTAAGAGAAAAAAAATTATTTTAAAGGGAGAGATAGTATCCCCTATCAATCCTAAACCAGGATGTAGATTTTCAGTTAGATGTCCATTTGCAACTGAGCAATGTGTCAAAGAGGATCCACAGTTTATTGAAGTTGAGGATGATCATTTTGTAGCATGCTTCAGGTACAAAGAAATTAAGGAAGGGACATTGAATTTTGATACTAAGTAGGCAATTGGCTTAGCTTTTAAATTCATATTTGAGGAGGTGGTACTAGGGCCTTAAATAACATATTGCTTAAGCTTTGTAAGAAACTATTATTCTATAAAAAGGAGAGATTTAATAATGAAAAAAACACTTGCTTTATTACTAATTGCAGTAATGATGTTAGGAGTACTATCAGGCTGTAATGTAAAGACAAAAGATCAAGCTACTGGTGGCAATACAGATGGAGCAGCAGAGATAAAACCAGTTGATATTACACTATTAGCTATGAGTTCTAATGAAAAGGATTTAAACATTTTAAGAGACCAGCTTACTAAATCAGGCTTTAATGTAAAGCTTAATTTGCAGCCAGACTATGGTAGCTTTACAGGACAAAAGGAAGCAGGAAACTATGACCTTGCTGTTTCAGGATGGACAACAGTTACAGGAAATCCTGACTATGCTGTAAGATCTATATTTACAACAAATGGAGACTACAATGATTATGGGTTGACAAATGAAGATCTTGACAGACTTGTAGAGGAAGCAGCTACTCAAACACCTGAAGAATATACTAAAACTTATAAAGAGCTTGAAAAAGTCCTTGTAGAAGACAATGCATACATCATTCCATTATATTCAAGCTATAAAAGCCAAGGAGTGAATAAAGAAGTATTAAAGCTAGACAGCGTTAGACTAAGCAAATCTCGTTCATTACCATGGGAAGAGCTAGATTTTGTTGACGAATCAAAAAGAAATACTGAACCATTTTTATTCAGCCAAACTATGCCATCACTTACTTCATTAGACCCTATAAAGGGTAATGATGGTTCTATTAATATAATTAATACTAATCAATATATTAGATTAGTAAATCTTACTGATGATGATGCTGTAACTTCAGAAGGCTCTTTATCTTATAACAATGCTATAGGTGAAGGCAATAAAGAATATTACTTCATATTAAGAGATGATGTAAGATTTGTAAAGGTACAAGATAAGAAAGCAGTTGATTCTGGTGAGATTGTAGCTGCTGAAGATGTTGTTTTCTCAATGAACAGAGCAAAGGATAAAAATTCAGTTCCTGACCACAGAACATACAGCTTACACTCAAGCATGGAAAAAATAGAAATAGTTACTGACATTGCAGAATTAGAAGCTATAAAAGAATCTGGCAAGGATATATCAGTAAAAGAAGCTCTAGAAAAAGGTCTATCTAGTCCAATTAGCCAGCTTGTAGCTGATAAAAAAGATGTAAAAAATGCTGAAGGAAAATATCAAGTAGTTAAGATAACAACTAACAAGCCATTCCCACAAGTATTAAACTATTTAGCGCATCAATCAGCAGGAATTGTTTCTAAAGCACAAGTAGAAGCTATAAACACTTATGATGTAGCTGCTTATGACAGAAACAAGGACATTGCTTATGGTGATCAAGCTGTTATTACAGAAGGTGCAACATACAATAACACATTAGCTACTAGTGGACCATATATAGCTATTTACAAAAATGACTATGAAGTAGTATTTGAAAAGAATCCTGGATATATGGTAGGAACAAAGCATGAGCCTAAGATATCAAAAGTAGTTGTTAAATTCATAAAAGATGCTGATAGCTCACTTTCAGCTTTCAGAAGTGGTGAAGTTCACTTATTATACAGTGTTCCAGAAGACAAATTCTCATTAGTAGAAGATGATGCTAAGCTATCTCTTCAAAAGAGACCAAGTAATGGTGTTAGCTATGCGTTCTTTAACCTAAAAGGAAATAGCAAATTCTCTGATGTTAATTTAAGAAAAGCAGTTTTAAATAGCATAAACCAAGATGAATTCCTAGCAGTATACAATAACCTTAAGCTTAAGGCTTATTCTACACTTTCTACATTAGTTGAAACTGGAAATGTTCACAATGCAGATCCAGCTAAAGCTAAAGAATATTTACAATTGTACTGGGAAAGTCAAAAGTAGGAAATAAATAATTATACGGGATAAGAAGACATGGAAATAGCTTTCCAGTCTTCTGTTCTTGTATCAATAGAATAGAGTATATATAAAAGTAAGCTCTACAAATTATTAAAAACATTAAAAGGGGAGGCAAAATGCATGTGTTCTGAATTCATAAGCAGCCGAATTAATAACATATCTGGAATGATTGGCAACACTCCTTTACTGGAAATTAAATTAAAGTATAAAAACGAGGAACGCACAATTTATGCCAAGGCTGAGCATTATAATCTTACAGGCAGTATTAAAGACAGAATGGCTTTACATATACTAAAAAAATCCTATAAGCTTGGAAAATTAAAGCCAGGAGACGTAATAGTTGAGGCAACTAGTGGTAATACAGGCATTGCTTTTTCAGCAATAGGTAGAGCATTAGGACATAAGGTAACTATTTTTATGCCTGATTGGATGAGTCAAGAAAGAATGAACTTGATTAAGAGCTATGGAGCCGACATCCAGCTAGTTAGTAAAGAAGAAGGTGGTTTTCTAGGAAGCATAGCTAAAGCAGACGAGCTTGCTAATAATGTAGAAAACGTTTTTTTACCGCATCAATTTTCAAATACTGACAACTGCGAAGCACATTATACTACAACTGGACCAGAGATATGGCATCAACTTCAGGAGATGGGAATAAATCCAGATGGAATGGTAGCCGGAGTAGGAACAGGCGGTACTATTATGGGAGCAGGTAGATTTCTAAGAGAAATGGCTCCAGACATTAAGCTGTATCCATTGGAGCCTGCAAATTCTCCGACATTATCTACTGGACATAAAATTGGAAAGCATAGGATTCAAGGAATATCTGATGAGTTCATTCCTGCTATTGTAAAGCTAGATAAATTAGATGACATAATCCATGTTGATGATGGAGATGCAATCATTATGGCTCAAAAACTAGCTGCTACACTAGGATTAGGTGTAGGAATTTCTTCAGGAGCTAATCTAATAGGAGCTATTATGGCACAAGAGAAGCTAGGGAAGGATAGTGTAATAGTTACTGTATTTTCTGATGATAATAAAAAGTATTTAAGTACAGATTTGATGAAGCAGGAGCCTGTTAAAGAAGATTTCTTTTCATCAGACATAGAGCTTTTAAGTGTAAAGGCTCATAAGCGTACCTGCAATACTTGTCGCGAAAATAATATGTAAAAATTTTTTAGACCATACATAATATTACATTCTATGGATAAAATATTATCGAATCACTATAAGAAAGGAGTTTATGTATGGCTAAAAACAGAAACAACAATAACAACAATAACAACAAAGACAAAAACAATAATCTAAACAATGCAAACAGAAACGAAAACAAGAACAACAAGGAAAATAACAACAAAGAAAACAGAGACAGATAGTTTTTTAAAGCCATTATGCACTTATCATAGTGCGAAAGCGTATAAAAAGCCACATTTCCTTGTGGCTTTTTATAATTTTATAATATAGATAAACAAGATCGAAATTTAAAATACACGTTCATTTGTTTCAGACATGGATAACCCCATCAATTCATGCATAAGAA
>DFOH01000020.1:0-16485 GCA_002376545.1 Firmicutes bacterium UBA3546 | reverse complement strand
CTTGAACTTGTTTATCTATAAAATAAAATCACTATTTTGTTTGCTTAAAATAATTATCGATTATTTTCTCAGCCAATCTTTTTTGAGAATAAGCTTGAGTAATAAGGGAAAGCACTAACAATAAAAGCCCAAGCTTAGGATTGTCATTTCTGTTTTTTTCAGATAGCTTCTCCTTAATATTTGAAAATCTACTTTCAAAATTCTTATGAAAGCTATCTAGCTCTTCATTTTTTATATCAATAAAAACAGAATAGATATCCTCCAGTGATATACTATCATTTTCATCGTCCATTATCTCCTTAGTTAAAGGCGTTAGCAAGGATTTGATGTCATTTATTGACAATATCTGCTTCAGATTATATATCAGTATAAGTAAAATCATATGCTCTTTGCTGTATTTTTTACTCTTTGGTGGGATAATTATTTTATCCTTAGTATAATTATTTATCATAGTTTTAGTCAATATAGGGTCAGCTTCATCTCTTTTTAGATGGCTAAGTCTATCATCAAAAAATGTAGTGACCTGGTCCATATATAGGTCTATGGATGGAATATCTCTAATATCTATTTCATTAAACAGGGATATCTCTTCTATAAGCTTATACAGCTTTTCTTCTGGTATTTTCATGTCATCACCTCGGTTATTTATAACATAACACAAAATTTTAGTAAAGACAATAAATAATCATTGTATTTCTTAAGATGACAATGATATAATAGTAAGTAGTAATCAAAACTACTTAAAAATTTATACAAATATCTTGTTTATTTTCTGGTAGAATGTATAATAATTAAAACATATAAAAATTTTTAGGGGGAGAAACGATGAAATTTAAGGTAGTTGCTGACAGTTGCTGTGATTTGAATAAAGTATTGCGAAAATCCATGGATATTAATTTAGTTCCGTTGACTATACATATAGATGACAAGGTCTATGTTGATGATAAGAATTTAGACATAAAAGAGCTATTAAGGGTAATGAGTTCTTCTGAATCTGCTCCTAAGACAGCAAGCCCTTCTCCAGGAGATTTTATTAATGAATATGAAGAGGCTGAAAATACATTCGTAGTCACACTATCTTCTATGCTAAGCAGCACATATAATCATGCAATGATGGCAAAAAAAATGGTTTTAGAGGATTTTCCAAATAAATTTATCCATGTTTTTGACTCTTTCAGCGCATCAGTAGGGGAAACTTTAATTAGCTTAAAGATACTTGAAACCCTGAAATATGAACAGAATCCTAATAAAATAGTTGAAAAAATAAATGAATATATAGGAAACATGAAGACGTTTTTTGTCCTAGAATCTCTTGAAAACTTGATAAAAGCTGGGAGAATCAGTACGTTAAAGGGGAAAATAGCTTCACTACTTTCTATTAAGCCTATTATGAGAGGTACTGAAAAAGGAGAAATTGCTTTGGTAGAAAATGTTAGAGGCTCAAAGAAAGCTCTTAAAAGACTGGCAGAGGTAATAGGAGAACAGGGTGAAAAGCTAGAAGATAGAATCTTAGGAATAGCTCATTGTAATTGTTTGGAAAAGGCTTTAAAATTTAAAGAAGATGTTCAACAAAGATATAAATTCAAAGACATCATAATAGTAGAAACTTCAGGTATTAGTACAGTGTATGCAAATGATGGAGGTCTAATTATAGCATTTTAGCACAGAGCTTCTTCACATATGCTTAGGATTACAGATAATGCTTTAGTGAAAAACTACTGTTTTTTGCTTATCATTTCGAAATGCAGACGAAGAATCTCGTGTTTTCAATACACCAGAGATTCTTCGCTGACACTCAGGATTACAGAAAGAGTTTTTTCAGTGGTCCCGAACATTATCTAATATTTTTATAGTATAAACTAAGGCAGCTAGGAGTCTATAGAACTTTTAGCAGCTTTTTTTTCAAGCAATTGCTTAAGGATATTTTCTTAAGACCCATGTCTTCAAAGTAGATATCTATTTTATCTTTATTTAGATTTTGCACCTCGCCTTTGCCAAATTTAGCATGGATTACTTGACATCCTATCTTAAGGTTGTTTCTAGTTTGAGCTTCTTGAAGAGTCAGCATAATATACTGAAGCTCCTTTACAAATCTAGAGCTTTCTGACTTTTCATTAGCAACTGAATCCAAAGTTATTATATCCAAGTGTGTCTTTGCTCTTGTCATGCCTACATAAAAAAGTCGTCTTTCTTCCTCCAATGGTTTTAGGTTCCCCTCATTATAGGCTTCTATAGTAGATGATGAGGGAAATTCGCCGTCTACCAAATCAATCAGATATACTTCTTCAAATTCTAATCCCTTTGCGGAGTGTATTGTTGATAAGTGTACTGCATTTTTGCCTTTATTAAATCTAGAGTCCTCAATATTTTTTTGCAATCTATTAAGCTTTTCTAGAAACTCTGGAATACTTCTAGTATCCTTAGCAATTATTTTAATATTTGATAGTATAGATTTTATTCCTTCATAAGAGTAACCAAGGCTCTTACAGTTATCCTTAAGATAACTGGCATATTCTAATTCTTTCTCTATGAATGAGATTCCCTCATTAGGATTTTTCTTTGATAATTGTTTAAATTCATTATTAAGCTTTCTGATGTTTTCAAGCTGAAAGTATTGAAAGCCTGGAAACTCAAGAAGTAGATTAAAGACTGTATCGGAGTTTTGGGCATTTAGTACAAAGCTCATAGCATTTTTAGAAATGTATCTATTCATTTTATAGTATATTTTTTCAAAGGAAGCCTTATCCTTAGGATCTAGTGCTACATTGAAAAAGGCTACTATATCTCTTAATACCCAATGATTAAAGAAATTCATTTTTGAGTCCCTTACATAAAAGGGAATGTTGTATCTGGTGAAGCTTTCTACAATACCTATTAAGGATAAATTATTTCTATATAATATAGCTGCATTATAGTAACATTGCTTTTTCATAATAGCATCAATTATATACTTATACTGCTGGTATTCATCCTTTACCTTGACTATAGTTATAGGTCTATTACCAGGATTAGAGGTAGTCAGATTTTTTTTGTATCTACTAGTATTTTTCTTAATAAATTCATTGCAGATATATACTATATTATTTGAAGAACGGTAGTTTTCTTCCATGTAAAACATTTTAGCATTAGGATGTGTTTTTTTGAAATCCAGTAATTCCTCAGGTACAGCTCCTCTAAAGCCATATATACTTTGATCATCATCTGCTACTATAAACAGATTGTTATTTGGCTTTGAAATTAGCTTTATGATTTCATTTTGAATTCTAGAAGTATCTTGACCTTCATCTACCTGAATATATTTATATCTATTTCTATATCTATTTAATAGGTCTGGATTAGACTTAAAGGCCTCATAAGCCAGTGTTAACATATCATCAAAATCTATATAATTGTTTTCCTTTTTATAATTTTCATATAAATCATATATATTATCAAATCCATTAATAGAATTATTATTTAGCTTTAGAAATTCTCCTACATTCAGCATCATATTTTTTATATAGCTTATGTTACTTTGAAGCTCTTCTAATTTATCATCGTTTATAAAAGCATTATTTACCTTTTTATATAGTTCTCTAAGTATCATTGCTTTATTTACAGAAGACATATCTCCTTCTATTAAAGTATAATGTGTTTTAGATAAATTTGCATAATCCCTTACTATGGAATATGCGAAGCTATGTATAGTTGAAAATATAGTTCTACTTCCCACATTATTACCAAATATAGATGAAAATCTATCTTTCATATCCCTTGCAGCAGCCTTACTGAAGGTAATAGATAATATGTTTTCTGGTTTGATTTTATAGTTCATTATCATATTTGCCGTACGAGATATTAGTACTGTAGTTTTTCCAGCACCTGGTACTGCTAGTACTATTGCAGGTCCTTCCTTGTGTAATACAGCTAATTTTTGCTGTTCATTTAAATTGATTCTATATTTCATCCTTAGAAATTCAAAAAAATCCCTATCCAATGGTTAAACTCCTTTCAAATCTATTAGCTTAATATATTTTATCATATTTCTTCGAAAAACTATAAAAATGTAGTACAATAAAGATATCAATATTTGTGGGACAGGAAAAGACTCTTATATGCAAGTTAAATTTGAGGAGGGATTTCATTATGGGTGAAGATGGTTATGTAAAATCCTTTGATGGTCTGGAATTGTATTATGTAAAGGAGGTGTCTGATAGCGCCAAGGGAATTGTAATAATAGTTCATGGATTTGCTGAACATTTAGCAAGGTATGAACACATAACTAAGAGATTAAATGACCAAGGCTACGGAGTTTACAGATTTGATAATAGGGGACATGGGAAAACTAAAGGTGAGAGGGGTCATATTGAAAAATTTGAGGATTTCTTGTATGATTTAGATACTATTGTAGAAATGGTAAAAAGAGAAGCACCATCACTTCCTGTTTACATGCTTGGTCATAGTATGGGAGGGCTTATTGCTGCAGCTTATGGCATCAAATATAAGGACAAACTGAAGGGACAGATTTTTTCGGGAGCAGCAACAGCTACATCATCTCAGGTAAAAGGAATAAAGGGACAATTATTTGCAGCAATAAATAAATTAGTTCCTAAGCTTAGGATTAAAAATCCTATTACAAGCACATTATGTAAAGACCAAAATGTAGTAGAGAAATATCTAAAGGATCCATTAAATTTAAAAAAAGCTACTTTGAATCTCTATGTTGAATTTTTAATAAGTGGAGTAGAATGGTTGAATGCTAATATAGAGCAATATGCTTATCCTTGTTTAATTCTGCATGGAGGAGAGGATAAGATTGTACCAAAGGAAGCATCTGAGAGCTTTTATAAGAGAATATGCTCAGAGGATAAAACGATAATAATACTTGATGGGCTGTATCATGAAATAATGAATGAAGTCACAAGAGACGAGGTAATAGACCATATATGCACATGGTTAGATTCTAGATAATTCTGAAAAGTTAACTAAATTACATAAAGAACAAAAATTGTATGAATTTCTATAATATATCGACAAAATATGACTGTTTTTTTGCTGAAATTGTGTTAAAATTTTATTAATACATAAAATTTGAGGAGTGATGTAGAGTGAAGGAGCTAAGTATTTTAAGTCCTGGACAACGACTAAAGGAAATTAGAAAGATGCTGAAGCTTAGGCAGGATGAAATTGCAGGCGAGAAATTTTCCAAGAACTACATCTCTATGTTTGAAAACAATAAAAGGTCTATTAATGCTATTAATGCTACATATTTGGCTAATAAGATTAATGAGTATGCCAAATCTAAGGGCTATGTCTTAGATATACAACCATCATACCTATTAAAGAGTGACGTGGATTTAGCTAAGGATAAATGTGAAAAATGGTTAGAAGAGGTTGAGACAAATTTAGAAATTAGTGATGCTGAATATATGGAGAATCTTTATAAAACTATTTATATAGCAACAAAATATGGACTAATTTGCTATAGAGCCAAGGCTCTTTATCTTAAGGGAGTATTTTCCTTGCATAATGAAAGAGATCAATGTGCTATGACGCAGCTTTTAGGGGCTTTAGTTTTTTATGCTAGGGAAAACGATTTCGCATATGTAAGTGACATTTATGAAAAAGTTGGCATTATATTATATAATAAAAAAGAGTTGCAGCAGGCTCTTGTATACTTCAATTTATCATATGAAATCACAAGAAATACTAAGGTTTTTAACAGACACAAGCTTGAGGAATTAAACTATTATATAGCTCTCTGTTACTATGAGATGGAGCAGTATCTAATGGCACTAAAAATGCTAGGATTGATTGAAACTGATAGTAATGAAATTTCTGAACTGGAAAACAGAATAAATAAGGTACTTGCAGTATAAACTGGCAATTTTATAAAGAGAAAGCAAACGCTTTCTCTTTAACTATTCTTGAGTAGCTACTTTTGTTAGCTGGTCCATTGCAGAACTTACTAATTTAGATGAATCAACTTGTGCTGTAGTGAGATTTCTAAGTGTTTGGATTTCAGAGTTAATTTTATGTATTTCCTCAGATATCTTTTGGAGAAGCTCACTTATTTCTAAAGCAAACTTTTCACTATTACTTGCTAAGAGTTGAACTTCTTTAGCTACTACTGAAAACCCTCTTCCATGTTCTCCTGCTNNCCTGCTCTTGCAGCTTCAATATTTGCATTTAATCCCAATATTTTAGTTTGATTAGCAATCTTATTTACATATTTTATTACTTTATCGCTTTCTTCAATATATTTATTTGAAGCTTCGGTTGAAACATTGAGATTGTCACCTATACTGTGAATTTCATTTATAGAATCATATATTGATAGCAAATTTTCTTGTACAGCAGCAGATGTTTGAGTAATAGCTTCAATTTGCGCATTTAGTTTTTCTAAGTTATTCATATTTCCTTCTACTAAAGTAGATACTAATAAAGCAGCATGGGAATCTATTATTTCGTACTTATTTTCGAACTTTTCGAAAAGAATATCGGCAACCTTTTTTGAGCCTGTTGCTTCAATTATCATGTCTACAGGTACAGTTGATATATCATCAATTAATGATGAATATTTAATTTTTAGTTCTTTTGCTAAAGCTATGCCCGGAGCATCTAGATCTAAATCTACAACCATAACAATATTTATGCTATCTATTGCAGCTAAATATTTAATAAAATTTGTACCACCATGACCTGCACCTACTATTGCAATATTCACATTATCTCCCCCAATATTTATTAATCTCCTTATTAACAGTAAATTGCCATATTTTATTTATTTGTTATTCGACAAAAAGCTTCAATATCCTTTAATACAAAATAAATTGTATTTTTATTTAGTATTTGTATTATAATCATAATATAAAGTATTTTAAGAAATTTATAAAAAGCTTTAACGAGGTGATATATTGCTGTACATAGGAGTTATATTTATTTTACTAGGGTTGTATTGTATCTTAGGGGAGCTATTTGATATAAATATTTTAATGAGGGAGAAAACATTAGTTAGAAGGGAACAATTTATAATAGATGAATATTATAAGCTGAAATTCATTTTAGGGATTTTTGCAATTACAGTTGGAATTTTTTCTATAGTAAATTATTTAATATATTAAAAGGGTGTAATCATGAGAAAAAGAAGAAATGTGACTTTCACAATAATAATTGTAATATTCCTTTCAATTTTTGGACTGCCAAGCTACAGCCTAGCTAGTAATCCAAAGACATTGGTTATAGTATTAGATGAATTAGATTTTGATATAGCTGAAGAAATTATTAGCAATAATACTGCCTTAGGGCTTATGAGTATAAAAACAGCAGAATTATACAAAGGAAGCAGCAAAGAAAGTCTTTTTTTGACTATGGCTGAAGGAAGAAGATTAAAAATAAAAAATGGACTATACAAAGGAATACAAATGCTAAGTACAGGCTCGATTCAGGTTCAGGGTCATGACAATATAATTAAGGAGTTTAGGAGGAAATATCCGGCTTTTTCCAAGGAGGTTAAGTTTTTAAGTGATGAGCTAAAGGGAAAGGGGCTCAGAACAGGATTTTTGGGAGAAGGGCCTTCGTCTCTATTGATAGCAGACAAGGACGGGAAAATAGACAAGGGAATAGATTACATTAATTATAACCATAAGTGGCTAAAGGAAAATACTGATGAGCTGTTTAAGTATGTGGATGTTCTAGTAGTATCCTATGAAATTGATGGAAAGCAGGATAGAATTCAATTATTGAGAAGATATATTGATGAATTAACTGATGTGCATCTGTATGTTTTTCCTGAAAATATTAAAGGAGACATAGCTTATAGATGGAACGGCACCCTTGTCCCCATTATTTATAGAGATAGCGAGGGAACAACAGGAATATTAACTAGCAAAACTACAAGAAGAAACGGACTAGTTACTAATTTAGATATAAGGGTGGATATAGAATCAAGATATGGAATTAATAAAAAAGGTGTCATAGGTAACAGATTAGAGATTAATGAAAATGAGAATATTATTGATGAAAATGAAAATAACCTTCTTGAATTCTTAAATTTAAATATTATTAAATATGTTTTTCATGGGTATGTAATCATTAGCCAGCTCTATATTTTATACAACTATATATTTAAGAGAAAAAAAGATATTCATCAATATGAATTTATAATGACAAGCTTACTTCTAAGTATTTTTTTATCAATAGCTTATGGAGTGTTTAATTTTCATAGATATATATTGACCTATTGTATTTTTGTAATTATCAGTTCTTTAATAATATCAAAGATTTTGATAGAAAGAGGAATTAGTTCTATTAATATAATAGCCGTATTTACTAATATACTAATTTTACTTGGTGTATATTTTGATTTAGATGTTGTATATAATTCTTTTATTGGATATAACAATATAGTTGCCGCTGGAAGATTTTATGGTCTCAATAATGATGTAATGGGTGTTTTAATAGCTACATCGATTATGACATTTTATAGCTTGAAAAAACTAATATCAAATCGTTTGCCATCATTTTTGGCATTATTATATTTTCCAGTAGTGATAATTGCTTTATCAGGAAGATACGGAGCTAATGTAGGAGGATATATAACTTCTATTGTATTATTTTTAATATTAATATATACAACACTATTTAGTCACAATAAAGACAAAAAGGGTATACTAATTTTAATAGGTACTGGAATTGTTATTTTGGCAGTGAATTTTTTAATTGATATCAATAGCGCAGACTCTAGCCATGCAGGCAATCTTATTGAACGGATTAAGCTCTTTGGCTTAAATGAATTAACATACATCATAGGAATCAAGCTAAAGCAGCTTGTTATGATGTCAGTGCTTCCTCCTTGGAGTATTATTATTTTGTTCCAAATACTATTTTTGAGAAGGTTTTATAAAAAAGAAAAGAGATTGATTAAGCATATTAATGAAACTGATGTTGAATCCTTTGAAAAATATTGTATAATATTTATAGCATCAGTTATTGCATTTATTATTAATGATACTGGTGCAGTGGCATTTACGTATATAAATACATACTTAATCGCGACTCTTTTTAGTACTTATAAATTAGAATTTTGGCTGGATGGTGATGGTTAAATTGTTAATTGACTTGATTACTGAAAGCGCTATTGAGCTGGAGGTTAGTTCAGAGAACTGGGAGGAAGCTGTCCGGAGGGGCGGAGAACTCCTAGAAAGTAGTGGAGCAGTAGAAAATAGATACATACATTCAATGATAGAGATGGTTAGACAATTAGGACCTTATATTGTAATATCTAAGGGAATAGCTTTCCCACATGCAAGACCTGAAGATGGCGTACTAAGAACTGGAATAAGTCTTATTACCTTAAAGGAAGCTGTAGAATTTGGGGACGAAGAAAATGACCCTATTAAGTTAGTAATATCCTTCTGCTCTACAGATTCAGAAGGTCATCTGAATGCCTTATCTGAGCTGGTGGATTTTTTAAGAGATGAGGAAGCTATTAATAATGTTATGAAAGCAAAATGTAAAAGTGAAGTTATTGAAATAATGAAGAAGTTTGTTGCAGGATAATAAAATTATCCTGTTTTTCATTTTTTGGGCTTTTTTTTATGACAAAATGACTCTTCCTACGTAAAATAATAGTGAAAAGTAAAAGAAATAAGTAAGAAATAAGGAGGTTGAGTTATGAATGACATGAACAGATATCTAGAAGAAGCTCATATGTATACAAGATATCCAGATTTGTATCGTAGACTATATCCTAAAGTAAATGATTCCATTGAAAGACATATTAGAGTAAAAGGAGAAGATTGGGAACCTACAGATAGAGAAGTAGAAGACATGATTGATGAGATATATGAAAAAATGATGAGCGAGTGTCCTGAGATAGACCAAGATTTAGACGAAAGAAAGCATTCTATGAGTAGCATAGATGCCATGCAAAGACCATATTATGGCAGAAGAAGGTTGACAAGGGACTTAATTGGCATAATATTATTTGGCAGCTTGATAGGCAGAAGAAGAAGGAGAAGAAGATATTTCGATTATCCAGGCTACGGATATGGACCAGGATATTGGTATTAAATTAAGTAGCTGAAAGGGTGGATTTCCGCCCTTTTTATTTTTTTATTTTTAGAATTGACAGTAAATATTAAATATCATATAATATTTAGTGTGTCAAAAATATCGTATAACGACATAAAGGGGAGGGAAAAGTGAATATTTCTGAAAAAACAGAAGAAATAGTTAAATATGTAAGACAGGTCACTAGCATAATACATAGAAAGCGCCACGAAATAGCTCAAAACAGCAATCTTACTCTCGATCAGTTTCACACATTGATTTACCTTAAAAAAACAGACCATCCTCCAACAATAGGAGAGATGGCTAAAGAAACTAATAAAGCACAAAATACAATATCTGAGAGAGTTTCAAGGCTCGAAGAAAAGGGATTTGTAGAAAGAGTTAAGGATAAAAATGATAGAAGGGTGAGTAGAGTTACTTTGACACAAGTAGGTGCAGGGCTTATAAGCTCAATAAACTATCAAGCTAGTACTGAATTAGTAATGAATGCTTTAGTTAATATTGATACGGAAGTTACAGATAATATGTTATATGGATTAAAGGAGCTAGCTAAACAATTAGAAAAATACGAAGGAGGCTTTCATAATGCTTAGGAAGTTTATCACATATTATAGACCTCATTGGAAGTTATTTTTATTAGATATGATATGTGCATTTATGATTTCTGCACTGGATTTGGTTTTCCCAATGGCTACTAGTAAGATTATAGATGATGTGATACCAAATAAAGAAATAAGAAGCTTAGTTATTATAACAGTTGTATTAGTCTTATTATATATTGTCAGATATATATGCAATTATGTAGTTGATTCATGGGGGCATATTGTAGGTACAAGGATGGAGTATGATATGCGTAAAGAGGTATTTTCACATGTTCAATCCCTATCCTTTAGCTATTTTGATAATACGAAGACAGGACATATTATGTCTAGAATAGTAAATGATTTAAGAGATATAACTGAACTTGCACATCATGGTCCAGAGGATTTATTTATTTCTCTAGTAATGCTGGTAGGTTCATTTATAATACTTGTAAATGTTGAATGGAGACTGACCTTAATAATATTTGCATTTGTTCCTATTATGATTTGGTTTGCCATAACTAAAAGAAAAAAGCTTGAAGAAGTTTTTATGGAGCAGCGTAAAAAAATAGCAACAGTAAATGCTCAGCTTGAGAACAGCATATCTGGAGTGAGAGTATCTAAATCATTTACAAATGAAGATTTTGAAGTAGATAAATTTAATGTTGGAAATGATCAGTTTAGACAAACTAGAGAAAGCTCATTTAGAGTCATGGCAGAATTTACTTCTGGAGTTAACTTTTTTTCAAATATTTTAAATCTAGTTGCACTAAGTGCAGGTGGATATTTTGCTTTTAATAACCTCATCAGCTTTGGAGAGCTAGTTTCATATCTTTTATATGTAAACTTCTTTCTACAGCCTATTAGAAGGCTTGCTATGTTTATTCAGCAATATCAGGAGGGAATGACAGGCTTTAGAAGATTCCAAGAGATTATGAATATTGAGCCTGATATCGTAGATAATGAAAATGCAATAGACCTTGAAAATGTAAAGGGAAACATAGAATTAAAAGATGTTACCTTCAGTTATCAAGATAACGATAAAACTGTATTAGCAGGATTGAACTATACAATTAAAGCAGGAGAGACCCTTGCATTAGTAGGACCCTCAGGCGGTGGAAAGACTACATTGTGCCATTTAATACCTAGATTTTATGAGCTAGATGAGGGAGATATACTAATTGATGGCATTGGCATCAAAGATATTAAATTAAAATCCCTCAGAAAGAATATAGGATTGGTACAGCAGGATGTATTCTTATTCACTGGTACTATTAAGGAAAACATATTGTACGGAAACTTAGAAGCTACTGATGAAGAGGTAATAGAAGCTGCTAAAAATGCTAATATACATGATTTCATCATGACTTTACCTGATGGATACAATACCTATGTTGGAGAAAAGGGAGTTAAGCTATCCGGCGGACAAAAGCAAAGAATATCCATAGCTAGAGTATTCCTAAAAAATCCTCCAATATTGATTCTTGATGAGGCTACTTCAGCACTTGATAATGAAACTGAAATAGCTATCCAGGAGTCACTAGAAAGATTATCAGAGGGTAGAACCACATTAGTAATTGCACATAGACTTTCTACTATAAGAAATGCTGATGAAATAGTTGTACTTACTGGTAAGGGAATAGAGGAAAAAGGAAAGCATGAAGAATTGCTAGCTAGAAATGGAATTTATTCGAAGCTATATAAAGCACAATTTAGAGGATATATACCTGACGGTGCTGCGTAAATGAATGTTGTTTCGAGCATGGCTAGGAACCTAAGTAAAAACAAGTGAGTATCTGTCTCACTTGTTTTTGTTTACTTTATTATCAAAATTGTTCATGACATTGATTTAACAATTTTTTAGAGGTAAAATTAGTTTGTGAAGTCTAATTAAGGTGAAATATTTATAAATCATCAGAGGTCAATTATTTTTATTATTATAAACTATAATATTGAAGAGACTGCTTTTTTAGGACAGAAGATTGCAATAATGGAAAAAGCTAATATAGTTTGTATTATGGATAATCCTTATTTTGAGAAAGACAATTTAAGAGAAAATATTGAATTTTATAGGTTTGCCTTGAAGTTAGGAAGTGGATACGTGAAGACATTAAAAAAACTATTGAAAAAACACCTAAAAACTATTTATGCTAATTTTATAGTACTAGCTATGTGGTATATCCTACATATTGCATTGAAATCGTCAGTTATACCATCACCCTTAGCTACAATTAAGAATTTCATAACCATATTTCCCAAGGTTCTAGCACCACACTTACTGGTGAGTCTATGGAGAATTACTGTAGCTGTAGTAGTGTCCCTAGTATTAGGCACAGCCATAGGGATATGGACAGGAATAAGTAAGCGGGTAGATGATTTTATTAGTCCTATTGTGTATATACTATATCCTCTGCCTAAGGTAGCATTTTTACCAGTGCTTATGATTCTTTGGGGATTAGGGAATTTACCTAAGATTATTTTGATTATAATAATTATTATATTTCAAATCATTCTTGCAGCAAGAGATGGTGTAAAGGAAATACCCAAGGAATTGATTATGTCTGTAAAGTCTTTAGACTTAAATAAGGTGCAGGTATATCAGCATTTAATTCTGCCTGCAATATTGCCTAAAATCTTCACTGCTTTGAGAATTTGTATAGGAGTCAGCACAGCTGTTCTCTTTTTTGCGGAAAACTTTGCTACTACCTATGGTATAGGGTACTTCATCATGAATAGCTGGAGCATGGTAAACTACCTTGAAATGTTTAGTGGAATAGTTGCATTAGGATTAATGGGACTTCTACTGTTCAAAATTCTAGATATAGGAGAAGCTATCCTTTGCAAATGGACTAAGCTTGCAAAGGATGATATATTATGAAATATGTCTATGAGACTATGCCAAGTAAAGAATATAAAAGATTAAAACAACATAAAGAAAAAGCGGGGGAAAGAATCCGCTTTTTCTAGTGGAAACCAATATTTCCAATTGTTTTGCAATATTTTTCAACTCTTTTCAATATATAACCACCAAGTATAATTCCTATAATCATAAAACCAACAAGTATTAACTGCTCTGTGTGAATAGGAAGTAAAGTATTTGTTCCCAGTATTACTCCTCTAATTGCATCAAAGCCATAGGTTAAAGGCAGAGCAAGGGATATGGCTAAAATAAATCTTGGAAGCACAATTATAGGGAAGTCACTTCCTGATAAAGTAGCTATGATAAAATTAGATATATCAATAATATTGTTAGCATTATTAGTAATAAGCACTAGAGAGGCTATGCCAAAGCCTAAGCCATAAAGAGCTAATAATAGTGGAATAAGAGTAATTATTGCAGGAAGTATCCCACTTGCTGCTATATTAAATCTGAACAGCAACCATACCAAAAATGCTACTGATAGAGAATTTAATGTAGTGATAAAGAGTGAAAATAAAGACCTTCCAATAAGCTGTACCCATAACGGTATTGGTGTCAACCAATTAGATTCTATAACTCCTGAGTCCATTTCACTTTTTAGAGAAAATCCCATACCCCATAGTACGGCGCTTACAAAGCTGCCTACAATACTGCCTAGAATAAGGAATGCCATGTAGTCAGTAGTACCTGCATATTGACCAAAGCCTACATTTTCTCCAGCAACTTGAAAGGATTTAGCTAAAAAATATACTGGAGCAATCCACATAATAGGCTCTACTATTCTAAATATTGCATTTACAGGATAGCTAAAAAATATCTTTATATCTTTTCTAGTAATAGCATAAATAGCCGACATATATATTTTAATCTTTTCAAAGCTCATAAATGTACTCCTTTCTACTATTAATAGTTGCCTAAAGAACCCGTATCCTTTACCCTTTTTTGAGTAAATAAGAAAGCAAGCAGCCCGCATGTCATTAAGATAACTCCAAAAATAATTAGAGCTACTATTTCTGATTTTATATCAGATATGCTTGCCCCAGAGGATACCACTGCTCTGAGAGCCTTAATGCTATAGGTCAAGGGTAGCATATTAGACACATTAGACATCCAATTTGGTAGCACCGCTAATGGATATGTTATACCGCAGAATACAGACATTATACCTCTAACTAAAAATACCATTGAATTGATTTCTTTAGCCCACATAACTAGACTAGCAAATATGAACCCAATTCCATAGATTGATGGTATAGATATTAATATGATTACAAGTGCGAGAAGAGGATTGCCTACAAACTTAAAGCCATAAATAAGCTTAAATTCTATAACTGCAACGAAAATATAACCTAAACCAATGACCAGCTGTGAAATAGAGTATCCAAACAGAAGACTTATTTTAGGTACTGGACATAGCCAATTAGATTCAAGAGTTCCTCTTACCTGCTCCTGCCTAAGACTTCCTCCAAAGGACCAAAGCATCATATTTATCCACATCCAAATAGTAGTACCAATTAGCATGTATGTTGTATAGTCAGAGGTACCTGCATGAGCTGCAAAAGTAGCTAAGGAATTGCTCCCTGTTCCTGACAATGCTTTAGCTGTAAATATATAACCAAATGGGAATAACACTGGCCAGATGAACATTGGAATAAACCATGATGGATATCTAAACATTATTCTCATTTCTCTTTTAAAAACATATATTATTGCCGTAAGCATAGAAGGTTTTATATTTATAATAGAATTATTGCTTGTTTTAGTTATAGCTTCCATGGTTTCACCACCTATTCTCTAAGAGATTTTCCAGTTAAGCTTATGAACACATCTTCAAGAGTCGGCTCTTCAGCGCTGAAATTATTGATTTTGGCTCCTGAAGCAGTTATTGCAGATATTAAACTGCTTATGGTATCATTTCCATTTGTAATATGAACTTTAATCTGCCACTTTTGTGCTGCATCGTTAAACTTGGAGTTCACTTTTTCGATAAACTTAATATGTTTAATAGTATTTGCTATATCCTCATTCCAGTTATTGAGTTCAAGCATGACTACATTAGTTTTATTAAGGCTTTTCTTTAAATTCTGAGGCGTATCAAGTGCTATTATTTCACCATGATCTATTATTGCTATTCTGTCACTTAGATGATCAGCCTCTTCCATGTAGTGAGTAGTTAAAAATATAGTTCTGCCCTCTTCTTTTATTTCTAGAATAAGCTCTCTGAGGTTTCTTGCAGACTGAGGATCTAATCCTGAGGTTGGCTCGTCAAGTATTACTATGGATGGTTCTGCAATTAAAGCTTTAGCAAGTGCTACTCTTTGCTTCATACCAGTTGAATACTTTTCCACAGTTTCATCTGCTCTTTTATCTAGGCTAAATCTTTTAAGTAGAGCGTCTATTTTATCATTAGCAGTCTTTCCAGTCATACCATTCATAGCTGCAAAGTATTTGAGATTTTCTTTTCCCGTAAGCTTCCAATATGTACTTCTCTCCCCTGCCAACACTGTCCCCAGGTTTTTTAAGGCTTCTAATGGCTTTTTGTTTACATCGATGCCGTTTACTACAACAGAACCAGAGGTAGGTCTAAGTAAGGTAGATATCATCTTTATAGTAGTAGTTTTACCAGCACCATTTGGTCCCAGAAAGCCAAATATCTCTCCTCTATTGACGTTGAAGTTAACATTATTAACTGCAACGAATTTTTCTTTTTCATTTCTTTTTCTTCTCCAGAAAGATTGGTTTTTCTTTTTAACTTCAAATTCTTTCATAAGATTAGACACTTCTATAGCAAAGCTCGACATTTGCATATCCCTCCTAAGAGTTTATTTTGTTCCATATGCTGGTATAGATTAATGATAAACTATTAAATTTATAATGTCAATAGAAAAACTTAATATTTTTAATTTAAAAATTAAAAATATTAATAAATAT
>DFOH01000050.1 GCA_002376545.1 Firmicutes bacterium UBA3546 | reverse complement strand
TTCGATAGAAGCTTTTGTCAACGGATTTTTCTTCTACATGAATTGGGAGTTATAGCCATGTCCTGCAAATAATTCGCTTAGCATTTTAAATTTCAATCTTGTACTTGTTTATCTATATCTATAACTTTAGTTAATTTATAGAATTTGAGAGGGCTTGAATATAATTACTTTAAAAATATTATATGTTTTAAAATTCTAGGAAACATTATATAATAGTATATGCTGTATTGTAGCAGCATTTAGATGTTTTGATAAAAGATGTCAAGGGAGGATAAAGATGAATAATAAACCTATAGTAACTTTTGAGTTAGAGAATGGAAGGAGTATAAAGGTGGAATTATATCCTGATGTTGCTCCAAATACTGTGAGGAATTTTATATCATTAGTAAGTAAAGGCTTTTATAATGGACTTACTTTTCATAGAGTAATCCCAGGATTTATGGTGCAAGGAGGCTGTCCTAATGGTAATGGTTCTGGTGGACCAGGTTATTCTATAAAGGGAGAATTCAAGAGCAATGGGTATGAAAATAATTTAAAGCATGAAAGAGGAGTTATATCCATGGCTAGAACAATGATGCCAAACTCTGCAGGCTCTCAGTTTTTTATAATGGTAGAGAAAGCTCCACACCTAGATGGCGAATATTCAGCTTTTGGTAAAACCATAGAGGGTATAGAAGAAATAGATAGAATTGTAAATGTTAAAAGAGATTATAGTGATAAACCTTTAGAAGATGAAAAAATAAAAGAAGCCTTAGTAGATACTTTTGGAATAGAATATGGAGATGTAGAGAAGATTTAGTGAAAAACTGCCCGTAGCGGCAGTTTTTTGGCTTAATAGTATGCAGGTTAATTGTTATATTCTATGTCTGAAATTTTCTGAATATTTAAAGGAATAAAAAACTTAGTGTTGAATTATTCATAATTATAGAATAAACTAAAATATGACAATTAAACTGAGTGTTTTATTTACTTTGTCAGGTAAAAAAGGAGAAAAGCCATATGCTATCTAAAGTAAAAACCTGTGTCTTGCAAGGATTAGATGGATCTATTGTAGAGGTTGAAACTGATATATCCCGTGGGCTTCCTGTGTTTAATATAGTAGGGTTGCCAGATATTTCAATAAAGGAATCTAAAGAAAGAGTAAGAACTGCAATTAAGAATAGTGGTTATGAATTTCCTTTAAGCAGAATTACTGTAAATCTTGCGCCTGCTAACACAAGAAAAGAAGGCTCGCAGTTGGATTTATCTATAGCTATTGGAATATTAACAGCTATGGAAGTAGTTAAGAATAGAGCTTTTGAAGATACTTGTTTTATTGGAGAATTATCATTAGACGGAAATATAAGCAGAGTCGATGGAGCACTTCCAATAACTATTTCCATGATGGAACAAGGTATCAATAGAATCATCATACCTTTTGATAATAAAGATGAATGCAGTGTAGTTAAAAACATCAATATAATTCCAGTAAAGAATTTAAGAGAATTGGTTTTGTTTTTGAATGATGAATTAGAAATTGAATCCTATACATCATCAATTCATCTTCAAGCTGATGAGAATGAAGAGCTATTTGATGATTTTTCTGATATAAAAGGACAATATGCATTAAAAAGAGCAATGGAAGTAGCAGCTGCTGGGCATCACAATATACTTATTCTTGGACCGCCAGGCTCGGGGAAAACTATGGCTGCAAGGAGACTTCCATCAATATTACCCAAACTCACATTTGAGGAATCCTTAGAGATAACAAAACTATACAGCATTGCAGGCTTGTTAAACAACAGGTCGTTTATTAGCAGTAGACCTTTTAGAGCACCTCATCATACAACCTCTGCTATTTCATTAATAGGAGGAGGCAGAATACCTAAGCCGGGTGAAATATCCTTAGCACACCATGGTATTTTATTTTTGGATGAGCTACCGGAATTTTCAAAGAACGTCATTGAAGTTTTAAGACAACCAATGGAAGATGGAATAGTTACTATTTCTAGAGTAAATGCTACCTTAACTTATCCAACTAAGTTCATGCTGGTAGCAAGTATGAATCCATGTCCATGTGGTTATTATGGTGACCCACTTCATCAATGCAGCTGTAGTCAGAAAAATATTGATAGATATTTAGGTAAAATTAGTGCTCCTCTTTTAGATCGTATAGATATTCATATTGAAGTAACACCTGTATCATATAATGACCTTGGAGAAGATACTTCTAATATAGAAACATCTAAAGAAATTAGACAAAGAGTTAATAAGGCAAAAATGTTACAGCTGGAAAGATACAAAAATGATAATATCTTCTCTAATTCACAATTGACCACAAGGAATATTAATAAATACTGCAAATTAGACTTAAAAAGTAAAAGACTAATTAAAGAAGCCTTTGATAAGCTTGGATTAAGTGCTAGGGCATACAATAAAGTCTTGAAGGTAGCCAGAACAATTGCAGACCTAGAAGGTAAGGAAACCATTGAACACCATCATTTAGCAGAAGCTATTCAATACAGAAGCCTTGATAGAAAGTATTGGTAAAATGAAATGTTTAAGGATGGATGAATATGAAAAATAGAGATATATTAGTATGGCTTTCCAGCATTGGGGGAGTAAATAATAAGATAATAGGTATATTAGAAAAAAGCTTAGAAGGCTTAGCATCTCTATGGAGTATGAGTGTTAGTGATATATATTCTATTAATGGGATAAATGAAAAATTAAAACATGAAATTATTAGGAATAGAAATGAACTATATTACGAAAACTTATTAAAAAAGATAGAAGCTCATAAAGTGAAAATAATAACATATTATGATGAAGATTATCCTAATAATCTTAGATTTATTGCTGATAGTCCAAAGGTATTGTACACAAAGGGTCAATTACATTCAGAAGATGAAACCTCTATTGCTATTGTTGGTGCTAGAAAATCTACATCATATGGAAATTGGGCTGCAGAAAAGATTTCTAATGAGCTTGCAAGTTTAGGGATTAGTTTAGTAAGTGGAATGGCTAAAGGAATAGATACACAGGTACATTTAGGTGCATTAAATAGTAAAGGTAGAACAATTGCTGTTTTAGGCTGTGGAGTTGATATTATTTACCCAAGCTCTAATAGAGAACTGTATAATAGAATCCAAGAAAATGGATGTATAATATCAGAATTTCCTTTAGGGACTCAACCACTGCCATATAATTTCCCGCAAAGAAATAGAATTATTAGTGGGCTATCCTTGGGAGTAGTAGTTATAGAAGCTACAGAAAAAAGCGGCTCCTTAATAACTGCCCACCATGCTATGGAGCAAGGGAAGGAAGTATTTGCCGTCCCAGGTAATATAAATAGTATATTTAGTCGAGGGACTAATCTCCTCATTAAGGATGGTGCTAAAATTGTAATGTCAGTTGAGGATATTATTGAAGAGATTCCATGTTTAATTGAAAAATACTCAAAACTTTATAGGAAGGCTGAGATAGATTATAATGAATTTAGTGATGATGAGGCTAAAGTTATAAAATGTATTTTTGAAAAACCCATCCATTGTGATTTAATTGCCCATAGGACAGGTATTAATGTGGTAGATCTAAACAGTCTTCTCACTATACTTGAAATGAAGGGTGTAATTAAACAGCTACCAGGGAGAATATATACTATCATATAGTAGTAATTATAGATTTAAGTTGATTTATTTGATATAATTACTGGAATCATCATATTCGGAGGTGAAAGTTTTGGCAAAGGATTTAGTTATAGTTGAATCACCAGCAAAAGCTAAAACTATATCAAAATTTCTAGGAAAGAATTTCGAAGTTAAAGCTTCAGTTGGACATATTAGAGATTTACCCAAAAGTAAGCTTGGTATTGATATAGATAATAATTTTGAACCAGAGTATATTACCATTAGAGGTAAGGGACCAATAATTAAAGAATTAAAAAATGAAGCCAAAAAAGCCAGAAAAATATTTTTAGCTACTGACCCTGATAGAGAAGGAGAGGCTATTTCTTGGCACTTGGCAAATATATTGGAATTAGACGAATCACAAAAAAGCAGAATTGAGTTTAATGAAATAACAAAAGGTGCTATTCAAAATGCAATTAAAAATCCTAGAGCAATTAATAAGTCATTAGTAGATGCCCAACAAGCAAGGAGGGTACTTGATAGATTAGTAGGATACAAGATAAGTCCTTTACTTTGGAAAAAAGTAAAAAAAGGGCTTAGTGCTGGTAGAGTACAATCTGTTGCTACTAAACTAATTTGTGATCGTGAGGGGGAAATAGATAAATTTATACCTAAGGAATATTGGTCCTTAGATGCAATTTTATTAAAAAATAAAAATAAAAATAAAATCAAAGCCTCCTTTTATGGAGAGATTAAGGATGAAAAAGAATTTAAAATTGAGCTAAATACAAAAGAACAGGTTGATGAAATAATATGTGCTATAAAAGATATGGATTTCATAGTTCAAGATATAAAGAAGGGTAAGAAAAACAGAAACCCTAATCCTCCATTCACTACTAGTAGCTTGCAGCAAGAGGCATCAAGACGCATAGGCTTTTCAACAAAGAAAACTATGATGATTGCTCAGCAATTGTACGAAGGTGTTGACATAAAAGGAGAAGGGACAATAGGGCTTATCTCATATATAAGAACTGATTCAACAAGGATTTCTGATGAGGCTTTAAAAAATGTAAAAGAATATATTACAGACGAGTTTGGAGAGAAATATTTAGGAGTATTAAATAAGAATAAAACTCAAAAGAAAAAAGATATTCAGGATGCACATGAAGCTATTAGACCTACATCTGTGACTAGGACACCAAGTATGATAAAGGATTCATTAAAAAATGATCAATTTAAGCTCTATCAACTTATTTGGAATCGTTTTGTAGCTAGTCAAATGAGTCCTGCAATGTATGATACTCTTACAATCAAGATTTATGCAGGAAATTATGTTTTTAAAGTAACAGGGTCTAAAATTGTATTTGAAGGTTTTTTAAAAGTATATAATTCTTCCGACGATGAAAAAGACGTATTATTACCAGAATTAGAAGTAGGTGAGAAATTATCTCTTAAGGATATAGAGCCTGAGCAGCATTTTACCCAACCTCCTCCTAGGTATACAGAAGCTTCATTAGTTAAGACTTTAGAAGAGCTAGGTATAGGTAGACCTAGTACTTATGCACCTACCATAAGTACCATATTAAGTAGAGGATATGTAATATTAGAGAAAAAAGTTTTCAAACCAACAGAATTGGGTATAGTAGTTACAGAATTGTTAAAAGAATATTTCAAAGGAATAGTTAATGAAGAATTTACAGCAGAGATGGAAAAACAACTTGATGAAGTAGAAGAAGAGAATACTGATTGGAAAAAGGTAATTGAGTATTTTTATAAGGATTTTTCTAAAGAATTAGAAATAGCTGAGAGAGAAATAAGCAAAATTGAGATACAAGATGAAGAAACGGATGTAATATGTGACAAATGTGGTAGAAATATGGTCATAAAAATGGGAAGATACGGGAAGTTCCTAGCCTGCCCTGGATACCCAGAATGCAAAAATACTAAACCTATTACACAGGAAATAGGGGTTAAGTGTCCTGAATGCGATGGAGATGTAGTTGAGAGAACCTCAAAAAGAGGGAGAAAGTTTTATGGATGTAGTAAATATCCTGACTGCAATTTTGTATCTTGGGATAAGCCTCTTAATGAACAATGTCCAAAGTGTAAAGGCGTTTTAGTAGAAAAGAAATCTAGAAAAGGAACAGAAAAAAAATGTATTAACCCAAAATGTGATTTTGTTGAAGAATAAGAAATATTTGCATATATGGTTATACTAATATTGTTAGAATGAATGTGTTGAAATATTTAGAAAAGTGTGATAATATTTTCTTTGCTTTGTTATATTAACGTATTAGATAAAGGATATGCTAAAATCGGTGAAAACCTATAAGGAGGATTTAGATGGGCGAAAGTTTGTTAGTTAAGACTAGAAGATTAAATAAAATATTACAAAACACGGGTTCTCAGCCAGTTTCTTTTACTGAGTTAAGTAAAGCATTATCTGAGATACTAGATGCGAATGTATATATTTCAAGTAGAAAAGGTAGGGTTCTTGGCTTTGCACTTCATGAAGGCTTTGAATGTGGGATACTTCATAGTGAAATAGTAGAAGAAAGACGATTTCCAGAAGAATACAATAACGAGCTATTAAAAATAACAGAGACTAAAGAAAATATCAAAGAGATATCAGAGTGCGTATTTGATCAAGTTTCAAGATGTGATTACCAGGATAAAATTGCAACTGTAATTCCATTAATAAGTGGAGGGACAAGATTAGGAACATTAGTATTAGCAAGATTTGGAAGGCAGTTTTCAGAAGATGATTTAGTTTTATCTGAATATAGTGCTACAATAGTGGGGATGGAAATACTTAGATCTAAAACTGAGGAAATAGAAGAAGAAGCAAGGAAAAAAGCAGTAGTTCAAATGGCCATAGGTACACTTTCATATTCTGAGCTAGAAGCAGTAGAACATATATTTAATGAATTGGATGGAAGTGAAGGCTTATTGGTTGCTAGCAAGATTGCTGATAGGGTAGGAATAACCAGATCAGTAATAGTGAATGCTTTGAGAAAATTTGAAAGTGCTGGAGTGATTGAATCCAGGTCATTAGGTATGAAAGGAACCCATATTAAAATACTAAATGATAAGCTCCTAAATGAGCTTAAAAAACTAAAGGAAAGTTGATATTTACTATCAGCTTTTTTTTATTTGCTCACGAAATAATGATATAACTCCTTTAGTGCTTAGGTACTAAATAAGAAAAATAGGGAAAAAACTTGTAATACGTTGAAGGAAAAGCAAAAATAAAATAGAATAAGATAGAATAAAATAGAACATTGTTAATTAATAAGGGTAATAATGTAATAGAAAAGTAGTTTTATCAAAATAGAACTAGAATAATATCGAACTATGTAATAAACTATATAGAAAGGTGATGTCAATGATTAATAGGATGTTCAATACAGCAGATTTTCTTAAGACAGCTCTTGACGGAGCGTCTTTAAGACATATAGCTATTTCAGACAATATTGCAAATGTTAATACTCCGGGTTATAAAAGAAAAACAGTGAATTTTGAAGGCGTTCTCAAGGATGAATTAGACAAAAACAAATTAAGACTTCATACCACAAACGATAAACATATTAGAGAAAGCTTAGGTACTAGTTTAAATTCGAGCATTAAAGAAAATAAGAATTTTTCTGTTAGAAGGGACGGAAATAGCGTTAACATAGATATTGAGGTAGCAGAAAGAGCAAAGAATGAAATCTATTATAGCGCTATAAGTAGGCAAATATCTAGACAATTCGAGTCGATTAATTCTGTAATAAACGAAGGGGGTAGATAGTTTTGAAAATATTCAACTCTATTGATATAAGCGCAACTGGAATGACTGCTGAAAGAACAAGAATGGAGATAATTTCAAAAAATATTGCAAATGCCAATGTAACAAGAACAAGCAGTGGAACTCCATATAGAAGACAAAAAGTAGTTTTTAGGCAAAATGAAGCATCGTCTTTTTCAGCTTTCTTGTCAAAATTCTCAAATGAACTTCAAAATGCTAAAGGTGTGAAAGTAAGTGAAATAGTGGAAGATAAAACTCCATTTAAACAAGTATACGAGCCTGGTCATCCTGATGCAGATGAAAATGGATATATTCAAATGCCTAATGTTGATATAACCACTGAAATGGTAGATATGATTTCTGCTACTAGGGCTTATGAGGCAAATATGAGTGCAATAAATTCGTCCAAAAATATGGCATTAAAAGCTTTAGAAATAGGACGTTAATGGAGGAGAAATATGAAAATTGAAAATGTCAATGATTTTTTAGTGAAAAATAGCAAGAGTATTTCTACAGAGAAAGCTAATGAAGCTTCAAGCTTTAATGAAGTATTGAAAAGTGCTTTAGATAATGTTAATCAATTACAGAATGATTCCGAAAATTACACAAAGCTATTGGCTCTAGGTCAAATTGATAATGTTCATGATGTGACAATAGCTTCAGAAAAAGCTAAAATAGCACTTCAGATGACTCTTACCATAAGAAATAAGGTAGTGGATGCTTATAAAGAAATCATGAGGATGCAGGTATAATATTATATATGGTAAGAAATGAGGTGATATGGTGGGAGAATCCATACAGCAAATGACAAGGCAATTGAACGAGTTTTGGAATAGCCTCGAAAAAAAGAAAAAAATAAAGTTAATAGTTGGAAGTCTAATAATACTATTTAGTATTAGTGCACTGATACTTTTTATTACTAGAACAAAATATGAAGTGCTTTATAGTGGCCTAAGCTTAAGTGAGGCGGGAACAGTAACAAAAAAACTTGATGAAATTAGCATTCAGTGGAAAGATGAAAATAATGGAACTACTATATTGGTTCCTAAGAGTATGGTAAGCAAGGCAAAAATGGAATTAGCTGCTGAGGGTATACCAAAAGGTCGATATAGCAGAGAAGATGCCTTAAACGATTCTAGTTGGACGATGACTGAATATGATAAAAAACAAAGAGCAAACTATGGACGCGAAAATGACTTAGCCTTAGATATTGAGAAAATTGACGGAGTAGAAGAAGCATCAGTTTTTTTAAATATACCTGAAAGTACTAGCTATATTCTAAATAATGATGAAAAACCTTCTGCATCAGTATTTATTACACTTTCTAGAGGAAGAGCATTGACTTCAAGTCAAGTACGAGGAATTCAAGACCACGTAGGAAGATCTGTAGGAATGGAGCCTGAAAATGTTTCTGTTGTTGATGATTTTGGTAGAGTATTAACAGTAACAAATGAAAACCAAGAGGGCTTTAATTTGACTGAGCAACTTAATATGCAGCAGGGCTTACAAGAAAGGATAAATAAGAGTATAAAGGATTTTCTTGAAAATGTATTTGGATATGGGAATGTTGTAGTGAGGTCTGGCGTGAAAATGGACTTTGATACAGAAATGACAAGTATACAAGAATTTAATCCGCCAATTGAGGGTATGGAAGAAGGATTAGTGCGTAGCATGGAAAAAATTGAAGAACAAATGGAAAATATGATTGACGGTGGTGTGCCAGGGGTAGATTCAAATGTAGAAGATATCACAGACTATGTTCAACAAAATGGAGAAAACTCTAAGTATAATAAAGCAAGTGAGACTATTAACTTTGAATTAAATGAAATAAATAAACAAATCAGAAAATCGCCAGGGCAAGTTGAATCTATTACTGTTGCTATCATACTGAACAAAGATTCTTTACCTGATAGCGAGCTAAATGACGAATTTAAAAAAGAAATTACTGATTTAATATATGCAGCAACTGGTCTCGATACAAAGCAAGTTGAAGTTAGTGCCATGAAATTTAATGACCCTTTTTCTGCTCAACAGGATATTGCTAGAGAGAGGGAAAAAAGTACACAATCTTGGCTATGGTATCTGCTTTTAGCAATACCGATTATAGGTGGAGCAGTTACAGTGATGGTATTTAAGAGAAGAAAGAGCGAAGAAGTTGACATCAACGAAATGATAGAACAAAAAGCTAGCGAGATGGCTATTATTGAAGATATTGACTTTAATTCAGAAAAATCAAAAGTTAAGGAACAGATCGGTAATTTTGTTGACAAAAAGCCTGATGCTGTGGCACAACTTTTAAGAACTTGGTTGAATGAAGAGTAGAGGTGAAATTATGTCTAGAAAACAAACTATGAAGGGTAAAGAGAAAGCAGCAATTCTTCTAATAACTCTTGGACCACAGAAATCAGCAGAAATTTTTAAGCATTTAAGTGATGAGGAAATAGAGGAGTTAACCCTTGAAATAGCAAACATGAGAGTTGTTTCACCTGAGGAAAAGGATAACGTTCTAGATAGTTTTTATCAACTATGCCTAGCGCAGGAGTACATATCTGAAGGTGGTATTAACTATGCAAAGGACGTATTAGAAAGAGCCTTAGGCTCACAAAAAGCAGTTGATATAATTAATAGGCTGACTGCTTCTCTTCAAGTGAGACCATTTGAGTTTATTAGAAAGGCAGACCCTAATCAAATACTCAACTATATACAAAATGAGCACCCACAAACTATAGCACTGATTTTGGCTTATCTTATGCCTAGTCAGGCAGCACAAATATTAGCCAAATTACCTGTAGATAAACAAGGAGATGTTGCAAGAAGAATTGCTCTAATGGATAGAACCTCTCCTGAGGTTATAAAAGAAATTGAACGTGTAATAGAAAGCAAATTCTCTACTTTGGTTTCACAGGATTACACTACAGCCGGGGGAATATCTTCAATTGTATCTATACTTAATTCAGTTGATAGAGGTACAGAAAAATACATTATGGAAGAGCTTGATATTAAAGATGCAGAGCTGTCAGAAGAGATCAGAAAGAGAATGTTTGTATTTGAAGATATAGTAACTCTTGATAGCAGATCTATTCAAAGATTTGTTAGAGAAATTGATAATAGCAAATGGGCTATTGCTCTTAAGAGTGCAAGTGAGGAAGTTAAAGATGTGGTTTTCAACAATATGTCTAAGCGTTTAGTTGAAATGATAAAAGAAGATATGGAATTTATGGGACCAATACGAATTAAAGATATTGAAGAGGCACAACAGAATATTGTCAATACTATAAGAAAACTAGAAGAAGAAGGTGAAATAGTAACGCCTAGAGGAGGAGATGATGTTATTGTCTAGTATTATTAAATCTTCTCAGGTAAGGATTGTTAAGAAAACTCAGCCTGTAGAACTTAAACAGGATTTGAGTGTTTTAGAGCAGACTGATAAAATAATAGAGGCAGAAAACTTAGCAAACAGAATCATAAAAAATGCAAAGACTGAAGCCGAAAACATTATTTCTAGTGCCATGAAAGATGCAGAGAAGGTACTTGAAGATACGCATTTACATGCAAAGAAAATTCATGACAAGGCTAGAGAAGATGGATATAAAGCAGGGTTTGATAAAGGGTATGCTGAGGGAAAAGAAACTTCAGATGAATTAATAATGGAAGCCAACAAGATTAAAAGAGAATATTTGAAAGAAAAAGAGATAACTCTTTCTAATTTAGAGAAAGATGTTATCAATATGATAATGATTTTATGTGAAAAAATAATAAACATGAAACTTAGGGATGATGATGAAACAATAATTTCAGTGATTTTAAGAGGAATAGATAGTCTAAATGTGAAAGAAAATCTTATTATTAAAGTTTCAAAGGACGATTACGACATTGTGGAGATGTCTAAACAGAGAATATTAGCCATGGCAAACTTAATTGAGGATATAGAAGTACGAATAGATTCTACATTGTCGAGAGGTGGATGTATAATTGAAGGCTCTAAAGGCAATGTGGATGTAAGCGTTGATTTACAAATACAAGAAATGAAAAAACTTTTAACTACTTTAATTAACAGTGAGTGATGACTATGAAAACTATCAATTTAAAAAAATATTTAGATATTATAGAATATGCAGAATTCATTAAATATAATGGTGAAATCACGAAAGTAACAGGATTAACTATTGAGTCAAAAGGGCCTCAATCAAATATCGGTGAGTTATGCTATATTAAGCCTTTTAGCTCAAATAATCCTATAATGGCTGAAGTAGTTGGGTTTAGAGAAGACAAGATTTTGTTAATGCCATTTGGAGATATGGAGGGAATTGGTCCAGGAAGCAAGGTTATTGCAAGTGGACATTCCTTACAGGTTAGCGTAGGAGAAGAGTTGGTAGGAAGAATTTTAGATGGGTTAGGAAATCCCATGGATGAAAAAGGACCTATATCAACTATAAGAAAATATCCTGTTTCAAATATGCCTCCTAATCCACTACAAAGAACAAAAATTTCCAAGGTAATTCCTTTAGGAGTTAAATCTTTAGATGGATTGCTAACATGTGGCATGGGACAGAGAATAGGAATATTTGCAGGAAGTGGTGTAGGAAAAAGCACCTTAATGGGTATGATTGCAAGGAATGCAAAATCAGATATTAATGTCATTGGACTAATAGGTGAAAGAGGCAGGGAAGTAAGAGAATTTATTGAAAATGATCTGGGAGAAGAAGGTCTTAAGAACTCAGTAGTAGTAGTAGCAACTTCAGACCAGCCTGCTTTAGTTAGGATGAAAGGGGCACTATTAACTACTGCAATAGCAGAATTTTTTCGAGATAAAGGGAAAAATGTAATGCTGATGATGGATTCACTAACAAGGTTTTCTATGGCTCAGAGAGAAATTGGACTAGCCATTGGCGAGCCTCCAGTGACTCGTGGTTTTACACCCTCAGTCTTTTCTGTATTACCTAAGCTTCTTGAAAGGGCAGGTACATCATCAACTGGGAGTATTACTGGACTCTATACAGTGTTAGTGGATGGAGATGATATGAATGAGCCAATTACAGATGCTGTGAGAGGTATATTGGATGGACACATTGTATTAACAAGAAAACTGGCAAATCAAAACCACTACCCAGCGATTGATGTGCTGCAAAGTGTAAGTAGGGTTATGCCTAATATATGCTCTAAGGAGCATATAACAATGTCAAATGAAATTAAAGACATTCTAGCAACCTATAGAGAGGCTGAAGATTTAATAAATATAGGAGCTTACAAAATAGGTACTAACCGTAAAATTGATAAAGCCATAAATATAATAGAGCATATTCATAACTTTTTAAAGCAAGACAAAGACTCAAACTGTTCTTTTGAACAGGTAGTTGAAATGATGAGTCATATAATAAATTATTCTAATACTAACTAGATTAACAGGGAGCTGGTATTATGGAAAAATTCAATTTTAGATTAGAAAGAGTATTAGAGTATAGAGAAAAAGTTGAAGATATCAATAAAGCAGAGTACGGAAAAGCAAAAAAGAAACTGGATGACGAAATTGTTGCATTTGACGAAATTTTATCACATAAAGAAAACATAAATTTTCATCGAGATAATATTCTTTCAAAGGCAACTATTAATGATTTAAAAAACTATAATTTATATTTAAAAAATGTAAAAGAAAAATTAGCAAACCAGAAAGAAGTAGTAGAAAAGGCTCAAATGAAAGTAGAAAAAGCAAGAAATGTACTAATAAATTCTTCAATAGAAAAGAAAACACTTGAGAATTTAAAAGATAGAGATTTTAACGACTATTTATACAACGTAAAAAAAGAAGATGAAAAGATAATTGATCAGATTGTTAGCTACCAAAGCAGTATGAAATAGTGGAGGACAAAAATGGCTAAAGAAAAAAAGAGCAAAGAAATATTAAAAATAGTACTAATATTTGCCTCAGTATTTATACTGATACCCATAACAGTTTTTATTGTAGTATATCTAGTGAATAATGATTTTAAAAAAGCTACTAATGAATTCCTTAGATATACTCCTGGAATAGTAGGAGAGCATTTTAGCAAATATCCTACGGAAAGCGAGAAGACCGAAAAAGAGATTTTTCTCGCAAACTACTATCTTTCTATAGAAGATGAGAGTTCAGCTGACAAGCTTTATATAATTAAAAAATCTGATGAGGGATTATTTAATAATGTTATTAAAAGCATGAATCAAATATCAACTACCAAAACTAAAAATATAATCACATTAGTAAGGAATATCGAATTAAGAAAAGATTTGCTACATACCCTATATGATGAAATAAAAGAAGAACAAGAAATTGCCTTAAGTGAAGAGATAAAGAGATTAGAGGGCTTAGAATTAAGCTTGGCCATAAAGGAAGTTGAAATGATGATAGAAGGAGACAGCAGAGAAGAGATAAGGAAGATTTTTGCAAGTATGAACGTAAACACTGCTGCTGATATTCTTTATTATATTCAACCAGATATTTATAGTAGGGCAATATCTAGTATTGAGACAAAAAAAAGAAAAGAGATAAGCTCTCTTTTAGCTCAAAAAGACAAAAAAAATGAAGAATTAATGAAAAAAGCAAAAGTATATGAAGCAATGGATACTGAAAGAGCCTTTTCAGAAATAGGTAATACAAATTCATATAAGCTTGAAGACTTATCAACTATTTATATGAACCTAAGTATAAGCAAAGCAGCAGAAATTTTAATTAATGCAGATAACGATTTTGTTAACGAAATTATTTCTAAAATAGAGATATTAGAAGAACTTATGGGTGAAGACGAATCAAGATCAGTTAAAATCATGGAAACTATAAACTTTAAAAAACAATATGATAAAAAAATTGATGAACTGGTTGTTTTGTATGAAAAAATGCAGCCTATTGATGTGGTAAAAATATTAGATAAGATGATAAAAAATAAAAATAATGTAACTGTATTTGAAATAGATGAAAATCCAATTTACGCTATATCAGATTCTTCTATTATTATGGATGTATTAAAAAGCATGAAAAAACAAAAAGTTTCTCAGATTTTAAGTATTATGGACCCAAGTGAAGCAGCTAATATTACTAGGGAATTAGCAATTCAATAATTAAATTTAATATTGAAAGGAGGTGAAATAATGATAACTAATGATATTTTTATGTTTGTTTCTAAAGCTGACGTGAACAAGGTAACAAGTAATCAAACTAAACCTAATGAAAGAGATAAGAATGGGGCTTTTGATGCTATCTTGAATAGTAAAAGAGAAACAACAAACTATTATGCTTCCAATAACAATAATAATTCTAAGGCAAGCTCTATTAATCATCAAAGCCATGATACAAAAAGAAAACATATACGAGATGATTCAATGAGGGAAAAGCTCAAAGATAATGATTCTGCTTTCAATAATCAGATTAAGGATGCTAAAGTAGATAAAGCTAAAGATGAAGAGAAAATAGTTTCTGATCTAGAGGAAAAAAGTGAAGAAAATGATTCAGATAATACCTATAATTATTTAGCTTCATTCCTTTTAGGTGCAGTTGATTGTAATAAAACTTGTGAGTCAGAAGGGCTTACAGAAGAATTAGCTAAAACTCAGCTGTCCGATGAATCTGCTATTAGCTTAAAAGGTGCAGAGAGTCCAGAGGAAGACATGGGATTACATCAGAATAGTGAAATATTAACTGAACTAACTGAGACTAGTGAGACATTTGAGCTGACTGAATTACAAGAATCCAATAGCGAAATTACAATTAAACATGATAATGAAAAGCATATTGACATACCAGAGAAGGAAAACTCCCTATTTTCTTTAGAGTCTAGGAAATTAGGAGAAGGTACGAATGAAGAAATTAAAGCAGATGATTTTAAAGCAGAAGATCTTTTTTCTAAAATATTCTCTAATGGGGAAAATGAAAGCATAGAAGAAGCAGTTAATTCTAAAGTCAAAGCTAGCTCTGATGATAAGACTATCACATTACAGAATATAAATGATGAAAAAGATTTTGTAAATAATGAAGAGTTGCAATCTATTGATGAACTAGATGCACAAACCATATTTGAGATAAAAGACCAAAATATATTCTCCCAATTTAATGGGAACGATCAAAATTATAGTAGAAATGCTTTGGGAGACACGCTAGACTTTGCTCTAAACGAAAAAAATGTGACCTTTAGCAAGGACAATATTTTTGAACAAATAGTTGAAAAAGTTAAAATTGACATGGATAAGACAGATGAAATTAGAATTAAGCTTAAACCTGATTTTCTAGGCGAAATATCTTTAAAATTATCAACTGAAAAAGGCATGATTACTGCTAGAGCCTATGTTGATAATTATAACGTTAAGCAACTAATAGAATCTAATTTAGACAGTCTTAAAGAAAACATGAAGGAACTTGGACTTAACTTTGAAGCCTTAGACGTATCTGTAGGTAAGGATTCGGGTTTTGACAGAAACAACGGACAAGCTTGGAAGCAAACACAAAGAAATAAGACTAGGAAACCAAGTATAGAAAAAATTCATGGAAATATGACTTATGAAGAAGAAATAAAGCAAATAGTTGGCGGATTATATTCGGCAGAAGGGAATATTAATATAACTGTATAGGTGGTGAGTATATGACTGTAAACAAAGTGGATGATGATAAGCTTATTTGGTATAAGTATGACAATAATCAAAAACAAACAGAAGAGTCTAGTGGCAATGGAATGCTTGGGAAGGATGCTTTTTTGAAGCTATTAATAACGCAGCTAAGAAATCAAGACCCATTAAATCCAATGGAAGACAAAGAATTTATTGCACAAATGGCTCAATTCAGTTCCCTAGAACAAATGCAAGAGCTTAACAAGAACATATTATCTTCCCAAGAGCAAACATTAGATTTACTAGATAAGATGAATGAAAATCAAGTTTTTGGAAGTGTTCAGATAATAAAAGAGCTTATGAATATTAGAAAAGCTATAGAAGCATATACGGGAGAAACTGTAGAAAACCCAGAAGAGACCCCAGAGGAGCAACCAGGAGCTGATAAGGTTGAATAAAATAGATATTCAAAATATTAGCTATAAAATCCTTAATAACAATAATTTACGACAGACGCAGCAGATTCATCGAGACTTGCCCAAAAGCACCTTTGATGAGCTACTTAAGCTAGAGGAGCAAAAGCAAAGCATTAAGTTTTCCAAGCATGCTGCGGAAAAGATGCAAGTTAGGGACATCAATCTAGATAGCATGGAGATAATGAAAATTGAAGAAGCAATAGATAAAGCTTCAAAAAAAGGAGTTAAAGAGGCTCTAATATTAATGGATGATAAAGCATTTATTGCAAACATCAAAAATAAGACTATCGTTACTTCCATAAATAAGGAGCAGCTTAAAAACAATATGTTTACGAATATCGATGGGGCTATAATAATATAACTGGACCTTTTTAAGGAAGTTATTTATGTCTGACTGACAGAGGACATACAGTAGCCAAAAAGGGAGGAAAATTAATTATGATGAGATCAATGTACTCAGGAGTTTCAGGACTTCGAGTTCATCAAACAAAGATGGATGTTATAGGTAACAACATTGCTAATGTGAATACAGTAGGCTATAAAAGAGGACAAGTTACTTTTCAGGAGGTATTCAGTCAAGTAGTCAGAGGTGCTTCAGCTCCCCAAGGGGGAAAGGGAGGTACCAATCCTCAGCAAATAGGTTTAGGAGTTAATATTGGCTCAATAAATACAATACATACAAAAGGAGCAGTCCAAAGAACAGACAACCCAACTGACCTAATGATAGATGGAGAAGGCTTCTTTGTAGTAACAGATGATCTTAATTTTGAAAATAGGTACTATACTAGAGCAGGAAACTTTGAAGTAGACGGAGCTGGAAATTTAATAACAGCAGATGGATTCAAGATTCTAGGCTACAAATTTGTAGAAGGCAAATGGACAAGTGAAATAGGGCCTATAGTTATTAATAAAACAGAGACAGTACCTCCGACTACTACAAAAAATGTTGAATTTAGAGGGAATTTGGATTCAAGGATGGGACATCCTTATAAGATAGTAGAAACTACTGATAATACGACAACTCCACCTACAAATAATTATAAACTAGTATTAAACCAAGATGGTTTTCATAAGACAGATACAATAATAAGAGACAGCCTGGGAAATGGATACAAGGTTGAATTTGAAGTTTTTAGAGACTTTATAGATTCAGAATCTAAGTATGACTCTAGTACTGGAGAATGGCCTGAAGAATATAATGATACTGAATATACTTCAAGAGAAGATGCAGAAAAAGCATTATTAGATGGTATCTCCACTGGAGCATGGAAAACACGTATAGTTTCTGTTAAGTCTTTAAGTGGTGAATCTGAAATAATTCCTACCAACACAAATCAGTTTCACGATTTAGTGTTTAGTACAGATGGAAGACTAGTTAGCGGAAATAATTTCACATTAGAAGTAGCCAAGCCCGGTGTAGGATTTGGAAGACCAGATAGTAACGGAGTGTATGATGGTAAAATAGAGTTTGATTTGTCCAAACTCACCCAATATGCCAATGAAATAGACGCTAAGCCTCATGCACTAGAAGGAAATACGGCAGGTAATTTAGATGGGTTTGCTATTGATGCTACTGGTACTATTATAGCTAGCTTTACAAATGGTGAGAAAAAAGAGCTTGGACAGATTCTACTTGCTAAATTTGACAATCCAGCAGGGCTTCAAAAGATAGGAAACAATTTCTTTATAGATACAAGAAACTCTGGAGAACCTCAGATTGGAAGAGCTGGAACTACTGGTTTAGGAGCTATAGCCCCTGGCTCACTTGAAATGTCAAACGTAGATTTATCATTAGAGTTTACTGAAATGATAACTACACAAAGAGGATTTCAGGCGAATTCAAGAATAATAACAACATCTGATGAAATGCTTCAGGAATTAGTTAATATGAAAAGGTAATAACCAATAAATTTAATTAGGCAGCAGTGCTGCTGCCTAATTAAATAAAAAAAGGATGGTTATATGATAAAAGTAAGCAGATTAAATAATTCAGAGTTTATGATTAATTGTGAGCTTATTGAATTTATCGAAGAAACTCCTGATACAGTTATTACATTGACAACAGGTAAAAAGTTTGTAGTAAAAGATTCAATGGATGAAATACTTAAGAAAATAATCGAGTATAGAAATAACATTATTAGTTTTAAAATTAAGGCTTAAAAGAGGTGTAGCTAATGGACATAGCAACAATTATTGGTTTTATAGCTGCTATAGGCTTTACAGTTTGGGGAATAATGGATTCGGGCAATATAGGTAACTTTTATGATTTTGCTTCGATTGTTATAGTTTTAGGAGGAACTGTTGCAGCAACTTTAATAGGATATCCCTTAAAAAAAATAATAGGAGCTTTCAAAGCAATAAAAAAAGCCTTCTCCGCACAGGAGTTAGCCCCTAGTGGAGTGATTGGTCAACTAATAGAGCTTTCAAATTTAGCACGAAGAGAAGGTTTATTAGCACTAGAAGAGGCAGGAGGAAAGGTAAATGATGAATTTTTAAAGAAAGGTATCATGCTAATAGTAGATGGTACTGATCCAGAGCTGGTAAGAAACATTCTCGAAACTGAGTTGAATTTTTTAGAGGAAAGACATGGTGAAGGACAGGCTGTATTTGAATCCATGGGCAGCTATGCTCCAGCATTTGGTATGATAGGAACACTTATAGGGCTAGTAAATATGCTAAAAGACATGGATGATGTATCAAGTGTTGGACCTAATATGTCTGTTGCATTAATTACTACCTTTTATGGCTCTGTTTTAGCTAATGCAGTATTTATACCTTTAGCTAATAAGCTAAAAGGCAGAAGTAGTGATGAAGTATTAGTTAAAGAATTGATGATAGAAGGCCTTCTTTCTATACAAGCGGGGGAAAATCCTAGGATTATTGAGGAAAAACTAAAAACCTTCTTACCGCCAGATATAAGAAGGAATTATAAAAAAGAAATGGAAACAGAAGGAGCATTGTAACAATCAGATGTGTATAAACTGAATTAAAAAGGAGTCGGAAAAATGAGCACAAAACAGATTTTTACGTTAGCTATTATTTCCTTTGTAATTATTCTAATAGTCGGTGGTGCTGTTTTTTTACTAGTTTCTTATAAAGATAGTAAAAGTGAAGAGGCAAAAATTGAATTGTTTTATTATGACGTTGGGGAGATATACTGTAATCTAATGGACAGCAATAAAATTGTAAAACTAAAAATTACAATTGAATTAACAAATGAAAAGGTTGTTGAAGAGCTTGAAAAAAGAAATTTCTCAATCAAGCATGAGATTAATGCTATAATGATAAATAAAACCAAAAAAGATTTAGAAGGAAATGAAGGATTATTGTCACTTCAAAGCGAGATAACTAATAAATTAATTGAGATTTTCAATACTAAATATATTAACAAAATCTACTTTGAAGAATTCATAATTCAGTAGGGAGGTAACAATATTGGCTGAGGTTTTATCACAAAATGAAATAGATGCCCTACTTAATGCTCTAAGCTCTGGAGAAGTTGATGTTAAAGAGATAAAAATTGATAGGTCTGAGAAAAAGATTAGAAAATATGATTTCAGAAACCCTCAGAAAATAGCTAAAGATCAGTTAAGAACATTGGAAATTATTCATGATAATTTCAGCAGGCTTCTACAGACCTTTCTTTCAGGGTATTTAAGAGCTTCTGTGAAAATTTCTGTTTTAACAGTTGACCAATATGCATACAGTGAGTTTACAAATGCTATTTCGAATCCAGCATTTCTTTCTATTGTTGATTTTGAACCGCTAAGTGGTCAAGTTATTATGGATATTTCTACTAATACAGCATTTGCAATCATTGATCGCTTATTAGGTGGAGATGGAGAGAAACTTGTTGACATTAGGAGTTTTACTGAGATTGAGATAACGTTGTTGAAAAATCTAATGAAGAGAATTATCGGACTTATGGCTCAGGCATGGGAGAATGTGATTATTTTGACACCGTCATTAGAAAAAATTGAGACAAACTCTCAGTTTGCTCAAATCATTTCTCCTAATGAAACTATAGCTCTTGTTACCATGAACTTAGCTATTGGAAATGTTGAGGGACTAATTAATATCTGTATTCCTCATCTAGTTATAGAGCCTATTTTAGAGAAATTGAGTACTAAACTATGGTTTTCAACAACTAAGAAGGAGGCTACGGAAGTTGATAAAGAACTTCTTCATAGGAGAATTAAGAATACTTACGTTAGCTTAAATGCAAATCTTAGCTCAACTCAAATTACTATTGGAGATTTAATTAATCTTCAAAAAGGTGATGTTATTATGCTAGATAGCTCCGCTAATGATGAAGTAGTAATAAATGTAGGTACACAGTTAAAGTTTTATGGTAGACCTGGTCTTAATAAGAATAAAGTGGCAATTAAAATAACTAGAGTTCAAAAGGAAGGTGATGTAACTGATGACTAATAACATGCTAAGTCAAGAGGAAATTGATATGCTATTAAAAGGGAACTATAGTAAAGTTGAAGATGATATAATTAATGAAACAGAGAAGGATGCACTAGGTGAAATAGGAAATATAAGCATGGGTACTGCAGCTACTACTTTATTTACTTTATTAGGACAAAAAGTTATTATTACTACACCTAAGGTTGATATAACTACAATGAAAGAAATATCTGACCAGTATCCAATACCTTTTATTGCAGTGAATGTTAAGTACAAACAAGGGTTAAAGGGCACTAATTTACTAATTTTAAAGAGTCAAGATGTAAAAGTAATTACTGATTTAATGATGGGTGGAGATGGGAAAAACATTGATAGAGATATTAATGATATGGATATCAGTGCTATTAGTGAAGCTATGAATCAAATGGTAGGTTCTTCCTGTACCTCTTTATCAGAGCTGTTTTCTAATTTAATTGATATCGAGCCTCCAAAAGCATTTCAAATTGATTTAAATGAAAATAATTTTGATATAGACATATTCAAATACGATGAAACTATTGTAAAGGTTTCTTTTAAAATGGTAGTAGGAGATTTAATTGATAGTGAAATAATGCAATTAATTCCATTAAATTTTGCTCAGGATATGGTTAATCAACTTATGGGAAAAGGTGAAGTTGAAAATATGAAAGATGTCAGGGGAACAGAGGATTTAAATTCTTCTTTTGAAAAAAATAATGTGAGATTAGAACCACAAAAAAGTGAATTAAAACTATCTCACGAACAAATAAAATATGGTAATGATTCAGAAATAACTAATAATATTAAGCAGTCTCCAGTAAATGTCGAAAAATTTGAACTAAATCAATTTGAAACAAAGGAAAATAAAGTGTATAATGAGAGCATTGAACTTATTCATGAGATACCTATAGATATCACCGTAGAACTAGGGAGAACTACTAGAAAAATTGGAGAAATTTTAGAATATGGACCAGGAACTATAATTGAACTGGACAAGCTCTTAGGAGAACCCCTAGAAATATATGCAAATGGCAAATTTATTGCTAAAGGTGAGGTCGTTGTAATTGATGATAATTTTGGAGTTAGAATTACAGACATTATTAGTCCATCAAAAAGAATAGGCAAAAATTAAGGAGGAATTATTATGGCAAATAGAATATTAATAGTTGATGATGCAGCTTTCATGAGAATGATGATAAAAGATATACTTACAAAGAACGGCTTTGATGTCTTAGGCGAAGCCGAAAATGGTGCAAAAGCTATAGATAAGTATAAAGAGCTATCACCTGATTTAGTTATCATGGACATTACAATGCCGGAAGTAGATGGAATCCAAGCCGTAAAGGAGATTAAGAAAATTGATAGTGCTGCAAAAATAGTTATGTGCTCAGCAATGGGACAGCAAGCTATGGTAATTGAAGCTATACAGGCCGGAGCTAAGGATTTTATAGTAAAGCCCTTCCAAACAGACAGAGTACTTGAAGCAGTTAAAAAGGTTCTAGGATAGTTAATTAATTTGCTATAAAAATAATTGGATGTGATGACCTTGTGATAACTGAAATAATTAAAGTAACAATGTATTTAGCTTCTTTTATTGTTGTAATTTTTTTAGCATTCTTTTTTACCAAATATTTAGCTAGAAAGTCTAGTTCATTAAACAAAAGTAAAAATACAAAGATAATTGAGATTATTCCCTTAGGAAATAATACAAGAATTATTATTGTTGAGATATTTAGTACCATTTATATTATATATGACAACAATTCGAATTTACTGCTACTAGATAAACTAAGAAAAGAGGATGTAAATATTCAAGTTAGTGATTTAACAATGAATAAGGATGAAATTAACAATATTATTGAAAGAGCATTAATGAAAAAGGACAGTATAGTTAATAAATTTAGAAAAAAAGAATAATCAAATAAAAGACTACAGCTGAAAATAAATTACTAAGAAAAGATAGGGAATGAGAAAATGAAACAATCTTTTAGGATTATTATTATATCATTAATACTTATAATTTTACTCAATGGAACTAGTTTCTCAGCACCGCAGATTCCATTGCTTGACGATACTCTTGAGGCTATCAATGGGAATAGTGAAAGAGAAGGATATGTTTCAGCAATACAGCTACTGATATTATTTACAATATTGTCTTTAGCACCTTCAATATTGATTATGATGACTAGCTTTACTAGGATAATTATTGTTTTATCTTTTCTTAGAAATGCAATAGGAACACAACAAACACCACCTAACCAAGTACTAATTGGGATTGCATTGTTCTTGACATTTTTCTTGATGGCTCCTATTGCTGCTGAAGTTAATCAAGAGGCAATTCAGCCATATCTATCAGGGGATATAAACCAGGAGGTAGCCATAGATACAGCTTTGGTTCCCATAAGAGAGTTTATGTTCAGACAAACTAAAGACAAGGACATTGCACTTTTTTTGAAAATTGCTAAAATAGACAAGGTAAATGAAATAGAAGATATACCGACTAGAGTGTTAATTCCTGCATTTATTATAAGTGAGCTAAAAACAGCATTTCAGATTGGATTTATTCTTTTCATTCCATTCTTAGTCATTGACATGGTTGTTGCTAGTACATTAATGTCTATGGGAATGATGATGCTTCCACCTGTTATGATATCTTTGCCGTTTAAATTGCTGCTTTTTATAATGGTAGACGGATGGAATCTAATAATAGGACAAATTATAACAAGTTTTAAATAGTTAAGGAGAGTTAATATGAGTCAGGGAGAAGTATTAAATATTGCACAGCAAGCTCTTAAAATGATTCTGATGGTATCAGCTCCAATGCTTGGATTTGGATTATTAGTAGGTTTATTAATTAGCATTTTCCAAGCAACTACTCAAATCCAAGAAGCTACTCTGGCTTTTGTACCTAAAATAGTTGCAGTCTTTATATCAATTTTAGTATTTGGCCCTTGGATTTTAAATGTGTTAATGGACTTTACACTAAATCTTTTTAACAATATAAGTTCATATATAAATTAAGTTGAGGGATTAACATGGAAGCCTTATTAATAGATACATTAAATAAATATCAAATCTTTATAATGGTTTTAGTAAGAATGACAGGGCTTTTTTTCATTACTCCAATATTTAGTAGAGATAACATTCCTAGCATACTAAAAATTGGATTTTCGTTTTTTTGTTCAATTATACTAGTTAATACAATCGAAGTTGAAATTATAGACCTTGCCCCTTTAGAATTAATATTGTTTACTATAAAAGAATTATTAGTAGGACTAATGCTGGGTTTTATATCCTATCTTTTTTTTACCATCCTATACTTAGCAGGACAAATTATTGACATGCAAACAGGATTTGGAATGGTTAATGTATTAGATCCACAACAAAACATTCAAGTACCTATAATGGGTCAATTTTACTATATAATTTGTATTTTAGTTTTTCTTATCATAGATGGACACCATTTTTTAATTGAGGCCTTAGTTAAATCCTATGATTATATACCTATTGGACAATTTAAAATTACAGGAGATATGGTTAATCAGTTAGTTCAAATACTTACTCAAACATTTATAATTAGCTTTAAAATAAGTGGACCCGTTCTGGCTGCTATTTTTCTTACTGACGTCCTGTTAGGTATTTTAGCAAAGACGATGCCTCAGATGAATGTATTTATAGTTGGAATGCCTTTGAAAATTTTCATAGGAATAGCTACAGTAATAATAACTATTCCTGTTTTCCTAGCAACACTACAGAGTATTTTTTCTAATATGAATGAGGAAATCTATAACTTTTTAAAGGTTATTCAAAAAGGATGATAAACTTGAGTTTGAATTTAACAATTAATTTACAATTGTTTTCTGAAGAAAAGACGGAAAAAGCCACTCCAAAGCGAAGAAGGGAAGCTAGAGAAAAAGGACAAGTGCTTCAAAGTAAAGAAATCAATTCTGCAATCATTATAATAGTTTCTTTTCTATGCTTAAAGATTTTTGGTGGCTACATGCTTAATCACTTATTGTCGTTTTCGAATAGCTTTTATAAAGAGTATTTTCTAAAATCTGATTTATTTAATACTGGTGATATTCATATATTGATGCTTAGAATGATTAGTGTCATAGTAATTATAGTTGGTCCATTAACAGCAATATTATTGATTTTTGGTGTAGCCTCAAGCTATATGCAAGTAGGTTTTTTATTTACAACAAAATCTTTAGAGTTTAAATTAAGCAGATTAAATCCAATAGAAGGATTTAAAAGAGTAATTTCAAAACGTTCCTTAGTAGAGCTAATAAAATCTATTTTCAAAATATTTGTTATTGGGTATCTTGTTTTTAACTATGCAATCAAGGAAGTATATAATATTTTTAGACTACTGGAGCTTAATACTGAGAATATAGTAGCTTATATAGGAAATGTTGTGTTTAATGTTGGTATTAGATCTGGAATTGCGCTATTCATTTTAGCAATTTTTGACTACGGCTATCAGTGGTGGGATTTTGAAAAGAATTTAAAAATGAGTAAACAAGAAATTAAAGAAGAGTATAAGCAAACAGAGGGTAATCCTCAAATAAAATCAAAGATAAAAGAAAAACAGAGACAAATGTCTATGAGAAGAATGATGCAAGATGTTCCTAAAGCAGATGTAATAATCACAAATCCTACCCATTATGCCATAGCTTTGAAATATGATAAAGAAATGTATGATGCGCCCTATATATTGGCTAAGGGAGCGGATTTAATAGCAAAAAATATAAAAGATACAGCTAAAAAACATGGAATTCCAACTGTTGAAAATAAACCTCTTGCTCAGACACTATATAATACAGTAGAAATTGGTCAAATAATACCAGAGGACCTTTTTCAAGCAGTTGCGGAAGTACTTGCCTATGTTTATAGTCTTAGATACTAGAAGGAGGATTTTATGAAGCGTGGAGATATAGTAGTAGCACTAGCAATAATTGCTATTATAATGCTTATAATTATACCAGTTCCTATGGGAGCTTTAGATGTTTTGCTAAGCTTTAATATTTCGCTAGCATTACTAATCCTTTTGATTTCAATGTATACAAAGGATGCACTTCAATTTTCAATATTTCCTTCGTTATTATTGATAACAACCTTATTTAGACTATCTTTAAATATATCTACCACTAGATATATTCTAAGTGAAGGATATGCAGGAGATGTTATTGAAGCATTCGGTAATTTCGTTATTCAAGGAAATGTTTTTGTAGGTCTTATTATATTTCTTATTATTGTAGTAATTAACTTTATGGTTATAACCAAAGGTGCTGAGAGAGTAGCAGAGGTTGCTGCTAGATTCACTCTAGATGCTATGCCTGGAAAACAAATGGCTATAGACGCAGACTTAAATTCAGGGCTAATTACTGAACAGGCTGCTAAAACTAGAAGAAAGGAAGTACAGCAGCAAGCAGATTTTTACGGTGCAATGGATGGTGCCAGTAAATTTGTTAAAGGAGATGCAATTGCTGGTATAATCATTACATTAATAAATATCACCGCTGGTCTAGTAATAGGAGTTATAGTTGATAAGATGCCTATTGGAGAAGCTTTAGTCAAATATACTATGCTTACAGTAGGTGATGGCTTGGTAAGCCAGATTCCCGCACTTTTAATTTCAACTGCCACAGGTATTGTGGTCACAAGAGCTGCTTCTGAGTCAAATCTTGGACAAGATATTTTAGTTCAGCTTTTTGGCAATAACCCTACATTGATGTATATAGTTGGTGGAGTCATATTGTTTATGGGAATTGCTACTCCTTTACCAAATGCCCCTTACATAATCTTAGGCTCTATATTCCTAGTAGTAGGTTTTTCAATGAATGCTAGTAAGAAGAAAAGCGAGAGCCAAGAAATTGAAGTTACCCAATCAGCAGAAATAGACGAAATCAGAAAACCTGAAAATGTAATGACCTTGCTAAAGGTAGAAGACATAGAGCTAGAATTTGGATATGGAATAATACCGTTAGCAGACATAAATCAAGGTGGAGATTTATTAGATAGAATAGTAATGATAAGAAGGCAAGTTGCTTTAGAGCTGGGAATGGTCGTACCTATTGTAAGGCTAAGGGACAATATTCAGCTAAATCCTAATGAATATATAATTAAGATAAAGGGTGTAGAAATCGCAAAAGGTGAAGTGCTTTTTGACCATTTTCTAGCTATGGATCCAGGTACATCACAGGGTGACATAGTTGGTATAGATACAATAGAGCCTGCTTTTGGCTTACCTGCTAAGTGGGTAACAGAGCAAGAAAGAGAGAAGGCAGAAGTTTTGGGCTATACAGTAGTAGATCCGCCTTCGATAATTGCAACTCATTTGACAGAAATCATCAGGAGAAATGCCAGCGAGCTTTTAAGCAGACAGGATGTCAAAGTATTAGTAGACAATATAAGAGAGGAGCATCCAGCCTTAGTTGAAGAACTTACTCCAAAACTTTTGTCAATTGGTGATATACAAAAAGTCCTTATAAATTTATTGAGAGAACAAATTTCTATTAGAGACATGGTAACTATTTTGGAAACCTTAGCAGATTATGCAGCCATTACTAGAGATACAGATATGCTTACAGAGTATGTAAGACAAAGGCTATCCAGATATATCACCAAGAAATATGTTGAAAAAAATAGAATTAAAGTAATTACATTAGATAGTGAATTAGAGCAGTTAATAATGGAATCAATTAACCAAACTGAAACAGGCTCATATTTAGCAATTGAACCTAATAAAGCTCAGAATATTTTAAATAAAATAGTTCTTAATATTGAAAAAATGACCTCCATTGGATTACAGCCAATTATTTTGACTGCACCTATTGTAAGAATATATTTAAAAAGATTGACGGAGCAACTAACTAGGGATCTAATTGTTTTATCTTATAATGAAATTGATTCTTCAGTAGAAGTACAATCTATGGGGATGGTGACCATATAAATGAAGATTAAAAGATATATAGGAAGCTCAGTCCAGGAGGTAATGGGCAAAGTAAAAAGAGAGCTTGGCTCAGATGCAATAATATTACATACTAGAAATGTTAAGCAATCTGGGATATTGGGCTTATTTAAGAAAAATTTAATAGAAGTAGTTGCAGCTCTTGAAGAAAAAAATATGGATTCCGAATATCATTCCATCACTTCAAATACGGCACTAGATAAAATGAAAAGCAATATTAATAAAGATAAAAGTAATGCCCCAAAAAATAAAGACTATTTAGAAGATGAAATAAAAAAAATTAAGTCTATGGTTGAAACAGTAGTAAATACATTGGATTCTAAAAAGGAAGAATTACCTGATGTATTCTCTAAATATTTCGACTCCCTTATATATAATGGAGTTAATAGAGATGTTGCATTTAAGATTTTGGATAGAATAAATCAACAAATAAATATGGCTAACAAGGATAGTATCCAGACCCAAGAAATTATATTATATAGTATTAGAGATTATTTAGGAGAACCTTCTCCTATTACCTATGATGGAAAACAGAAGGTAATATTTTTTATTGGACCAACAGGAGTGGGAAAGACGACAACATTGGCTAAAATTGCTGCAAATTTTTCTATAAACAAGAAACATGAGGTGGGCTTGATTACTGCAGATACCTATCGTATTGCAGCAGTAGAACAGCTAAAGGTATATTCTGAAATTATGAATATTCCAATAAAAGTAGCATATGAAATAAAGGATATTTATAAGTCGTTGTCGAACTTCAAAGATAAAGATATTATTCTTGTGGATACTGCTGGAAGAAGTCATAAAAATGAAGAGCAAATGAATGAAGTAAAGGAATTAATTGAGTCGGTAAATAATAAAGAAGTACATCTTGTAATCAATACAACTACAGATTTTGAAACTATTAAAGACGTCCTAAACAGATATAGCTTTATTACTGATTTTAAGATAATATTCAGCAAATTAGATGAGGCGCTTAGTTTAGGCAATATTTTAAATACAAAATACTTTTATAATAACCAAATATCATATTTAACTACTGGACAAAATGTGCCAGATGATATAGAAATACCTAATATGGATAAATTGAGTGAAAGATTGATTGGAGAATAGAGTCATGTACGATCAAGCAGAAAAATTAAGACAATTATTAAGAAAAACAGATAATACTCATCAGGAGAATACTATCGAAAAAAGAACTAATAATACGAGAATTATGGCTGTTACTAGTGGTAAAGGCGGAGTTGGGAAAACAAATTTTGCAATCAATCTTGCTATTTCATTAAGTAATCTTGGATATAGTGTTTTGGTTATTGATGCAGATATAGGTCTTGCTAATATTGATGTTTTGCTAGGATTGTTTCCTAAAGAAACTATAAGCAGTGTATTAACCCAAAACAAGAAAATTACTGATGTAATTACTGACGGACCAAATGGAATTAAAATAATAGCCGGTGGGTCTGGGCTATATGATATGCTGCAATTAAATAATGATAGCATAGAGCATCTAAAAAAACAGTTAATTGAATTAGAAAGCTTATTTGATTTCGTACTAATCGATACTGGTGCAGGTATTTCCGAGATGGTTATGAGCTTTGTAGCAGCTGCTCACGAGGTTATTTTAGTAACAACCCCTGAGCCTACATCATTAACGGATGTGTACACTCTTATAAAAGCGTTAAGAATTAAGGGACACAATAATATGCTTAAACTGGTAGTAAATAGGGTAGAAAATTCAAAAGAAGCACTTAGTGTTTTTGAAAAGTTAAGTATAGCATCAAGTAAGTTTTTAAGTACAAAAATAGAAAATTTAGGATATATACAGAATAGCAAACAAGTAGTAGAAGCTGTAAAAAATCAACATCCATTTATAAGCTTATATCCTAACTCGTCTATAGCCAAAAGTGTCAATAGTATAGCTATTAAAATCATAGGCTCACCTATTGAAGATGAAAACAGCAACTTTCAGAATTTCATAGGCAAATTTAAGGGTTTTTTCGCTAACAATAAAACCTACTAACTTTTACTATTAGGAAAGGCCAAATTTTATAAGGGGGATATGCTTAAGTGGCTATGAATTCATCTGAACTAAAGATTGGAGATAAGATTTATATTTCGAAAGTAGAATATCCAGCAAATCAACATAGCAGCCAAATCTTAGATATACTAAATGACAGAGAGTACATAATAGCTGGACCAATTAGGAGAAGCACTATTATTTATATTAGACCTAATACTGTTATTGAGGTAAAATATAATAAAGAAAAAATAGGAAAATTTGTTTTTAGAGCATTAGTAAAAGAAGTATGGGAGAAGGGAATTTATAAACTTAAAATTGAAATACTTAGTGATATAACTAAAATACAGGAGCGTAGCTTCTTTAGGTTGCCTATATCAATACAGGTCGAAAAAGAACACAATATTGAAAAAGAAGATAATGGAGCAGCTGAAAAGGAAGTATGTATTTCTGGAGATATCAGCGGAGGAGGAATGAAGTTCTTCTCAAATTTCAGACATGAAAAATTTGAAAGGCTAAGACTTAACCTCACTATTAAAGGAATAGTGATTAGTACCATAGGGGAAGTCGTAAGAGTCTCTGAGTTTAAAAGTAACGACCATAAATACAAATATGAAATTGGTGTTAAATTTGTAGATATTGATAATTATAGCAGAGATGCAATTATAAAATATATTTTTGAACAGCAAAGAGAACTTCGGAAAAAAAGGATTGATTTTAATGGCTATTAAGGTAATGGTAGTTGATGACTCGGCATTTATGAGAAAAATAATATCAGATATATTAGATGAGGATAAGGACATTGATGTACCTTGGACTGCAAAAAATGGACAGGATGTATTAGAAAAGCTAAAGCATGTTGTCCCAGATGTAATTACGCTAGATATTGAAATGCCAATAATGGATGGTATTTCAGCATTACAAGAAATAGTAAGATTATACAATATTCCAGTAATTATGTTAAGCAGCTTAACTGTAAGCGGTGCGGAATCTACTATAAAGGCATTAGAGATTGGTGCAATTGACTTTATAACTAAACCTACTAATATATTTAAATTAAGCAATAAAGAAGAAAAAAAGGAGTTAATAGAAAAGGTTAAGATAGCTTCTCAAATTAAGGGAAGCTCTAAATCATATATTTCTGGTACAAGACCTAAGACAGTACATAATATCATATTTTCAAAGGAAAAGGAATTAGAATATATCATTTCTATTGGAACTTCAACAGGAGGACCTAAAGCATTACAGTCAGTGATTCCTCAAATCCCTGCAAATATTAACGGCAGTATTTTAGTCGTGCAGCATATGCCTGAGGGGTTTACTAAATCTTTAGCTACTAGATTAGATTCTATGTCTAATGTTAAAGTAAAAGAAGCAGAGGATGGCGAAAAAATGCTTAAGGGGTACTGTTATATTGCTCCTGGTAATTACCATATGGTAGTTCAACAAGAGAAAGATGGGATAAAATTAAGACTCAGACAAGATGCTACAGTATCTGGTCATAGACCATCTGTTGACGTGTTGATGGAATCTGTTGCAGCAATAAGAACTTTAAAAAAGATTGCTGTTATTATGACGGGAATGGGCTCTGATGGTGCCAATGGAATGAAGAGGATCTTTGACAGTGGTGGTCATACAATAGCGCAGGATGAAGAAAGCAGTGTAGTATATGGTATGCCAAAATCAGCTGTTAATAATGGTTGTGTTAATAAAATACTACCGTTAAATGAAATAAGTAATGAAATAATGAATATATTGGGGGTGTAGAATATGGATATTAATCAGTATCTTGATATGTTTATAGAAGAATCTAAAGAACATTTACAATTTTTAAATGAACACCTATTGAATTTAGAAAAAAATCCTGATGATAAAGACCTTATTAATGAAATATTTAGAATAGCACATACCATAAAAGGAATGTCAGGAACTATGGGATTTAATAAAATTGCTACTCTAACTCATGAAATGGAAAATCTGCTTGATGCAGTGAGAAGCAATAAAATAGCGATTTGCTCAGAAATAGTAGACTTGTTATTTTCTTGTTTTGATGTACTTGATGACCATATCAGTAATATTGTAAATAATGGGAAGGAAGGGGAACAAGACAGCACTGTTTTAATTCAGCAACTTAATGAAAAATTAAGCGGTAAAAAGTTAAAATCGGAGAGCAGTTGTTCTGTTAAAGAGAATGAGCAATTTAAGAATGATTTAGATGAATATGTTATTAATGCAATTAACAAGGCAAAAAATAAGGGATTAAAGGCTCATAATGTATTAGTTGGACTAAGTAAGAATTGTCTTCTTAAATCAGCTAGGGCATTTATAGTTTTTAACACACTGGAGGCTTACTCAGAAATAATTTATTCTTCTCCTCCAGCAGAGGATATAGAGGATGAAAGATTTGATAATGAGTTTTCACTTATTTTAGTTACAAAAAGAACTAAGGAAGAAATAGAAAATGACTTATTAATGATTTCTGAAATTGAAAAAGTGAAAGTTAAAGAAATATTCTTTGAATCTGATAACCTTAGCGAAGAAATTCAAGTAAGCGATAGTATTCATGAGATAGTGGCAACAGAAAATGAAGCTATTTTGGATATTAGCTTAGATAATAAAAAGTCTATACAAGAAAAGAAAAAAAATACTACTAATATTATTGGGAAAACCGTTAGAGTAGACATTGATAGACTAGACAATTTGATGAATCTAGTAAGTGAACTTATTATAATTAAGACTAGGCTTGAAGATACAGGTAACATTGAAAGAGATAATTTGAATGAAACAATTGAATATTTAGAGAGAATAACTACAAGTCTTCATGATGCGGTAATGAAAGTAAGAATGGTTCCTATAGAAAGAGTGTTTAATAGATTCCCAAGAATGGTAAGGGATCTGGCAAAAGAGCTGGGTAAGGAAATAGAGCTGGAGATGACTGGAGAAGAAACTGAAGTAGATAGAACAATCATTGATGAAATAGGAGACCCACTTATTCATCTTATAAGAAATTCTCTTGACCATGGAATAGAAAGTCCTGAAACGAGAAAAGAGAGGGGAAAACCATCTATTGGTAAGATAAAGCTTAAAGCTTATCCTGATGGTAACAATGTAGTAATAGAATTAGAAGATGATGGCGCTGGAATTAATATAGAAAAAGTTAAGAGTAAGGCAATAGCTAGAGGCCTATTAACACAGGCAGAGGCAGATGAGTTAACCGTTAATGAAGCGATTAATTTATTATTTCTGCCGGGTTTTAGTACGGCTGAGTCTGTTTCAGATGTTTCTGGTAGGGGTGTAGGCTTAGATGTAGTTAAAAATAAAATTGAATCCATAAATGGAATTGTAGAAGTTGAGACAAGCCAATACAAAGGTAGTACATTTAGCATAAGACTGCCTTTAACACTTGCTATTATACCAGCACTGTTAATCAATTTAAAAGATGAAATATATGCGCTTCCATTAAGCTCTATAAGAGAAATCACACCTGTTAAGAGTAATGAAGTTAGAAAAATTCAAAACCAAGAGGTAGTATTATTCAGAAATAACACACTGCCAATAATTAGGCTTAATAGAGTTTTAGGAATACAAGATTCTATAGAAAGCGAAGAAACAACAATGGTAGTAGTTAAAAAAGGTGATAAGGAAGCTGGATTGATAGTGGACAAGCTAATAGGTCAACAAGAGATTGTAATCAAATCCTTAGGAAAGTTTCTATCAGGAATACCATACTTAGCTGGTGCAACTATTTTAGGTAATGGACAGATTTCATTGATTTTAGATGTTAACTCTCTGTTCTAGAGAAAAGGAGGGAAAATATGAGTAATTCAAGCGATAATATTAAGTACGTAGTTTTTACAATGGACAACGAGCATTATGGAATTGATATTACTAGTGTAAAATCAATTGAAAGAATACAATACTTTACTAGGGTTCCTAATTCACCAAAATATATAAAAGGTGTGATTAATCTTAGAGGAGAAGTAGTACCTATAGTGGACTTAAGATTAAGATTTGATTTAGCTCCAAGAGAAGTAGATGCTAGCTCAAGGATAATAATTGTTTTCGTTAATGACATAGAGATTGGTCTACTGGTAGACTCATCTTCTGAGGTAATTGAAATAAACTCTGAAGATATTGACAGTCCACCAGCAATTAAGGATAGTGTGACTGAGGATTTTATCAAAGGAATTGGGAAAAAGGAAGGGAATTTAATTATCTTAATAGACATTGAGAAAGTTATTGGAATTAAAGATATAGAACAAGTTACTAGGAGTGAATAAATATGGATTTAAACAACTTAAATTCCATCCTAATAGATGTTTTAAAGGAGTTGGGAAATATAGGTTCAGGCAATGCAGCAACTGCGCTTGCCGCTATGATAGATAAAAAAGTTGATATGAAAGTACCAAAAGTAAAAATTTTAGAATTTAAAGAAGTAGGCGATATTTTAGGTGATAGTGAAACACCGGTAGTTGGGATTTACTTTAAGCTATCTGATGAAATAGAAGGAAACATTATGTTTGTTTTAGACATTGATTCTGCTTTGAATTTAACGAATATGCTTTTTGGTCGTGATAATGCAAAAAATGAACTTGATGAAATGGATATGTCTGCTTTATCTGAGGTCGGAAATATATTGTCTGCTTCATATATTAATTCTTTAAGCGTATTAACGGGATTAAATTTAAAGATATCTATACCATCTATTTGTGTAGATATGGCTGCTGCAATTCTAAGCGTTCCAGCAGTTCAATTTGGTCACATTGGAGAACATGTTATTTTTATAGAGACACAATTTGAAGAAAACGATAAAAAAATAACTGGGGATTTATTTCTAGTACCAGAGGTTGATTCCTTTGAAAAAATTTTAAATAGTTTAGGGGTAATTGGGTAATGGAAATTGTTAAGGTAGGGATGGCAGATTATAAAGCGATAAAATCTACTGGTATTTTAACTACTTTAGGTCTTGGCTCCTGTGTAGGAATCGCCTTATATGACAAAATCAATAAGGTAGCAGGATTAGCACATATTATGCTACCATCTAGTATTGAGATTAAAAATAATAGCAACAAAGCAAAATTTGCTGATACTGCAATCGAAGAATTGATAAGAGAGATGGTACTATTAGGAGCAAGCAAAAAATACCTAACTGCAAAACTTGCTGGAGGCTCTCAAATGTTTTCATTTGATTCAAATGTTGATATTTTGAGAATAGGAGAAAGAAATGTTATCGCTTCAAGAAAAAAGCTACAAGAGCTAGATGTGCATATAGTTGCTGAAGATACTGGGGGAAACTACGGTAGAACTATTGAATTGAGTAGCCAAGATGGGAACCTATTAGTAAAAACCATAGGGCACGGTACTAAAAATATATAAAAAGTTTTATACCACCTTTTTTGGAGGTGACAATATGGCAATCGACTTATTATGGAGGAACTATAAGGAAACTAAAGAGTTGAGTTACAAACAAATATTGATTGAGAAATATATTCAACTAGTTAAGATTGTTGCTGGTAGAATGTATAACTATTATGGTGGGAATGTAGAATATGAGGATTTAGTTGGATTTGGTATATTTGGACTTATTGATGCTATAGATAAATTCGATATTAATAGAGATTTAAAATTTGAGACCTATGCACAAATCAGAATTAGAGGTTCAATCATTGATAATTTAAGAAAATTAGATTGGATACCTAGAGGATTAAGAAAAAAAGCTAAAGAAATGGAAAAAGCAATAAATACGATAGAAAACAAACTGGGAAGAAGTGCAACTATTAAAGAGATTGCTGATGAGTTAAAAACCAATGAAACAGAAGTTGAAAGTATACTCTCAGAGATATCAACATTAAACGTAATTTCATTAGAGGAAACCTTGGTCAGTAAAGGAGATACATATGCAGCTTTAAGTGATTTAGATAGTCCAGAGAAGATATTTGAAAATAAAGAACTAAGATGCATCCTTAAAGAAGCTATAGATAATCTGAGTGATAAGGAAAAAATGGTGATTTCATTATATTATTATGATGGCCTGACATATAAAGAAATAGCAAGTATATTAGGAGTTTCTGAGTCCAGGATATCTCAGCTACATAGTAAAGCTATTCTGTCACTTAAAAACCTATTAGCGTTAAAAGGAATTATATAATAATAAATATTAGGATGTGATAATATGTCTCAAGATTTTATTATTTTAGAGGGAAGAGACCTTAATACATTAATAGATGAGGGACTGAAACAATTACAAAAAGATAGAGACCAAGTAAAAGTTGAAGTAATAGAAAAAGCTAAGACGCTAATGGGAGTATCTATTAAAAACTATAAAATTAAAATATCTTTGAATCAGTCTATCAGCGAGGAAAACCTTATGAATAATGAGATAGAACTAGCTGAAAAATTAATTGAACTAGATAAGATTAATTCTAGTATAGATAACTTTTTTCATATTAGCTATCGTGATGACGGGGTATACCTTAATATTATAGATAGGGAAATTTTTCGCTCTAATTCAAGACAGGTACTTGAATTTATAAGAAAAAAAAGAATTGAGGATGTAGATATTAGTGTAATAGAGGAAGCCTTAAATTCCAAAGATAAAATAGAATTTAAAATCGCACCAAAACAAGAAGAAGTTCTACTTGATGCAGAATTAAACATAGATTTTTCTAATGATGGTTTATGCGCTTTTATTACTTTAGTGCCTCCTTTTGGTGGAAAAGATTTAAGTATTGATGCTGCATTTGAAAAAATATATGAACATATTAAGTACGGATTAAATGTAAATTTAGTTAAAAAAATTATAAATGAGAGAAATTATAACAATAGAACGTTAATAGCAGAAGGTGAAAAACCTATAGATGGGGAAGACGGCTATATAAAGTATTTATTCCCTGTGAAGATAGATACTACTCCTCGGATACTAGAGGATGGCAGTGTAGACTTTAGAAATCTTGATATAATTCATAACGTAAGAGCAGGTGATATCCTAGCTGAGCTATTTATGCCAACAGATGAGAAACAAGGTATTACGGTACATGGGCATACTATTGAGGGAAAGAAAGGCAAAAAGATAGAATTTAGATATGGCAAAAATGTTATAGTTTCTGAAGACGGAAAAAAGTTAATTGCTGAAAAAGATGGTCAAGTCAGCATACAAGACAATAAAGTAATAGTAAAGGAAATTTATGAAGTAAAAGGAAATATTGATAATTCAACAGGCAATATAAACTTTAATGGGAGTATTAAAATTAAAGGAAATGTATTAACTGGATTCGAAGTAAATGTAGACGGTGATGTTGATATTGAAGGTGTTGTTGAGGGAGCAAAAATAAGCAGTCTTGGAAATATCCTTTTAAAAAGAGGAATCCAAGGATATAACAAAGGCAGACTTATTTCTAAAGGTACTATTGTTGCAAGATATATTGAAAATAGCTTCTTAGAAGCAGATAGCGATATTATTTCAGATGCAATAATGCATAGCGAAGTATTCAGCAATGGAAGTATAAAGGTAACTGGAAAAAAGGGTTTAATTGTCGGAGGAGTATGTAAGGCTGCTATTGAAATAGTAGCTAAGACCATTGGCTCAACTATGGCGACTACAACTATTTTAGAAGTAGGCGTAGATCCAAATCTAAGAGCTAAATTTGAAACGACTAAGACTAAGGTGGAAGAAACTGAAAGTAATATTGAAAAATTTGATAAATCAATTGTTTTATTTGCTAGATTATCAAAAAATGGTGAGCTAACAAAAGAAAAAGAAGAGACACTAAACAAAATTATCCAAGCAAGAAGCATTCTTATAAGGAGCCTTGACAGTCAAAAACAAGAATTATCTTACATAACAAAACAGATAGAATTACTGTCTAGAGGTAGGATAAAAGCTGAAAATGTTATATATCCGGGTGTGAAAATTGTTATAGGAAATAGCACAATGTTCATAAGAGATGAAATAAAGCATTGTACTCTATATAGAGAAAATAACGAAATAAAGATTGGTCCATACGAATTATAATATTTAGGAGGTATTTTTATGAGACCAATTGATTTAAATAACCTTATCCCTAACGCTCAATTAGCATCAAAGGTACAACAGCTAGAAAATAACAAGCAAAAATTTTTTATACAAAATCAAGCCATATTACAAAATAAAAAGTTTGAAAAAGAGCTAAAAAAGATTAACACAACAGATAAGGTATATCATATTAAGAATAATAATAAACAAAAAGGCAATAAAAATAAAAACTCTAAAGAAAACGGGAATACACATTCTCGAGATATGAGCGAAAAAGATACAAATAAAAAAGATAAGGTTAACTTAAGTGGTGCAATAGGCACTAAAATTGATATTAAAATCTAATGGGGTGCAAAATGAATACTTTTATTTTCTTATTAGGTTTACTTTTGACTGTAGTGACATTTATAGCTATAATTTTTAATAAAGACAGAAAAGCAACTAATATAGAAGAAGTGAATTTAACTGAGGACACAAATAAATTTAATTCTCAATCAGTTGAAAATAAAATCAAATTTGAAAATGTGTTAGACAAGATAAATATTTTAGCTACTGAAGAGATTAGTGAAGATATAGATTCCATATCAGTAACTAATTGTATTAATAAGGAGTTAATTAGGGAAGACGATAATAATGAAAACAATAATAACAATGATACTCAAGAAGAACTAATAAATGATGTTCAAAGTTATAGATATGATAGAATTATTGAATTGAGTAATTCAGGGCTAAGCACAGAGGATATAGCGAAAATTACCCAAAAAGGGATTAGGGAAGTGGAAATAATATTAAAATTTCACAATAATAAAATTAATTCTGAAAATACAGTATAAAAAATGTAAATAATGAAGAATATAGTATAGTATCCTTATTACTCGAAAAAACTTATTGCCAAATTAAATAAGTTATGTTATACTACATAAGGTGAAACTACACACATTCTTTGATCTTTAGAGGCGTGCCATTTTGGTGCTCTATGGAGTTGAAAAGAGTGGAGGAAAAACAAAGGGAGGTGAAAAGCATGTCAGTTATTTCTATGAAGAGTCTTTTAGAAGCTGGAGTACATTTTGGTCATCAAACAAGAAGATGGAACCCAAAGATGGCAGAATACATCTTTACTGAGAGAAATGGAATATATATTATCGATTTACAAAAAACTGTTGTTAAAGTAGAGGAAGCATACGAGTTTATTAAAGATGTGGCTGTTAATGGTGGAGAAATCCTTTTTGTTGGTACTAAAAAACAAGCTCAAGAATCTATTGAAAACGAAGCAAAAAGAAGTGGCATGCATTTTGTAAGCCAAAGATGGCTTGGAGGAATGCTAACAAATTACAAGACAATAAGAAAAAGAATTGAGAGACTTCAACAATTAGAGAAAATGGAAGAGGATGGAACTTTTGATGTTCTTCCTAAAAAAGAAGTCATCAAATTAAGACATGAAGCTGAGAGATTGGAAAAATTCCTTGGCGGAATTAAGAATATGCAAAGAATTCCAGATGCATTATTCGTTGTTGACCCTAGAAAAGAAAAGATTGCAGTTAAGGAAGCTAAAATACTTGGAATACCAGTAGTGGGAATCGTTGATACAAACTGTGACCCAGACGAAGTGGATTTTGTAATTCCAGGAAACGATGATGCGATAAGAGCTGTTAAGCTACTTACTGAAACAATTGCTAATGCTGTCTTAGAGGGTAAACAAGGCGAGCAAATAGAAGAGTAATCATAAAGGTAAGGGTTATAGGGGAATTATTCCCTTACTGCTCTTACCTTTTTTAAATTTAAAAGGAGGCATATAAAATGGCTATATCAGCAGGGATGGTTAAGGAATTAAGAGAAAGAACAGGCGCAGGAATGCTTGATTGCAAAAAAACCTTAGAAGAAACAAACGGAGACATTGAAAAAGCAATCGATTTGCTTAGAGAAAAAGGACTATCAAAGGCTGCTAAAAAAGCAGGAAGAGTTGCATCCGAGGGTATTGTAGATTCATACATACATGGAGGCAGAATTGGTGTATTAATTGAAGTTAATACTGAAACAGATTTTGTTGCGAAGAATGAAGAATTCAGGACTTTTGTTAAAGATATGGCTATGCAGGTAGCTGCTTCAAATCCTAAATATGTTTCTGTAGATGAAGTTCCACAAGATGAAATCGAAAAAGAAAGAGAAATTTTAAAGCATCAAGCATTAAACGAAGGAAAGCCTGAACATATCGCGGAAAAAATGGTTGAAGGAAGAATTGAAAAATATTATAAAGAAGTATGCTTACTAGAACAACCATTTATTAAAGACTCAGATGTTATTGTAAAAGACCTTTTGGCTGAAAAAATAGCTAAGATTGGTGAAAATATTAAGATAAGAAGATTTGTTAGGTACCAAGTTGGCGAAGGTTTAGAAAAAAGAGAAGATAATTTTGCTGAAGAGGTAGCTAAGCAAATAAATGGCTAATTAAATGGAGAACACGAAGTGTTCTCCATTTAAGTAAATAATTCAAGATTAATATTTATTTGATTTTACTAATTATTGAAGGTATTTTAAATATGATGTAGAATATTTATGCTAGGAGTGTTTACATGATAGAACCCAAATATAAAAGAATTGTTCTAAAACTAAGTGGTGAAGCATTAGCAGGAGAAAAAGGTTTTGGTATCGATGAAAACACTATTGTAATGATAGCAGAAGAAATTAAAAAACTACAAGATATGAAAGTTCAGGTGGCCATAGTAGTTGGCGGAGGGAACTTCTGGAGAGGAAGAAGCTCAGAAGGGATGGATAGAGCCACCTCAGACTATATGGGAATGCTAGGAACTACCATTAATGCACTTGCCTTACAGGATGCTTTAGAGAAGATAGGTGTTTTAACTAGAGTGCAGACAGCTATAGAAATGAGACAAATTGCAGAGCCTTATATAAGAAGAAGAGCTATTAGGCACTTAGAAAAGGGTAGAGTTGTAATATTTGCTGGTGGCTCTGGTAATCCTTATTTTTCTACTGATACTACTGCTGCATTAAGGGCTGCAGAGATTGAAGCTGAGGTTATTTTACTTGCTAAAAAAGGTGTAGATGGAGTTTATGATTCTGATCCTTGTTTGAACTCAGAAGCAAAGAAATTTGATAAACTTAAATATATAGATATATTAAACTTAGGATTAGGAATTATGGATTCTACTGCTACTTCTTTATGTATGGATAATAAAATACCTTTGATTGTTTTTGGTATCGATGATGCCAATAATATTGTAAGAATTATTCGTGGAGAGCAAATTGGAACTCAAGTAAAGGAGGAATAATTATGTATCTAGATGTTCATAAGCAAACAGAAGAGAGGATGAAGAAAGCTATTAAGTCCTATAAAGATGAGCTTAATAGTATAAGAGCTGGAAGGGCTAACCCTACTCTATTGGACAGAATCACTATTGATTATTATGGAACTCAAACACCATTAAATCAAATTTCAAACATTTCTGCTCCAGAGCCTAGACTGCTTGTAATTCAGCCTTGGGATGCTAGTGTTATTTCACAGATTGAAAAATCGATTTTAAAATCAGATTTAGGCTTAAATCCTTCAGTAGATGGAAAGGTAATTCGACTTGTTATTCCCCAATTAACTGAAGAAAGAAGAAAAGAATTAATAAAAGTAGTAAAAAAGATTGCAGAGAATGCAAAAATAGCTATTAGAAATGGAAGAAGAGATGCTAATGATCAAATCAAAAAGCTGCAAAAAGCATCAGAGATAACTGAGGACGAGCAAAAACAAGCAGAAGAACAAATGCAAAAAATTACAGATAAGTATATAGAAGAAATTGATAACCTACTAGTTCAAAAAGAAAAAGAACTTATGGAGGTATAACCTTATTGAGCGAGTTTGATATTACAGGTTTTCCACTTGAGGAAGGCTTAGAATTTTTGAAAGAACTAAGTAATAATAAAATAGAAGTTAAAGGGACAACAGCAAATAAAAAGCTCAAAGAGCCTTTACTATTTGAGCCGAGAATAGTTAGATGTACTAAAGCTGGAAGCATTATTACTGTTGTATTTAGTTACTTTTAACCCCTTCTTATGTAAAGAAGGGGTTTTTTGATAGTTCAACTCTATATGGAGGGGATAGCATGAACAAGGATGGAACAAAGATAAGTTTTTTATTGAATAAAATTGATATAGATAAGCTGCCTAAACATGTGGCTATAATAATGGATGGTAATGGTAGATGGGCTAAAAAACGATTACTACCTAGAACAGCAGGTCATAGAGAAGGTGTAGAAAGAGTCAAGGAGATTGTTGAAGCTACTGGAAACCTTGGAATACCATACTTAACTCTTTATGCTTTTTCTACAGAGAATTGGGGACGTCCTAAGGAAGAGATTGATACTCTGATGAAGCTATTAGTTGAATATCTAAAAAAAGAGCTTAATACTCTACATATGAATAATGTTAGGATAAATATCTTAGGAAATCTAGATAAATTACCTGCTCTGCCAAGAGAAGAAGTAAAAAATGCAATAGAAAAAACAAAAAACAATGATAAGATGAACTTAAATATTGCTTTAAATTATGGCGGAAGAAACGAAATCATCGACGGAATAAAATCATTGATTAGTGATGTAAGAGTAGGGGATGTTATTTTAGATGAAATAGATGAGGAGCTATTTAGAAACTATCTTTTTACGAAAGACCAACCTGATCCAGATTTATTGATTAGACCAAGTGGAGAGAAGCGTGTAAGTAATTTTTTGCTTTATCAAATTGCCTACACAGAATTTGTTTTTTCTGATGTTTATTGGCCAGAATTTACTACAGAGGAACTTTACAAATCTTTAATTGAATATCAGAGTAGAAAAAGAAGATTTGGGGGAATTTAGGTGACTAGCTATGAAGGTTAGAATAATTTCAGGAATAATAGGCTTAATCATTCTTTTTACAGTAGTTTTAATTGGAGGTCAATTATTGAATATTTCAATCCTATTGATTTCCTTAATTGGTTTATTTGAATTTGACAAGGCTGTAAGAAAAATTAATGGACTTAGGACCATCTTAATTATCAACTATTTGTTTTCTGTTGGTTTGTTTGTATTGCTTATAACAGATAAAAATGAGCTTTTTAGATTATTACTATTTTTATATACTATATCTTTGCTTTGTATTTTAGTACTTGATGAAAAAGTAAAAATTAGCGATGTGACTGTGACTATTTTAGGAGCTTTGTATATACCCTTTTTTATATCTCATATTGCCTTATTAGGTGGAAGCATTTATATTTGGATAGTATTTATAACTGCTTGGGGCACAGATACATTTGCTTATTTTGTAGGGGTTAATTTCGGAAAAAGAAAGTTATGTCCAAGTTTAAGTCCCAAGAAAAGTGTAGAGGGTTTTATTGGGGGGATTTTGGGAAGTCTAGTTTTAAATCTAGTATTTTCCTATTATTTTAAGCTTGATAATTTATGGGGCATTGCTCTTTTAAGTATAATTTGTTCCATTATGGCTCAAATCGGAGACCTAACTGCTTCAAGAATTAAAAGATTAGCTAATATTAAGGATTATGGAAATATAATGCCTGGACATGGAGGCATTTTAGATAGATTTGATAGCATACTTTTTACAGGTCCCTTAGTATATTATTATATAGCTTTGTTTGTAATTAAATAAATCTTTATTTCAAGAGTGTAATAATATTTAGGAGGTTTTCAGTATTAAAGCTTTTTTATTCTTAAGCACAAGAATAGTATTTGTATAAAATAAGGAGTGGTATTTTGAAGGCAATAAGTATATTAGGGTCTACTGGCTCCATAGGAACTCAATCCTTAGATGTCATAAGGAATTCTAAAGAATATAAGGTAATTGCATTAACGACAAATAATAATATTGATTTAATTGAGCAACAGGCTTTAGAATTTTCTCCTAAGATTGTTGCTGTTATGGATTTACAGAAATCAAAGATTTTAAAAGATAGGCTCAAAGGGTATAATATAAAAGTAATGTCAGGTATGGAAGGATTAATTGAAGCTGTTACTTTAGAAGATGTTCATATAGTAATTACCTCTGTAGTCGGTATGATAGGATTAATTCCTACTTTAGAAGCTATTAAATGTGGTAAAAAAATTGCACTTGCAAATAAGGAAACATTAGTAACAGCAGGTGAAATTGTAATGAGGGAGGCTCTAAGAAATAAGGTTGATATAATACCAGTTGATAGTGAGCATTCCGCAATTTTTCAGGCTTTAAGATGCGGAAGCAAAAATGAAATTTTAAAGTTAATATTAACTGCTTCAGGAGGCCCTTTTAGGGGAAGAAAGACTGATGAGCTAGCAAATATTAAGGTAGAAGATGCCCTTAAACATCCTAATTGGGTAATGGGAAAAAAATTGACTATAGATTCAGCTACATTAATGAATAAAGGGCTAGAAGTAATAGAAGCTAAATGGTTATTTGATATAGATATTGACAAAATAGAAGTAATAGTGCATCCTCAAAGTATAATACATTCTATGGTAGAATATATTGATGGTAGTATAATTGCCCATATGGGTATTCCTGATATGAGAATACCTATTCAATATGCATTGACTTATCCTAAAAGAAAAGAAAACCAGCTCAAAAAGCTAGATTTTGTCACTTTAAGGGAGCTTACATTTGAACTACCTGATACAGAATCATTTCCATGCTTAGAATTAGCATATAAAGCAATTAATACTGGAGGAACTATGCCTTCAGTTTTAAATGCTTCAAATGAAGTTGCTGTAGAAATGTTTTTAAATAACAAAATTAATTTTTTAGAAATACCAGAGATTATTCATGATACAATGTCTCATCATACTTCAGTTAAAAATCCTACATTAGATGATATTTTAGAGAGTGATAAATGGGCGAGAGAATTAGTTATAAGTAGAACATGTAATTAAGGTGGTGTTTTATAATTGCAAACAGCTTTGGCGACAATTTTTGTTTTTTTTATAGTTGTAGTTTTTCATGAATTTGGACATTTTATTATAGCTAAAATTTCTGGAATAAGGGTACATGAGTTTGCTATAGGAATGGGTCCTAAATTGTTTAAAATAAATAAAGGGGATACAGATTATAGTTTAAGACTATTACCTATTGGTGGCTATGTTAAGATGGAAGGTGAGGATGAATATTCTGATGATGTAAAGAGTTTTAGCAAGAAGTCTGTTGGAACAAGAATGGCTGTCATAGCCGCAGGAGCTATAATGAACTTCATTTTGGCTATTATTGTATTTAGTATTTATGCTTATAATGTAGGTGTACCTACCACAACTATAGAAGAGGTTACTGAAAGACTGCCTGCATATGAATCAGGACTTAGAAGTGGAGATACTATAAAAAGCATAAATGATTTTGAGGTTAATAGCTGGGAAGATGTTAAGAATATTATCAATAAATCTAATGGGGAAGAAATCTCTATTTCTGTTATTAGAAATGACAAGGAATATAGCTTCCTTATGAAACCAATAATCAATAAAGAAGAGAATAGATTGATAGTCGGGATTGCTCCTAAAATGGCTAGATCTTTGTCACTATCAATAAAAAGTGGGTTTCAGAATATGATAATGGTATTAGGCTTGATGTTCCAGTTTATAGCCATGCTTTTCAAAGGTAAGGTTAGCAGTGGAGATATATCAGGTCCGGTAGGAATAGTTTATCTTGTAGGAGAAGCTGCCAAGTCAGGTTTCCAATATGTGCTCTATGTTGCAGGCTTTATTAGCATAAATCTTGGTTTTTTCAATCTTTTACCCATACCTGCACTTGACGGAAGCAGACTAGTTTTTCTATTATTTGAGTTGATTCGAGGAAAACCAGTAAATCCAGAAAGAGAAGGGTTTGTTCATTTCATAGGATTTGTACTATTGATAGTATTAATGATAGTAGTAGCATATAAGGATATAATTAAGTTTAATATTTTCTAGGTGGTGATACCATGAGAAGAAAAAGCAAAGAAATGCTTGTAGGTACAGTGGGAATTGGAGGAGAGTATCCTATATCTGTTCAGTCTATGACTAACACAGATACTAGAGACGCGGAAAAGACAATTAAGCAAATATTAGAATTAGAAAAAGTGGGTTGTGATATAGTACGTGTTGCGGTTCCTGATAAAGAGGCTGCTGAGGCTATAAAAAATATAAAGCAAGGAATCAATATTCCACTTATAGCAGATATACATTTTGATTATAGGCTTGCTCTTAGTGCCATAAAAAATGGAGTAGATGGTCTTAGGATAAATCCAGGAAATATTGGCTCGAAGGATAAGGTAAAGGAAGTAGTCCTTGCTTGTAAAGACAGACATCTCCCTATAAGAATAGGAGTTAATTCAGGCTCTATTAAACGAGAGATAATAGAGAAATATAACGGAGTAAATGAGGACTCTATGGTCTATAGTGCCTTAGAGCACATCAGAATATTAGAAGACTTGAATTATAATAACATAAAGATTTCTTTAAAAGCAACAGATGTAGCATTAACTATAAATGCATATAAAAAGGCAGCAGAAGTAATAGACTATCCATTCCATATTGGAATAACCGAGGCAGGTACTCCGTGGTCAGGAACGATTAAATCCTCTATTGGTATTGGTTCATTGTTGCTCATGGGCATAGGTGATACTATTAGAGTTTCATTAACAGGTAATCCAGTTGAAGAGGTAAGGGTTGGTAAACAGATATTAAGAACTTTAGGACTGCTTAAAGATAAGATAGAAATTATCTCATGTCCTACGTGCGGCAGAACTCAGATAGATTTAATTGACCTAGTTAGCAAAGTAGAAGAAAAAATAGGAGACATTGCAAAACCCATTAAGCTTGCAATTATGGGCTGTGCTGTTAATGGACCTGGAGAAGCTAGAGAGGCTGATTTAGGAATAGCAGGTGGTGTAGGCTCTGCCATCATATTTAAAAAAGGTCAAATAATTAAAAAAGTTGAAGAGCATGAGCTGCTTGATGAACTTATTAATGAAATAGAAAAGCTATAAACAAAACTTATGGATAAAATTAAGGTGATTAAATGTGTTCAGTAACTGTAATAATACCCGCTTATAATGAGGAAAAAACTATTAGTGAAGTAATTAAAGTAGTAAAAAATGTTAAATTAGTAGATAAAATAATAGTGGTTAGTGATGGCTCTGTAGACAATACTGTCAATGCTGCAAAGAAGCAAGGAGTAGAGATATTAGACCTAAGGGATAATATTGGAAAAGGCGGAGCCCTAAGTAAAGGTGTAAATGCCACACATTCAGAAATATTGTTATTTTTAGATGCAGACCTCCTTGGTTTAACTGAGCAGCATGTAATTGATTTAGTAATTCCAGTTATCAATGGAGAGGTTGATATGACAATTGGAGTATTTAGTAATGGTAGATTTAGTACAGATTTAGCTCAGAAAGTAGCACCATATTTATCAGGTCAAAGAGCAATGAAAAGATATTTATTTGAAAGCATCCCTAATATAGATATTACAAGGTATGGAGTAGAGGTAGCATTAACTAAATATGTAATAAATAACAATATTACATCTAGAGATATTATCTTAGAAAATCTTACTCATGTGATGAAAGAAGAAAAACTGGGAATAATAAAAGGTTTCACCTCAAGGATAAAAATGTATTGGGATATAGTAAAAATATTAGCCAGCTTTAGATAGGTGATGAGATGATTTCTATTAAAGAGGTAGCTTTTAGGCTTATACTTTCTGTTTTACTATCAGGCATTATTGGTGCTGAGAGAGAAAGCATAAAAAGACCAGCAGGGCTTAGGACACATATTTTAGTGTGCGTAGGCTCAACACTTGTAATGCTAACATCAATATTTATTTTTGATATGTTCAAGCACCAAACTTCACTTCAGCCTGATAGACTTGGTGCACAGGTTATTAGTGGAATAGGCTTTTTAGGTGCAGGAACAATTATTAGACAAGGAGATACAGTCAGGGGATTAACTACAGCAGCTAGCTTATGGGCAGTAGCCTGTATAGGCATTGCCATAGGTGCAGGCTTTTACTTAGGAGCCATAATTACCGTTCTATTAGTCCTTATTACCTTATTGTCTTTTTCAAGGCTTGAAAAAAATATAAAAGTGAGAAGAAACTATTTGAGTTTAAAAATAACTGCTATTAATAAGCCAGGACAGCTAGGTAAAATATGCAAGATTATTGGGGATTTAGGTGGACATATTTTAAATATTGATTTGGTTCCTGAAGATGAACAAATAGAAATCGTGAATTTAATAATTAAAATCCCTAACATATCATTAAAGAGCGATTTAATAAATAAATTGAGCAACGAGGATGGCATTATCGATGTACTTAACAGATCATAAATAGATTAGAAAATTAATTATATTTTGTTTAAGAGAATACTATTAGCTGCTATTTAAGGCTTTAGGATACAGTTTGTTGTGAAATTTATGGGAGAGTTTAACTTGCTATATTTAATATTTGATTTTTGGAAAAAAATATGATATGCTTGAAATAAATAGGCGTATGCAGCAAGAGTGGGTTTTCCCACTCTTACTTTATTATAGTATGCTTTTAGAATAATTAAGCTATTTTATGGCAAAATATTAACGTAGGTGCTTGGAGGTGAACACATGAAAAAAGCAGCAATTGAAAATATGGTTACAGAAATGTTAGGTTCAATATTATTGAAATATAACTATGAGTTAGTTGACGTAGAGTATATTAAAGAAGGTCCTCACTTTTATTTGAGAGTATTTATTGATAAGCAAGGCGGAGTGACAATAGATGACTGTCAAAAAGTAAGTGAGGAACTAAGTACTCTTCTTGATGAAAAAGACCCTATAGAAGATAATTATTTCTTAGAAGTATCTTCGCCAGGACTAGATAGACCATTAAAAAGCAACATGGATTTGGAAAAAAGTATTGGAAAAGATATAGAAATCAGTTTATATAAACAGATAAATGGTAAGAAAAAATATATAGGTAAACTTGCCGACTTTAATGATAATATTATATTAATAGTTGATGAAAAAGAAGAGGAAATGCAAATAAATAGAGAGATTATTTCTAAGGTTAATTTAGCAATTAAATTTTAGTTGGGAGGTTAAAGGGGATATGAAAGCCGAATTTATAGAGGCTCTTGAAGAAATCGAAAAAGAGAAAGGTATTAAAAAAGATATAATATTTGAAGCATTAGAAGCAGCACTTATTTCAGGTTATAAAAAGAATTTTGGTTCTTCACAAAATGTGGAAGTTCTAATTAATAAAGAGAGTGGTGAAGTTAAAGTATATGCAAAGAAAACAGTGGTTGAAACTGTAGAAGATGAATTGCTTGAAATTAACCTAGAAGCCGCTAAAGAAATAGACACAAGATATGAGATAAATGATATAGTTAATATAGAGATTACACCTAGAAATTTTGGTAGAATAGCAGCTCAAACCGCTAAACAGGTTGTGATGCAAAAAATAAAAGAAGCTGAAAGAGAAATTGTCTTTGATGAATTCATCAATAGAGAAAATGAGATAGTTACTGGACTAGTACAAAGAGTTAGCAAAAACAATGTTTATGTAGACTTAGATAAAACAGAGGGAATACTAGCTCCAAGCGAGCAAATTCAAGGAGAGACCTACAATCAAGGGGATAGAATAAAGGCTTATATTCTAGAAGTCAAGAAGACTACCAAGGGACCTCAAATACTTCTTTCTAGAACTCATCCAGGTCTTGTTAAGAGACTTTTTGAACTTGAGGTTCCTGAAATACAGGAAGGAATTGTAGATATCTATAGCATTGCAAGAGAAGCAGGCTCAAGAACTAAAATGGCAGTATACTCTAAGGATTCTAATGTAGACCCTGTTGGAGCATGTGTTGGGTTTAAAGGCGCTAGGGTAAAGGCCATTGTCGATGAACTTAAGGGTGAAAAGATTGATATAATTAATTGGAGCAAGGATATTGATGTTTTTCTATCTAACAGCTTAAGTCCTGCTAAAGTAATAAGAGTTGACGTTAATGAAAGCGAAAAATCCGCTTTAATTGTCGTACCAGATTATCAATTATCACTAGCTATAGGTAAGGAAGGACAAAATGCTAGACTTGCGGCAAAGCTAACTGGCTGGAAAATTGACATAAAAAGCGAAGGGCAATTAGATAATTAATAATTATAAGGGGTGATATAAATGAAAGTAAAAAAGATACCTCTTAGAAAATGTTTAGGCTGCTCTGAGGGGAAGCCAAAGCGCGAGTTAATAAGAATAGTAAAAAATAAAGACGGAGATATATTTGTGGATTTGACAGGAAAAGCAAATGGACGCGGAGCTTATATTTGCAAAAGTAGTGATTGCTTAGAAAAAGCAATAAAATCTAAAAGATTGAACAAGGTCTTAGAGGTCGAGGTTCCTGACAAGATTTATGATGACTTGTTTAAGGAGATAGAGTAGATGAAAAAGCTATTTTCAATGCTCAGTATAGGTAGGAAAGCTGGGCTTATAATATCAGGTGAGATGGGTTGTATTCAATCATTAAAAGAAGGAAAGTCTAAATTATTATTTATTGCTTCTGATGCTTCAGATAATACAAAATCAAAATTTCAAAATATATGTAACCAAAAAAAGGTTAAATACATTGAATTAGGTTTAAAGGAAGAGCTTGGAGAGTCCATCGGAAAAGGGCTTACTTCTGTAATATCAATAAATGATGGGGCATTTGCAAAAGCTTTAATTAAAATTATAGATGAGATTGCCACCTGTAAATAAATTGGGGGTGTATAGTTTGACTAAAATAAGAGTATATGAGTTAGCGAAAGAGATAGGAATATCAACTAAAGAACTAATGGATAAGTTAGATGAACTAAATGTAAAGGTTGGGAGCCATATGAGCTCTGTTGAAGAAGAAGAGGCGGAGTTACTTAAGGAATATATTAAAGATGAATCTAAAGATACTAATGAAGATATAGAAATTTTAGATGATGATATTAATGAAGAAGTTTATGAAAAAAAGACATCTATTCCAAATTCAAAGCCTAAAAAAACAAAGAAACATGAAGCAAAAATAAATACTGACATAAAAAAAGAAAAGGATACCCAAAACTTGAATAATAAAGAGACTAAGATAATAGAGATAGGAAATAAAATTATAGTAAAAGATTTAGCAGAAAAGATAAATGTAAGTTCTACTCAAATAATATCCAAATTAATTGCATTAGGAATTATGGCAAGTATAAATCAAGAAATAGATTTTGATGCAGCAAGTATAGTAGCTTCAGAGTATAATTATGAGTTAAGACAGATTGAACAAGTAGAAGAACAAGAAAATAATATACTTGACGATTATATAGATAGTGAGGACCCCGAAGAAAGCTTAAAGCTAAGACCTCCAGTTGTTACAGTTATGGGTCACGTAGACCATGGAAAGACTTCTTTATTAGACGCTATAAGGGAAACACATGTTACTCAAAAAGAAGCAGGTGGTATTACCCAACATATTGGAGCTTCAACTATAACAATAAATGATAGGAAAGTTGTTTTCTTAGACACACCTGGTCATGAGGCCTTTACTTCTATGAGAGCAAGAGGTGCACAAATAACAGATATTGCAATACTTGTAGTAGCAGCAGACGACGGTGTAATGCCTCAAACCGTAGAGGCTTTAAACCATGCTAAGGCTGCTAACGTGCCAATAATAGTTGCAGTTAATAAAACAGATAAAGAAGCTGCTAACCCTGACAGAGTTAAACAAGAGTTGACTGAATATGGCTTAGTGCCTGAAGATTGGGGTGGAGACACTATATTTGTGCCTGTATCTGCTCTTAAAAAAATAGGAATAGATGAATTATTAGAGATGATACTATTGGTGGCAGAAATGCAGGAACTAAAGGCTAATCCTAATAGGAATGCCATTGGCACCATTATAGAGGCTAAATTAGATAAGGGCAGAGGTCCAGTAGCAACAGTATTAGTGCAAAAAGGTACACTTAGTGTCGGTGACTCAGTAGTTTCTGGAGTATCCCATGGAAAAGTAAGAGCTATGCTTGATGATAAAGGGAAAAGAGTAAAAAAAGCAGGTCCTTCTATGCCAGTAGAAATACTTGGATTATCTGAAGTACCAGAGGCTGGAGAGCAACTTTATGCAGTAGAGGATGATAAAAAAGCAAGAGAAATAGCTGAACGTAAAAGAGTGTCTATTAGAGACGAACAACTAAAAGTCAATCAAAAAGTTTCTTTAGATGATTTATTTGAGAGAATTAAACAGGGTGAAGTAAAGGATTTAAATATTATTATAAAAGCTGATGTAAGGGGCTCCATAGAAGCAGTAAAGCAATCACTAGAAAAGCTTAGTATTGAAGAGGTAAAGGTAAACCCAATCCATGGAGGAGTTGGAGCAATAACTGAGACTGATATTATGCTGGCTTCCGCCTCAAATGCCATAGTAATTGGCTTTAATGTAAGACCGACTAATACGGCAATGGATATTGCTAGTAGAGAAAATGTTGACGTAAGAACATATAGAGTAATTTACAATGCAATAGAAGATATTGAAGCTGCAATTAAAGGTATGTTAGCGCCAGAATTTAAAGAAGTAATACTTGGTAGAGCTGAAGTTAGAGCCACATTTAAAGTGCCGAATGCTGGTACGGTAGCTGGAATATATATACAGCAAGGAAAAATATTAAGAAATGCTAAGATTAGACTTTTAAGAGATAATGTAGTTATTTATGAAGGAACTATTTCATCTTTAAAGAGATTCAAAGACGATGTTAGAGAAATTGCAACAGGCTATGAAGGCGGTTTAGGTATCGAAGGCTATAATGATGTAAAAGAAGGAGATGTTATAGAAGCATATACCTTAGAAGAAATAAAAAGATAAATCATTAAATAAAGCATAAAGTAAAAAAGGATAGGTGACTTCTATGAGCTTAAAACGTTTAGGAAGAATTTCAGAAGAGATAAAAAGAATAACAAGTAATGCTATTATGACAGAATTGAAAGACCCAAGAATTTCCCCAATGACAAGTGTCACGGAAGTAGAAGTAACTAGGGATTTGAGATTTGCAAAGATTTATATAAGTGTCTTAGGGAATCAGAAAGATAAAGAGGAAACTCTAAAAGGTTTAGAAAGTGGTAAAGGGTTTATTAGAAAAGAAATTGGCGAAAACTTAAATTTAAGATATACACCAGAACCACTTTTTTATCTAGATAAATCAATTGAACATGGTTTTAAAATTTCAAAATTATTAAATGAAATGAAAGATGGTAATGATAACAAGGGAAACAGCGAAGATGAACAATAATAGGGAAATGCTTCTAAGAGAAGTTCTCTCTGTAATTGCTCATAACAATAACATTTGTATTACCTCACATATAAATCCTGATGGGGATAGTATAGGTTCTGTACTGGCCTTAGGCTTAGCCCTAAGAAGAAATGGTTATGACAATATAACGTTATTTATACCTGATGAAATACCAAAGAACCTTTTATTCCTTCCAGGAGTAGATTTGATTAAAAAAGAAATTACAGCTGAAAAAATACAGACATTAATTGCCTTAGATTGTGGAGATTTAGAGAGAATAGGTATTAATAAAATATCATTAAGCTCTATAGATACTATTATTAATATTGACCACCATATAACTAACACTAGTTTTGGAAACATAAACATTATTAATCCAGATTCTAGCTCAACTGGAGAAATGATTTATGAAATTTTAAAATTTATGAAGGTCGAAATAGATAGAGATATTGCAACTTCTATTTATGCAGCAATATCCTCTGACACTGGAAGCTTTAAGTATGATAATACTTCTCCTATTACTCATATAATAGCATCTAATTTGCTTAGTATAGGCATTGATATCAATGAAATTAATATCAATCTATATCAAAGCAGGAGCATTGAAAAGACAAATCTACTTATAGCAAGCCTTAATACTATGGAGATATTTAAAGAAGGAAGGATAGCTTTAGTTATAGTAACAAGAGAAATGATAAAAAGCTGCAATGCAACTATAAGCGATGCCGACACTATAATTGATTTTATTAGAGATATTGATGGAGTAGAGGTTGCTTGTATACTTAAAGAGGTTGAAGATAATGTTATAAAAGTTGGTCTTAGGTCCAAAAATTATGTCGATGTATCAATAATTGCAAAGTGTTTTAATGGTGGAGGACATATGAAAGCTTCAGGATGTACAATACACTCCAGCATAGAACAAGGAAAATTATTAATATTAAAAGAAATAGAAAACTCAGTAGGGTGATTATATGAATGGAATTATTAATGTCTTGAAACCACCGGGTATGACATCTCACGATGTTGTGAGTTTTATCAGGAAAAAATTAAATATTAAAAGAGTAGGGCACACTGGTACCTTAGATCCTAATGCAGCTGGTGTGCTACCTATTTGCGTAGGTAAGGCTACAAGAGTTGTTCAATATTTTGATGATTTTAGCAAGGCCTATAGGGCAGAGCTAACTCTTGGATATGAAACAGATACCCAAGATAAATATGGAGAAGTTATAAATAGGACGAGTGCCCATATTGTTACATCTGATGAACTTGAGGAAGTATTTAATGAATTTAGAGGAAAAATTCAACAGATACCTCCTATGTATTCTGCATTAAAGCATAAAGGGCGAAAGCTATATGAGTTGGCTAGAGAAGGAAAGACTGTTGAAAGAGAACCTAGGGAAATAGAGCTCTATAATATTTCAATAATTAAAAATTATGATAATGAGAAAGTACTTTTTGATGTGGAATGTTCAAAAGGGACTTATATACGAACCTTATGTAATGATATAGGTAGAAGATTAGGAACCTTGGGCTGTATGACATTTTTAGTAAGGACTAAAGTAGGGGACTTCAGAATTGAAAATGCTTATACCATTGAAGAAATAGAAGAATATGTTTCTGATGGTAGATTAGACAGTATTATGATGCCTTTAGATAGTGCACTCAAACACTATAACTCAATTAAGCTCAATGAAAAATATTATGATATTTTAAAAAATGGCGGAAAAGTAGACCTTAATAACTACCCATTCGAATATAATCTTGAAGATTATATTCGAGGAACACGTGTATATTGTGATGATATATTTGTTGGGATGGGATTAATACAGGAAACGTCTGAAGATATTATTTTAAAAATGGATAAAGTTTTTTTATAAAGGTGATAAACAATGAAAATTTTGCAGGATAGCAATATATCTATTAGCCATAATACAGCTGTAGCTCTTGGGAACTTTGATGGCTTACATCTAGGACATCAATATTTGATAAAAGAGATGATGAGAAATGCTGACGAAAGGGGTTTAACTAAGTCTGTGTTTACTTTTAACAATGATTCTCTAGTAAAGTTTAAAACTAATAAAACAAATAACTTGCTTATGAGTAATGAGCAGAAAACTTTTTTATTCCATAGTATTGGAATTGAACTATTATATTTAATTAATTTTACTGAAGATATTATGCATTTGTCTCCCTATGATTTTGTGAAAAAAATACTTGTTGAAAATCTACAGGCAAAATTTATTGTAATAGGCTTTGATTATAGATTTGGCTATAAGGCTCAAGGTGACGGAGAATTTTTAATTAAAGCGGGTAAAGAATTTGGATTTGAAGTAATGATTATTGAGCCTATTGCTAGGAATAATAAAATAATTAGTAGTTCGAATATAAGAGAGTTAATTAAAGAGGGACTTATTAAGGAAGCCAATCTGCTGCTTGGAAGACCCTTTACTATAAACGGTATTGTTGTAAAAGGAAAAGGCAGAGGTAGCGGTTTGGGTTTTGCTACAGCAAATTTAAAAATGGATACTAATTATCAAATACCTAAACTTGGTGTCTATAAAACGATTACGTCTATAGATAGTAAAGAGTACTTGAGTATTACAAATATAGGCAATAACCCTACTTTTAATGATACGGGGTTTAGCATAGAAAGCCATATACTTGATTTTAACGAAGATATATATGGAAAAAAGGTTAATATTCAGTTAATAGACTTTATTAGAGAAGAGAAGAAATTCTCTGATAAGGACGAGCTAGTAAAACAGGTCATGAAAGATATTCAGGAAATTACATCAGTTGATTAAAATATGGCGTATGAAGTAAAAAAATATTTACAAGATATATTTGGTATGGTACAATTAGGATTGATAATACCATATGCTAAGTTTACTGTAGCCTCGACTGTATACTTGGCTTATGGTGTAACATAATATTAAGGAGGAAATGAAATGAATTTAAGTAAAGAAGAAAAAGTAAGAATCATTGAAGAGTATAGAGTACACGAGGGTGATACTGGTTCACCAGAAGTTCAAATTGCAATTTTAACACACAGAATAAATAAGCTTAATGAGCATCTAAAGGCTCATAAGAAAGATCACCATTCTAGAAGAGGTCTTTTAAAAATGGTAGGTCAAAGAAGAGGATTACAGAATTATCTAGAAAAAACTGACATAGAAAGATATCGTAAACTTATAGAAAGATTAGGTTTAAGACGTTAATAGGAGCGGGGATACCCGCTCTATTAATTTATACGATACTTTGTGTTTTTTTATTTTTTCGAGGCAATAATAATATATAATTAAGTATACATACTAAAGGAGGTACAACATGGAGAGAACTTTTGAAACCAATATAAGTGGGAGAAAGCTTTCTGTAACAACAGGCAAAGTCGCCGAGCAGGCAGGTGGTTCGTGTCTAGTTAGATATGGTGATACCGTAGTATTAGCTAATGCTACTGCATCAAAAGAGCCAAGAGAAGGAATTGATTTCTTCCCATTAAGTGTTGATTATGAAGAAAGATTATATGCAGTTGGAAAAATACCAGGAGGATTCATTAAGAGAGAGGGTAAACCTAGTGAAAAAGCAGTTTTAACATCAAGACTTATAGATAGACCAATTAGGCCACTATTCCCTAAGGACTTCAGAAATGATGTTCAAGTTATAGTTACTGCTTTATCAGTTGATCAAGACTGTACTCCAGATATTGTAGCCATGGTTGGTGCATCTATTGCTTTAACAATATCAGATATACCATTTAATGGTCCAACAGGCTCTGTTTCAGTAGGATTAATTGATAATAAATTTATCATAAATCCGACCTGCGAGCAAAGAGAAAAATCATTATTAAGCTTAATAGTAGCTGGTACTGAGGATGCAGTTATGATGGTTGAAGCTGGAGCAAATGAAATTGATGAAGCTGTAATGTTAGATGCCATCATGACAGGACATGAGGAAATAAAGGAAATATGTAAGTTTATAAATGAGATTAGAAAAGAAGTAGGAAAATCTAAAAAAGAATATAAAACCTTTCAACCAGTTAAAGAAATCGAAGAGGAAATTGTAGAATATTCTAGAGAAAAAATGCTAAATGCTATAAGAACAGAAGATAAGCAAGAAAGACAAGAAAATATTGACAATGTGAAAAAAGAAACGTTTGAATATTTTATCGAAAAATTTCCTGAGAATTCCGCAGATATTGAAGAAGTGTTGTATAATATTGTTAAGGAAGAGGTCAGAAATCTTATTGTTGAAGAAGGAATTAGACCTGACAATAGACATGCGGATGAAATAAGAAAAATTACAAGTGAAGTAGGAATACTGCCAAGAACTCATGGCTCTGGATTATTTACTAGAGGGCAGACTCAAGTATTGACTGTTGCAACCCTAGGAGCGGCAGGAGATGTTCAGATTATTGATGGACTTGGAGAAGAAGAAGAAAAAAGATACATGCATCACTACAATTTTCCACCATATAGTGTAGGTGAAACTAGATTCTTAAGAGGACCTGGAAGAAGAGAAATTGGTCATGGTGCCTTAGCGGAAAGAGCCTTAGAACCAGTTATACCTAGCGTTGATGTATTTCCTTATACAATTAGATTGGTTTCAGAGGTTTTAAGCTCAAATGGCTCTACATCACAAGCAAGTGTTTGTGGAAGTACATTAGCCTTATTAGACGCAGGCGTACCTATAACAGCACCAGTGGCTGGTATTGCAATGGGATTGATTAAATCAGAAGAAAAAGTAGTAATCTTAACTGACATTCAAGGAATGGAAGACTTTTTAGGAGATATGGATTTCAAGGTTGCAGGAACAGAAAAAGGTATAACAGCAATACAAATGGATATTAAGATAGCTGGTATTGATAGGGAAATTTTAAGAAATGCATTGGAAAAAGCTAGAGTAGGAAGACTTTTCATACTAGAAAAAATGAATGAAGTTATTTCTCAACCAAGAAAAGAACTTTCTCCTTATGCACCTAGAATCCTTACTATGTCAGTAAATCCAGATAAAATTAGAGACATCATTGGTCCTAGCGGAAAAGTGATTAACAAGATCATTGATGAAACTGGAGTGAAAATTGATATTGAAGATGATGGAAAAGTAATTATTGCAGCTGACAATATAGAATTTGGAAAAATGGCTATGAAAATGATAGAAAAAATAGTAGAAGAAATAGAGGTAGGAAAAATATACCTTGGTAAGGTAACTAGGATAATGCCGTTTGGAGCTTTTGTAGAAGTATTAAATGGTAAAGAAGGTCTAGTTCATATATCAAACATTGCAAAGGAAAGAATAAACAAAGTAGAGGATGTATTATCAATAGGAGATGAAATACTAGTTAAAGTAACAGAAATAGACAATCAGGGCAGAGTAAATCTTTCCAGAAAAGACGCTCTCCCAAGTGAAGAAAAAAATGAAGGTGAGCAGAAATAAGGACATGAGCCTAAAGGTTTATGTCTTTTTTTATAAAGAATAGGAAATCTTTATATCTAGCATTTGTATTTAAAGAACTTCCTGTAAAAGAGTTCAAGAAAACCCTCCTTAATTTATTTTATGCTACAATAGATGCTTTTTCTATTATATTTTATAATTCTTAGAATACTTATATAGTATATCATATTAAAAAATAGGGGGAAGCATATGAAAGTAGTATATATAAGATTTAAGACTATGCTCATAATACTAACAGTAGCTATATTAACCTTAGCTTTAATTATTTTTCTAAGATTCAACTCATCTTCAAAGGTAAAAGATACTTTCAATACTGATGATGTATACTATAAAGGCACTATAGATGAAAAAATAATAGCTTTTGCATGCAATGTTGATTGGGGAAATGAATGTATTCCAAGCATGATAGATATTTTTAAGGATAATAATATTAAAATAACCTTTTTTGTCACAGGAAGGTGGGCTGAAAAAAATCCTGAATTATTAAAGAGCATACATGACAATGGACATGAAATTGGAAACCATGGGTACTTTCACAGAGATTATGATAAATTAAATTATGAGGATAATAGAAGCGAAATACATAAAGCAGACAAAATAATAAATGATATACTAGGCATAAAACCCCTGTATTTTGCTCCACCATCTGGGGCATATAACAAAGAAACAGTAAAAGCAGCTACTGATTTGGGATATAAGCTAATAATGTGGAGTATAGACACAATAGATTGGAGAAAAGACAGCACAAAAGATAAAATAACTAACAGAGTAATAAGTAAACACCACAATTCTGCAATAGTATTAATGCATCCTAAGGAGGAAACAGTTAAAGCCTTACCAGTAATAATACAAAGTTTAAAGGATGAAGGTTACAAAATAGGCTCCATAAGTGATATAATAAAATGAAATAATTATTTTAAATCCATAGGTTATACGTTATAATAAAATGTAAGTATTAATTAGCTTAGGAGGAAAACATGTATAATAAAATAATCTTAGACAATGGTCTTCGAATAGTTACAGAACATATTCCATATGTTAAGTCAGTTTCTATCGGAATATGGGTGGAGGCTGGTTCTAGAAAAGAAAATATTGAAAATAATGGGGTATCCCATTTTATTGAGCATATGTTATTTAAGGGGACAAAAAATAGAACTGCTAAAGAAATAGCTGAAAATATTGATAATATTGGAGGTCAAATAAATGCATTTACTAGCAAGGAATGTACCTGCTATTATGCTAAAGTATTAGATAACCATATTGATGTAGCAATAGATGTATTATCTGATATGCTTTTCAATTCATTATTCGATGAAGAAGAAATGGCTAAGGAAAAATCTGTTGTATATGAGGAAATAAAAATGTATGAGGATTCTCCAGAGGATTTAGTACATGACTTATTTTCACAAACTATATTTAATAAAAATTCTCTTTCTCTTCCAATTTTGGGCAGTAGCGAATCACTTGAAAAAATAACTAGAGAGAGCTTGATAAATTATTACGAAAGCTTTTATATACCTTCAAATACAGTTATATCTATTGCAGGGAATTTTGACTTAAATAATACAATTGATTTAATTAAAGAACATTTTTCTAAATGGGAACCAAAAAAAAGCTTAATTGAGAGGTATGAAAAACCTATTATATACCATAATATATCAAAAAAGAAGAAAGATATTGAGCAATTGCATTTTTGTTTAGGAACAGAAGGAATTCCACAAGGACAAGATGAGCTATATGCATTGCTTATATTAAATAACATATTTGGTGGGAGCATGAGTTCTAGGCTTTTTCAAGATATTAGAGAAGATAAGGGTTTAGTCTATTCAATATATTCTTATCCTTCATCCTATAAGGATTCAGGCATTTTTACTATCTATGCAGGCTTAAATCCTGACAACTTTATAGAAGTAATAGATATAATTATGGAAAATATAAATATTATTAAGAAAAATTACTTGTCTGAAGAAGAAATTTATAGGTCAAAAGAGCAGCTAAAAGGCAATTATATTTTAGGACTTGAAAGTACATCTAGTCGTATGACTTCAATGGGTAAATCAGAGCTATTATTTGGAAAAGTCATATCTCCTTTAGAGATTGCTAATAAAATAGATAAGATAGAGCTAAAGGATATAATTAATGTAGTTAATAGAATATTTGACAAAAGTAAATACAACATTGCCTATGTAGGAAAATTTCATAATGAAAAAGAAATAGACAATAAATTAAAAAGATTACTTTTAAAGTAGTAGTCTTTTTTTGTTAAGTATATCATAAAAAATCTTATCATAAATGATAAAACATAAAATAATTTTATTATCATATTATATAAAAGCAAATCTTTTAAAAGCTTCTAACTAAACATCACAAGGAAACTTTTTTGAAACTCATTAATAGAATGTTCTTGATTACTATAGTTTATAAAGTAGAACTTATCTATTAATTAAAAAATGATAATAAAAGGAGGATATTTTTATGAGATTAAGTGAATTAGGCGGGAAAGAGATTGTCAATTTAAATGACGGAGGTAGATTGGGAATAATAGCAGATTCGGATTTAGTTATCGATGAAAAAAGCGGTAAGATACTAGCATTATTGGTGCCAGAACGAAGAAGTCAGATAAAAATATTCGGAACATATGACAGAAATGGAGTAGAGATTCCTTGGTCAGCTATAAGAAAAATTGGAAATGATATGATCATTATTGAGCTTGATGAAGAAAATAGGAATAGGAGAATATATACAGTATAACATCACAATTTATACAAAAGAACATATAATAAACAATAAGTAAGATAAGGTTTCACTCATATACATTAGAGGTGAAGGTATGAATATAATTGTACAGAAATTTGGAGGCACATCAGTTGCTAATGAAGAAAAAAGAAAAGAGGTAGTTGACAGAATAATTGAAAAAGTGAAAGCTGGGTATAAAGTTATTGCTGTAGTTTCTGCAATGGGGAGAAAAGGAGACCCATATTCTACTGATTCACTGATAAACTTAATTGATGAAAGATATATGCAAAAGAGAGAATTAGATTTACTAATGTCTTGCGGTGAAATTATTTCCGCTGCGATTTTATCGAATCTATTAAGAATTGAAGGTCATAACAATAAAGCTCTTACTGGCTATCAAGCAGGAATTATAACAGATGATAACTTTGGAGATGCAAATGTTATAGAAGTAGCTCCTCACAAAATACTAAATATTTTAGAAAAAGAAGATATCGTTATAGTTTCTGGATTTCAGGGTGCTACTAAGGGAGGAGAGATTACTACATTAGGAAGAGGTGGAAGTGATACAAGTGCTTTAATACTGGGTGAAGCCGTAAAAAGCGAATGTGTGGAGATATATACAGATGTAGAGGGAATAATGACTGCTGATCCTAAAATGGTTCCTAGTGCACAATTGATTAACGAGATTTGCTATTCTGAAGTGTATCAATTAGTTGAAGAAGGTGCAGGAATTATTCACACAAAAGCAGTTGAGGTCGCTAAAAGATGTAATATAAAAGTAATTGTAAAAAACGTTGATAATAAAGGAACAGGGACAATTATTGGATATCTGAATAAAAATGATGAAAATCAAAAAAGCTCTAAAGACAGTATTATTACAGCAATTACCTGCAAAAAAAATAGAGCTCAAGTCATAGTATATCTTGATAACAATGATAAGCATTTAAAAGAACTATTAGATTTAATAGCAAATAATAATATTAGTATTGATTTAATCAATCTATTTACAGAAAGAAAAGTTTTTACAGTGGATGAAAAACATGTTCAAACTATTGAAAACATATTACAATCTGAAGATTATAAGTATAAAATAATCAAAAATTGTAGCAAAATAAGTTTAATAGGTCATAAAATAAATGGATTACCAGGTGTAATGGCTAGAATTCTTGGTGTACTATTAAAGGTTAATGTATCTATTCTTCAATCTTCTGATTCCCATACAACCATTTGGTGCCTCGTAAGTGATGAAGACACTGAAAAGGCTTTAAATGCATTGCATAATGAATTTTATTGAAAGCAGGCTTATAGCTTGCTTTTAATATTTTAAGCATATTAATCTTTGTTTAGTGTAAACTATATAAATAGTAAGCTCAATTCTCTTAATAATATTGAATAACAAAGGAGGAATAGTAATGGAAATAAATAAATATAATCCTGATCTTATATTTTTCAATAAAGATAATAATAGTGAGTATCAGGAGGACAATAATACAGAACAAAATAATGATAATGAAGACATAGAAAAAGTAAAAACTTTTGGAACACCCAATCTTCCTACGACTCCCCAAGATATACAGTTTATTTCAATAATTGGAGAAGTCGAAGGACATATAGTTTCTCCTCCGCAAAAAAAAGCAACAAAATATGAACATATTATGCCTTTACTAGTAGCTGCAGAACAAAATCCTGAGGTAAAGGGAATATTAATCTTTTTAAATACAGTTGGTGGTGATGTTGAAGCTGGATTAGCACTGTCAGAAATGATTAATAGTTTAAGCAAGCCTAAGGTGTCACTTGTTCTAGGTGGCGGACATAGTATTGGAGTTCCTTTAGCTACCTCTAGTGATTATTCTTTTATTACACCTACAGCTACAATGACAATTCATCCTATTCGTATGACCGGATTAGTTATTGGAGTTCCTCAGACATTCAGATATTTTGAGAAAATGCAGCAAAGGATTATAAATTTTATCTTAAGAACTTCAAAGATAGATAGGGATTTACTCTTAAAGCTAATGTATGATACTGATGAAATTGCTAATGATGTAGGTACTATTCTCATTGGTGAGGAAGCAGTCAAAAATGGTTTAATAGATGAAGTAGGAGGATTTACAGATGCATTAAATAAGCTTAAGGAGCTTATTGAGGAGAATAAACACAGCTAATTTGAATAGAATATTTATATAGTTTGTGTTATAATTACAACGTGAAAGTGTTAATGGTAGTCATTAGCACTTTAACTATATTATAATAAAATACTGTGTGCCATCCCTTGTATTCATGTTATTTTATCAATTAATTATTTATTTTCACTAAAGGATTTTAGCCTCTTCTGTAGAAATACACTATAGAGGTGATTATATGACAAAAGCAAAAACTAGAGTAGCCATGAAAAACAATTCTAAGGTAAAACGTAATATTAAAACAGAAATTATTGGGATATTAATTGTAGCTATTGGACTATTATCCTTATTAAGCATGTATAATAAATCTACAGGCTTTATTGGAGAGATAATTAAAAAATATTCCATCATAATAGCTGGTCTAGGGGGCTATGTTTTTCCTTTTATGATATTGTTACTTGGTTTTCTATTCATTACAAATAGAATCGAATATATCAAAAAAACAATTTCAATCATAATAACCTATATTGGCTTTTTAACTATTCTAGATATAGTTTATCTTCCTTTCCTAGAGGGACTATCTTTTTTTGATAGAGTTAAGTTATCCGTCGATATTAATAATTCTATTATTTCTTCTGGGGAGATAGCTACTGGTGGAGGCGTTGTTGGTTCTATATTTTCTTATGTTTTCTTAAGCTTGTTTGGAACTATTGGTTCTTATGTTGTAATAGCTGCAATTATTCTAATATCTTTTCTTTTATTTACAAATATTAGCATTATAGAAGTAGCAAAGAGTACTTTTAAAAGAATAGCATCTCTAATAAAAGCGTCTCTTAGCAACATAAAAGATTTTGTATACATAGAAAACAAAAAAGAAAATGATTCTATTAATAAAAAAGAGGATATTATTTTAAAGGATATGCTCAATAAGACTGAAAAGGTCAGCACTAATGACAGTACTGTTGCAACTAATGAAATTGATACTAAAATTAGAGTTCTGGATTATACTAAAAACATAGTAGAGCCAGAACTTGCTGCTGGAAAAAAACAAGAAGAAGCGATAAAAAGTGAAGATAATAATATTGATATCCTAGAAAGTCAAAAAAGTGAAAGCTATGAAGACTATAAGCTGCCCAATACCCAAATGCTTAAGGAGATAAAGACGAATACAAAGAACATCGAGAAAAAAGAGGTTCTACAAAACGCTAATAAATTAATAGATACATTGAATAATTTCGGGATTGAAGCAAAAGTACTTCAGATTAGTATTGGACCTAGTATCACTAGATATGAGATACAGCCTGCTCCAGGTGTAAAGGTTAGTAAAATAGTAGGTTTGACTAATGATATTGCTCTTAGCTTGGCGTCTTCAGATATTAGAATGGAAGCTCCTATACCGGGAAAATCTGCTATAGGCATAGAGGTTCCAAATAAGAATAAGGTTGGAGTAGGATTGAAAGAAATGCTGGAATCAAAGGAATATAATGAGTCAGATACTCTATTGCCTTTTGCCCTAGGCAAAGATATTGCAGGCAAACCAATTGTTACAAACATTGAAAAAATGCCGCATTTACTTATTGCAGGAGCTACAGGCTCAGGAAAAAGTGTATGTATAAATACTTTGATTGCAAGTATTCTTTTTAAAGCTAAGCCAGATGAAGTAAAGCTAATGCTTATTGATCCTAAAGTGGTCGAGCTAAGTGTCTATAATGGTATACCGCATTTATTGATTCCTGTAGTTACAGATCCTAAAAAAGCAGCCTTTTCACTTAATTGGGCTGTTCAAGAAATGACAAGAAGATATAGCCTGTTTGCAAAGAATAGTGTAAGAGATTTAGCCTCATATAATAATAAAGCTGTGAATAACCCAGAAATGGAGAAACTTCCTAAGCTTGTTATTATTATAGATGAATTAGCAGACTTAATGATGGTCTCAGCCTCTGAAGTTGAGGATTATATATGCAGGCTTGCACAGATGGCAAGAGCAGCAGGGATACATTTAATTGTGGCAACCCAAAGACCTTCTGTAGACATTATTACTGGGACTATTAAAGCCAATATTCCTTCTAGAATTTCTTTTGCAGTATCATCTCAAGCAGACTCTAGGACTGTGCTTGATATGGGAGGAGCAGAGAAATTACTTGGTAAAGGAGATATGCTATTTTATCCAGTTGGTGAATCAAAGCCTCTTAGAATACAAGGAGCTTTTATTGGTGAAGAAGAGATTAATGAACTAGTTGAATATTTACAAAGCCAATGTGATGCTCATTACGAAGAAAAAGTAGTAGGAGAGATAAACAATAACTTTAAACAAAGTACGAATGAATCAGATGAGTTATTACTAACTGCTATTGATTTAGTAGTAGATGAAGGGCAAGCCTCTATTTCCTTACTTCAACGCAGATTAAAAATAGGCTATGCACGAGCTGCACGCATTATTGATGAAATGGAGGAAAGAGGAGTCGTTGGAGGCTATGAAGGCAGTAAGCCTAGAAAAGTTTTAATTACAAAAGATGAATATGAAGATAACTAACAACTAAGTTTAAATTTTTTAAGAAGGTGAACTTTTGATAAGAGAGGTAAACATTGAAGATGCTTTGCATATGAAAGATTTGATTTTTATAGATGTAAGAAGTGAAAGTGAGTATGAACAAGACACTATTCCAGGTGCGATTAATATGCCTGTTCTTAATAACTCTGAACGAGAGCATGTGGGATATGTTTATACACAAGTGGATAGAGACAAGGCAAAAACACTTGGGCTTAAATATGCTTCTACAAAGCTTGTAGAATTTTATGAGAAAGCTAAAAGTATTGAAAAAAACAAAAAAAATATTGCACTCTTCTGTTACAGAGGGGGAATGAGAAGTAATTCAGTAGCTAATGTATTAAGTACTATGGGAATAAACTTATACTTGATAAAAGGTGGCTATAAAAGCTATAGAAAATATGTACTAGAAGAATTAGTAAAACATGAAGGTAAGTATAACTATATAGTTTTACATGGCTACACTGGAACTGGTAAAACAAAGATACTAAAAATGCTAGAAAGCCATGGCAAATCTATACTTGATTTAGAGAGTTTAGCTAAAAACGCTGGTTCAGTATTTGGAAATATTGCTTTTGAAGGTGAATCTAACTCTCAAAAGAAGTTTGAATCATTGTTATTAGATAAATTTGAAAATATAGATGATAGTTTCATATTTACAGAAAGCGAAAGCAAAAGGGTCGGAAAAGCTGTATTGCCTGAGTTTCTATTTAATGATATGGAGAAAGGCTATCATGTTTTAATTGAAACTACCTTAGAAAAAAGAGTCGAAAATTTAGTAGATGATTATATAAGCAATGCACCATGCACAATAGATGAAGAAATTGAAAAAGCTATTAAAAAATTAAGAAAAAAAATAGGTGGTGATAAAGTTGATATACTTATTGAAGAGTTAGGCAAAAAAAACTATTCAATAATTGCAAGAGAGCTTATGATAAACTATTATGACCCACTTTATAAGTATTCTATAGAGAAACAAAGTAAATACCATAAGATTATCAGATATACAGATATTGAGTATGCAGTAATGGAGTTAATAAAGTTTGTAGACACATTATATTAATATTGACTAAAAATATATAATTTTCAGATTATTATCTATGTAGATAGGGGATGTTTATATTGAATCTAGCTAATAAATTAACCATTATCAGAATACTATTAGTTCCTGTTTTTATGATTTTTCTCATATTTGACATTCCTTACGGGAGCTATATAGCAGCAGGTATATTTATTATAGCAGCATTAACTGATACCTTAGATGGATATATTGCAAGAAGCAGAAATCAAATAACTAAATTTGGCAAGTTTATGGACCCTTTAGCAGATAAACTTTTAGTTTCAGCAGCATTAATTTCTCTAGTTGAAATGAATAGAATTCCTGCATGGATTGTTGTCATAATAATTGCTAGAGAATTTGCAGTTACAGGTTTAAGGGTTTTAGCTGCTTCAAACGGCATTACTATTGCGGCAAGCTGGTGGGGCAAAATCAAAACAATAACTCAAATTGTTGCAATTGTTGCTCTGCTTATTAATAATTACCCGTTTAATAAAATAGGTATTCCTTTTGATAAGTTGAGCATAGCCTTAGCAGTTATTTTTACAATTGTCTCTGGAATTGACTACTTTTATGTTAACAGAAAAGTATTTTTAACAAGTAATAATTAGGTAGATATTGCTAAGGAGTGATAGTATGAAGGCGGAAATAATTTGTGTAGGAACTGAACTGCTATTAGGCAATATTGTAAATACTAATGCTAGATTTCTTTCCCAAAGGCTAGCGGAATTAGGAATAGACGTATATTATCAAACTACTGTTGGAGATAATATGGAAAGAATTATTGATACTACTAATAACGCTTTAAATAGGGCTGATATTTTGATTTATTCTGGTGGACTTGGACCTACAGAGGATGATTGTACTAAGGAAGCTGTATGTAAAGCTTTAAATAAAGCCTTATATTTGGATGAACAAATACTAGATGAAATACTAAATTATTTTGCTAATAGACAAATGCCTGAATCTAATAAAAAGCAAGCCTATGTTCCTGAAAATAGTCAAATACTGAAAAATAACGTAGGAACAGCACCGGGTTTTTTTATTGAAGCAGATAAAAAGATAATCATACTACTTCCTGGTCCACCTCATGAGCTTACACATATGTTTAATAAGTATGTTTTATCAATGCTTGATAGTAATTCGAATTATACTATTAAATCGAGGGTAATTAAGACAATTGGAATAGGTGAATCCTCTTTAGAAGAAAGAATAATAGACTTAGTAGATGCTCAAACTAATCCAACTATCGCAACATATGCCGGTAATGGACAAGTAGATATAAGAATTACAGCCAAGGCAGATAGTATTCCTAAAGCTGAAGCTTTGCTTGACGACATGCAATCAAGACTAGGTATGAGAATCAAAGAATTTATTTATAGCTATAATAACGAAACTATAGAGGAAGTAGTTTTTAGAATGCTTTGTGAAAGGAGGCTAAAAATAGGATTTTGCGAATCATGTACAGCTGGTCTAGCTACCTCTATGCTGACTAGCATTCCAGGTGCTTCTAAGGTTTTAGAAAGATCCTTCATAACTTATAGTAATTTATCAAAGATAGAAGAAGTAAATGTCAATGAGAATACGCTAGATAACTATGGAGCAGTAAGTAAACAAACTGCTATTGAGATGGCACAAGGATTGCTAAAAAAATGCCCAATAGATATAGGTATATCTATTACTGGAATAGCTGGTCCTACAGGTGAGACTGAGGGTAAGCCAACTGGACTTGTTTATATTTGTGTCGCTTCTAAAGATAGGCATATAGTAGTTGAAAGAAAGTTTAACGGCAGCAGAGATGGCAACAGGCTTAGATCAGCAAAGGCTGCATTTGACTTAGTTAGAAAATTTTTATTAGATTTGATTTAATAGACTAACTTTTATTTGACTAATACAAATTGTTATTATATAATTGCAATAGAACACTTGTTCGAATAAGAAAAAAGGTGGTGAAGCCCAGTTTTTCTGGGAATACTTATGATAGAAAAAAAGAAAGCTTTAGAAATGGCAATAAGTCAAATTGAAAAGCAGTTTGGAAAAGGCTCTATAATGAAGCTAGGTGAAGATTCAAAACTCAATGTTGAGGCAGTATCAACTGGCTCTCTTGACTTAGATATTGCAATAGGAATTGGAGGCCTTCCAAAGGGTAGAATTATAGAAATCTATGGACCAGAATCTTCAGGAAAAACAACGGTAGCCTTACATTCTATAGCAGAGGTACAAAAAATAGGTGGTACAGCTGCTTTTATTGATGCAGAGCACGCATTAGACCCTAGCTATGCCAGAAACCTAGGTGTTAATACTGAAGATTTAATCGTATCTCAACCAGACACAGGAGAGCAGGCTTTAGAAATTGCAGAGGCTTTAGTTAGAAGTGGTGCTGTAGACATTGTAGTTGTAGATTCAGTTGCGGCTTTAGTTCCAAAAGCAGAAATTGAAGGCGAAATGGGAGATAGTCATATTGGCTTACAAGCTCGATTAATGTCTCAAGCTCTTAGAAAACTAGCTGGAGCTATAAAAAAATCTAATACCATAGCTATATTTATTAACCAGCTTAGAGAAAAAGTGGGGGTTATGTTTGGAAGTCCCGAGACAACTACTGGCGGTAGAGCTTTAAAATTTTATGCTTCAGTAAGACTAGATGTTAGAAGAATTGAATCTCTAAAGCAAGGCGAAGAAATTATCGGAAATAGGACTAGAGTAAAAGTTGTTAAAAACAAAGTGGCACCTCCATTTAAACAAGCTGAATTTGATATTATGTACGGGACAGGTATCTCAAAGGAAGGAAGCATCTTGGACATGGGAGTTGCTGCGGAAGTTATTAATAAATCTGGCTCCTGGTATAGCTATGAATCTAATAGATTAGGACAGGGTAGAGAAAATGCTAAAGATTTTTTACGTGAAAATGTTGATATAGCTAAGGAGATAGAAGCAAAAGTAAGAGAAAAATTTAATCTGAAAACTCCTCCCCAAATTAATAAATTAATCGATACTAACAAAGAAGAAAGTAATGACTAACTTTGGAAAAAATGGCGAAATACTCGCCATTTTTTTATTTATAGCCATAAGAAAGCCTTTAATTTATACCCGCTATAAAATAAGTTTCTTAAAAGGCTTCCTCGATGTATTAATGCTTTGATAGGAAGGTATTTTTATTTACTTGACATATAAATTAAAAAGTAATAGAATTTAGATGTATAGCAATATACTTATTATGTAACATAAAAATCATTCTACAAAATAATATGTAGGATCTCATAAGCCGAGATTACTCGGTTTATATTTTTATTAGCCAGTACGAAATCAGAGATTTCGGCAATCTGCCTAATCTGCTATTGTATTCTAATGAAGATGTTTGAAAAACGAAACTTGAAAACTGAATAGTAAAGGAGGTGCTTTGTCATTACACTACTAGTGATTGCAGGAGCTGTTGGCGGTCTAGCAGTTGGAACCGTATTGGGTATATACCTTAGGAAAACAATTGCTGAGGCGAAAATAGTAAGCGCAGAAGAGGAAGCTTCAAGAATAATTGATGAAGCTAAAAAACAATCAGAAACACTAAAGAAGGAACAACTTCTTGAGGCAAAGGAAGAAGTTCATAGAGCTAGAAATGAATTAGAAAGAGAAATAAGAGAAAGAAGAATGGAAATTCAGAAGCAAGAAAGAAGATTGCTTCATAAGGAAGAATCCATTGATAGGAAAAGCGATACATTAGAGAAAAAAGAAGATTCTTTAGCTAAAAAAATTAAGGATTTAGAACAAAAAGATTTAGCAATAGAAGAACTCTATGTTAAGCAAGTTCAGGAATTAGAAAGGATTTCTAATTTAACATCAGATGAAGCTAGAGAATTATTATTAAACGATATCAGAAAAGAAATAACCCATGATGCAGCGATAATGATTAAAGATATTGAAAATAAGGCAAAAGAAGACGGCGAGAAAAAAGCAAGAGAAATAATCGCCTATGCAATTCAAAAATGTGCTGCGGATCATGTAGCTGAAACTACAGTTACAGTAGTTTCATTGCCAAATGATGAAATGAAAGGTAGAATTATAGGTAGAGAAGGTAGAAACATTAGGACCTTAGAGACCTTAACTGGTATTGATTTGATAATTGATGATACTCCTGAAGCAGTTATCTTATCTGGATTTGACCCAATTAGAAGAGAAGTAGCAAGGGTTGCTCTAGAAAAGCTTATAATTGATGGACGTATACATCCTGCAAGGATTGAAGAAATGGTTGAAAAAGCTAAGAAAGAAGTAGACAACCACATTAGAGAGCAAGGGGAACAAGCTACATTTGAAACAGGAGTACATGGTCTTCATATAGAAATTATTAAGCTTTTAGGTAGGTTGAACTATAGAACTAGTTACGGACAAAACGTTCTTAAACATTCTATAGAGGTATCTCATTTAGCTGGATTAATGGCTGCGGAACTAGGAGCTGATATAAAAATTGCTAAAAGAGCTGGACTTTTACATGATTTAGGTAAGGCTGTTGACCATGAAGTAGAAGGTCCACACGTTGCTATTGGAGCAGACATATTAAAGAAGTATAGAGAATCTAAAGAAGTTATTCATGCTATGGAGGCACATCATGGAGATGTTGAGCCAGAAACTATTGAAGCTGTTTTAGTTCAGGCAGCAGATGCAATATCAGCCGCACGACCAGGTGCAAGAAGAGAAACATTAGAGGCTTATATTAAAAGACTAGAAAAATTAGAGGAAATTGCCAATTCCTTTGATGGTATAGAAAAATCTTTTGCTATACAAGCAGGTAGAGAAATAAGAATAATGGTTAAACCAGAACTCATTAATGATGACCAAATCATTCATACGGCAAGAGAAATAGTTAAGAGAATTGAAAATGAATTAGAGTACCCTGGACAGATTAAAGTAAATGTTATAAGAGAAACAAGAGCCATTGAATATGCAAAATAGAGGAGACTATGTCTTCTCTTTTTTTATGCTATGAAATATATATTATTTTGAAAAAAATTAGCTGGGAAAAGAGGATTTTTTTGTTATTTGTAGAATATTACTCTTATGTTGCAATTAATAATATAATTTAAGGGGGCTTTTTTAATGGATGTATTAAAAGTATCAGCAAAATCAAACCCAAATTCTGTTGCCGGAGCATTAGCTGGAGTATTGAGAGAAAAAGGTGCTGCAGAAATACAAGCAATAGGTGCAGGTGCTCTAAATCAAGCAGTAAAAGCAGTAGCTATTGCTAGAGGATTTGTTGCTCCTAGTGGTGTTGATTTAATTTGCATACCTGCGTTTACTGACATTGAAATTGATGGGGAAGAAAGAACTGCTATTAAGTTAATTGTTGAACCTAGGTAATTAAAAAAAAGCCTGCATAATTTGTGCAGGCTTTTTTATATCGCTCATAATTTTATTATTATTAAAACAATAATATTATTTTCCATTAGATATAATATATTCATATATATTATTTGGCATAAACAGTATAGATATAAGACGTATACCTTATACTTATATAATGAAAGGAATGATACCTATTATGTGTAAAAAATCTGATTTACACGTTCATACAACATTCTCTGATGGCTCTTTAACTCCACTTGAAGTTGTGAAATGGGCTTCTAACAAAGATATCCATGCAATTGCTATTACTGACCATGATACTATAGAAGGTATTGAATATGCAATAGAAGGCTCCAAATTATATGATGTACTTATTGTACCAGGAATTGAAATAAGCTGTATGTGTGAGGACGAAGAAATACATCTATTAGGATATTATTTTGATTTACTAGATGAGAAACTGCTTGAAAAGCTTAGAGTATTAAAGAATTCAAGAGAAACAAGAGGAGAAAGAATTATAGAAAAGCTTAACAAATTAGGACTTGTTTTAACTTTAAGAGAAGTTCATGATATTGCTGGTAATGGTGTTATTGGTAGACCACATGTAGCTAGGGCAATGATTAATAGAAAATATGTAAGCTCAGTTCAAGAGGCATTTGATAAATATCTAGATAAACATAAGCCTGCATATGTAGATAGATATAGGCTTTCTTTGAAAGAAGGTATAAGCTTGATACATCAGGCGGGGGGAGTAGCCGTAATTGCGCATCCAGGATTAATTAAAAATAAAAGAATATTTTATGATACAATAAAGATGAGGATTGATGGGATTGAGGTTATACACTCAAAGCATTCTCCAGAGGATGTCTTAAAATATGAACAGATAGCTAATGAAAATAATTTAATTATTACAGGAGGCTCAGATTTTCATGGAGATACTATTGACGATATACCAGTGTTAGGAGACTATTTTGTTGATTATTCACAGGTAGAGCTTTTATATAATAAAGCAAAACTTTACAGAGAAAGGAGAGATTAATAATGTATAAAAATGAAAGAAACAGGCAATTCCCTTCCAAAATTAGCACGACATCATTTGTTAAGTTGTATATATTACACTTATTAACAGAAAAAAGCTATTATGGAAACGAGATAATTGATGAGATAAAATCAAGACTTAATAATAAATGGGAACCAAGTCCAGGAATGATATATCCGCTTTTAAGAGAACTTGAAGAAAACAATTACATACAGGGCTGGTGGCAAGAGCCTGATAAACGTTCTATTAGACATTATAGAATAACTGATATTGGATATGAACATTATAAAAAAATTAAACTACTCTATCTCTCTACCTTTGAAGATTCATTGACAATAATTAAAAACACCTTAAAAGATATTTATAATAATTAATTTAATAATCCACTTAACTTTAAAGGAAATTTGATTTTTATGTAGAAATTGTAATTAATCATTATTAAAGGGAGGATGACTATTTTGAAATTTAATCTTTCATCAAAGGCTTTAATGATATCTCCATCTGTAACATTAGATATAACAGCAAAAGCAAAGGAAATGAAGGCTAAGGGAATAGATGTAATTAGTTTTGGTGCTGGGGAACCTGACTTTAATACACCGGAAAACATTCAAAATGCTGGAATTGATGCAATAAAATCTGGCAACACAAGATACACTGCTACATCTGGTATTCCTGAATTGAAAAAATCTATTTGTGAAAAACTAAAAAAAGAAAATAATTTAGATTATAAACCAAGTAATATTATTGTATCAAATGGTGCCAAACAATCAATTTTCAACTCACTGTTTGCGGTTCTTAACACTGGAGATGAGGTTATTATGCCAGTGCCTTATTGGGTTAGCTATCCTGAGTTTATAAAGCTATGTGGGGGAGTACCAGTACCTGTAGAAACAAAAGAAGAAAATAGCTTTAAATTTAATATAGAAGACTTGGAAAATGCATTAACTCAAAAAACAAAGGCTATTATTTTGAATAGTCCTAGTAATCCAACAGGTGCAGCGTATGAACCAGAGGAATTAGAAGCTATTGCGAATTGGGCAGTAAAGAACAATATCTTTGTTATTTCAGATGAAATATATGAAAAACTCATTTATGATGGGCATAAGCATGTAAGTATAGCTTCTCTTGGTGAAGAGATTAAAAAATTGACAATACTAGTAAATGGAATGTCTAAGGCTTATGCCATGACTGGCTGGAGAATCGGTTATGCAGCAGCAGATGAGGAAATAGTAAAAGTAATGACCAATGTACAAAGCCATACTACCTCTAATCCTTGTTCCATCTCTCAGTATGCTAGTGTTGAAGGCTTAATAGGCGACCAGTCAATTATTGAAGATATGAAAGAACAATTTGATTCAAGAAGAAACTATATGGTAGATAAAATTAATTCTATTAAAGGATTGTCTTGTAGAAAACCTATTGGAGCCTTCTATGTAATGGCTAATATTTCAAAATTAAAAGGACAGACTATAAAAGGCAAAACCATAGTTACATCCTTAGATTTAGCTAATTTACTTCTTGATGAGGCGAAGGTTGCAGTTATTCCAGGCTCAGCTTTTGGAGCTGATGATTTTATTAGACTTTCCTATGCAACATCTATGAAGAATATAGAAGAAGGATTGAGCAGAATAGAAAAAGTAGTAGAATAAAGAACTGTGTACACTATAAATATGAAAAAGATATGGGCTCCATATCTTTTTCATATTATTCCAGAATTTAATCATATATACTTTTAAAATACATAAAGCTTTGATATTATTATGGTAGAGGTGAAAATATGGAACTTATTAATACAATTATAGATAATGTAAAAGCAAAGCATATTATGGATAATAAAATTATAAAGGTATGCAAAGTTCATAATATTTTCAATGTATTGAAGCTAATGAAGGAGCATAAAGTAAACACTATTGTAGTAATAGATTACAATACTAGTAATGATATTAAAGATTTTACTCTTACTTCTGAAGATATGATAAGTATAGTAATTGAAGGAATCTCCTTAGAAGAATATATATGTAGAAATTCAAATTCCTTATATAAGAGTATCTGCATAGAGGATTCTGTTAGTAAGGTAATGGATTTAGTCAAGGAAGGCTACAGTAAAGTAATTCCTGTATACGAAAATAATAGGATTAAAGGGATAATTAACCCGAAAGATGTGGCTATTTTTCTTAATAATCTGTTATTGAAAGCAAATGATTTATTTACTAAAATCCTAGATAATATTCACGATGCAATATGCGTAGTTGATAAAGAGGCAAATGTATTGATATGGAACAAAAGCGCAGAAAATTTATACAAGATAAGCAAAGAAGAAATTTATTGTAAAAAGATTCAGGAGGTTTTTCCCAGTGCATTGTTGCCTAAAGTAGTAGCAGAAGGTAATTCTTACGAAAACATTTTTAATAGCCCTAGAGAGGGATGCTATAATATTATCAGTGCTAAACCACTAATAGATAATGAACAGGTCATTGGAGCTGTAAGCTGTGACAAGGATATTACTGAATTAATTAGAATGGCTGAGTTATTGAATAAAACACAATCTAACCTCCAAGTCCTAGAAAGTGAAGTTTCAAGCCTCAATGAAAGTAGATTTGCGTTTTCACAGATTATCAGCAATAATAATGAATTTAATGAAATAATCGAATTTAGTAAAAATATTTCAAAATCAACTATAAATGTACTGATAACAGGTGAAAGTGGAACAGGAAAAGAAGTGTTTGCACGCGCGATACACATAGAAAGTGGTAGGAAGGGTTATTTTGTTCCTATTAACTGTAGCGCTATACCTAATGAACTAATGGAAAGCGAGCTTTTTGGATATAAGGGAGGTGCATTTACAGGCTCTTCAAGAGAAGGAAGAGCAGGCAAATTTGAGTTAGCACATAATGGAACGATTTTTCTTGACGAGATTGGAGACATGCCTATAAGTATGCAACCTAAAATCTTAAGAGTAATTGAGGATGGTATTATAACACGTGTCGGTAGTGAAAATTCTACTAAAATAGATGTAAGAATTATTGCAGCTACAAATAAGAATTTAAGAAAACTAATGGATGAGGGCTTGTTTAGAAAAGATTTGTATTATAGATTGAATTCTATCTTAATAGAGCTGCCTCCTTTGAGAGAAAGAAAAGAAGACATATCTTTGTTAGTTAATAAATTTATAAAAGATTTTTGTATTTCTTATGGCACAAATATTATAGAAATACCTTTAGATGTCATGAATATTCTAATAAATCATCATTGGGAAGGCAACATACGGGAGCTCAAGAATTTAATCGAAAGAATAGTAATTTTATCAAAGCATAGTAAGTTTGATATGAGTTATTTACCTAGTGATATTATGAGGAATCACCAGAAGAATAATTCATTACACACAAAAGACAATATTGATTTAAGTGAAACAGTGAATAATAAAGAAAGAGAGTTAATATTAAAGGCATTAAAGATTGCTAATAATAACAAGAGAAAAGCAGCAGAAATTTTAAATATTCCTAGAAGTACTCTTTATTTTAAAATGAACAAGTATGGTATTGAAATATAAAACAGTGTCAAATTTCTGACTGCATGTCAAATACTTGGCACTGTTTTTATTTATTTCGCTCCAGAGCCAATCCTAATTTTATTAATAGTTTGTTTTTTCTTTAACCTTTGCTAATCTGCCTTGACTTTGTCTTAAATAGTTAAGCTTAGCTCTTCTTACCTTACCTCTAGCTATTTGAGTTTAATTCATTATAATCTATCATTAAATTTTTTATTATCCTTGTACTAGGGTTTTGAATCTTATTAATTTTGTCAATTTTCTGACACATGGATTTTTTCTTAAAATGAAACCCTGCAAAATACTCACTTTTTTGATTAAATAGTTGGTACATTTTTTGCTTTATTATGATTCTATTGCTATAAAAAGCATAAATCACATATAGGGGGGAAAGCAATGAGAATTGAAAACCATCCAATATTAGAGTTTAATAGAGGAGAAAAAGTGAAGTTCATTTTTAATGGAGAAGAGTTAGAGGGATATAAAGGGGAGACTATTGCAGCAGCACTCCATGCTGCCGGAGTAAAGGTGTTAGGAGAAAGTTTATTTAAGCACAGACCAAGGGGCTTTTATTGTGCAATTGGTAATTGCTCATCTTGTAATATGATAGTAGACGGAGAACCTAATGTTCGTACTTGTATAACCGAGCTTAGAGATGGAATGATTGTTGAAACGCAACAGGGAAAGGGGGTTATTAATTATGAAATACGTTGATTTAGCTGTTATAGGCGGTGGACCAGCAGGATTATGTGCAGCTATTAGTGCTGCATCTAGTGGAGCAAAAGTATTATTAGTAGATAGAAATAGAGAATTAGGCGGACAATTAGTTAAGCAAACTCATATGTTTTTTGGTTCTGAGAAGCAGTATGCCTCTACAAGAGGAATCAATATAGCTAAAATACTATTGGATGATTTAATGAAATTTGAAAACAATGTTGAGATAATGACTAATGCCACTGTATTAGGTATATATGAGGATGGAGTTATAAGTATAGATTATGACAATAAATATATTAAAGTAAATCCTAAGGCAGTTTTAATTGCAACTGGTGCTAGCGAAAAAGTACTAGGATTCCCAAACAATGACTTGCCTGGGATTTATGGAGCTGGCGCTGTTCAGACTCTTATGAATGTATACGGTATTAGACCTGGAAATAAAGTCTTAATGGTTGGAGCTGGAAATATAGGTTTAATAGTAAGCTACCAATTAATGCAGGCAGGCGTTAAAGTATCAGCTATTATCGATGCAGCTCCAAGAATTGGAGGCTATTTGGTACATGCCTCTAAAATCAGAAGAATGGGAGTGCCAATTCTGACGGGATACACAATAAAAGAAGCAATTGGTGATAATTGCTTAGAGAAAGCTGTTATATGTAAATTAGATAAGGAATGGAAGCCTATAGAGGGTACAGAATTAGAATTTGATATAGATGTAATGTGTATTTCTGTAGGTCTGACTCCATTAACTGAGCTTATTATGCAAGCTGGATGCGATATGAAATATGTTCCGGAATTAGGTGGATTAGTTCCAATAAGAGATGCAAATTATCAAACCACCAAAGAGAATATCTATGTAGCTGGTGATGTTTCAGGAGTAGAGGAAGCCAGCAGTGCAATGGTTGAAGGCTATTTGGCTGGCTTGTGTGCTGCAAAAGATATAGGCTTTGAGCACAAAGACTATGCTCAGCTTAGAGAAGATTATATTTCCCAGTTAGATTCTTTACGTTCAGGAGCTGTAGGAGAAAAGATTAGAAGTGGAATTAGTAAAATTGTCAGAGAGGTGATTTAAGTGATTGAATGCACAGGAATTCCAACAAAGGATTTAATAGAAAAAGCTTTTCCTAGCTTAGATAGGATAAACCAAGGACCAGTGGCTGTTGTTGAATGCTTTCAAAATATACCCTGTAATCCTTGTTCTACTTCTTGTAATCGTAACGCGATGAATCCTATGGAAGATATAAATGATTTGCCTTCATTAAATGTTGATAATTGCAATGGTTGCGGCATATGCATGAGTAAATGCCCTGGTTTAGCCATTATAGTTGTAGATGGCAGTTATTCAGAGAATGAAGTATTATTTAGAATACCTTATGAATTTATACCACTCCCTAATAAAGATGATATTGTTAAAGGCTTAGATAGGAGCGGAGAATATATTACTGATGTAAAAGTAGTAAGAGTGCAAAATCCAAAATCCTTTGATAAAACAGCCATAATAGATGTAGTAGTTAATAGGGACTATTTATATGATTTTAGAAATATTGAATTGGGAGGCATATCTCATGAATGATAATACAATTATTTGCAGATGTTCGGATCTTACCTTAGAAGATGTCAAAAAGCTAATTCAAGATGGCTACACAACTTTAGATGAAATAAAAAGAGTATCTAGAGCTGGGATGGGTCCATGTCAAGGAAGAACCTGTAGTCAACTAATATTAAGAGAAATAGCTAATTACACTGGCCAAAATATAGCTGAGCTAGATGTTTGTGTAAGCAGACCTCCAGTAGCTGGAATCAAAATAAAGCAAATATTAAACGGAGGTGAATCTAATGCTTAAAACAGCAGATGTTGTAATTGTTGGAGGAGGAATAACTGGTTGCTCCATAGCTTATAATCTAGCAAAAAAAGGAGTTAAGAACATTGTTGTACTAGAAAAAAGATTTCTTGCAAGCGGAGCTACAGGCAGATGTGGAGCTGGGGTTAGACAGCAATGGGGTACAGAGATGAATTGTCGATTATCAATGGAAAGTATAAAGTTCTTTGAAACCGCAAATGAAGAGCTGGAATATGATGGCGACATTGAATTTCATCAAGGGGGATACTTGTTAGTTTCCTCTACAGAAAAAGAAGATATGCAGTTTAAAAAGAATGTAGAATTGCAAAAATCCTTAGGCATACCAGTTGATTTTCTTACACCACAAGAAGCAAAGAAAATAGTGCCATATTTAAATACAGATATAATTAGAAGTGCTACCTTTTGTCCAAAGGATGGGCATCTAAACCCATTTTTAACTACAGATGCTTATGCAAAGGCTGCTAAGAGATTAGGGGTTAAATTCTATACATTTACAGAGGTGCAAGGAATTAAAACAGAAAACGGAAAAATTAAAGGAGTTATTACTAATAAAGGAGAAATATCTACTAATATAGTAGTTAATGCTGCTGGTGGATATTCTAAGCTAATAGCAGATATGGTGGGAGTTGATATTCCTGTATATTCTGAAAGACATCAGATATTAGTTACAGAGCCTGTAGAGCCAATGCAAGACCCTATGGTAATGTCTTTCTCATTAAATATATATTGTCAGCAAACTCCTCATGGTTCTTTTATTATGGGTAGAGGTGACGATAATGAACCTAGAGATTTAAGAATAACATCAAGCTGGCACTTCTTAGACGAAATGGCTAAGACAGTTGTAGAGTTACTTCCACCTATTGGTGAGCTTAGGGTTATAAGGCAATGGGCTGGCCTATATAATATGACACCTGATAAACATCCTATTTATGGACCAGTAAAGGGCTTAGAAGGATTTTACTTAGCTATAGGTTTTAGCGGTCATGGATTTATGCTTGGACCAATGACAGGATTGCTTATAGCAGAGAAAATACTAGGTGAAAAAAATACAATTGATATTAGCAAACTGACTCTGGATAGATTTGAAAGAGGAGAATTAGTATTTGAGCCATCAGTAGTTTAATAGAATTTAGTATTAATTGGAGGTGGTCTTGTTGAAGGTATTAAAGAAAATTGAAGAACGCTGCATAGGATGTCACCTATGTGAAGAAACATGCTCCCAAGCATATTTCAAAGAAAAGAATTTAAGAAAGGCGTCTTTAAAAGTTACTGAAATTGTTGATGCAAATAATGAAATAATTACATGCACTCAATGTGGTCGTTGCATCGATATTTGCCCTGTAGAGGCTATTTACAGGGATAATAGGGGAATTGTAAGAATAAAAAAAGATATATGCGTAGGCTGTTTAATGTGTGTGGGCTTCTGTGATGAAATGGCTATGTTTCAGCATGATGACTATACAGAGCCTTTTAAATGCATATCTTGTGGTCTATGTGCTAAAAAATGTCCTTCGGGAGCAATCTATATAGAAGAGGTATAGAAATATATTTTAAGGGGCGAGTATATTGAATATAGAAACACTAAAAGAAAATCGAAAGCTGCTTAGTGAATATACTTATGAGCTTGGGAAAATTGAAAAGGGTTATACAAACAGAAGTCTCTATATTAATTTATCCAATAATCAGATTGACTCAATGCCTGTTACTGATATGATGAAGGAAAAATTTATAGGTGGAAAGGGCTTTGGGCTATGGTACTTATGGAATGCAGTAAAACCAGAGACAAAATGGGCAGATCCTGAAAATGCAATTGTAATAGCTAGTGGACCAATAGGGGGAATAACCCAGTATCCTGGAGCAGGTAAATCTTTGGTTGTGACTATATCTCCTCTTACTGGGATTCCTATAGATAGTAATGTAGGCGGTTACTTCGGACCACTATTGAAATTTGCAGGTTGGGATGCGTTAGAAATACAAGGAAAGGCAGAAAATGATGTAGTAGTATTTATTGATGGTAATAGTGGCATTATAAGAATCGAAGAAGCTCCGCTTGAGGCTATAGATGCTCATGTGCTAGGTGAACAATTGACAGAGATGTACGCAGACTCCGAGGAGGATAAGAGAAATATAGCTGTAGTTTCAGCAGGTACAGCTGCTGACAATACTTTAATAGGACTATTGAACTTTACTTTTTACGATGTTAGAAGAAAAGTAACTAGGCTTAAGCAGGCTGGTAGAGGCGGAATAGGCACAGTATTTAGAGACAAGAAAGTCAAGGCTATTGTGGTAAAGTTTAGCGGTGTTAAAGGAAATTTAAATAATCCAGCTGACCAAGCAAAGATAAACCGTACAGGATTAAGGCTTCATAGAGAAATAAATAGATTCGATGATGAACAATGCAGAATGAGACAAGTTGGCACAGCAAACATCATAGAGGTAATGGATGAATATGATTTATTGCCAGTTCATAATTACAAATATGGCAATCATCCTGATACTTATAAAATAGCTTCAAATGTATTTAGAGATAGATATTTGACTCAAGGAAAGCCTGATGGTTGTTGGTATGGATGCTCTCTCTCCTGTGCTAAGGCTGCCGATAGCTTTGAGCTAAAAACAGGACCATATAAAGGAGACAAAGTAACTGTAGATGGTCCAGAATATGAAACAGCAGCAGGAGTAGGAGCTAACTGTGGAATTTTTGACCCTGAATATATTTTAGAATGCAACTTTTATTGCGACACATATGGAATCGACACTATTTCCTTTGCTACTATTACAGCTTTCTTGATGGAATGCTATGAGAATGGAATAATCAACAAAGAAATAACTGGGGGATTAGAATTAACCTTTGGCAACAAGGATGCTGCTATGGAGCTTCTTCATCAAATGTCTAGAGGAGAGGGCTTTGGTAAACTAGCAGGATTAGGTATTAGAAGACTGAAGAAAATATTTATCGAAGAGCATGGTGCTGATAAGGATTTCTTAGAAGACATCGGAATGGAGCAGAAAGGATTGGAGTATTCTGAATACCTACCTAAGGAATCCTTAGCACAGCAAGGTGGATATGGTTTAACAAACAAGGGACCTCAGCATGATGAGGCTTGGTTAATATTTATGGATATGGTAAATAATCAAATACCAACCTTTGAAGATAAAGCAGAAGCTCTGCATTATTTTCCTATGTTTAGGACTTGGTTCGGTCTTATGGGACTTTGTAAGCTGCCTTGGAATGACATAGTACCTGCAAGCAATGTATCTGCTGATGAGCCTGCTAAAATACCTGAGCATGTACAAAACTATGTTGATTTGTATAATGGAATGACTGGAAATAACATAAATAGAAACGAGTTAATTGTCCAATCAGAGAGAGTATATAACTTCCAGAAAATCTTTAATATTAGAATGGGACATGGTAAGAGAGAGAATGATAAAGTACCATACCGTTCCATGGGACCTGTTACTGTGGAAGAATATGAATCAAGAGAAGAGAGATATGACTCTCAGCTTAAAGAAAAGCTAAATTATGACCCAGCTGGGAAGATCACTGAAGAAAAGATTAAAGTTCTTAGAGCATACAGAGAGGACCAATATGAGCAATTAATTGACGCTGTTTATAAAAGAAGAGGTTGGACAAAAAATGGAATTCCAACCATAGAGAAATTAAAAGAAATTAAAATGGAGCTACCTGAATTAATTGAGGTTGTAGAAAAGCATCTATAAGCAATAGGAGTTGAAGTAATGATTTTAATAAATGGCAAAGAGCATGAATGGTCAGAGACTTTAACTGTCCAAAGAGTCTTAGAAATTAAAAAATATACTTTTCCCAAAATCATAGTGAAGATAAATGGAAAATTAATACCTAAACATGAATATGCATCTACATTAATATATGATGGAGATGAAGTACAAGTTATTCATCTATTAGCTGGAGGATAAATGACCATAGAAAATACTACATGCAGTTTTGTGTGTAGTATTTTTTTAATTATATAAGATTAATTTATCATTGTAACTGAAATAAAAAACTTATTTGGTAAAATACATATCAAACAACGTATTTAAATTTACATAATATATTTATGGAAACCTTAAGCGAATTTATCTTATAAACAAATACTCAGATTTCATTTTGATTTAACTGATAAGTTTTAGGATAAATACTACCTGATACTTATACAGCTTCTTTACAGATTTTCGTTCATTAACGAAGATGGAAGGTGAGAGATATGCTACTAAAAAACAGTTTAAAACAAATGAGAAGAACTAAAATAAAAATGATTGTTTTTCTTTTGCTGATAATGCTAACAGTTACTTTTTTATCCTTGGGATTAAACCTTTGGCAGACGTGTAATGCGAACATGGAAAAGTATGAGAAAGTTTTTACGACAATTGGAGTGGTCAATCAAAGAGAGAATTCTATAAAAATCATCAAAAGCTGGGATGCTGCAGAGAAGGAATATACATACTGGGATAAACCTGTTTACGATTCCATTTTGCCAGTTTCAGTCCTTGATTTTGAAGGTGCAAATTATATTATCAAGCCAGAGCAAAGAGCATACTACGGAGCATATTGTCCTGATATTAAAATTTATCCTCCCGACCAAGAGGAGAAGTCGATGAGAATGTGGGGTTCTATTATAGAAATAATGCCATATGAAGACTGTATTCCAACGGAGCCGAGGGAAGTGAAAGTAGTAAAGGTATTGTGGGGAACAACATATAAGGAAGGATGGAACATTTTGTTTTGTGACCACTTTAATGATAATCCTGGAGCATTAGAATCAGGGAAAACTTACATAACGCAAGCGCAGTCAGTTCCAAATTACCACACTGGGTCATATCATCATGCCTACCGTGAAGAATCCATACCAGCAAACCTCACAATTTCATCTCAGAAGAATAAATTTGGAGAAATGGTTGCAGATAAAGATATACCGCACGAAAACTGGGAAGAAGTCACTGATAACTTTTATGAAACTAAGACTGGTCAGAAATGGAAAGCTTTATCGGAAGCATCTGACAGATTTATCAAGCATACTTTTCCTGTTGTTCCAATAAACAAAACAGAATTCCTCATGGACTTTCTTCAAGGAAATGTACATATTTCTGATGGACGAGACATATCAGATGAAGAGTATGGAAAAGGTGAAAAGGTATGTATTATGCCACAGACATTTGCGAAAATAAATGACTTAAAAATTGGTGACAAACTAAATCTTCAATTATATTTTGCAGATTATGAAAGAGCTGCCAGCCAAACATATATGCCATGGGGCGGTCTTGTACTGAACTTTGGGCTACTGAATTCTGAAGGAAAGGCATATCCTGTGTTTGAGGATGGAGAGTATGAAATCGTTGGTTTCTATAATAATATCGTCAAACCGACAATGCAGCCAACGGGTTATGAAATGGGATATAATGCGGTGGTTATTCCAGCGAAATCTGTGAAAAACAGTGATGAAAATAACATCGTAGCCTATGGGCCTATGAAAGGGTATACCACATCTTTTCAAATACCAAATGGAACAACAAGGGAGTATCTAGAAAAATTTAAAGCTTTAGGTATCAATAATTTGGAAGTAAACTTTTATGATGGAGGCTATGAAAAGCTGGCTTCAGGGATGGATAACCTTAAAACCGTTGCCGTAATTCTTGTAGCTATAAGTGTGGTAACAACATTGTCAATCTTGTTATTTTTTGTATTTTTATTTATTTCAAAACAGAAAAAGCGTACAGCAATAGAACGTTCATTAGGTATGAGTAAGAAAGAATGTATATTATCTATGCTATACGGAGTTCTTGTAATTACATCTATAGGAGCAATTATGGGAAGTTTTGCTGGATTCATAATTACAAAATTTGTCATGTCAAATGCTATGAATGCAGAAAAAGAATTATACAGTACAGTTTATAGTAATTGGGTCAACAATTCAGATAAGGCGTCAAGGCTAAGTGAAACTTTTGTGTCGACAAATCTTACTGATGTCTATTCTTTTATGTCTAATAGTGATACTTGTATCATTAGCAATTGCACTTATATCTATTAAAAGAAGCTTAAGGGAAGAACCACTTGCACTTTTAACTAAAAATGGAGAACGAGAACGAAATAGCAAGAAATATTTTAGTTCAAAAATAAAATAGGTCTCATATTTAAGCTATGAGGCCTTTATTTTAATTATCTAATGGTTTTATATCAGAACATATCAAATTATGCTTAAAATCGATTTAAAACGCTAATTTTTGATAATTTAGTTCAAAAAAATTTGTAGTGCAGAATTTTGGCATTTTTAATTGAGAAACAAATTTCGGCAGCAATTTTAAGCACAAATCGTCAAAGTTTTGATTTTAAATATTGATTTATGTAATGTAATTTAATCTTCATGATATATTTAGTATAGCAATGAATACAGACAAGAAAAAGACTAAGAAATTAGCAAAATTATCATTAATAAAAGAAGGATTTCTTTAAAAAATGTAGAATATAATTATACAAAATGTATATTTTGTATAATTAGGGGTGAAAAAATGGACAACATACCAATATTATTAGAAGATTTTTTAAATTACATAGAAACTATCAAAGGAAAATCAGAAAATACTGCTAAAGAGTACTTTTTTGATTTACGTACCTTCTTTAGGTTTTTAAAGCTTAGATACAAACTTGTAGATAAAAACACACCTTTTGATGAAATTGATATTACAGATGTTGATGAGCAGCTAATCAAAAGAATTACTCTACAAGATCTTTACGCCTTTATATCTTTTGTTGATAAAGAGCGTGACAACAAAAATTATACTAAAGCTCGAAAGGTTGCTAGCATTAGGTCTTTTTTTAAATTTTTACATTCAAAGCTTAGAATTATCGATTATAATCCTGCTATAGACTTAGAGTCACCAAAGACCCGCACTAGACATCCTGTATATCTTTCTCTTAACGAAGCCGAAAGTTTATTAGACTCCATTGAGGGCTCGTTCAAAGAAAGAGATTATGCAATCATTACCCTTTTCTTAAATTGCGGCTTAAGATTATCTGAGCTTGTTAGTATAGACATTGATAAAATTAAAGGCGACATATTAACAGTTGTTGGTAAAGGTGATAAGGAACGCACTATTTATTTAAACGAAGCATGTCTTCAAGCTATTAATGAATATTTAAGTGTTAGACCTACTGAAGAAGTTAAAACACCAAACGCCTTATTTTTAAGCAACAGAAAAAGCAGAATTAGCAATAAGACAGTTCAGTATTTAGTAAAAAAATATTTAAAGGATGCTGGTTTAGATGCTGAGATGTACTCAACACATAAATTAAGACACACTGCGGCTACTTTGATGTACAAGTATGGCAATGTAGACATTAGGGCCTTACAGCAGATATTAGGTCATGAAAATGTGTCCACTACACAAATATATACTCATTTAGATGATGATAGATTAAGGAAGGCCGTTAAGAGCAATCCCCTATCTAAAAAAACCCGCCCTTAAATGTGTTAAATTCAGAATACTATATCATCATAGCTTTTGGTAATCCACTTAAAACTCATTTAGGTCAAGGTCTTTAGCCAAAATCACATGTATTATTCTTTTTTGTAAAAAATCAGTACACTCTGCCATGAATGTACTGATTTTCTTACAGGGCTATTTCCCAACAGCCCATTGATTGTTTTTTATGCTCTAATATGTAGGAATCTTTATTACACTGCCTGCTTTTATGTTTGCTGATTTCATGTTATTTATCTCCATTATTTCATAAATAATTATTCTGATATCTTTGTTGTATGGATTATTTCTCTTTGCTATTTCCCACAGAGTATCTCCAGATAATATAGCCATTTCAGTATAATTGCCATCGTTTGAACTATAAACTAAATTGAGCTTCAATATTCCGCCGAATATTATGGCAGTAATAACAAATACAGTAGATAAAAAAATTGTAAACCTTTTTCTATTTGCAACCCTTACTTTTCTTCTTCCCATTTATAATACCTCCAATAGAACATTTGTTCGTTAATTTAATTATAATAGGAACGTATGTTCCTGTCAATAGCTTTTTCAAAAAAACCGAACGAATGTTTGCCTTATATTAATTTTTATGTTATAATAACAGCAAATACTTTATTGAGGGGTGCCAATATGTATGAAGATTTATCGTCAGTACAGTTAAAAATACTAGAATTTATTAAGAAGGAGATTTACTCTAAAGGCTATCCTCCTGCAGTAAGGGAAATATGTAAGGCAGTGGAATTAAAATCCACTTCTACTGTTCATGCCCATCTCGAAAAATTAGAAAGTAAGGGATATATAAGAAAAGACCCTACTAAGCCTAGGGCAATTGAGATTTTAGATAAATTTGATAATATTATCCCATTTCCAAGAAGAGAAATTGTTAATGTTCCCATTGTAGGTAAGGTCACTGCAGGCGAACCGATTCTCGCAGTAGAAAACATAGAAGATACCTTCCCTCTTCCTATTGATTTTGTAGAGAACGACTCTGTTTTTATGCTAAAGGTAAGAGGAGAAAGTATGATAGATGCAGGTATACTCGATGGGGATTTAGTACTTATTAAACAACAAAATACTGCAAGTAACGGTGATATAGTTGTTGCACTTCTAGAAGAAGAAGCTACTATTAAAAGATTTTTTAAGGAAAAGGATCATATACGCCTTCAGCCAGAAAATCAATTTATGAAGCCCATTATTACTAAAGACGTTTCTATTTTGGGTAGAGTGATAGGAGTATATCGTAGAATTAAATAGAAAGCTGGCTAAAAAGCCAGCTTTTCTTTATCTATCATATTATTCTTATATAAATTGTTTAAACTCATCATAACGCCAAGCTTACAGTGGCTATAGGTCAATCCACCTTGATAATATGCAAAGTAAGGCTCTCTCATTGGGCCATCTGCGCTCAGCTCTATAGAAGAACCCTGCACAAAAGCACCTGCTGCCATTATTACTTCGTCTTCATATCCAGGCATATCCCAGGGCTCAGGCGATACATAAGAATCCACTGGTGAAGCACTTTGTATCCCTTGACAGTACTTTATTACCTTCTCCCTTGACTTAAATTCAATTCCTAGAATTATATCACTTCTTTTGTCTTCAGTATCTGGCACAACTCTGAAGCCTAAACCCTTATATACTAAAGCATTTAATAAAGCTCCTTTAAGTGCTTCGCCAACTATCATAGGAGCTAAGAATAGGCCCTGAAGAGTATTTCTTGTCGTCCCAAAGGTTAATCCGCATTCTTTTCCTATGCCAGGGGCTGTACTTCTATTTGCAACTAACTCAATCAAATCTTTTCTTCCAACAACATAGCCTCCTGATAAAGATATTCCCCCTCCAGGATTTTTTATAAGAGAGCCAGCTATAATGTCTGCACCTACATTTGTAGGCTCGTTTATCTCAGTAAATTCTCCATAGCAGTTATCAACCATTACAATTAGGTTATTGTTAAATGCTTTAATTTTTTCTATTGCTTCTCCTATTTCATCAATTGTTAAGGCATTTCTATCACTATATCCAGTTGATCTTTGAAGCATAACTATTTTAGTCTTATCTGTAATTGCATCCAAAGATTTTTCAATATCGATTTTACCATTTGGATTAAGAGAAATCTCATTATATTTTATGCCATATTCAATAAATGTACCCTTTTCGCTTCCCTTTACGCCTATTACTTTTTGCAATGTATCATATGGGCTTCCAGTAATGACAAGAAGCTCATCACCAGGTCTTAGTATTCCAGATAAGGTAAGAGTTATTGCATGGGTCCCTGAAACAATAGTTGGTCTCACTAAAGCATCCTCTGTTCCAAAAACATAGGAGTAAATCTCTTCAACCTTTTCTCTTCCAATATCATCATATCCATAGCCAGTAGTCCAATTAAAATGAGTAGCATTAAGCTTAGCTTTTTGCATTGCATGTATGATTTTATACTGATTATATTCTTTAACCTTCTCAATCCCATCAAAATACTTTTCTCTTAGTATTTTATCTTTGCTCTCAACATAATCAATAATCAAATCATCTATGCCATATTGTTTACATAATAAATTTACTGTATACTTTTCCAAGATATCACCTTCTATTAATATTGTCTTATGTATTGTAACACATGAAATTCCTAGTTTCAACAACCTTTATGACCTAAAATCAACTTTTCAAGCGTCAGCATTAAAAAATTGGTGAAAATGCGAATAAATATTAGAAAGCTAATAAAATAATAAAGCCCTTTAAGTTGTCCTCTCACTTAAAAGGCTTTATGGAATTTCTATATGCTGTTTTATGATACTAAAATCTCTATTAAGCTAGGTTATCGTCATTAACTTCTTTATTCATGAAACTAACTGCCCTATTTGGTACAATAGTTGATATTGCATGTTTGTAAATTAGATTTTGTTTACCCTCGCTATCTAGAACTATGGTATAGTTATCGAATCCTTTTACCTGACCTTTTAATTGGTAACCATTCAGTAAAAAAATAGTAATAGGAGTATTTTCTTTCCTAACCTTGTTTAAAAAAATATCCTGTAAATTCATTGTAGCCCTCACTTTTATACCTCCCTTAAATTTATAGATAGTTTTTGATAATATATAAATAAATTCAAATCTTAAACCTAATGTAGTTTTTCCTTTATTATTGTAGCTATATAATTAACCAACAGACTTTTATTCTCAAAATCATGTACATTTATCCATTCAATCTTCTCTTCTCTTCTGAACCAAGTTAATTGTCTCTTAGCATATCTCCTTGAATCTCTTTTGAGAATTTCTATAGCTTCGTCTAAGCTATAATTATTTTTTAGGTATTGAACAATTTCCTTGTATCCTAATCCCTGCATAGATACTAGGTCTTCTGTATATCCCATAGCCAATAGGCTTTTAACCTCTTCAACTAGCCCTGATTCAATCATAATATCTATACGCTTATTAATTCTTTCGTATAGTGTGCTTCTGTCCATATTAAGCCCAATAAATATAATATTATATTTGTCATTTGCTTTTCTAAAATCTTTATAAAAATGAGACATAGGTTTTCCTGTTTCATGATGTATCTCTAAGGCTCTAATAATTCTTTTTGTATCATTTATATGAATTCTATTAGCTGATTCAGCATCTAATTTTTTTAACTCTTCGTAAATATACTGGTTACCATATTTATTTGCTTTTTCAAGATATTCTTCTCTTAATTCCCAATTAGAGATAGCCTGAGAAAAATCTAAATCGTAAACTAATGAATTAATATATAGTCCAGTGCCTCCTACCACAACTGGAAGTTTACCCTTGCCAAGAATAAAGTCAATATATTCAGTAGCCTTTGACTGAAAATCTGAAACAGAAAAATTTTCATCAGGATATACCTCGTCTATTAGATAATGCTTAATGCCGTCCATCTCCGCTTTAGAAATCTTAGCGGTTCCTATATCCATATACTTATATATTTGCATAGAATCTGCAGAAATAATCTCTCCATCTACTTTTTTTGCTATTTCAACAGATATAGAAGTTTTACCGACAGCAGTTGGTCCAGCTATAATTATAAGTGGTGGCCTATTGTCTTGCATAAAATCATCCTTTGCTATACTCTCTTAAATCTTTTTTCTATTTCATATTTTGACATTTTAATAATAATTGGTCTCCCATGTGGACATGTATAAGGCTGTTCTGTATTTCTTAAATCATTTAATAAGGTATGGATTTCTATCTTTTTTATATTATGTCCAGCCTTTATTGCACTAGTACAAGCCAATTTCATTATTTTATCAAGTCTAACTTCGTAGCTACTGCCAATTCTTTCTCCTAAATTATCTAAAATATCCAGAAATAAGCTCCTTGTATCTGGCGCACCAAATACCATGGGAACACTTCTAATGACAATTGAATTTAGCCCAAAGCCTTCTATATCAAACCCAATTTTCTTAAACAGCTCCATATTTTCTTTAATTAATTGCATTTCCCCATGAGATATATTGATTACAAGCGGTGATAGCATTTGCTGCTTATAGACTTCGTTTGAGCTTAATTGAGCCTTTATTTTTTCGTACATAATTCGTTCATGGGCAGCATGCTGATCAATCATATACATATCCTTCCCTACCCTATCTTCAGCAATAATATAGGTGTCAAAAATAGTACCAACTATCTCTAGCTCGGGAGGATTAATTTTAACCTTTGTATTAACATCATATTTCATCTCTTCAGGTTCGCTAATACTATAATCTAAAACTCGTATCATTTCATTTACATCAATGCCATTTTCATCACTGTCTCTTTTTATGTCAACAGTATCTTCCATGTCTATATCTATAGCAACAGCATTTAAAGGCTTCTCTACTTGAGCTTCTATGTTATTGTTTAAATCTAAAAAAGTTTCCTGATTCTGTGCTTCAAGCTTTTTATCATTATTTACTGCCGGTATAGTAACCTCTGGTATCAGACTATTACTTGAAAAAACAGCACTAACAGCTGTTGATAGAGCTTTTCTAAGCTTATCAATATTATCAAATCTTACTTCCGTTTTTGTTGGATGTACATTAACATCAACTAGTTCAGGACTTATATCAATGTAAATTGCATACACAGGAAACCTGTTTATTGGTATTAGTGTTTTATATAAGCTTTCAACGATATCTGATACTTCTTCACTTTTAATATACCTTCCATTGACATATGTATATTGATGATTCCTATTACCCCTAGTAAAAGCAGGACTACTAATTAGTCCGCATATCTTTATATCATCTCCAGAATAAGCAATATCAAACATAGAATTCACAAATTCTTTTCCTAAAAGACTATAAATGGTGGACCTAATATCATGTTTTCCAGGTGTATTTATGATAACCTTATTATCCTTAATGAATTTAAATTTAAGCCCCGGATTACCTAATGCTAGCTTATATATAATATCACTTATATAAGAGGCCTCGGTTGTATCGCTCTTAAGAAATTTTTGTCTAACTGGGACGTTATAAAATAAATTCTTTAAAATAATCGTAGTACCTATAGGACAGCCTACTTCATTTTTTTTAATTATTTCTCCGCCATTAATAAATACATGCACTCCGCTGAGATTTTCTTTTGTTCGAGTGATTAACTCTAGCTGAGATATGGAAGCTATACTTGCTAATGCCTCCCCTCTAAAGCCTAAGGTAGATAAAGATTGAAGATCCTCCACCCTATTTATTTTGCTTGTTGAGTGCCGTAGAAAAGCGAAGTCAACATCATCCTTGTTTATTCCTGTACCATTGTCAGTTACCCTAATATACTTCTTACCGCCATCCTCAATTTCAATTGTAATAATAGATGACATGGCATCTATTGAATTTTCAATGAGCTCCTTTACTACAGACGCAGGCCTTTCAATTACTTCTCCAGCTGCAATCTTATTTATTGTGTTGTTATCTAACAATTTAATATTATTCATACAAATCACCTATACTTCTTTAGATTCTTCACAAAGATTATATAGTATATTAATAGCCTCAATTGGGGTTAGCTTTATTATATCAATGCTCTTTATTTTATCTATCAGATTATTTCTTTTTATATTAAATAAATCTAGCTGAAGATTATCATTGGGAACATGAGCATTTTCATTAGTCTCTTTTCTATTTATGGAAATCGCAATTTCTGATTTATTTTCCTCTCTCTTTTCTAGATCTTGCAATATTTCATAAGCTCTGTTTATAACATCAGACTTTACACCAGCAAGCTTTGCTACTTCAATCCCGTAACTTCTGTCTGCTCCGCCTTTTTTGATTTTTCTCAAAAATATAATATCTTCGCCTTTTTCCTGAACTAAAATTTTATAGTTGATTACACCATTTATTTTATTTTCAAGTTCAGTTAATTCATGATAATGAGTAGCGAATAGAGTTTTTGCACCTATTTTTTTAGGATTACTTATAAATTCAATTACTGCCCAAGCTATACTCAAACCATCATATGTGCTAGTACCTCTTCCAATTTCATCAAGTATCAGTAAACTATTATGAGTAGCGTTATTTAATATGTTTGCTACTTCGCTCATTTCCACCATAAAGGTACTTTGACCTTGGGATAAGTCATCAGAAGCGCCTATTCTAGTGAATATTCTATCAACAATACAAATATCAGCCTCTTCCGCAGGTACAAAGCTTCCTATTTGCATCATTAATACAATAAGCGCCACTTGTCTCATATATGTTGATTTTCCTGCCATGTTTGGTCCAGTAATAACCAAAACTCTACTTTCATCATTATTCAGATAAGTGTCATTTGGAACAAAACGACCTTCCTCCAGTACCTTCTCCACAACTGGATGTTTTCCATCCTTTATGTTTATTGTTCCATTTGTATTTATTCTTGGTTTAATATAATTATTGTTTAAGGCAGTTAATGCTAACGAATTTAAAGCATCCATCATAGCAATTATCTTACCAGCTTCTTGTATTCTTTTAACTTCAGAAGCAATTTTATCCCTAACACTAATAAATATCTGATATTCTAAAGCTACCATTTTGTCTTCAGCACCTAGAATCTTATCTTCCATTTCTTTTAATTCTGGCGTTACATATCTTTCAGAGTTAGCAAGAGTTTGTTTTCTTATAAAATAGTCTGGAACATATTTAATATTTCCCTTAGAAACTTCTATAAAATAGCCAAAAACTTTGTTAAATCCAATTTTCAGATTTTTAATACCAGTTTTTGCTCTTTCCTGTTCTTCTAAGCCTGAAAGCCATTCCTTGCCTTGTAGGGCAGCTTCTCTAAGAGAGCTTATTTCATCATTATATTCTTTTTTGATAATACCACCTTCTCTTATTGAAAAAGGCGGCTCATCTACTATTGATTTATCTATGAAATCATGAATATCTTCAAGTCCGTCAAGTTCACTACTAATATCTAATAATTCCTTACAGCTAGTATTTGATAAAAATGTCTTTACTTCAGGAAAAATTCTGATGGAGTTCTTTAATGCGATTAAATCCCTTGCATTACAGGTGCCGTATACCACCTTTGACATCAATCTTTCTATATCATAGACTTCTTTTAATAAGATTTTTAGGTCATTTATTAGCATCATATTATCAACTAAATATTCAACAATGCTAAGTCTATATTCAATACTCCTTTTATCTATAAGAGGCTCCTCAATCCATTTCTTAAGAAGCCTACCCCCCATGGCTGTAGAGGTATTATCAAGCACCCAAAGCAATGAGCCTTTTTTTGTCTTGCCTCTGATAGTTTCAGTAAGCTCAAGATTTCTTCTTGTATTAACATCTAGAACCATATAATTATGAGAAGAATATTGAGTAATTTTATTAATATGATAAAAAGAAGTCTTCTGTGTCTCTCTTAAATATTCTATTAAAGTGCCAGAGGCAATTATTGAATGCCTTTTATCTCTTAGGCCTAATCCGTCAAGGTTAATAACTGAAAAATGTCTTTTAATTGAATCCTCAGCAAAACCGAAATCAAAAGCCCATTCATGATAAGGATTTATCATACACTCAAGTTTCTGTCTTAGCTTTACAGCAATTGCCTCATTGCTATAAATGAAATCATTACATATTATTTCTGTAGGCATTATCTTTCCTAACTCATCAAAAAGTGAATCGATGATACTGCCGTCCTCTATTTCTCCTTCAGTAGTAAAAAAATCACCAGTAGAGACATCTACATATGCTAATCCATATCCTATTTTATCTAAATAAATACAGCATAAATAATTGTTTTTCTTTTCATCTAGCATACTTGGATCTATAACTGTTCCTGGAGTTATTACTCTAATTACATCTCTTTTTACTAATCCTACTGCCTTAGAAGCATCTTCTACTTGTTCACAAATTGCAACCTTGTAGCCTTTTTCTATAAGCTTTGAAACATACGTATCCGCAGAGTGAAATGGTACTCCACACATAGGTGCTTTTTCCTTTTGTCCGCAATCTCTTCCCGTCAGTACAATTTCCAATTCTTTAGATGCAGTAATAGCATCCTCAAAGAACATTTCATAGAAATCACCTAATCTAAAAAAGAGAATCGAATCTTTATATTTTTCTTTTATATCTAAGTATTGCTTCATCATTGGTGTCAAACTCAAAGCGTTCCCCTCCAAAATCCCTTGTTAATAAATATATTATATCATATGGAAGAACATGTTTCCCATATTTTAAGTAGAACTTTTCTATTCGTTACAAAAAATAGGCTAAAGCTTAGCCTATTTTTCACATCCAGTACAATTAGAGTGACACTTACCACAACATCCCTTATTTGAATTACTTAACTTTTTATCTTCCGTTATATACTCTATAATATTGTATATATTTTTAAGCAATCTTTCATAATTTCTATTAGCTTCTAGATACTGTATTATTTCAGTGCTTTCATTAAATTTTTGCTGTATTTCCTGAATTTTACTAGAATCAAGCTTCAATTTAATGGAGTTGTCATTTTCACCTTGAATAAGATCTGAATTTCTTAAAAAATCCAGCAGGGTCTTATTATTTAGAATATCTTGCTCTGATTTTTTTAGAGCCTCATATTCAGCTGAATTAATAATAGAGAAACCTAATTCTCTTGCATTTGCCATTGGATTTACATTATTATTTTTCATCAATAATTGTTCCTTCTAAGGTCCATGTTTTTGTATTGTCAATTTTGACTTTAACAATTTTTCCTATTAAGCTCATATCTCCTTTGAAATGTACTAGCTTACTTGTTCTAGTTCTACCACTTAATACAGATGAGTCAGTCTTACTGGTTTCTTCTACTAAAACCTCTTGAACAGTATTTAAGAAATGTAAATTCTTATCATGACTTATAGGATTAAGAACATCTATTAGCATTTTGAGTCTTTTATGCTTAATATCATCAGGAATTTGGTTATCCATCTTTGCAGCAGGGGTTCCTTCTCTTATAGAATAGAGGAAAGTAAATGCTGAGTCAAACTCTGCTTCTTTTATAACATCAATGGTATCCATAAAATCTTCCTCTGTTTCTCCTGGGAAACCAATAATTATATCAGTTGTTAGAGAAATATTCGGTATTTGACTTTTTATTTTTTTAACTAGGTTCAAATATTGCTCTTTTGTATACTTTCTGTTCATTTGCTTTAAAATTTTATTGCTGCCTGCTTGGAAAGGTAGATGAATATGCTCACAAACCTTATCACAATCCCTTATTGCGTAAATAAGCTCATCTGATAAATCCTTAGGATGTGATGTCATAAATCTAATCCTTTCAATCCCATCTATATCATTTATCAAATAAAGTAATTCTGCAAATGTCATTTTATTGTCTAGAGACTTTCCATATGAGTTCACGTTCTGTCCTAGAAGAGTCACTTCCTTGCAGCCTTCTTTAGCAAGCTCTTTTATTTCACTTGTAATTTCCTCAGGCTCTCTGCTTTTTTCTCTCCCTCTTGTATATGGAACTATACAATAGCTACAAAAATTGTTACAGCCGTACATAATATTTACAAAAGCTTTAAAGCCATATTTTCTTTTTGCAGGCATACCTTCTACAATACTTCCTGCATCTTCCCATACGTCTATAATCATTCTAGTATGCTGGTTATGATTTGCTATCAATTCAGGAAGCTTGTGAATATTATGCGTACCAAAAATAATATCAACAAATTTGTATTTATCTTTAATTATATCTCTGATTTCTTTTTTCTGCATCATGCATCCGCATATTGCTATAATTAAGTCTGGATTCTCTCTTTTTAAAGCTTTTAGCTCTCCAAGATTTCCATAAACCTTTAGTTCTGCATTTTCTCTTACTAAGCATGTATTAAAAATTATCAAATCTGCTTCTTCTTTTTTATCTGTATTTATATATCCTAAAGATTCTAAAATTCCAGACATTTTTTCTGAGTCGTGCTCATTCATCTGACATCCCCAAGTTGTAATTATATACCTTTTGCTATCATTTATCATTAGAATCCTCCATTCTCCATTATATATGTTAAGTACTGATTATATTTAATTCTAGTCATTATACCATTATAGCAAACATGCACATAAAAAAAAAGCAATTAAATCACTATAATATTTAATATAAGGTCCATTAATAAGCATATTATTTTAAAAATATAAATTATTAAAAATAAAGAGGAAGATTGCTCTCCCTCTTTATTTGCTCTATATAAAATCATTCATTGTATATTCTAGCTTTTCTGTTTTGTTTATAACGCTTAAAATAGTTCTTTTTAGTAATTCCTTATCTATGGTAAAAATCTTTTCATTCTCGCCCTTTGCATTAGCATCTAGAAAAACGCTTATACCGTCAACATCATCTTTAATCTTAATAAATTCTTTCTCATATAATCCAATATTAGCTAATATAAGAGTAGGGTAATTTATTTGTTTCAACTCTTCGTTTGTACATCCATCTAGATTACTTATTTCATATCTTGAAAATCCTGCCATTATCATTATAAGTTTAATTAATGTAAAATCCCTGTAAAAATAATTGTTGTAGCTTTTATTAAAGAAACTGTTTGCTATAAAAGCTCTTGCATCTTTTTTGGGATATATCCATACTTTTTCTTCTGAATGCTTATCTTTTACTGGTTTTTCATAATCAAAAAAAGCCTTAATAAAGTGATTAGTATAGAATATATCTTCAGATTTAAAATATGCTTTTTTAATATTACTAGCATTAATATTTAGCTTGTGCATTAAATAGTTTAAGGCTAAAAAGTTAATATACTCCTCCAAATTTTGCTCTTCTGAGCAATTGTTGTAGTAAAATTCAATATCAATTGGAAAGGGTGCTATATTACCCAAAACATAAGAAGTCAAACTATAACTAAAAATTTCTCTTCTTATCGGGTCTGATTGTTCATTGATATAGTTCTTAAAGATGTTTATCTCTTTAGGTACTGAAGGAACAGTTTCAATATTAGGGAACATAATCAATTCTCCTTTCTATTAGTATTTTTTGAAGAAAAGAGAATAATTATATCAATTTATTTATGTTATTAAATGAAAACTATACAAAATAATATTAAAAAAGGTTATTGTATAAATCAACAGCAATAGGATCTTTTTGATTGTTTTTAAGAAAGTATGCTATTATTTGTCCTAATTTCGCTATTCCAGTATCAATTTCATCATTGTGAATAGATGCTATACTTAACCTGAAATGTCTCGTATCGCGCTGCCAAACATCAAATAATGAGCCTGGAGCTATGGTTATTTGATATTTATAGCATAGCTTATATAATTCGTTAGCAGAATAACCAGAGGGCAATGAAAACCAAAAATTAAGCCCGCCTTGAGGTAATATATATTTTATTTGCTTAGGCATATGCTTCTTAATACTCTTTATAATAGTATTGTATCTTTTAGTATAAATAGTATTAACCTGTTCAATATGCTTTTGCCAAATCTTTTTCTCTAAGTATAGATGAAATGCTCTTTGTATCAAGCTAGAGGTAGATATATCTGATATATGCTTAGCAGATATTACCTCATTATATATAGTCTTTGGTATTATCATGAATGCAAGCCTTAAGCCAGGCATAAAAATTTTAGAAAAGCTTTTAATGTATATAACCTTATCGACCGTATCTAGTGATTTTAAAGTGTTTCGTGGTTGAGCTATAGAATTCAAATCACTTATATAGTCGTCTTCGATAATATAAAAATTATATTTATCAGCTAATTCAATTAATTTCTTCATCTTCGTAATAGTATAAGAGTAACCAGTAGGATTTTGAAAGTTCGGCATAACATAAATAAATTTTGGTTTAAAGCTCCTTAGCTTATATTCTAAGTCAATTAAATCAATTCCATCCTTATTTATGGGTATTTCCACTATTCTAGCAGACCTAGATTTAAATACAGCTATTGCACCTGTATAAGTAGGATTTTCAGTAAATACAACATTTCCATATTCGATTAAGGCCTTTGATAGAATATCTATACCCTGTTGTGCTCCTGATATTATATGGATATTGCTTTCGCTAGTATTTATGTTAAAACTGATTAAATAATTGCATATCGCTTTCCTAAGAGCTAAATAGCCTTGGCTTTCCTGATACATAAAAGCTCTGCCCTTATCTCTATCTAGAACCTCATTTAAAACTATTTTAAAATCGTCTATAGGAAACAAGTCTGGCATAGGAGCTGTACTAGCAAAATTAATTATTTTTTCATCATTATTAGCGTCTACATCTAATCTCAAATTATCCATATTCATATTTGTTTCTTCATCAAGAATTAGTTCTTTTACTTCTTTACTACTAACATCCTGAACAAAAGTGCCGCTTCCTATCTTTTTATATATGTATCCTTTTGCTTCTAATTGATTATAAGCATTAACAATTGTGCTGCTATTTACATTAAGCTTATCAGCAAGATACCTAATTGTAGGCAATTTTGTATGAGGTTTAATATTGTTTGATTCTATTAATTTTTTAAGTTCATCAAATAATTGAAGATATAAATATTTTGTATTAGTCTTATCAAGTCTAATTTCATCTATTAGTCTCATTTTGAATCCCCCACTAAAACTCATGTAATTGTTTTCTTACAATACTATCTTACCATAGTTATAATAATTTTCAAATTTACTATGAACAGGTTACCAAAATCTTTCATTGCTTAGCTCGGTGAGAATCATTTATGCAGCAGCTAAAAATAAACCTAACTAAGTGTTAGGTCTATTTTTTCTTAAATAATTTTGTCAATATGCCCTTATTAGATTCTTGTTCTTTTTTCAATTTATCCTTCATTTCAACTACTTGATAAGATTTTTCTTTAAGCTGCATTTTAAGTTTAATATTTTCACAAATTAGAACATCTCGTTCATTACTATTTATTTCATTTCTCAGCTCTGCAATTTCGTTTTTTAGCTCATTTATTAGGTTTAGACTTTTATCTGCCTTTTCATTTAAAGTAAAACCTATTTCTTCTGTAATTAATTCCCTAAATATTTCATAAATTTCAGTAACGCTTGGAACAATCTCAGCTTCTTTCTTGACTAAGTTAGTTACAGCTGTCTCGCTATCAGCAACTACTAATTCAGGTGAGTTAATAATTAACTTTATTTGTTTATTTGTAAATCCTTTTTCTTGTAGCGATTTTATGTAATTAAAAATTTCTAACTCTTTATAAGTGTAGTATCTATGATTAGAGTTATTTCTTGGTATTTCTAATTCAAATTCTTTCTCATAATATCTAATAACATGTGGCTGATAGCCAGTTATCTCTGAAACTTCAGATATAGTATATTCTTTTCCTGTATCATACATAGAATTCACCTCCTAAGAAAACATACATGATAAATGAATTCTTCATAAAATCAATATTTCCTTTACTTATTTTGCATTTTTGGTAAGAATTTTCCGATATATTTAAACATAATTTTCGATTATTTAATAAAAAAATACTTATGATTACAAGATTCTACATTTTAATAAAAAGAAACGAACAAAAAAATGGGTGATAGCTCACCCATTCTAAAATTCTATTCTTTTATTTACTATACTCAATAATAAGGCTATACAATCGTTAACATCATTTTTAGCAATTGTTTCACTAGGGCTATGAGCATATCTAGTAGGAACTGAAATTACCCCAGAAGGAACTCCTTCCTTTGTAAGATGAATAGCTCCTGAATCAGTTCCACCATATTCTAAAATTTCTAGCTGATAGGATATGTTATTATCCTTTGCAACTTTGACCATAAAATCTTTTACTGCGGGACTGACTAATATGCTTTGGTCCTTAACCTTTATTGCTGCTCCTTTATCTAAACCTACTGCAAATCGCTTAGCTTTAGGAGTGTCTCCGGAGCCTGTTATATCTACAGCAATACCAAAATCAGGATCAATACTATATGCAGAGGTTTTTGCACCTCTTAAACCTACCTCTTCCTGAGAAGTAAAAACAAAATAAATGTCATTGTTTGCTTCTTTTAGCTCTTTTATTGTTTCTATAAGAATATAACAGCCTATTCTATCGTCCATACAGCCTGAAACTACATTGTTGTCGTCCTCATAATATTGGGATGTATATACACAGGAATCTCCAATACTCACTCTTTTTTCTGCGTCTTCTTTTGAGCTTGCTCCAATATCTATATACATTTTTTCTAATTTTAGCTTGCTCATATCTTCCATAGGCTCCATATAAATGACACCTATAATGCCATTCTTAAATATTACACGTTGACCAAGTGAAACATAAGGTGATATTCCGCCTATATTAGTAAATCTTAAGAACCCTTTTTCATCAATATCTGTTATCAATAATCCAATTTGGTCCATATGTGCAGCTAGCATAATTTTACTACCATTTCCTTTTTTTCTAGCAATGAGATTTCCTAATCTATCTATTCTTATTTCATCTGCATAGTCTTTAATTTCATTTTTAATAATTTCAGCAACTTGACGTTCATCACCAGATGGACCAAAAGCATTAACTAATGTTTTTAATAAATTTCCATTAAAATTCATTACCAAAACCTCCATTTTCTAAATTATCAATAAAAAGATTTAAAAGTTTTTCTGCATTAACATAATCATTTTTGTTCATAACACTAATAGGTGAATGAATATATCTGCAAGGTACCGATATAGTTGCAGTTACTGCTCCCTGCTTAGCTAGATGAATTTTTCCAGAATCATTACCACCAAAGGTTGTTTTTCTTAGTTGACAAGTAATATCATTTGTCTTGGCAACGTCAATAATGAGCTTTCTTAAGTCTTTGTTAAATATAGTTGTTCTATCCATTACAGAAATAGCAGGTCCTTTTCCTAGCTCAGTAGCTTGTAAATGCTCCTCAATTCCTGGGACATCTGAGCAGGTTGTTCCTTCTAGAACTATTCCTATATCTGGCTCTATCTTATATGCAGCAGGGCCTGCTCCCACTAGACCTATTTCTTCCATAACAGTAAATACACCGTATATTGAGAGCTTTCTATTAGTCTTTAATATATCTATCAATATACTACATCCTACTCTGTCATCTAAGGATTTTGCCTTTACTAAATTATCGCCAAACTCAACATAATTACTTAAGAAGGATGCATATTCACCAATCTTAACTAGCTTTTCTGCTTCCTCCTTACTGTTAACACCAATGTCTATATACAATTCCTTATAGTCTAAAGCCTTCTTCCATTCTGTTCGCTTCTGCATATGAATGGGTTTAGCTCCAATTACTCCATTTATCTTTTTATTGCCTACTATTACTGGCTTGGAAACTAGTACTCTTTGATCTATACCTCCTACACAGGTAAATTTCAAAAGACCACTATCTTCTATTTTTGTTATCATTAGTCCCACTTCGTCCATATGGGCAGCAATCATTAATTTAGGACTATCCATTTCACCTTTTTTATATGCAATAATATTGCCTATTCTATCTATATGGATATCATCCACATAGTCCTTTATTTCATTGATTATTATTTCTCTTACTTCCTTTTCATTTCCAGAAACTCCACGAGCTTCTGTAAGTCTTTTTAATAGCATAATAATCCCTCCAAATTATCCTGAGAAATACAGGATATGAATCTAGCTAATAGTCTAGCAGATGCCTTTATGTCATCAATATTAATAGTTTCTATTGAAGTATGCATATACCTTAGAGGCAGAGAGATTAGTAAAGTTGGAATTCCACATCTGGTAATCTGCATAGCTCGAGCATCAGTACCAGTAGGTCCTGGGTCTAATTCAAATTGATGAGGAATATTATATTCTTTAGCTATTTCAACAAGTTTTTCTCTGAGTCTAGGGTGAATATTTCCACCAATTGTTATGCCAGGTCCTTTTCCCATATCTAATGTATATTCTTTTGGTATTTCTGGAGTTGCCCCAAATCCTACATCTATGGCAATTCCTATATCTGGATTGATTTTATATGTACTTGTAATAGCACCTCTTACTCCCACTTCCTCTTGTACTGTTGATACGAAATAGATATCAGCTTCGTGTCTTAAGTATTTTAATTCTTTTGCACATTCATACATAGTTAATACACCAGCTCTATCGTCTAATGCCTTTCCACTTACCCAATTTTCTTTAAGCTCAAGAAGATTTCTTTTAATTGTAATAACATTACCTATTTCAACTAGCTCTTTTAACTGTTCCTTTGAAAAGCCTAAGTCAATAGTTAAGTCCTCAATATTTACCGCTTTCTCTCTTTCTGATTCATCCTGTAAATGAGGAGGCTTAGCTCCGATAACCCCAAATAAATCTTCCTTACCATGTACAGTTACTTCTTGTGCTAACAATGTCCTCGGGTCAATTCCCCCTATTGTAGTAAACTTAATAAAGCCTTTGTCGTCAATATCAGTAACCATTAATCCTATTTCATCCATATGACCAGCTAACATTATTTTGATATTGCCTAAGTTATTTTCACCCTTTTTCACAGCAATTACATTGCCTAGTTTATCTCTTGTAATTTCATCTGTGAAATCTTTGAAAGCTTCAATAACTAAATTAGATACTTCATGTTCATGTCCAGATACGCCTGGCTTTTCACATAAAAGCCTTAAGAATTCTTTTGCTTGCAAATTATCTCTCCTCCTCTTTTTAATCTATAGACATTATATTATTATATTAGATTCAAAATAATAATATAACAGACTAACTTAACAGATATTTTTTTATAACGAAGTCGTTTATGCAGTGGCTCAGGATTAGAAGCTTTTCTTATAAAAAAAGGTTTTTGCCGACTTTAGGTTATATTTTTCTGGCATAATTATCTGCTCTGTGCTTCCCACAAATAATATTCCATCATTGCTTAAAGAATCATGAAATCTTTTATAAATGTTTACCTTGGCTTCTTCAGTAAAATAAATTAAGACATTTCTACATAAAATGAGATTACAGTTTTGTGGATATCTATCTTTTAGCAAGTCAATTTTACTAAATTGAACGCAATCCTTAATGGATTGATGAATTTTATAACTATTGCCAATACGCTCAAAGTATTTGTCTTTTAAATCATTGGGAACATTCTGAAGACTTTTTTCATTGTATATCCCTGATTTAGCTTTTTCAATTGCTCCCAAATCAATATCTGTAGCAAGAATATTTATTTCTGATAACTTGAAAAATCTTGTAAGTAACATTACAAGTGTATAGGGCTCCTCCCCAGTAGAGCATGCACTACTCCATATGTTCAACTTTTTATTATTTTTTATTAATTCTGGTAATATGTCTTTTTCTAAAACTTCCCACTGAGTTTGATTCCTAAAGAATTCTGAGACATTAATAGTTAAATAGTTTATGAACTCATTAAATAGCTTTGTATTACTTTTTAGTCCATCAAAATAATCATCAAAATCTATAAACTTATTTCTAGTTAATAATGACTGAATCCTCCTTTTCATTTGCTTTTCCTTATAGCTTGATAAGTCTATCCCAGTTAATGAATAAACCTGTTTCTTGAAAAATTCATACTTGTCCATTTTTTCCCCCTTTATGCTGACTTATTATATTAATATATATTCTATCAATAAAAAAAGCCTGTGGCAATATGCCACAGGAAACTATATAAAGGGGGTCTTGATGTATTTTGTGAGGTCAGTATTATTTTCTGCACAAAATCAAAAAATATTCTATGTATAAAAAAAAGAATGAGGTTATAAAACCCCACTCTATTCATTATCTTTTATGATGTCTCCTATAGTAATCTCCTCATCATTTAAGTATTCTATAGTTTCAGCCATTTCATTTACTGAAGCTTCTCTGATGCTTAAGCTAATTTTTTTCTCATCTTTATTAATATCTAGTATTTTAACTTTTATAGTTTCACCAACTCTTAATTCTTCTGATGGCTTTGTTATGTGCCTATCAGAAATTTGTGAAATATGAACTAAACCTTCAATACCTTGCTCAAGCATTACGAAAGCACCGAAATCAACTAATCTGATTACCTTTCCTTCTACTATATCACCAATATTATATTTTTCTTCAATATTATCCCATGGATGTGGAGAGGCTTGTTTTAATCCTAAAGAGATTCTATTCTTTTGCTTGTCAGCATCCAATATTAGTACCTTAACCATATCTCCTTCTTTGACTATTTCTTTTGGATGTTTTACATGAGACCAAGAAAGATCAGAAATATGGATCAGACCGTCTACTCCTCCAATATCAACAAAAACTCCAAAATCAGTGATTCTCTTTACTTCACCTTCAATAGTCTGACCTTTTTCTATGTTCTTCCATAGCCTATTCTTTTTGATTTCATTTTCTTCTAATTCAACACTCTTTCTTGAAAGAACTACTCTCTTTTTATTTCTATCAAAATCGATTACTCTTACATCAAATGACTTTCCAACATAAGACTGTAAATCACTTACAAATCTATTAGCTATTTGAGAAACAGGAATAAATCCTCTCAAGCCCTGCACTAGAGCTATAACTCCTCCATTAACAATTTCTATTACTTTAGCATTTACAGTAGATTGATTCTTATATACTTCTTCTATTTCGTCCCAGCTTCTTACTGTATCTACTCTTTTCTTAGATAGAATAACATTACCATCACCATCATCTAGCTTCAAGATAAATACTTCTATTTCATCTCCTACAGAAAGAATATCAGAAGGTACTATGTCAGGATCATTTGTAAGTTCATCTCTCTTTATTATACCATCTGATTTGTATCCAATGTTTACCATAACCTCATCGTTTCTTATTGATATTATTTTACCCTTTACAGTTTCCCCTCTATGAACCTTGACCATTGTATCTTCAATAGCCTTCATCAGTTCATTCATATCTCCTAAATTGCTCATTTTGTCGTAAACCTCCTTAATAATCCAGCTAGGAGTCGAAGCTCCTGCTGTTAATCCTACAATATTAAATTTTTTTAACTCACTAATAGGTAACTGATCTGCTGTTTCAATATGAAAAGTATTATTGCAATATTTTTTACTTATTTCAACAAGCTTTTGTGTATTAGAACTGTGATATCCTCCTATGACCACCATTGCTTCAGATATCTTGGATATATCTTCACATGACTTTTGTCTTAGTTGGGTAGCATTACATATAGTGTTGAAAACTTTTACATCATTTCCTTTAAGTGAAACTAGTTCTGCTAACCTATTAAATTTACTTTCATAAAAAGTAGTTTGTGCTACAATACATATTTTATCATAATTTAACATAACTTCAATATCTTCTTCATTATTTATAATTATAGCGCTATTCTTACACCAGCCATTTATGCCAATAACCTCTGGATGCTTCGCATCGCCAATAATCACAATTTGATAGCCAAGAGCATTGAATTCCTTAACCTTATTTTGTATTTTCCTTACGAAAGGACATGTGCAGTCAACAAGCTCATTATCCTTTTCCTTAGCAGTATCATAAACATCCAATGGAACACCATGAGAACGAATAATTACCTTACTATTATCTACTTCACATATATCATCAATAATATCTAGTCCTTGTCCCTTAAGTTGATGGATTACACTATTATTATGAATTAATGGGCCAAGAGAATATACATTTATATTATCTTCAGTTAGTATTTTCTTAGTTGTTTCAATAGCCTTATTTACCCCAAAGCAGAAACCCGAGTTTTCAGCAATGATAATTTTCAAAACCCTTCCTCCCATTTATTTGAATATTTAATTTTTAGTGCTTTATTTAAAGATTTTTTCTGAGACCATAAATCTCAGTCATAACTTGTCTACTCAATTCTTTATATTCATCCATATTTAACTTTTGGTCATAATATTCTTCAGGAATTATCTGCTTACCTATTATTACTCGTATCTTTCTAAATAGCTTGTACTGTGTGTCTATATATATTGGAATAATTGGGGCTTTTCCTTTGATACTGATCATTGCAATGCCAGGTTTGGCATTATCAACATCTTCATTTTTATTTCTAGTACCTTCAGGAAAAATTCCTAAAGCATCTTCATTTTTTAAAATCTTTAATGAATTCCGTATTGCAGATAAATCAGCACCATCCCTATCTACGGGAAAGGCTCCTAGCTTTTCAAGTAAGCTGCCAAAAAACTTTTTTTCAAAAAGCTCCTTTTTTGCCATAAAATATATTCTTCTTCGAGTTGAAATTGCAACAGTAATAGGGTCTAGCATACTAACATGATTTGAACAAAAAATAATTTTGCCCTCATTCGGAATATTTTCAATTCCTACTAATTCTATTCTAAAAGCTAATCTAAAAATGACAAGTAAAAGCCCTCTTGCGAAACCATAAAGCGACATTATTTACCACCCCTGTTGATTATGTCAAGTATCTCTGAAACCACCTCATCGATGGTTTTATTAGTAGTATCTATCTCAATTGCATCCTTGCATTTTACTAAAGGTGAATGCTCTCTGGTACTATCTATTCTATCTCTCTCCCTAATCTCTTTAATTATTTCATCCAATTCTTCATTATAGCCTTTTTCCTTTAGTTCTTTATACCTTCTATTACTCCTTTCCTCAATAGAGGCAGTAATATAAAATTTATGGCTCGCATCAGAAAGAACAAAGCTTCCAATATCTCTTCCATCCATGATGACACTCTTATTGCTTGCAATATTTCTTTGAATCTCAACAAGCTTTTCTCTGACTTCTTTAATCTTTGCTACATCAGAAACACTAGTACTTATTTGATTATCTCTGATTTCTTCGTCCACCTTTTCTCCATCTAAAAATATATGATTATCTCTAAAATCTATGGATGTATCTTGAAGTATCCTATGTAATTCAATTTTATCACTGATGTTTATATTATTTTTTAAAATTTTTAAGGTTAATGCTCTATACATTGCGCCAGTATCTATATAGTTTATATTTAGTTCTCTAGCGATTTTTTTTGATATTGTACTTTTCCCAGACCCAGCAGGTCCATCAATAGCAATTGTTAAGTTTTTCATGATTCCTTACCCTCTCTTAATAAACATAACCACCTTCTAGGTGGTCTATTTGTTTAAGTTTTCTAATATCTAAATATCATTATATATTAAAACAAAGCACTACTCAAGAAAATTTATCTAATTCATTTTTATACGTATTTTTACAATATCTTTTATTTTATCTTAACCTCCAATAATGTTTTAATACCTTCATTTATTGTTAAAATATCATTAAGTTTTGGCTCCATAATATTTTTGCTTATTCCAACCACCTTAATTTTAGCATTTTCATTATATTTAGTGTCAAAAATTTCAATGGTATCACCATCCATTACTTTTAACATCAATTCATTTTTTTCATCAAATTTATATTTTCCTTTTCCATTTACTTTGCAAAAAGAATCTTCAATTTCACCATCATTTTTTTTCAATACAATATAGCCTACTTCTTTATTTTTCTCAGACTCTTTTCCTGTATCATATTCGTAATCTTCATAAAAAGTTGGCATCTCCATGTTTTTCATAAAACCTAGCTGTAATATTAGAAAAAAAACACCAATTATGCTTAATCCTAATACTATTGATTCAAGCTTATTAAAAAATCTTTTAAAATCTTTCATTCTCTTACCTCCAATATTAATACTGTTAAAATAAACTATGCCAAAAAAATAAAAAAAATGTACTTTACAGTACATTTTTATATGGTCATATAAAATTAACAGTTCAATTACTAGCAGTTTAAACCTGCAAGGTATCCAGTAGAGTATGCAATCTGTAGATTATATCCTCCAGTTAATGCATGTACATCTATAACCTCTCCAGCAAAAAATAATCCTTTAACTATTTTAGATTCCATTGATGACGAATCTATTTGTAAAGTTGATACTCCTCCTGAAGTAACTATGGCTTCGTTAATTGGTCTAAAATCAGAAAAGCTCATTTCTAGATTTTTGAGTAGGTTTACCAATTCTTTTCTTTCTTCTCTAGTTATTTGATTTACAAATTTATCTTCATCAATATTAGATAATCTTACTATTATAGGTATTAGCTTTCGTGGAAGTAAATCCTCCAGAGAGTTCTTAAATTGCTTTTTTGAATACTTTTCAAAATCTTTTAACAGCCTTGTTTCAAGCTTTTCATTAGTTAAAGCAGGTTTTAAGTCTATTACAACTTTTATTTTGCTTCCATAATATTTATTTATGTAGCTGCTCATAGAGAGTACAATAGGACCTGATATACCGTAATGTGTAAATAGTAGTTCTCCAAAGTCTTCAAATATCTTTTTACTTCCAACATATGCATAAATCTTAATATTTTTTAATGATAGACCTTGTAACTCCTTCACCCATTCTTCCTTAATTTCACAAGGCACCAAAGCTGGTCTTAAGTCCGTAACAGAATGTCCCAGGCTTTTGGCAAACATGTACCCATCACCTGTGGAGCCTGTTTGTTGATAGGATTTTCCGCCAGTTGCAATTATTATCTTATTAAAATATTGCTCCGATGAGTTACTAAAAATAATTTTAAAATTATCATCATTTAGCTTTTCTATAGACTTTATTTCTTTATTTAGTTCCACCTTAACTTTCTCATGGCTTAAATACCTTTCTAAAGCTTTTATTACATCACTAGACTTATCACTAGCAGGAAATATTCTATTTCCACGTTCTATTTTTGTCTCCACACCATATTGCCTCAATAATTCAACAATATCAGTATTGGAAAAAGAATAGAAAGCACTATATAAAAATGATTTATTCGCAACAATATTTTCTATTAATTCCTCAATTTCACCAGCATTTGTTATATTGCATCTGCCTTTTCCTGTTATAAACATCTTCTTGCCAAGTTTATTGTTTTTTTCGAACAAAACTACATCCTTACCTAAAGACCCAGCTGTTGCAGCTGCAATCATTCCAGCAGGACCTCCTCCAATTACTGCTACTCGTTTACCCAATAATTACACCTCCCTTAAATGATTAGCATCATTAAGCACTCTTAATACTGGAGAATAATCTCTATACTCAATAATACTCAAGCTTGTATTGCTGATAGTAAGCTTGTTATAGAAAGAAATATCAATGCCTAATATACCTAATATAAGAGCTTTAATAGAGGCACCGTGAGAAACAATAAGGATATTCTTATCCTTATTATCTTTCATGATAGTATTCACTATTCTTAAAAGTCTTTCTTGTAAATCAATAAGCTTTTCCGCTTCAGGCAGGTTTAGATTATGCGGCTCCTTCATCCATATAAGATGCTCTTTCGTATATTTATCTACTATCTCCTGTGTAGTAAGTCCTTCCCATATTCCAAATTTAATTTCTCTCAATTCTTCAAAGGTATTTACTTCTAAACCAAGAGTTTTACCTATTATTCTTGCCGTATCCAAAGCTCGGTTTAAATCACTCGAAAAAATTATGTCAATTTTTTCCTCCACAAGTCTTTTTGCAACTTTTTTTGCCTGCTCTCTCCCTACGCTAGTGAGATTTGTGTTGCTCTGACCCTGTACCTTGCTTAGGATATTCCATTCCGATTCTCCATGTCTGACTAAATATAATTTCCCCATTGTTACCTCCTAGATTAACACAATAATATAAAATGATTATAGTTTTTTAGAAGCTTTTCTTATAATTCATAGAAAAATTCTAATGAGTATCAAGAAATGTTTACTTGTTAACGTTTAAATATAGATAAACAAGTTCAGTCTTGTTTATCTATAGAAGTTTTTAGAATAAAAACTTTATATGTTAATTGTATTATATACATTATAAGTTATAAATAATAAAATTACTATATATACTTATCATTTATGATAAGATTTATTATGATACAATAGCAAAAATAAAAGAACTGATTAATCAGCTCCCTTATTCTCACTATTATTAGTTCTGTCTTTATTATCGTAAATATTATACTCTCTCCAAATATTCTCCAGTTCATTAAAGTATTTTTCAATTTCATCTCTTTTTCTCATACCTATTGCTATAATTAATGCGTTTAGCAGGCTCATAGGTGCTACTAATGAGTCAACAAAGGATAGCATATTGCTTCTTGCTATAAGTGTATAGTCTGCTAAACTGGCTATTGGTGAAATCAAACTGTCTGTAATTCCAACAACCTTACACTGATGTGTTTTTACATATTTAAGTGCATCTAGTGTCCTTCTAGAATATCTAGGATAGCTTATTCCTATTACTAAATCATCTTCACTTACTCTAATAATTTTTTCAAAAGTATCACTTATTCCTGTACTTACTATCTTTACATCATCCAATATTATTCCTAAATAAAATCCCAAATACTCAGCCAATGCTGCTGAACTGCGAAGACCTAGTATATATACTCTCTTAGCAGCTAAAATACTATCTATTACCTTTTCAAAGGTATCCAAATTTATTTCATCAATTGTGGCCTTTATATTCTCCATATCAGTTCTTAGAACTTTTTTTAGACCTACCTCATTGTCTGAGTACTCACCGGACATACTTAATCTTTGAACTGTTGTAAGCTTATTTTTTATAAGCTCCTGCAAAGCCCTTTGTAGACTTGGATAGCCTGAAAATCCAAGTGTTAACGCAAATCTTACAACCGTAGACTCGCTAACTCCTACTACTTCACCTAGCTTTGCAGCAGTCATAAAGGCTGCTTTATCATAATTAGACATAATGTATTCTGCAATAAGCTTTTGCCCCTTACTTAACCTAGTAAAATTCATTTGAATGACTTTCATTACGTCTTTCTTTTTATCTTCCATAACATCATTCCCTGCATTCTTTTATAAGCTTAATGCCTTCCTCTAATGCTCTTTCATTTAGAACTTCTGTTCCTCTAGGTACTCTTGCTAAAACTGCGCTTTTTAAGGATTCATAAGAGACAATTTTTGATATGCGATTGATTGCTCCTAGGGCTACAATGTTTGCTACTAATGGCTTCATCAACTTATTATTAGCTGTATCTAATATAGGAATACTAATAATATTTATATCGTCTCTCTTAGGATATTCAATACTGCTATCGATTACTAATGTACCACCCTTTTTTAAATTGACAATATATTTATCACAGGCAAGCTGAGTTAAAGCTAATAATAAATCACTGTCTTTTATTTTAGGATAATGAATTTCTTCATTGCTTATTATAACTTCTGCCTTACTAGCTCCTCCTCTTGCCTCAGGACCATATGACTGCGATTGTATTGCATTTTTCCTATCTTCGATTGCTGCTTCGGCTAAAATTATACCAGCCAATATTAATCCTTGACCACCTGAACCACTTAATCGTATTTCATATTGACTAGACATATTATCTCTCCTTTTGAAAACTATCGATAATTTTTTGGTATTCATCTGTATATTCAGGTCTTGTAACTTTATAAAATTCTCCTATTATGAGCTTTCCTTCAACTTGCTCTTCTCCCATCTTCTCAGCTGCCTTAATATTTATTGAACTATCCTTCAAATGATTCATCATATCTACTGAATTTCCCATTTTATTTTTTCTCCCGAAATATGTTGGGCATATACTTGCAACTTCAACAAATGAAAAGCCTTTATTCTTGATACCTTCTTCTACTTGGCTGATAACCATGTTAGCATGATAGGCTGTTGATCTAGCAACATAGGTTGCTCCTGCTGCCTTCACAAGCTGACATAAATCAAAATTGGAGTCTATATTTCCGTATGGAGCTGTGGTGCCAATAGCGCCTGTAGGTGTTGCAGGAGAATATTGTCCCCCTGTCATACCATAAATATTATTGTTAAATACTATTGTTGTAATTCCAATATTTCTTCTTGCTGAATGTATTAGATGGTTGCCTCCTATTGCAGCACAGTCACCGTCTCCAGTGATTACTATTACTTCTAGCTTTGGGTTGGCCATTTTAATTCCAGTTGCAAAGGATAGTGCTCTTCCGTGGGTTGTATGCAAAGTGTTAAAATCCATGTATCCAGTAGCTCTTGAGGAGCAGCCTATTCCTGACACTATGCATACATTGTCTTTATCTAATCCTAAGTTATCAATGGCTTTGGCTATGGCCCTCATAACTATACCATGACTACATCCAGGGCACCAAATATGAGGCAATTTATTTGATCTAAAGTAAGATTCTACGAGTTTGCTAGGCACTTTTATAGACCCCCTTAATTTGAGCTAGTATTTCATCTGGTGATATCAACTCACCATTTATTCTATTACATCTGTGTACTTCTGAATATTTGTTGGCTACTCTTTCTACTTCAATAGCATATTGTCCAAGATTCATTTCTGCTACTATAATATTTTTTACTTTTTTAGATAGCTGGGTAATTTGACTGTCTAAAAAAGGCCAAATAGTTATTGGTTTAAATAGTCCAACCTTCAGACCTTGTTTTCTTGCCAGTTCAACTGCATATTTTGCCGATCTAGCTGTTCCGCCATAAGCAATAACTGCAACCTCAGCATCATCTAGCATATATTCCTCATATAATGATATATCATCTCTATTCATTTCTACTTTATTTACAAGTCTTGTCACCAGTTTTTCTGCAATTTCTGGTTTACCAGTTGGGAAACCGGTTTCATCATGTATAAGTCCGGTAACATGATATCTATATCCTTCTCCAAAGGGAACCATTCTAGGTACTAATTCGCCGTCTAAAACCTCATAAGGCTTATATTCATCACTGTTTTTGTCAGTTCTTATTCTATTAATTATTTCAATATCTTCAAGATTAGGTATTTCTATTTTTTCTCTAAGATGCCCTATAACCTCGTCCATTAACAATATTACAGGAGTCCTGTACTTTTCTGCAAAATTAAAGGCTTTTATAGTTAAATCAAAGGTTTCTCTGACTGATGATGGTGTAAGTGCAATTATGGGATGATCACCGTGAGTTCCCCATCTCGCTTGCATTACATCTCCTTGGGCAGGTGCAGTTGGTAAACCTGTACTTGGGCCTCCTCTTTGGACATTTACTACTACACAAGGTACTTCTGAAATAGCAGCGTAGCCAAGATTCTCTTGTTTTAAGGAAAAACCAGGTCCACTTGTGGCTGTCATAGATTTTAAACCAGCCAATGAAGCGCCTATTACTGCTCCCATACTAGCTATTTCATCCTCCATTTGAATAAACTTCCCACCTATTCTAGGTAGCTTCTCAGCAGAAAGCTCAGCTATCTCAGTAGATGGTGTAATTGGATAGCCTGCATAAAATCTCATCCCTGCAGCAATTGCTCCTTCAACACAAGCTTCGTTTCCTTGCATTAATCTAATCCTTTTACTGTCCATCTTCCCTACCTCCTAAATAAATTGCATAATCTGGGCATCTAAGCTCACACTGTCCACATTTAATGCATGCCTCTATGTTCTTAATACTTATTTTGCCATGTTCAAGTTCTAGAACATTTTTAGGGCAAAACTCTACACAAATCCCACAGCCTTTACACCACTCAACATTAAGTTTAAGTACTTTTTCACTTGTGGTAGCCAATTTAAAAGTCCCCCTTATAATATTGTTAAAATATTCTACAGATACATGATATCAAAACAATTATGTATATGCAATTTTTATTTCATTTTTTTAACTAATTGAAAAATTTTGCAAGTTTAACTTCATCCCTTATTTTTAAGAGTGCTTACAGACTGATAAGTTTGTGTTGCATAACTACTTAAAATAAAATTAGGACCTTAATATAGATAAGCAAGTTCAAGATTGAAATTTAAAATGCTAAGTGAATTATTTGCAGGATATGGCAATAACCCCCAATTCATGCAGAAGAAAAATCCGTTGACAAAAGCTTCTATCGAAGCATTATAAAATAAGGAAGCTTTTGTCCAACCCCACTTTACGGAAAGTTTATATTAAGGAAATCGAGTTTGCAAATTTTAGGATTTTTCTTTGGAATGAATTGATGGAGTTATCCATGTCTGAAACAAATGAACGTGTATTTTAAATTTCAATCTTGTTTATCTATATTGTGATAAAATACTAATATTTTTGTTCTATAGGTAAATAATAATTATTATCATGTAAATTTCAACGCTTTATAGGAGTGACTTTATGATACAAATTGATGACGCTGGAAGCGGTAGTTTAATAGGTGGCACTTGTATAGGTGCAATAAGGAAGGAAACTAATGAATTTCGTTATGATATTATTCCCATAGAACTTTATAAAGGCTCGTCTTTTGCCGAAAAAAAATATCTTGACTATGTAGTAACAATAGTAAGCAATCTACTAAAAGAGCTAAATGTTCATAAGAATGAAGAAATTCATGTATGCAGAGGATATATGTTTGATAATCTAAGAAAATGGCTATCAGAAGAAAGATACAACTATACTAGCTGCAAAATAGATGAACCATTACAGACTATAATCGAGGAGACATTTGAAAACTATTGCTTAGGTTTAGGGCTATATAGAGACTATATCCGTTTTAACAAATACCCTTTTCATTTCCATACTATTTTAAAATGGGTATATGCAGACTATGAAAATAGAAAGGAGCTTTGTAAGACTGGATGGAAAAGCTGGAAAAAATACGGAAGCCTGCAAACTAGTATTGATGAAGGTATGGTTCATAAAGACAATATTATATGTTTAAAATGCGGCAGGCTAATAGAAAAAAAGACAAAAGCTAAAATAATAACCTATACCAGTAACAGAAAAACAACTCTTCTATTGCATGAAGATTGTTAAGTCAATTATCATTTCAAAAAAATATAGGTTAAATATAAGAATACTCTTATATCTAGCCTATATTGCTTTGTTATTAGCTTTTCTACACTGGGTAAGTTTTCTCCTCTACATTAAGCAATGAATTATCTATTTTATACTTTTCAGTCTGTCTATACTGAAAAAAGCTAATCGCTACCTGAGGAAAAGACGCGTATGTTAATATATCTTCATCCTGTTCAATATACTCCTTTATTTCGTCTTTAATCTTCTCTAGCTGTGGCTCTAGCAAATCAGCAGGTCTGCCTAAATATACCTCTTCATCTCCAATTATTTTTCTCTTAATATCATCTGAAATTGGAACTGCTGGCTTTCCATAAAGACCTTTTACATAGTTTCTTACCTCTGAGGGAACCATCTTATATCTTTCTCCTAATACTACGTTAAATACCGCTTGTGTACCTACCATTTGGCTCATTGGAGTCACTAAAGGCGGAAACCCTAAATCCTCTCTAACCTTTGGGATTTCACTAAGAACTTCATCAAATTTATCAAGGGAGCCTTGCTTTTCAAGTTGAGAAACTAGATTTGATAGCATACCACCTGGAACCTGATTTATTAAGGTTTTACTGTCCACTGCTAGAACTTTAGGATTTAAAATGCCTTCCTTAATATACTTTTCTCTTATAGGTTTAAAGTAATCAGCAATTTCAGCCGCTAAGCCTAAATCTAGTCCCGTGTCGTAAGGAGAGCCCTTTAATGCTGCAATCATAGATTCAGTAGAAGGTTGACTTGTTCCCATACTAAAAGGAGAAAGTGCTGTGTCGACAATATCAACCCCTGCTTCTATTCCCTTCATATATGTTTGATTAGCAACACCGCTAGTAAAGTGAGAATGCAATTGGATTGGAACCATAATTTCTTTTTTTAATTTACTAACTAATTCATAAGCAGTATATGGTAAAAGTATTCCTGACATGTCTTTGATACAGATAGAGTCTGCTCCCATGTTCTCCATTTCTTTTGATAATTTAACATAGTATTCAATATCATGAACCGGACTTATGGTAAAAGAAATTGCAGCCTGAGCATGTCCTCCAGATTTTTTTGTTGCTTCTATAGACGTTCTTAGATTTCTAACATCATTTAATGCATCAAATATTCTTATAATATCAATTCCGTTTCCAATAGATTTCTTAATAAACTCTTCAACTACATCATCTGGATAATTTTTATAGCCTAAAAGATTTTGTCCTCTCAGCAGCATTTGAAGTTTTGTTTTCTTGATTACCTTTCTCAATTTTCTAAGTCTTTCCCACGGATCCTCATTTAAGAACCTTAAGCTAGAGTCAAAAGTTGCACCACCCCATACCTCTAATGAGTGAAATCCCACTTCATCTAGTCTCTCTGCGATAGGCAGCATTTCATCAGTTCTCATTCGTGTGGCAATTAGAGATTGATGAGCATCTCTGAAAATTGTTTCTGTAATTTTTGGCTTAGTCATAACACATTCCCCCTAAGTTATTAATTTATTTTTCTCTACACAATAAAGTATAGGTGGGTTATTAATTTGATTAATAAATTCGTACTTTAAGACATTAAACTTCTTTTGATTTAAGCTTAATAAATACTCTTTAATACGCTTATCTTCAATTTTTCCTTCGTTATGACCTACATAAGTGGTAATTAACAACATACCATTGTCTTTAAGTAACTCTAAGCTTTTTTCTAATGCTATAACTGTAGATTCTGCTTTCGTAACTATATCATGGCTTCCTCCAGGTAAATAACCTAAGTTGAAAATTACCAAATCTACAAGCTCTGAAATATACTGGTCTATATTTTCATGGCTGTCTTTTATTAGATATACCCTTTCAGTAAGAGAATTCTCAGCAATTTTCTGATTTGTATTATTTATTGCAGTCTCCTGAATATCAAATCCATATACCTTTCCTTCTTGTCCAACTAATTCAGCAAGTAAAATAGTATCGTGACCATTTCCTACTGTAGCATCAACAACTACATTGCCCAGCTTAATTTTTTTTACCATTATTTCCTTTGCAATGTTAGTTACATTGTTAATATATTTGTACATATTATCAGCTCCTTCTACAGGAACTACAGCCTTTACTAAAAAACTCTTCTATGTCACAGGCTAAAATTATATCGGAATTCATAGATGCAGATAATGTCAATCCCTCATTACTTTTCTCTGCCTTATAAAAACCTTTCTTAATTAAATATTGATTATCTCCTATAAAATAGGCTTTCTTAATTTTATTGCTTAAGCAATGGTTTAGAACAGCTCTCAAAAGTCCATCACCTAGTTTTTCTCCTCTTCTATATGTATCTATTACTAGAAAATTGATTATTGCATAGTCACGACTAATAATAAAGTTACATCCTCCTACTATGCTGCTATCATCCTTTATTATATAAGATATACCCTTATCACTTATGCTATTATCTATTCTAGCATCGCCTAGTATTTCATCAATAATTCTTTTTTCTTCCATGTCTTCTGTTTTTCTAATCACTATCATATAATTCTTCTCCTTATAACCAAATTATACCAAAGTATCAATTGAAATGCAATAATTTCTATATGCTCATAATCAATTATGTACTTGCAGATTGCAAAGCTCTCTGATTTCATGCAGGTCTCTTATGGAGTAGCTTAAAAATCTAATCATTACGCAAGCACGTAATGATTAGATTTTCTTCAAATATTCAATTTCATTATCATTTAAAAATCTCCAGCAACCTTTTTTTATTGTTCCCAGTTCAAGCTCACCTATGGCTATTCTTTTTAAAGAAGTAACTGGATGACCAATCTTATCGCACATTTTTCTTATCTGTCTATTTTTACCCTCATGAATTTGAATCCTTACAACACTTTTATCATTAACACTACTCAATACTTCTATCTCGGCCTCAGAGGTAACGTATCCATCAATTTCCAATCCATGTCTAAATCTCTCCAACGCTTCATCACTAGGTTTTCCAGCAATGGTCGCAATGTAGGTTTTAACTACTTCAAACTTTGGATGAATGAGTTTATAGGCTAATTCTCCATCATTTGTTAATAGCAAAAGCCCTGATGTATCAAAGTCTAGTCTGCCTATAGGGTATACCCTTTCTTTCACTCCCTTTATTAAATCCAGAACTGTTTTTCTATTAAATTCATCAGATACTGTAGTAACATAGCCTTTAGGCTTATTCATCATTATATAAATCTTTTTTTCTCTATTCTTGACTCTTTTACCGTCAACGGTAATGATATCAGTTAGCGGATCTATTTTATAACCTAGCTCAGTTATAACTACTCCATTTACCTTAACTCTTTTGCTTGCTATTATTTCCTCTGATTTTCTCCTAGATGCTATCCCGCACTGTGCCATAAACTTTTGTAACCTCATTATACCCCTTCTCTCATATGTTTTTGTCTAATGTCATGATTAACTATAATAGTATTATACAAGTCTCTCGTTATAAATATTCAATAAATCTAACCTTTCTATTTTTCTCTTAATTTCATCAGTATCTATGGAATAAGTACCCTTCTCTTTCATTCTATCAAAAAATATGGAGCCTGCAAATGTATATCTTTTCTTAAGTCCTACTTTATTTTTTATCTCCTCATTAGCAAAAGCAATGATGTCACCTATCACTGTATTTCTAGGCAATTCTAGTAGAGGCATTCCTAAACTTAGTCTTACACTATTATGCCCTGCAAGACTTCCTGTTGAAATAGCCTCAGTATGCCCAACAAACAGACCAGCCTTCTCTCCTGCACAAAGTAAATTATCAACTCCATTCACTTTAAGTGCATTATTTCTTGGAGCTATGGATAAATACCTAATGGAGTTTCCTTTACCGCCTGCATATGGATCTTCGTATCTAGCACGCTCAAGTCCTTGTATTTTTCTTAGTTTCTCTAAAGGATAGAAAGGAGTCATAAGTTTTATATGACCTGTATCTAATAAAATTATATTCTCTGAAAACTCTTTAAGAGAATATTGCTGACATACTTTCAAATCAAGCTTTTCTAGATTTATATCTTCCTGAGGTACTGGCAATATGACAACCCCATCACTATCAAGCTTTTCTCTTATTTCTTTACTAAGTGAATCCTTGCTAAGCTCACATGACCCGCTAAAAGCTCCATAGGAACCGTCTCCACGCTGACCTAAAATATCTTCCACTCCTGCACGCATACTAATACTAATTCTTGGTCCAAAGGATGGACATCTTAATATGCACATAGCACAGCCATTTCCATACCTAGTACAATTCCCCATAGGACCAGTGGAGCCTGTTGTTTCTATAAAAACATCTCCTTCTATAACACTTCCATCTGCAAGAACTATTCCTTTTATTTTTCTGTCTTCAATAACTATGTCATTTGCTCTGCTTATGAGCATTATATTGATTCCTTTTTCTATTAATAATTTTCTTACCTCTGGTTCTACCTTAGTAACATCATAAAGAGACGCATGCTTATGGCCAGGAAAATCAATATTTTTATGTCTAGCAGTATTATCTGTAATTTGAAATAGCTCACTAGCACCTAGATATATATTCTCTTCAGCCGCCGTGTATCTCCCGTTATTTCTCATAATTCCGCCAACATTTCCCAATCCAATTAACATATCCGTTCTTTCAATTAGGGTAACTTCAGCTCCAGCCTTTTTGGCAGCCAAAGCGGCTGAACAGCCAGCCCATCCTCCGCCTATAATTATTACTTTAGTCAAGTAATACCCTCCTCTCAATTACCTTTCTAGAATCAATTTGAGTTTTACACGCCTTTGCCCTTGTTCCATCCTTCAGCCTTATAGTACAGCCACCACAAATACCCTCACCGCAACAAATCTCATTATTATTTGTAACAGCCAGATATGGCTCTAATTCTAATTCATCTAGGATGTTTATTATACTCATATGAAGTAAATCTGAGCCTGCACTATATATAAGTGCAACGTCTTGATTAAGTAATAGCTGCTTAATCAGAGTTCTTCCCTTTTCACTCATTAAATCCTCTTCGTATGTATCTATATCCATATCTTTAATATAATCATGTATAAAGAGTTCTCCAATACTTCCTCCATCAAGCACTAATTTTACTTTATTTTTATTTTTAACTAATTTTTCTATAGCCAATAGTGCTGGAGCTTGTGAGATTCCTCTAGCTAAAACTAAGCATGTCTTTTCTTTGACACTTTTTAGGCTGCTTAAACCATAGATTCCATTCCAATATGGTCCCTTAACTAAGATATTCTCATCACATTTTTTTAAGCTATTAGTTTTTGCACCAACTGCTTTAAAGGCTATAGTTATTTCACCATTTAGAGCATCAGACTGCATTACTGACATAGGTACATCAAAATATTGAGGCAGTCTTTCATCTCTTAGGAACACATAGGAGCCCGGCTCCTTTAATTGTCTTGCCAGTGTTTTAGTTACCTTTAATTTTAGTATATAGCTATCTTTTCCTATTTCTCTTATGTCTTCAATTTCACTTTTATAATAATCTCTTTGTTGTCTTATTTTATTTCTGTTCATCAAAAGCTCTTGGTATACACATACCCCTCTCCAGTTACAATCACAAAACTCCTTTCCTTGAAGCTGAGAGCATGTAATACAATTATTTGTTTCAGCAAGATAACATGGACAATACTCGCTACCAACATCAATACATTCTTGCCTTTTTTGCAAAGCTGTCACTCCCTTCTATTACTTATGCCTATATTATTAGATTATAGAACTAGGAATTTTTTGTGACAAAAAAAACATGGTTAAAAAAACCATGTTTTAGAGTCTAAACTTGTTTATTTTAAAAAATACTTTTTAAAAACTTTATAAAATTGCTCTTAGGTTTAGGCTTACTAATTTCAGCATCAGCCCTTACTTCTGTAGTATATAAAAGCTTTCCTTCAAGAAAAACCTGAACATTTCCTAACTTTTGTCCTTTATATATGGGTGCACTTAATGAATCAGGAAGATTTAATATTATTTTAGTCTTTTCTTTTTCATCTTCTTTTAGAGGAATTATAAGATCATCATTGTATTTTATGTTTAAGTAATTTTTATCACCATCTAGTATTTCAATCCTTTTTAGAAACTGTCCTCTGCTTAACAATAAAGCTGGTTTATAATTCTGAAATCCATAGTCAAGCATATTATAGCAATCATTAAACCAATTACCATCATTTAATACTACAGCTATCAACTGCATTTCATCTCTAGTAGCACTAGCTACTAAACATCTTCCTGAAGCCTTTGTATAACCAATTTTTACTCCATCTCCACCTTTGTATTTCCATACTACATCATTCTTGTTTGAAAAATACTGATTTATCTCCCTATCTGCAACCCAAGTCTTTGCTTTAGATACTTCCTTAAAAAAATCTAGCTTCATTGCCTCTCTAGTGATGATTGCCATATCATATGCAGTTGAAAAATGATTTGGGTCATGTAAGCCATGTGGGTTTGTAAAATTCGTATTAATAGCACCAATATCTCTAGCTTTTTTGTTCATTAGGTCAACAAACTTATCTACTGAGCCTGATATGTGCTCTGCAATAGCAACTGCAGCATCATTCCCTGATCTAAGCATCAAACCATAAACTAAATCTTTTAATAAGATTTCTTCACCCTTTGTAAGATAGATACTAGAACCTTCTACACCTACTGCACTATCCTTAACTTTGACCACTGAATCTAAATCTCCATGCTCTATTGCTAATAAGGCAGTCATAATTTTAGTTGTACTAGCCATAGGTCTTTTTAGCTCATGATTTAATGAATATATTATTCTACCAGTCTTATATTCAATTAAAACTGCACTTTCTGCACTTGGTGATGGATGAGTAAAGCCTGATAACAAGCTAATAATAGTTAATGTAATCATAATTATGGTAAATTTTCTTAGCATTTTCAAATCAACACTCCATTAGTTTGTAGAATATCTTATTCAATAGTTAAGAGCAGAATTTTCTGCTCCTAACAATTACTATCATTGCCCTCTGTGATTATTTGTGAATTTTTGCCTTTGGACTCTTTATCTTTAAACTTGTTCTGTATTCCATTAGCCATTTTAGGTATCAAGTCCAATATACTATTTATTACATTTGCATTTTGGTCTACAGGTAGTAATTTCATATTTCCATTACCTACCACAATAAAGGCAACTGGTTGTATAGAAACTCCTGCTCCTGTACCTCCCCCAAAAGGCAGTTTTTTCTCTTCGCCTTCATTACGTTCATCCTCATTTTTATTAATTCCATTAAATTCAGTTCCTCCTGAAGCAAAACCAAAGGATACTCTTGAAATCGGAATTATCACTTGACCGTCAGAAGATTGGACTGGTTCTCCAACTATTGTATTCACGTCTACCATTTCTTTAATGCTTTCCATTGTTGTCTTCATTAGACCTTGTATAGGATGATCTGCCATTTAATACACCACCTTTAATAAGTACTTTTGCACCTTTTACGCCTGCAATAATAATATGAGCAATTTTAAGCTTTATTATGCAGAAAAAGTCAATTTCCAAAATTGTTTCATTAAAATCAGGGTATAAATTTACACTTAGGTTTTTAATATCCTTATTACTAAATAGCGCATTTAAAAAGACACCTATTATAGTCCAAAGTGTCCCATACGCTATTCCTGTTAATGCGGCATCTCCAATTCCAAATTTTGAATCCAATTTCAAAGAGTCAAATTTGATTTTTTCAATTATATATTGAATGACCTCTCTAAAAACATCAAAATATTTCTTTAAGCTATTAAAGCTTTCAATTATATTTTCCGGTCTAAATCTATTTTCCTTTTTTTCTAAATTATTATTTATATTCTTTTCCCCAACTCTATATCCTATCTTTTTATTTCTTTTAACTAAATCCATATATGATATTTCGTAGTTAAATTTAATTAAGCCATTCAGCAAAGCAATTTTTACTTTTATTAAATCATCCTTTTTTTTTCTCTTAAACTCTACTCTTAAATGAATTGAAGTATTGATAAGAACAATTATTAAAATAAATAATACAATTAAAGCATACTTCAAGTAAATCAACTCCATAAAAAGATTAATTACCTATTTAAATATCTTTTCCAAAAAAAGAAAAATAACACAAAATTATTTTGTGTTATCAAAATCTTTTATATCTTCTGTGCTATTATCTGCAAAATCTTTATCAAGAGTTGGTAAAGCTTCTATTGTTGATAAACCAAAGCATTTTAAAAAATCATCTGTAGTCCCATAAATAATTGGCTTACCTGTCCTGTCAAGTCTACCAATTTCCTTAATCAAGTTTTTCTCTATTAAAGTATTTATCGCTTTATCACACTTAACTCCCCTAATTATTTCTATTTCCGCTTTAGTAATGGGCTGTTTATATGCAATAATTGATAGGGTCTCAAGGGCAGCATTAGATAAGGTTTTGTTAACTCTTGGAGTACACAATTTCTTTATCCATTCAAAATGCTCTGGTCTTGTACTCAACTGATATTTATCATTAACCTGTAGAATCTGAATTCCCCTTCTATTAAAGTTAAAATCATCAATCATTTCATCCATAACTTCATATAAGGACTGTCTGTCCACTTCTAGCACATCGGATATGTCATCTAAGGACAAGGGATCTCCCCAAGTAAATAATAAAGCTTCGATAATTGATTTTATTTCTCTATTGTCCATAAAATTCACCTCTAGTCTGACTCTAAAAATTGTTACTTTTTATCACTATTTCTCCAAAGTTTTGCTCTTGAACTACCTTTATTTTTTTCAATTTAATCAACTCAAGTACAGAAAGGAAGATGACTACTACCTTAGTTTTAGTAATATCTCCACTAAAAAGCTCATCAAACTTAATTTTTTTCTTTTGATTAATGGTGCTTTCTAGATTATCCATGCAATCTTCTATGGTTAGCTCGTCCCTTTGTATTTCGGTCAAATTTATTTCTTTAATGTCTTCCTTACATCTATTTAATATGTTCATGTATGCTAAAAAAAGCTCTTTAAAGTCTACTTTCTCTAATTCAAAGGAATCTTGTTCCATGAATTCTTCTAACTCTTCTTTTTGCTTAAAAAAAATCTTGCTTTGAGTATCTCCTTTTGTTTTAAGACTATCTGCTGCAGCTTTAAACTTCTTATATTCTATAAGTCTTCTTATTAACTCTTCTCTAGGGTCTACTTCTTCAATTTCTAGTTGCTCGTCTTCTCTACTGCTTTTAGGCAGCAGCATTTTTGACTTAATTTCTAAAAGAGTTGCTGCCATAACTAAAAACTCACTGGTCAAATTCAAGTCTAGACTTTGCATGCCTTGAATATATTCTATATACTGATCTGTAATCCTAGCTATTGGAATATCGTATATATCAACTTTTTCTTTTTCAATTAAATGCATAAGTAAGTCTAATGGTCCTTCAAAGGCTTCTAAAACTACTTTATATTCCATTATTATCTCCCTTTATAATAAATATGCTGTCGATAATCAATTTATATAGCATTAAGAAATGATTGTCAATGAACACAAATGACTATAATTAAGCAAAAAACAAACTACAGGATACATAATATTATATCATATATCCTGTAGTTATCTACTTAGAATTACCTAAAAAAATGGTTGTAACTTTCTTAAACATATCAATAATAGAAGCCTTTTTCATTCCTTCTTCAGCAACTAAATTTACTCTTCCAACCTCTTTGCCATTATTCTTTAATATAATCTCTCCAAATTTCTGTCCCTTCTCATACGGGGCATTTATCGTTTCAGGCAAAACTACCTCTTTTTCTATATCTTTTGAGTCACCTTTTTTTATCAATAGACTATAATCATTTTCGGCTACAATATTTAAATTGTTTTCTTTGCCTTTAGAGACCTTTACTTTTTTAATTACCTCATCTTTTCTACATACAGGTAGTGAATCATAGTTTGCAAATCCAAAATCTAAAAGTGTCTTTGATTCTGAAAATCTGCTATTTGATGTTGGTCCACCTAATAGTACACTTATTAAAGATAAATTGCCTCTTTTAGCAGATGCCGCAAGACAATGACCTGCATCATTAGTAAGACCTGTTTTTAAGCCATTTGCCCCTTGATAGTCACGTATTAGTTTGTTTGTATTTACAAGGCTTTGAGTTACATTTTTATTTTTTCCTACTTTAATATCGGTCATATATATAGTTAGCCAATCATGTATTTTAGGGTGTTTTAGTAGCTCTCTTGACATTATACTAATATCATATGCAGTAGTAATATGCTCTGCATCTGGAAGACCAGTTGCATTTTTAAAATGTGTATTAGACATGCCTAGTTCTTTGGCTCTTTCATTCATTCTCTGAACAAACACATCTATGCTCCCTGATATATGCTCTGCTAATGCTACTGCTGCATCATTGGCAGATCTTAAGCAAATAGCCTTTAACAAGTCATCTACTATCTGTATTTCCCCTGCTTCTAGATATACCTGACTTCCACCCATTCTCTCCGCATTAGGGCTTACTTGTACTTTATCATCAAGTTTTATTTTCCCACTATCTAAATCTTCCATTGCAATCAGTAAAACCATTATTTTCGTTATACTTGCTGGAGGTAATTGCTCATGAATATTCTTTTCATAGATAATTTCTCCAGTTAATGCATCAATAAGTATGGCTGCCCTAGATTCTAATTTAAAAGGTCCATCAGTTTCAGCAAATGAAATACTGGAAAATACGAAAAATAGTAAAAAGATGATTAAAATACTAGTTTTTTTCCTATATTTTGCTAGTTTATTCATTTTGTCCTCCTTTCACATAGTATTTAAATTTATATTAACCATCAAACTAATAACTTATTCAAATGAAAAAATACAAAAAAAGGAGATCAAATTTTTTGGTCTCCTTTTTTAAAGTATTACATCTTTTTTTAATATATTACATCCTTTTTAATCCTTTAGAATCCACAATCCCATAAATCAATTTCTTTTTTTGCTTATTTTCATCTCCAATTTTTATAGCATTTCTTAACTTAATATCAATATTATTTGCCTTATCTAAATCATTATAAAGTAAATATGCTAAAACATCACCCTTATTTACTTTATCATCAACCTTTTTGTTTAGTATTAATCCAGCTGATAAATCAATATTGCTTTCCTTTGTCTCTCTTCCTGCACCTAGTGCTAATGCACATTTCCCTATTTCTTCGGCATCAATTGATTTAACATAGCCATCACAATCACTTAGTATCTCAATTTTATTAGCAGCTTTAGGCAATAGCTCTGTATTTTTAATATAATCCACATCTCCGCCTTGAGCTTCGACAAATTCCAGTAGCTTATTATAAGCACTTCCATTGCTTAGGGCTTCAATTAACATTTCTCTGCCCATATCCATATTTTCAGCTTTTCTGCCTAAAACTAATAACATTGAACCAAGTGTTAAGCATAATTCTAAAAAGTCTTCTGGTCCATTTCCTTTTAAAGTATCAATAGCCTCTTGTACTTCAATAGCATTTCCCACTGCATTACCAAGAGGTTCATCCATATTAGATATTATTGCAACTGTTTCCCTGCCCACACTATTACCTATGTCTACCATTTCTCTGGCTAGAATAAATGCATTCTCTAAATCTTTCATAAATGCACCGCTACCTACCTTAACATCCAAAACTATAGCATTAGAGCCAGAAGCAAGTTTTTTACTCATTACGCTGCTAGCAATGAGAGAGAGATTATCTACAGTAGCAGTTACATCTCTTAAAGCATATAACTTTTTGTCAGCAGGAGTAATATCAGCAGTTTGGCTGCATATGCATAGTCTAACCTTATTTACTATTGAAATAAATTCTTCTCTAGAAAACTCTGTCCTTAAACCCTTAATAGATTCAAGCTTGTCTAAAGTTCCTCCAGTATGTCCTAAACCTCTACCAGACATTTTTGCAAAAGGTAATCCACATGCAGCTACCATTGGACCTAATGCTAAAGTTACCTTATCGCCTACGCCGCCAGTGCTGTGCTTATCAACCTTAATACCTTCTATAAAAGAAAGATCCACTGTATCTCCTGAGCTTACCATGGCATTTGTTAAATCAACAGTTTCTCTTTTGTTCATTTTCATCAGATATATTGCCATAAGCAATGCGCTCGCTTGATAATCTGGAATTTCACCATTGGTATAACCATTAATGAAGAAGTTAATTTCTTCAGTAGATAGTTCCTTCCCATCTCTCTTTTTTTGGATAATATCATACATTCTCATTATAATATCACCTCGTTAAGTATACCCCTTACTAATTTAATGAATTTAGGTCTTGTCTCATTAGCTACTTTAACAACCTCTTCATGACTTATTGAAACTATTTCATCTGCTATTGCCATGTCTGTAACACAAGATATGCCTAAAATCCTTAGACCTGAATGCCGTGCTACTATAACTTCAGGTACTGTGGACATTCCGATAGTGTCTCCACCTATTTTTCTAAGCATGCCAAGTTCAGCCCTTGAACAATAAGTAGGACCGCTTATTGCTACATATACACCTTTTTTTGTTTCAATATCAAGCTTATTGCCGACATTCTCCGCTAGCTTAATTAGCTCCTTATCATATGCAGAAGACATATCTGGAAATCTAGGTCCTAATTCTTCATAGTTATGACCAATAAGTGGATTATCTCCTATAAAATTAATATGATCTTCAATTATCATTAATGCACCAGGGTAGAGCTCTTTCGTCATTGCACCACATGCATTGGTTACTAATAGCATCTTTGCTCCGAGAGTCTTCATTACTCTAACTGGAAAGGTTATCTGCTGCAAAGAATATCCTTCATAATAATGGAATCTTCCCTGCATTGCTATAACCTTTTTCCCTTCTAATTCTCCTATGACTAATCTTCCTTCATGGCCTTCTACTGTAGATATAGGAAAATGAGGTATATCTTTATAATCAATTACCCTAGGGTTTTTAATTTCATCTGCAAGGGTTCCAAGCCCTGAGCCTAAAATAAGTCCTATTTCTGGTATAAAATCAACTCGTTCTTTTATATATAGACTAGCTTCATTAATACATTCTAATAAATTTTTCATTTTGATTTCCTCCAATTATAATTCTTTTAATATTTCTTTAATTAAAGAAATAAAATCATTTTTTACTCTTTCAGAAGTTTCTATGACTTCCTCATGATTTAGAGGCTGATCTAGTATGCCTGATGCCATATTTGTTATACATGATATTCCAAGCACCTTTATTCCTCCATGGACTGAAGTAACAACTTCAGGTACAGTAGACATTCCAACAGCATCAGCACCCAGAAAAGAGGCTAATCTTACTTCAGCAGGTGTCTCATATGTAGGTCCGGAATTCCACATGTAGACTCCTTGTTTAATACTTAAGTTCAAATTATTTGCAGCCTTAATAGCTAAACCTATTAAAGCTTTATCATATGCATGCGACATATCTGGAAATCTAGGTCCTAATTCATCATGATTCTTACCTATTAAGGGATTGTCAAAAGTGAAATTAATATGATCTGTTATGACCATTAAATCTCCTGGCACAAATTCACGATTTACTCCTCCAGCAGCATTAGTGATTATTATAGTATTAACTCCCAATGCTTTCATTACTCTTACAGGAAATGTAACCTGCTCTATTGGATATCCCTCATAATAATGGAATCTACCCTGCATAGCTATAACATTTTTGTCTTCTAAAGTTCCCACTACCAATTGACCCTTATGCCCTTGTACAGTAGATGCTGGAAAGTTTGGTATTTCATTATATTTAATAATTTCAGCATTAGATATTTCATCTGCTAATGGTCCCAGTCCTGAACCTAAAATTATCCCTATCTGAGGCCTAATTATTATTCTATTATTTATATACTGGGTAGTTTCGTTAATTTTTTCAACTAAGTTCACCACATCTCCTCCTATCTATCTAAAATTAAATGAGCAAAACTCTCACCATTATTAAGCTTATCTAAATTTAATAGGTCTAATATTGTAGCTCCAATATCTGCAAATGTACCCCTGGTACCAATGTTAACTCCCTTTTTTATTTTGTCTCCATAGATAAGAATAGGCACATATTCCCTTGAGTGGTCTGTACTTACTGTGGTTGGATCACATCCATGGTCAGCAGTGATCATTAGAACCTCATCCTCATTAAGACTGTCTATTATTTCAGGAAGTCTACTATCAAATTCTTCCAAGGCTCTTGCATATCCTTCTACATCATTTCTGTGACCATATTTCATGTCAAAGTCAACCAGATTTGCAAATATTAATCCTTTATTATGTTCCTTAATATATCTTATTGTATTGTTTATTCCATCAACATTATCTACAGTATGGACACTTTTAGTTATTCCTTGCCCACTGTAAATATCCTCTATTTTCCCAACGGCCATTACATCTAGCCCTGATTTTTTGATAACATCAAGCATAGTTTCTTCAATTGGCTTTAAAGAAAAATCCTTTCGGTTTGAAGTCCTTACAAATTCACCAGACTTCCCTATAAAAGGTCTAGCTATGACTCTGCCTACTGCATATTTATCTGTTAAAATTTCTCTAGCTATTTCACAAATATCGTACAGCTTATTAATCGGTATAACCTCTTCATGGGCAGCTATTTGAAAAACACTATCTGCTGAAGTGTATACTATTGGATAGCCAGTATTTATATGTTCTTCACCTAGCTCTTCTAATATGACAGTTCCTGAAGCTACTTTGTTACCTAATATTTTTGTACCTATAAGCTCTTCATATCTTTCTATTAGTTCATCAGGAAAACCATTTGGAAAGGTTGGAAAAGGCTCTTTAAGGATGATACCCCCTATCTCCCAATGTCCTGTTGTTGTGTCTTTACCTGCTGAGCTTTCGGAAAGTCTTCCATAGCTGCCAATTATATTTTCTATATGCTCCAAGCCTTCTACACCCTCTATAGAGCCTAGTCCAAGTTTATTTAGATTCTTTAAATTAATATTCTTAGTATTTTTAATTATATTACCTAATGTATTGCTCCCCTCATCGCCATACTTATATGCATCGGGTAATTCTCCTATTCCTACACTATCTAGTACAATTAAGGTTACATTATTAATCATAATTTTCATTTCTCCCTTCTTCTTTTTTCTATTATACCCCAAAACCATGTAAGTTCTTACAGAAAAATTAACCCACCAAAAAGGTGGGGGTTATGCTCTTGGATGGGCTTTTTTGTACACTTCCTTGATCTTATTCTTAGTAATTAGGGTATAGACCTGAGTAGTAGATATATCTGCATGTCCTAACATTTCTTGAACTGATTTTATATCGGCTCCATTTTGTAATAAATGTGCTGCAAAAGAATGTCTTAGTGTATGGGGAGTTATATTTTTATTGATTTTAGCTTGCTTAGTATATCCTCTTACAATTTTCCAAAAACCTTGTCGTGTAAGCCTTTTCCCATGATAATTAACAAACAAGGATTTTTCTTCACAGTCTTTTACAAGTCCCATTCTGTATTTTTCTATGTATATACCTAAGAAGTTAACTGCCATCTTCCCAATAGGAATAATTCTTTCATTAGGTGTATCCTTAGAACTAATTATATAATCCATATGTAAATTGATGTCATTTACATTTAACGTAATAAGCTCTGAAACTCTAATTCCAGATGCATAAAGTAGCTCAAGCATAGCCTTGTCCCTTATTCCTTTAGCACAGTCTAGATTAGGCTGCTCAAGCAATATCTCTACCTCTTTAGGTGTTAGTATGCTTGGAAGCTTTTTTTCCTGTTTTGGAGACTGTAGATTTATAGTCGGATCCTTATTAACAATTCCTTCATTTAAGAGAAACTGATAAAAGGATCTTAGTGATGCAATGTTTCTTGATATTGTAGAAACTGACTTTCCTGATTTTTGTAAGCTCATAAGATAAGTAATAATTAATGTCTTATTTACATTTGCAAAATCAAATATTTCATTCTCTTTTAAATAGACATGAAACTGTCTTAAATCTCTATTATAGGATTCTATTGTGTTTTGAGAAAGCTCTTTTTCCACTTCAAGATAACCATTAAAATTGAGTAAGTTGCTATCCATAGTATTTCCCCTTTTATAATCTTAAGTATATTTATAATTCAACATTTGTTCTCAAAATCCTCCATAATATTATTAATTTTTGAATATATAAAATTCATTAAATAAGTTATATTACTTATGTGTCATACTGAGCGATTTAGAATTTTCAGACAAACTGAATATTTACATTAAATTTGATTACATAATTATATAACATAGCCCAGTAATAGTTTCATAAAAACAGGTGTTATGTAAGCTTCTACTAAGCTTCCTATAATTATTAATAATGAAAGAATAACAGTTGATATAGAATAGCTAGTTAATTCGGACAAAAAGCTAAACTTAATACCTCTTTTTGTTCTACTCGTCACAATCTTTAAAGAAAAATTTATAGATAGTACTGCTAAAGCTATTAATCCTGGTATCACAAAAATATTTTGGGGTAATATAGTACACATTGAAAAGGCAAAACCTTTAAAGCCAAGCTCATTTATTAGAAACCCGACAGTAAAGCCAACTATAAACCCTCTTAAAACTACTACAAAAATGACTATAGGCAGTCCAATTACTGTTATACCAAGAATCCAAATTAGAATTATTGTTTGGAAATTGTTAGCTATGGAATACTTTAGTAAAGTAAAGCTGTCTATTTTTTCTTGACTTAGCACTTTGAAAAAAGAATCCAAAAAGCTAATAAGGCTTCGACTTTGCTCTTCATTCAATACATTTATAGTAATTGCACCAGCAGAAATACCAATCATTAGAGCCAATACTAATAAAAAATAGAGTATAAAGTTGTCCTTAATGTTCTTATAAACCATATCTTTAATTGCCAAAAAGTATATCCCCCTTTCATACAAGCCTATACACATTTATATGCTTCACAGGGAGATAATATTACATCGCATATTTCATAAATTCACTAAACTTTACTCGCTTCTTTTCATTCTATTATATGCCATAAAAATACCTATAATAGTCTTTCCATCTTTAATTATTCCATTATTAATCATATCTAATGCTTCATCAATATTAACTTTTACCGTATCAATATATTCATCTTCCTCTGGGTCAGCTTCGCCGATTACTACCTCTGTTGCCATAAAAATATGTATTTTTTCATTTGTAAATCCTGGAGATGAATAATATTCAATAATATGCTCCATTTTTTTCGCATCCAGACCTGTTTCTTCTTTAAGCTCTCTAATGGCACATTCAGCAGGCTGTTCATTTATTTCCAGCTTACCTGCCGGTATTTCAAACATTACAGCCTCTGTAGCCTTCCTAAATTGTTTAATTAAAACTATTTCCTTCTCGTCAGTTATAGGCACAATAGCTACAGCTCCAGGATGTTCAACTATTTCTCTTTTAGAATATTTTTTATCTGGAAGTTCAACTGTGTCAATTCTTACTGATAATATCTTACCCTCATAGATTTTTTCGCTCTTCATTGTTTTTTCCTCATAAATCATACTTTAACCTCCCTTATGGAATAAAAAATAAAAATTATCATATATTACTATATATTAATAAGGAGTTGAGCTAGATGATTAAGATTACATTAAAAAATAAATTGTTCTTTGTCGGAAAAATAGATGAAATAATTGAAGCCATTGATGATATATTAATTATATATGGTGAGGATGCTACTCTATTGGATATCATCGAGCATTCTCTAAAAGCTTAACAGAAGCCTTTGCAGCTGCACCTAGTGTAAGAAAAAAGACTTCATCATCATGATAGCTTCTGCCCATGGTCTTCACTTCTATATCAAAATAATTTAATGCATCTATTACATCACTACCATTTTCAAAAACAATATTGTGCCTTTCATTTAATCCATTAGCTTTAATTTGTGTGTCTATAAATTCAGCGTAATCCTTATGGACTATAGGAAATGCCAAGTTAGTTTTTGTATTTACAATATCATTAAGAATTGTCAAAGTATGATGACTTATGCCTTTATGTCTTTCCCTTTTATCTGCAAAGCTAATTCTAGGTACTGCAACGCTTATACCGCCTAGATTATTTACAGCATCTATTATATAGCCTTGCTCTATCCCACTAAATCCGAATTTTGTATCTGTACCTACTATTCCTGGTCCCATAGTGATTATTGTAATATCACTATTAGCTATAATTTTTGAGGCTATAATACCCGTATATATATTAACACATTCTAAATCTCCACCAAATGCATGACCTACTGTAATTGTATTTCTTATTATTTTTTTATCCTTTAGCAGCTTAACTGTTTTGCTAAAATGTAAGGGTAAGGAGCCAGCATCTGTCATTACATATGTAATATTCAGTTCAGGTCTGAGACGCTTTATAGCTGAAGCAATAGGCGCAAGCATACTATGTAATGTACCAACTATGTAAATTGAGTTATTTAAGCTTTTAAAATTCTTAAATAGTTCATGATATTTTGAATCCTGCTCTTCGGCAGCAAGGCATTTAAACTGCAAAGGAGTATATCTCAATTTCATTATATGTCCTAAATCATTGGTAAGATTTTGTGTTGTATGCTTTTTATTATAAATCACAAAATGATAGCCTCCAGTACCAAGCCCAAGCTCTATTGCTGTTGTATTTAAGATAACTCTATCTCCAATACTAACATTACCAGTCATGGCATTATAGTTGACTGCTTTTGCATTTTCACCTTCTATTTCAACATTAACCCAAGTAACTTGGTCATCAGCTTCATTTATATTGGTAACAATACCTTCTTTATATGATAACAGTTTAATTCCCTCCTATTGTCTTCCTAGTTTATCAATATAACATAATATCTTATTATTATCAATGATTTCTGTTAAGGAATAGAATTCTGTAATTATATGTATGGTAACTAAGACTACTAAATAAAGCACTTTTATAGAAAAAGGCTGTGTGCCAGCACAAAAAACGCCAAGTGTCATTCCTAACACATTTGACCCTGCATCTCCCATCATAGATTTTACTCTTAAATCATAAGGAAGGTATACTAATATAATGCCTAATAATGATGAAATAATATAATTATACCCCCGTAGCTTGGCACTAATAATAAGTATTATTGACAATAATATAAATACCTTACATGCTCTTCCTGGTCTTAAATCAAAAAGATTTATTAAATTAGTGAAAAGACCAATAATTAAAATATTTACTATTAATTCAATGAAGTTTATAGATATTATTAGAGATACAATAAGAGCTGCAGCACCTCCAATAATGAGCTTTAGACCACCTGTTGTAAGCTTCAGCTTTAACAATGAAGTTATATGTCCTTTAAATCCCTTTACTTCTTTTTCTCCAATTATATCATCAATTATTCCTATTAGCCCAATCATAAGTATTGAAATGATATATGAAAATACAAAGGTATCATTAGTATTTTCATATAAGGCAAATATGAGTATAACAAATGACTGAACTAATATAAATACTAAGCCCATGCCTATTGGAATAGGCTGTTTCCTGTAATTCAAAGCTGTACAATTATTATTTATCAGCATACCATAAATTAGAGGAATTACTATGAAACTTAAAGCACCACTAATAAAAAATAACACTATATTATAGCCCCACATTTACTCACCTTCTAAACGCTAAATTTATAAGAGTAATAAGAATATTAATAAATTGTTTACCTCGATGTATAAATCCTTTAAGATTTCTCTCTGTTTCCCTGTGTGTCATCCCTACTTCTATTTCCTTGATAGATAACCCATTTCTCAATACCCCTACAGTCATAGCCACTTCCACACCAAATCTATCAGGTATATAATTAATGCTTTCAATTGCTTTTCGATTATAAACCCTTTGTCCTGACAAGGTAGACGTAATATTCTTGCCTGTATAAAATTTAACTCCTCTATTAGCTAATCTTTTTACTAATCCAAACCCACCCTTTTTTTTAGCCTTCTGGAATCTTGCAATAATAACATCTGCTTCATTATTTATAGCAGGTAATATAAGCTTTATGGCTTCATTACTTGTTCTACCTAAATCTCCATCAATCAGCACCAAATAATCAAAATCAGATTTTTCAATAGCTTTTCGAATTGCATACCCCTTTCCCCTGTTTCTATCTAGCCCTATAAATGTGACGTCTAGCTTATTCACTATTTCTCTTGTATTGTCTGTAGAGCCGTCATCAACAACTATTATTTCATCTATTAGATTAATTTTTTTTATGTTGGCAATTGTATTTTCTACGAAATTCTCCTCATTATATACAGGTACAACTGCTACAACCTTTGGCTTAGAATTATCCATTTACTACTCTCCCTTTATTCAATAATTATAGTACCTAAATTAGGAACCAAGCTTTCTGCACTAGGCTTTATTCCATAATTTCCAGGTCTACCATCTATGGCTAGTACCAGCGCTACTCTTCCCATAATTGTATCTACGTTATCTACTGAAGAGATTCTATTGCTTTTATATTTCTCTATATATGAAAATCCCACATTTTCCTTTTCAATCCCAATAACAGGAATATTTGATTTTTTGCAAATATCTATTATCCTCTCATCGATAACACTAAATCTTTCTTCATCTTTTTCCTTTCTTCCCCCAGCAATTATTACATAATCTATAGGTGTTAGATATGTTCCAATAGTATCAATTAGTCCTTCTGTTTTGAAAGCTGTTAGAATTCCAGTATCATCATCACTTATAATCTCATTTGCAATCGTATCAATTGTAAGTCTTGTAATATTATTGTCAGTAATTTCAACTCCAGTTGCCATTTCATATGCATTCTTTAATAAATCTAGATTTGAATCAAAGCTATTTTTTATGGTAGTTATTGATGCAACCTCAGCTCCAGCTGCTTCTAATGTTTGACTAACTCCTTTATAAATATAATCCTCACTTGTTTCAATTATGGCTATTTTAATTCCACTTAATCTATCCTTAATTACATCACCATAAATTGCTCTATTAAATTCTTTTATTTGTTCATTTTCTTTTGTGACTTTTGATACTTCCTCTCTTACAGATTTATTTTCTTCTTCCAGATAATCAAATCTCTCTTCAAGCTGTGAGACTATGTCTTCTTTTTGAGACATTAATATGTCCTGTGCATCAAACATAAAGCCTATGTAAATTCCTATGGCAAGTGCCAAAAAAATCGAGACAACTGTTAATACATAATATTTAATATTAGTCAAGTTAAAACACCCTCCTAGAATCCAAATAAAATCCTTAATCTGATTTGAATTAGTCTAATAATTTCTTGCATTGGTGGAAACATAAGTGTTAGAACGATAATAGGTATTAAGGCAGCAATCCCTAGACCAATAACATATTTTATCTTAAGGCTACTCCTATAAAGCATGTTAACCCCCTTAGCATCAACTAATTTTGAACCTACCTTTAATCTTACTAAAAAAGTGCTTGCCATGCCACTACGACCTTTTTCTAAAAAATCAATCATATTGCTATGAGTTCCAACAGCAACTATTAATTTTACATTATTTGAATAAGCGAGCAAAAAAGCAATATCCTCACTTGTGCCAGCAGATGGATATACCTTTGCCTCTAATCCTAAATTTTTAACTCTTTCTAATCCTGGTGCTCTCCCATCCTTATATGCATGTACAATTATCTCCTTAGATAATTGCAGACATTTATCGCTAACACTATCCATATCTCCAATTACAATGTCAGGGGTGAGCCCGAATTCTAATAATGCATCTCCTCCACCGTCTACTCCAATTAGTATTGGTCTCATTTCACTAATATAACTCTGTATAGCCATTAAATCCTTCTTATAATCCTTTCCTCTAACAACTACTAAAGCATGTCTATTATTCATTTTTGTTTTAATTTTTGGCATATTACCTTTTTCTAATACTAATTCTTTTTCTTTCTTAGCATAATCCAGTGTATTTTCAATAAACTTATCCAGTTCAGTTTCTAAGTTGCTATGCCCTATTTTCAATAATTCATTTATTTTCTCAGTATTTAGCTCTTCATAGATACCTATAATATTATCCTTATACACTATTACATTGTCATTTAGCTCTAGTTCGTCTCCTTCTGCAACTAAATCGAAAATTTCTTTATTCTTACTTTCTAAAAGTATAATTCCAGATTCATTTAAAATAGAAGGTCCTTTATTAGGATATTTTCCACTGATTGATGAATTTAAATTAAGCACACATTTTATTTTAGATTCTACTAGAGAAATAGCTGCTATTTCATCAATATCCTTATGATCTATAATAGCAATATCTCCAGGCTTTAATCTTTTTGTAAGATTTTTAGTTTTTTTATCTTTTTTTATTATTCCTTTAATAAACATTCATGGTCCTCCAAAAAATAGAAAATTAATCAAAAAATCACTGATAAACTCTTTATTTTTATTCTATCCAACTTTTATATATGAATACTTTATTCAACAAAATCTATTATCAATTATAACAAATTTTCCTACGATAATAAAATAGAATAAATCTCTCTTCTAGATTAGAAAAGAGATTTATTAAAAAACTTTAATTAAATTAAGAAATTTTCTGTTCTAATCTTAATTTATCAGCTACCATCGCTATAAATTCTGAATTAGTAGGTTTTCCTTTATCAGTGTTAACCGTGTAACCAAATAAGTTGTTTATTGTATCAACTTTTCCTCTGCTCCATGCTACTTCTATGGCATGTCTAATTGCTCTTTCTACTCTACTTGGTGTGGTATTAAACCTTTTAGCAATATTAGGGTATAATTCCTTTGTAACAGCACTTAAAAGTTCCACATTATCTACTACCATGGTAATAGCTTCTCTTAAATATAAATACCCCTTTATATGTGCAGGTACACCTATTTCATGTATAATATTTGTGATTTTAGCTTCAAGACTCTTGTGTGAATTTGCAGTATTAATTAAGCTTGAAGGAATTTCAATTTGCTTTCTCCTTTCGATAATTGCTGGTGTTGTCCCTGTTACCTGTCTAATCCTTTTCATAAAAACCTCAAAGTCAAAAGGCTTAACTACATAATAGTCTGCACCTAGATTTATGGCTCTTTGAGTAATTTTATCTTGTCCTACCGCAGACAGAATAATGACCTTAGGAAATTTTTCTATTTCTAGAGTATTTAGTTTTTCTAGTACTCCTAGTCCGTCTAAGTGTGGCATTATGATATCAAGAACCAAAACATCTGGTCTGTTTTTAGAGACAAGCTCTAAAGCTTCAATACCATCCTTTGCTATCCCTACTACCTCTACATCATCCTGGGTAGTCAGATAATCATTAAGAATACTGCAAAAATCCTTATTGTCATCTGCAATTATCATGCTAATTTTTTCACTTTTCAATGTAAATTACCCCCCTGAAATCGATTTACAGTACAATAATTATAGTACAAATAATAAATTCGACAAAAGTAATATATTTCCTTCTATCATTTCATTTTTTTATTTTTTTTTTAATTTATTACTTTTTTTATCATAAAGAAAAGAGATATGGAAAATTTCCTTATCTCTTGTAGTTTATTTATTGTCCTTCTGCAAAATCCGAATTATTATTTGTATAAACTCCTGCTTCTCTTAGCATCCATTCTATATATATCCCATAACCCTTTGTCGGATCGTTTACGAAAACATGAGTTACTGCTCCTATAATCTTTCCATTTTGTATTATTGGGCTTCCACTCATTCCTTGAACTATTCCGCCAGTTTTATTTTTCAATCTTTCATCTGTTATTTTAATGACCATACTTTTAGATTGGGGAACTATTTGTTTTTCTAGTTTTAATATTTCAATCTCATATTCTGTTACTTTATCACCTTCAACATTTGCTAGTATATGAGCCTTACCAAGCCTTATTTCGCTTTGTAATCCAATTGGCAGTGCTTTCTTTTGCTTGAACATTTTATTTTCGTCATAAATGGTTCCATATATTCCAAAGGCAGTATTATTTTCTATTTTACCTAGAACATCATCTGTTTCAAAAAACATACCTCTTAGTTCTCCTGGACTGCCTTTTTTACCCTGCTCTATAGACGAAACCTTTGCTTTCATTATTTCTCCATTCTCTGCCTTCATTAGAGTACCTGTGTCAACATCTGTAATGGCGTGACCAAGTGCACCAAACTTTTTGGTATTAGGCTCATAGAAGGTTAATGTGCCAATTCCTGCGGTTTTATCCCTTACCCATATACCTAATCTATAGCTATTATCCTGCTTGCTTTTTACAGGTAAAACTTCTGTAGTAAAGCTGGCATTGTTTCTTTCAACTTCAATTTTTACTTTGTTGCTTTTTATATTATTTAAAATTTGAATTACATGGTCTGCATCCTTAATTTTAATTCCGTCAATCATAGTTATAGAATCTCCAACTTTTATACCAGCATTTTTAGCAGGATTATATGTTTTGTCATCTACTCCTAATATCTCTGATGTAGCTACTACTAAAACTCCTTTTGTGTTTAGTTTTACACCTATGGCTTCTCCACCTGGCACCACATAAGTCTGATTGACTACATTTACTTTTATATTTCTTACCGAAAAAATCCCAAGAAACTTAAACTTAAGGTTTGCTATTCCGTTATTTGTAGGCTCTAAACTATAAGAATTTCTTAGTCCTATTGATAATCTATCTCTACTATCATCATTAAACTTAACTATTTCGTTGGATTCTTCCATTATTTCTAAAGAGAAAGGGAAAAAAATATTTAGGTTCCTACTATCACCTTTAATTATATCTATTTGGGAGGGAAATCTAACTATATTTAATACTTGTATAGAGTAAACTAATATAATTAGGAGTAAAGTAAAGTAAATCAGTTTTTTGTAGCTTGACATTTTTTGCAATCAAAATCACTCTCCCATTAACCTATGACTTAACTTCACCTCCAAAAAACACTAGTCTTCGTAAAACTAGAAGACTATAAAAATAATTTATTCTTTAAGAATAATGTGACCTTTTTAAACTACATTTATTCGGCACAAATATTTATTAAATTGTAAACTAAAATCTTTATTTCCGTATTATAGGCTAGAAAAGCAAAAAACATCTAAAATTTTAGATGTTTTTTGCTTTTTAACTATTGCCAAAAAATCTAGTTAAAACATAAAGATTTTGGCTATCTATTTATCTTTTTTGACATTTCTATCATTTCTCTAGCATGCTGTTTGGTAGTTTCAGTTAAAATCACACCACCTAATAGTCTACTTAATTCTTCTACTCTTTCATCATAATCGAGTCGAACTATCTCTGTAGTCGATTCCTTATCAGTTGTTTTTTTAAGAATTAAATAATGACTATCTGCAAGTGCAGCAATCTGTGGTAGATGTGTAATACAAATCACTTGGTGATTAGAAGCAATATTAGCTATTTTTTCTCCTACTATCTGAGCAGTTCGACCACTAATTCCAGTATCTATCTCGTCAAAAATTAATGTGGGTATTTTATCTATCTCTGCTAAAATGCTCTTAAAGGCTAACATTATTCTAGACATCTCACCACCAGAAACTATTTTAGCTAGTGATTTTAATGGCTCATTAGGACTTGTTGAAATTAAAAATTCAATTTTGTCCAAGCCATTTGGAGTAAAGTGCTCCATTTTTTCTATTTTTACATCAAATTTCACTTTTGGCATATTAACTTCACTAAGCTCTTTGGTTATCTCTTTTTCAAATTTATCTGATATACTTGTCCTTTCTTTGGTCAAATCATTACATATATTATTCATTTCAGTTTCACATTTTTGTATTTTACTTTTTATTATTTTAATTTCTTCCTCGCAATTTAACAAGAAGGTTAGCTCTCTATTAATTTTATCTCTATATTCTAATACTTCCTCTATAGTTTTTCCATATTTTCTTTTTAGCTTATTTATTAAGTCTAATCTCTCATCAAGAAATTTTAGTCTTTCAGGATTATATTCTATCTTCTCCTGATAGTATCTTATTTCTCTAGTCAGATCCTGAAGCTGATAGATTACTGACTCAAATATATTTTCAAAATTTGTGATATCATCACTATGTTTTGAAATTTTGTGTAAGCTTATGTATATATTATTAAGTGCATCTATAATAGATTTGTTTCCATAAAAATCAGAATCTAGATTTGTAATAGCATCAGATAATGCAATTGCAATGTTCTCTGCATTTGATAATAAATTGTACTCAGAAATCAAAGCTTCTTCTTCTCCACCTATAAGTCTAGCTTCGTCTATTTCTTCTATTTGAAAATTCAATAAGTCCATCTTTCTTTCTTTTTCCATTTCATCTTGAACTAAAGATTTTAGCCTAGACTTCAAGATTTGTAGTTCTTCATAGCCTCTCTTAACTTTCTCTTTAATATCAATTACCCTCTCATCTCCTAAGGAATCAATAAACTCTAAATGTCTCTCACTTCTTAAAAGTGATTGATGGTCATGCTGTCCGTGAATATCAATTAATTTGCTAGTTATCTCATTTAGCATACTAAGCGTCACTGTTCTTCCATTAATTCTAGAAGTACTTCGACCAGTATTATATATCTCTCTCGTAATAAGTAAAGTGTTATCATTTTCTTTTTGTATTCCATAGCTTTCTAATGATTTCTCAATATCCTTCATATTTTCAATAAAAAACAAGGCTTCGATTGTTGTTTTTTCACTTCCAGACCTAACAAACTCTTTGTCTGCCCTACTACCTAAAACTAATGAAATAGCGTCAATAATAATAGATTTTCCTGCACCTGTCTCTCCAGTTAAAACATTTAAACCCTTTGAAAAACTAATTTTTATTTCATTTATAATTGCAAAGTTTTGAATATTCAATTCGAGGAGCATGTTTTATCCCTCCTAGTTAATTAAGAAGTTTCAGGAACATTTCTCGTATTTCAACTATCTTATCTGCATCGCTAACAGCAATAAATATAGTATCATCACCTGCAATAGTACCTACTATCTCTTCTATCCCTAAAGAATCTACAGCTGAGCCAGATATTTGAGCAGCCCCTGGTAAAGTTTTAATAACTAATAAATGACCTGCAATCTCAACTGATACTATTGAATTCTTAAATATTTTAATTAGTCTGTCAGTAGTCCCTTCAGCACTTTGTCCCATTGCAGCATACTTATATTTGCCACTTTTGGCTAACACCTTTACAAGCCTTAATTCTCGAATATCTCTTGAAACTGTAGCTTGTGTGACATCAATTCCTATTTTTTTCAGACAATCAGCTAATTCTTCTTGGGTTTCTATTTCATTATTTTCAATTAGCTCTAATATTTTCGATTGTCTAGTATATTTCTTCATTTTGTCTATCCCCTTTTTTATATGGCTTAAATTTGAATTATATTGTTTAGTATTATATAATTCATTTGCCTCAATTCCCTAATGATTATTATATCAAACGAAAAAGCAAAAAAATAGACAAAAATCCAATGATGAAAAAATACTACAGCTCATCATGAGATTCATTGACTACTTTTTCTATTTGTCTATCTATATCAAATTCGTATACTTTGTTTTTAACTATATGAGCTAAATACTCACGATTCCCTTCAGCACCCTTTACAGGAGAATAAGTTAAAGCTTCAAAGTTAAGTCCAATAGTTAGGCAGAAATCATAGATTCCCTTAATAACCTCTTTATGAACCTTAATGTCTCTAACAACTCCCTTTTTCCCAACCTTATCTCTTCCAGCCTCAAACTGTGGCTTTATTAACGCTATTATATCTACATCTTCAGTAGTCAGCTCTTTTACTTTAGGCAGCACAAGCTTTAATGAAATAAAAGACACATCAATACTTACTAAGCTTGCCAGTTCTCCAATATCATTTTTTTCTAAATATCTAACATTTGTTCTATCCATAACTATGACTCTGCCATCACTTCGTAGTTTCCAGTCTAGCTGTCCATATCCTACATCTATAGCATATACCTTTTTCACACCATTTTGTAGCATGCAATCAGTAAAGCCGCCTGTTGAAGCACCAATATCTAATGCAATTCTATCATTAATTTTCAAAGAGAAAGTATTTAGCGCTTTCTCAAGCTTCAAACCGCCCCTACTTACATATGGAATAGGATTTCCCTTAACAATAATATTACTATCTACAGGTACCTTGGTGCCTGGTTTATCAATTCTTTCTTCGTCTACATATACTAATCCAGCCATAATATACTTCTTTGCTTTTTCTCTGCTATCGACAATTTGATTGTTTGTCAATAATATATCTATTCTTTCTTTTTCCATTTTCATTAAACGCTCCTAAAACTACTTAATTTTTTCATATATACTGTTTAAAATACCCTGTGTATTCATATAGTATTGCTTGAATAACTGGTCTACCTCACCATGTTCTATGAATACATCAGGAAAAGCTATGTTTAAAATTTGACCCTTATAGCTATTCTCAATTAGCAAATCATTTATACAGCTACCAAATCCTCCGATTTTCACATTATCCTCTAATGTAACAATAAGTGTATGGTTTTCTGCAACTTCCTTTATTAAATCTTCATCCAGTGGTTTTATGAATCTGCCATTTATTAATGTAATACTATTTCCCTGTTTATTTAGCTCCTTTGCCACCTCATAGCCTGTTTCTACCATCTTACCAACTGCCAAAATAGCTATGTCCTTACCTCTAGCTAGTATCTCTGCCTTTCCTAATTCAATCCCTTTTCTTTCATTTTTTTCGATAATATCATAGCATTCACCTCTAGGGTATCTTATGGCCAGTGGACCATTGTAATCCTTGCTAAATTCAAGCATTTGAATGAATTCCGTTTTATCTCTAGGTGACATAATTGCCATATTTGGTATATGAGATAAATATGACAAATCAAAAACTCCATGATGAGTCTCTCCATCATCTCCTACCAATCCCGCTCTATCTATTGCAAAAACCACAGGCAGATTTTGTATGCAAATATCATGTAGAACTTGATCGTATCCTCTTTGTAAAAAAGAAGAATATACTACAAAATAGGGCTTTAAATTATTCGATGCTAATCCAGCTGCTAAAGTCACTCCATGCTGTTCTGCAATGCCTACATCAAAGAATCTATTTTTGTACTTTTCTCTATATTTTCCTAGACCTGTTCCCTCAGGCATTGCTGCAGTAATGGCTACCACTCTGTTATCCTTTTCTGCCAGATTAATTAGTGTGTCTCCTAAAACATTTGAAAATGAGGAATTATTTGGTTTCTTTAAAGGCATACCTGTACTAATATCAAATGGAGATGAACCATGAAACTTATCAGGATTGTTTTCAGCAGGTCTATATCCCTTACCTTTTTTAGTGATAACATGGACTAGTACTGGTCCATCAATTTTTTTCGCTCTTTCTAGCTCTCTAACCATATCACTAATATTATGTCCGTCAATAGGACCTAAATATTTAAAGCCAAGGTCTTCAAAAAACATTCCAGGTACCAAGAAGTATTTAAGGCTATCCTTTGCTCTTTCTGCTGTCTTAAATACCTGTTTGCCTATCCCAGGTATACTATTTAAAATTGCTTCAACATCTTCTTTTACTTTATAATAAGTAGGAGCTGTTCTAATTTTATTTAAATACTGTGATAATCCTCCAACATTTTGAGAAATAGACATTTCATTATCATTTAATACGACTATAAATTTGGTTCCTGTGTCACCAGCGTGATTTAAAGCCTCGAATGCCATTCCAGCAGTCATAGCCCCATCCCCTATAATACTTACTACATTGTATTTTTCGTTTTTAATATCTCTTGATAATGCATATCCAAGTCCTGCGGAAATAGATGTGGAACTATGACCCACTTCAAATATATCATGAGGGCTTTCTTTTCTTTTTGGAAATCCACTGATTCCTTTATATTTTCTTATGGTATGAAATACATCCTTTCTTCCAGTGAGAATCTTGTGCACATAAGACTGGTGTCCAACATCCCATACAAGTTTGTCTGTGTTACTGTTGAAAACCTTATGTAAAGCAATGGTTAATTCAACTACCCCAAGGTTTGAAGCCAAATGACCGCCATTTTTAGAAACTACGTCTATTATTGTTTCTCTTATGTTATTAGCCAAGATATATAATTCTTCATTGTTCATTTTTTTTAAATCTGTCAAGTCATTGTATTGCGAAAGAATATCCTTCAATATGTCCTACCTACTTTCATCTGTTCTTATTTACTCTTGAACTTGGCAATACCAACACTTGTTGCTAAAATAGGTATTATGCCGGCTCTCTAACATTTTCTATATGCTAAGTAGTTTGCTAGTTCCTTAAAAAATATAGATTCTTCTTCATTAAAAATTGACAAGGCTTCAATTGCTTTCATATTAAGTATATGGATTTCATTAATGGAATTCTCCATACCATATAGACTCAAATAAGTAAGCTTATGGTTCGTTTCATCACTACCAATTTTCTTTCCTAATATTTTTTCATCGCCAATTTTGTCTAGTATATCATCTCTTATTTGAAAGCACATTCCTATTGCCTGCCCGTAGGCTTTAAGGTGCTCTAGCTGTTCATGGCTTGCTCCTGCCACAATTGCACCTGATACAATAGAAGCCTCAATTAATGAGGAGGTTTTATTTTTATGAATGAACTCTAATTTTTCTTTTTCTGCTGAATCATCATTAATTTGAATATCAACAGTTTGTCCTCCTATCATACCGAAGACACCTGCAGATCTGCTGACTTCTCTAATAGCTTGTATATGACTGTCATAATTAGTTTTATTTAAAGAAAATCCTTCTAACATAGTTTCATAAGCAAGATTTAGCAATCCATCACCAGCTAAAATTGCAATATCTTCACCAAAAACTCTGTGGTTTGTTGGTTTACCTCTGCGAAAATCGTCATTATCCATCGCAGGCAAATCATCATGTATCAATGAATATGTGTGTATCATCTCAATACCTAATGCAATTTTCATAGCTTCTTGATAGCTTCCAGATATCATTTCACATGATTTTAATGATAAAATCGGCCTTAATCTTTTTCCTCCGGCAAATATACTATATCTCATAGCTTCAAAAATCTTTTTCTGCATGAAATCTCCATTTGGAATAACCTTTTCTAGTTCTGTATCAATTATACTTCTAAATTTGTTTAGCTCGTCTACTATATTCATAAAGTCCTCCTATGAATTTGTGTTAAACTCTATTTCCTTAATATCAGTATTGCCATCATCGAGAATTATTTTAACCTTTCCTTCTGCTTTATTTAATAAATCATAGCAGTATTTATACAATTCAACTCCTTTACTAAACTCAGCAAGAGAATCATCTAAGCTTAGATTTCCGTCTTCTAGCATGGATAATATTTTCTCTAACTGAATAATAGCATCTTCAAAAGACAAACTCTGTTTTTTTCTAGGCATGCTATCATCACTCCTCATTTTTATTCTCAATAACCTTAACTTCTATTTTCCCATCCCTAAGAGTTAAATTTAAGACATCATCAATAGAAGTTTCTTTAATTGAGCTTATAACCTTCCCATCTTTATCAGTTGCAATAGAATAACCTCTGTTCAGTACCCCAAGAGGACTTAAGGAATCTAATTTATTCCCCAAAAAACTCAGGCTATTTTCTTTTTCATTATTGCTTTGATTCATTGCTCTTACTAAATCCTTTAATAATATGTCAAGTCTTTGTCTATTATTGTTTAATATATTTGATGGACTATTTGATAATAGCTTATCATGTGCGTATTTAAGCTCATTTTTTTTCATTTTTATGAATTGATTAAAAATATTTGTTAACCCTAATAAATTTGAACTCAATCTATAGTTTAGTTCATCAATTTGAGGCACTACAAGCTCACCAGCTACAGAAGGAGTGGGTGCTCTCATATCTGCTACAAAATCTGCAATTGTGAAGTCAGTCTCATGCCCTACTGCTGATACAATTGGTAACTTTGAGTTGTAAATAGCCCTTGCTACCATCTCATCATTAAAAGCCCAAAGCTCTTCGATACTGCCTCCACCTCTTCCTACGATTATTAGGTCAATATCATCCCTTGTATTAAAATATTTTATAGCTTGACATATTTCAGCAGGAGCCCTTTCTCCTTGAACTAGTATGGGATATATTATAATTTCTGTACATGGCATTCTTCTCCTAATAACTGATATAATATCTTTCACTGCTGCTCCTGTAGATGAAGTAGCTACTCCAATTTTTTTTGGAAAGAAATCTATAGCTTTTTTATTTTTAGCATCGAAAAGACCTTCAGCTTCAAGCTTCTTTTTGAGCTTTTCGAAAGCTTCAAAAAGCTCTCCTATACCCTTTTTCTTAATACTTCTCACGTATAATTGATATGAGCCATCTCTTTCATACAATGAAATATATCCGTTTACTATTATATGCATTCCATCTTCAAGTACATTAAGGCTGTCGTCCATATTATTATTGCTAAAAAGCACGCATTTTATCTTACTTTTATCGTCCTTTAGCGTAAAATACATATTACCATTGTAATGATGCTTAAAATTTGAAATTTCTCCTTCTATACTTACATCATATAATAAAGGATCTCCCATAAGGATTCTCTTAATATATTGAGTTATTTCACTTACCTTAAATGGCCTTAATTCCATCCTATAATCCCCCAAAAGATTTTTCTCCGCGCTTAATTGCTCCAAGAAAAGCAGTACCTAATGCATTGTCAGTACAATATTCTGCTATTGGAAAATAGATACTTCCAAGCCCAGATTCATAAATTCTCTGATTCAAAATTTGTCTTATTAAAGAATTAGCAGCCACCCCTCCAATAATTAAAATATCATTTATATCATACACTTTTATAGACTCTATGACAACATTTGCTAATGCATTAGCTATACAATGAAAAACACTATTGGATATATCTTCATTATTATATAGCTTTTCTTCAATTAGTCTATAGAAAAAACTCTCTGCACCAGAGAAATTAATCCAAGTATCATCTGTATTAATTGGCAGCTTTTTATTAATTATATTACCATTTTGTGAAAGCATATCCATCTCTTTTCCACAAGGAAACCCAAATCCTAGCTTCACTCCAATTCTATCAATTAATTGACCTGCACTAATATCTTTCGTTCCCCCGATAAGCTTAATATCATAACTTTTTATATTATCTTCTACTAAAAGCAGCTCTGTAGTGCCCCCTGATATATGAAATGCTAGAAAGGGTCCTTTATGATTAAAGCTACTGCCTAAAACACCAGCTGCTATATGCCCATCTTGATGACTAAATTCCTTATAATCAGCATTTAGTATTCTAGATATAACAAAAGCCTGTCCTTGAGCTACTTTAAAAACAGGCATATATGATTCTTTTAAGTTTCTAGGCTTAACGCTGGCTGATACAGTTTTTATTTTAGACAGCTCTATCTTATTAGAAAGAGTATCAATCATTCTTGGAATATTATTTAAATGCTGAAAAACTGCTTCCTGTTGTCTTAATCCCCTATCCCCTTGCCTTACCTCTAGAAGGCTTCTTTCATCAAAAATTATATTATGGAACTCATCAATGATAGCAATAGATGTAGTATATGCACTAGTATCTATTCCCATAAAGTATTTAGTCATTTGAATCATTCCCATCCCTAGCAATAGATCCAAGAAGCCCATTTATAAATTTACTGGATTCACTGGTACTATATTTTTTACTAATATCTATGGCTTCATTTATAGAAACCTCAACTGGAATATCACTTCTAAATAATATTTCGTAAATTGCAATTCTAAGAATAGATAAATCTACCTTTGGTATTCTATTGACTTTCCAACCTACTGCATATTTTTCTATCTTGCTATCTATTATCTCTAAATTTTCAATCACCTTGTTGGCTGTATCTACTATATATTCCTTTTCATCATCAGAGAACTCATCGCTATTTATAAATATATTTATAGACTCCGAAGAAAAATCATTATTTAAATGCATTTGGAATAACAGCTTCATTGCCGATTCTCTGGCTAATTTTCTTCCCATGATTAACCTCCTTTTACTTTAGTTAAGTTAACCCTCTGACAAATCAGAGGGCTCTTATTATAATTAATATATCTATTATTCTTCCTTCTGCTCTTTTTCAATATTCACGCCTTGAACATTAATGTTCACATCCACTACATTTAGACCTGTCATTGTTTCAATAGTATTTTTAACACTTTCTTGTACTTCCCATGCTACTTCTGGTATCTTAGCTCCATATTCAACTATTATGTATAAACTAATGGAAACTTCCTTTTCTTTAACTTCAACCTTAACTCCCTTTGAGAAGTTTTTTCTTCCAAGCATTTCAGATATTCCACCAGCAATTCCACCGCTCATACCAGCTACACCTTTGACTTCAGTTGCAGCTAGACTAGCAATAATGCCTACTACTTCATCTGATATCTTAATTTGTCCATAGTCTACTATTTCATCATTATTTTCTAAGTTATTTGACATATACTTCACCCCCTGCTTCACTTTACAACTTACGCTTATATTATATCAAAAGGAGATGTTCTTTACAAACATTACTAAGATTTTTTCATTATTGTTATATTTCCAGCTTCTATACCTGCCTCGCTTTTTACTATCTCAAATATTTTCACCATATCTTGTTCAGTTAATTCATCAGCTGATACAACTACCCTTGCACTGTTGTCACCTAAAAATACCAATGCATCTTCAAACCCTTTTGCTTTTATTAGCCCTTCAAGACTTAATTCTAGCTCTGCAACTTGTCCTAATGCAATTATTTCATTTTGTGCCTTTGTTCTCGTTTCCTCATTAGTGTTCTCATTATTAATTATTTCATTCAATCTATCAATCAATGAAGCTCTTAGCTTATCTCGTGATAGCCTATGCTCTATAAAATAATTGCTGCTTCTAAAGCTTTCTTCCTTAGTTATTACACTTGTGATATTATCCTCTACATCCTTCTTTAAATCTCCTATTTCATCACTTCTACTATCTACAATTTCAATATCCTCTTCTTCACTATCTTCATGAGATATCTCAGCCTTATCATCATCTATAGTTTTACTTATCTCCATGAGCTGATTTTCCTCATGCTGTTGATAATCACTTGATGTTTCTCTAAGCGAACGTTTTGTTAATTCATGGTTTACATATCCTATCGCAATTAATAGACCGATAAGACAAATAATAAAAGCGGTTTTTTTCTTAATATACATACAAATTCCCCCTATTTACTAGAATAGACCTCAACCTTGTTTCCTGAAACACCTAATACTGTCTTAACTGCTGAATAGAGCTTCTCTTTTATTTCAATATTTTCTGCCCCTTCAGCTACTACAATTACTCCTCTTACTTTTGGTTTTGTCTCTTTCATTATCATTAAAGAATCACCACCACTTCCAACGACAATTTGCTGTGAAAGATCTTCTCTTGTGACTTCCCTAGTTCCACCTTGAGCATCTTTTTCATCTGTCTTTTCAATGGTTTGGTTAGTATTGAATACTGGTATCTTTTCTGAGGTATCATCAAAGGTTATCATTACATCAACCTCTCCCACCCCTTTTATTTTCTTTAAGATTTCTTCAAGCCTTTTTTCCATGTTGCTTGTATAATCTTCTTCTGTAAAATCGGATGTGTATCCTTCATTTGAACTAATGTCATTCCCGGTTGAAGATAATTTGCTTGTATTATCATTTTCAGTTAAGAAATAGTTTGATAATAGCAAAACAATTGCACCAACAAGTAACAGAACAATTAAGCTTGATGCATTTTTTTTCTGATTTTTCGGGTTGAAAAACTCTTTTATTTTTTCCAGCATTCTCTTATCCCCCTTGAATTACTCTAAGCGTTTAGTATTATTATTATCTTTTCTTTAGGAACTTTATAATAGGATGAAATAGAAGCAATAATTTCTTCAAAGCCAGGTGAATTTACTTTATCGTTTTGAGATATATTAGTTTTATCTGTATTTACAGCTACTCTTTCTATTTCATCTATTTTAATATTATGTTGGTTTTGATTATTATTATTATTTTTTGTTCCTAGATATACTTCAATACCTGTAATCTCGCCAAAGTCTTTAGCTTTAATATTCTCATTTATAGATATTTTCACATCTAATACATCATAATCTATATCTGTTTTTACAAATTCAGATATCTCGTTCTCTAATTTCTTTTTATATACTTCTGTTATCTGCTGGTTCTGAGATTCAACATACTTTGACTCTCTCTCCATTTCAAAAGTATTATAGCTTTGCAGATTATAGAACACCTCTCTATTTATATTTATATCGCTTGACATTAATTTTATGATTGGATTTATAATAACAATTATTATTAAAAGTCCAAGTATCATATTGATATATTTTTTCATATTGCTGGTGGGTAATAAAATCTCTATGAAAGCAATAAAGAAAATAACTACAACAATATTTGTAATCCAGCTTTTTACAAACTCAATCATTACATCACCTTTACCTTAGCATTACTGTAGCGTTACCAGCACCTATAATTATTGTCACTGCGATGAAAAACATTACCCCTACAGAGGTAACAGTTGCCAGCAGCATTATTAACGATTTACTGATTTCATTTAAGCAATCAACTATTTTACTATTTGTAATAGGCTCTACTAGTGCGCCTGCAATTTTGTATATGAAAATTAAGGAAAGTATTTTTATAATAGGTATAAGACATATGAAAAATAAGGAAATCATACCTATTGAGCCAACAGCATTTTTTAAAACCATAGAACAACCTACAACCGTTTCCATAACATCAGATAGAAACTTGCCAACTATTGGGACAAATTTATCTACTGCGAATTTAGCAGTCCTTATTGTTACCCCATCTACCTTAGCTGTCATGGCACCTTGAATTGATATAATCCCTATAAAAACCGTAAGCGAAATCCCTATAATTGCTGTTGAAATCTGCCTGATTAGGCTGGATATTTTTGTTACTTGTATTCTTGAGGATATCTTACAAATTATTCCTACTACCGTAGCATAAAAAACAAGTGGTAAAATTATGTCTTTCATAAGCGTACTTATTATACTTACAGCGCCTAAAATTACAGGCTTAAATAATGAAGATGTTGTTATACCCCCAACTGCTACTAATAATGTTAGAAGTATTGGCAGCAGAACCTGCATCAATACCACCATGTCATTTATTGCCTTCCATGTTATTTCCATGGCCATAACAAAGCTCTTTATTGATAAGGATATAAGTATTAAGTAGCAAACATAGAACGCTACCTCACCTACTGCATCACTTTCAAACGCACTCTGTATATTAGTAAATAGTGAGCATATTATGCCTAAAATCAAAAGTTTTGCTAGAAGAGATGAATTTGCTATTACTTCGCTAAATACTATTTTTAATATTCCATTTAGCAGTTTCCCTCCGTCAAGGACATTTTCTCCTTTTATAAGAGAAACCATGAAGTCTTTAAAATTTATTTGTGGTAACGCATCTTTAGTTGTACTGTTTATTTCTCTGACTAATTGCTCTAGTTCATCTATTTTTAGATTCTCCATTTGTTGTTCAATTAGTTGGTCTAGACTTAATATTTCTCCATCGTCAGCAAGTGCATTAGAAGAAAAAAACAATATAATAATTGTCAATAAAGCTAGTACATATATCTTCTTTATCATTTTATTCTCACCTTATGGTATTATTTTTATAATTAAATCTAATAGTGAAGTAAGCACTGGAACTGCTAAAACCATAATAAGGATTTTACCAGCCAGCTCTACTTTCGAAGCTATTGCCCCCTCTCCTGCATCTCTAGCGATTTGTGCTCCGAATTCTGCTATATATGCCACTCCAATAACTTTAAGAATTGTTGTAAAATACAGTAAATCCATATCTATTCTCTTTGCTAAATTATTTAATACCTCTATAACGTAGTTCAATTTACTTATAACAAATATAAAAATAATTAACCCAGTTACTATGCTTACTTGAAGTGCAAATTCAGGTTTTTGCTGTCTTAGAATAACTGATAATATAGTAGCTATAATACCTATACCGACAATTTGAATTATCTCCATCTATATCACCCTTACTAATACAATTGAAAAATAGTCTTAACATTGTCAAAAAGCTTGCTTATTAGTGTTAGTACCATAGTGAGTACTATTACTACTCCTGCTAATGTAACAGCATGAGCATACTCCTCTTTTCCTACCTTTGATAGGACCGTGTGAAGTATGCCAACTACAATTCCAATTCCCGCTATCTTAAAAATCAAATCTATATTCATACATATCCCCTTTCTAATATAGAGCTAGCACTATACCAAATCCTATTAAAACACCTAAGCTTTTATACATCTTTCCATTCTTAATTTTTTCTTCCTCTGCTTCTCTTTGTTGTGCTTTAAGCTGTACTTGCAGCACCTTAAAGTATTTCTCTTGATCTGTTCTATTAGATATTCCTAGGCTACGACCAAATGATAAAATTATTTCAATATCCTGTTCATTAAAGCAAAGTCCTTCTTTTAATTCAGAAACTATATGCAAAAATCCGTCATATACATTTGAGTTTTTGTTATTAAGTAAATACTTCCTTATTTCATCAAATATATATGATACTTTTTTGTTACCCTTATTGTAGAGCTCATTCAATGCGTCGGGTAATGGATTTGAACCATATATAATTTCTGTTTCTAAAATCTGAATGCAGTTCTGAAAGCTGATAAGATTATTCAGTCTTTCATTATAAATCCTGCTGTAAGAGAATCCTAATATTGAAGATGATAGTATTATTACTAAACAAGCAATTGTCTTAACTATAAGCATAAGCCTTCCCTTCTCTCTTTTTACCTCATCACTGATTTAAAACTGATTCCATCTACTATGTCCTGTATAGTTCCTACTCCTTGTGTGTTGTCAATTATAACTATCCTTTCAAAAACTTTCTCTGAAATAACTTCTTTAAGCCTTGGCTTACTTAAAATATCATTTATGCCATCTCCATGTACAGTTGAAATTAGCTTTACTCCAGCTTTAATTGCTTCATGTATGGCCTTAATGTCTTTTTCATCACCTATTTCATCTGTGGCAATTACATTAGGAGACATGGATCTTAATAGGAGCATTATACCTTCATGCTTACGGCAGCTATCAATAATGTCTGTCCTAAATCCTATATCGTTTTGGGGGCAACCTCTATAGGTTCCTCCTAATTCTGACCTTTCATCTACTACTCCTACCTTTAATCCATTAAAATTAATATCTGCAATTCCATTGCTTATATTTCTTATAATATCTCTCAGTAAAGTGGTCTTACCGCATTGAGGAGGAGATACTAGAAGAGTATTATAAATGGTATTAGGTTTCTTGATAATATAGCTCATAATATTATTTGAAACTCCTATTATTTCTTTAGCAATTCTTAGATTGAGAGAGGAAATATCTCTTATGGTCTCAAAACCACCAGCTCCATAGATTGCTTTACCAGTAACACCGACTCTGTGACCTCCTCTAACTGTAACAAAACCATTTTTTAGCTCTTCCTCAATAGAGTATATTGAATAATTGCTAATAAGCTGAAAGGTCTTTGATATATGTTTATAGTTAATATTAATACAGTTATAAGGCTCAGATACCAATGAGCCACTTTTTGAAACAAAGAAGTCTTTGCTTCCAAGGCTTATCATAAGTGGCTTTCCGTTGCGAAGTCTTACTTCTTCTATCTTTTCAATAATATTTCGAGGTAATTTAGATAGAATGCTTGTCAACTCCGGATCTATAAAATCTAATACTTCATAATAGGCATTGATTTTGTCAGATTGCACTGATTTGATAAAATTTGTATTAACTTCCATAGCTACAACCTGTCCCTCCTTTTATATATAATTATGACAAGCTTTAAATAATATGCTAAAAAATAAAAAAAGCTTCCATTGAAGTATTAAAATTAGGGAAGCTTTTTTTGAAATTCATTGAGGTTAAGTTTTTTTAATATCAATATTAAAGTAGAGCTTCCTTATCTTCTATAAAATAAAAAAACCTAGTGGGTTACACTAGGCTTCTTTAAAATATGCTATTCACAATCACAGTCGCATGATAATAATCTTTGACAATTTGGACACTCTACCTTACCATCATCAGATACTAATTCTGAGTCTAAATATACAACTTCGTTACAGTAAGGACATTCAACTTCTACATAGTCAATTTCATCGTCTTCAAATTCGTCATCAAACTCATCATCAAATTCTCCAAAAACTTCTTCTTCTACATCTGCTAGGTCTTCGTCAATGAAATCAACATACTCATTTAATTCCTCTTGGTCCTCGCTTAAATCAGAAATTGCATCTGCGAAGTCTTCTAATGCATCAATAATGTGCAATAGAAGCTTTCCTTCCTTGCTCTTATCTTCAATTTCTAATCCCTCTGCTAATCCTTTTAAATATGCAACTCTCTCATATAAGTATTCCATAGCTAACCCTCCCTATACAAATTTACTTATCCCATATTGTTGCCTAAACTCTTGATAAATACTCATCTGTTCTTGTATCAATTTTAATTTTATCTCCGATATTAATAAATAATGGAACTAATACTGTTGCACCAGTTTCCACTGTTGCAGGCTTTGTAGCCCCAGAAGCAGTATCTCCCTTTACTCCCGGTTCAGTATGTGTAACGACTAGTTCAACAAAGTTTGGTGCCTGAACATCGAAGGCATTTCCTTTATAAAATCTTACTAATGTAGTATCGTTTTCTTTAATATACTTCACTGCACTCTCAACTTGGTCATAATTAAAAGGCACTTGTTCAAAAGATTCTGTATCCATAAAATAATATAATTCTCCATCATTGTATAGATATTGCATTTCTTTTGTTTCAATATGAGCTTTTGGAAACTTATCAGTTGGATTGAAAGTTGTTTCTTTTTGACCACCTGATATTATATTCTTTATTTTTGCCCTAACAAAAGCTGCACCTTTTCCAGGCTTAACGTGTTGAAAGTCAACTACTTGGTAAATATCTCCATCCATTTCGAATGTGATACCCTTTTTAAAATCACTTGCTGAAATCATATTTAACCTCCTACTTCATGTTTAGAATTGTTTTATAGCCCATAGGGAAGTCCTAATTTTCTTCAATTTAAGCTTTCCGTAAAATGGGGTTTGAGAAGAGCTTCCTTAATTTATAACGCTTTGATAAAAGCATTTATTATATTGAGTTAAAAAAGTACACACTGCACCTAATACTTATTATTAACTAGAAGCTATTCTTTATAACAGTTTAATTAGACTTAATTATAAATTTTATGTATATATTTAGAAAAGAAATATTTTCTATACTATAATAACATAATTCTCTATATTTGAATAGAAAAATCGTTTTTTTGTCTATTTTATTTAATCATTTTTTATAACTCATGATGTGGTTGTTTTGACACTACTTTTATTGCTTTAGTTATTTCTCTTACAATATCAACCTCATATTGTGGCTCCAATTCTTTAACTTTTGAATATAACATTCCCTTTTCAGTTACAGTATAATAGGTTGGCAAATTATTCAACGCTATGGCAGCGATATCTAATTTACATTTATTACACTTACAGATATTGTCATATTTGCTTAATACTTTTTCAATATTTTTACTAACCGCATCTTCCATATAATTATGTAGTTCCAATTTATTTCCTCCTCATATTATATATTGTATAATTCTACCTATCTTTGCTAAATCCTTCATAAATTTCATCTTTTAATAATATTCTTCCTGTAGCAGGTACTATAGTAATTTCGCAATATTTATTTCTCTTATTATCAAATATTGTTATTGTCCCTCCTCCATACGTAGGTGCTCCATTGTAGCTAAAGAAAATCTCACCTTTAGGGAAGTTATTAGTTATTTTAAAATCCTTTTCTAGCTTTACTCTTTTAATAACTTTTACACCTTCTTTCAATGTATATTGAGTACCCTCCAAAGATATAAGGTAGGACCTTCCTTCAGTCATTTTCATATACCTTATATTTCTTATTTCATCTCTTAGAGCTCTACTACTAGTCATCAGGTGATAATCTCTTCTCTCTATTTTAGGCATTACAATGGCCAAGGATAGGGCTAATATTGATATAACTAATAATAGCTCAATCAGTGTCATTCCACTGTTATGCTTTTTTCTTTCCATATCTACCTCCTATGGTAATTTCTAAAAAAAAGCTGAGTTTTAAAAGCTTTCATCTTACCATTAAAATTAAATAATATTTCAACGGCTAGCCCCTTAGCTTCTGTGTAAATACTCTCTAGAGGAATTGGTTCAACCTCTATCCTTTCTATATAATTGCCTGCTTCTACTGTTGGGGTTCCCGATAATCCTATTCCATATTTCATATTATAATAATTATGATTCGGATCCTTACTTAGCTGAAATATATACCCCTTATCAACTGCTTCAGGTATGTTTTTAAATATAATCTTTTTCAGATTTACTTTTTCATTTGTTTCATGCTTAAGAATTCCATTATTATCTTGTAGATATGTAATTCCAGTGGATTCTATTATTTTATCCTCTAAAAAGCCAATGATAAATTGCCCCTGCTGCTGAAGCTCTATCTCTCTGTCATTGATGTGGAACATAGATATATTAGAAATCAAAATTGATAAAACAATAGAAAGAATAATCCCTGCTAAAGCTAAGGAAATTATTAATTCTATAAGAGTAAATCCTTTATTTGATTCTTTAATAGAAAAAGACATATGCTAGCTACCTTTCTTTTTTCCATTCTAAAATTTCAATAATGTCTTCAGCTTTTATGTCCTTATCCACACAGCATTCATCGTATCTTGGAACAACGATTTTATATTTTAACGTAATCTCATTTTTTATATGCCCCGCCACACATGTTGACTTTACATTAATTAAGAAGTAATCTGTAAATTCAGTTAATTGAGAGCTTATTTTAGGATATCCATTACAACAAACTACATAGGATTCATTGTCTTTTAACATAGAAATAAGACTATGATTCGGACTTGCATCTGTGCAGGTCCCTTTTATGAAACGCTTAAACGCCTCATTAAAGATAATGCTTTTTCTATCTTCTGTTAGCTCACTATCTATACTCAAAAGCCTATCTTTGAAATCACCGTTTATTTGATTTTCTATTTCATCAAATTCTTCAACTTTAGATATGGCATATTTAACAGCTTCGTCTACAAATTCTCTTGCAATAATATATGATTCTTCTATACCAGCTTCTGCTAGATAAAAATTCTGTTTTACTGAACTATTGGTTTTCTTCATCTTAAAATTAACAACAGCAAGGGACATTGCCATAGTTCCTATCAAAACTACTACTGATATTGTAAGTAATAAAATGACAAGTGTGGAGCCCTTGCTGTGATGTTTTAAGTTAATCACAATAATCCCCTCCTACTGAGTAATTATCTTATAGCCCTCAAGTCTTTCTAAAGGCTCATCACCTTGAAAGATTTCAATAATTATCTTGTAGAAGTCAGTATTGTATTTATCAACTTCTATTACATCGATTTTTATTTGGATGTCTTCAAAGGTATTAACTGTTTGTCCAACAGTAACACAGTCGGAAGCTTTTATATTTTCCATGTAACCTTGCGCTAGTAACGTTGCATTATATATGGATTCTGATTTTCTATTTATTTTGTTTGTGTTTATTAACAATGGAGCAATAGATATCATAATAATACCTAATATCGAAATGGTGAATAGTATTTCTATAAATGAAAGACCAGAACAATATTTTAATCTTCTAATCATAGTCTTACTCCTAAAAGATAATACTTTGTGTCCAATGATTCTGACACAGCTTCCTACAATTTATTAAGACATCAATAAAATATATTCACCATATTTTACAAAATTCCTTCTTTTTTATTATATTTAGTATTTTTTTGTAAAAACTTATCAACTATCCAAAATATCTACTTATATTTTTGCTGATCAAAAGCATTTGAAATAAAAATTGACATATCCAGTAATTGATATGCCAATTAAGTATAATTAGTTTTTCAATTCATTTAATAAGTAAAGCATGTAAATAGCCTCTGCCCTAGTTATAGTATTATCCATAGAACTATAGCTTTTACATCGTGTGTCCTTGTCCTGCATCATACTGCTGGCTACATTAGACCAATTAAAACTAGTGTCTCCCGTTACTTTTCTCATTATATTGTTAATTTGATTATATGTAACATGATTATTTACTTTAAAAGTATTATCTGGATATAGACCAAAATAACCATATTTAAGACTATAAGCAATAAGTGACTTATAGTCGCCTAAGCTATCATAATCCTTTAGAATTTCTATTTCCTTTAATTTAGAATCAAGTCCACTTAAATTCCATTTATATACTCTGCTTAATAGTCCGAGCAGCTGACCCCTAGTAATTGGTAAATCTGGTCTATATGTATTGTCACTAAATAGCCCTGCCAATCCTCTTCTTGCATAGGTATCAATCTCATTCTTTGCCCAATGTCCTCTTATATCTTTTATGCTCTTAAAGCTCTTATCTATAAATACAGCATAGATTCCACTGCTAGTATTTAATGAGTCAGGTCTAATATGAGTAATTATTCTATTATCTGCTATTATGCTAGGTAAATAAATCCATGAATTATTAGTATACTTATATATACCTCCATTCTGAGGGCCATAATATTCAAAGCTTAGCTCAATCTGTTTCTTTTTATCAACTTCATAAGATGAATTAGCAACCCTTATAGAGTATAATTCAGAGGCTTGAATGAAATTATCTTTTGTAGGTAAATACCTTCTGCTCGAATCCATAAGACCATCAATATTTATTGCCACATCATTATAATAGGTTCCAGCATTTACTTTTATAGAAAATCTATTATCCTTAGTAGCTATTTCTCCGCCGCTTAAGGGGATGGTTTTAGTTATAAGCTTAGTTTGTAAATCTGCAAAATTTAAATCCTGATATGCTTTAGTATATCCCTCATTTAAGCCCTCATTGTAACCACTAATAAAGCCTTCTCTATACTTATCATTTTGTAGATATAGCTCAAATTCATTAATTATTTCATATTCAGTAGTCGTATGTCTCAGTACACTACTATACTGTCCAAGTAATGAATCCATACTAGCAAAGCCTTCTCCTCTTTCCACCCCTATTGCTTTACCATAATTATATCCATTTTCATAAGCAAGGCTATTGATGCTTGAATTTGCACTTCTATAGGAATTATTATAATTTTCCTCATAGGCTTTAATAAAAGCCTCTACAAAAGCGTCTTCATATTCATAAGAGTCACGACTTAATGAAAAAGTACTGATTATTTTAGCTCTTGTTGGCAAGCTTCTCTTCCAATTGCTAGAGCTTCCAGTATAATAGTCTCTCTTACCTTGTATGTCCCCTAATAATCCACCAAAATACTCTCCATCATTTTTCCCTTGTTCAAGAGAGCTTTCAAAGGGTTCAAATTTAGCCTTTCTATACGCTTCCTCATAGCCTTCCTGAAAACTAGTCTTGAAAGTGCCTAAAAAAGCAGTTCTGTAGTCAATTGTTTCCTTTCTCAAATCATAAGTCTCTATTATATCAGAATTGGAAGGTATGACTTTGCTCCATCTATTTGACCTACCATCGTAGTAATCCCTATAGCCAAATATTTCTCCCATAGCAAATCCAAGATTTTCAGCATATTTAGTTTCTTCGTTTTCATCATCATTTTCATCTTTGTCATCTGAATCACTATAAGTTTTATTATAGCCATTCTTAAAACCATCTTTATATCCATCTAAAAAAGCATTTTTGTATCTGGTGCTCTCTTTATCTAATTTATATTCTTTAATTATTTCATCATTACTAGGCATGGCTTTAGAATAATTTTTGCTATAGCCCTTCGTCATATCATATTCTGCTTCTTCTATACCATCTAGCCACCCTTCAGAGTACCCATCATCATAGCCTTCGTCAGAAGCAGCAGAAAACGAAGCAGCAGGAAAATAAGTAAATAGCATACAAAAAACTACAGTCCAGATACCTAATTGCTTTAAGATTTTATTCATACTCATCACCTTTCATTGCTATTAATTTGGTATAACTAATATTTGACCTACTTCAAGACTGCTGTTTTTATCTAGTCCATTTTCTTTCATTATTTCTTTATATTTTGATTTAGTACCATATAGCTTTTCACTAATTGACTCTAGAGTGTCACCATACTGGACTAAATAGAATGAATATATTTTATATTGTCTTTCCTCTTCATTATCCATTAGAGGATATTCTGTTTCAATATTGTCGAAAAGTATTACTCCATAATCATCCCTATTAGCTCCTAACTCTAGATATACTCTATCCAACTTTAATGGATATAGCTTTATATCCTGAGGCGGCATTATCTCTATGAATTCCCAGCCTGTCCAGTTTATTCCCCTCGCTAGTTCTAAATCAATTTTTTTACCATCCTGATCTTGGAATCTAAACCCTAAAATCACTGGAGAATATCCATATGAATGAGCCCATATTCCTATGGATGTTGGAGGATATTTTAAATATATATCTTTGTCGTCCAGTACTACATAAGCCCTTTCTTCTTTGTTTTCTGTAGATATAAAATATTCAGTTCGTAAGCTGTATTTGTCATGCTTAGAAATGTTAAATTTGGACACCTTACCAGTAACATTAGGATTAGTTGACATAAAATATATATCGTCACCTTCAAAGTTTTCTAATATAGTTCTCTTTTTAGTTTCCTCAGCTATATCAATTGCCCCATCATCATAGATATCTTTCTTTGTTTCAGTTTCATAGCCCTCATATGGACTAAATGGGTCCTCTTTAATCACTTTTTGAACCTCGGCATTATAAGCCGAATCTGCACCACCATCTATTATTTCACCATAACTATAGGTATTTAGGCTTATCTGTCCGCTTAAGATGCCATCATCGCCCTTAGAGATAGCCAACTGGTTAACTAAAAACCTTTTTGGTGAAGCTCTCAAATTAGAAAGAAATGTCCCTAGCTCATTGTAGCTTCCTTCAAAGGGTATCGATATACCAAGATACTTGGTTTCTATATCCCCTAGCATTGCATAATCTGAACCACTAAAATACATGCCAGGAACCTTTAGACTATTGTTATCTACTATACTATTTAACATATGCATTATTTTAGGCTGCTCTATGGTAGGGAAGTACTTGCTTTGGATATGACTAACATTTCCATTTAGTTCAGTCCACTCAGCAGCTATTACTTTATCCTTTGCAAGAATTGTATCTATTTTAAGCAATTCATCATTGTAATTGCTTTTTTCCTGCTTAAGCTCTGCAATCTTTATAGATTGTTTAGTAAATACAAATCTATAAAATAGCCAAAATAGCACTACAAGTAATAAAAGGATTATTAGATTCTTTTCTTTTTTACTTATATTTATTTTCTTTTTCATAAGGCTTTTAGTCCGTATCTTGGCTTCCAACTACCTCCACCTCCTTAGGCTTTATATTGATAGTAAATGTGTAGAAATCATCTTCATAGGAAATAGCTGGTATGAAAATATCATCAAAGTACTCTATTTCTCCTAATTTATGTTCAAAATCTGAAATAGACCTTTTATCCTTTGCAATACCATCCAATGTTATCAAATTAGTGTTAAATATCATGGAATTCAAGAATACATTTTCAGGTACTCTGACAGTTATGGAATCTAATAGAGATTCATTAATAATATCCTGTGAATCAATAAACCCATCTAATTGCTTCAATTGTTCATATTTTTCTCTAAATTCTCCAATATCTTTTTCCTTTTCTAAAATCTCATTTATTTTGATGTTTGATTTTTTAGTTTCCACTTGCTGCTCCAATGAAGAGGTTTCTGTATTAAGCTTGTTTATCACAATTATGTTTATGATAGAATAAGCAACCATTCCTAATACAATAACTATAGATAATCCATATAGTATGAGTTCTTTGTTCAAACTTTTATCTTTCTTTTTGTTGTAGGATTCAAAAAAGTTTAAATCTCTCAAGTTATTACACCTCTTCATCTCTTAGTAAAGTACTTATACAGTTAAGGTATTTATTAGGATTAGCTTGAATACTCACTTTATCTAAATTATCAAGAATCACAGTATCTATATTGAAATAATCGGAAAAGAGCTTGTCCACTCCTTTTATCTGAGATAGACCTCCATACAGTAAAATCATGCTGATTTCATTTCCGATTTCTTTACTGATATAGTATTTAAAAATATTTTCAAGCTTTTCAATCATACTTTCAATAGTATTTTTTGTAACATTGATTAGTCTATTGTAGTCTGAATAGCTTCCACTAATTACACTTACATCGTTAATTCCAGATTTTTTTTCTAATAATTTCTCTTTACTGAAATCAAATAAATTCAATATATTTTCATCTAAATTCTCTCCGCCTACTTCAATAGCCCTACTTATCTGTAGCTTACCATTTTTTATTATAGATACATTTGTACTATTATATCCTAGGTCTATAACAGCTATGGTTTTATCTGATACAAATATACTGTCGTTAATTGAATCAGCAAACCAAATAAGCTTACTAATTGAATTAGATTGGTAATCTAGTATTTCTGGCTTTAAGTTAAGCTGTGATAATAGAAAATAGTGTTTTTCTACAATATCCTTAGGGACAGCTACTATTAGTACATTGAGTCTCTCTTTTTCATCATCGAAAACCTTCCCTATTATCTTATACTGAACTACATATCTGCTGACATCCATCGGCAAATATTCAGAAAGCTGAAATTTAAGCATTCCATCTATTTCTTTTGGCCCAACTAATGGAAAGGGGATTTCTCTTGTAATGATTGCTGTACTTTTTATTGTTAAATAAGCAGTTTTTGATGAGATTTTGTTTTTCTTAAGCTCATCTCTTAATGCTTCACTTAAAATCTTTTCATTTTTTATACGACCATCTTCATAACAGCCTTCAGGAGTTAGTATTGAAAATGCTTTGTTTACTTGTATTGTATTGTTGTTCTTTTTGGCTTCTATTATTTTTGTTTCGTAGGAGCCTAGGTCTATGGATATTATGTTTTTGTTTATAAATGGTAGGTTCAATAGGTTTCACCCCTTTAAATTAGTCTAGAAAGTCAAGTTTTAAAAGTATAAGCCATAAATGTACCATGAGATAATAGTATCACCCAAAAATAAAGTAATGACAAATGCAATATTTATAAAAGGACCAAAGGGTATAGCATCTTTTCTACCTTTTACTTTAAATAATAGTAGGAAAATCGAACAGAATGCTCCAATAATAAATGATAACAGTATATTCAATATTGTTCTTTTAAATCCAAATATAAAACCTAATACACTAATTAGCTTTATATCCCCTCCACCCATTCCACCTTTTGATACTAAAGCAATAATTAAAAATAATACTCCTCCAAATAATAGACCAAATACACTATTTAGTAATTCAAAGGGCACTTCATATATTAAATATAGAGCAGTTTTATGTACTATTGTTGATATAAGAATAATAATTACTAATAAATCAGGTATAATTTGATGATAATAATCAATAAGGCTTACTACTATAAGAATACTAATTATCATACTATAAAAAATAAAATCAATTGAAAACCCATAGTAATAAAAGACTATACAGTAGATAAAGCCATTTAATGCTTCAATTATAGGATACTGTATTGAAATTGAACTATTACAGTTCCTACATTTTCCTTTTTGTATAAGAAAGCTAAATATAGGTACTAATTCATACCATTTTAAACTATTACCACAATTAGGACAGTGTGACGAAGGATACACTATAGATTCTTCCCTGGGTATTCGATATATACATACATTTAAGAATGAACCTAGTATAGCTCCAAAAACAAATATTAGTACAATCATTCAATCCTCCTTGTGACCTATTATAGATTTAAATTGATTCTATGCTTTTCTGCTAAATATTGTCTGATTTTATTAATTTCCTCATCTGATAAGGCAGAGTTGTAGATAATAATTTCATAAATATTTTCTTCAGAAGAGGTATCTCCTATTGATATCTGAGCACTATTTGCATATGAGCTGTTTTGACCTCTCTGTAAGGTTTTTGTTTCGTTATTATCATCCTTATCTAGTATCATTTTTATATCATTATTAGTAACACGGGCAGTAATAATGTATTTATCCTTATCAACTTTATTATCCGATGTTATTACACGGTCTGCCTGATTGTTTGCACTTGGATTTATTAAGAACTCAATTTTTCCATCCCTAATGTGTAATTTCCAGCCATTTTGGGTTGTATTTCTATTTATTAAATTTTGAGTTTTATTTTCATCATCAGATGTATTTTTAAATACAACAAAAATAGTCATATTATCGGTATTTGCAGGCTTACCATCCATAGTAAGTAAATCATTATGAAAGCTTAAAAATTTCCCATTATCATATCCTAAAACTGCACCATCACCACTTGATTTTTTTGTTTCTTTATTATCATACAAATCCTTCCACTTTTCTATCCTTGAGTCATCTGGATTATTTAATGAGTAAGTATCCAGATGCAAAAGTAAATTATTAATTATAGGAGGTCCCATAATGTATATTTCTTTACTTTTCACTTCTATACCATACTTTCCTGTCTTAGCAACAGGAATTACTGAAAAAACTACATGTCTACCAGCATAAGGACTTAAATCTGATAATTCTGTTTTGTCGTTATTATTTATTAATTCGTAATCATTAGGCCAAGACGGATATCTTGTCCCCCAATAAGATTCATTTTCAACTCTGTCTGGCATATATCCATCGAAGCCAGATTTTGACACATACCACCTCTTTAAACTCATAAAATAATTAGAAGTATCTTTAATCTTGTGGCTACCTGTAAGTTTATTGCCTTCCCATTTGATTATACCTTCCTTGACATTCTTATCTACAACTTTTACCCACTCCAATTCAGGTAAGTTATCATTTATTAAAGGCTCGTCAGCTACAAATACATTAATATTCCCCATACTATTTCCTTTTTCATTGAGGATAGATTCTACAATAGATACTCCTTTAATTGTTTTTCCAAAAGCTTTGATATCCATATTTATAGGGTTGGGGTTAGAATTATCTTTTTTAAAATCAACCATTTTATCCCTTGCTTCTTCTATAGCTAGTTCCACTTTTTTCTGTGCTGTGAATGTATCTGCTGTAATTTCCTTTGCGTTTGCCATCATTTTATAGCTGCTCCAAGTTGAAGGTAAAAATACAACAGTAATCAAGCCTAATAGAAAAAGTGCAATTATAACCTCTATAAGAGTCATGCCATTATTATTTTTCATAAGCATTTCCTTTCATTATTCTCTTGGTCCCGTAATATGCCATAAATCATCTAAAATGATTTGGTTTATATCATTAAAGACTATTTGAAGACCTTCTGCATTTGTTACCTCATAAGATGTTACCTCATTTGCATACTTAGCAAGTTCACCTTTTATAAAGTTTAATTCTGCTCTTTCCTCAGGAACATCTGAAAAACCAATTACGTAAACCTTTAGGTTTTTTTCACCTTTACTATTTTTTATTTTACTCAATTCTTTAGCCATTTCAGTAATATAAGGTTTACTATATTCATCATCACTAGCATTACCTGGACCGGCATATCTTCCGTCTGAGTATCGTTCTCCATTATATGGATGTTTGCTTTCTTTTATGTCAATATCATTTGTAACAAATTCTATTATAGGATCTTTAGAGTTATAATAGTATGTGTACCAAAATAAAAATCCAGTTCTATGAGAATAAACATATTCAATTCCGTTTTCGATAAACCTATCTCCTTTATGACTTGAATATGATTTTTGTCGATGCCCTGCAGAATGTACACTTGCAAATGTAGGCACTCCATCCATCAACAATATCAAGTATTTATTAGCCTCTTTATTAGGGTACTCTTTAAGTCTGTAGTAAGCTCTTCTGATACCATCCCCAACATTTGTTCCATTTGTTGCCACAAGCTTTCCTATTAGATCGTTTAACTCTCCATTATCATTTTTTGCATTTTTCCAAGCCTTTGGGTCTTTTGTTCTTCCTTCATATTTGTAATTTTCCCATGCATTTGGCAAGTTACTGCTATTACTAAAGGGTATAAGATTGATATTTATGTTCTCCAATGATGCCATTTTATTTACTAAGTCTTTTGCTTTATCTCTCATAATTGATATTCTACTTGGATTGCTTGTACTAGAAGCCTCCCCATCCATTCCTTCACCCATACTTCCTGATATATCGAGTACCATGGTAACAGCTGCTTCTGCATCAACTCCCATAGGTCTTTCTTCTGTTCTATAAAACATTACCTTCGCCCTTGTTTTATAGTCACCTTTATCTACTACCTGCAAACTGCTTAAGGCTTCAACTTCCGATTTTATATTAATTGGTTTTACAGATGAAGATTTGTTTGCATCATCTAATAGCTTTCCAGTGATACTATATTCAAGTAAGTTGTCTTCAGAGAATGGTTTATTCTTTTTAAATTCTATCTCATATACCATATCTGAATTACCTAGAGATTGCTTTTCTAATATTCTTTGTAATGTATAGTATCCTTTTCCAGTAGAAGGGTCTTTATGAAAAATAAACTCTCTGAGTTCTTTGCCATCAGAGCTTAATGTGATAAAGCTCCAGCCCCTATACTTTTCTATTGCCTTCTCCAATTCTGTCCTTTTAGGACTATTATTAATAAAAGCGTCGTCAATTACAATTATATTAGAGGAGCTATTAGACTCTGGAAATACATCTGATGTGAGTACAGGGTCAATACTCTTATATACAAATAAAGCACTTGATTTCCTTATTAAAGAGGCTATTTTCTGAGAAGCTAATCTTACATTGGATTGCAATACAAATTCATGATTGACAATAGCGTGAGGCTTAAAGCTCATATCAAAAATGGAAAATACAATTAATAAGACCATGCTCAGTATAGCTACTGTAAGAACAACCTCAATCAATGTAAAAGCTTTTCTATTATTTATTTTCATAAGACACCTCCTTAAAATACCTATTCTATTCTCTTAAGAGATGGATAATCTGCTAAAAATGTCATAGTCAGAGTGACTGACTTGCCACTTGCTTTGTGCTTGCCTATAGATGTTATTGTAATCTTTTGCTTATCACTTGAAGATTTTATAGTAATATCAATTTCATCTGAGTTACTATCTACATAATGTACTTTATCGTTTCTTGTATGATTTGCTCTACTTTTAAACTCGTCTAGTAACTCACCATTATTTAATAACAGTGCTGAATAACCTATTTCTAATCCTGAATAGGCTAAATAATATGCCTGTAAGTGTTCTTTTTGAGACACTACTTGCTTTGTGTTTGTCATATTTGTATGGATTACTGATAGTGTTAATATTGATAGAACTAATAAAGTAATCAATACTACTACTAATGCCGCTCCATTATTCGATTTCAGTGTATTTTTAAACATATTATCCAATTAGAACACCTCATAATAATGAGTAATTTATATTATGAATTCATTTCAATAAATAAATATACTCTTTATTTTCCTAAGCAATATTTTATAAAATATAATTCAAAAAATTCTAAGCTCTTTTATGTAAGTAATAGAGTAAAAATTATATTATATAAAATATTGTCTAATACACAATAGGGACATATTGTGGGGATATGAACTCCCCACAATATATGAGTCTGTTTGTGTAGAACAAGTCACCTGTCACCTTACCTCTACCCCTGTCTCTAGTCCTATTCTGCAACAAATTACCTGACCAAAACTACTAAAAAGTTATCTTTTAGCAACCCAGGAGAACCGTCCCTTTGGTTATTTCCCTTTGGTTATTTCTTGGTTACTTTGTGACAATGCCTTCGTCTCTTTGTCACTAATCTTCACTTTCTTCTGCATTTACTGGATTTCCATCTTTATATACAACCCATTTATTAGTTTCGTAATTTATTTCCCATCCATCACCTGTGCTGCCATATGCTATGGGATCATTTAACGATGCATTAACTTTTGCTAAAAATTCATTTTGTTTTGTTGTGTCACTTGGCCAACCAGTTACTTGAAGACTAGCTTCCGCAATTGAAATGGCACTTAGTATTGTTCTTGCTGATGCTTCATCTGCTTTAGATTGCGCGTCTGCTGCAACATTTGTAAATCTTGGCACAGCTATCGCTGCCAATATCCCCAATATAGCAATAACAACAACTAACTCAACCAAAGTAAAACCTTTCTTATTCTTTAACTGCTTTTGAATAAATTTAAACATTATTTAACCCCCTAATTTTTTTATTTTTAATAAATATAAAACCAAATTAAGCCAGTTATTTCTTTGCCCTACCACCACCTTTCAAGAAGTAGTATTAAATGCTTGTCCTTTGGTATAAAAAAACTGCACAAATAACAAATACTAAATTATCTATTATCTATGCAGCTGAACGATCATGGCTACCTGTCAGCAGCTTTAGACTCTAGCTTTGCGTCGCTATTTTTCAATAGCTTTGCCAAATATTTTTTTATTACATCTGAACTGTATTAACCATATCAAACATTGGCAATGCCATGGCTATGACTATGAAGCCTACCATTAATGCCATGACTACTATAAGTATTGGCTGGAGCATTTCCGTCATTTTTTGAATTGCTACTTCTACTTCCTCATCATAGAAGTCTGCACTTTTATTTAGTATTTCATCTAGTGAGCCCGATTCTTCTCCTATTTTTATCATTGAATCTACCATAGGAGGAAACACTCTGACCTCCTTAATAGTTCTGGATAGTGGGACTCCCTTTCTTACTTCTTCCTTAGCATTTTCTAGCTTTATGCTTAAAAATTTGTTGTTGACTATTTTGGCTACTACATCTAATCCTTGAAGTAAGGGTATACCACTAGATAATAGTGTAGATAGTGTTCTTGTAAATCTTGAAGTCGCTATCTTAATATTTGTGTCTTTTATAATTGGCATACGAAGCTTTAAGCTGTCAATAAACAATCTTCCAGATTCTTGTCTGCCAAAATATCCGACTCCAAGTACTAGTATAATTATAGAAGCTAAATATATGTACCACTGGTTTTCTAGAGAATTGCTGACATTAAGAAGTATTTTTGTTGGAGCAGGCAATTCTACCCCACTGCTTTCAAACATGCCTATAAAGGTAGGCATGACAGCCACTAATAAGAAAATAACTACTGCTATAGACACTACTCCTAGAACAATGGGATAAATCATTGCTCCTTTTATTTTATTTTCTATTTTGTTTTCTTTTTCATAGTGCATAGCCATTCGTTCCATAATTACATCTAGGCTACCGCTTACTTCTCCTGCCTCTACCATATTCACAAGTAGACTTGGGAAAACTCTTTCGTGTTTTCTCATTGCCTCAGATAAGGTCATTCCTTTTTGTACATCATCAAAGGCAACCCTTGTTGCATTTCTCATTACTTTGTTTTCGGTTTGAGCTTCTAATATACCTAAGCATTTGACAATGGTAACGCCAGCATTTAACATTGTATAAAACTGCCTGCAATATACTGCTATATCTTTTTTGGTGACCTTTTTTGTGAAATAAGAGGAAACTGGTTTCTCTTCTACTTTTTGCTCTATTGTTATAGGCATATATTCGTTATTTTTAAGCATCAACAGTACTTCATGCTCGCTATTTGCCTCATAAATTCCCTCTATAACTTGTCCACTATCTGTAACCGCTCTATATGTAAACTGCATAAGCTCACCACCAGACTATAATATATAATTCCTGATAATATCAGGATTTACAGATTGACTTAGTGCCATTTCCCCGCTTATTAGTCCTCTTTTGTAAAGAGATAATAGTGAATTATCCATTGTCTGCATTCCAAACTTGGCCCCTGTTTGGATTGCCGTATCGATTTGATGAGATTTTTCCTCTCTTATTAAATTCCTAATTGCTGAAGTAGCTATCATTACTTCAAAAGCAGCAGCTCTTCCTTTTCCGTCCATCTTAGGTAAAAGCTGTTGAGATACAATTGCCTGAACTACCGAAGAAAATTGAATCCTAATCTGCTGCTGCTGATAAGGAGGAAATACGTCTATTATTCTGTCTATGGTCTTTGCTGCTCCTAATGTATGCAGTGTAGATAAAACAAGGTGACCTGTTTCTGCTGCCGTTAATGCAATGCTTATGGTTTCTAAATCTCTCATTTCTCCTACTAGGACTACATCAGGGTCTTGTCTTAGTGCAGCTCTTAGTGAATTTGCAAAGCTTAGGGAATCATTGCCTACCTCTCTTTGGTTAACTATACTTTTATTATGTCTATGTAAATACTCTATGGGATCTTCTAGAGTCAATATGTGACAGTTTCTTTCACTATTAATTAAATCTATCATTGAAGCTAGGGTAGTAGACTTTCCACTACCTGTAGGACCAGTTACCAATATAAGTCCTCTTGGCAACTTACATAAGTCTTTAATGGTACTTGGAAGCCCCAGCTCCTCCATAGATGGTATAGTTAGAGGTATAATTCTAATTGCCAGTGCATAGCTTCCTCTTTGCTTATAAATATTTATTCTAAATCTACCTATTCCAGGACTTGAAAAGGATGTATCTATCTCACCCTTATCAAGCAATTCACTCATCTGTCTATCACTTAAAATTTTCCTTACTATGTCCTCAGTGGCAGCGGGTTTTAGAATCTCTTCACCTATTTTTACAAGCTTACCATCTATCCTATATATTATAGGTATGCCTACTGTAATATGGATATCAGAGGCTCCTTTATTGATTCCATCGTTAATTAAATCTAAGAATTCCAATTGACCTACCTCCTAGTCTGCCGTATATCCAATCCTAAAGACCTCTTCTACTGAAGTTATTCCCTTTAATGCTAGATTCACTACACTGTCGTAAAGAGTTGTCATACCGTTTTTTATAGAAGCCTCCTTCAGTTCATCTGTAGAAGCTCTATTATCTATTAGCTTTCTTATGTCTTTATCTATGTCCATTATCTCATGAATAGCGACTCTTCCTCTATATCCCTTGATACATTTATTACAGCCAACTGACTTGTAAAGAGTTACTTTATCTTCTGGATTTAGCCCTAGTATCTTTTTCTCCTGTGAGCTTGATTCATAAGAAGTTTTGCAGCTTGGGCATAATCTTTTCACTAATCTTTGTGAGATAATGCCTATGATTGAAGTAGATACTAAATAAGGCTCTATGCCCATATCAATAAGTCTCACAATAGTGGATGCAGTATCGTTTGTATGAAGAGTAGATAAAACAAGATGACCAGTAATTGATGCTCTTACTGAAATTTCAGCAGTTTCTGAGTCTCTTATTTCTCCAATCATAATTATATCAGGGTCTTGTCTCAAAATAGATCTTAGCCCTTTTGCAAAGGTTAATCCCGACTTGTTGTTTACCTGTACTTGATTTATTCCCTCAAGCTTGTATTCAACAGGGTCCTCAACAGTAATTATATTTTTTTCTTCATCATTTAAGTCTTTTAATATGGTATATAAAGTCGTACTTTTACCACTCCCTGTAGGTCCTGTTACCAGTATTATACCGTAGGGCTGTTTAATTATCTTATTAAATATCTTTAGCTCTCTGTCTTCAAATCCTAAATCTTCTTTTGAAAAGCTGAAGCCATTCCTATCTAGCAATCTAATTACTATTTTTTCACCATAAACAGTTGGTAAAGTGGAAATCCTCATATCTATTTCTTTACCTTCTAGCTCAGTTTCGACTCTACCGTCCTGCGGAATTCTTCTTTCAGCAATATCCATTTTACCCATAATCTTTACTCTGGTGACTATTGCCATATGACTCTTAATAGAAAACCTCATTATTTCTTGTAAATCTCCATCTATCCTATATCTTACTCTTACACTGCTTTCAAAGGGTTCAATATGTATATCACTTGCGTTCATTTTAATTGCTTGTCCAACTATAGAATTAACTAGCTTCACAACAGGCGCACTATTAACATCTGACAAGTCTTCATCATCTAAATCCTCAATGCTGTTAGGTGTATATGTTTCCTCAAATTCTTCCAAAACCTTTTTTGTCTTCTCTTGCCTGTAGAACTTATCTATGGTCTTTAGTATTACAGATTTTAAAGAAATAACGACCTCAATTTCCATACCTGTAAGTAGCTTAATATCATCAATTGCAAAAATATTAAATGGGTCACTCATAGCTATAACCAATTTGTTATTCTGTTTGTCAATTGGTATTAAGCTATATCTTCTAGCAACATTCTCTGGTATCATGGAAGTAACCATGGAATTTATTCTGTAATTGGCTAAATCAATTGATGGAATTTTAAGTTGAGTTTCTAAAACCTCTAATATCTCTTCTTCATTTACAAAGCCTAACTCTACTAAAACCTCTCCTATACGCTTTGTCTTTTCTTTTTTTTGTTGACGTAAGGCTTCTGCAAGCTGATCTTCATTTATCTTATTAGCAGAAATCAATAAATCTCCTAACCTAAAATTTTTACTCATATAGACCACCTTTTTAATTTTCATTACACAAAAGGAACGTATTTTATTTATTTCTACATAAAAATGGATTTTCCTTCAAATTTGGAGTCTAATTATCAATTTTATCAACTATTCTTTTTTTAATATATGACCAGTCTGTGTCTTCATTAAATAGACCTTTATTCCAGATTTCTTGTGAATAAATAGCCTGATTAATTAGCATGTCTAATCCACTTAAGGTTTTATACCCTAGTTTTTCGGACTCTAAAATTAATTTAGTTTTTTGGGGCTTGTAAATAATGTCATAAACTACGGTTTTTGATGTAAAGATATCTGGTGAAATAGGTATACCCTCAACATTAGGATACATACCTACAGGAGTAGTGTTGATTAATAGCTCTACTTCCTTAGGTATCATTTCTTCTTGCTCTACTTTATAACACTGTATATGTACATCTGGAAATATGTTTTCTACTAGCTTTTGAAGCTTAAGTGCATTATGGAGATTCCTGTTAATTATTATCAGTTCTTTTATGCCTTCATAGGCTAAGGATACTGCTATTGAATGTGCAGCCCCACCTGCTCCAATTATTACAGCTCTCTTACCCTTTATGTCCATTTCTTTATCCTTTAGTGACTTTACAAATCCATTTCCATCTGTATTAAAGCCTTTAAGCTTACCATCAATATTTAAAACTGTATTTACTGCTCCTAATATTTCAGCTTTTTCATCTATTTCATCAAGATATTGTATTATTTCAATCTTATATGGTATCGTTACATTAATTCCTCTTATTCCTAAAGCCTTAATACCATCTACAACTTTTTCTAAATCTGCAGCACTATCTACATTAAAAGCTAGGTATTTTGCATTAATAGAATTAAGTTCAAAAATAGAATTGTGAATCATTGGTGATAGACTTTTGGAAATAGGATTGCCAATTAAACAATATAGCTTAGTATCTGCATCAATACTCATCTGTTCTCTCCTTATAAAAAGAATTAAATTGTGCTATCTTCAATTTTAAGATTATTATACTATAAATAAGACTAAAGTACTATATTTTTTGTAATTTATGAAAATTCTACAATTTACGCAAAAAAACTTAGTAAAAAGAAAAACCAGAGAAAAACTTTCTCTGGCATATTTTTGATTTCTATTGTCTTTTTAGTGCTTCTACTGGTGGCAGTGCTGAAGCTGAAATTGCTGGATACACTCCAAATAGCAGCCCTGAACATAACGCTACTATTGTAGCTATTTCTATAGCTTGGAAGTTAACTGCTGTACTAAATCCATATCTTTCGAATAAGCTTAAACCCCATACTCCTAGGGCAGTACCTGCAATGGCTCCTATAGCACTGAGGTAAAGTGCTTCAAGTATAAACTGTAAAAGCAAATCTGATTGCTTTGCACCTATTGCTCTTCTTAGACCGATTTCCTCTGTTCTTTCTGTAACAGCCACAAGCATTATATTCATGATACCTAATCCACCTACTAGCAAGGATACTGCTGCTATCCCTCCTAATAATAATGTCATTACACGATTTGCATTGTCTGCTTCTTGAACTAGCTGATTTAAGCTAGTTATGGTGACTAAGTCTTCCCCACTGTTAGGTATTTGAGGTTGAACTGGCTCATCATAGTAGCCATAGTAAGAATAATCTACATATTCAGTTGTTGTCCCTTCTTCGCCTCCACTAGTTCCTGTAGGTGCAGTTTGATCTAATCCAAGCTTTCGCTTAAATATTCTACCTAGTTGAACCACAACTAAATCAGCTTCTTCCTTTGATGCTGCCTTGCCCCATATTTGGTCTACAGTTCTTTTGTCTGCGATTTTCAGTGCTGAGGTATAAGGAATTATTATTTTATCGTCTATATCCTCTGCATTGCCTGCGCCCTTTTGTTCAAGTACTCCTACAATCCTATATGTTGTGCCCTCTAGTGTAAAAGATTGACCTACAGGATTTCTTCCATTCATAAGTCCTATTCCCATGTTATATCCTAATACCGCTACTGGTGAACGCTGCTTCACATGTAGTTCTGTAAAGAAATTTCCTGAGAGTAATTCCATATCTCTTATTTTATAGAAATCACTATTTACACCTACTATGTCAACAGTTCCCCTAGCCCTTCTCCACTTCATAGTAGCATTAGTATGAAATACTGGAGTTGCCATTTCAAGCCCTTGAACTCTTTCCACTAATTCCTCTGCAAATTCTGGCTCAAATTCTACACTAGTATGCTGTGCCTTTATTTCAATTACATTTGAGCCTAAGCTTTCAAACTGTTCTACTACTGATTGTCTCGCACCTTCTCCTATACCCATTAAACTTACTACAGAAGCTACACCTATAGCCACTCCTAAAATTGTTAGGAAAGATCTTAAAGTATTTGAAATAATACCATGTGCGGCCATCTTTGCAGTAAAACACAGCCTAATCAAGAAGGAAAATATGCTTTTATTTTGATTCATCTAAATTCCCTCCTTAGTTACTGCCTTCTGTATTGCCATCGTTGTTGCCATTGCTCCCATTATTTTCATTATTATCTCCTGTAGAAGGAAGAATAGAGTCATTTGACTTAATATGCTGGCTTGGTAATAAATCTGCTGTGCTTCCTGTAATTACTTTATCGCCTTCCTTTAATCCTTCTGTAACTTCAGCCATTCTATCGTTCATAAGACCAAGCTTGACATTAACAACTTTAGGTAAACCATCATCACCAAGGATTTCTACTTTTGAAACACCATCTTCTTCAAAAATTGCTTCAAGTGGTACAAGTAACACACCTTCAGCACTTCCTGCGTCCACTTTAGCACGTGCCTGCATACCTGGTCTCAATTGAGGCCCTCCAATTACTTCTACTTCTACTTGGAATCTTGTCAATCCACTATTTCTATCTTTACCTATTGTATATACTCTGGATACAGCACCCTCAAACTTTTCTCCTGGTAGCGCATCTACTGAAATTGTAACCGGTGCGCCTTGCTGTACCTGTAGCACATCGATATCATCAATTTCTGCCCAAATTCTCATATCAGATGTATTGTACACATCACCTACCCAATCTCCACTACTTATAGTTTCACCAGGTTGCCTATATATACCTGCTACTATTCCATCCATAGGTGATCTTATTTCAAGCTGATCTAGCCTTGAATAATTATCTCTCATTTCATTGTTTAATTCTCTAATTTTTTCTGTTATCTCTTGAATCATTTCCCTAACATCGTTTCCAGCCATTGTTACTAATACATCGCCTTTTTTAACTTCCTGATTGCCCTTTACATGAACCTTGGTTGCTACTGCCTTTACTGGAGCATTAATCTTTTCTTCTTCAACAAATCCCTCTACTATTCCAGGATACAAAAAGTAAGAAATGCTCATTGGTGAGAGCTCTTCACTGTTAGAGATTCCAATCTTTACTTCCATATTTGCCTGTATTAAGCCTGGGTTCTCTGCCTCTATAGTTGCAGCATATACGAAATTAGTACCGAATTTACCTTCTTCGGCATCATTTGGTATAGCACTTGAGTTTACATCAGTAATAGTACCCTCAACTATTCCTTCAAAATAAGGGAAGCTAAGTCCAACTTTTTGCCCCTCTGAAACTCTTGCATACTCTGTTGGTGTAAGCTTAGCTGCTACTTTAAATTTAGAATTATCTACTATGCTAGCTACTATCTGTCCCTGTGTAAGTTCTTTTCCTTCCTTTGCATCAAGATTCATTATTCTCCCTGAAATAGGAGCTATTATCTGAATACCCTGAGAAGGGTTTATGTAGTCTACTTCACCTAACGGCAATCCAGTTAATTGAGATAACTGTTTTCTTTGTGACTCAATCTGTTCACTTAAGTCTTCTATTTTATTATTTATATCAGAAGCCAATAATGTAACAACTACTTGGCCTTGAGCCACTTCGTCTCCTTCTTTAACTAAAATTTTATCTATCAAATATTGAGAGTTTCCGGCACGCATATCTCCAGGTGCCCTAATTCCACCTGATTGAGTTGGATTTAGCTGACCTGTAACCTCTACTCCAGCTGAAATATCTCCCTTTTTGACCTCAAAGGTTGAGTAAATAGGTCCTTGCACTTCCTCTGCTTTTTCTGGAACAAGCTGTTTTATAGCATAATAACCACCACCAATTACTATAGCAACCACAACCAAAATCATTAATAACCTTTTTCCCAATTATAACACCTCCACATATGAAAAAAATATATTATTCAATAGCTAATAGCTGTTCATCTAGTACTTCTATTTTTTCTATTTTACCATCGAGAAGTCTAAATATTTTGTGCCCATAATGAGCAATTTTTTCTTCATGAGTAACCTGTACTATTGTAATACCCATTGACTTATTTAACTTTTGGAATATTGACATTATATTAAGACTTGATTTTGAATCTAAAGCACCTGTCGGCTCATCTGCAAGTAGAACAGATGGTTTCCCTACAATTGCACGTGCAATTGCTACTCTTTGCTGTTGTCCTCCAGAAAGCTGTGTCGGAAGATGATGCATTCTATCTCCTAGCTCTAATGATTCCAAAGCCTCTATTGCACTTTTTTTTCTTTCCCTTCCTAAAACACCTCTATATATTAAAGGCAGTTCTACATTTTCTAATGCAGTTAGCCCTGGCAATAAATGAAAGGATTGAAAAACAAACCCTATAGATCGGTTTCTTATATTTGATAATTGCCAGTCACTAACCTTCTCTACACTTTTTTCTCCTAGCTTATATGTACCTGTAGTTGGCTGATCCAAACATCCAATAACATTAAGAAGTGTTGATTTACCTGAGCCTGAAGGACCCATTATAGATACAAATTCTCCATTTTCAATAGATAAATCAATACCATTTAAAGCATTGACCTGTATTTGTCCAATCTTGTAGAGCTTTGTAATATCCCTTAATTCGATTAGTGCCATTTTAGTTTCACCCCTTTTTTCTCCTAATCACATATTAGACTATTATTTTTATAAAAAGTTCCAAAAAAAAGTATATTGTGTTAACATTACATATATTTATTTTCGCTAAATTATTCAATAATCCTTTTTATAAACTTAATCTTAATTAATTTGTAATTTTTATTCCATTTTATTACATGAAATATTACACAATCTACCTATATAATATTAAAAAAATAACTTTTTAAAACCATTTATTGTTTAAATTAGTTATAATAACACTCATTTGTATAAGAATACTGCTTTGTACATATTTATCTAGGCTTAAAAAGTTAAAATTAAAGCAAAATAAAGATAGGAGGTGGTAATTTTGAAAAAACAATTTAAAGCTGTATCACTTTTTGTTATATTAGCACTTGTTATAAGTCTTGGAATGATTGGATGTACTAGAAATCCAGCTAGACCAAATACACCTTATAACAACCAACTAGATAGAAATATGAACTTTGCAGGTGATAGAACAGATTTAAATAGAAATATGGATACAGATCTAAATAACAGAAATATAAATGATAATATCCTTGACAGAGTACCAAATCAAACAGTACCAACTCCAGAATTAGCAAATGACAGAACTTCTGATAATGCAACTAGAATAGCTAATAGAATTGAAGAGTTAAATGAAGTCAAAAACGCTACAGTTGCAATTTCAGGAAGCAGATGCTTAGTAGGAGTTACTACTACAAACAATGTAGAAGGTAATATGACTACAGCTCTTAAGGATAGAATAGATAAAGTAGTTAAAGATGAAGATAAGAACATAAAAACTGTACACGTTACAGCAAGCCCTGACCTCTATAAGAGAATCGAAAACATTGGTAATGATGTAAGAGGCGGTAAACCTTTATCAGGATTTGCAGAAGAAATTGAAGAGCTAATAAGAAGAATAACTCCTACAGCAAGATAAATATCCGGCTTATGCCGGATATTTTCATGTCACCTATTTAAAACTATATCAGCCTCTTTTAAGTGTCGTATTATTTCTAGGTTTTGCGTACAGAGACTTTCACATTGCCCACATTCTATACAATTTGTTGAGTCAACGCCTGCTTTTTTCATTCTTGCATAGGTATTGACTCCAGCATCAGTGGCTTCATAAACAAAATAATTATTATATATATCAAATATATCTGGTATGGCAACCTTATTTGGACATGGTACACAGTATCTACATGATGTACATCCAACCTTGTTGCGATTACTATAAATCTCCTTTATATCATTTATCAATTTAATTTCATCAGCATCAAGAGATAATGGAGTTACATTTGAAGCAGTTCTTATATTTTCTTCTACTTGCTCCATAGTGCTCATACCACTTAACAATACAGTTACTTGCGGATGATTCCACACCCATCTAAGTGCAAGCTCTGCTGGTGTTAAATTTACTCCTGAGTTTTTCCATAATTCTTCTAAATCACCTTCAGGTTGCTTTGCTAGCTTTCCTCCCTTAATTGGCTCCATAATCACTACTGCTAAGCCTTTTTCTGAAGCATAATTTAAGCCTTGAATCCCTGCCTGATAGTTTTCATCCATGTAATTTAACTGAATTTGGCAAAATGACCAATCATATGAGTCTACAATTTCTTTAAACAGACTTAAATCATCATGAAAAGAAAAACCAGCATATTTTATTCTTCCATCAGACAATGCTTTATCTAAAAACTCCAAAACTCCTAGCTCCTTTGCCTTGTTCCAGGATTTATTGCTTAAGGAATGCAGCAAATAAAAATCTATGTATTCTGTATCAAGTTTTCCTAGTTGTTCGTTTAGATATTTATCAAAATCACCATAAGTCTCGCAAAGCCAAACTGGAAGCTTAGTTGCTAATTTTGCCTTATGGCGGTAACCGTCTTTTAAAGCTTTTCCAACTAATGGCTCACTGTTACCTTGATGATATGGATATGCTGTATCTATGTAATTAACACCATTGTCTATAGCATATCTAATCATCTTAATAGATTCTTCCTCATTAATTTTTCCATTATCACCATCTAATACAGGCAATCTCATACATCCAAAGCCTAAGTTTGAAACTTGAAAATCAAGCTTACCAAATTTCCTATAATTCATATGCTCTGCCCCCTAAAATAATTATAATATTCTTATAACTCTATCATATATAATATCATAAATTACACAAAATTAAAAAATCAATTTAGTATAAAAAACTCTCACATATAATAAATATCAGTGAGAGCTCTTAGCTTATTAACTATTCTTCCAAAACTCAGGTACAAAGAAAAGAAACACTGTAAATAGCTCTAGTCTTCCAAACAGCATTAATAAAGAAAAAAGAATTTTGCTTGGCGCACTAAAGAAGCTAAAGTTTTGAACTGGTCCTACTAACTCAAAACCAGGACCTATATTTCCAAGTGTTGCTGCAACCGCACTAGCAGAACTGATTAAATCGATTCCTTCAAGAGATATTAATATTGTTGAAAAAGCAAAAATAGCAATATACAAGAAGAAAAAACCTGAAACACTTACAACAGTATCTGGAGAAAGGATTCTATCATCTATTTTAATAGGCACGTATGCCTTTGGATGAAGTAATTTTGATATTTCTCTCTTAACGAGCTTTCCCATAATTGATAATCTAATTACCTTAATCCCTCCACCTGTTGAGCCAGCACATCCACCTACAAACATTAATAAAAACAAGATGCTCTTGCTAAAATCTGTCCACTTATTAAAATCTACAGTACTAAATCCAGTAGTAGTGATTATTGTAGAAACTTGAAATAATGCATGCTTAAATGTTTCAAATATTGAGTTGTATATTCTTCCGTTCAAATTAAGAGTTATTAATAAAGTGCTAACTGCAATAATCCCTAAGTAAAGCCTTAATTCAGAATTCTTTAGTGCATTTCTCCATCTGCCCTTAAGAATATCATAAAATAAGGAAAAGTTAATACCACATAGTATCATAAATATTGAAATTACATAAACTATAAAGCTACTATTGTAAGCCCCTATACTTGCATTCTTAGATGAGAAGCCTCCAGTTCCAACAGTAGCGAATGTATGAATTAAAGATTCCATCAGCGACATACCGCCGAGACATAGAAGCACTGCTTGAATAATTGTTATACCTACATATATAACGTATAATATTTTTGCAGTGTCTTTTATTTTAGGTACTATTTTTTCAGCTATGGGACCTGTAGTCTCTGCTTTAAAAATTTGGTATCCTCCTACCCCAATTGCAGGAAGAATAGCAACCGTAAGCACTAATATTCCCATACCACCTAACCAAATAGTCAAAGACCTCCAAAACAAAATCCCAGTTGGCAGTACTTCAATATTGCCTAGAATAGTAGAGCCTGTTGTTGTAAACCCAGATACTGTCTCAAAAAATGCATCTACTAAAGAAGGAATACTTCCTGAGAATACATAAGGTAAAGAACCAAAAAAAGATACAAAAACCCAGCCTAAAGAAACTATTAGCAATGCATCCTTTGCCTTAATTCTTTTAGTTTCAATTTTAATTCTAGACATGGGAAAGCCAAATACCAGTACTATTAAAATAGAATATATAAACGATAAGAAAGCTTTTTCACTATAAATTAAAGAGACTACTAAAGCTGGAATAAACGCAACTGATTCAATTAGAAGAAGATTTCCTAAAACCTTTATAATAATCCCATAATTCATCTATAAAGCCTCCCTTTGCCTTGTAAAACAGTTTTTCTAGGGTAACAACCTCTGATTGTAAACAAAAGACAATTAATCTATCACCAGGATTTATAACAGAATTTCCATCAGGAATAATTACTTTACCCTTTTGCACTATAGAGCCAATTATTATTCCCTTAGGTAAGCCAAGCTCAGCTAATGGTTTACCTACAACCTTAGAATCCTCTTTTGCAATAAGCTCTAGTACCTCTGCCTTTCCCCCTAATAATAAGAATAGAGATACAACCCTACCTCCTTGAATAAATCTCATTATCTCTCCAGCAGTTATCATGACTGGATTTACTGCATTATTTATGCCCAATTGCTCAATTATTGGAATATAATTTGTTCTGCTTACTTTTGTGATTACTTTTCCTACTCCATACTTTTTAGCTAATAAAGTCATTAATAGATTTTCTTCATCGTAACCAGTTAAAGATACTAATGCATCTACTTCACTTATATTCTCTTCTGTTAAAAGATAAGGGTCAGTAGCATCTCCATGGATAATTAATGCTCCTGGAAGCTCCTGAGCTAAATAACCACACCTTTCTTCATCTTTCTCGATTATTTTTACAAACACACCATTTCTTAAAAGTTTTTTTGCCAAATAATATGCTGCATTTCCTCCTCCAAGTATCATAGTCTTTTTAACTACAATATTATGCTCTAAGCTATTTCTTTTGCTTTTGAACATGCTCATACTTTCTTTTTCTCCAATTAAATAAACAGTATCATTTCCATGTAATATAGTATCTCCATAAGGAATAATTATTTCACCATCTCTGAGTATAGTGGCCATTAATACTGATTTAGGTATATTTATATCTTTAACTTTTTTACCTTCCATGCCATCTAATTCGTGTACTTTGTAACTAGCTATACTAACTTTACCTTTTGCAAATTCCTCCATATTTAGCGCTTGTCCTTTTAAGAGATGTGCACTTATTTCTTTGGCCATAACTAGCTCTGGATTTGCTACATAATCAATATCAAGCTGTTTCTTTAATGTGTCAATTTGATCTGAATACTCAGGATCTCTTATTCTAGCTACTACTCTTTTACATCCTAGTTTTTTTGCTAAGTAGCAAATCAGCATGTTTGTATCATCATTATCAGTAGTAGCTATTAATAAATCTGCATTTTTTATTTTAAAGCTTTCTAGTACCGATATTTGGGCTCCATTTCCCTTAAATGTGAGAATGTCTAATTGATTATTAGCTCTTTCAAGTGCTCTTTCGTTGCTATCAATCATTACTACATTGTTATCATTTTGTGAAAGAAACTCTGCCAGAATATAGCCCAGCTTTCCCGCACCTACAACAATAATATGCATTTTATAACTTCCTTTCTGGTAATTGTTAAATGTCCTATTCATTAATTTCAGACAAAATATTAGAATCAAAAATCTCATCTTTATTTAATACACAAATTTTTCTTATATCTTCATCTGAAGCATTTTCTCCAAGGCTAGAGCTAGAATTGTACAATTCTGATTTGTAGAGTCTTCTATTATCTAAAATCCATATTTTATCAGTAAACTCATTTGCTTCAATAGAAGATAACGCCTTTTCCATATCATACATCCGTGCATCAATTATGTCAATATAATGCAAAAGTTCTCCTTCAGGAATCATAGGTTTTTTCGGGCTTCCAAACTCTGGCTCATAGTGATGGGAAAGGAGCATATGCTGCAAAAGCACTGAGATTTCTCTATTAACTCCTAGTCTGGCAGCCACAGCATCAATGGTCTTTATTCCTTGAATAATATGTCCTAATAGCTGTCCTTCAACAGTATAATCAGAAACAATACCTAGCTGATTTGCACTCATTTCATCTATCTTAGCTATATCATGCAATATAATACCAGCATATAGAAGATCTCTATTAATATTAGAGTATACCTCTGTAAGTCTCTCTGCAGTCATAAGCATTCGCATAATGTGATAAAGAAGCCCTGAGCGAACAGCATGATGGTTTTGTTTTGCAGCTGGATAAAATAACAGTTTATCTTTATACATATTTACTATTTCAGTAACTAATTTTGAAATTTCTTCATTTTCTATTTTATCTATGTAGTTTATCAGTTGTTTATACATGTAATCTGATTCATAAGGGGCAGTTTGTATGTAGTCCTCCAAATTTATATTGTCTGTATCTTTTGCCAGTCTCATGAGTGCTACTTTGACTTGTTTCTTACCTTGCCACTCGCTTACATCTCCCCTTATCTTTACTATGTTATCCTTAGCATAGCCTAATATGTCATCCTCTTTGCAATCCCAAAGCTTAGCATTTATATCTCCAGTATTATCGCCTAATTTAATGTCCAGAAAATTATTGCCATTTGACGCAGTTTTTACTTCAATTTCTTTTATCAAATAATATCCTTCAATACGCTCATTAACATTAAATTCTGCAATTTTCTTTGAGCCCATTTTTTATCACCTCGAAATTATTCTAGTCTATTTCCACAGTAAGGACAGTACACAAATCTGTCCTCTACTTGGCTGTTACAATTCTTACAAATTCTCACACCATTGGTTTTCTTTATTTCTTTTAAGTCCCAATATGTTATATTTTCTCCTTCACCTCGCTCTAACCTTTTACCTTTTTCTTTTGCTATTTCATAAACTGTACTGCAATAATTGCATAGCACATAATAATTTTCATTCCACTTTAAAACAGGTACAAAGAAAATGTGAAAATAGTTATAGGTTTTTATTAGTTGACCAGTTTCTTCTTTGTTGCAGCCTTTACAAAAGAAATTAGGTAATTCTTTAATCTTCTTTTCCTTTGATTCTATGCCGAATATTCCAATGAAGAACATATAATCACCTACTTAGTCTATATTTATATAATATAGTCTATATTTAAATAACTAATATTACAAGTGCCTATTTTTTAACCTCCTAAAGTTATATCCTGTTTGTTGTACCAATCTAAAGCTCGAAAAAAATGTTCTTCTTTAAAGTCTGGCCAATATTCATCTACTACATAAAAATCTGCATAAATTGATTGAACAGGCAGAAAGCCACTTAATCTTCTTCTTCCACCCCAACGAATTATCAAATCAACCCGTGAAACATCATTTGATTTAATATATTTCTGAATATTTTTCCTCTTATCATTTGATGTTTTAAGTTGATTTAAATCCCATTCCCAACCATAGTTTACTAAAAAATTAATTCTCATTTCACCATTCCCAAAGTTTTTTCTAGCTGTATATGGTATCAATTCTTTCGGAAACATAGATGATTCTGTGTTTCCTACTACTAATAAGGATGCATCCTCCTTTGCTAGCATCTCTACTGCCCTTATACAAGCTTCTGTGAAGGCTTCTCTTTGTACTGGAGGTCTCTTTGTATTATCTGTAGTAAAACCATAGTAAGTAAGCTCTTTAACTCCTGCCTCTTTGCATAATCTAAAAAGGGCCAACCCTGGGTCTAGCCCTTCTACATATCCTTTTTCCTTAGTCATTCCTTTTGATTCTGCCCATCTCCTGTTTCCATCTGGTATAACCCCAATATGGTTTGGAATTCTCATTATATCACCCCATGTTTTTTTATTTGTCTTTTTATCTTAATTGCAAGTATGATTATAAAAAGTCTCAAAGAATATCTAACCATATTATTTACATATATATGAAGTTTAATCCAGTTTATGAAACTACTACGTAATAAAATTATATAGAACAATTCTCAGATAGTCTCAACTAAATTTGTATTTCAAAACTTTCTATATTGTGCTAATCACTTAGTTTGTAGCTTAAAAAAACTGATATGAATATTCATCCATATCAGTTTTCAAAACATAACTATTTAGAAATGCTTGAATTCAGTTGATTAACAGTTTCAGAAGCATTACCCATTATCATATGAACATGCTCCATTGTATATAATGAATTGTCTACTCCTGAATAACCTGGTTTGTCATCAAGGTTAAATACTATTACGTGTTTAGCCTCTTCAGCCTTTAATACTGGCATACCATAAATTGGTGTACCTTCTGCTGTATTAGCTGCTGGATTTACTACGTCAGAGGCACCTATGACTATTGCTAAATCTGTTTCTTTGAATTCATCATTTATTTCATCCATCTCTTTAAGCTTGTCATATGGTATATCTACTTCTGCTAGAAGTACATTCATATGTCCTGGCATTCTGCCTGCTACAGGATGTATTGCGAAGTTTACTTCCTTACCCTTTGATTCTAGTAAGCTAAATAAGGTCTTTACTTGATTCTGTGCTTGTGCTACTGCCATTCCATAGCCTGGTATTATTATTACTCTCTTTGATTCTTCTATTATATCTTCTACTGATTCTTTCTTTGTTGACTCTTCAACTGGTTTTTCCTCTTTACTGTAACTAGACACTTTCATATTTAACTCATTGACTGTTTCAGAAGCATTACCCATTATCATATGAACATGCTCCATTGTATATAATGAATTGTCTACTCCTGAATAACCTGGTTTATCATCAAGGTTAAATACTATTACGTGTTTAGCCTCTTCAGCCTTTAATACTGGCATACCATAAATTGGTGTACCTTCTGCTGTATTAGCTGCTGGATTTACTACGTCAGAGGCACCTATGACTATTGCTAAATCTGTTTCTTTGAATTCATCATTTATTTCATCCATCTCTTTAAGCTTGTCATATGGTATATCTACTTCTGCTAGAAGTACATTCATATGTCCTGGCATTCTGCCTGCTACAGGATGTATTGCGAAGTTTACTTCCTTACCCTTTGATTCTAGTAAGCTAAATAAGGTCTTTACTTGATTTTGTGCCTGTGCTACTGCCATTCCATAGCCTGGTATTATTACTACTCTCTTTGATTCTTCTATTATATCTTCTACCGATTTTACTTTCGGCTCTTTTGGAGTTTCTGTATTTATTTTTCCTACTTCATTTTTAGCTTCATGTACGTCTTTGGCTGTATTGTTAGCAATAGTTTTTTTGCTTCTTGCTGCACCATTTAGTACGTCAAGCAACGATCTATTCATTGCCTTACACATAATCTGTGTAAGTATCAAGCCTGAAGCTCCTACGATTGCACCAACAGATACTAGTAATGGATCTCCAATTGTAAGACCAGATATTGAAGCTGCAAGTCCAGAGAAGGAATTTAGAAGTGATATTGTAATAGGCATATCACCACCGCCAACTCTCATTGCAAAAATAACTCCATAAGCCAATGAAATCAGTACAAGTGCTATAGAAATAGTTATTAATACTGAACCTGTATATATTGCCCCAAGAATAATTAGAACTGCTATAACACCCATTATAAGAGTTGAAATTGCCTTGTCTCCTGGTAAGGCTATAGGCTTCTGAGGAATCCTTCTATCAAGTTTTCCTGCAGCTATAAGGCTACCACTTAAGGTTACCCCTCCTACTATTAGTGCTAAAAGCCCAGAAACTTTGCTGAAAACTGGCATATTATTTAAGTTATTAGAGATTTCAACAATAGCAACTAAAGCAGAAGCTCCACCGCCTAATCCATTTAAAAGCGCTACCATTTGAGGCATCTCAATCATTTTAACTCTATATGCTAATATACATCCAATAATACTACCTACTGCTATTCCAATCCATAATATTGGCACTGTAAGTATTCTATTGTAGAACATAATGCTTATAATCGCTAATAACATAGCTAGCGCACTTAGAGCATTCCCTTTTCTTGCTGTTTTAGGAGAACTCATTAATTTTATTCCCACTAAAACTAGTATAGATAATACAATAGAAATAACCTGATAAACCCCTATCATTTAGCTACACCCCATTATTTTTATTGAACATCTTTAACATTCTGTCAGTAACTAGGAATCCACCAAAAAGATTAATGGTAGCAAACACAATAGCAATAAAACCCATTACCTTGCTCCCCTGAGATACTGCAAGGGCAGTAGAAACTAAGGACCCCAAAATTGTCACTCCAGAAATAGCATTTGAACCAGACATCAATGGAGTATGAAGCAAAGTAGGGATTTCTTTGATGATTTTATATCCTAAGTAGGATGCGATTACAAAAATAACAATTAAAATCCACGGATTCATATATTATTCACTCCTTATTTTAAACCCATAGCTTCTCTTGCACCTGCATGTAATAATTCTCCATCCATAGTAACTAGAGTTGAAGCAATTATTTCATCTTCTCTATCTATTATAAATTTTCCGTCTTTTATAAAGGCAGCTATAAGGTTGTAAACATTCTTAGAAAACATCCAAGTAGAGCTTGTAGCCATCATACCTGGTATATTATTGGTTCCATCAACGGTCACTCCGTAATACTCCGCTACGACTCCGCTTTCTGAAAGCTCACAGTTTCCACCTTGATCTATAGCTACGTCCATTATTATGGAGCCTGGTCTCATGCTCTTAACCATTTCCTCAGTAATAAGTACTGGTGCAAGTTTTCCTGGTACTAATGCAGTAGCTATTACTATATCAGCATCTATAACAAGATCTCTAATGTTTTCACGCTCTTTTGCAAGCCATTCTGATGATAAGCTGTTAGCATATCCACCTTTTCCTATAGCAACATCAGCAGGTACTCCTGGGTCAAAAACTTTAGCTCCTAAGCTCTTTGAATGTTCATTTGCATCTGGTCTAATATCAATTGCAGTAACAACAGCTCCTAATCTCTTTGCAGTAGATACTGCTTGTAGACCTGCAACACCTGTACCTATTACTACAACCTTAGCTGGCTGAATCATCCCTACAGCTGTTCCTGTCATTGGTACGAATTTTGAAAGTTTATTTGCAGCTAAAAGCACGCTCTTATATCCTGCTACAGCACTCATAGAAGTAAGAGCATCCATAGTTTGAGCTCTAGATATTCTTGGAATCCCATCTAAAGTAAGGCTAGTTGCGCCACTATTAGCTAATGAATTTATCATTTCATGATTCTTTGGAGCTGCTGGATGTAAAAATGTTATAAGTACTTGTCCCTTCTTTAGCATATCAACTTCATGTTTACCTACTTCTGAGTTGAATACTGGTTCTTTAACCTTTAATATTATGTCTGATTGATTGAATAGTTCTTCTACCTTGTCAACTAATTTTGCTCCGACCTTTTCGTAGTCTGCATCTGACATTAGTGAGTTTACTCCTGCTCCTCTTTCTACTAGAACAGTAGCACCATTTTGCACCATTTTTTCTACTGTTTCAGGTGTAGCCGCAATTCTCTTTTCACCTTTCATAATTTCCTTTGGAACACCAATAGTTAACCCTTTAAATTGTGCATTACTCATAATATTTAACCCTCCCGACTAAATATTTTTAATTTTTGCTAATAAATTTTTGAAAAAGCATTTCTCTAAATCTTATTATACTAATACCAAAAAAATCAAAAAAGTAAAGCTATAAATGCAAACGTTATCATTTGAATTATATAACTTTATCTATTAGTTTACAAGACTTTTAAAATTTTCTTAACAATCTACTTTATACTATAATATTCCCTGTAAATGCAGAGCATTTCTTCATAACTTTCTAGAATTGCTTAAATTTTTTGTTTTATCAAGCAAAGTTACAAAAATCAAACATTTTTCTTTTCTATCTTTAATCTAATATTTTCTGCCTTATTAATACTTTCTTTTAACCATATAGGAGTATTTTTATTTTCTAGTATTTCTGTGGTAGACATCCAGTATATTTCACTAATCTCATCATCTGACATACATTTTGGCTCGCCTGATTGATATTTACACAAAAAAATAATATCAATTACTATTTTTCCTTTATCTGATATAAAGGATTTGCTTTCTACGTAATGTAATGTTTTTAAAACTTGGACATCAACTTCCTCCATTATCTCTCTTATCAAAGTCTCTTCTAGAACATTATTTTCTGATATTTTTGTTTTCACTTTTCGCCCAACTATAGATAAAATCCCAGGTGCATGCTCTTCTTTTTCACTCCTTTTAATAATCAGCCACTTATCATTTTTATATATGGCGGCTTCTACATTTACAATATATGATAAATTATCCATATGATCATGACTCTCCTTTCATTTTCACTAACATTGGACTTTGTCTTCAACTAGCTTAAACTAAAATAGTTCCATTCCATTTTTTCCTTATCTATTGCAGAAAAACAGGCGAGTTATCACCTGTATTTGTCTTTTAATCGTAAGCGTATAATAATTG
>DFOH01000022.1 GCA_002376545.1 Firmicutes bacterium UBA3546 | reverse complement strand
AATTATTGATCGCTTACGTTCAAACTCATTGGCTAGATTTTGAATATATCTTAATGCCTTTGAATTATAGAACATTATACTTTCATTTTTTATTCCACGTGAAGCAGATTCAAAAGCAGGCTTTACAATCACCCTAGTGTTTTTGGGTGGTTCACTGTTTCCTAACCATCCAGTCTTAGTGAACAGCCAAGAGCTTGTACTATTGTTGTTAGTGCTTTCCAAAAGTAAATTACTGTGAAATTTATGTCTTCCTAAACAAGTAGAGTATGCATCTGGACCTGTATAAAGAATATTATTTGATTCACAAAATGCAGGAATAAGGGACTTTTTGTTTAACCCTTTACCACTCCTAGACAGATTAAATACTACAGAGTAATTATCTTGAAGTTCTTCTAAGTTTTTAAGAGCATATTTTATAAATTCATTATTATTATAGAATACTTTCAGATTAAATCCACATTTTTTTATAGCTGTAATTAGCATATCATATTCATCAAGCGTAAAGAATTCAGTTATTATTGAGTCCTCAGTACTGATGTAATCGGGCGATGCAGTAAAGTTATTTACATTTACCATAAAGTAAACTGTTACATTATCTTTAATATTATCTGAATATCTCAACAAGTAATCTATTTTTTCTTTTAACATAATGCACCTCCAAATAATTAATAGTTATTAGGATATAAATAAATTCATAAAATGCTAATTTTTATCTTCTTATGCATTATTCGTCTCATTTTTCTTTTTTCCTTCTTTTTTACGAAAATGATATAGCTTTTCTGTAAATAAACATTACACTTGGGTGAATTTCATATTTCTTAATCATTAATTTTTCTGAATTTAAATAGACGCAAATTCTAGTAGGTTCTTAGAAAAGCTAAATGCCAGTTGTGTTATTCTTCAACTATCATTTTAAATACCATAGCTATTGACACAAAAAAACATAGCCTTTAGGGATATTTCCCTCAAAAGCTATGTTTTTTCACTTATATTATAATTTTTGTCTATGGCAGCAGCTCATCAGTATAGAAACCATCTACTCCCTTTTCTTCTAGTTCTTTTCTTAGTTCAGGATCGTTTATGGTATGAGCATATACAAATATATTTTCTGATTTTAGTTTTGCAGGGAGCTCTGTTTTTGCTCTTTCTGCTGGCATAGTAATAGCAAAAATCTCGTGCCTCTTTATGAAATCTATCAGCTCTTCATCAGGATAACTAGATGCATATAGAGTTAATATAATATTGTTATAGCCTAATCCCTGTACAGGAATGAACTCGTCTAGCTTGTATATCTGTGGTATAAATCGTTCTATTAAATCAGGGTATCCTTTTTTAATAAGCTTCAATGCCTCTATATTATCGCTTTTTATATCAGTTACTATATATACATCTTTATGCTCATGAAGCCACTCTGCTAAATCTTCTAGAGACATTTGTGTAAGACCTTTTATCATATTGAAGCTCTTAAATTCATCAGTGCTATACATTTTAGGCTCTTCAGAGAAAAGCTCTTCAACTTTTTCTTTCCATTCATGGATGAGAACCAGATCTCCGTCAGTAGTCCATTCAAAGTCTAATTCAATAAACTTATATCCATTCTCAAAGCTTCTATCAATTGCCTCTTTTGAATTAGTGTAGTATAGACCTTCAATTTCTCCACCTGCATGTGAAATCAATTTTTCTGGTACAATATTTCTATTCTCTGATTCATCCTCATCATGCAATTCTTTTCTGTCTTTAAAGTATTTGCTTAATAGGTCGTTTTTCAAAATATAATTTGACTTATTTATGTCACCAATGGCTTTTTCATAGCCTTCTCTGCATTTTTCTAAATCTATAGCCTGCCTAGTATCTATTTCCCATGCTCTGCTGTTATTAAATATACCATCCCTAGACATGGAAAACGCCATATTATCTGCTATATATGAACCCTTTAGCATATAGGTTTGCTGAGCTATAAAGCCTTCCTTAGCATTCACTAAGTCCTGTCCTAGCATAATCCCTTTTTTATTCTCAACTCCTAATAGATTTAATACTGTAGGCAAAAAATCTATTTGTCCCCCTGTGGTACTTATTCTCTGGCTTATATCTGAATTAGGCATGTGGATTATAAGAGGTATTCTCATCATTTCATCAAAATCATATTCATATCCTAGATATTCAGTCATTATTCTTTTATTATCCTCGTCCATTGAAGACAATCCAAAATGGTCTCCATATATGTTGATTATTGTGTTTTCATAAAGTCTTTCTTCCTTTAACTGCTCCAAAAACTCCCCTAAAGCAGCGTCTGTATAATTAATAGCTTGAATGTAGTTTCCAAATAGAGTTCCTTCATGCTTTTCCTCTAGCTTAATTTCCTTATACATTTCAGGCATATCAAATGGATGGTGACTAGATAGCGTAACTAAAAATGCATAGTAAGGCTCCTTCATAGCTTTAATATAATCTGTAGACTGTGAAAAAAACTCACTGTCATTTATACCTAAGCCTATGGCAGGCTCCTTCATATTATAATCTTCATCTCCATTATAGAATCTGTCAAAGCCCTGATATGGGTAAGCCTTATCTCTATTCCAAAAAGGAGCTTTATATCCATGAAGAGCAGCTGTATTGTAGCCTTTATCCTTTAGTATCCATGGAAGTCCATAGAAGGTGTTATTATAATACTTTAAATAGGTTTGACCGTCCATAGCAGGGTACAGTGAATTATGAGATACAAATTCTGCATCGGAAGTATTGCCTCTACCTAGCAGCTGATAGTATCTATCAAAATATATACTATCTTTCTCTATTAGCTTATTTAAATTTGGTGTTATTTCCTGTCCTTCATAGTCTCTGCCTATGACAAAGTTTTGAAGACCTTCTACTTGAATAGTTATTACATTTTTGCCTTTGGCGACTCCAAAAAGTTCCTTCTCTTTATTGGTGACTTTATCTATTGATTCAGCTAGTAATTGGTCTATATCCTCTACTTCTTCCTTAGAAAAAAAAGTATTATACACATCACTTATATGATAAGTAAAAAATTCTTGTCGAGATAAATTAATATTTTCACTGAAAGCATTTACAGAAGCTACAGATATAATTAGCATAGCAAGTATACCTAGAGTAATGCCAAAGGATTGTTTTTTCCCTAAAGCATACATACTATGAGCTAATTTAGTTTTTCGAGTGCAAATATAGTAAATAGCTAAAGGTACAATATCGGCAACTAATAGAAAATCAGAAGGCTTTAATACATATAATATGCTTTCTCCAACTGTACTCAGCTGACCAAACTGCTTTAGCACAACTACAGAGGTAAGCTGGTTAAAATACCTAAAATAAGCCACATCTGCAAACATTATTAAAGAGGTTATAGTATATAGAATTAAAAAAACCATATCTCTTCTCTTTCCTTTTAATATGTTCGCTAATGAAATAGTCAAAATTATATACAGCAGACTTATAAGACTTAGCTTAAAGCTTAATTCTCCATTTCCAATAAAAATATTATAGATTAGTGCTTTTATAAAGAAAAGAATCAAAAGAATTATATTTTCAATTAAATATTTTCTATGTTTTATTAGTGTATTCATAAAAATCATCCTCACAAAGTTTAATTTGTATCTCCTATAGAAATTATATACTACTATTTTTATCATCGCAACTTTAGCATAAAAAAGCCCAAGACTTGGAAGCTCTCCTTGTCTCAGGCTTGTAGTAACTAACTATTTATTTTTCATATGGAATAATTATGCTTTTTGCTTCTATGAAAGAGTCATTATAGTCACCTATGACAATAACTTCATCTCCAACCTCTAGTCTGCTTTCACGTATTGTATTTCCATATAGATCTATGAATACAGTATCTTTAGAATATACTATTGTTCTTTCAGAGTAAGCGCTGTCCTCATCATCTACTGTTACAGTAACTATACTGTGCTTTGTTGTTACGCTGCTTATATTTCCTATAATAATTTGATTCTTCTGTCTAGTAGTAGCATAAATTGAAACTATCTCGTCACCTTCTACTGTAATGTCAGCATAATATCCTACCTTTAAAGCATAAAGCTCTGCTCTTTCCTTGTCTAATCTTATAGTTGCACCAAGTCCAAGGTAGTAGGTCTCTTTTTCTCCCTTGCTGTTCATTATAGTGATTTCCGGTTTTTTAGCTTGAAGTATGGATACTATTGAGCCTTCGCTTTCTTTTTTAACGATCTTTGCTTCTATATCAGTGATTATTCCATCCTCTATGTCTATAGTTACTTCGTCACCTTTTCTAAGGTCTGTAACCTTTGATCTGCTCTTGTTTCTATATATGGACACATCCTTATGTAAAGGATACTCGAGTATTTCCTTATCCTCATCTTCAATAACTAGAGAATACTCACTGGAGGTCAGTTTGATTTCTTTAATGGTTCCAGTAAACTTTAGATATTTACTCTTAGCTTCTATTTCAGTTATCTTGCTGTTTCTTACTTTTATTTCAACAGAATCTCCTGCTTTTATGTCCTTGAAAAATACTTCTTCTCCATTTAATGTTATATCTACATTTGAATCTAGATAGAAAGCCTTTCTTTCAGTTGTCTTTGCTTTCGCGTCAGTAATATACTCTATAGTAAGCATTTGAGGGCTAGTTGTAATAGTAGATCTTACAGTCCCTGTATATTCTTCATTTATACCCTCTGCATCAAACGATGCTACTTTATTATCCTCTGTAACCTCTGCTGAAAACTTAAGCCCTTCAATAAGCTCGCTGTAGTCTATTTTTTTGCCGTCTAATTTTACTGTAGTTTTTTCATTAACTATATATGTAGTCTTGTTGCCTAGTCTATCTTCAACTGTGACATATAGCTCGCTTGGTGCTCTTAGTATACTAGTTATAGTACCAGTAACAGTACGGGTCTTAACCACAGCAGATTCATTATTTAGCGGCCTATTTAACAAAAGATTTGAAACCAAATAATCATAGCCTATAGATAGCATCTTGGACATGGCATCTCTTTTTATAGGAGAAGTAGGATTGAATTTCCCTTGTGCATCTCCATTAGGATCGATGATGCCTTTATTTATCATAGTGTATACATATCTTTGGTCCTCTGAACTTATAAAGTCTGTATCCTTAAATGTAAGTCTTATAATAGTAAGTTTTTTTGCTTCTTCCTCAAGCCCCATAGCTTTAGTTAGCCAACGAGCTATCTCTACTCTTTGTGCTACTGTTTCTTTATTATTTGAATAAAAGCCTTTTACTTCGTTTTCAGTTACTATTCCTGCTGCCAATGCCACTGCTACTGCATCTTGACCCCATGTTGGAATATTTTGCTGAGTTAAAAAGCTTTGATGTGCTTGTCTTGCCTGTGCTGTTTTAGCTGAATCTATTCCCATCATTCTAGCCATCATAACAGCTGCTTGCAGCTTAGTAACATCACCATTAGGATTAAAGTTACCTGCTCCATCACCTGTAATTATACCCGCTTTACTTACTTTGTCTATGTAGTCTTTTGCCCAATGGTTGCTAGGGACATCTTTGAAGCTTTGTGCAAATGCTGAAGTGCTTGTAAAGATAAATAATAAAGCTAATACAAGTGAAAGTTTTTTTAGATGCTTTGCTGTTGATCTGAACATATAGTATTTCGCCCTCCCTTTTAATTTTTATAGATGATATATTCTTTAAAGAATCCTTAAATCCTTCTATTTTCGATAAAATATATTAGTTTTAGAGCATATTTACTAACCTATATACAGTTTATCAGCAATTTAGACGAAAAATAAAGGCATTTGTTCCATTTTATTCTCCGTCTAGTTTAAATTTTTCAAAAACCCTTTTAACTAGTATAATCCCTTGCTCTCTCGTGACACTATCCCTAGGAGCTACTCTGTTGCTGCCTACTCCGCTTAAGATATCATGGTTACTTAAAAATCCAACTGCTTCTAGGGCCCAATTAGATATATCTCCTTCGTCGGCAAAACTAATTGAAAATTTACCTTCTACTATAGCTTCATCTACTTTTTTTAATGTTCTATAAAGCATAGCAGCCATTTCTTCTCTAGTAACATTTGCATTTGGCGAAAACTGTGTTTCATTAACCCCATTTACTATGCCTAATGCATTTGCTTTTAGTACTTCTGGATTATTTGTGTCAATAAACTCATTTATCTCAGGTAATGCCGCTTTTTCATCTGACATTAACTCATATAGGCTCACTATTAATTCACAAACCTCTTCCCTGGTTATATGCTGATGAAGATTTTCTGCAACATTATCTATAGCTAAGTTATATTCCTTTGCCTTCTGGACCTGCTCTATGCCCCAGGTTAATGGAAGAATGTCATCAGTATAAAACCCATCAACTTCATATAGCTCAAGCTCCTGTCTTTGTTCATGGCTGTTGATTGTATGTGCATATACAAATACATCTTCTTCCTTTAGCTTCTTTGGCAGCTCTGTCACTGCTCTAGCTATTGGCATAGTAATAGCAAAAACCTGATGCTGCTTAATAAAATCTATTATTTCATCATCCGAATAATTAGACATATATAGAGTCAGTATAATGTTCTTATAACCTAGCTTCTGTACAGTTTCAAATTCTTCTAGCTTATATATCTGAGGAATAAACTGGTCCATTAGATTTGGATACCTGTATTTAATAAGACTAAGGGCTATAATATTGTCAGACTTTATATCAGTAACTATGTGTACGTCTTTATGCTCGTAAAGCCATACTGCTAAATCATCTAGGGTCATTTGAGTAAGGCCTTCTATCATGTTAAAGCTCTTAAATTCTTCAGTGCTGTACATTTTAGACTCTACACCAAAGGCACTATTTACATATCCATCCCAATCATGAATAAGAGCTAGGTTTCCATCAGTAGTCCATTGAAAGTCAAGCTCTATAAGTCTATAGCCATTTTCATAGCTTTTATCTATGGATTCTTTAGAATTAGTATAGGATTTTCCTCTTATTCTTCCTCCAGCGTGGGAAATTAGAGCTTCAGGCACAAGCTTTGTTTCTTCAGCGCTAATTTCATCTAATGCTTCTTCCCCATCTATTGTATTTGCCTCGACTGTTATATTAAGGTCATTTGGATTATCATTTGCATTTACATCAGAAGCACCTACTGTATTAACTGACAATGTAGTTAATAAGATAAAGCTTCCTAGGATACTGATAACCTTTTTTTTCTCTAAAATAAAATATTTTTTAGTTAGTTTCATAAAATCATCTCCATACATTATTTGTTTCTTAGCACTTTTAGAGTTTTATTCTATTTGGGAACAGTTTTATTTATCAATGGTATCCTTTGCAAAATTAAGACTACAAAGTGAGATATAAGAAATGTAATGACGCCTACTAATGGTATTCCTATTATGGGATTGAATGAATAAGCATTTATTATTATGCCCAGCTCTCCAGATGAAATTATGTCTAGTACAAGCAAATGTATTAGATATATACCAAAGCTTGTCTTGTTGAAGCTTGTGATTAGGCTGTTTATTATAGGCATATTATCTATAGTTTTATTCCAATTAGTACTTTTAAATAACAAATATATTGCTAAAGACATGAACATAACATTAGGAGCTAAATATGAGTATAAGTGCTCTACAAGCTCTCCTCCATTATTCTCAGTCAATAAATATGTTCCATAAGTAGTCCCAATTAATCCTAGGATACCAAGGATATAGGCTATCTTTCTTTGCTTTGTTGAAGGATTATACTTTTCTAGAAAAAATCCTAATATATAATAGCCTAAGCTCCAATGAAAGAAGCTTAAATTTAAGCCTATATTATATATAGTAAACTTTTCTAAAAATACAATTATTCCATTAGTTATAAACCATATAGCTATAAAATATACAAGAGCCTCTTTTTTTACATTGTTTACATATGGTTTGACAATAGGTGTAATCAAATACAGTCCGACTAGCATATAAAGATACCACAAGTGAATATGGACATTTCCTGCATAGAGATTTTTTATAAAGGATTTAACTAATGACATATCAAACTGGACAGGTGTCCCACTTTTTCTAATCATATATATAAAGCTCCAAAATATGAGAGGAATGATTATCTTTGTTATTCTTTTTTTTAGAAATAGAGAAGGTTTTTCTTCTCTATTATTATCCAGCATCAATCTTCCGCTTATGATTATCAGTACAGGTACACTCCATCTAGTAGCTGAATCAGCTAGATTGCCTATCCACCACCATTTAATACCATAATTACTCATATTGGCTGCAATTGGAGCTGATATATGCAATATTACAACTGCAAATATGGAAATAATTCTCAGCAAGTCTAAGTATAAAACCCGAGAAGTTTCTCTAGCTTTAATATAAATCACTCCTTAAAAGCTTAAAATTCATCGCTTATGCATTTTCTACTGCCTTTTCATGAGGCTTGTGCTCTATTTTATCTGTTATGATTATATCATAGTTCTACTTGTAACATCAAGGTAAGTGGGTTATATTGGATTGAGGATTTTTGATTATCGTACTAAAAATAAAGAAAAAAAGAACTAACTCTAAAAGGTCAGTTCTTCATATTTAGTAGTACTTGATGGGACATGGTGTCTGTTCTCCTTTAAAATCTTAAAACCCACCGCTTATTGTGTTTTTTCCTAAACCTATGGCATATTTAAAATCTAGTAAGGCTAAATTGTATGCATGTATTTGTTTTGAAAGATTTTTCTTAGCATCCATAAGGTCTATTCTAGCCTTAGTTACATCATTTGAAGTATTTTGTCCTAGATCGTAGCTTAGTTCAGTTAGTTCATATGCTTTTTGTGCATTTTCTACTGCTTTTTCATATGTCTTTATCTGTTTCTCTGCTGTGATTAGGCTATAGTAAGCAGATCTCACAGACATCTCTACTCCGTTTTTAGCTGTATCTAGGCTCTTAGCTGCTTGTTCTACTGCTATTTCCTGTTCTCTATACCCATATTGGTTTGGAGTAACATGTTTTGCTTTAACAGCCTTAAATGTAAGCTCAGAAAGCTCGTAGCTTTCCTGAGCAGCCTTTAACATTGCACTGCTTTCATGGGCAGCTTCTATAGATTCCTCTAGGTTTATTTCGTCATGAACCTTATTCTCTATTTTATCTGTTAGCTTTACTCTTTGCCCTAAAGTAAGTCCTAATGTATTATTAAAGCTCATCTTCTGTAGCTCATAGCCTACTATAGCCATATCAAAACCTGATTGTGATTGAGATACAGCAAACTCTACTGACAGAAGCTGCTGGTGAGATATGGTGCCTAATTCGTACATTTTTTTACTTTGCTCGTATTGCCTATTTGCTAGCTCTAGACCTTCCTTTGCTATTTCCATGTCTATTTCACTTTGCAATAAGTCAAAGTAGGCTTTTTCTACATTGTATTTAATCTCATTTTCTTTAATTTCCTTGTTCCATATGGAGATTTGTCTCGTGAGCTTGGCTTGTCTGTCTAGAACTCCTAAGTTCAACAGTTCACTTTCTATAATAGGTATTACTTCTCCTCTCATTTCATTTCTTATGTCGTTAGGTAAATTATCATACTCATCAATTTGCTCTTCAAGCTCTCTAGCTCCACTTCTCCCTTGGTCATATTGCAGCTGTGCTCTTTTCATTTCCAAATCCTGTATCTTTACATCTCTGCTATGCTTTAAAGCATATTCAATAGCTTCATTTAGGCTTAGCTCTAACTCTTTATTTGGATCTATTTCATCTACTATCTTATCCTCTGCATATGTAATAATACTCATTGAAAAAAGCATAAAAACAGCTACAGCAAGTGATAAAAGCTTTTTCATAATAAAATCCTCCCTCTCTTAATCTCTGCAAAAAACATGTATTTTACTTGATTATAGCACAGTTCTATTTGTAACATCAAGATATGCATATTATATTAGACTAAAGCTTTTTGATTATTACTTCAAAAAAATAAGGAGCATAAGCAATAAAGCTCATGTCCCCCGTATTGTATATTTGGTAGTTTTCTTAGTTATTGCAGCTCTAAGTATACATTTCCCCTTGAATCAAATTCAAAATAATAACTACTATAAGTATCTTCAATATATCCATATATGTCAGCATCCGGATATTCGTAAGATATTTCCGAATATAGCTCCTTTAGATAGCTTTTTATTTCAGATGTATACAAATCATCTAGATAATCTCTACCAGCAGTGGCGTATACTCTAATTTGACTCTTACTTCCCGATAAGGCTATGTCAAAATATACACCTTCATAGTAGTCATAGTTCTTGTTTAGATAATCTTCTAAGTCGTCTATATCATATGTCTGCTTACTACTGGCATTAGCGTTCACTACTAGTTTTCCCTTTGTATTTAGATAAAATTCTACCAGTTCCTTATCATTGTAGCTGTCTTCTATAAATCCAGTTACATCAGCATTTTTATAATTAGATAAAATATCATCTACTATATCTTCAATAAAGCTCTTTATCTTTGTAGAGGTCAATGAATTCCATCTAGAATAATAATCATCAAGGTCTACATATATCTCTACTTCGATATCATCCTTATCTCCATACAGCTCTATATCAAATGAAATTTTCTCATATGTACCATATTCATCATTGAGATAGTCTTCTAATTGTCGTAGAGTGTACTTAGAGCCTTTATTAGTAATAGCCAATTCAGCTTCTAGCTGAGCAACCTTTGCTTCTAATTCTTTTATTTTAGTCTGTCTTTCCGCCAATTGTTGAGATAGATACGTCATATATGCAGTATTTTGGTCAGGTTTATCAGTAATATCAATTCTTAAATTTGTTCCGTCCCAATTAATATTTTTGTTAAAGATATTGCTCAGAGCTCTTAAAGGAACATATGTAGTGTTATCAACCATAAAGGGCTTAGGGTCTATTTGTATCTGCTGATTATTGGAAAATATCTTGATATCTCCAAACCAAGCTCTTAGGTTTTTGTAGGTACCTTCTGCAAATGCTACTGATGTTAAAGATAAACTCAGTACCAAGACGGTAGTAATAATTACTGCCATCCTTTTCTTTGGTCTAGCCTTCATCTGTTACCATCTCCTCACTTTATTTATTATTAACATCATATTATATGATGTAGTATTTGTCAAAGAAACAGGCAGAATTGAACCTAGTGAAAAAGTCCTCTTTTTTCATCCTGAGCTTTAACGAGGAATTTTTAACATATTGAAAACATAAATCTGCAACTTCTTTTCAGTATGGCAAGAAAGAAAGCTATATCATTTATCTCTTAAAAAAACCTGTTGTATAATAATAACAGTTAGAATCTCTATCATTAACCACCTTAATAGAATTTATTAATGAAAAATTGCTGTCATATTTATGTAAATATCCATCACCTAATATGATGATATTTTCACCGTCTAGCTCCAATTGCTCTATATTATGATTAAATTCAATTACCTCACTGCTTCCATCTTTAATATCAAATATACTAATCATATTACCTTTAACTGCTACAGGATCAAAATGAGTGATTAATAGCCTGTCTTTGTATTCCATTATTTGAAATGGATAATTTTCTTTTAAATCATAGGTCCTTATTTCTCTGCTTTCACGGCTATATTCAGATAGTTTATTTGTAGGCTGATCCTCTACACCTTCTATTAAAAAGGCTGTTGGAAAGTATAATTTATTGTCTTTCATAGCTGTATAGTACTGACCAAAGCCAATATCTGAAATATCTATTTTTTCTAATATATCTAATGTATTGGAATCAAATATATAAAGATAGGATTTCATTTTTCCTTCTTTCTCTATTTCACCAAAGGCAAAGAGCTCGTCACCATAGATTTCAATATAGCTAATATATGTCTCTGGTATTTCCTTCTTTAATAGCTCCTTTGTACTTCTATTGCATTTTACAATATTTGAAATATTGTTCATTGTATTGACACCATAAATATAATCCTCACCCACTGTTATATTATTCATATTCTGCAATCCAGTATCATATTTTTCTACTTTCCCCTTATCTAAGTCATATCCCATAACAAAGGTAAGTTCCTTTTTATTATAGATACCTTTGGGAACAATAAACATATTATTATCAAAAACTATTGGTAAAGAAAACCCATCTCCCATTGAGCCATATTTGAAGCTTTCCTCACCTAGCTTCTCTAGGTCGTCATTATAAAATGATATATATGTCCTATTTTCTTGACCTGTTGTTTCAATTACTCCATATCTGTAATTAGAGCTTTTACCCATAATATTAGCTTCACTGCATCCAGATAATACTGATAAAACAAGAATTATAGATATGAAAATAACCTTTTTCCTATACATCTCTATCCCTCCCCAATAAATGTTAATGGATATACATATGTATATCCATTAACAGCTAGCTAATTTTCGTATATTTTACTTGTTCTACTTGTATTTACTAGCTCCATAGGATGGACTGCCGCTCCATAGGAGCCAGTATTTAGATCTATTCCATATAAGTCCTTGAAGGCTGCCCATACTAAATGAGAGCAATAGAAGGATGACCTTGTTGAAACATTTAAATAGTTCCAGTTATATGGTTTTCCTATTTGCTTATAGCAATAATTTGCTGCATTGCTGTCTTGAGTTGTAGTTGTTCCAATTACAGTTACTCCATAGCATTTCTTTCTTGTTTTATTCCAATTATTATTTCCTGTAGTTACTCCACCTGACAAGGATTCAACTACTCTAGTACTGGAATAGATAATAGCAGCATGACCCGTAGGAATGATTCCCTTTAGCTTATCAGGTGTAACTAGAATAACCCCTTTTCTAGTCGGATATGTGCCAGTAGCATTTATCCCAACACTATTCGAGCCTTCTGCAATTTTATCTGCCACTACTGGTAATTTAGCTGCCTTTTCCCAGTCTTCTTGAACTTGCTTTTCGTCAATAGCATAGTTGTCATAATCATTAGCAAGCACAGTGGAAAGACTTGTAAACACCAAAACCATCACCAAAAAAACACTGCTCAAAAAACGTACTTTTTGCCTTTTCATTTAAAACCAACCCCCATATGATTATTTAATCACTAAATATTATGTATGATTATAATCTGATATGTATAGATAAAGCAAAACCGTTCTTTAGAACTATTTTTTATGATGAAAGGCTTTGAAGGAAAGTTTTCTTCAAAGCCTTTTTTATAAATTAAAAGTTCATATTCTAGGAATTTTACAGACTTCTAATAGTTTCTTGGTTTCTCCATTAGCTTGCTTGGTAGCTTGGTCGGTAAATTCAATATCAATATCCAAATCAGGCTTAAAGCTAGAAAGTAATCTGACTCCTTACATATCTGAAAGTTCAGTCAACAAAGGCTTACTAAAGTTAGTCATTCCATATAAAAGAAATGCAAGCAAAGTAGAATCCTTATTGACATTCGTTTCAACTAATTCAACTAGTTCAATAAATAAATCACACGCCATATCAAACGGCACCAATAATATATCTCGAACAATTCCCCACAAGTAATTCCTAAGACAATCAATATCATCAATATCTTCCATATACGCCTGTTTTAAATCGTATAATGGATACTTCAGAGAAGTACAAAACCCAGATACATTAGAGTTGAATTCTGCAAAAGCTTTTAGTTCTATTTTCAGCCTGATTAATTCTATATTATCCATATCATAACGACGTTTCATAATTCGATAAGCTTTTAAATAATATTTTAAAGATAGAGGGCTATCTTGTCTCCTATAATAAATAACTCCTAAATTTCGATAGACTACAGCCATACTAATACTATCCAAATCATTAAATTTAACTCTAATCTCCATAGAACTATTATAATACTTAAGAGCTTCATCATTATTATTTAGCAAGGAAAACACGTTCCCAATATTATTATATAGAAAAGCAGAATATATATCATTTTTGTAGATTTTCTCTACAATATCTACTGCATTATTAATCATTATTTCAGCTTTTATAAATTGTCCATTTTCGGCATATACCCTTGCCATACGAGAATATGCATCCCCAATATTTCTTTTATTTTCATTTTCTTTTTTTAGTGCATATTCTATAAATTTCATAAAAAGTGGGATGCTATCTAATGGAGTTAAACTATGCTGTGCTGTATGTGCTATGTTGAATAAATATTTAAGCCTTTTGCAGGATGTTTCTACTGTAATATTAGACATATGTGTGGATATTATATTCAATATATTTAATTGATTATAAATATCCATATCTATTCCATTGTAGTTGTCATCAAGAATTAGTTTTATGTACCACTCATTTTTTATAATATCTAGGTTCCTGCAAAATAACTCGATATTTCTTTGTGTTGTATCCACATCATAAATTATCGAATCTCCAAGCTCTTCTCGTCCAACAGCAATATAAATTATAGCTGGGAAAAAAATTCTTCTTAATATTTGGGTTTCTATCGAAGTTGGCGGTATCCCATTTTTTTGATTTACATAATGATCCCACTGTTTGTCCAACATTGATTTTATAGTTATAAAATTTATTAATACGTTAACAGCTTGAATAAACCTATCTAAGTTTTCCTTAATATTTGATAACTCCTCAAATTGCATTAATCTCTGAAATGCTCTCAAATCTGCTGCAAGTTCTTCAACTAAATCTTTAGAGATAGTACGTGCCCTTATTTTTTCTATTATATCTGTATTAAATGTTATTTCTTCAGGCAAGTTTTCAAGGAGAGAATAAATTACTTCAACACGATGCTGATATAGCCCATTTTCATCATCATACTTATGAAATTCAGCATGTGCTATTTCATGCCAAAAGGCAAACTGCTTACATATCATAATTTCAAAATCATACGTTTGACTTTCATGTAAGTTTCCGTACAGATTATCCACTAAAAATTGATATCCAAAATTTTTTGCATTTTCTCTCAATTCATTTACCAACTCTGAATAATATCCAAATCTAGTTGATAAATAATCAAAGAAAAGTGCCAACATGTAGCCACTATCTTTGATTAGCATATTAGTATCTAACTTTGGTGATAGATTTTTTTCATCAATAATATAATAAAATTTTAAATATATGTCCCAAAAAGAGCTATCCCAAATAATATGATAAATTTTTTTATCCGACTCATTTAGAGTAAAAATATCTGACTTAGGATTTGTTTTATAGTAAATATTATAATCCTCCATTTTATCTATCCATGAGTCTAATAAATTGCTATCCTTCTCTATAGAATCTACATAATTATTTTTTATCAAAAATTTATCTATATTATTCATATCAAATCTGCCCCCTAGGCTTTATCCGACATTTTATTCCTTAGCTTGCCAGCTAAGATTAGTTTTACTATCTCAGTAACGGTATAGCCCTTGGCTCTTAACAAATTGCCATATTCATCAAATTCTACTTCGCATCCTTCACGTTTTAAAAACTTATCAATAATTGCTGGGTTCTTAATTAGCATTTCAATTGTTACAAATGCAGCAACTATAATGGCAGTGCCATCAAGTGGTCTAACTTCTAAAAAATCACCTTCAGAAATACCCAATTCATTAATTAGCCATTCTTTAGTTTCTATATCATCCTTTCTAAATCTTAACTCTATATCCACTTCATCCCCTCCAATTTCATATTATTACCTAAATTGTATTAAAATCAAAGATTAATGTCAAGTAATACCAAAATAAAAACAGCACTCACGCAAGTATAGTCGTCTTCCTTGAATTATAAAACCCTTCTATTATTGATCGTTCACTCTCAAATAGTGATAATTTAGTTTTTCAAAAAACAAAAATGTATAACTAAATAGAGTGAGAAAAATAAAAAAGAAATAGGGACAAGATATATGCCCGAAACTACTGAAAAAATCTCTTCCTGTCACCCTGAACGCTAATGAAGGATCACTAATATATTGGAAACACGAAATTTTTCAACTGAAAAAGGCTCCCTAACACAAGGGCTGTGGTGGGAGCCTTTAAGTTTATTTACTATCTGTAAATAGCTGTATTGCCGTCTCTGTCATAATAGAGCAGTGTGTTGATATCTTCTAAATACATATTAACAGTGTTGAAGTCAACTAACTCGCCATCAGCATTCACTATCGTATCTTCGTCAAGTTTAATAAATACTTCGTTTCCTTCTTCCTGCCATTGATTTAGCTTTTCTTGTGCATATTCACTATTTTCTAGGAATCTAATATCAAAGGCTTCTTTGCCCACTATTATTGTATTACTAGGTAAGAAACTCATTTGCCCTACTATTGTTATTGTTCCAGGTGCATATTCGACTAGCTCAATACTTCCTTTTATTAGGCTTACTTCAACTATCAGCCCAGAAGCAGCGATTCCTGCTGGTGCTGTCCATACTGCTCTGTAGAAGCCTGGTGCTTCTTCTACCATGTTCATACCTTGAGATACATTTTGTAGTCCAAATGGAAGCATTATTCTAAAGAAAGCTTCTCCACCAGATATACTATTGAAGCTTATTTCAACAGTATCTCCTGACTCTAATACTACATCTGAAGCTGGTTGAATTTTTCTAAGAACAAGCTCCTCTATAGTTACTCTTCCAGGTGCTACATCTACTATTCTGTTACCTGCTGCATCAATGAATTCAAATTCTACTAGACCACCGTTTACAGAGAAGCCTTCTGGTATTATTAAAGAGCCTTCATACAATCCTGGAGTCTCCTCTGACTCTATCATTGGAATACCGCTTCCTCTGCTGCCTTCAGGAGTATATCCAGCTACTATTCTAAAGTAACCTTCTCCTCCTGATTCAGCATTGAAGCTAACTTCCAATGTCTGTCCAGTATATAGTTCTATATCTTCATCTGGCATCATATTTGTGATTTCTGGTGCTTCTAAGTCTACAGTTATAGTTCTTGTAACAATTGTCTCATTTCCTGCACCATCAGTAGCCTTAACAGTAATTATATTTTCACCTTCATCTAGCATTAATCTTTCATGGAAGCTTCCGTCTTCATTTACTAAAGCTTCCTTTTCATTAATCAATAGATTTGCCAAAAGAGTGTCTTCAGCTACATTACCTATTACATGAACTGATTCTGCATTAATTTTGGCATTGTCTAATGGCTCATCTACTACTAGTACTGGTGCTACTTTATCTTTGATAACTGTCACAGCTGATGAAGGCTCAGTTTGTCTGTCTTCATACTCTGCTGTTACCATAATTTGATTCTCATCTAGTGGCAATTCTACATCTATTGCAAATTCTAAGTTTTCAGCATTCCCAGAAGCTGCTATTTCGCCATTTACAAATACATTAACCTTGCAATCTGTTTCTACAGTACCTTTTACTGTTATAACATCTTGGTTTGTATAGTGTGTCGCATTGAGATTTGTAATAACTGGTATACCAACAGACTTTTCTATGATGGCTCTTATCATTAATCCACCAGCAATATCCTCGTCTGCTAATGGTGAAAACTCTCCATCTATATTTAGATATGATCTATCAGCATATGGTGAAGCTTGATCTATACCTGTTCCTGGACAACTTGTACCAGCTGCATCTTGTATTGTTGAAATATAGAAGTCTCTATTAGTGGCAAAACCATAGCTTGATAGGTCTATATAGTTCCAAGCTCCTCTTTGTACATTTACAAATATTGGGATTTCTACTCTAGATACTGCTCCATTTTCAGCTATATCATAGATTGCAAATCCCATTCTATTTCCTCCTGGTGTTGGCCATGAAGTATCCCAGAAGTAAACATTTGCACCTACTACCTTGCCATTTTCTTCTGGAGTAAACCTTACTGCCAATCCATTAGGTGCTTCATTTAATACCAATGCATTTTCTGCTGTTCCATCATCATATGCAATTTCTGAAGGAATGCCTACATATCTTTGAAGCTCTAATTCAACATCTGTTACAGCATCTGCGTCTACAGTAACAAGGAATTCTCCAGGATAGAATCCATCAGCTACAACTTTTATTGTATAATCTCCTATTATAACATCAGAAATAGTAAAGTATCCATCTACGTCTGCAATTACAGGCACTACCTTTGGATCTTCCACTAATCTTATTGATGCATAGGATGCTGGTTCTCCATAGTATCTATCGTAAGCTCTTCCTGTTATGGATCCTCTTGGCATAGGCTCTAGCAAGAATCTTGTACTTACAGTTCCATTTTCAATTACTGCGACTTCAGCTTCTTGTGAATAGTAACCATAAGCCTCTGCACTAAGAGTATATTCTCCCATTGGAACTCTTATACTAAATCTACCAGTAACAGGGTCAACCTTAACACTTCTTCCAGTCTCAAGGATAGTAACTACAGCATCAGCTGCTGGAACACCTATAGTGCCCATAGGCATATTAGTTACTTCATTGTTTAATATTTTTTCATAACTGTTTACTTCAAATCTTCTTAGACTGTAGTTTGGCTTGCCTGGGTCTACATAGTCAGCTTTCTTAGCTTCTAGTGTCTCTTCGTCTTCAACCGGGTCACTTGGTGGATCAATTGGTATATTTAATCCAATAACGCTAACATCATCTACATACCAACCAGAATAGAATACTGAGCTATCTGAATAGAAGAAGAATCTAATCTTTATAGTTTCTCCGTTGTAGCCACCTAGTGGTATTTCTTCAGTCAGCCAAGTTTGTAGACGAGTACCGTATTGTCCCTTAGCTCCTGGAGTTACATTTATCCAAGTAGCTCCATTGTCACTGGAAATCATCACCTTACCATAATCATACCAAGTTGTTGTTCCTTCGAAATCATACCAGTGATTGAAGGTTAATACTGGATTCTTGTCTTCTGGAATAACTATAGCAGGAGATTCAATATATGAATTGTTACTTGCTGTATAGTTTCCAGCTAGTTTTGTAGCCCATAATTTTTCTCCTGAAGCTGCTGTATTTGGACCAGATGTAGGAATACCCCATTCCCAGTCATTTGCAGTTCCAGAAGTGACTCCTTTTACAAATCCACCATTATTTTCTTCAAAATCTTCACTGAATATTATTGTTGTTTCTTGAGCAGTTGCAGATGCCTCAGCTGAGTATCCGCTTTCATTTCCTGATGTGTCTGATGCAGTTATTACATAGTAATAGGTCTCTTCTGCTACTACATCTGTATCTACAAAGCTATTTACAGCTGTTTGCCCTATTTTATCATATTCTCCGCCTGATAGCTCTGCTCTATATATATTGTAGTGTGAAAGGTCTGCTTCTAATACATTTGTCCAGCTCAATTTGATTCCCTTTAAGCCTGGTTCTGCAGTAAAATCAGCTGGTACTGCTGGAGGCACTTTGTCAGGACCCATTAGTCTTACATTATCTATATACCATCCTTCTTTTACTACTGAGTTATCTGATGTAAATCTAAATCCTACAAATACTGGGTTAGATGAACCAATATAATCGTTAAGATCAACAACTACTTCTTGCCATCCGTTAGAAGTATTTGTATATAGCCCAACTTGAGTCCAATTTGTACCATAGTCATTAGTTACATAGAGATATCCTTTATCGTAGTTATTCTCTATGTTATACCAATGATTAAATCTCAAGGATGCTGCAGATAATGAATCATCTCTTAAGTCTATCGGAGGGGTTATCATCCAATCTTCTGCATTAGTTGGGTAATTTCCACCTAGTACTGTACCTGCTAGATTTATTCCTTCAACCGGTAATGGATCTGAGCCTGTTGCAAGTCCCCATCCCCATGCTCCTTCCATTATCCAGCCTAAAGCATTATCTTCAAAGCCCTGACTGTATTCATCTGGAACTATACCAAATTTGATATCTATTGTATAGTCTCTTGTCGTAACTACTTCGCCACTAAAGTCTTTTGCCTTTATCTTGTAGGTAATACTATCTCCTACTAACAAATCATAGGCTATAGTTCCTTGATATGTTCCTGACTTATGATCTCCTGCTACTCTATTCATAGAAACTAGCATCCAGTAGGATGAGTTTTTATTCTTTACTAGTAATTCTACATCTCTTACAGAAACATCATCAGATACTTCTGCCGTTATAGCTATATC